>NZ_JANHLK010000019.1 GCF_028682635.1 Pseudomonas putida | reverse complement strand
AGTTCGCTGGACATCTTCTACAAACGCGATTTCTAAACCGCCACGCAACCCCTTGTAGGAGCTGGCTTGCCAGCGAAAGCGGTGAATCAGGCAACATCGCGGTTGACGGGAAGGACGCCTTCGCTGGCAAGCCAGCTCCTACAGGGATTTGTGGTGTGGTCAGAATTGCACCGTCTGCCTGAGCATCTGCGCCGCCGGCGTATCCGCCGGGCTGACCATCGCAGGTTTACCTGGAAGCCGCCGGTGGCGTGGCCAGTTCGCTGGACATCTTCTATAAGCGCGATTTCTAAACCACCATGCAACCCCTGTAGGAGCTGGCTTGCCAGCGAAAGCGGTGGATCAGGCGGCATCGTTGTTGACAGGAAGGACGCCTTCGCTGGCAAGCCAGCTCCTACAGGGATTTATGGTGTAGTCAAAATTGCACCGTTTGCCTGAGCATCTGCGCCGCCGGCGTATCCGCCGGGCTGACCATCGCATAGTTATAACCGCTACCCGACCAGTACTCGGCCTGCAAACCGCCATCGCTACGGCTGCCCCTCGGCAGCAGGTAGTTCTTCGGTCCCGGCGGGCGCACGTAAAAGCTGATCTTCTGCCCGCCCTGGTTCTCGTAGACCACCATCGCCGCAGGTCCCTGCTCGGTGCTGAGCAAGCGCCCGCTGGCCGGTTTGAATCCCGCGCCCGACAAGTCAGGCAGGCGATTGGCCTGGGTGAAATAACGGTCGAGCCAGCCCTGCATGTCACCTTCGTCGCCGGCCTTGTAGTCGGCCGGCAAGAGGCCTTGCTGGGCAATCAGGCGATAGGCCTGCAGGGCGTCGGTCATCGGTAGCTGGGTGCTGACGAGGGTCACTTCCCGCGCCTGCCAGCCGCCGAACCCGCCGACGCTGACCGCGATCAACAACACTGCGGCGCTGGCCAGGTGGCGACGGGACTGGCGCTTCATGCGTTGGCGAATGACGGCCGGATCAAGGTCGGGATTGGCCGGCTGCTGCAAGGCGGCACCGAGGGCCGCGCGCAGGTGCTGGGCGTCTTGCTGCCAACCGCGAACCTGCGCCGCTACCTGTGGGTTACTGGCCAGAAAGGTCTCCACCAGGCGCCGGTCTTCCTCGCCGAGCTGATGGTCGACGTATGCGTGCAGGTCGCGCTCACTGGGGGGCATGCTGATCATTTGAGTCTCCGCAGGGAAGGGCGGTTGATTTCGCCATCGCTGAGTTGGCGCAGGGCCTGGCGAGCCCGGGACAGGCGGGACATCACGGTGCCGGTGGGGACGTCGAGAATCTCGGCGACCTCTTTGTAACTCAGGCCTTCCACCGACACCCACAGCAGCAGCGCCCGCTGTTCGGTGGGCAGTCGATCGAAGGCGTCGAGGGTCGATTGGGCGATCACGGTGCGCTCCACGGAAGGCTGCGCATCGTCGCGTCCGGTAAAGAATTCGAGCATTCGGGCATAGCGTCGGGTACGGCGGTGAGCATCGAGAAACTGTCGATACAGAATCGAGAACAACCAGGCGCGCAAGTCGCCTTCGACGCGCCTGCCGCCCCAACTCGACAGCGCCCGCTCAAGGCAGGACTGCACCAGATCGTCGGCGCTGCTGGGGTTGCGCGTCAACGACAGGGCAAACCGCCGCAATCGGGGAATGATTTCTCTCAGTTGTTCGTCGATCTCGTTCATGAAGTTCTGACTAGTCACTACGCTTTGGACTAGGAAGACGCCCGGCACTCGAGGTTATTCCACGACTGAAAAAATAAATACCGCGCGATGGAATAAACCCTCGTGGGGTTCGTCTGCTTGATTCTTCTCACTTGTGGCCGATGGCCCGGAGTCTTTCATGGTAGATCGATCAACACCGCCAACCCGGCCACCCTTGAGTGGCGCGAGCCTGGTGCTGCGCCTGGCCGGCATTGCCGTGGTCGTCGCCGCAGTGGCTGGGGCGTTTGCCTACGTCAACGGCACCCTTGACCCACAGCGCCTGACCCCGAAAAAGCTGATCAATGTGCTGGAAACCAACAACGGCGTGCATCCGGGGTTCCGGCGCAACCACTCCAAAGGCGTGTGCGTGATCGGCCATTTCGAGAGCAGCTTTGATGCGCGCAGCTATTCCAGCGCGCAGGTGTTCAATCAGGCACGCACGCCCGTGGTCGGTCGTTTTGCCTTGCCCGCGGGCAACCCTTATGCACCGGACGGCGCGGTGCCGATCCGCAGCATGGCCTTGCGTTTCACCCAGGCCAACGGCCAGCAGTGGCGCACCGGGATGAACAGCATGCCGGTGTTTCCGGTGGGTACACCGGAGGCGTTCTATCAGTTTCAGCAGGCCCAATCACCGGTCCCGGCGACCGGCAAACCAGACCCCGCCGCGGTGCCTGCATTCTTCGCTTCGCACCCGGAATCCGCGCCGTTCCTGGCCTGGATCAAGACCGCCAAACCGTCTGCCAGCTACGTGACCGAAACCTACAACAGCGTCAACGCGTTTTACCTGGTTAACGCCGCAGGACAACGGCAAGCCGTGCGCTGGAGCATGGTGCCGGTGGCCCAGGATGCGCCGGTCGCTACGGCGCCTGCGGGCACCGATTTCCTGGAGAAGGATCTGGTTCAGCGCATCGCCGCAGGGCCGTTGCGTTGGCAGTTGAACATCATCCTGGCCAACCCCGGCGATCCGGTCAACGACGCGAGCAAGGCCTGGCCAGAGGGGCGCAAAGTGTTGAACGCGGGGACATTGGTCCTTGAAAGCACCCAGCCGCAACTCAACGGCGAATGCCGTGACATCAACTACGACCCGCTGGTGTTGCCTGCCGGGATCGAAGGTTCCGACGACCCATTGCTCGCCGCTCGCTCGGCCGGTTATTCCAATTCCTACCTGCGTCGCACCAGCGAAGTCAGCCAGTTACCCGCCGCCAAACAGGAGGCCCAGCAATGAGTACTCAACCGAAGCATTTCGCCCCCCTGGCGCGCCTGCTGCACTGGCTGATGGCACTCATGGTTATGGCCATGCTGTTTATCGGCGCCGGCATGGTCGCTTCGGTGTCCGAGCGTCATGAATGGCTGATTCACCTGCACAAGCCGTTGGGAGTCGCCATCCTGCTGCTGGTGATCGTGCGCCTGGCGGTGCGCTTCTCTACCCAACAACCCCCGCTGCCGGCCGACCTCCCGGGTTGGCAAGTGCTGGCGGCCAAGGCATCGCACGTTCTGCTGTACGCCTTGATGCTGGTATTGCCGTTGTTGGGCTGGGCAATGATCTCGGCGTCGGGCGAGCCGGTGATGCTCAGCGGTTCATTGCAATTACCATCGATCGTGCCGCCGAATGCGCAGGTGTTCGCGTTCCTGCGCAAGGCGCATGGGTATCTGGCGTATCTGCTGTTGCTGACCGTGCTGCTGCATCTGGCGGCGGCGTTGTTTCATGGTTGGGTGCGGCGCGATGGTGTACTGCAGAGTATGCTGATGGGAAAAGACCGGAGTTGAGAAGTCGGGCAGCGCCCCATTCTGAGCGCGCTGCCTGGTATGTTCGCATTTACACGAGGGATATATTTCGAGATTGAGAAAACGGGTTTAATGTGCAAAATCGGTTTTTTATAGCGATATGGTATTTTGATTTCTAGAAAGCTGTCATTTCTTACAGGTTCTTTCTTCTGGAAAAGCTGATCAAATATTTTTAGCTGTTTTTGGGCGTGCCAGATGGCTATTGGTATTTAACAAGTTTAAAGGGAGAGCAACCATGGTGGTATTTAATCGCTTCAATGGTATGCAACGTTTTAAAAGCTCATTATCTGTCATTGCAATATCAACCTTGGCGGTAGCTTGTTCATCCGGCCCATCTGTTAACCAAGCGGTGTCCCTTCCATTGTTATCGAAAAATTCCAACGTCCAGGCGGAGCCGAACCAAATAAGAGACTGGCGCGGTCCGATCTGGTGGATACCCTTTTATGTAGTCGAAGCTTCATGCCAAAGCGATGGAACGAGTTTTGTAATGGCTGGAGAAAAGTACGAAGAAGGCCGCAAAAAGCTCTACATTGGATGTGCACTGCCACAATATCAAGGTGCTGGCTTGCATTCGCGATTAGCTGAAAGAATTACTTTACCTTACGAAACAAATAGTACGATGTGTCCAGAAAATAAGGTTCAGGCAAGTTTCGGCCTAAATAATACCGGGAACGTTAGACTTGTAAT
Organism: Pseudomonas putida; assembly: GCF_028682635.1. Taxonomy (GTDB): domain Bacteria; phylum Pseudomonadota; class Gammaproteobacteria; order Pseudomonadales; family Pseudomonadaceae; genus Aquipseudomonas; species Aquipseudomonas putida_AE. The sequence continues at coordinate 113,596 of NZ_JANHLK010000019.1, read as the reverse complement.
GACTTGCGTAGGACTGGCTAAGGAGTGGACGGCTATGCGAATTCCCAATACGAGCGTGCACCCTGTCAAACACCCCTTTGCATGCCCGGAAGGTCAATATTTAAGAGGGCAGCAGATCGATAGTTCAACTGGTAATATGGCTTACTACTGTGGACGCCCCGAGCCGGGAGAAAACTTTCAGCCCCCAGCGCCAACAGGATTCAAAAAAATAAGTTCAACGCAAAATACGATTACCTTTGGCTGGAATGCGGTGGAGGGAGCACAAAAATATCGAGTGACACGCTCTGACCCTTACCCAGGTATCAATCTTGGAGAGACTGGAGCGACGACACTTACTGTTGATGCGCCTGCTGCGCTGAGATGGTATTCGATAAAATCAATAGTCAATGGGTACGAGTCGCAGAAATCGGATTCTATTTTGGCACGTCCTTGATGGAGAGACCTAACACGATGTGAGATCATGTTAGATCTGCCGTATTATAATTTAGCGAAGTTCGCCAATTATATCCGCCACTGTTGCCAGCACATCCTTCCCCAACTGCTTCGACCGCTTCCCCGACCACCCCGTCAACGGGTTCGGATGATCATCATGATCCTTGAACGGCATTTCCAGGGTCAGCGACAGGCAGTCGTACTTCTGGCCAACGCTGTTGCACGCCAGGGTCATGTTGGCCTGGCCCGGTTCGTCGCGGGTGTAGCCGTGTTTGGTCTGGAAGTCCTTGGTGGTGTGTTTCAGGTGGCTGCGGAAGTGCTCTTCGAGTTTTTCGATGCGCGGCGTGTAGCCTGGGTTGCCTTCGCAACCGGCGGTGAACACGTGGGGGATTTCCTCGTCGCCATGGACGTCGAGGAACAGGTCGACGCCGTACTGTTCCATCTGTTGCTGGACGAAAAAGACTTCCGGGCTGATCTCCTGGCTGGCGCTCTGCCAGGCGCGGTTCAGGTCCTGGCCCATGGCATTGGTGCGCAGGTGACCGTGGAAGGCACCGTCCGGGTTCATGTTCGGCACCAGGTACAGGTCGGCGCTGGCCAGCAGTTTGTTCAGCACCGGGTCGTCGTGTTTTTCCAGGCGCTCGATCACGCCCTCCATGAACCACTCGGCCATGTGTTCGCCGGGATGTTGCTGGGCAATGATCCATACCTTGCGCTGGCCTTCGGCACCGGTGCCTTTGCGCAGCAGTTGGATGTCGCGACCTTCGACACTCTTGCCGGTGGCCAGCAGTTCGGTGCCGGCCTTGGTCAGCGCCTGCTCGATCAACCAGTCATGACGCCCCCGGCTGTAGGGTTCGAAGTAGGCGAACCAGGCGTGGGTCTGTTCAGCTTCGAGGCTGAAGCGCAGGCAGTCGCCCTCAAAAATGGTCGGCACGCGGAACCAGTTGACGTGGTCGTAGGACGCTACCGCTTGATAACCGGTCCAGGCCTTGTTGTAGGAAGACTGGCTGGCATTGTTCAGGCGAAACCAATGGTCCTGGCCGACATGCAGGCCGCTGGCCTTGAAGTGGAACCACTGGAAATGGTTGCTCTTGGTGTCGGGGCGGATGGCCAGCAGGGGCTTGAGCGGGTCGCTGACATCGATGACCTGGATGTTGCCGCTGTCGAAGTTGGCAGTGATTTCGAGCGAGGATTTGGCCACGGTCAGGGTTCCTGATTGAGATTTTTATGGCGGCTACTTTACACGCAAGCTTAGAGGGTTAGCAGCGCGGATAAAACGTTTCACCCGGCCTGCTGCGGTTTGCATTTCTGTCGTGTTACCACACGCACCTTATTGTGGCCGTAAGGTGACAACTTGGGGCATTTCAACTCGCCTGCTGCGACGTACCGGGCTGGAGCCGAGCCTTCCTGTAGACCAATACATCAATCCAATCAGATACCTGCACATGCGGCACGTAACTTGGCATGCAATGTGCTTTTTTGGATATATGGATAATTGGATACAAAAATACAAAAGGTGCACCGATGAAATTCGCCCCTGCCTACACCGAGCGCCAACCCGTCACCGCCGAAGAGGAGGCCTACAACTTTCTCCTGGAGGCGATCTGTAAAGGCCGTTACCGCACCGGTGAGCGCCTGATTGCCGAGGACATCGCCGGGGAAATCGGCATGAGCCGCATGCCGGTGCGCGAGGCCTTCCGGCGCCTGGATGCCGATGGCCTGGTGACGTTACGGCCCAATCGCGGCGCGATCGTGCGCGGCCTGAACATCGAGGAGATGCGGGAAGTCTTCGAGATGCGCAGCGCCCTTGAAGGCCTGGCCATCCGGGTCGCCGTGACGAAACTCAGCGAGCGCCATTTCAGCCATCTTGAGCGCCTGCTCGACGAGATGGACGATTACCGGGAGGACGGCGCCGAGTGGGTCAGCCGCCATCGGGCCTTCCATGAATACCTGTGCAGCCTGAGTGAGCGGCCGCGCCTGATGCGCCAGATATCGGCGCTGTATTCGGTGATCGAACCGCACATGCGCCTGTGGCTGCAACACGCCGACAAACCCCGCAGCGCGCGGGACGAGCACGCCTCGATCATAACCGCACTGCGTTCGGGCGATCCGGACAAGGCGGCCGCGGTGGTGTGCGAACACATCGAAGGCACCATTCCGCGACTGATTCAGTTTCTCGAAGCCCACCAATAAAGCAGATACCACACACCCCTTGTAGGAGCCGGCTTGCCGGCGAAGGCGGCCGAATGAGCGAAGCAAGACTCAAGCGCCAATCGCTGGCAAGCCAGCTCCTACAGGGGACACCGTTGCAGCCCACTGGAGTCATGCCCATGCACAAGCCTTGCGCGTTAGTTGCCGTGTTCACCTTGAGTCTGTGTTCGCAGTGGGCGTTCGCCGCCCCCGAGTTACCCGAGCGATTGAGCAAGAGCGAGAAGATCGTCTATTGCTCCGGCATGGATTCCCCTCCGTTGGTGTCGTTCGACGTGAAGCAAAAACCGGTGGGGTTGCAGGTCGACATGGGCGAAGCGATTGCCCAGCGCCTGGGTGACAAGAAGGTCGAGTGGCGCATCTCGCCTTTCGCCGGGCTGATCCCGGCGCTGCTGGCGCAGCAGTGCGACATGATCGTCGATCAGCTGTTCGACAAGCCCGAACGCCGCGAGGTGATCGACATCGTCAACTTCATGTATTCCAGCCAATCCATCGTGGTGCCCAAGGGCAACCCCAAAGCGGTGAACAGCCTGGAAGATCTGTCCGGATTGAAGGTGGCGGTCAGCAACGGTTCGACGATCCGGGTGCTGCTGGGCAAGGAAAACGAAAAACTCGAAGCGGCTGGCAAGGCGCCGATGAAACTGGTGGTGTACAACGTCGACGCCGATGCGTTCCAGGCCTTGCGCATCAATCAGGTGGACGCCTTCGGCACCACGGTCGAATCCGCCGGGCATTACCAGCAACTCGCCCCTGACCTGTTCCAGTCGGCGGTGCCGGCGTTCAATCGCATCCTCACCGGCTTCGGTGTACGCAAGAGCGATCCGCAGCTGACCGTGGCCTTGACCGAAGTCCTGCAAGGCATGCGCGCCGACGGCAGTTACGCCGCGCTCCTCAGTAAATGGCACGTCGACAGCGACAAACTGGACTGAGGGCAGACCGGATGAACTTCAATTGGGATGTGTTCTGGCAGTACCTGTTGCAGCCCAGCGATGTCTACCTGACGGGGCTGTGGCTGACCTGCCTGATCAGCGTGTCGGCGATGTTGCTCGGTTGCGTGCTGGGGCTGATCGCGGCGTTGATGAAGCTGTCGAGTAATCCGCTGTTGCAGTACCCGGTGCGCTTTTATGTCTGGCTGATGCGCGGCACGCCGTTGCTGGTGCAGATCGTGTTTCTGTACACGGCATTGGCGGCGGGGGGGATATTCCGCTTCGAAGACCTGGACCTCGGCTGGTTCATCGTGCCGGGCAACATCCAGGCGGCGATCATCGCCCTGGGCCTGAATGAAGGCGCGTACATGGCGGAGATCATCCGCGCCGGCATCGGTGCGGTGGACAAGGGCCAATACGAAGCCGGGCGATCCCTGGGCATGACCTTTGCCAAGTTGATGCGGCGCATCGTCCTGCCCCAGGCGTTCCGGGTGATCGTGCCGCCGCTGGGCAACGAGTTCAACGTGATGCTGAAAAACACCACGCTGGTCAGCGTCATCGGGGTGCAGGAATTGCTGCTCAGTACACAAATGGTGACCTCGGCGACGTTCCGGGTGTTCGAGTTGTACCTGGTCGTGGCCATCTACTTCCTGGCATTGACCACGTTGTGGGGCTTTTTCCAGCGCTGGCTGGAACAACGTTTCGGCCAGTCTGATCGTCCGGCACCGGCTGCCAGCCGGATGTTCGGCCGCAACACCATGAAACTGTTGAGGGGGCGTTGAGATGGCGCGCATGAGTGAAGAGCTGGTCATCGAGGCGCTGGATATTCACAAGTCTTTCGGTGACCTGGAAATTCTCAAGGGCATTTCACTGCAAGTGAAACGCGGTGAAGTGGTGGTGCTGATCGGCGCTTCCGGTTCCGGCAAAACCACCTTTATCCGCTGCATCAATCTGCTGGAAGAGATTCAATCCGGGCAGATCCGCGTCGGCGGTCGGCCCATGGGCTACCGCACCCGGGCCGATGGCAGCCTGGCCCGGGACTCGGAACGCAACATTGCCCGCCAGCGCCGGGACATCGGCATGGTGTTTCAGCGTTTCAACCTGTTCCCGCACATGACGGCCCTGGAAAACATCATCGAAGCGCCGATCCAGGTGCTCGGTGTGTCGCGCACGGCGGCGCTGGAACAGGCGAGGGCGCTGCTCAAGCGCGTCGGGTTGGCGGAAAAGGCCGATCACTATCCGTCGATGTTGTCCGGTGGCCAGCAGCAGCGGGTGGCCATTGCCCGGGCGCTGGCCATGAAACCCCAGGCGATGTTGTTCGACGAGCCCACCAGCGCCCTGGACCCGGAGACGGTGGGCGAAGTCTTGCAAGTGATGAAGGAGCTGGCCGAGGAGGGCATGACCATGGTCGTGGTCACCCACGAAATGGGTTTTGCCCGGGAAGTGGCCGACCGGGTGGTGGTGCTCGATCAAGGTGAGCTGATCGAGCAGGGGCCGCCTGAACAGATCTTCAGCCAGCCCAGGCATGCCCGCACCCGTGCCTTTCTGAGCCGCGTGCTTTGAGTCCATCAAACAAATTTGTGTGAGTCCTGCCATGTTCAATTTTTCTGCCCATGAGTACCCCTACGCCTCACAACGTCAAAGTGTCTTCGCCAAACGCGGCATGGTCGCCGCGTCGCAGCCATTGGCCGCCGAAGCCGGGATTGAAATGATGCGTCGCGGTGGCAATGCCATCGATGCCGCCATCGCCACGGCCGCGGCCCTGACGGTGGTCGAACCCACCGGTTGCGGGATCGGCGGCGACGCCTTCGCGTTGGTCTGGACGCAAAACAAGCTGCACGGTCTGAACGCCAACGGTGCGGCCCCGCAGGGTCTGAGCATCGAGGCGGTGAAGGCGGCCGGTCATGAAAAGATGCCGTTGCATGGCTGGACGCCCGTGACCGTGCCGGGCTGTCCATCCGCCTGGGCAGAGTTGTCCACGCGTTTCGGTCGTCTGCCCTTTGCTGATGTGTTGCAGCCAGCGATCAGCCTGGCGCGGGATGGGTTTCCAGTGTCGCCGGTGGTTGCGCTGCAGTGGCAAACCGCGCTGGAAGACTTCACCCCGGATCGTAACGAGGTGCTGGAAAGCTGGTTCGAAACCTTTCTGATTGACGGCCGCGCACCGCGCGCAGGTGAACTGTTCCGCAACCCGGCCCAAGCCGGCACCTTGAGTGAACTGGCGGCCACCGGTTGCGAAAGCTTTTATCGCGGGGCGCTGGCGCAACGCCTGGATGCCCATTCGCGCGCCACGGGCGGCTATCTGCGCGCCAGTGATTTGCAAGACTACCGCGCCCAGTGGGTCGAGCCGATCAAGGTCAACTACCGCGGCGTCGACGTCTGGGAGATTCCACCGAGCGGCCAGGGACTCGTGGCCCTGATGACGCTGAAGATTCTCGAGGGTTTCGATTTCGACCACCGTGACAGCCAGCAGACCTGGCACCGTCAGCTCGAAGCCATGAAACTCGCCTACAGCGATGGCCTGCACTACATCACAGACCCGCAGCACATGCGGGTCGCCGTGGACGACCTGCTGAGCGACGCCTACGCCAGCCATCGCCGGGCACAGATCGGTGAACGCGCGGTGGCACCACAACCGGGAGACCCCCATGCCAGTGGCACCGTCTACCTGGCCACCGCCGACGCCGACGGCAACATGGTTTCATTCATCCAGAGCAATTATCACGGTTTCGGTTCCGGCGTGGTGTTGCCGGACAGCGGCATCGCCCTGCAAAACCGCGGTGAGGAGTTCAGTCTTGATCCCGCTCACGCCAATTGCCTGGCACCCGGGAAAAAGACCTTCCACACCATCATTCCCGGGTTTCTCAGCAAGAACGGTGAGGCGCTGGGACCTTTCGGCGTGATGGGCGGCTACATGCAGCCGCAGGGGCATGTGCAGATGGTCATGAACCTGGTGGATTTCGGGCTGAACCCACAAGCGGCCCTGGATGCACCGCGCTGGCAGTGGTTGGGCGAAATGAAGGTGGGCATCGAGCAGGACGCTTCGCGAGACATGGCGGCGGCACTGGCACGGCGCGGGCACGAAGTGCAGGTGGTGTGCGATCGCACGAGTTACGGGCGTGGACAGATCATCCTGCGCGACCCTGAAACCGGTGTGTTGTGTGGCGGGACCGAGCCGCGTGCGGACTCGCATATAGCCGTGTATTGATGGCCTGAAGGGGGGGGGCGTCCTCCCTGACGCCGTCGCAGCTTAGAGATTATGCGATTGATTCTCAAGTGCTATTTGCCATTACTTTGCCCCAATGCCACAAGGCTTCTCTTGCCAACTGATGTTCTTTTGATATGATCCGCGCCATCGAATTTGCGACACATCAAGACTTCATTAGCCTGAAGCCATAAGCCAGAAAACTGGCAAAAAAAGACCCGGCAAAAAGCCGGGTCAAAAACCGTGATTAGCCTGATGAGGAGATAGTCCAGGAGACCGACCTAAGGTCACCTGGTCCATCGACTGATCTCGCGACCAGCTGATGCAATAATAATCATTCTCGTTTGCAAGTCAAACGATTTTGTCTGCGCGTCAGGAAAACTCTTTCCTGTCCTTCTGTTCGGCACCTACCTGCTAGCCATTCCTGCCACCCTCCAGGGAACGGTTCAACATTGCCTTTGCCATGTCGATCATGTGCACGGTCGAAAGCGCCAGGTCCCGATGCGCACCGTGCAGGTGACTGGCTGACTCGTAGGCAGTGGCGGCGGCGCAACGTAGCAGCCCGGAAGCATGCACCAGGGCTTCCTCGATGCTGATGTTACGGTTTACGTCAAACCAATGCTCCTGCACGCCTTCCTCTGCAACAGCTGGTTTCAAGTAATAATCCAGCGCGCGCTGTGCGGCGGCAGAGCCCTGGGGAGTGTGGAGGGACGTATCGATTTGCACGTCGGGCAAGTCGTTGCTGGGTGGATTCATGATCAAGGCGAGCTCCGTGATAAATTCAGGTCCGTGATCTCATCCTAATACGTTACGTATTTGTGACAATAGTATTAATAATACATTTTGTGTTTTGCCGGGCGAGGGCCGCCACGTATCGTGCCGCACATGGATAAATGGATAGAATTGGTCAAGGCCAAGATGAGTGAACTCAAGATCACTCAGGAAATACTCGCCGACCGCCTCGGGATGTCCCAGGGCGGCATCGGGCATTGGTTGACCAAACGCCGTCAGCCCGGCATCGACGACATGAATCGAGTCCTGCAGGCGCTGGGCCTGGACTTTCTCGAAGTGGCGCTGGTGATTCGCGAGCCTGCGCACGAACAGGATGATGAGGTTTGCCTGACGCAAAAGTACAACCCGTACTTTCGCTACCCGGTCAGTGACTGGCGGGACACCGCGCAGGTGCGCGATGGAGAGCAGGCGCCGTACCGTTTCGAACTGTCCGACTACCACGCCCGAGGCGCGGCGTTCTGGTTGACCGTGGTGGGTGATGCGATGACCGCACCCAGTGGCCCCAGCGTGGCCGAGGGCATGTTGATCCTGGTGGACCCGGATGTGGAAGCGGTGCCGGGCAAACTGGTGATCGCGCAATGGCCTGACAGCAGCGAGGCGATTTTCCGCAAGTTGAGCGAAGAGGGCGGGCAGCGTTACCTGGTCCCGCTCAATCCAACATACCCGAAAAGCCTGTTCAGCGAAGAATGCCGAATCATCGGCGTGGTGGTCCAGGCCACCGTGAAGTTCTAGCCCGGCCGGCCCGCGCCATGCGCACGGCCGGCCTGGCTGTCAGGCTTCTTCCAGTTCGACCAGCGCACTGCCTTCGCTGACCATCTCGCCTTCCTGGCAATACAGCGCCTTGACCACACCGGCGTGGGGCGCGCGGATGCTGTGCTCCATCTTCATGGCCTCCAGCACCACCAGTTGCGCCCCGGCTTCGACCGTTTGCCCGGCCTCCACCAGCACGCGCACGATGCTGCCATTCATGGGCGCGGTGAGGCCGCCGTGATGGCTGTGACTGGCTTCAACGGCCGTGATCGGGTCGTAGGTCTCGATGCGGCGCAGCTCGCCTTCCCATTGCAGGTAAAGGTAGTCACCCCGGCGGATCGCCCGGTGCTGGCGGCGCACGCCGTCGTGTTCGGTCAGCAATTGCTCGCCGGTGAGTCGTGCGCTATGGGACTGCGGGTTGCCCAGGGTCAAGGCGCGGTCCTGGCCCTCGCAACTCAGGTGCAGGGTGATTTGCGCGGGCAGGCCGGCGCGCAGGCCGTTGCCGATCGCCCATGGCGAGCTCGGGTCATCGACACGCGACGTGCTGGGCAGGCTCTGGGCAAAGGCCTGGCCGGCGGCTTGCCAGAATTCGTCGCTGAGCGCCGCGGGCTGTGGCAGCAGTTGTTCCTGATAACGGGGGATAAATCCGGTATCGAGTTCGGCCTGGGCAAACGCCGGGTGGCCGATGATCCGTCGCAGGAAGTTGATGTTGGTCTTGAGCCCGCCGATGGCGAATTCATCGAGCATGCTCAGCAAGCGCAAGCGCGCCTGTTCACGGTCTTCGCCCCAGGCAATCAGCTTGCCGAGCATCGGGTCGTAGAATGGCGAGATCTCGTCGCCTTCTTCAACACCGCTGTCCACCCGGCGACCCGCACCCGGCGCGGATTCGCGATACAGCTCCAGGCGACCGGTCGCAGGCAGGAAGTCATTGCCCGGATCTTCGGCGTACAAGCGCACTTCAATCGCGTGACCGTTCAGCGGCACCTGATCCTGGGTCATCGGCAAGGCTTCGCCACGGGCTACGCGGATCTGCCAGGCCACCAGGTCGAGGCCGGTGATGGCTTCGGTCACCGGGTGTTCGACTTGCAGGCGCGTGTTCATCTCCATGAAGAAGAACTCGCCGCGGGCATCGAGCAGGAATTCCACGGTGCCGGCTCCGACATAACCGATGGCCTGCGCCGAACGCACGGCCGCCTCACCCATGGCGCGGCGCAGTTCGGGGCTCAGGCCTGGCGCTGGTGCTTCTTCGACGACTTTCTGGTGCCGACGCTGGATCGAGCAGTCGCGCTCGTTGAGGTACAGGCAGTTGCCGTGTTGATCGGCGAACACCTGGATCTCCACGTGACGGGGTTTGAGCAGGTACTTCTCCACCAGCATCCGCGAATCGCCGAACGACGATTGTGCTTCGCGCTGGGCCGAGGCCAGGGCTTCGGCCAGCTGGCTGACGTCCTCGACCACTTTCATGCCCTTGCCGCCGCCGCCGGCCGTGGCCTTGAGCAGCACGGGATAGCCGATGCGTTCGCAGGCGGCGCGGAAGGTCTCGAGGTCCTGGGCTTCACCGTGGTAGCCCGGCACCAACGGCACGCCGGCGGTTTCCATCAAGGCCTTGGCCGCGGATTTGCTGCCCATGGCGTCGATGGCCGAGGCGGGCGGACCGAGGAAGATCAGGCCGGCCGCTTCGATGGCGCGGGCGAACCCGGCGTTCTCGGACAAAAAGCCGTAGCCGGGGTGTATCGCCTGGGCACCGCTGGCCTTGGCGGCGGCGATCAGTTTGTCGATCTGCAGGTAACTGTCGGCGGCCTTGCTGCCACCGAGGTCGACGCGGATATCGGCTTCACGGCTGTGCCGGGCATCGCGGTCGGTGGCACTGTGCACGGCCACGGTGGTCAGGCCCAGGGCCTTGGCGGTGCGCATCACCCGGCAGGCGATTTCGCCGCGGTTGGCCACCAGCAGGGTAGTGAGGACAGGTGCGCTCATCAACGCGGCTCCTTGGTGGTGGTTGCAGCTTGCCAGCTCGGCGGACGTTTTTGCAGAAAGGCGCGCAGGCCTTCCTGGCCTTCGGGACTGACGCGGATGCGGGCGATGGCGTTCTCGGTGTAGCGACGCAGGGACGGGGTCAACGAGCCGTCGCCGACTTCCCGCAGCAAGTCCTTGCTGGCGCGCATGGCGGCCGGGCTGTTGAGCAGCAGGTTGTCGATCCACTGCTGGATTTTCTGTTCCAGCTCGGCGATTGGGTAACTCTCCGACAGCAGGCCGAGTTCCCGTGCCCGTTGCCCGCCGAAACGTTCGGCGGTCAGGGCATAGCGCCGCGTCGCGCGTTCGCCGATGGCTTGCACCACGAACGGGCTGATCACCGCCGGCGCCAGGCCGATGCGCACTTCCGACAGGCAGAACTGCGCGTCATCGGCGCCAATGGCCATGTCGCAGCAACTGATCAGGCCCAGCGCGCCGCCGAAGGCTGCACCTTGCACCACCGCCAGGGTCGGGATTTTCAGCTTGGCCAGGTTGTACATCAGCTCCGCCAGTTCCCGGGCGTCGTCGAGGTTGGTGGCGTAGTCGAGTTCCGCCGATTGCTGCATCCAGGCGAGGTCTGCACCGGCGCTGAAATGCTTGCCACGACCGCGCACGATCAGGAATCGCAGGCTGGCATCGCTGGCCACCTTGTCCAGGGCGAGGATCAGTTCGCGGATCATCTCGGCGTTGAAGGCGTTGTTCTTTTCTTCACGGCTGAGCCACAGCGTGGCAAAACCACGTGGGTCGGTCAGCAGTTCGAGGGTATTGAAGTCGCTCATATTCATCCGTCTCCACAACTCTGTCCCTGTAGGAGCGAGCTTGCTCGCGATGGTCGTCAACGATAACGCGTGCTTACCGGGTAAACGCGTTGCCCTTTCGTCCTTCGCGAGCAAGCTCGCTCCTACAGGTTCGGATCACATCCGGAACACGCCGAAGCGGCTCGGTTCGATTGGCGCGTTCAACGACGCGGACAAGGCCAGTGCCAGCACGTCGCGGGTCTGGGCCGGGTCGATGACGCCGTCATCCCACAGGCGCGCGCTGGAGTAGTAGGGGTGACCCTGCTCTTCATACTGGTCGAGGATCGGTTGCTTGATCTCGGCTTCCTGTTCGGCGCTGAAACCGTGGCCGGCACGTTCGGCCTGCTCGCGCTTGACCTGCACCAGCACGCCGGCCGCCTGTTCGGCACCCATCACACCGATGCGCGCATTCGGCCACATCCACAGGAAGCGCGGATCGTAGGCCCGGCCGCACATGCCGTAGTTCCCGGCACCGAAGCTGCCGCCGATGATCACGGTGAACTTCGGTACCTTGGCGCAGGCCACCGCGGTCACCAGTTTCGCGCCGTGCTTGGCGATGCCGCCGGCTTCGTATTTCTGGCCGACCATGAAGCCGGTGATGTTTTGCAGGAACAGCAGCGGGATACCGCGCTGGCAAGCCAGCTCGATGAAGTGCGCGCCTTTCTGTGCCGCTTCGGCGAACAGGATGCCGTTGTTGGCGAGGATGGCGATCGGATAACCGTGCAGGTAGGCAAAGCCGCACACCAATGTAGTCCCGAACAGGGCCTTGAATTCGTCGAACACCGAACCGTCCACCAGCCGCGCGATGACTTCACGCACGTCGAACGGTTGCTTGGCATCGGCCGGCACCACGCCATACAGCTCGTCGCTGGCATAGAGCGGGGCGATCGGGGTGCGTTGCTGCACTTCACCCTGTTTGCGCCAGTTGAGATTGGCGACGCTGCGCCGGGCCAGGGCCAGGGCGTGTTCATCGCTTTCGGCGTAATGGTCGGCCACACCGGAAATCTTGCAGTGCACGTCGGCCCCGCCAAGGTCCTCGGCACTGACCACTTCGCCCGTCGCGGCTTTCACCAGCGGTGGGCCGGCGAGGAAGATCGTCGCTTGCTCGCGCACCATGATGGCCTCGTCGGCCATGGCCGGTACGTAGGCACCGCCCGCGGTGCAGGAGCCCATGACCACGGCAATCTGCGGGATGCCCTGTGCGCTCATGTTGGCCTGGTTGAAGAAGATCCGGCCGAAGTGCTCTCGGTCCGGAAATACTTCGTCCTGGCGCGGCAGGTTGGCGCCTCCAGAGTCCACCAGGTAGATGCACGGCAGGCGGTTTTGCTGGGCGATCGTCTGGGCGCGCAGGTGCTTTTTCACCGTCAGCGGGTAGTACGAGCCACCTTTTACCGTGGCATCGTTGGCGACGATCATGCATTCGACGCCTTCCACCCGGCCGATCCCGGCAATCACGCCAGCGGCGGGCACGTCTTCGCCGTACACCTCGTAGGCCGCCAGCTGGCTGATTTCCAGAAACGGCGAACCCGGGTCGAGCAAGCGGTTGATGCGCTCGCGGGGCAGCAGTTTGCCCCGGGAGGTGTGGCGCTCTTGCGCTTTCGGGCCGCCACCTTGCGCCACTTGGGCCAGCAGGGTGTGCAGGGCGTCGACCTGTTTGAGCATCGCCGCGCTGTTGGCGGCGAACTCCGCCGAACGGGGGTTGAGCTGGGTATGTAGGATCATGGCTTACTCCGTAAGCAGCTTTGAGCGGCACGCTACAAGCTGCAAGAGGATCGCTTCTACTTGTGGCTTGAAGCTTGCCGCTTGCAGCTGACGAAATTCATTTCGTCTCGTTAAACAGTTCACGCCCGATCAGCATGCGACGGATCTCACTGGTGCCGGCGCCGATTTCGTACAGCTTGGCGTCACGCAACAGACGACCAGCCGGGAATTCGTTGATATAGCCGTTGCCGCCGAGAATCTGGATCGCGTCGAGGGCCATTTGCGTGGCGCGTTCGGCGCTGTAGAGGATCACACCGGCAGCGTCCTTGCGGGTGGTTTCGCCGCGCTCGCAGGCCTGGGCTACCGCATAGAGATAAGCGCGGCTGGCGTTGAGCTGGGTGTACATGTCGGCGACCTTGCCCTGGATCAGTTGGAACTCGCCGATGCTCTGGCCGAACTGCTTGCGGTCGTGGATGTACGGCACGATCAGGTCCATGCAGGCCTGCATGATCCCGGTCGGGCCGCCGGACAGCACGACACGTTCGTAGTCGAGGCCGCTCATCAGCACTTTCACGCCGCCGTTGAGCACGCCGAGGATGTTCTCCTCCGGCACTTCGACGTCATCGAAGAACAGCTCGCAGGTATTCGAGCCGCGCATGCCCAGCTTGTCGAACTTGTTGCTGCGGCTGAAGCCTTTCCAGTCGCGCTCGACGATGAACGCGGTGATGCCGTGGGGGCCCTTTTCCAGGTCGGTCTTGGCGTAGATCACGTAGGTGTTGGCATCCGGGCCGTTGGTGATCCAGGTCTTGCTGCCGTTGAGCACGTACTTGTCGCCACGCTTGTCGGCGCGCAGTTTCATCGAGACCACGTCGGAACCGGCGTTCGGTTCGCTCATGGCCAGGGCGCCGATGTGTTCGCCGCTGATCAGCTTCGGCAGGTACTTGGCTTTCTGCTCGTGGTTGCCGTTGCGGTTGATCTGGTTGACGCAGAGGTTGGAGTGGGCGCCATAGGACAGGGCCACCGAGGCCGAGCCACGGCTGATTTCTTCCATCGCGACCACGTGCGCCAGGTAACCCAGGCCGGCACCGCCGTATTCTTCCGGTACGGTAATGCCCAGCAGGCCCATGTCGCCGAATTTGCGCCACAGGTCGGCGGGGAACAGGTTGTCGATGTCGATCTGAGCAGCGCGCGGGGCGATCTCTTTGGCGACGAAGGACTGGACCTGATCGCGCAGCATGTCGATGGTTTCACCGAGGGCAAAGTTCAGGGATGGGTAGCTCATGGGGCACCTTTTGGCTTTTTTGTAGGGTGGGGAGGGCGGTGTTTCAGCTCTCACCTTTACGTTAACGTAAACCTGTGACGAAAGGCTGTCAATCGCCCTTTACGTTAACGTCAACTTGAGCGAGAGTAGGGGCATTGAAACCTGTAGGAGCGGGCTTGCCCGCGAAGGCGTCGGATCTGTCGACATCAGTGTAGAACGTGCCGGCCTTTTCGCTGGCAAGCCAGCTCCTGCAGGGGACCATTCGCAGCCCATTAATAAAGACAATAGGGGTCGTCATGGATCAACCCAGTGCAAGCCCGCAACGCAGTTACACCCGTGGTTCCCAGGACAAAGCCTTGCTGGCGATGACCATCGGCCAGGCGTTCGACAATACCGTCGCGCAGTACCCGGACGGGGAGGCGCTGGTGGTGCGCCATCAACAGCTGCGCTACACCTGGCGGCAACTGGCGGATGCGGCAGACCTGCAGGCCAGGGCGCTGCTGGCGCTGGGCCTGCAGGCCGGCGACCGTCTGGGCATCTGGGCCCCAAACTGCGCCCAGTGGTGCGTCACGCAGATTGCCACGGCGAAAATCGGCGTGATCCTGGTCAACATCAACCCGGCCTACCGCAGCTCCGAACTCGAATACGTGTTGAAACAGTCCGGCTGCCAGTGGTTGGTCAGTGCCGGGGCGTTCAAGACTTCCGACTATCACGCCATGCTGCAGGGCCTGGTGCCGGAGCTGGCGGAGCAAGCCATCGGCAAATTGCACAGCGAGCGCCTGCCGGATTTGCGCGGGGTCATCAGTCTTGATGCGCAGCCTCCAATCGGTTTCCTGCCATGGTCGCAACTGAGCGAGCTGGCGGGCAGCGTATCGGTCGAACAATTGCACGAACGTCAAAACAGTCTGCATTTCGATCAGGCGGTGAACATCCAGTACACCTCCGGCACCACCGGCTTCCCCAAGGGCGCGACCCTCAGCCACTACAACATTCTCAATAATGGCTACATGGTCGGCGAAAGCCTGGGCCTTACGGCCTGCGACCGGTTGGTGATCCCGGTGCCGTTGTACCACTGCTTTGGCATGGTCATGGGCAACCTCGGCTGCATCACCCACGGCAGTACCATGATCTACCCCAATGACGCGTTCGATCCGCTGCTGACCCTCAGCACCGTCGCCGAAGAACAGGCCACCGCGCTGTATGGCGTGCCGACCATGTTCATCGCCATGCTCGATCAACCCCAGCGCGCCGATTTCGACCTGTCGAGCCTGCGCACCGGGATCATGGCCGGTGCCACCTGTCCGATCGAGGTCATGCGCCGGGTCATCAGCGAAATGCACATGAGCGAAGTGCAGATTGCCTACGGCATGACCGAGACCAGCCCGGTGTCGTTGCAGACCGGTCCGTCGGACGACCTGGAATTGCGCGTGACCACGGTCGGCCGTACCCAGCCACAGCTGGAAAGCAAGATCGTCGACGAGGCCGGCAACCTGGTGCCCCGTGGCACCATCGGTGAGCTGTGTACCCGCGGCTACAGTGTGATGCTCGGCTACTGGAACAACCCGCAAGGCACGGCTGAGGCGATCGACCAGGCCGGCTGGATGCACACCGGTGACCTGGCGAGCATGAATGAGGAGGGCTACGTGTGCATTGCCGGGCGCAACAAGGACATGATCATCCGCGGCGGCGAGAACATTTATCCGCGCGAACTGGAGGAATTCTTCTTCACCCACCCGGCAGTGGCCGATGTGCAGGTGATCGGCATTCCTTGCTCGCGTTATGGTGAAGAGATCGTCGCCTGGATCAAGTTCCACCCCGGTCACAGTGCCACCGAGCAGGAGCTGCAAGCCTGGTGCAAGGAGCGCATCGCGCACTTCAAGACACCGCGTCATTTCAAGTTCGTGGAAGAGTTTCCGATGACGGTGACGGGCAAGATCCAGAAATTCCGGATGCGCGAGATCAGCATTGAGGAGTTGCGTAGCAATAAGGCCTGACTCATTCCCTTGTAGGAGCGAGCTTGCTCGCGAAGAACTCAAGAGTGTCGCGTTGATCCAGAATGAGCGCGTTATCGTTGACGACCTTCGCGAGCAAGCTCGCTCCTACACAGGGCCGTGGAAATCTCAAACGCCAGACAGCACAAAGGGGAGCCGAAGCTCCCCTTTAATTTTCGTTGCGCTGCTCTTTTTTTATTATTGAGGGGCGGTCTGTTTTTGTTTTTGGTGACCGTTGACCCTTTACCGCTGTTTTTGTCGATCCCCATCCGGGATCAAGAGCAAACGTATTTTTTTGAGCGCTGATCTACTTTTTCGCTGAGCGATCCAACCAGTTCGGGAGCTACCTGAAGGTAGTTTTATTATTCTCTGCCCGGTTGCGGGTAACTCCGAAAAGCACCCTGAAAAGCACATCCTCTCCAAAAAAATCTGTTAGCTGCGTCTCTGCCGTGTTGTTTTTGTTATGTCAGAGTCGTTACGTCTTGTTTTTATTAGGGGTGTCGCCAATTTTTTTATTCTTGTTATGCGATAGATATAGCAGGAGCCGTGCCAACTTTTAAAAACCCTTTAAAAACAAGCACTTGAGTTTTTGTAGGGTTTTCGGCTTCAGGGAAAACCCTACATTTTGTTTCCGTGTTACTCGCTTGCGCCCACATTCAGGTGGTTGCGGTAACACCTCGACACACCCGCACGCATCAATGTGCGCTACGCGCCTTGGCCACGCGCGAACCGGTAGGTCGTCCCAGTACATCGCAGATTTGCTGGCCGGCCAGGATCAGTGCATCCAGGTCGATCCCGGTTTCAATCCCGAGGCCATTGAGCAGGTAAACCACGTCCTCGGTGGCCACGTTACCGCTGGCGCCCTTGGCATAAGGGCAGCCGCCGAGACCGGCAATGGAACTGTCGAACACCGAGATGCCTTCCAGCAGGCTGGCATAGATGTTGGCCATGGCCTGGCCATAGGTGTCGTGGAAGTGCCCGGCCAGTTTGTCCCGCGGCACCTGGGCCGACACCACCTCGAACATCCTGCGCGTGGCGCCTGCGGTGCCGGTGCCGATGGTGTCGCCCAGCGAAACCTCGTAACAGCCCATGGCGTAGAGCTCGCGGGCCACATGCGCTACCTGTTCCGGTGCGACGTGACCTTCATAGGGGCAGCCCAGCACGCAGGACACGTAACCGCGCACACTGACGCCATGCTGCCTGGCGGCATCCATGATCGGAACGAAGCGCTCCAGGCTTTCGCTGATCGAGCAATTGATGTTGCGCTGGGAAAACGCTTGCGACGCGGCGGCGAATACGGCGACCTCCTTGACCCCGCAGGCGAGGGCATCTTCAAAGCCGCGCAGGTTGGGGGCGAGGGCGCCGTAGGTGACGCCGGGTTTGCGCTGGATTTGCGCGAAGACATCGGCAGAGCCCGCCATCTGCGGCACCCACTTGGGCGAAACGAAGCTGCCGACTTCTATATAGCCAAGGCCCGCAGCCGTCAGCGCATCGACCAGTCGCACCTTGTCGGCAACGCTGATGGGTTGGGCTTCATTTTGCAGACCGTCGCGGGGGCCGACTTCGACCAGGCGTACGTGGGTAGGGAGGGACATGGGATTGGACCTGTTCTAATTGTTCATAGACCCTTGTAGGAGCGAGCTTGCTCGCGAAGGACGTCAACGGCAACGAGGGCAGTCTGAATGCACGCGGTGCCCTGACATCCATCGCGAGCAAGCTCGCTCCTACACAGATTCCTGACTCTTGAGCGTTTGTTCCAGCGCTTGCACACAACGCTCTTCAGCGGTATCGAGCTCCAGTTTCATCTGTTCGATGTCCAGCAGCTGCTGTTCCAGCTGTTCCCGGCGCTCGCTGATTTTTGCCAGCATGCTGTGCAGTTGCTTGGTGTTACCGCTGGACGGATCGTAGAGCTCGATCAGCTCGCGGCATTCGGCCAGGGAAAAGCCGATGCGCTTGCCCCGCAGGATCAGCTTGAGGCTGACCTTGTCGCGGGGTGAGTAGATGCGTTCCTGGCCACGCCGCTCGGGGCTGAGCAAGCCTTGTTCCTCATAGAAGCGAATGGCCCGGGTGGTGATGTCGAGCTCGCGGGCGAGGTCGGAAATGCTGTAGGTCTGGCTGCTCATGGGCGCGCTCGCAAAAAGTCATGCGCTAAGCTAATGGCAGGTTGACGTTTACGTCAAGGGGCGTGAGTTTTGGGTGTTCTTGCTGATCTCTTCGCGAGCAAGCCCGCTCCCACCTTTGATTTGCGTCGAACACAAATACCGTGTTCAGCAAAGATTAAGTGTGGGAGCGGGCTTGCTCGCGAAGAACGATAACGCGGTGTAACGCCTCACACCGTGTCCAGCTTCTTCTCCTGCGCCGTCACCTGCTGGCACAACTCGATCATCTGCTCGCGCATCCAGCGGTTCGCCGGGTCTTGGTCAGTGCTTTCGTGCCAGTAAAGGTGGGTTTCCACCGGCGGCACATCGTTGACCGGCAGATAAAAGGCGTGCAGGTCGTTACGGCGGGCGAAGCGTTCCGGCACGGTCATGACCATATCGGTCTGCTGCAGCACCTGCGAGGCCATCAGGTAATGCTGGGAGCGCAGGGCGATCTTGCGCTGGATACCCATTTTGCCCAGGGCCAGGTCAACATAGCCCAGGCCGCTGCGACGGCTGGAAATGTGGACGTGGGTCAGGCTCAGGTAATCATCGAGGGTGAGTTTTTCCTTGCCCGCCAGCGGGTGGCCCTTGCGCATGGCGCACACGTAACGATCTTCCATCAGCTTGACGTGGCGCACCTGCGGGTCGGTGTTGAGTGGTGCATCCACGGCGAAGTCGAGTCGGCCAGCGGCCAGTTCCTTGGTGGTCTCGCGCCGCTTGGACAGGAAGCTTTCGATGATCACGGTCGGCGCCAGGCGGCGCAGGCGCTGGAACAGCGGCGGCAGGATCACAGCTTCAGTGAGGTCGGTCATGCTGATGCGGTAGGTCTTGACCGCCTGCAAGGGATTGAAGATGCGGCTTTCCTGCACCGACACGCGCAGCAACGAAAGCGCGTTGCGCACCGGGCCGATAATGTTCTGCGCCATGGGCGTAGGCACCATGCCCTGGGCGGTGCGTACGAACAGCGGGTCGTTGAACGTCTCGCGCAATCGGGCCAGCGCGTTGGATACCGCAGGTTGGGTGATCCCGACAATCTGCCCGGCGCGGGTCAGGTTGGCCTCGGTGTAGATCGCGTCAAAGACGATGAAAAGGTTGAGGTCGACCTTGCTCAGATTCATTGCGCTGCACTCTTGTTTTAGGTGGGCTCGATCAGTCGATCATATATCGGTGATGAATGTTTATACACGCCGAGAATAGGCTAGGTAAATTTTCATGGCTGTTCTAGCATCGATTGCATGAACGAACAACTCCTCTGAAACCCGTTGAAAAGGTAGAGCTGGCCATGGATTTCGCTTATTCGCCCAAGGTGCAAGAACTGCGTGAGCGCGTGACCGCGTTCATGGACACCTACGTCTATCCCGCCGAAGCGGTCTTCGAGCGCCAGGTCGCCGAGGGCGACCGCTGGCAGCCGACGGCTATCATGGAAGAGCTCAAGCTCAAGGCCAAGGCAGAAGGCCTGTGGAATTTGTTTCTGCCTGAGTCCGAGCTCGGCGCCGGCCTGACCAACCTCGAATACGCTCCGCTGGCGGAAATCATGGGCCGTTCGCTGCTGGGGCCCGAGCCGTTCAATTGCTCGGCACCGGACACCGGCAACATGGAAGTGCTGGTGCGCTACGCCAACGAAGAACAGAAACAACGCTGGCTCGAACCCTTGCTGCGCGGCGAGATCCGCTCGGCTTTCGCCATGACCGAACCGGACGTCGCGTCCTCCGACGCCACCAACATGGCCGCCCGTGCCGTGCGTGACGGTGACGAGTGGGTGATCAACGGCAAGAAGTGGTGGACCTCCGGTGCTTGCGATCCGCGCTGCAAGATCCTCATCTTCATGGGCCTGAGCAACCCCGACGCACCGCGCCATGCGCAGCACTCGATGATCCTGGTGCCGGTGGACACCCCCGGGGTGAAAATCCTGCGTCCGTTGCCCGTGTTCGGCTATGACGACGCCCCCCACGGCCACGCCGAAGTATTGTTTGAAAATGTCCGGGTGCCGTATGAAAACGTCCTGTTGGGCGAAGGACGCGGCTTCGAAATCGCTCAAGGTCGTCTTGGCCCGGGGCGGATTCACCACTGCATGCGTTCGATCGGCATGGCTGAGCGTGCGCTGGAACTGATGTGCAAGCGCTCGGTGAACCGTACGGCGTTCGGCAAGCCTCTGGCACGCCTGGGCGGCAACATCGACAAGATCGCCGATTCGCGGATGGAGATTGACATGGCCCGCCTGCTGACACTCAAGGCGGCGTACATGATGGACACCGTCGGCAACAAAGTGGCGAAGAGTGAAATCGCGCAGATCAAGGTGGTGGCGCCGAATGTTGCCTTGCGCGTGATCGACCGGGCGATCCAGATCCATGGCGGGGCAGGGGTGTCCAACGATTTCCCGCTGGCCTACATGTATGCCATGCAGCGCACCCTGCGGCTGGCGGACGGTCCGGATGAAGTGCACCGCGCGGCCATCGGCAAGTTCGAGATCGGCAAGTACGTGCCCAAGGAAATGTTGCGCAGCAGTCATTAAGACGGCAGCGCGGGCCCAATCCGGGCCCGCGCTCACTCAACGGGTCAATCCACGCTGGGCAGCCCGTAGAACGCCCGCGCGCAAGCCGTACTGTGGGCGGCCAGGTCTTCCTGGCTTTCGCCGCGGTGCAAGGCCACCTCACGCAAGACTTCCGTCAGATACGCCGGCTCGTTGCGACCGTTTTTCGGTTTGGGGCGAAGGCTGCGCGGCAACAGATACGGCGCATCGCTCTCCAGCATCAACCGCCCGCGCGGGATCTCCTTGACCAAGGGATGCAAATGCGTGCCACGGCGCTCATCGCAAATCCAGCCGGTGATGCCGATGTGTAAATCCAGGTCCAGGTAACTGAACAGCGCTTTCTGTTCGCCGGTGAAGCAGTGCACCACGGCGGCCGGCAACTGATCGCGATAGTCACGCAGGATTTCCAGCAGACGCTGGCTGGCATCGCGTTCGTGCAGAAACACCGGCATTTGCAGTTCGACCGCCAGCGCCAGGTGTTCTTCGAGGACTTTCTCTTGCTGCGGACGCGGTGAAAAATCGCGGTTGAAATCCAGGCCGCATTCACCGACCGCCACGATGTTCGCCTCCTTCAGCAGGCTGCGCAGGCGACGGGCGCTGTCGGCATTCCAGTCGCTGGCCGCGTGGGGATGAATACCGGCGGTGGCGAACAGCTTTTGACCTGTTTCGTCCAGTTGCCGGCACAGCTCCAGCGCCTGTTCGCTGCCCTCGACATTGGTGCCGGTGAGCACCAATTGGCAGACCCCCGCGGCGTAGGCGCGGTCCAGTACGGCCTGGTGCTTGTCGGCGAAACTGGGGTTGGTCAGGTTGACGCCGATATCGATGAGTTGCATGGTGCTACCTCGGACCAGGGCCGCAAAGCATACCAGAGCTCTGGATTTATCAGAAAAGCCAAGAACTACAACGGGTTATGGCGGTCTCTTAATGTCGCGAACAAGTCTGGGTGGTGGCGATGCCATCATTGTGCCAGTCTTTCGCGCATTGCCAGCGTCTTCAGGCGCTTTATTTCTGACGCTTGATTGCATGAAATCATTCATGTGGTTGACCTGAATTCTTTGCGGAGAGTGGATGATTCGTCCCTCGGTTTTGCTACTGCTGTGTTGCTCGCTGTTGCTGCCGATGTCGGCGGTTGCGCGGCTGCCCGGGCCGCTGCAAGCCGTGCCGGCCGCCAAGGTCCGTGACCTCACGGACATCCGCAGCAGTCGTGTGCTGCGCGTGCTGGTCAACCAGAGCCGTAACAGCTCTGGCGAAGTCCAGGGCCAAGCCATCGGTGTCGAATACCATCGCCTGCGCGCTTTCGAGCAATACCTCAATGGCCACGCCCGGGATGGCCAGGAAATCACCCTCAAGATCATTCCCAAAGCCAAGGATCAATTGCTCGGTGCGTTGCAGCGCGGGGAGGGCGACCTGGTGGCCCCCGGCGAGCTGCTCGACCTGCAGCCGGGCTTCGCCGTCAGCAGCAGTGAACCGGTCGCCAGTAACATCCCGCTGGTGCTGGTGGGGATCAAGGGCGAGCGTCGCTACACCCGACTCGAACAACTGTCGGGCAAAACCCTGGCGCTGCCCAACGGCAGCGCCGCCGGTGACGCCATCAGCCAGATCAACCAGAAGCTGGCGCTGCACAAACTGCCGCCGGTCAAGATCGAGTGGGTCGATCCAAGCCTGGCGGTCGAGGACGTGTTGGAGATGGTCCAGGGAGGGATCTTTCACCTGACCATCGTCGAGCAGCCGATTGCCGAACGCTGGGGCAAGATCCTGCCGAAATTGCGTATCGATCGCCAGGTGCTGATCAGCGAGCCAGGCGAAGAGTTCTGGTTCGTGCGCCGCGACGCGTCGATGCTGAGGGCCAGCATCGATCGTTTCCTGGCGGGCTATAAAAAGCCGTCGGACCAGGACGTAGCGTTTCTGCGCATCTATAGACGCCTTTACCAGGTCCACTATCCGTTGGCCAAGGCTGACCGCCAGCGCCTGGAAAAGCTGCGGCCGGTGCTGCAAAAACATGCAACCGCCCAGGACATGGACTGGCTGAACCTGGCGGCGCTGGCGTTCAAGGAATCGGGCCTGCAACCTGCGGCGCGCAGTGGCGGTGCACCGACCGGGCTGATGCAGATCACGCCGTCAGCGGCCCAGCGTGTCGGTGTGAGCAACATTCACGAACTGGATGCCAATGTGCAGGCCGGGGCCAAGTACCTGGCGATGATTCGCCGCAAGTTCTTCGCCAGCCCCAAGCTCAATGAGCGCGAGCGCATGGCCTTTGTGCTGGCGGCCTACAACATCGGGCCGGAGCGGGTGCAAGGCATGCGCGCAGAGGCCCGTCGACGGGGGTTGAACCCCAACCAGTGGTTTTTCCAGGTCGAACGCATCGCCATGGAGCAGGTGGGAATGGGACCTGTCAGCTATGTTAATAGCGTGAACAAGTATTACCTGGCGTTCGATCGGGAGCGGGAGTCGTTGGAGCCCCAGGGGCAGAAAGTTGCCCTGCGTAAATGATCGAATAAACTGATTGTTATGGCGGATTATTTGCGCTTTTAACATGAGATTTACTGATTAATATAGCGGCCAACCAACACACACTCTCAAGGGATGTCACAGCATGAGCACACTGATCAACAAGGTCTTGTTTACCCGCGCTGGCTACGGCCTGACCGTTTTGCGGATTTTCGTCGGCATCATCTTCGCTGCCCACGGTGCACAGAAACTCTTCGGCGCATTCGGTGGCTATGGCCTGGCGGGCACCGCGCAGTACATGGAAAGCATCGGCCTGGCGCCGGGCTACCTGATGGCGACGCTGGCGGGCGGCACCGAGTTCTTCGGCGGCCTGGCTTTGATCATCGGCTTGCTGGTACGTCCGGCGGCGCTGGGCCTGACCTTCCTTTCACTGGTGGCGATTTTTACCGTGCATATCAGCAATGGCCTGTTCATGGCGAACAACGGCTATGAATTCGCCCTGGCGTTGCTCGGTGGCAGCATCGCGGTGCTGATCGAAGGAGCCGGCAAACTGTCGGCGGACCGCGCCATCGCCGGCTGACAGCTTTTCGAACAGACAAAAAAATGCCCGTATCACGGTAATGCTGTTCACTTTAGGTTGGAGGGCTTCAGGTGGATATTTGGATTAGGTGTATATCCATTCCTGCGGTAACGGCCACCTAAGGTTTCGCCCTTACGGCGAGTCACTTGGAAAAGCCTGTAGGAGCAAGCTTGCTCGCGATGGAGGTCAACGATGACGCGGGGAGCCTGACACCCCGCGGTGCTCTCAGGTTTTTCGCGAGCAATCGAGCGTCGACCGGCTGCTCCTACAGGGGCCCACTGCGCAGAACCTCCACTCGGCCTCTCGATGGGGCAAGAAAATCAAAAGCCAAAGCAAAAGCGAGGCGGCCTGACAGCCGACCTGATTAAGGGACCTGCCTACGATCCAATTGTGGGAGCAAGCTCGCTCCTACAGGGGAACGTGCTCATTTAAAATCAGGTCGGCTGTCAGGCCGCCTCGCTTTGCTTTTGATCGTGGCGCCCCGTTAAACCACGATGGCCGAACGCAGGCATTGCGTAGTGGGTAAACCGGCAGGACGCCGGTTTAGCCGCGCTGGGCCAGGGACGGCCCATCGCGGCGACCCACGGAGCAATGCCGGAGTGAGGGCATGCCGAGCCACAGCGAGGCACCGAGTGGTGGGGCAAGAGCCTTTTGGTTACTTTTGGGCTCTTCCAAAAGTGACTCGCTGTAAGAGCGAAACCATAAGTGGCCGTTACCGCAGCAATGGATATCCCCCCCAATCCAGTTCTTAACAACACCATGCTTAAGTGAACAGCATTGCCGTATCACGGGCATTTTTTGTTTAGGGCATCAGAACCCGAGTCTGTCGCGCAATCCGTAGTACCACGCGCCAAGTGCAGCAAAGGGTGTACGCAGCAGTTGGCCACCCGGGAACGGGTAGTGGGGCAGGTCGGCAAAGGCGTCGAAACGTTCGGCCTGACCACGCAATGCCTCGGCCAGGACCTTGCCCGCCAGGTGCGTGTAGGTGACGCCGTGGCCGCTGCACCCCTGGGAGTAATAGATGTTGTCGCCCAGTCGCCCGACCTGAGGCAGGCGCGACAGGGTCAGCAGGAAATTTCCGGTCCAGGCGTAGTCGATCTTCACATCCTTGAGCTGCGGGAACGCCTTGAGCATCTTCGGCCGAATGATCGCTTCGATGTTCGCCGGGTCCCTTGCGCCATACACCACGCCGCCGCCGAAAATCAGACGTTTGTCGCCGCTCAGGCGGTAGTAGTCGAGCAGGTAGTTGCAGTCTTCGACGCAATAGTCCTGGGGCAGCAGGCTTTTCGCCAACTCATCGCCCAGGGGCTCCGTGGTGATCACCTGCGTGCCGCAAGGCATCGATTTGGCCGCCAGCTCCGGCACCAGGTTACCCAGGTAGGCGTTGCCCGCCACGATGATGAACTTGGCCCTGACCTTGCCCTGAGGCGTGTGCACGACCGGGTTGGCACCGCGCTCGATGCGCACCGCCGGCGACTGCTCATGAATAGTGCCGCCCAGTGACTCCACGGCCGCCGCTTCGCCCAGCGCCAGGTTGAGCGGATGGATATGCCCGCCACTCATGTCGAGCATGCCACCGATATATTGATCGCAAGCCACCACCTCGCGGATGCGGCGCTGATCCAGCAACTCCAGCTGCGTATGCCCGAAACGCTCCCACAAACGCTTCTGCGCTTCCAGATGACCCATCTGCTTGTCAGTGATGGCGGCAAATACGCCGCCGTCCTTCAAGTCGCACTGGATGTTGTACCTGGCTACCCGATCACGAATGATCCGCCCGCCCTCGAACGCCATCTGCCCCAGCAACTGAGCCTGACGCGGACCGACAGTGCGCTCGATCACATCGATATCGCGGCTATAGCTGTTGACGATCTGCCCACCATTGCGCCCCGACGCACCGAAACCGACCCTGGCCGCCTCCAGCACCGTCACCCGAAAGCCGTGCTCCAGCAGGAACAGCGCCGAGGACAACCCGGTATAACCGGCGCCGATCACGCACACATCCGTCTCGACCTCACCCTGCAACGACGGACGCGGCGGCACCGCATTGGCCGATGCGGCGTAATAGGACTCTGGGTAAGGGGTGTTCGCCATCCTGCAGCCTCTGTTTAATAAATTTAACGAATGCGTCGATCCTACCCGAGTTGAAAAACCGCCGCCAGCCACCGGAAAATCTTCTTTGCCGCAGCGAAATTAAATATTTTGCATATTCATAGGGTTAGCGCGAAAAAAGGTGTTGACACCCTCCCGGAATTCCGTAGAATGCCGCCTCACAGCAGGCACGTAGCTCAGTTGGTTAGAGCACCACCTTGACATGGTGGGGGTCGTTGGTTCGAGTCCAATCGCGCCTACCAAACAAAATCCGCTCTGCTGGGCGGTCTGGAAGGGCTCACCGAAAGGTGGGCCCTTTTTGGTTGTCTGCGATTTAAAAAGCCTATGCAAAGCCTGCAATCAAGCGCCAATCGACGCGTTGCGCAGCCCCGCCTTATTGAATGTATTTCAAACCCACCACATTCCTGTTCAGCTTGGCTCGCTCGCTCCAGGCAATGGTATGGCTGGCCTTGTTCCATCGAACGTTGCTGATGCCCTGACTTGCCGCTTTTTCAATCGCATCCTTGTTGAGACTTCCTTGGATCCACTGGCCACAAAATGGATCTCGTAACGTTCCCTCATTGACTTCGGCATCCTCGCCATTCATTCTCACTTGAGAAATATTATCATTTGAAGGTGGCGTTGACGCGAGCCGAATGAAAATCAGTTCGTCTCGGGTTGAACTGCCAGCAGCCAATTGCATCAAAGCAAGACAGGCAACCGGGCAAAGCTGCATCGAGGCGGGAGGGAGTGATGAGGAGGCGGACAATGATCAAGTTCTTTGCGGCTTACCTGTCCATTTGCCTCTTGCTTCAGTGGACGGTGGTCGAGGCGTCGCCATGGATTGCCAGCCATGTCCTGCTGCGCTGGATCCTGTAACGCTACGGGCGCGACAGGGGTCTCAGGCGTAAGATAAGCAGTGTTACCTCATCTGAAGGAGTCGTTTATGATCTCCGACCAAGTGAACAGACAGGCATCCGATCACAAGGCTGTGTGGGATCAATATTTCTGCGCCGCGTTGATTGCCGAAAGCAACCTGACGGCACCCGTCGTAGGCGGGGCCACGCATGAAGACCGGCAGAATCTGTTGATTGAAAGGGCCAGGGCGCTCGCGGACAAGATGATGGACTGCAGGAAATAACCAGAGCCCAGCCTTCGCGCTGGGCTCTTCACATCTGCGCAGTGGCACCGTAGCTGATTGATTCAGGCAATCAGCTCGACCTTGCCTGTGGCCAGGCGATAAATGCCCCCCACTATTTTCAACTGGCCCCTGCCGAGCGCGTCAGACAGCAAGGGAGTGGCTTGCTTGAGGCGCTCGATCGAGTTCTTGATGTTTTGTACGGTCGCGTTTTCAACCAGGTCACCTGGATGACTGCCTGCCTGCTCGATAGCGGATTTGAGTGCATCCGTCAGTGCAGGGATCTTCCCGGGGAACACCGTGTGATCCTTGACGGCTTTCACGCCGGCCTCGATGGCACCGCAGCGCTCATGGCCCAGTACCAGGATGAGCGGGGCGCCGAGCACGGCCACGCCGTATTCAAGGCTTGCCAGGCCTTCGTCCGTGACGAAGTTGCCGGCCAGGCGTACGGCGAAAAGGTCGCCCCGGGCGGTATCGAAAGCGTATTCCGGTGCAATGCGCGAGTCAGAGCAGCTCAGCACCGCCACAAAAGGGTTCTGGCCGGTAACCAGTGCTTCTCGTTCATCCTTGAAGTCGTGGGTTTCCGAGTTTCCGCTGACATAGCGTTGGTTGCCCTCCATCAGCCTTTTCAGTGCCTCATCCGGGGTGATGACGTTTTTCGGCTTTGGTGGCGCGGCGTTTTTCTCCGCTGCTTGAACAATTCGGCTCGGCAGGGCGCCGGCCAATAACAGGGCGCCTGCTCCTAATCCGGCAAGGCGAAGAAAGCGACGGCGCTCATTGGTTTTTGCTGCGGCGTTTGAATCACATGATTCACACATGATGTTGTGCACTCAAGGTCAATTTGGTGGGAATGACTGCCGTTGGGGAGCGTACCTGCGGGGGCTCAACACTGGAATGTTTGAGTCTAGTCGGTGTGTAACATCACGTTTTACGGGGCTTGCAGCGAATGTGCGGGTGAGGCCTTGATACAAAATGCAGGTTGTCCGGCAGGTGCAATCCATTGATTGATGAGCTACTACTGACAGGCTGATTCGACTTGGTCCTTACAGGAGTTTCCCGATGCTGACTCACTGGTTGCTTGCAGCGGTTCATCTTTTGGCGTTTGCGCTTGGATTCTGGGCTGTCCTGACGCGTGGCACGGCTTTTCGGCGCCTGGCGATCGGCACGGGAGAGGCTCGCAGTGTGTTGATGGCAGACAACCTATGGGGCATTTCTGCGGTTGTGCTGCTGGTTACCGGCGGCATGCGGGCCTTTGGCGGCTTCGAAAAAGGTACGGATTACTACCTGCACCAGCCGTTGTTCCACCTCAAGATGACGTTGTTCGTGCTCATCCTGTTACTGGAAATTGCGCCGATGGTGGCGTTGATCAAATGGCGGGTTGCACGGTCGCGTGGCGCTGCTATCGATACCTGGCGTGCGACGCTGTTTGCACGAATCAGTCATATCGAAGCTGTGCTGATGTTGCTGATGATGGTGGCGGCCACCGGCATGGCGCGCGGTATCGCTTTCGGCTGATCGAGGGGGTTCGGTTAAAGCGCAGGCGATGTTGCGCTTGCATCTTAGCCAGCCGTCGTTGCGGGGCGTACGGGCTGGCTACTGACTGCGACAGGATTCAGGTTTGTGGCTTTTCCGGGGCGGTGAGGCCGGCCTGAATGCGCTGATAAATCTCTTCGCGGTGCACTGCGACGTCTTTGGGCGCGTTGATGCCAATCCGGACTTGCTGGCCGCTTACGCCCAGGATGGTGATCGTAATGTCATCACCAATGTTTATGCTTTCACCGACTTTGCGGGTGAGTATCAGCATGGTCTTCTCCTTGATTGCTTTGTGGGGCACCTGATTCGGACAGTGCAGAGGTCGGTGTTATGTATAGATTAGTGCGAAGTCTCACAGTTTGGGTGCCTCTTTCTGACGCGCAGATGCAGCATTAATTCCCAAGGCGTAACTATACAGAGGCCGCCACTATCATTCTCGTTGTTTTGAGTCCATTTTGCGGCACTCGCTAAGTATTCATGAATGCTAAAATCCCCCGCTTTAAGCATTCAGAGGGAAACGCTGTGCGCAAAATGGTCTTGGCAATCGCGGTATTGGCGCTGGCGGGATGCGGTGAGGGCAAGCGCGAAGAAGCGCAAAAACCGCAGCCTGCAGCGGCGGCAACAGCGGCGCAGGTATCGGGGCCACAGTGGGACCTCGAAGTGCGGGGTGAAACACCTCAGGCCGTCAGCGATCTCAGCGGCTGGCTGATCGAACACAGCTTCATGTCCAACGTGATCAGGGAAAACGGCAAGACTCGGATTCTGATGGGGCCGTACAGCTCCAGGGAAGAAGCCGAGGCCAAGCAGGCGCAGGTGAACGCCGCGCTGATCAAGGCGAAAAAGCGGAACATTGAAGTGCTGGTGCTGGAGCGCCCGACGGTTCAGTAAAGGCTGAAGTGGGTGGCTGAAAGACAAAGGCCCGGGGTGTGAAGCCCCGGGCCTTTGTTTTGTTCGGCGAGTATTCAGCCGCAGGCTTTCATGTCCACCGGGCCGACAAATTCGTTGCCGCGCCCCATGACGCACGCCACGCTCTGGTTGCGTTGGCGTTCCCAGGCTTGCACCGGGTAAGTCTTGTCCCAGGCCTTGTACAGCTGCTGGTCCTGTTTCGACAGGCGCAAACCGTATTGCTTGCTCATGTAGAAATAGGTCCGGGCGATCATGCCGCGGATGGAAGGGCGGGGCATGACTTTTTTCGCCTTGAAGTCGACCTGGGTCAGGCACGAACCGTATTGCCCCGATTGCTCCGGCAGCCAGCCGAAACTGAAGTTGCTGCGGTCACCATTGACCTCGCCGATGCTGGGCACCAGGTTGTGCAGATCGGCCTCGGCCTTCTGGTAGGTCGGATCGTACCGCGTACAGTTCTTACGCCCTCCTTCCTGCCAGCATTGACGCTGATGGCCGATCTGCCAGGCCGGAACGATGTGCTCCCACTCGATGCGTGCCGCGCGCTTGGCGTTTTTGCGCGGCACATACCCGCAGGCTGCGAGGTTCACCTTGTTGCCGGTGTATTTGCAGCCACAATAGAACTCGGTGGATTGCGGCGCATACAGCTTCCAGGCGACTTTCTTGGCTTCGCTGAAGGTGCGTGGCGCATCGGCCTGGGCACCCGTGGCGAACACCAGGAACAGCAAGGCAAAAAAACGGACACTCATCGACTCAGTCTTCCTTCGGCACTACCCAGAAAATCTGCACGCCACCGTCGTCGCGATAGGCGAGAGTGACGTTGTCGTTCTCGTCGATTTCTTCGAGCAGGCGTTCCCACTCGTCCACGGGCTCGTCTGGAAGGCGGAAGATCAGGGCGGCCCTGGCTTTCTGAGCAGTAGGGCCATTGATGATTTTCTGAACGCGCAGGCCCATGCGCACATAGGTGTCTGGTGAGGCGGAGGTGCTGTCCACAGGATTATCCTTATTAAGCTGTACGTGCATACAGTATTTAACTGTAGGCATTTTCGCAACCGCTTAAAATTCAAGAGAATCCTCTGACAGTGGTTTTTGCCGATTGGTGTAGGGGGGATGAGAGTTTTTTGTCAGGCAAGTGCTGCGAGGCGAGTGGCCAAAGAGGTGCCCGACCGGAGTCGGTCGGGCGAGGGCGAATCAATATTCCCAGAACATCCGTTGCAGCTCTTTGCTGTCATTGGTCTTGGTCAGCGCGACCATCGCCAGGATGCGGGCTTTCTGCGGGTTCAGGTCATGCGCCACCACCCAGTCGTACTTGTCGTCAGGCTGTTCGGCGTTACGCAGGACGAAACCGCCGGCATTGACGTGGGAAGAGCGGATGATCTGCACCCCGTCCTTGCGCAGGGCTTGCAGGGTGGGAACGACCCGGGAAGACACCGAACCATTGCCGGTGCCGGCATGGATGATGGCCTTGGCGCCCGACTGGGCCAGGGCTTTGTAGGCGGTGTCGCTGACGTTGCCGTAGGAGTAGGCGATTTCGACGTCAGGCAGGCTTTCAATGGTCTTGATGTCGAATTCCGAGTCCATGGTGTGGCGCTTGGCCGGGAGGCGGAACCAGTAGGATTTTCCTTCGACCACCATCCCGAGCGGACCCCAGGCGCTTTTGAACGCCTCGGTCTTGATGTTGATCATCTTGCTGACATCGCGACCCGACTGGATTTCATCATTCATGGTCACCAGCACGCCTTTGCCACGCGCGTCTTTGCTACTGGCCACGGCGACGGCGTTGTACAGGTTCAACATGCCGTCGGCGGACATTGCGGTGCCCGGGCGCATGGAGCCCACGACAATGATCGGCTTGTCGGTTTTTTCCACCAGGTTGAGGAAATAGGCGGTTTCTTCCAGGGTGTCGGTGCCGTGGGTGATCACGATGCCATCGACGTCCTTGCTGTCCGCCAGTTCGGCGACGCGACGGCCCAGCTGCAGCAGGTTGTCGTTGGTGATGCTTTCGGAGGCGATCTGCATGACCTGTTCGCCGCGGACATTGGCCAGTTGGCCAAGCTGTGGAACCGCGGCGATCAATTGTTCGATGCCGACTTTCGCCGCCTGGTAGGTGGCGCTGTTGGCGGCGCTGGCGCCCGCGCCGGCGATGGTGCCGCCGGTGGCCAGGACCACGACGTTGGCCAGCTTCTGTTGGGTTTCGGCTTCTTTCGCCTGAAGGGCGGCGGGCAGGAGCAGCAGGAGGGCCAAGGTGCCCGGGAGAAGGTTTTTCAAAGCAGATGTCATTATTTTTCTCTCTAGTGGTGACGGTGCCGATGCAGGTTCATCTAGATGCGCCCCAAAGGGATCTGGACCTTTTGGGGTGCTGGAGAAAAGCACGACGCGTACCAGTTACAACTGGAATCATAAATAACTCGTAACACACTGATTTGTTTATCGTTTTAAACGGAAGGTTGAACGGCGATCGCTCGGCTCTGTCCGGTTTTCCGATTATCCGTGGGTTTTTCATTCGGCATTCCGAAAGGATTACGGACCCAATTTAAACATCGGCGTTAAAGAAACCCGCCGGCAGGTCGATGCTTCAATGAAGAATCATGCCCAGGGAGTTCACATGTCATTGACGATCGGTTTGCCCCATTCAGCGGTGATCAATATCGGCGGGAAATCC
The DNA here is from genome assembly GCF_028682635.1 of Pseudomonas putida. Classification (GTDB taxonomy): domain Bacteria; phylum Pseudomonadota; class Gammaproteobacteria; order Pseudomonadales; family Pseudomonadaceae; genus Aquipseudomonas; species Aquipseudomonas putida_AE. The sequence continues at coordinate 81,500 of NZ_JANHLK010000019.1, read as the reverse complement.
GTCGACACCTTGAGCGACGCGACCTCGGCGCAACAGCCGGGTGTGCCAGTGAAAGAAGAAAAGCCTGTGAGCCTTGGGCAGGGCGCGCAGGTGGGTGAAAAAACCGAAGGCGCTGGCAGCCAGCAAAGCGTCGCGGTGCAAATGTTGCTCAAGCGCCTGCAGGAACTGCAGGAGCAACTGCCCGAGCAACAGCAACAATTGGCGGCTACCCAGGCCGCGTCTTTTCAGTCTGAAGAGGCCAAGGCCACGGCCGTGATGTCGCTTCAGGCGCAGGTTGCAGATACGTCGGCGGCGTTGATGCAGGTGGCCGCCAGCCTGGCGAAAGCCTTGACCGATTCTGGCAGTATTGTCAGCACTACGGCTTGACCAACCTGACGCTTGATTGTGCGCGTAGCCGGCGAACGGGGTAGGTTGACAAAGTCCGGTAACGTTCGCATAGTCAGGCTTCGCAAACGTTTGCGACACCTCCAGATGCCGCCTCGACGTTGCTCACAATAATCATAAGATCGGAGTGAATCCATGAAGCTGCCATTCGCAGGACGTCTTCTTGCTGTCGCCATACTGGCTGGCGCCACCGCCACGCTGCCTGTTTCTTCGGTGTTCGCCCAGACGCCTGAAAAGCCTAAAGTCGCGCTGGTGATGAAGTCCCTGGCCAACGAATTCTTCCTGACCATGGAAGACGGCGCCAAGGCCTACCAGAAAGACCACTCCGGCGAGTTCGAGCTCATCTCCAACGGCATCAAGGATGAAACCGACACCGCCAACCAGATTCGCATCGTCGAGCAAATGATCGTGTCCAAGGTCGATGCGCTGGTGATCGCACCGGCTGATTCCAAGGCCATGGTGCCCGTGATCAAGAAAGCCGTCGACGCTGGCATCACCGTGATCAACATCGACAATCAGCTCGACCCGGCCGTGGTCAAGAGCAAGAACATCAGCGTGCCGTTCGTAGGCCCTGACAACCGCAAGGGCGCGCGCCTGGTGGGTGAGTACCTGGCCCAGAAGCTCAAGGCCGGTGATGAAGTCGGCATCATCGAAGGGGTGTCCACCACAACCAATGCCCAGGCCCGCACCGCAGGCTTCAAGGATGCGATGGAGGCTGCGCAGATCAAGGTCGTGTCCGTGCAATCGGGCGACTGGGAAATCAACAAGGGTAACCAGGTTGCCGCCTCCATGCTCAGCGAGTACCCGAACATCAAGGCCCTGCTGGCCGGCAACGACAGCATGGCCGTAGGCGTGGTGTCAGCCGTGCGCGCCGCGGGCAAGGCAGGCCAGGTCCAGGTGGTCGGTTACGACAACATCAATGCCATCAAGCCGATGCTCAAGGATGGCCGCGTCCTGGCCACCGCCGATCAATTTGCTGCCAAACAGGCGGTATTCGGCATCGAGACCGCGTTGAAGATCATCAAGGGCCAGAAGGTCGACAGCGGCACCAACGGCGTGATCGAAACTCCGGTAGAGCTGGTTACCCAGTAATTTTCCGCCGGCACAATGACGCTCGCCCGTCCCGGCGAGCGCCTGGAGAGTTTTATGTCCGTTAGCGCCCCGCACGCTGTCCTCTCGGTCAGTGGCATTGGCAAGACTTACGCCCAGCCGGTCCTGGCCGGCATCGACCTCACGCTCATGCGCGGCGAGGTGCTGGCCCTGACCGGCGAGAATGGCGCTGGCAAAAGCACGCTGTCGAAGATCATCGGCGGGCTGGTCACACCGACCACCGGGCAGATGCAGTTTCAGGGTCAGGACTACCGCCCGGGCAGCCGCACCCAGGCCGAAGACCTGGGCATCCGCATGGTGATGCAGGAGCTCAATCTGTTGCCGACCCTGTCGGTGGCGGAAAACCTGTTTCTGCACAAGCTGCCAAGCACCGCTGGCTGGATCAACCGCAAGCAACTGCGCCAGGCGGCGCTCGAGGCCATGGCTCAGGTCGGGCTCGACGCGATCGACCCGGACACGCTGGTGAGTGAGTTGGGCATCGGCCACCAGCAGATGGTCGAGATCGCGCGCAACCTGATCGGCGATTGCCATGTGCTGATCCTCGATGAGCCGACCGCGATGCTGACCGCCCGTGAAGTCGAAATGCTCTTCGAGCAGATCACGCGCCTGCAGGCCCGTGGCGTGTCGATCATCTATATTTCCCACCGCCTCGAAGAACTGGCTCGGGTGGCCCAGCGCATTGCGGTACTGCGCGACGGCAACCTGGTGTGTGTCGAGCCGATGGCCAACTACAACAGTGAGCAACTGGTCACGCTGATGGTCGGGCGCGAGCTGGGCGAACACCTCGACATGGGGCCTCGGGACATCGGCGCGGCGGCGTTGACGGTCAAGGGGCTGACCCGCGCCGACAAGGTGCGTGACGTGTCCTTCGAAGTGCGGGCCGGCGAGATCTTTGGTATTTCCGGATTGATCGGGGCAGGGCGCACCGAGTTGCTGCGGTTGATCTTCGGCGCCGACGCCGCGGACAGCGGCACGGTGGCGCTGGGTTCTCCCGCGCAGGTGGTGAATATCCGTTCTCCGGTGGACGCGGTCGGGCATGGCATCGCCCTGATCACCGAAGACCGCAGGGGCGAGGGCCTGCTGCTGACGCAATCGATCGGCGCGAACATTGCCCTGGGGAACATGCCCGGTATTTCCAGCGGTGGATTGGTCAATCCGGGCGATGAGGCGGCGTTGGCCCAGCGTCAGATCGATGCCATGCGCATCCGCAGTTCCGGGCCGGCGCAGTTGGTGTCCGAGCTGTCCGGTGGCAACCAGCAGAAAGTGGTGATCGGTCGCTGGCTGGAGCGCGATTGCTCGGTGCTGCTGTTCGACGAGCCGACCCGGGGCATCGATGTCGGCGCCAAGTTCGACATCTACGCGCTGCTCGGCGAGCTGACTCGCCAGGGCAAGGCGTTGGTGGTGGTGTCCAGTGACCTGCGCGAATTGATGTTGATCTGCGACCGCATCGGCGTGCTCTCGGCGGGGCGCCTGATCGACACCTTCGAGCGGGACAGCTGGACCCAGGATGATTTGCTTGCCGCCGCGTTCGCCGGCTACCAGAAACGTGATGCGCAGCTCTTCGAAGCAGCGCCAAAGGATCTTCAATGAAAAGCGCATCTTCGGCCGGCCAGCGCAGCGGCAATTTCTATGGGCTGGGCACTTACCTGGGGCTGGCCGGTGCCTTGCTGGCCATGGTCGTGCTGTTCTCGCTCCTGAGCAGCCATTTCCTCTCCTACAGCACCTTCAGCACCCTGGCCAACCAGATTCCGGACTTGATGGTACTGGCGGTCGGCATGACCTTCGTGCTGATCATCGGCGGCATCGATCTGTCGGTGGGTTCGGTGCTGGCGCTCGCCGCCTCGACGGTCAGCGTGGCGATTCTCGGCTGGGGCTGGAGCGTGCTGCCTGCGGCATTGCTCGGCATGGCGGCTGCCGCGCTGGCGGGGACCGTCACCGGTTCGATCACCGTGGCCTGGCGGATTCCGTCGTTCATCGTGTCCCTGGGCGTGCTGGAAATGGCTCGCGGCCTGGCTTACCAGATGACTGGTTCGCGCACGGCCTACATCGGTGATGCCTTTGCCTGGCTGTCCAATCCGTTCGCCTTCGGGATCTCGCCGTCGTTCATCATTGCCTTGCTGATCATTTTCATCGCCCAGGCCGTGTTGACCCGTACCGTGTTCGGCCGCTACCTGATCGGCATCGGTACCAACGAGGAAGCGGTGCGCCTGGCGGGGATCAACCCCAAACCCTACAAGATCCTGGTGTTCAGCCTGATGGGGCTGCTGGCCGGGATCGCCGCGCTGTTCCAGATTTCGCGCCTGGAAGCGGCAGACCCCAATGCCGGCTCCGGACTGGAGCTGCAAGTGATCGCTGCCGTGGTGATTGGCGGCACCAGCCTGATGGGCGGGCGCGGCTCGGTCATCAGCACCTTTTTCGGTGTGCTGATCATTTCCGTATTGGCGGCCGGTCTGGCGCAGATCGGTGCCACCGAGCCGACCAAACGCATCATCACTGGCGCTGTGATCGTGGTGGCGGTGGTGCTGGATACTTATCGCAGTCAACGCGCAAGCCGGCGGACCTGAGTCATGGCAACGATCAAGGATGTAGCGGCACTGGCGGGGATTTCCTACACCACGGTTTCCCACGTGGTGAACAAGACCCGGCCGGTCAGTGAAGAAGTGCGGGTCAAGGTCGAGGCCGCGATCAAGACCCTCGACTACGTACCCAGTGCCGTGGCCCGGTCACTCAAGGCCAAGACCACGGCCACCATCGGCCTGCTGGTGCCCAACAGCCTCAACCCGTACTTCGCCGAGCTGGCGCGGGGCATCGAGGATTATTGTGAGCGCAATGGCTATTGCGTGATCCTGTGCAATTCCGACGACAACCCGGACAAGCAGCGCAGCTACCTGCGGGTACTGCTGGAGAAACGCATCGACGGGCTGATCGTCGCCTCGGCCGGGGGTGACAGCGGGCTGGCCCAGGGCCTGGCGAACGTGCGCACGCCGATGGTAATCGTCGACCGCGCGCTCGAAGGCGTCGATGCGGACCTGGTGCGCATCGACCACGAGTACGGCGCCTACCTGGCCACCCGGCACCTGCTGGAGTTGGGGCATCGGGATATCGCCACCATCAGCGGCCCGGCGACCACCAGTGTGGCGCAGATGCGTCTGGCCGGATTTTGCCGGGCCCTTGCAGAGGCAGGCCTCAGCGTTGCGCCCGAGCGCATGCTGGAAAGCGATTTCACCAGCACCGGCGGTTACAGCGCCGCCGCGACGCTGCTGGAACATAATCCGCCCAGCGCGATTTTTGCCGCCAACGACATGATCGGTTTTGGCGTACTGCGTGCCGCCGCCGAGCGCAATATCCGCGTGCCCACGGACCTGTCGGTGATCGGCTTCGACGACATCCAGATGAGCCGTTATGTCTATCCGGCCTTGACCACCGTGGGGCAGTCGATCCTGCAGTTGGGCGAAATGGCGGCGGGGGTGCTGCTGCGCCGGATCGCCACGCCGACCCTTTCGACCGAGCAACGGATCGTCACCCCCAGCATCGTCATGCGCGAATCCACCGCGCCGTTGGCTGGGGTGTTTGAGCAGTACCGATAAACAAAAAGTACCGCTGAATCCAAAGCAGCGCTGAAACCGTCTTGATGAGTAGCAATGTAATGTCAGCAAAAGTAGTGGTAGTCGGCAGCTTGAACATGGACCTGGTGACCCGGGCGCCGCGCTTGCCCCGTGGTGGAGAAACACTGATCGGCCAGTCGTTTGCGACCGTCTGTGGCGGCAAGGGCGCGAACCAGGCTGTGGCGGCCGCGCGCCTCGGCGCGCAGGTGTCGATGGTGGGCTGCGTGGGCAGCGATGCCTATGGCCAGGTGTTGCGCCAGGCGTTGCTGGACGAGGGCATCGATTGTCGGGCCGTCAGCGCCGTGCAGGGCACCAGTGGCGTGGCGTTGATCGTGGTCGACGACAACAGCCAGAACGCCATCGTGATCGTCGCCGGGGCCAACGGCGCACTGACGCCGGCGGTGCTCGGCTGTTTCGATGCGGTGCTGCAGGAGGCGGACGTGATCATCTGCCAGCTGGAAATGCCGGACGCCACGGTCGGTCATGCGCTCAAGCGCGCCCGTGAACTGGGCAAGACCGTGATCCTCAACCCCGCGCCGGCCAGCCGACCGTTGCCGGCGGATTGGTATGAGTCCATCGATTACCTGATCCCCAACGAAAGTGAAGCGGCGGCGCTTAGCGGTTTGCCGGTGGACTCGCTGCAATCGGCGCAGATTGCGGCCACTCGCCTGATCGAGATGGGCGCCGGCAAGGTCATCATCACCCTCGGCGCCCAGGGCTCGTTGTTTGCCGATGGCAAAGGCTTTGAACATTTCCCGGCGCCGAGCGTGAAGGCGCTCGATACCACGGCGGCCGGCGATACCTTCGTGGGTGGCTTTGCCGCAGCGCTGGTGGCCGGCCAGAGCGAAGCCCAGGCGATACGGTTCGGGCAGGTCGCCGCTGCGTTGTCGGTCACCCGGGCTGGCGCGCAACCCTCGATCCCCACCCTGGCCGATGTGCAGGCGTTTAAAACACCATGAAAAAGACTCCTTTGCTCAATGTCGCGCTGTCGCGGCTGATCGCCTCCCTGGGGCATGGCGACACTGTGGTGATCGGCGATGCGGGCCTGCCGGTACCGCCCGGTGTCGAGTTGATCGACCTGGCCCTGACCCAGGGCATTCCGGATTTTGTCAGCACCCTGAAAGTCGTGCTCAGCGAAATGCAGGTCGAAAGCCATGTGCTGGCGCAGGAGATTCTTGACCGGCAGCCGCCGGCACTGGCGGTCCTGGACGCACTGGAAGTCGAGGGTGCGCTGGGGCGGCGCGAACTGCTCAGCCATGAACAGTTCAAGGTCCTCAGTCGACAGGCGCGGGCGATCGTGCGGACCGGCGAATGTCAGCCTTACTGCAACATCGTGCTGGTGGCCGGGGTGACGTTTTGATCCCGATCAGCGCAAACCAGGCACCACAACCGATCGACCTGATCATCGATACCGATCCCGGTGCCGACGATGTGATTGCCTTGCTGTTTGCCCTGGCATCGCCGCAGGAATTGAACGTGCGCGCATTGATCACGGTCGCCGGCAACGTGCGCCTGGACAAAACCTCGCGCAATGCCCGGCTTGCCCTTGAGTGGGCCGGGTGCGAAGCGGTGCCGGTGTATGCCGGGGCGCCGAAGCCGCTGAAACGCACGCCGATCTATGCCGAGCACGTCCACGGCGAAGAAGGTTTGCCGGGCGTCGCGGTCCATGAGCCGAAGAAGGGTCTGGCCGAGGGCAGCGCGATCGACTTCCTGATCGACACGCTGCTGGCCGCCAGGCCCCAGAGCATCACCATCGCCATGCTGGGGCCGCAGACCAACCTTGCCCTGGCGCTGATGCGCGAGCCTGGGATCGTTCGGGGCATCAAGGAAGTGGTGATCATGGGCGGTGCGCACTTCAACGGCGGTAACATTACGCCGGTGGCGGAATTCAACCTGTTCGCCGATCCGCACGCTGCCGAGGTGGTGCTCAAGAGTGGCGTAAATCTGGTCTATCTGCCGCTGGACGTGACCCACAAGATCCTCACCAATGACGCGCGCCTGGAGCGGATTGCGGCGTTGAACAACAAGGCCGGCAAGCTGGTGGGCGACATCCTGAATGAGTGCATCGGCGGTGACATGGCGCGCTATGGCATTCCCGGTGGCCCGGTGCATGACGCCACGGTCATCGCCTACCTGCTCAAGCCGGCGCTGTTCAGTGGCCGCTCGGTCAATGTGGTGGTCGACAGCCGCGAAGGTCCGACGTTTGGCCAGACCATCGTCGACTGGTATGACAGTCTCAAGGCGCCGAAGAACGCTTTGTGGGTTGAAAGCGGTGACGCCCAGGGATTCTTCGATCTGTTGACCGAGCGCCTGGCGCGTCTGAAGTAGCGCTCGAACCCTGGGGGCTCACCCTCGCTGCGTTTGCCCGGCACCATGATTGTTCGAGTGTTTTTCGAAAATCTGGTCGATGAAAGACCGCGCCGCTTCGGTGCCCAGGTCCTTGACCAACAGGTCAATGCCGATGATGGCCAGCTCTTCCGGGCTGCCGGGGCTGTAAGAAATATGGCCGTCCGGCCATTTGATCTTGATATCGGCGTCGATGCTCACGGTGGTCATGGTAGGGCTCGAGAGTCAGGGAAAATTGTGAGTGTCGAGTTAATCACTTTATGGCGCTTTTGGCACTGCGACTTAGGCATGAGCGCAGGGCTATGCGACACTTGGTCTTTGACAATTATTCAAGGACCGCGCTGTGCAGATCGATTTGAACACTCCCGGCGGCTTGACCCTTGAAACAGTGCGTCAGTTGTTGGCTGCAGCCAGCGACGATGAGCACACGCAATTGCGCGTGACCAAGGGCGGCATCGCCTATATTTCATCGGGGGTCGTGGGTGGCACCGATATCGACGGCTTGCTGTTTCGCCTGGAGACCTGGGCCAAGGGGTCAGGTTATGTCGGGCGGGTGGCGGCCAGTGATGAAGTCTGGGTCATGCAGATCTACAATGCGTTGAAGCAGAACTGGCCAAAACCGGCTTTTGACTACATCGACGTCTACTGAGAGCCGTTCATATCCCGTCACGATTGAAAGGTGAAGGGCAGGGCGCTGCTCAGGCAAACTTGTCGTTTGTCCGTGTTTAAGGACGGGATGCCTGGGCTCCCCCGTGAAACCAAACGCCGCATTGGCGGTCGCAAGAATTCAGCTAAATCATTGAAATAAGGAGGCGTCATGCCTTGGAAGCTCGCGTCATTGGGTACTGTGCTGGCTGCTGCCATGCTGGTCGGTTGCAGCACGGCCACCACCGAGCCGACTGACCCAGCCACTACCACGGAGTCAGGTCATAGCCGTTGCGAGGCCAAAGCGGCCGAATTCACCATCGGCAAGCAGGCGTCGCCTGAGCTGCTGGAGCAGGCACGCACCCGTGCCGGCGCGCAGAACGCACGGTTCCTGCAGCCTAACGACATGATCACGCTGGAATACCGCTCCGACCGCCTGAACCTCAACACCGATGCCAATCGGGTCGTCACCCGCGTCAACTGCGGCTGATCGATCAGGCTTATGTGTCGCCCATAAAAAACCCCGTCACATGGACGGGGTTTTTTTAGTGCGCCTGGAAATTACTCTGGGCGAACTTGAGCAGCTTGCATACCCTTTTGGCCTTTCTCAGCCACGAAGGAAACAGTCTGGCCTTCTTTCAGGCTTTTGAAACCGTCGCTTTCGATAGCTTTGAAGTGTACGAACAGGTCGTCACCGCCACCTTGAGGAGTGATGAAGCCGAAGCCTTTTTCATCGTTGAACCATTTAACGGTGCCGGTTTGGCGATTAGACATGGTGTATCTCCAAGAAACATATATTTTCAGTAGTACTGTGCTGCTCAGGCCAACTGGGCACACCCGAGTATCATAGTCGAAATGTTCGCTTTGGGAGCCCCCCACAGCGGTTGTTTGCCCTACAGTCGCACATTCTTTGTTGGCTGATGCGGCTGAAAGCCCCGTATTTAAAGGCTTTCAGCCCGAAGTAAAGGTGATAAAAAAAGCTGTAAAACCTGAATAAATTGTACGAAAGGGTCTGATTTGGAGGCTTTTTACCGGCAAATCATGGCCCGCAAGTACTGGGATGAGGTCATTTCGCCTCTTTATTGCTGGCCTTGCAGGCCGCAATTTTGTCCAGGGCCGCTTTCTTCAGATCATCACTTGCGGTGTTGTTCATCAAAGCCTGAATATCGCTGGCCGGGTACGACTTGATAGCGTCGGCGCCACAGGCGCAGTGGGATTTCGCGGCTGGCGTGCCAATCTTCTCCGCGGCCGCAGGAACGCACTGCGCCATGTATTTCTGCCGCTCGCCCTTGGGCCAGTCCGCATGGGCGGCCAGGGGCAGCAGGAGAACGACAGGGGCGATGACTGCGAACAAACGATTCAGACGCATGCTGGGATGCTCCTTGTGGGTCAATGTCTTGTTATCTGAGGGGTAAAGCGCGGTTCAAGTTCAGCACTCTGGCATAAAACAACGGATTTGCCCCGCCAGAAAACCTCTTCACCGCCACGACCGTTCATCTGTGCTAGCATGCCTGGCTCGGGCGTTCGCAGGCGCCGGTCGACCTTCAGTCCCGGCCGCGGCAGATGCCCGAATAACCCTGATTTGAATCCCAGTCACTCTGGTTCGGTTTCCCGGTTGGCCGCAAGGCTCCTGCCGCTGTAAGGCAGGCGTTCGTCATTGAATGGCCTGGATCGGATCTTGTACTGGCTCATCCCAACCCACGTGACCTTTGGTAGGGGTCACCACTAGGAGAGGAGGCGCCATGCCAACTATTACTCTTCCCGACGGCAGTCAACGTTCATTCGATCACCCGGTTTCCGTAGCCGAGGTCGCCGCATCCATCGGTGCCGGCCTGGCCAAGGCCACCGTAGCGGGCAAGGTCGACGGCAAGCTGGTCGACGCCAGCGACACCATCAGCAGCGACGCCACGCTGCAAATCATCACGCCAAAGGATGAAGAGGGGCTGGAGATCATTCGCCACTCTTGCGCCCACCTGGTCGGTCACGCTGTCAAGCAACTGTACCCGACGGCCAAGATGGTCATCGGTCCGGTCATTGACGAAGGCTTCTATTACGACATCGCCTTCGAGCGTCCTTTTACCCCGGACGACCTGGCCGCCATCGAACAGCGCATGCAGCAGCTGATCGAAAAAGATTACGACGTGATCAAGAAAGTCACTCCGCGCGCCGAAGTGATCGAAGTGTTCAAGGCCCGCGGCGAAGACTACAAGCTGCGCCTGGTCGAGGACATGCCGAACGAGCAGGCCATGGGCCTGTACTATCACGAAGAATACGTCGACATGTGCCGCGGTCCGCACGTGCCGAACACCCGCTTCCTGAAATCCTTCAAACTGACCAAGTTGTCCGGCGCCTACTGGCGTGGCGATGCCAAGAACGAGCAATTGCAGCGCGTCTACGGCACCGCATGGGCTGACAAGAAGCAGCTGGCGGCCTACATCCAGCGCATCGAAGAAGCCGAGAAGCGCGACCACCGCAAGATCGGCAAGCGCCTGGGCCTGTTCCACACCCAGGAAGAGTCGCCGGGCATGGTGTTCTGGCACCCGAACGGCTGGACCCTGTACCAGGTGCTCGAGCAGTACATGCGCAAGGTGCAACGCGACAACGGTTACCTGGAGATCAAGACTCCACAGGTCGTTGACCGCAGCCTGTGGGAGAAATCCGGGCACTGGGCCAACTACGCCGACAACATGTTCACCACCCAGTCGGAAAACCGCGACTACGCGATCAAGCCAATGAACTGCCCTTGCCACGTGCAGGTGTTCAACCAGGGCCTGAAAAGCTACCGCGAGTTGCCGATGCGCCTGGCCGAATTCGGTGCCTGCCACCGTAACGAGCCATCGGGTGCGCTGCACGGCATCATGCGCGTACGTGCGTTCACTCAGGACGACGCCCACATCTTCTGCACCGAAGAGCAGATGCAGGCCGAATCCGCGGCATTCATCAAGCTGACCATGGACGTCTACGCCGATTTCGGCTTTAAAGACGTCGAGATGAAGCTGTCCACTCGTCCGGAAAAACGCGTCGGTTCCGACGAGTTGTGGGATCGCGCTGAAGCTGCACTGGCTGCAGCCCTTGATAGTGCTGGCTTGCCGTACGATCTGCAGCCGGGTGAAGGTGCGTTCTACGGTCCGAAGATCGAGTTCTCGCTAAAAGATTGCCTTGGCCGTGTCTGGCAATGTGGTACCCTGCAGCTCGATTTTAACCTGCCTGTCCGTCTGGGTGCCGAATTCGTCTCCGAAGACAACAGCCGCAAGCATCCGGTGATGTTGCATCGGGCGATCCTGGGCTCCTTCGAACGTTTCGTCGGAATCCTGATCGAGCACTACGAGGGTGCATTCCCTGCGTGGCTGGCTCCGACCCAGGCAGTGATCATGAATATCACTGACAAGCAGGCGGATTTTGCCGCCGAAGTGGAAAAAACTCTCAACGAAAGCGGGTTTCGTGCCAAGTCTGACTTGAGAAATGAAAAAATCGGCTTTAAAATCCGCGAGCATACTTTGCTCAAGGTTCCTTATCTCTTGGTTATCGGAGATCGGGAAGTCGAGATGCAGACTGTCGCTGTGCGTACTCGTGAAGGTGCTGACCTGGGCTCGATGCCCGTCGCCCAGTTCGCTGAGTTCCTCGCGCAAGCGGTTTCCCGGCGTGGTCGCCAAGATTCGGAGTAATTATTATTAAGCGTGAAATGAGACAAGATAAACGAACTGCACCGAAAGCCCCGATCAACGAGAATATCTCGGCACGCGAGGTTCGGTTAATTGGGGCTGAAGGTGAACAGCTCGGGATTGTGTCAATTGAAGACGCGCTTCTTAAGGCTGAAGAGGCCAAACTGGATCTGGTGGAGATTTCCGCCGATGCAGTACCACCTGTTTGCAAACTGATGGACTACGGCAAATCGATCTTCGAAAAGAAGAAGCAGATTGCTGCGGCCAAGAAAAACCAGAAGCAGATCCAGGTTAAAGAAATCAAGTTTCGTCCAGGGACGGAGGAAGGGGATTACCAGGTAAAACTGCGCAACCTGGTACGTTTCCTGAGTGACGGGGACAGGGCCAAGGTATCCTTGCGATTCCGCGGCCGTGAGATGGCCCACCAGGAGCTGGGGATGGAACTCCTCAAGCGAGTTGAAGGTGACTTGCTCGAGTACGGTTCGGTCGAACAGCATCCTAAGATGGAAGGACGCCAGCTGATCATGGTCATCGCCCCGAAAAAGAAGAAGTAATCAACAGGGCACGGCAGGCCTTCTGATTATGTTTATCAACTGAATGCGGAGTATCCGAACATGCCAAAAATGAAGACCAAAAGTGGTGCTGCTAAGCGGTTTCTGAAAACTGCTAACGGTATCAAGCACAAGCACGCTTTCAAGAGCCACATCCTGACCAAAATGTCGACCAAGCGTAAGCGTCAACTGCGCGGTAGCAGCTTGCTGCATCCGTCTGACGTGGCAAAAGTCGAGCGCATGCTGCGCCTTCGTTAATTTTAGTCAAGAATAGAGGAAGTAACTCATGGCTCGTGTAAAGCGTGGCGTCATTGCCCGTAAGCGTCACAAAAAAATTCTGAAACTTGCTAAAGGCTACTACGGCGCACGCTCCCGCGTATTCCGTGTTGCCAAGCAAGCGGTAATCAAGGCAGGCCAATACGCCTACCGTGACCGTCGTCAGAAAAAACGTCAGTTCCGCGCTCTGTGGATCGCTCGTATCAACGCTGGTGCTCGTATCAACGGTCTGTCCTACAGCCGTTTCATCGCCGGCCTGAAAAAAGCGTCCATCGAGATCGACCGTAAGGTTCTGGCTGATCTGGCAGTGAACGAAAAAGCGGCGTTTGCTGCGATTGTCGAGAAAGCTAAAGCCACCTTGGCTTAAGTACCCCCGACAGTCACCCGGCCTCACCTCCGTGGGGCCAGGTGTTAAACGTCATAAATAGGGGAAGAGCCTTCAAGCTCTTCCCCTATTTTGTATCTGGAGTCTGTACATGGAAAACCTGGATGCGCTCGTCTCTCAAGCACTAGAGGCTGTGCAAAGCGCTGAAGATATCAATGCCCTGGAGCAAATCCGGGTTCACTACCTTGGCAAGAAGGGCGAGTTGACTCAGGTGATGAAGACCCTGGGGAATTTGCCGGCAGAAGAGCGTCCGCAAGTCGGCGCCCTGATCAACGTTGCCAAGGAGCGTGTCACAGAGGTTCTCAATGCCCGCAAGGCACTGTTTGAAGAGGCCGACCTGGCCGCCAAACTGTCTGCCGAGTCCATTGACGTGACCCTGCCTGGCCGCGGCCAGACCTCGGGTGGCCTGCATCCGGTTACGCGCACTCTGGAACGTATCGAACAGTTCTTCACCCATATCGGCTACGGCATTGCCGAAGGCCCTGAGGTCGAAGACGACTACCACAACTTCGAAGCACTCAACATCCCAGGCCATCACCCGGCCCGGTCGATGCATGACACCTTCTATTTCAACGCCAACATGTTGCTGCGCACCCATACCTCGCCGGTACAGGTCCGCACCATGGAGTCGAAACAGCCGCCGATCCGCATCGTCTGCCCAGGCCGTGTGTACCGTAGCGACTCGGATATCACCCACTCGCCGATGTTCCACCAGGTCGAAGGCCTGCTGGTCGATCGCGACATCAATTTCGCCGATCTCAAAGGCACCATCGAAGAATTCCTGCGGGTGTTCTTCGAAAAAGAACTGGCCGTGCGTTTCCGTCCTTCCTACTTCCCGTTCACCGAGCCATCGGCCGAAGTCGACATGGAATGCGTGATGTGCAGCGGTAAAGGCTGCCGCGTCTGCAAGCAGACCGGCTGGCTGGAAGTGATGGGCTGCGGCATGGTTCACCCGAACGTGCTGCGCATGTCCGGGATCGACCCGGAAGAGTTTTCGGGCTTCGCCTTCGGCATGGGCGTCGAGCGCCTGGCCATGCTGCGTTACGGCGTGAACGACTTGCGTCTGTTCTTCGACAACGACTTGCGGTTCCTCGCGCAATTTCGCTAGTCGTAACGAATTCTTAGGAGAGCAGGATGAAATTCAGTGAACAATGGCTGCGTGGCTGGGTAAGCCCGCAGGTAAGTCGCGACGAGCTGGTTGCCCGTCTGTCGATGGCCGGTCTTGAGGTCGATAGCGTTACGCAGGCCGCCGGTGAATTCAGTGGCGTCATCGTGGGCGAGGTGCTGAGCACCGAACAGCACCCGGACGCCGACAAGCTGCGCGTTTGCCAGGTCAGCAACGGCTCGGAAACTTTCCAGGTGGTGTGCGGCGCGCCAAACGTGCGCCCGGGCCTGAAGATCCCGTTCGCCACCATCGGTGCCGAACTGCCGGGCGACTTCAAGATCAAGAAAGCCAAGCTGCGGGGCGTCGAGTCCAACGGCATGCTGTGCTCGCAAGCCGAGCTGCAAGTGGGTGAAGGCAACGACGGCCTGATGGAATTGCCGGCCGATGCGCCTGTTGGTCAAGACATTCGTGAATACCTGAAACTGGACGATGCCAGCATCGAGGTCGACCTGACCCCGAACCGTGGCGACTGCCTGTCCCTGGCCGGTCTGGCCCGCGAAGTCGGTGCGCTGTATGCCGCTGAAGTCACCCGTCCGGTGGTACCTGCCGTGCCTGCCGTGCACGACGAAGTGCGTTCGATCGAAGTCCTGGCGCCGGCTGCCTGCCCGCGTTACCTGGGCCGAGTGATTCGCAACGTCGACCTGACCAAGCCAACGCCGCTGTGGATGGTTGAACGCCTGCGTCGTGGCGACGTGCGCAGCATCGACGCTGCCGTCGACATCACCAACTATGTGATGCTGGAGCTGGGTCAACCGCTGCACGCCTTCGATCTCGCTGAAATCAATGGCGGCATCCGCGTGCGCATGGCGGAAGAAGGCGAGAAGCTGGTACTGCTCGACGGTCAGGAAGTCAGCCTGCGTAGCGATACGCTGGTAATCGCCGACCACACCCGCGCCCTGGCCATCGCCGGCGTCATGGGTGGCGAGCACAGCGGTGTAAACACCGCGACCACCCGCGACATCTTCCTCGAAAGCGCGTTCTTCGATCAGATCGCCGTCGCTGGCAAGGCCCGTTCCTATGGCCTGCACACCGATGCCTCGCACCGCTACGAGCGTGGCGTGGACTGGCAACTGGCCCGTGAAGCCATGGAGCGCGCCACCGGCCTGCTGCTGGAAATCACCGGTGGCGAAGCCGGCCCGATCATCGAGACCGTCAGCGAACAACACCTGCCGAAGATTGCCCCGGTCACCCTGCGTGCCCAGCGCATCACCCAGATGCTGGGCATGGAAATGGATTCGGCCGAAGTCGAGCGCCTGCTCAACGGCTTGGGCCTGACCGTTTCTGCCGATGGGGCAGGGCAGTGGCGCGTAGAAGTGCCAAGCCATCGCTTCGACATCAGCCTGGAAGTCGACCTGATCGAAGAGCTGGCCCGCCTATACGGCTACAACCGCCTGCCGGTTCGTTACCCGCAAGCGCGCCTGGCGCCGCAAGCCAAGGCTGAAGCCCGTAGCGACCTGCCTGAACTGCGTCGCCTGTTGGTCGCCCGTGGTTACCAGGAAGCGATCACCTACAGCTTCATCGATCCAAAACAGTTCGAACTGTTCAATCCAGGTGTCGAGCCGTTGCTGCTGGCCAACCCGATCTCGAACGACATGGCCGCCATGCGCTCGTCCCTGTGGCCAGGCCTGGTCAAGGCGCTTCAGCACAACCTGAACCGTCAGCAGGATCGCGTTCGCCTGTTCGAAAGCGGCCTGCGTTTCGTCGGTCAGTTGGAAGGCCTGAAGCAAGAGCCGATGCTGGCCGGTGTCGTCTGCGGCAGCCGCCTGCCGGAAGGCTGGGCACAGGGTCGCGATACCGTCGACTTCTTCGACGTCAAGGCTGACGTGGAAGCGGTGCTGGGCTTCGCCGGTGCGCTGGATGCCTTCACTTTCGTGCCGGGCAAACACCCTGCGTTGCACCCGGGTCAAACCGCGCGCATCGAGCGAGAAGGTCGTCTGGTCGGTTTCGTCGGCGCCATCCACCCGGAACTGTCGAAAACCCTGGGTCTGGACCGTCCAGTCTTCGTTTTCGAGCTGGTCCTGGCGGAAGTGGCCTCGGGTAAAATGCCTAAATTCCACGAGTTGTCGCGCTTTCCTGAAGTGCGTCGTGACCTTGCATTGATTGCTCACAAAGATGTTGCGGCCGCGGCAGTGCTGGACGTAATCCGTGAAAATGCAGGCGAATGGCTGACAGACCTCAGGCTATTTGACGTGTATCAGGGTAAAGGCATTGATCCTGATAGAAAAAGCCTTGCAGTTGGCTTGACCTGGCAGCATCCATCGCGCACTCTTAATGACGATGAGGTGAATTCCACGACGCAAAATATCCTCACCTCGCTCGAACAAAGGTTGGACGCCACGTTAAGGAAGTGACGTATGGGGGCTTTGACGAAAGCTGAGATGGCGGAACGTCTGTATGAAGAGCTGGGCCTGAACAAGCGGGAAGCCAAGGAATTGGTCGAACTGTTTTTCGAGGAAATCAGGCACGCTCTCGAAGACAACGAGCAGGTCAAATTGTCCGGTTTCGGCAATTTCGACCTTCGGGACAAACGCCAGCGGCCTGGCCGCAACCCGAAAACGGGGGAAGAAATCCCGATCACGGCTCGCCGTGTGGTCACCTTTCGTCCAGGGCAGAAGTTGAAGGCCCGAGTTGAGGCTTATGCTGGAACCAAGTCATAACGACGAGCTTCCCGTCATCCCAGGCAAACGCTACTTCACCATTGGTGAAGTCAGCGAGCTGTGTGCGGTAAAACCACACGTGCTGCGCTACTGGGAGCAGGAGTTTCCTCAACTCAACCCCGTCAAACGCCGCGGAAACCGCCGGTATTATCAGCGCCAGGACGTGCTGATGATCCGGCAGATCCGCGCGCTGCTGTACGATCAGGGTTTCACCATCGGCGGCGCACGCCTGCGCCTGTCCGGCGATGAAGCCAAAGACGACACCACCCAGTACAAACAGATGATCCGGCAGATGATTGCCGAGCTCGAAGATGTCCTGGTTGTCCTCAAGAAATAAATTTCTGCTTTTAAATACTTCCAGTTTTCAAAAGCTTGCGATATATTCTTGAGCGTTCCTCGAGGTGAGGAACAAGATACACGCCTAGTCGGGGCGTAGCGCAGTCCGGTAGCGCACTAGCATGGGGTGCTAGGGGTCGAGTGTTCGAATCACTCCGTCCCGACCATTTATTCTTAAGAAATCCAGTCATTTAGCGGTGACTGGATTTTTTTATGGCCCATCGTTTTTTTTGCGGAGCTAATTTTGCCCCACTTTTTGCCCCACTGAGGTTTTGCCCAGCCGCTGGTCGGGTGGTAGACGTATTAGCGGCGAGTCAGGTTGCGATTCACGTTATCGCTATTATTGGAGGGGAAAGTGTTTTCCTCATTGGTATAAAGTTCTACGCTTCCGCCACTAATTTTCATTAAGGCTATGATTTATCAGGGTTTTTTATTTCAACCTAATTCCAGCCCATACCCCAGCCCATACTTTGGGCGCTGGCTTCCAGTGTGCGTCGTTGGAATTTTCCGCCGAACGGACCCTTTGTTGCTCCGTGTGACGCCTTGATATGAGGTACTGGTCCACCTCAATGCAGGAGCGCTCTCGCTGTCCGTGCAGCCCGTGGGGGGGCAGCGCTCCCCTGTCTGGGTGAGACGAACATTAGTTTCACGTTATTTTCGATGTTCCGGCAGAGCTCATCGGTGCGAATGCTGCTCTGGCTATGTCCGAACGGCGCCTGAGGTCTGTGCCTATGCGGGCGATAGTTGAGCGGCGGTTTGTCGCCTTGGTGTTCATGGTGATACTGGGCTACTTAATGTGGTGGCTTCGGTGACCCGTTTTGGCTCGACACCCAACGTTGGTAGCTGCCTAACGTGAGCTGTCAGCCGTTTGGCGTTGTACGGTCATCGTGCTGGCCGTCCTGATCGATTATGTATTACCCGTGCTGGGCGGCAGCCTGGTATTGCTGTTGGCGTTGGACCTGGTCCTTACCCAACGCGCATCAGCCGCCAGAATGGCGGATGAAACCGCCTGAGCTAAACCGAATAGCATGACGCTAAGCAGGCAACTGCTTGGCGATCTTCGCCATGCTCATGGTGCTGTTCGGGCCGTTGATCGGCCAGGGCAGCGCCTAGGCGCATCGCTCCCAGGCGGCTGAGCTTTACTGCATGACCATGCAGGCTAAGAAACATGGCCATCCAGGCTCCCGCTTCACCAAAAGGCTGGTAGCCAGCCCAATCATCTACCAGATGCTTCCTCGGCAGTCCAAAGTCTTCAAAACGGTATCTCCTGATCGAACCCAAGCTGGTCGATCTCAGACTTGGAAGCAATGTGCTCGGAAGCTGATACCACGGCGGCACCGCTAGTTTGGAGTGCGGCTGAGCCAGGAACGACTATGTCCAGATCTGCGGCACCTGCATCATCAGCTACAACGATCTCCTCTTCCCCAGCATCCGTCTCCTGCTGCTGCTCTGCAGGCTCTTCCGGATCTAGATCAACATAGGCATCGCCCATCATCATTCTGTAATGCGCATCATGCTTGGCTGCTTTGAATATTTTGAAGAAGATTTTCAGGTAGCTTGCTGCCATATTGTCACTAATGGCCACATAGAGTTCATCCGGAGCGTAATGCGAGCCATCATTCACCCAGCTCATTAAAGACTGGCACTGTGTCTTTTCGATACCTTCAAACTGGTCGATCAAATGGTACGTATCGACACCGCCCAAGATCTTGAAATAGTTCTCCAAAATCCGGCGCATGGTGTTCTGCAACGTAAGCACTGGCAACGGCGTTCTCTTCAGCTCCGCCCAGAGCAGCTGATAAGAAGTTCTGATGGGATTGCTTGAGTGAAATTCGATCACCGAATGCTCATTGGGCTTACGGACGATCCAGAACGTCTCATCACCGAGGGATCTGTCGGGCTTCCGACGCTGATCGTAAGTAATCTCTTTATGGAAATGTATATTGTGAGTGAGCACCACAACCTGTTTAAGATGACTACCACTCTTTCTGACCTCAGCAAAGAGCTCCTTGATCAAGCTACTCACGATAAACAACACATCACTGTCAAGGCTTGAAACAGGGTCATCGATAACCACGATTCGATCACTGGTGATACCAGAGGTCGTAATACTCCCTCTCAGCAGGTGGTAGAAATACAGGAACGTTACGAAGGTCTTCTCACCCTCGCTCAAGGTTTGCTTGGCATCCCTCCCATCAGCTCGGATCAGTCTATAGGAGTTACCTACACAGGCAGGGTCGAGCGAAAAGCTGCGAAAGCCAAAATTCTTAAGAATTTTATTTATGGCAATTACTGTCGGCTTCACGCTGGTGAGTTCTGTCTCAATCTTATCTATCTCGATATCAACAGCATCAATGCTGCCCGAGGCCTTGTCCCGACTCAATGCGATACCGGCAATGGACTTCTGTAATTTGTCCTTCTCAGAGGTGTAGTCAGCCAAAGTGTTCTTGAGCTCGGCACCTATAATATATTTCCACACCTCTCCAGTGAGCTTGCTCTGCTCAGCAGTAAAGCTTGCCACAAGGCGATTGTGCTCGGTGATTTTCGCGTTCGCCGCGCCAACAATTTCGTTAATACCAGCCTGGATATCTTCCAGTCCCTCAAGACCAATCTCAGCGCTTGGGCTGGCTACTTTATTGTCCATTCGCCCTTTATTGACAAGAACGACAGCTTCCAGCGCCTGAATCTCAGGATTGAGTTTTTCCTTATCCAGATCTGCGCAGTCCAAAGCCAATAAAGCACGCGCCTGAATCAATAGTTCCTCTGCAGCTTGGAAATAGTTAGTACGTAGGGTGGAGACCGCCTTCGAATCAGCCTCAAATGCCTCATCAAAATAGTCGGAAAGTTCCTTTTCGAAGTCGTGAGGCAGATCCTGCTGACAGAACGGACATTGTTCATCCGTATGATCCAAAAACCTCATGCCCTGCCTGACCCAGTCGCTATTACCTAGCCGCTGAATAATGCCCGATATACTGACATCGTCTTTGCCTATCACTTTTTTAGCCAGAACCGGGCTTGTCTCGAATGCGATCAGCCGTGACAAATCCAAAGTCGGAACGGGAGCTATTCTCGCAGGCTGGTCGCCATATAAAACTGCCGCTCTAGCCTGGAGTTCAGCAAAATCTACCAAGGCGGACTTGTTACTCGCGTGCTCTTGAGTAACCCTTGCCTTGAACGCCTCCTTATTGTTCCTCAAACCAGTAAATGCACCCTTAAGATGCTCATCATGCTTTACTTTCTGCTCCCAGCATCGGGTGACCAGTTTTGCTTCCAAAGAAATCAGTTCAGCATGCTTTCCGGGTTTTCCATTTTCGCCATCAAGAGAAATGATTGACTTGGCTTTCAACTGTTCGTGGCGCTTTCTTTCTTCCTTAAGGTCTTTGAGGCGATCGAGCTGCGCTTGCTCAGCCTTGCCGAGTGTAAATACACCTTGGAACTCTTTGGAATCTATGAAGTTGGCAGTAATGAAGTCGTTGTTGTAGACCATTGCTGGCACTGGCGTATTTCTGAGCCAGTTGATGCTGGAGTCTGCTGAGATGCCAGGTTTCTCAATGAGCCGGCTGATTGTGGTCTTGCCCGCCCCGTTTGCCCCATAAATGAAGTTGACCGGTTTGAGGTTGATGACTTCGGGCTTGGCTGCGCTGTAGGTGGCGATGTTGGACAGACTAATTGACTCGATCATGACGGGGCATCCCAGCACGCTGGGGCGCTTGGCTGGCCCCTGCTCAGTGAAATTCTGGAGGGTCTAGGAGTTGGATTGTCTGCCTGACCGTTGTGCGATCGCGTGATGGCGATTGGCCGCATAAGCGTAGTCGGCGTGACAATTTATGCAAAAGCTGACGATGCACGATGTCACTGGGCAGTAGTTGCTTTGCGTACGCCGGAGTTTCGGGAGGGAGGGTTACCGGATGCAAGGGCTGGTCGGCGCACTCATTGCCCTGGAGGCCGATGTGCCCGAACAACTACTGCTCGGTAACTTTGTGCCGGTTACCCTACTCGCAAATAGAAAAGCCCGCCGTAAAAAGCGGGCTGGTCACAGGGCAGATGCCATAGAAATTGATTACTGAGTGTCCTGCCTTCTCGGCCAGTCCAGAGGAATCAGCGCATCACCCGAAAGCTTGTTCCAGCGCTTGCGCGTGGCCGCCACATACCGTGGATCGTCACCGAAGTACGCATGTTCGATCAACAGCACCTGCAGATGCTCCTGCGCAGCGGTTGTATTGAAGAGAAAATCCAGGTGCCGGCGCATGGCCGATACTTCCTCGTTTTCGCCGATGTCTGATTCGTCATCGCCACGTTGCGGATAGTAGGGTCGGCTGATCTGGTCGAAAGCAAGGAACGCTGGTACTGGGGCGTTCACCTTCGCCAGGTACTTCTGAAGCGCGAAGGACAGGGCGATATGGATGGCCAGGTAGTTCTCATCCGAGCCAGCATCCGGAAGCCTCAAAACCGCACCGGAATTCTGCTCGATGATCGCAATATCTGGTGGTTTGGCTGAAAACTCCAGCTCGGCACCGATACACGGTTGGACAGTGGGCAAATCTGCGAACGCTTCGGAGAGATACTGGGAAATCTTGCGTTCAGCGCGAGATAGCAGGATCTGCTTGGCGTCACTGTCAACAAGGGCTTCCAAGCCCTGGATCTGTTCACGCAGCACATCCAGGTCGGGGCCAGGCAGTGGCGTCGTAGGGTTCATCTCCAGGAACTGATGAACCTTGCCCAAGAGCAATGTGCGGTGCTGAGCAGCAGTCTCAAACTGTTTGGCCTCCTCACTTTGTCGAACCCACGTCTTAATACGTTCATCGACACCGTTGAGCGTCAGATTCAGACGTGAAAGCTCCAGCTGCAGGGAGTCCTCATGCTCGACGAAACGTGGCCGGACATTCTCAACGGCCACGGTTTCTGAACGAATGATGTTCATGGAGCGGTGGATGGCCTCGGCGATCTCAATGCCACGTTCGCTAGGAGTATCACAAAGCGGGCAGGCAGTAGCCGCAGGCTGAAGGTGCTCGGCAATCTTCAGCTTCTCGTACTGCCGGCGCACAGAGCCTTCGAAGGCAGTAATGTCTTGCAGGGTCTTGCGGGTCGCGCGAGACTTTCGACGCACATTCTCGATGTCGGTGAGAAGACTGCGGCGCTGCGCATGAAGATTCGCAAGCTCACTTTCTTCAGGGTTCTTACCAGCACCTGGCTTGGTTTGCTTGACGACAGTCAAGACTCCTTGGAGATCAGCCTCAGATGCAGAGTCTGATGGCATATCGCACAGGCCAATACGGTGGGCGTCCATCAACAGACGCATGGCGAATTTCTTATAGTCGCTGCCTGCCGCTTGACGCGTTTTGAGCTTCCGCTCTTCGCCGTCAAGCTTCTTGCGAAGGTCGCGTAGGCGCCTCTCTTGCAGCACAGTATCTTCATTCACCACGCCCAAGAAGTACGGCATGGTTTCGATGATAGCCGGCGCTTCATCAGCCTGGTCGAGCCCATGAAGCAGTGCTGTTTCGTTGTAGATCACGTCCTTGGGAACAAACATGTAAGCCGTGGCGTGACGCAGAGTTGGGCGCCATTTGCGCGCGGTGGTGTCTTCTGGGGTTTCCTGTACCGCGCTGATGCCAAATGCCCGCTCAATGTAGGCTTTACCCGCAAGCAACGTGGTAGCGCCTTGGAACTCGTCCACAGAGCTTGGGATGGGAAGATCGCGCCCGTTGCTCACGAACATCCGAGTACTTGTACCTTGGCCAACAGGTGGAACGAGGCGCCCGGTGATCATCTGCGCCTCACCCATCACCCATTTAACCCCCACCGCCAGACTGTGCCTTCTGACATGTGCGGCCAGCTCACATTGGCGCGACCCAAGGCAGTAGTCGATGGACTTGATAAGGGTCGACTTACCGGTACCAGACGCGCCGGTGATGATGTTGACCTCTCCTGGTTTCAGATCGAGGACGCGAACCCTTCCGCCTTCGCCGATAAAGAAGATGTCAGAAATATTCCAGCGACTCATAGCTCCAGGCCCATCATGTCGAATGCCGTCCTTGTGGATCCTGCCAAAGCTAACCAGCAGCCCAGGCGATCAATGTTCTTAAAAATTGTCTGAGTCTCTTCGCTGAACTGCTTCGCGAACTGTTTTGGCAAAGGTGATCCGCCAGCAACTAAACGACCTTCTGTATTGATCGTCAGCAGTCGGCTGAAGCAGGCGAAGCGGATTGCCTCGGTGACAATGTCCAGCGAGCCATTCACACGGTCTGCCAGGCGGATCTGAATGGCGGGGCTTCGCCGTAGCCATTCGAGCAGGCCAGTTCGCCGGTCAGTGCGGTCGAACGTCGAAGCGAGGTCTCCCGATAGCGCCAGTGGCAGAGCGGCATAGCACAGCGAGATGTCCGGATTGACATCGTTACGGCTTCTGTATGCCTCAACGAAGGTTTCCAGAAGCGCAGCACAGTAGCCAGGGTTCGTTTCGGCATAGATATCATGTGCGATCACCATGCCTTATTTCCCCAAACGCTTGCGGTAGTCTGCGTGCCAACCCACAAGCAGGTCGATCGCAAGTACTTGGTAGGTGCCTCGGACGTAGTAGTGCCCATTCCAGCTTCGAGAAATCGGCTCGACTTGAATCGGTGCTTCCTTGTGCGACCAGCGCAACAATTCCAGGCCCTTAGCTTCGATCTCGCCTTCATCAAGACCTTCACAATCGTCAGCCATTTCCGAATGTCGATCTGACCATTGTTCGGTCAGTTTGGTGTCGTAGCCCGCGATCTTCGAACGCATACTGGGGTTATCTACGATCCATTTCGCGCGTTGCATCTTTGCCCGCCACTCCTCCCGAACAGCTTTCTGCACATCAGAAGGCTTGCCGCCAACCAGCTCAATCTGGCAATACAGCATGCCGTCCGCTTGATAATCTTCTGGCTGAGCCACCGAGTCGAAATCGGCAATCAGCTCCTCGTCCTCCAGTTGCGCGATGATCGAGGAGATGCAGTGCTCCATCTCACTGCGCTGGATGACACGTTCACGTTTGCCGCACAGGGTGTACACAACTTGCTGATCCCACCATGCCAGCAGGTGCTCGGCGACCTGGGCACGTTGCGCCTTGGGAATGATGTGAAGTCGCTTTGCAACCTCATTCGGGATTTGCTCGATGGTGACGCTGTCCTGTTGAATGCGGACGCGCTTTTGTAGGCTCAGGCGGGCGGTGGCAGTCATCTTTAGGAATGCTTCGCAACCAGCGGCACGCGGGGCATGCGGTAGTTTGTCGCCGGCCGCTTTCGCTTCGGCTCGCTCCTGGACAACCCGGTTCGCTTCTTCACTCATCGCCTTGAGCAGCGCCCGGCGATCTTTTCCGGGATCACATAGAGCCATCAAAGGCGACTCGCTCGGTACCTTTCCCACCGCCACGAGATGGAAAGTGGTATCAGCAAGCGATACCAGAGGTAAGGCGTCGATCCAAACGCGCACCGTTTTCCACAACGCTACAGAGGCAAGCGTGACAGGCGGCGGGTTGGCCTGCACGGAGTGCTTCAATTGATAAAGCAGCTTGCCGCCATTCGCCGTGATCTCAACATCGTCGAGTCGTTCGATTGCCACAGCGGCTTCATCAGCGAACTGAGAAATGAGCGTCAGCAATGCAAACTGGCTCTGGTAATAAAATCCCAACGCGGCAGCCGTTGCTTCATGAACCGCGTTCGAGTCCGTGCTATCCATCCCTTACAAGCACCTCCCGCTGCGGCATGTGATCCTTTTTTAGGGCGAAAGATGATACCAGAATGACATCGCGGTATGTGGATCGAAAGGGGAATGCAACAAACGCCCGGTAGAGGTAGAGCGCCCCTAAATGTGCAGAGGATGGTCGGGATCATTCAAAGACCGCTGGAGCGGCGAATCAAGAGATGTGCAGTCACTAGGATGGAGGAATGATAGACTTGGCAAGTCAAGTATCCAGGAGATGGCCATTCTGGTAGAGCTCGACCTGGATCAAAACGACGGCGATACGCTGCTTCACCACGGCCAAACCTTCATCCTGGATAACGGAGAGCCGTTGTCCGGCTTGGTCACTCTTCCACTTCTTCATCACTCATCTTATGTTGGCAACTACTTGGGTGCAGGTCCTGAGCGATGTGGTGTTCGCTCTAGCGAAGCCTCTGGAATGCTAACCGAAATTAATTGACTGCGATCACGGCTCCATCGCGAGTCGCATAATTGTGCTCATTCTCTTGGCTCTGTTTTAATGCGTTAGGCTTAGGGGGCCGCTTACCTGACCAGTATGAGATATGGGTTATTCGCCGGAGGGGGAGTAAAAATAGCTGCTGAGCTGTGCAGTAGGTAGCCATTCAGAACGCTCGTTTTGCGAGGACCTCTCACCGCGCAGGTCCAAATGTTTTGGCCGTTGGGCTTTTTCAGATGAACGTCCAGCTTCTCAAACTGGCGTTGGATACGCCGCCAGGCCTCGCTATCAGGATCTCCACTGGTTATTCCTGGATGCTCGGCCGCGTAGCGTTGGAAAATGCCCGGTGTAACCAGGAAAAAGGTTCCTTCAACGGTGTGAATTTTTGCCTTGCTGTCGTTGATCAATAGGCGATGACTGTGGATTCCCTCGCGCAGCCATTCGATGAAGGCCTGCTCCGCGGCATCCTGGAGTGGCGGAGGTAAAGGTTGCATACCCTTCGTGCCCGATTCATCCTCGAGCTCGCCTGGTTCCTGCAACATATCCATCAGATCGTCGAGGTAGTCGAATTTCTGATTCAGGGGCGCGGTGGCTGGCCGTTTTTCTTCCGGTGCAGTTTCAGGCCGACCCAGAACCGACTCGCTGGCTTCACTGGTTGGGAAGGGGGCGTCCATCATTGGCTCAACTGTGCCCTCAAAACACTCTGACCGGGGTTCATCTGCCCAGATCAGGCTTGGCTGCAGGCGTAGAAAAGTGAAGCAATGCTGCCAGGCATCGTCCGCTACGGTGGCACTCCATACCGCTTTGCCTTCCGGAGTAGCATCCACCAAACCGTGTGATTGCAGCTCATCGAACAACGAGATATTGGAGAAAGGGATACCGTCGACTCCCTGAGCCAGCAGGTAGGACCGAAGCTTGTCACTGGCGGTCTTGCTGACCAACCACAGATGGTCCTCTGTAAGCCAGCCGGCGGCCCCGGGCTGGTTGAGCTTGAACTCGTTTTTAACCAGGTGGCGTAAGCCAGTCAGCAGGTGGTGCTGCAGCGAGTGTTTAGGTGCCTGTAAGGCCTTGGCAGGGTTGGTGCCGATGTTCTGCGCGGTGGACACCCGGTCAGCTTGCAGCACCAGCTCCCCGAGGGTGCCGGCGTGCTCGTAGTGATTGGAAAGCAAAAAGAGCAGAGGGCCCCACAAGGCTGGATAGCTGCTGAGCCAGTCGAGGAGTGGGGGCGTCAAGATTTGCGTGTACAGCAGCCCCGCAGCGGCGCCGTGTAGCTTGTAGTTGCGACCTACCACATAGCGAAAGCGATAGGGCTTGTTCAGGGGGCCGTGCCAGGGGTGCCAGACCTCACCATTCTGGTATTCCACCTGGAGGTCGACGGCAATCTTGCCAATGTCATGGAGCATGGCTCCATAGGCGATGGCGGCGCTCCAAGCGTCGGTCTGCGCGGCCTGGTCTTCGGGCGCGGCGCCGCTGGGCAGCAGGTGCGATTGGCGCAGCTTCAGGCTGCAGGCCATCAGCTCCAAACCGTGGTCCAGCATGCCTCCCGGATAGGCGTGATGATGGCTTTCACTAGCAGGTAGTTGCTGTACATATCTGGCGTAGCGGTGGATCGGATCGAGATAGAGCTGATCAAACTGAGGCTGGGAAAGGGCGGTGCCTTGCCAGATGCGCTCGAGCAGCCTCTTCCGGTGGTCGGCGGCAAGGAGCGATTCTGATGACTCAGGCAAGAGGTAACCTTCGGCGACAAGCTCTGACGCGGGGCTGGCAGTGTTGCCTTTTTCATGTTTGAGCCACCAGCGCATCATCGCATTACCTGCTTTGCATCTGGGAGGTCCTTTTGCCTTTTCGGATAAGCCTCTTACCTTTGCAATCCCTTCCATTGGCGCTATTACCCTTTACTGCTTTTGTCCTTTTCGCGAACGCGAAAATCCGAAGGCGGGCGCGTCAGGTTAGTCGGTCGACCAGGATAGCGGACCCCTTTTACAGGGGTTAAACTGGCCGGCATCATCTTTGGAAGCAGGGGCGTTGATGACGCTTACCGATGCAGTGTTGATCGTGTTACTGGTCGACCGGATTCATGGGACTGACGTTGCCATTCGCTCAGCTGCTAAGCGCTGCGCGAAACAGCTGCCACGTAGTCAGCGCGATATCTTGTTAAAAATTGGGAATAGCCCTGCACCTCGGCAACTTGTTGGCCACCTGTGCCAATACTTGGCAGAGTGAATAGATCGAACAGATCTGTTAAAGCTGGTCACCAGACGAGCCGCAGTGAGGATCAGGACCTCGGCTAAAGTGCGGGTCTGAGCTACTATTCCCACACTTGTCTCATACCTAGGAAAACCCATGTCTAAGCTTGCCGAATTCAAAGCGCTGGAAGCGCAACTGGCCGCGCAACTCCAACAGCTGGATGCGATGAAAAACGATTCCGGGCTGAAGCAGGAAATCGAGTTTGAACAAAAGCTCAAGGCCTTGCTGGAAGAGTACGGCATGAACCTGCGCCAGGTGATCACCATTCTTGATCCATCCAAG
Source organism: Pseudomonas putida (assembly GCF_028682635.1). Lineage (GTDB taxonomy): Bacteria > Pseudomonadota > Gammaproteobacteria > Pseudomonadales > Pseudomonadaceae > Aquipseudomonas > Aquipseudomonas putida_AE. Next base: position 53,691 of record NZ_JANHLK010000019.1, on the reverse strand, counting down.
GGGGGGAGCGTAGGTACCGCCGGCGCCTCCAGTAACGTCCAGCGCAAGCCTCGTGAGATCAAGCGCTACAAGAACCCGCACAGCGGTGAAGTCGTGGAAACTAAAGGCGGCAACCACAAAGTCCTCAAGCAGTGGAAGCTGGAGCACGGCTCCGACATTGTCGAGAGTTGGTTGCAGTAATCGGTCGTCCAGTCGCAAGGGAGGCTGATCGGCGCTGCAGGCAAAACAAAGGCCCCTTTTGGGGCCTTTTTGCTGCTTGAGTGAAGTCATGCCGTTAGCCGTTCTATCATCTCGGTGCCTTGATCCGGCTGCAGTGCTAGCAGGTATTCGGAGGCCTCTCGTGCTAGGCCGCTGGCGCGGAAGATTGCACGCTTATCCTCCTTGAGTATCTTCAGCCAGGACGCCAGATACTCTTCGTGACGTAACTCACCTTGGGTTCCCGTCAGAGCACAGAGGAACGCTGCACCCATTTCCGCTACCAGCTCCTCGAAGGCGTATTCCGCGGAACCAAATGCGTGACCGCCAGTAATACCATCGCGGTTGAGGCGCGAAAGGTGACCCGACCAATGTGTCAGCTCATGAAGGGCCGTCGCGTAGTAGCTGCCGACGTCTTCGAATTGACCCTTGGTGGGCAGCTGGATGAGATCCCGCACCGGCTGATAAAACGCATGATCTCCGTAGCGATGCTCGATGCGTGCCCCGCTCGCGACCAGCAGTTGCTCGGCTGGGGCATGATCAATGAAGGCCGGCTGATCGTGACACTCATCGTGTTTTTGCTCTTCGGCAGGCAAGTCTTTGGTCTGCTCGATGTTGAACAGGCAATGCGTCCGCAGTAGCGCGAATTGCACCAATTTGATACTGCCCTGTTCATCACGAACGACCTGACCGTCCTCATCGAGCGCCTCCTTGCTCATCGGTTTGTACAGCACCGCGAGGGTTGATTGCTCACCCTTGCGAACATGGCCACCAGCTTTACGCGCCTGATTGAACGTGAGCCAGCGATCCTGGCGGAAGCCACGCAGGCGCGCCTCGGCCCACAGTAGCGGAATGTTGATGCCGGCGTAGGGACGTCGGGTGATGGCGTTGATTGGGAAAGGGGAGTCAGCACTCGAGCTGGTGGTTGTCCAAGGCTTGATCCAAGGGATAACCCCTTGACTCAGGGCACTGACAATCTTGTTGGTGACGTCCAGGTAGATATCGGACATGACGTTCTCCGGTTGTGGAGGGGGAACGCTGCCCGGCCGGGAAGGGTTCCCGGTGGGGTAAAGGGGCATTCGATGTGTTGGCGGTGTCAGATGGCGGCAATGTCTACAACGATCTCACTTGACAGCCGGATGAGTAGAAAAGCCGGGCCACTGCGTGGAGTGATGCGAGCCAGCTGTAATGGAGATGAGTGAGCGACTACTGATGTGTCATCACTCTGCGGGTGATCGAACGGCAGATCGACTGGGAACTGCAGGACATGAGGGGCGAAAGTCAGGGCGCTGTTGAGCAGCGCTGCCAAGCGCTGTGCCGAACGTCCAACGGGGGCGTTGCCTGCGTCAGGGGAAATGACGTGTCGCCACGCACCAGGGCTCAGCACAACAGCAGTGGAAAAAAGCTTCTTCCTGGACATCGGAGCCTCCGGGTAGTTGATCCCACGACACCTCTGTCGAGGATTTTGTGCGGGCATATCACTCAGCGAGACATGAAGTGTCTGTGTATTAAAACGCGCTCGAACGTGGGGGCAATCTCCCATTCAGACCACATGCAAGCACGTCTATCCAGCGCGTTCCAAGGAAGATTATTGGCCTCAGGTTCCAGATAAACGGCGATCTCCAATCGGTTAGGAAGTGCCGCGAAAAATGTTCCAGAAAGGCTCGGATAGGGAGCCCCTCTGGAAATTTGACTGACAAACAGAGGCGTTCAGGATTTTGTCGTTGGGGCAACCTCGGCAGCTAGATACAGGTGGGTGGAAGTTGCCTCAACCACCAGCGACCCTGCTGTCCCGCGAAGACTAGCCAGGACTGGATCGTCGATGTCGAAGTACTCGGCAAAATCATCGCCCCCCAATTCATCTTGTGCGCGATTCCACCAAGAATCGAAGTCGTCGACGTTTGGGTCGCAGCCGGCGGCGTAGACCACGTGTTGTCGGTCGCCTCCATCCGGTTTGTTCTCGCCGATCTCGGACATAAGGTAGACACCATGGTCCTTGACCAACATCACTCTACAGCCATTGATACCGGCCTCGGCCAACACAGCGTGGAGTGCAGAGCCTGTGAAGTGCAGCATAATGAGATCCTCCAGAGGGTGCGGAGGATTGCCACCTGTGCGGGGGAATTCCCAGCACTGGAATGAATGAGAAGGGTTGCATCGAAGACGCAGGCTCAGTGAGCCTAGATATTAGAAGGCGTTCATCACCGCGGGAGCGATGACCGTGCGAGCTGCCGAACGCGAATCGCATTTGGGGAGAACCATCACGAGAGTGACGTAGCCTTGAAGGTTATGACTACCTGGGGTGCTGGAAACCAGCAATTGCACAGTCGGTTTATCAAGCGGAACGACGTAGTGTCAATGGTGTTTTTAGGGGGGAAGGAGCTGCTTCGATCCATGCAGTCCCACTGACGATCATCAGCGCAGTCCAGGTGATCAACGGTCATGGGAATCAGCGGAAGAGGAGTAAGCTAAAGCTTGGATCCAAATTCGTGGTAACTCTTTGGCCGTGAGTGCAGAGAAGGAAGGGAGGCACTCAAATGATTACTTCAGCTTCTTCTACATCCAGCCGTACCCCATTCGGTAAGTCTTCAGTTCGTGCAGCAGTCCGTGCGGGTCGACTGGTGAATCAGCTTGAAACGGGAATTTTGCACTCCCGTGTTTTGGCTGCCGTGCCCTTTAAGTATCGGCAAATCGGCTTTCAGAGTCTTAAGGTAATGTTTGTGATTGCCGCTGCGTCTGTTGCGATTCTCTTGGCGATCGGAATGATTGCTGTGTGGGTTATCACGGCACTGCCCGATCCGGTTGATGAGGAGGAACCTGGTATTCATGAGGTGAGCCACCCTCAGCATCAAATTAAGTATCCCGAGCTGTACGACGATAATGGAACGCTCAGGTAACACGCTATTTTAACCTCCGGGCTCCAGACATGAGCTGAGAGGAACCCTTCCCGGCCTGTGTCTGAGCAGCTTCTGTTCCTCGCGTGAGGAGCGTTTGGACACCACTACCGACGTTGTATCCCGTCCAGCTCATTGCGCCGAGAAAAAACATCGGCAGCACCACAAACATCGCGCCCATCACATACTCAATGACCTGCGCGGTTACTGTCCCATCCATGAAGCCAGATGTCGGCAATGACAAGAGTGTCTGGTCCGTCGCAGACACCTGGTTGTACAACGTGTCCAGCATGCTTGAGTCGATCCAGCGTGCCAGCTCCCACCAGAACGTCAGCATGTGCAGGGTGAACAGTGCGAACGTGACGGTCATGAGTGCCTTGAGCTGGTAGGTGCTGATCAGCAATACCAGCGGCAGGCTGATGATCGTGCCCATGATCAGAAAGGCCTGGACCATCGGTAGTGCTGCGCGCAATGCATTCATCGCCGGGAAATTGCTGAACGAACCCAGGGCCAGCCCGGTGTTCGTCGCCAGGTTGTTGAGTCCTTGCGTCAGTGATCCGCCCCGGGCGCTGCTCCCGTAATCCTGGAATACCTGTCCTGGTGCCATGCTCAACGATTGTTGCCGCGGGCTCACCAATTCGCGAAGGGTGGCGTCTTCGATCTCGGTAGTCGTACGCCCCGTCAGCCAGCCTCGCAGACGTGAAATCAGCGACGGATCGACCTCGGCGACCAAACGATCACGCAGCCCGACCGTTGCATCGCTCCACCATTCCTTGCAGGTGGGAAAGCCCGCGCCGTTATCGAGCTGGGGCAGGGAGGTATCCCGGGTCTCGTCGTACGGCCAATCAACCCTGGGCGTTCGCGAGCGATCGGTGTCGTAATAGCCTGGAGTGTTAAGCATGTACGTCGAGCCAATCCAGGACGCGTCGTAGCTCTGCGACTCGTCCAGTTCGGGGCGATTGGTGAACAGCCGCGAGCGCGAGAAGCCGTAACAATCCCGGGTAAAATCGGCGACTTCCTGCAGAAGCACCTGGTCGTTGATACGCGAGCTGTCGATCTCCATGCGCATCGCACGGATGTCGGGCGCGCACGGAATCGACGCGGTCGCAGCAGCTGTGATGCCTTTGCTCATGGCATGCACGAGAAACCACCACACCGGCACATTCGCTGATTTTTCGCCGATGGTGTTGAAGGTTGTGCCCCAGGCCGTTTCGGCGGGCTTGGCCATGGAAACGCCGCAGCGTTGGCTCGCCGTATCGTCGAAGGTCACGGAGGACAGATTCAAGGGGAAGAGCGGCATGCAGCCAAACAGGATGACCACGTAACTCATCCACAGCCGGTTCTCGACGCGAGGGATCGACAGCAAGCCCTTGTTGCCCTCGTCAGCGCCTTGTTGGCGAGCGGACAGCCATTCCTGCAGGATGATCGCACCAAAGGGCGCGGCGAACAGCCCGGTGTCTGCCAGTGTGTTCCAGATGCCGTTGTTGATGATCCAGGCCAACAGCGACAGGTAGTACTCGAGGTAGCTGCTGGTACTCATGCTCATGATTTGCACCTCACGCGCGCGACAGTTCGACCAAGATGATTGTGCTGAAGCCGATTAGTCCGAGGCGCTTGAGCCGTTGCTGGTCCGCAGGCGCCGGCCGCAAGCGCAACGCCGCAGTCCAACCTGCAATGATCAGGGCATACAGTAGGGCGCGCCAGGAGGCGAGGTAGGGTGTAGCCCTGTGCGCCTGTCCGAACCAATCAAGCTGGGCACCTGTCAGCTGCAGCGCCATCCAGGCAATCAGGAGCATCAAGGCCATGGCGCTGAGGATTAGCAGCACATGGGCAAGAGTGGACTTCACAGTAAACAGCTTCATGGTGTGCTCCTCCCCTGGTCCGCGCGGTGCAGTCGGTCCGACTCCGGATCGCGCTGATCGATGCTCCGGGAGGCGTCGGCGCCGCCGGCGTGGCGATCGAGGACCAGGCTGGCGGTGTTGGTGGCCAGCGACTGGCGTACCTGCAGCTCCGTTTGCAGCAGGCGTATCTCGCGCTCCAGCATTTCGACGTTACCGTTGAGGGCGTGGGTGGCGGGCTGCGCCGACGCGACATTAGGTTCATGACTGCCGGCAAGAAGTGTGCGCTGCAGCAGCATCGTCTTGTAGATAACGCTCGACAGCGCGGTCTCGCTGGCCAGGCGCCGGGCCAGCAGGTTCTGGTCGGGATCGTCGCGCAGGCCCTCGATGACGCCTCGTGAGACCTGCAGCAAGGGACTGGAGACTTTGTCAAGGTTCTCCGGCGTGGGTTGCTCGGCGCCCGACAACATTCGTTGCAGACCCTCGAGGTGTTCTGTGTAGGTTTCCTGGATCAGCGGCGAGAGGCCTGTCCCGGCGGTAACGCGCAGCGTCTCGCAGTCGTCGCAGGTCGCCACCTCGGTTTCACCAAGCACGCGGGTGGCCCATGCGGAGGCCTCTTCGGGGCTCGACCAAGCCTGGCAAATGGCACCATTCTGGCAACCGGAACCGACGGCCGATGCGTCCTCGACCGTTCGGTTGTGCAGTAGGTTGTAGCCTGCCTTAACGACGTCCGAGGTCACCCGTATGGGTTCCTGACCGTTACCCCCCGCTTTCTGCCCACCGACCCAGCTGACACCGTTGTTGCCGTTGTTCGATTCGGTATCCTTCACCGCCACCACAGCATCACCGTCGGACTGCTCGAGGTTTTTCTGCATCTCCTGGTTCTGCGCCAGTGCGCCCCAACCGGCCTGGTCCACCTTGTCGGCCATTTTGGCCGCCATCGCCTGGCAGGTGAGCTTCGAGCGGTCAAAGTCGATGCGCCCCTGCAGTACGCCGTTGCTCAGCAGCTCATACAGACCGGGATTGGCGCGCTGAATGATCATCGCCGGCAGAGACATCACGGCCTGTGTGGCATTCTCGATCACATTGCCCATGATCTGCTGGAAGCCTTGGGTGGCGCCATTGAGCTGATTCTGCAAAGTGTTGGAGAGGTTCATGTTTCCGCACATCATGTTCGCGCGCCAGGACATGCCCACGCCAAGGCCATTGGGGCGGTAGAGCGAGGAGGGGGACCCCGTCGCCGATCCGCCGCCAATGGTGTACATAACGCGGTCATCCAGGACCTGGGCCTGGTCACCAAGGTGGTAGCCGTTTTCTGCGGCATGGCCGACGGCACTTACGAGGGCGCACACCAACCCGAGCGAGAGGGTATTCATCATTGGCCTCCATCAAAGTCGATGCTGAACAGGAAGGTCTGGCCCATCCGCTGGCAGCAGCGGTAAGGGCGCCAAAGCGACCAGGCATAGGCGCCGTCGGCGCTCTGGATCGTCGGGCTGGGGAAGATGGCGCAGGTGGTCTGGATCACCGGGGCGAGCAATTGCCAGCGGTGGTTGTTGATGTTGTTCTCCATCACCGGCTGCGGCGGCCAATAGCCGGGAGATGGCATCGGCTGCAGCGGCAGGTAGACATGCGGCTGGCCGACGCGCGTGATGAAGTCGCTGGCACGCTGGGCCATGACGGCGGATGCTTTGAAGTCGTCAGGCTGCACCAGAAATCCGTGCCGCGGATAGACACTGCCCCACATGTTCCCAAGTGCCTGGCTGCCAATCTCGCGCAGGCCCGGAATGAGCGCTTGTGGGTAGATGGATTCGGGAACGGCCTGACGCCAGGCCAGCGGGTCGAGCGTGCTGAGGTAGTATGGCGCAAGGGGAGTCGCCCCACTTGGGCACGCATAGCCGAAGCCATGCGCAAGGGCTGTCAACGCCGAACCGCCGGGATGCCCGATGCCGTCGACATTCTTGAACCGGGGCAGATTATCGCGCTGCGACGAAGGCGTGATCAGGTTGCCACCCCCTTGTGACGCCGGCGTGGGCATCGACAGTGCGGACATCTCGCCCCAAGGATTGCCGCCGGTGTCGGAATAGCTCGAAACCACCAACTCGGGAATGAAGTGGCGGACCTTGGGCGAGGTCCTCACCGTGCAGCCAAACGGCGTGCAGAGCAGCCAGTAGCAGATCCCGACAACCCGGTACTCCAGGCATTGCAGCGAAGTGACGGAGGCGATGATGGTGGGGGTGGTCAGTGCCAGGCACTGCTCGGCCGCGACGAGCAGAACGGCCGCGGTGAAGGCACGGCCACGGCCAGTTTTCCAGGGCTTTAAAGATCTGCATCGGGTGATGGCGGTCAGGTTCATGGGCAGCGCTCGGCATGTGGCAGCGGTGTGCATCCGTGCGCCAAGCTTCAGCATCCCGGATCCGGCCGAGGAGGAGGACGGACAAACCGAGGTCTGGGTGATCGGTTTCATCAGGTGCCGGGTTGAGGGCCGCGAATTGTGCAAAATCGCCGAAGGAGTACAAATGTACTCATGTCGATTTTTGTTGATTGAAAGGTCTTTGAAGATCGCCACTGCTGGGGTGTTCACGACATGCCGCGGAACCGATCGATCTCCGCCGCGACTTGGAGGGCGGCGTCCAGCTCGGACTGTTGGTGCTCTTCCATCAGTCGCCAGCGCTGAGCTTTTTCCTCGGGCTCGGTCATGGCCAGGGCGAGGTACAGGCTCGGTGGCACCGCGCGAAACAGCGTTTCCAGGTTCTTCGACAGGACCACGCCCTCGGTGTATTTGCCCGAGGCCTTACTCGCGGAAAGCAGCAGGGCCTTCTGTGCCGGCGTGAGCTTTTTGAAGCGGGCGATCTCTTCGATTTCTGCCGGCGGCATGTTCAGGCAGATCCACCACTCGATCATGTTGAGCATGGTTCGCGCCGCATCGGGGAAGTCGGCCAGATTCTGCGTCGCCATCCAGAACCACGCGCCGAGCTTGCGCCACATCTTGGTGCCCTTGACCACAAAGGGTGCCAGCAGTGGGTTCTTGGTGATGATGTGGCCTTCGTCGGTGACCATGATGATCGGACGACCCAGGTACTGGTCGCGTTCGGCGAGGTTGTTCACCGTGTTCATCAGGCTGATGTAGCTGATCGACATCTGCGCCTCGTAGCCCTCACGGGCATAGGTGGCGAGGTCGACGATCGTCACATCGCTTTCTGGCCAGGGCGTGCCTGGCCGGTCGAAGAGAGCGCCCTCGAAACCCTGACAGAACAGGTCGATGGACTCGGCCATTTCCTGCGCCCGCTCGCGGCGCTTGTCGGGCAGATGGGTATCGCTGGCGACCTGGCGTAGCGCGTCGCGAACGTGGCGCGTCATGACCTGCTGTTCGGTGGCCGCGCAGTGTCTGGCGGCATCCAAGATGCACTCGCGAATCAGGCTGCGGTCTGCCCGGGTCAGCCGCGCTTCTTCCTTGGCTTCGCCGCCGGTGATCATTAGGCGGGCAGTGATTTCCAGCTCGCCCAGCACGTCGCGTTGCTCATCACTGTCCGTCACGGTTTCATCCAGGTCCTCGGTCGACAGGCTGGCCACCTGATCTGGCTGTTCGATCAGACGACGAGCATCGGCGAAAGGCGCCAAGCTCAAGCCACTGCCGGGTTTGAGCTGAACCTTGTTGACGGACAGCCCTAGGGTGGCGAAGTAATCGCCCTGCAGGCCAAAGGAGTTGCCTGCTTCGACGATAAACAGCCGCGGTCGATACACGGCCATGACCTGCATCAATATCGAAACCAAGGTGGCCGACTTGCCGGCGCCGGTCGGTCCGAATAACAGCAGGTGGCCATTCATGGAGCGGTCGAAACGCGACAGCGGGTCGAACGACAGGGGCGCACCACCACGGTTGAAAAAAGTGATGCCCGGATTGCCGGTGCCGATGCTGCGTCCCCACAGGGGCAACAGGTTGGCGACATGCTGGGCAAATAACAGTCGGGTGTACCAGTTGCGCGTGTCTCGAGCCGGGTTGTAGACCATCGGCAACCAGCGCAGGTAGCTGTTGCACGCCGCGACTTCGTCGCCCTCGCGCACCGGCTGCAGGCCGGCGCCGAGCAGCACGTTGGCGGCCTGGGTCGAGCGCTGGCGCAGTTGCTGTTCATCGGCACCGCGCAGGTACAGCGCCAAGGTGCCGCGGTACAGCTTGTGCTGGCGGCCGATCAGCGCGCGGGCCTCTTCCACGTCCTGGCGGGTTTGGGTCGAGGCGAGGTTCTCGCCGATGGCTTTGCGCGCCAATCGATTGAGCTGCTCCTCGAGCACATCCTGAGGCGTGATTACCAAGGTCAGGCTCATGACTGCCTGCTCGGGCAACTGATCGAACAAGGCGTTCAAGGCCTCGCCCTTGCGGGTTTCGCCGGTGAGCTGACCGATATGGGGCGGCTTGCGCAGCTTGTCGACCACCATCACCGTGTGCGGTTGCTGATCGAAATACCACAGACCCTGGTCGCTATCCGAGCGCGGCTCCTGGAAGAACAGTCGCTCCACAAAGTCGTGGTCGAACGGCAGCGGGAGACCATCGCCGTCATCTTCCTCCGGGTAGGGCACGCGTCGATAGAACGCTGCGGGCGATTCGCCGGTGAGGGCAGGGGCCGGGTTGAACCAGGGCAGCATCCAGGTGTAAAAGTCGCGCCCGGTCACTCGCCGAGGGCTAACCCCGCAGGCCTGCAATGAGGCCACCAGGCGGTCACACGTCCTGCTCAAAAGCTGAACCGGGCTCTGCGTGTCGTCGTCGCTTTGGTCTCCCAGCCAGCGATAGACCACTAGCCGAATTCGCCGATTGCTGCCGCGCCAGGGCAGGTGAGACACGACATGGTCGTCGAACAACCCGCCCGGTTTGGCGATGGCATCGAGGTGGCGCTGCATCGACGTGAGGAAGGACTCGGTGAACGGCGTGCCTTGAGCCCGCGGCGCGATATAGCGCTCCAGGCGTTCGAGGTACGGGGAAAAGTCACTGTCGTCCTGGCAGAAGAACTGCACCACCCAGGGCGCCTGGTCGAGCTCGTCGAAGCTGTCCTGCAGTGCGTCTTCCAGGGCGTCGCGCGCCGCCATCAGCCACTCGGGCTCACGGCCCTCAGTGCCGATCGGCTGCAGCTCAAACACGGCGCCCACCGAGCGATTGTCGTCGAGGAGAAAACACTGCTCGTCCTCAAGGTATTCGACCCAGGGCAAGTGGTCGGTGAAACTGGGATTGTTAGCGTACTGAGCGGCCTCATCGGCAAGGGTGGTGCGCCGATGCTGCGCTGCGCGCCAGGGTTTCCAGGGCAGCGGGTCGCGACTAGCGTCATCAGCCATCACAGATCTTCCAGGCGCTCGCCGGGCAGCGCGTACTGGACCTTCTCGTACAGCGGGAACACGGTCGAGTAGCCGGGTACCGGCGTCTGCTGAGTGCCGGCCAGGTGCGGATAGACGTACATCACCAGGTCGGGGTTGGGCAGGCGCGGGAACTGGGTGCGGATCTCGTTGGCGGCCGTGCGCGTGTAGGCACTCTGGTCGCTGATCAACCGCTCCGGATCGAGCACCGGCCTGCGCAGTTCGCCGCGGGCCTCCTGCAGCTGTTGCTGTGTGCCGACCGAACCACTGCCATTCCAGATGTCCAGCATGGTTTGATCGCCATGAGGCAGCATTTCATCTTTGCTGGTGGAGCAACCGGCCAGGTGCAGGCTGAGCAGCAGGCTAATCCAGATCCAGTACCGAAATGGATGGGTTTTCATGATTCACTCTCCGGCCTTTGGGTTCGTAGTCGATGCTGATTTCATGGTCCAGGTGCAAGGCCACCTTGGCCCCGGGTGGGACGTAAATGGCCGCAAAGGCTTCACCGTAGAGCTTGTTGATCCAGTCACGGATGTCGCCAATGCCACCGCTGATGACTGAGTTCAACGCGCTGTTGCCGCTGTTCTGGGTCACGCCCAGGCTGCCGCTGGCCGAGTTGATGAAGGAGGTGTTGGTCTGCTCACTGCCCAGAGCCGCGGCGAAGCCGGCACCGGCCGCAGTGATCAGGCTCTGGCTCCCCAGGTACTGCTGGGCGTTGGAGCGGCGTTCGCCGGAGATGCACGGGATGCCGTAGGGATCGGAGATGTAGCCTAAGCCGCCCCGGATCTTCTCGGTGTCCGATGTCTGGGCGCTGCTGCGATTACGGCTGACGACTTTCTGCGGCTGCGGCACCGTGCGAACGGTGCCGTCGCTGAAGACAAAGGTGATCGACTCGACCTGTCCGCGCACGCAGGACAAGGTCCAGTCGCCCGCGGCGGTGCCACTCATGACCGCACCGACCACGTCGGGTAGGTCGATGCCGTTGGCGGTGAGGTTGTCCGGCCCCACCAGCACCTTGAACGGATAAGGATCGTGCACCGTGCCGTCCACCGGTACCCGGCCAATCAGGGCGGTCATGGCGATGGAACCCATTAAGGTCGAGTTTTCGGGGATGGTGTATACGGGCCTGGCCCCTTCAGTGCGATCCTGGTCGTTTTCCAGGTCGCGCTCGCCCTTGGTAACGGCACGCAAGTGGTCCTGGCCACGGTCGATCGCGTTGTTGTCCAGACCGTGCAGGTCCTTGAATTTCGAGGTGAGTGTCGACAGCGGACCGTCGGCTTTCGTGGCATCCTCTTGCCTGGCGCGCGCATTCGACGGTTCGATCCACTGCACCGCGTCAGCCGGTGCCTGAGCGCCTGAAAATTGCTGCTCGTCACCTGGCTCGAGACCAAAGCCCGCGGGCACGTCGGACTTTGCTGCGGGCTTGCCGGTGAGCTGGTCCTTGAGCCTGGACAGCAGCCCCTGGGTCTCGCGGTGCTGCTGCTCGGCCTTCTGCCGGGCATCATTGGTCTGCTGGCGCTGTTCGGTGACCTGCTGGGTGACGCTGCTCAACGTGCTCTGGATGCGGGTGTCGATATTGCCTTCACGCGTGCGCAGCCGGGTGTTCTCGGTCTTCAGCCCATCGTTACCCTTCTTCAACGACAGCATCTCGCTGCGCATCGCCTTGACCTGTCCGATCAGCGTGGCCACGGTGTCGCGCGGGGTGTCGCCGGCGATGCCAAGGGCCTTTGCCTGTTCCGGGCTGAGCGTTGCCTTGTCGGGATCGTGAGCAGGCTGGAGATCAGGCGCGACCACCCAGGATCTGCCGATGATTAGGACGATCCCCAGCAGGACGCCGGGTACCAGCCACTTCAGCAGGCTGTTAGCTTTCATGATCGGCAGCCTCCGGCGTCGGCGGGGGCAGCAGCAACGCGTGCTTCAGGTCGCCACTGCGGGTGACGAGGTAGGCCACGGTGGTGTCTTCAGGCGTGCCGGCGTGGCCGAGGTACGCGTGCTGGAACGTAGCGGCGTACAACGTGGCCTGCAGATGACGTGGGTCAAGCGAGACTTTGCCGGGCCCGCGATTCACGATCTTCACCGCCGTCACCCAGTAGTCGCCCAGGCGCCAGGCCGCCAGCCCCTTGATCGAAACCCGTTCGGTAGGCAATAGCGTGCTGAAGGCGATGGAGTCGCTCAGCGGCACCCGACGTACACCGGGCAGTGGCGCCACCGTACGCAAGGGTGCATACAGGTTTTGCGCTGCATAGCGGGTGAGCACGACCGGTACCGGGGTCGCAGCAGGTGCTGAACCCTGTGCTGTCTCTACCTCTGGCGCCTGGGCCTGAGCGACAATCTTGATCGGTTCCAACGACTCGCTGCCGTCACGTGCTTCGATGTCGATCAGAATGATATCCCCCGACTTCAACGACTGCAGCTGCAGTCGGGTAGGGGGAAGGGATTCCGCTGCGCGCAAGTACACCGTCCCGCCGACGGACTGCACGCGCAGTTTGCTGGCGATCGCACTCGGCAGCCCGACCCGGACATCCTCATCCAGCATCAGGATGCGCTCTTGGTCAACCGTGAGCGGGACGGCCAGCGGTAGGCGGTCCCAGTACTTGACCTCGATGGCGCTTGCGGTTGAGCACCAGCCGGCGACCGACAGCAGGATCAGGATCAAGACACGCATCATCACGCACCTCCAGGCAGCGTCAGCTTCTGCGGTGTGCCTTCGTAGCAGTCCAGGGCCAGGCCCCACTTGTTGTGCTCGGGGTCGACATCGAAACGCACCACCCGCAGCGGATAGCGCACCACCACGCGTTTCACCGGCTCAGCGGTGTAGTACTCGTCGGCGTTGAGGTCGAGCTTGACCAGCCAGCTGTGCTTATCCAACTGCTTTACTCGCAGGTTGGGATCGTCGCTGTAGCCGCGGCCCAGTACCTCGTACACACCGCGCACTCGGCCGCGCAGTTCGCCTGCCGCCTTGCGGTACTCGAAGTCGCCGTCGAAGAAGGACTTGCACGCCGGGGTGAGGTAGGGCTGCAAGGCGAAGATGGCGCGGTGGTAGTCGACTTCGCCATCGGTGGGCCAGCGGTTGAGTTGGCCGAAGATGTACAGGGCGAAGGCATAGATATTTTCGGGCGGTACGTCCCACCATTTGCGCGTACTGCCGGAGCGCAGGTCGGGCGGCACGTGTATGGTCAGCACAGAGGGGGCAGTCTGCCAGCCGTACCAGAACCCCGTGCACAATAACGCCAGGATCGCCACGGCCAGACGCAGGCTGAGGATATGCGCCTGCTGCGCGTCCACCTTGTTGCGGAAGCGGCTCATGTGGCGGCCCTCACATGCCGGCGCGTACGCCGGACGGTCCAGGGGCCGGAATGCAGGATCAGATGGCTGGTTCCGATGCCCCAGTGCATTGCCAGATACCACTGCAGACGCCGGTACAGCCAAGTTTCAGGGCGGGCACGCTTGGCCTGGCGCAGCAGCTTGCCACCACTGAGCAACACCAACGCCATGCACAGGAACATGCAAGTGGGGAGGGTGGCGATGGAGGCGGTGGCTACCGCCAGCGGCGCTCCGAGGATCACGCCCAGCGTGGCGCCGACGATCAGCGCGACCCACATCTCGTCGTTGGTGAGGCCACGGAGGACGGCCGGGTCACGGTTGAGGCGCTCCGGCAGGAAGGTTAGCGTGCCGTCAGGCAGGGTGGCAGGGGTGTCGGACATGGTGACCTCACAGAATCGTGGCGGCTTTGGTCAGGAACCACAGGATCACCACCACCAGCAGTGCGCCGACACCGACCACGGCACCGAGGTCTTTCCAGGTCTTGCGCTGGTTTTGCACGTCGGCGTAGACAGTGAGCGAATGCCAAGCCACGCCCAAGAACGCGAGGGTGGCGATCAGCAGCCCAAGCAGAATGCCGCCGTCGTAGGCGTAGTTCTTGATGGTATCGATCAGCCCCGAACCTTCGCCGCGGGAGGGCGCTTCCATGGTCGGTAGGTCAGCCCAGGCGAGCGTCGTGCTCAGCAGAACCAGGCCGCCGAGCAGGGCTTTCGAACACGTATCCCGCAGCATGGCGAGCGGGCGGTGGCAACCACGGGAGAAGTTCATGGCAAGGTCTCCTGATTTACGACAGCATGAAAAACATCAGCACGATCAAGGCGAGGGCGAGACGCAAAGTGCTGCCGCCAAGCGCGCCGAAATTAGTGTTGCCGGCCGCCCAGCCGCGGTAGCCGGTCCACAGCGCCCAGGCGCACCAGAGCAGCGCCAGCACCAGAACCGAGGAGCGCCACAGCACCGAACTGAGCTGCGGGGTAAATCCGGCCACTGCAGAGAACGCGGTGAGTTGCGCGTCAGTCATGCTCATCGGGCGAACTCGGGTGAGGCGCGTCAGCGCGATAGTCACTGGTCAGCTCGACTAGATCGGTCGGCTGCGCTCGGGAGGGCGACAGGTACTTGCTGATGCCGCGGCGCATATGCTCGAGGTCTGCTACGAACCTCGGGTAGTCGAAGTGATACCGAGACGTTTCGACATCGACCTGGCTAATGCGCGCGCGATCGGCCAACTGCTCGATGACAGTGATCTGCCGCTGCATAAGGCCTAGGTCCGAACGCTCGCGAGCATCCTGTGCGCCGGCAGATAGCGTCACAAAGCAAGCAAGCAGCAGCGGATAGCGTGAAGAGATCATGGTGAAATCCAGCCGAGAATCTGGCATTCACCTTGATGTATTAGGCAGGTGTTGACATGACCTTAATGGATTGGCGGGACATCGATTTACAGGGGGTTTGATAGATAGGTTTCGCGGCAAACCGGTGTGCAGGAGATTAGTAAACAGGCCAGCTAATTGACCGGAATGCGAATTTTTCTGTGCGTAACTGTGCGCTGGACACTGCAAACCTCAGATGCACTATTTCGTCAGCTTTTTGAGGTAAAAGGTGAGTGATCAGAGATATTTTTTGAAAGTCGCAGCAGTAATGGCGACCATGCAGCCGAGTAGCGTAGCGCATGGGAGCAGCACCCAGTTTGGATTGAGCGACCAAGGTAGAGAAAGATAGATTACCCAGGGGCTCACCGTCAGCGGCAGTAATGTCCGCTTCGCCCTGTGGTAAACAAAGCTGCTCTCCCGGTCGGCTCCGAACCTGCGAAGGTCGCGTCGCATCAAGCCATCGACGGCACCGGTGATCACGGCGAGCAGGAACAGGGGCATGGCCAGGGTGAGGACGGCTAGGCGAACCACGAAAGTGAAGACCGTGAACAAGGCTGCCAGCAAGTAGTCCTGCAGCACGACGTATGCTTGGGCAAACTGCCCCTGCAGTGACGCCTCTCGACTGAGCAGCTTCAGTTGGGCGTCGGATTGTGCCCACCCGGAGCGGACCACGACCCACTCGTTAAGGTGTTGAAGTACTTTGGCGGTTGCCTGCGCCGGTTCTTGCACGAGCAGGGAACTCTTGAAATGGCCGCTCAACCAGCCCAGTTCACTCAGCCACATGGCATGGCTGTGATGCCAGCCCTGTTCCGGCCAGAACCACAACAGGCCCACGAACTCCAGCACGACGGAGAACAGCAGCGAGGCGAACAGCAGGCCGAGCAGCCGCAAGCAGAGTTCGACCGTGCCGAATATGAGCCCCGGGCGCCGTTGTGCAGGCGGCGGGCTGGCTGGGGTGGTGGGCATATGGGCTCCACACTACTCGGTTAACGCCGGGGCGCTTACGATGCGCGTCTACACCCAGGCGGTGGCATCTCGGGATCGAAGTCGACAGTCGGCGCACCTCCCGCGCTGGTCCACCAGTTAGCCGCATTGGTGTTGTACGAGTCGCGCATGCACGCAACCAGGGTCTGCAGATCCGCCGGCATTGCATCGTCGCTGGCCGGTGTGGGCAGCGGCATACGCACCTTCCACAGTTGCCCGCCCTCTTGGAACGAAAACATCTGTCCCTTGGGCAGGGCGATGATGTGTGCGGGTTCGATCAGCGGCACCGCGGAGGTGGTGACACGGTCCTGCGAAGAGGAGGTGAAGTCCGTACGGGCCTCGGGATCCGCGGTGTCCGTCGCGCCAGAGACCAAATTCCGCGTCTGCACGTTGACCTTGGGCAGTTGATTGGTCAGCAGTTCTGCGGTTGCGGTTTCCCGTACACGGAGCATCTGCAGGGTGTTAAAGTTGCCGATGACCTGGCCGGCTTTGGCCCGGCTGCCGATGCGCGCTTCAATGTCGCTCAAGGTCTGGGTGTACGCGGTGACCTGTATACCTGCGCCGCCGCCCTTGTTGATCAGCGGAATGAACTCATCGCCCATCAGCTCGTTGAACTCGTCGGCGTGCAGGTTGATGGGCACCTTGTCCGCCACGCTGGAGGAACCGGGCAGGCCGTGGTCGATGCCGTGTTTGTAGATGTGGCCGGCGACGGAGACCAGGTCGGCAAACATCGAGTTGCCAACGGCGGCGGCGACTTCGGCATCCGACAATGCATCCAGACCGACGTAGACGATGCCACGCTTGCGGATGATCTGCAGCCAATCGAAGATCGGCCGCGGATCGTCCAGGTCGGCGTAGTTGGGGGCCAACAGTTGCGCCGTCTTGCCGCTGGTGAGCTTTTCCAACAGGGGCAGTAACGAGGCGACGATCTTGTCGAAGTAGGTGCGGTCATAACGCACGGCCGAGCGCAGACCATCCATCACCGGGTCAAAGATGCGCTTCGCAGCCAGGTACTGCTCGATGGCGACCACGCGCTTTTCCCGGCCAATCATGTGCCTTGGCACATTTTTCTCGTTGAGGCGACCTTCGATTTGCACGATCGTTTCCCAGGCCTGCGCGTCGTGGTGGGCGAAGAAATGTTGAGCGTATTCGATGAACAGCGCGTCGATGTTCACCACATGGCGCTGGATCTGCAGGTAGTCCGGACGCCGGCCCAGTTCGATCAGAGCCCGGGCAATGATGTTCACAAAACGCCAAGCGAACTCGCGAAACGCTGCGGAGTTGCCTTCGCCGCTTAGTTGGCCGGCGATACGGGTAGCAACTTCCGAGATGCGACCGAAGCGGCCGATGGCGTTGTAGCGTGCGGAGATTTCCGGCCACCCGAGGTGAAAGACGTAGAATTCGTGCTCGCGGCCGGCGCGCCGTGCCTCCACGTACATGCGCTTGAGCAGGTCGGCGTCGCCCTTGGGGTCGAAGACAATCACCACCTCTTGGGTTGGCCGGTGGATGTCCTGGGTGATGTAGACCTCCGCCAGGCGCGTCTTGCCGACCCGGGTGGTGCCCAGCACCAGGGTGTGCCCAACACGCTCACCCAGCGGCAAGGTGGCTTCCTGCTCACTCGGCTCGACGCCGTGCAGCAGCGGCGAGCCCCCGACCGGTGGCAGCGGACGTACCGGATTGAACGGGTTGTCCCAGGCGGTGAGGCGGGGCAACAGCGAGAGCCCTGGAGGTGCCTTTTCCAGCAGACACTCCAGGCGCCGGGCCCACTGATACGCAACCGATTGGTTCACATAGCAGGCCAGCGCCGGGTCCTGAGCCTCGAGCAGGCGCTGGGTGTGCAGGCGAGTCCAGCGGAAGCCACGCCCCATGAACAGACGCTTGCAGCTCACCGGAATCTGTCGGCTGGTCAGCGAGTAGCGCGGCAGGCGACGAATGTTGCGCCGATAGCGCAGGACAATCCGGGCCTCGTTGAGCCGCTTGATGCCGAATGCGGTGAAAGCCAGGGCCATGCCCATACCCACCTCAGGCGACAGCGCCACCGCCCAAGGCGAGTGCAGGCACAGGACGCCGGCACCGGCGCAGATACCCACGGTGTACAGCTCCACTGCAGGGCGCAGCAGAGACTCCATCGCATGATCGCCCATGAAGGCACCTCACTGTTCCAGGCCGGTGGGCATGATGAGCACCGGGTAGTGCTCTAGCTCCAACCGCTTGGCAATGTCATCGCCACTCACCGGCCAGATGCTCAACCCAGGGGCTGCCGCCTGGATGCGATGCAAGGCCTGGGCGTCGGCGACCTCAACGGCCAGACCGCTAGCGCTCAGGTCCTGCAGGGCCTGCGCATGCTGCGACAACCAGGCCAGCGAGGTTGCGTCCTGTCCGATCAGGAACAGTGGCGTGATGCCCGACAGGTCCAACGTTCTACGCGGCACTGCGCCCGGCGTGAGGCGCGCGCTGTGCACCGGCAGCACCCAGTTCAGCACGCGTGGATCTGGGGCCTTGTCGGGGGCGGGTGACTCGAAGGCGGCATCGGGCAGGGGATTGGCGGAGGCATCGAACGCGGCGAGGGACAGCCACTGAGAGATGGCCAGCGCCGCCAAGCGCGAGAGACTCATGGCTGTGACCCTCCGCGAAGGGACGCGATCGCTTGGATGCGCTGCCAGTGCCGACTGAACTGTGTGCGGTAGCGCGCCGCGGGCGCACCGCCGGCCGGACGGTGATAGCGGCCAGCAGCCACGACCCAGTCACCCACGTCGGCATAATGCGCGCGCAGTAGCTCGGCGGTGACGGCCAAGTTCGTCCGTGGATCGAGTGCATTGCAGGCGCTGGGGTAGCGGTCCGGGTGGTAGCCGAGGTTGGTCTGTCCCAGACCGACATCGATGCGCTTGGGGTCATGGCGTGTGAGTTCTAGCCTGAGCGCAGCACAGGCCTCATCGCGACTGGCAAAACGCTGCGGTGTGCCGGCGACATTCAAGGTCCAAGGCCAGGGCATGAGACGACCGCGTAGCGGAGTGCCACTCTCCTGTAGGGCGATGGCGAACAGTACCGAGGCGGGAATGCCGGCCCGCGCGGCGGCCAACTGGTACGCGGGCGGAGGCAGGGCGTCCGCCTGGACGACGCTCACGCCGGTCAAGGCCAGCGTGAGGATCAGTCGATGCGCTGCCATTTACCATCCACCTGCTGAAAGCGCGCCGGCAACGGGCGGGTGGCGCCCAGGGCGAACCACCGGCCGCGGTCGTGGTTTAGGGTGACCTGACCGCTGCTAACCTGGGCTGGAGTAATGCCTGCGCCACGCGCCCAGTTTCTGAGATTCGCGTCGTCACCCTGGCTGCCGACCAGGTACACGTCCAGGCGGGCGCCGGCACGGAGCCACTGCTGGGTGTTGGTCGCGCAGGCCGGGCAGCGTTCTTCCACGAACAGGGCATAGCGGGTGTTGCTCGACGTTGCGGACTCATCGGCCAGACCCTGCACCGGCAGCATTCCCGGGAATAGTCGTGCCCAGGCGGCGGTGTAGGCCTTCTGGTAAGCCAGCTCGCGTTCTGCGCGTTTGGCTTCGAGGCGAACCTGCAGTTCGGCGTAGCGTTGCCGCCCTTGCTCAGATTCGGCCTCCACGCCCAGGGTGGTGAGAGGGTCGAGCTGCGGCGACCAGTAGTGGCGGGGCCCGGCCTGCAGTTGCTTGAACTTGGTCCATTCGTCATCCGTTAGCCCCCAAACTTTGGCCTGCGTCGCGACCGAAGGCTGCCGATCCAGCGGCGCCTGCTCGCTGTACTGCTGGTCTGAGCCGAGCATGTTCGGTGCACTCCATCTTGGCTCTGCCAGCAGGCAGGTGGGGAGCAGGATCAGCGAGAGGACGGAGAGTCGAAGCATAAGCACCTCTTCACGGCAGGGGCAGTGTGCGATCGCCATGGCCGGGGACGTGGAACACGGCCTCGTCCTCGCGGATCGTGCGCAGCTGCCAACCGTTCAGGCTGTCGCCGGGCTGCAGCAGGTGCACGGTCGACAGCGAGTGGGCACCGGTGGGCAGGGCAGCAACGAACCTCACCACGCCTCGGGTCTCGATACCCAGCAGGGTCAACGGAGGCGCCGGGGCTTTGGCCTTGGCTTTCTGGCCCACGGGCGCCGCCGGTCGTGTGTCGGCCGCTGGCACGGAGGCTCGTGCCGACAGGGTCTCAAGCGCAATTTCTGTCCTGCCAAGCCTCTGTTCCAGTGCACTGAAGTCGGCGCTGCTCGGCCCACTCGGTGCCGCTTGAACGGCCTTAAGCGACGCGGCCATCTCATCCAACTGCTGGCTGAGCGTCGTCTGCGCCGAAGCGTGCTGACCTTGCGCGTCTCCCAGCGCCGCCACCTGCGGTTGCAGTGTCGCGAGGGTATTGCCGAGCGCATCGACGTCGCGCCGCAACGCGGGAGCGGGGTCGGCAGGGGCACTGCGGGCTGCGGCCTGGAGTTCGGCCAATTGCTGGTGTTGGTTGTACGTTTCGCCAGCAAGCACGGCGGCGCCCAGGCACAGGCCGCCGATCAACAGGGCCTGAAAGCGGTGGACCTTCATGGCGCGATCTCCGATGTCGAGAGTGGCGGTTGGGGCTGTGGCGAGCGAAGGGTATAGCAGACGGTCCGGTCGACCGGGTCGATGTTGATCCTCCAGGCCGGTCCGCCGATGATGGTCAAGGCGTCCAGCAGCGAAATCGGTCCGAGTTGGTGGTGCACGGCGGGCAGAGGGCGGCTGAACAACCGATCCACCGCTGTGCTGTCGGGGCAGAGTGAGTAGCCCGACCGTTGCAGCACGTGTCGCAGTGCCTCACCGACATTCGCGTGCAGAGCAGGAGCGATCTGCACGTTGATGAGCTGATACAACGGCTGGCGCTGCTCCAGGGTCGGCTGTGTATTAGCCAGGGTGTATCGGTCCTGGCGGACCCATTTAGGTAGCGTGGGTTTCTGCTTCTGCAGTGAGGCCGGCGATATTGATGGCGCTGCTGGGGCGGGCGCCGGTGGCGACGTGTTGCAGCCGGCCAGCGCGATCATCAGTCCGAGGGTGGAGAGTGTGGGGGTATGCATGTCCGGGTCTCGACAGAAGTTGCCGATACCTTGGCGAAAGTGCGAGCCGCGCTCCTACCGAAAAACCGAATCTGGCCGTCCGGATTACCGTGAAGCACTCATGAAAAAGGCGCCCTGTGGGGCGCCTTGGGTCAGTCTTCAGTGAATAGGGACAACTCCGGGAGTGGCGCTGCGTCGGGGTCAAAGATCAGCAAGCGGGTGTCGGCGTGACCTGCCAGGAGCAACAGCTGTACAACACGGGCGGGACATCGTCATCGCGCATGCGGGTGCTGACTTCGCTGGCGCTGCAGCCGCAGTGCCCTTCGGCCTGCATGCTCCAGGGGGTCGAGTACAGCTTGCACCCCACGGCATGGCTGCTGCTGAGTTCGAAGCACTCGAAGAAGCCTGTCGGTGAAGGGTGCCAAGCGCGCTCTTGCAGGTACTCGAATTCCGTCGTTGGCAGGTGGGCAGAGCTGATCTCCCAACTGTGGCTGTAGTGTCCCGTGGAAAAGGACAACAAGTCGATCAGGGTCCGTGCTGCCTCTTCGCTGGGGAGGTCGCCAAGATGCATCGGGCATCCAAGGTGATGGCCGATGGTTTGGTAGATCACGCTACTCCCCAGGCTGGCGCTCGGGCAGCGCATGCGGACAAATCTGGGCAGGCTTCGGCCGTCGGTGATGACCGCGCAGTTGTCATCGAACAGGCAGGGTTGGAAATTGATGGCCTCATTGGGCAGTTGGATTTGCGCCGGTGCCGAGGGCGGTAGCAGGGTGGACAATTGTCGGCCTAGCTGATTTGGACGACGCGTTCGTAGCTCAGGTCGCGGAAACCGCGAAGGAAGGGATTACGAAAGGATGGGGGCATGATGGTTCTCCAGAGGCGCAGAGGCCACCCCGAACTGGCGGTGACCTCCTGGGCAGGGATGGGCTGTCAGATCCAGCCATTTTCGGCGAGCGAAAGCGGGGTGCCTGCGCCGACGATGATGTGGTCCAGGACGCGCACCTCAACCAGGGCCAGGGCCTCGGTCAGGCGTCCTGTGAGCACTCGGTCGGCGGAGCTCGGTTCCGGGCAACCGGAAGGGTGGTTATGACAAAAGATCACGGCGGCGGCGTTGTGCTCCAGCGCCTTGATCACGACCTCGCGTGGATAGACGGAGGCGCCGTCGATGCTGCCGGTGAACAGTTCGTCAAAGCTCAGCACGCGATGGCGTGAGTCCAGGCAAAGCAGCGCGAACACCTCGTGTTGGTAAGGGGCGAGTCGCAGTTTCAGGTAGGCTGCAGCGTCGGAGGGGGTCAACAGCAGTTCGCCGCGCTGGAAGTAACGTTGATCCAGCAACTGCAGGGCTTCGGTGATCAGTGCATCCTCATGGGCGCGTTGGGCCAATGCCGGGTCGAGCGCGTCGACCAGGTTCAGGGCAGTGTTCATGGGCAATTCCTCGTGGGAGATGGAGCGCCCCCTGGGGGGAGTGCCCCAGGCTGGTGAAGTGCATGATTCACAGACGCGTGAAGCGATGACGCGCACCGTGTAGCGGGCTTTGGCATCCCTCGCACGCTCGGGTGGAAAAGGACTCGATGCCGGCGCCGGTCTGCGGATCGAAATCGGCGCTCAGTGGCATCAGGGCCTGCAGTTCGGTGCGCAGGTGCGCGATGCGTTGCTCGATTTCAGCCTCGCTGTAATACAGCGAAAGCGCGCTGAAATCGTCGTACGCGACCGCTTGCAGGCAGTCCTCGCAGAGCCAGAAACTTTCCATGACGGCCTCCGACGTGAGTGGATAACAGGCGCTCGTGGGAGCGCCTGTTGGTGGCGGTCAATGTGCCTCAGGCAGACTGACGTGCTGCGGTGGAATTGCGCGCGGGGGCAGAGGCGGATTGGTGCTGTTCGGCGACGGTGTCGGCTTGGTCCGATTCCGCTGCAGCGTCGATAGCGGCGGGGGAGTCGGTGCGAGCAGGTGCTCGGTAGCTGAACTGGCCATCGACCTTGATCCACTCGATGAAGATCAGCCGGCCTTTGAGGCTGGCACCGGGTTGGCCTTTACGCTCGCCTTTTTCGTAAAGAAAGGGGTCAACCCAAAGGTCGCCAATGCGAAACGCGATCAGGACCTTACGTTCAGCACGGACGTCTTCCAGGTGTTCACGGATCAGCCGTTCGGCTTCACCGCTGGCGACCTTGCAGTCGAAGCGGGTGTACTCGACGTCGTCCGAGGCCCCGTGCAAGGCGGCAATGTCGCAGGCCATGAACGGTTGCCCGCGACGTACAGGGACTTCGCGAACGCGGTTCAAGTAACCAATGCCTTGGGTGTGCAGGTTGAAGTAAGTGGTGGGAGCATTATGGCTTGCAGTCGTCATGGTGGAACTCCTGTTCAGCAGAAACGCGGATATCCACCGGCCCTGGCGGCTGGTGAGTTCCGCAAGGGGGAGGTGCAAAGAAAGCGTGGTCGGTAGAAGGGCGCTCATCACCGACAGGTGACCGTGCGAGCTGCCGAGCGCTGATCGCACTGAGGGAGAACCACCCGAAGCGGGCGTAGCCTTGAAGGTTCCGGCTACCTGAACGCTGTCAGCGACAACGGTGTGCAGTTCATCTATAAGACTACGCCAACGGCTCGTCAACAGTGGATTAGGGGCGGCTCGGGCGGGCGGAAGTGGGTGGCACTCAGTGGATTCTGGGTGACGAAAAAATAGCCCGACGGTCATCAGGCTAGGAAGAGCTAGACCACCCTTGACCCGGTAACGTGACACCGGAGTCCATCGCAAAACCTCCGCTGTCGATCCACCTGGATCAACCGACCCTTGTCGTGGCCTGGGCCGAATTCAACTGGCGCGCATCCGCGCACAAAAGGTGCCCAGTGTTTCGCCGGCGGGCACCGGTGCTGAGCATCGTCGCCGAAGCGGATGACCCCTGAGACCTGACACAAGCCGCACGGGTCATCCACCTTGGGGACCTGAAACGCTGGGGAGAAATCCGAAGAAAAAGTGAAATGCGGCTCCGAACTCTTCGAGTCTGACCGAGCTGCCCGGAGCGAATCGGTCTGGGTACGCCAAGCGGCGACGGACCTGATCACTACACCAGTGCTGCCGTACGCCGTCAAGTCACACATGCCCGCTCAGAAGGCGCCTGGCTGCTTGGTGCGCTTGGGTTTGGCGACCGGCTTGGTGCCCTTGCACTCCGGATAGCGGGTGCACGACCAGAAGCTGCCGGTGCGGCCTTTGCGCTGGCGCATGGCGCTGCGGCACACGGGGCAGCGCGGGCCTTTGGTAGCCGGTGGCTGCAAGGTGAGCGAGGCGTGGCCACGCACCAACCGGGTCAGCCATTCCGCCTGCCTGGCGAGAAAGGTTTCGACGCTCAGCTGTCCCGTCTCAATACGATCAAGCGCCTGCTCCCAGAGTGCGGTCAGCGCCGGATCGGCGACCTCCGCTGGCACGGCCTCGATCAAGGTGTGTGCCGCCGCCGAGGCGACCAGGCTGCGTTTTTTCTTGGTCAGGTACCCGTGATCGATCAGGCCCTGGATGATCGCCGCTCGGGTGGCCTCGGTCCCGAGGCCGCAGCTGTCCTTGAGTTTCTGTTTGAGTCGTGAGTCCTCCACCTGGTTGGCGATGGTTTTCATGGCCTTGACCAGTGTGCCTTCCGTGTAGGGCTTGGGGGGCTGTGTGCGCTGCGCGTTGATCGTGGTGTCGGTCAATGCCACCGCTGCCGATTCGCGCAGTGTGGGCAAGCGTTGGGTGTGCTCTACAGGTTCGTTGCCGTCGGCCTCGTCGATCACCGCCTTCCAGCCGCGTGCCTGGATTTGCTTGCCGCGCGCCAGCAACTGATCTTCGTAACTGTGCAACACCACCTGGGTTTTCAGGTACTCATGGTCGGGCAGAAATTGTGCGAGGTAACGGGCGCGAATCAGCGTGTAAACCGCTCGCTCGCGCTCAGAGAGCTGGGTCAGGTCTAGCGTCACAGCAGTGGGGATGATGCCGTGGTGGGCGGTGATCTTGCTGCTGTTCCAGGCCCGGGAGCGTCGGCTGGGGTCAGCCTCCTTCAGCCATTGTCCGAGTGACGGGGCGGCCGCCGCCAGGGCGTGGAGTACGCGCGGCACCTCATCCAGCATGCTTTCCGGCAGGTAGCCGCAGTCGGTGCGTGGGTAGGTCGTTGCCTTGTGGGTTTCATACAGGGCTTGGGCCACCGCCAAGGTTTCCTGGGCACCGAGGCCAAGCTTAGCCGAGCAGATCTCTTGCAGCGTGCCCAGATCGAACGACAGCGGAGGGCCTTCGCGCACGTGCTCGACCTCGATGCGGCGGATCTGGGCAGTCCCCAGCTGGCTCAAGCGCAGCGCCGCGCTCTGTGCGACCGCTTCGTCAATGCAGTGACCGGCTTCGTCACAGGCTGCGGTCGGTGGCTGCCAGCGCGCCTGAAAGACCGTCCCGTCGGCCTCCAGCTGCGCATCGACGGTCCAGAACGGCTGAGGCTCAAAGCCCGCTATCGCCCGATCTCGCTGGACCACCAGGCGCAGCGTCGGCGTTTGCACACGCCCCACCGGCAGCAGGCCGTCGAAGCCGGCGCGGCGCCCGAGCAGGGTGAAGAGCCGGCTCAGGTTGATACCCACCAGCCAGTCCGCGCGTGAGCGTGCCAAGGCGCAGTGGTACAGCGGCAAGGTCTGTTCACCTGGGCGTAGCGTGCCCAGTGCCCTGCGAATCGAGGCATCGTCGAGGGCGGAGAGCCACAGGCGCAGAATCGGTCCCTGGTACTGACAGCGCTCAAGGATTTCCCGGGCGATCATCTCGCCTTCACGGTCGGCGTCCGTGGCGATGACCACCTCGGAGCAGGAGCGCAGCAGTTGCTGAATGACCTTCAGCTGGCTGGCGACCTTGGGTTTGATCACCAACTGCCAGTGGGCAGGAATGATCGGCAGGTCCTCCAGCGACCAACGTTTGTAATTACCATAAGCCTGAGGCGGTGCTGTTTCCAGCAGATGGCCCACGCACCAGGTGACGGTGGCCCCCTGGCCTTGCAAACAGCCGTCGCCACGCCGGGTGGCCTGCAGCACGCGGGCGATGTCGCGGGCTTGAGATGGTTTTTCGCAAATAAACAGCCGCATACGTCGGCCCTCTCGGTGAGGTACCGATAGGGTGGCGGTGTGGCGTGAGAGAACCAGCGAAAACCTGAATGCGCCGAGTTCATATCGGCGGTTTAATGGAGGTGAATGGTTACTTTCTTTGCGCGAGGTGAGCGGCCAGCGTTTGCAGAAACTCCAGGGCAAATTTTTTATCTGCTTCGCCAAGCTCCTTGATCAGCGATGCAATTTTCTGGCCTTGGTCCTGCGGGCGAGGACTGATGGCTAGCAGCAGCTCATCGGCGGGACAGCCGTACATATCGGCCAATTGCAGCAGCTTGTTGACGGTTAGTTCGACCACGCCGCGTTCAAAGCGCGATACGGCTTCGGCGCCGATTTCCAGACACTCACCGACTTGCTCTTGGGTCAAACCACGTGCGCGGCGATACTTCGCCAACTGGCGACCGATGTGTTGTGGGCTAGGCTCTTTGACTGGCAACGGGGGCGCTCTCCAATTCGACCCATATGGTTGACCAGCAACCCGAATATATGAACGCCTCATAAGGTTGACTAGCAACCCTATGAGGCGTATCACCTGAATTGAGTGTGATAACCCGCCCGTCAAAACGGAGCTTACGACTTGGACGGATCTAACGAGCGTGAGGCAGATGCGTTAGCGATCAAGGCCTATGAGTTGTTCATGGCAACCCACCTGGAACCGGACAATCTGAAGGCGCGCGCGAGGTTGATCGCATGGGTTCAGGAAAGCCAGGCGCACTGGCGGGCATTCCTTGCGCTGGACCAGTACTTGGCTGAGGTGATGCACCTGCTGGATGCTGATCAGCGGGGAGAGGCCCGGCGGCATTGAACCACCTGCAGTATCCAGCGTTGCGCGCCGAACGGGCAGCGAGCCCTCAGGGGTATCGCGCTGCAGGCTGTGATTCCACTGAGGACCACCCGCTTAGCCGGACTTGCGTGGAGCCTTCTTGCTAGCCCCCTTGCGTCCGGAGCCGCTGCTTTCATTGGCCTTTTCGCGCATGGACACCGAGGCCAGACGGTGGGGTAGGATGCCGATGCGTCGGGCCTCCACCTTGAACGTGACCCGCGCATTGTCCTCGCTGTCCTCCCATTCATCCTTGACCGTCCGGCCCTCGACCAGGATACGCATGCCTTTCTGGTACAGGGTGCTCCAGTGCTCGGCGTCCCGGTGCCAGAGCTCGACGGGGGCCCAGTAGCCGCCGCGATCCTCGTAGCCGCCCTCGCGCGGTACCGGATTGTCGAAATAGACATTCAGCCGCAACAGGCGTCGCGGTTCATCCGGGGGGTTGTTGAACTCCTGGAACTCCGGGGCGCTGCCGATGTTGCCTTCACCAACAAAGAACGTGCTCATGCTTGCTACTCCTCGGTGGGGGAACGGGATAGATCGAAGATGGTCTCGGCGGCGTGCAGCTTGCTGACGCCGGTTTCGGCCTGGCGATACAGCGACTGCAGGCTACTCATCTGCAGGTTCAGGGTGACGCGGTTGACCTCCAACTGGTACAGCGCCTCCCGCAGCGAAGGCGCCAGATGCGGAAGTGCCATCGCCTGCTGCCACACCTGTACCCCCATGCGCTGGAAGTCCGGGCTGCGCCAGCGCAGGAAATCGGTTCCGGAGGCGCTGTGTTGGACGACCAATCGCAGGTCCAGGAGCGAGAAGGGAGGCTGCGCCATGATGGTCAGCATCACCCCCATCAATCCGGCGACCCGGGTGCGCAGGCGCAGGATCGTCTCGGCGAATTGCTGCAGTTCCCCTTTACCCTTAAAAGGCTTTAAAAGGCCTTTTAGGGAGGCACCTTGTTCGAACTCGCGATAGGCATCCGCTGACAAACGCCGGACGATCGCTTCGGCCAAGGTCATGCTTCACCCCCTTCGGATGGAATGTCCTGCGCGGGCTGAGCCTCTGTCTCTGCCTGATCTGGCTCATCGCGAATCGAGATCGTGGAACCGCGTGCGATGGGTGGGGCAAATTGGGAGCGGCGGCTGCCCTCGAGAATGTTTCGCGGTGGCGTGCCGAACTTGTCGATGGCCTCGCGGGCGCGGGCGTTGTTGGCGGCCATGTCATCCCGGCTGACCCCGGCCAGGCGGTAACGCTGCGCCAAACCGAACAGGCTGCGCAGCAGATGGGCGCCACGATCGATCCAGACTTCCATGTCGCTGCGGCCGATCAAGGCGGTGTGATGGGCGAGCAGCACGCGGCGCACCAAGGTGTCGTAGTCGGTCAGCAGGTAGACCGCGAGAAAGCCGAGCTGGCTGCCGATGAACAGCGGCAGGGTGACGGGATGGATGTTGAGGTTGTCGCTGACATCGACTTGGGTGGGCAGGTCGCGTTCCACCTGGCTGATCTGGCTGGTCAATGTGAGCATTTCAGCCTTGGCCTGCAGCAGCTTGTCTTCCAGCTGGAGCATGAACCAGTCGGCAAATGGGTCATCCTGGCTGCTCGCGTGCTTGAGCAGGTTGGTGACGCTGATGTAGCCGGCCATGCCCATGATGGGGTGCACACCTTCGCGGGCCATGCGGCCTTGCCACAACCGCGCGGCATGATGGGTGTGCAGAGTGAGGGTGATGCTGCTGCGCAGAGAGCCCAGATTGAGCTGATAGTGATCGACCATCGCCAGTACCTCGCCGTCGGAATGACGCAGACAATGGGCTGTTCAGTGAGGCGCGGCGCGGATCAACGCGAAGGTGGTCCGCTCGCATTTACAGGCAGTGGATTTCCCTGGATTTGATGGCACCGGCATTGATTCCGCTGGCGTCCAATCTTAAGGCGCTGCGCCTATGCCGCGACAGCGTTGCTTCAGTTCCTCCAGGCACGCCAAGGCGAGTGGAGAGGCCGTGCGTTCGCCGCTGCGCCGTGGACGCTCGCAGGGCGGTTCTGCCTTCGGATCGCGGTGGGACGTGGTCACTGGCGGAGTCGTCTCGGCACGGGCCGCCCACAAGGTAAATTCCCCTTGGCAAGCGCGCTTGATCAAGCCCATCAGGTAGGCAACCGGTTTGCGGATCTCGCCGCGGGCGCACCGCACCGACGCTTCGTTGATCACTGCTTGTTGCTGTTCAGGTTCGAGCTGGCGCATCGCCTGGATGGCCATGCGTCGCTCGGTTGGGCTTAGTGGTAGGTCTTCTGGCCATCGGGCTTGGCCGAACTCCACCTGCGCCAGTACCGTACTTGTTTTGCTTTTCTCTTTTTGTACTGTACGGCCGGCGTCGGCATTCCGAATCACAGTCGAAATCGGCGCGTTGCTGCAGGGTTCGGAATCCGCTGGCGATGCGCCTGCAGTTTGAATCTGGTGGCTTTTTCCAAGTTCGGAATTTTCCGCACCTTCGCTGGTTAGGGGTAGCGATTGCTGCTGAGCTGGCATAGCAGGTGAGGCGAGTTTCTCCTTATCGACCGCCGCCACTTGTGGGTCTGCGTAAATTTCCTCAATCACATGCTGCGCCACGTCACGCACGCCTTTCGTGGCGTGGGTGAGGTTCTGCTGGAGCAGCGATGCGTAGCCGCCGTCGAGCTCAAGCTGTTCGGCGGGAGTCAACGGGTCACCGTGCAGCACGTAAACGCAGCCCCGAAGGCAGCCTTGCGCATCGCGGGAGCGGTCGACCAAGCTGAGCCAGCGGGTAGTACGGAGTACGTTGAGCGCTCGGGCGATGGTTTCGCGTGATGCCTGGGAACCGCAGGGGCTGGTGGCCAGGTAGGGCTGCAGGTCCTGGTAGCGAGGCGTTTTCACCCGGCGTTCGGTGATCAGCCAGCGCAACACCTGCCAGGTGTTGCGCTCCAGCGGCGTCAGCCGGCGATCAAACAGCAACGCTTGGGGCAACGGATCATTGTCGCCATAGTAGATGGTCCGTAGCGGTGCCTCCGCAGTGGAGGCAGCCATTTGGGCCTGTGACGCCTGCCACTCCAAGCGTCGCCGGAGCGCGTCGTAGCACTGGCGCACCACATCTTGCCAGTCGACCTGGTAGAAGTTCAGCATGGCGCACCTCCGTACAGTTCAATCTGCTGCCAGATCAGGGTCAGGCTGATGTGTTGTTCCTCCGCCAGCATCATCATCGCGTCCAGTGGATCGTTGTCCGGATCGTCTCCCCGCAGTTGGCTCCAGCGGTTCCATACGGCATGCTCTTGCGCTTCGCTGAGCTGAACCGGCCGACCGCGGTGGGTCTCGATTTTAAGCACGCGACGACGCAGCGCGGTTTCCGAATGGTCCAGGCCAAAGCAGCGGTACATGATGCTGGAACTCGCGCCCAATTTGAGCGCCCGGTTGATCAGCCGCTCGTTTTGTTCATCCCGTTCGGCCTGGGCGATGAGGCGTCGCAGTACGGTCGTGTCGACTTTGACCTCCACCCAGGCGATGGAAGAGTGCGCCAGATGGGACAAGGTGGTGGGTGGCAGCGACTGCAGTACCTCGATGTCTTCATCGGCCAGCCCCAAGGCCTTGCACCGCTGCAGGCGTCCATGGCGCAGCTCATACAACACCTGGTTCAACATGGCATGGTTCAATAGGTTAAAAGTCGTGGTCATGAGGCAGTTCCTCACGTTAACGAGTGGGCGACAGCGTCATATCGATCAGCCGCCGGGCGTGGCGGATCAACGCAAATAGTTGCTCCAGCTGGGCATCGGGGAGCCGCTCGAGGCCAACTGTCAGAGAGGGGCGTTCGGCAAATGGTAGGTCGTAGGCCCCGATCAGCAGCTGACCAAACAACGCGGCCGGCAACTGCTGACGTTGTTCCCAGATCACGTCATCTTGCAAACGCAGCAGCGCTGAGAGCAGAAGCTGAATGCCGGTGTATCGCGGGCTGAGCCGCTCGCGGTGCTCCAGTGACAGGGTGAAGCCCAGGCCGTCAGCTTGCGGCCTGACCAATGCACTGGCGTCGGCATATTTGGCTAGATCGGTCGCCAGTGCAGCGCAGGTCTCGCGCAAGCCACGGATGCCATCCAGCACGGTGGTGTGTGGTGTAGCTGAGCTCACCGGTGACTGAACGTCATGAATACCGCCGGGATGCTTCACAGCCGGCAGCTCGTCACTCAGCGCCTGTCGAATATGGGAAAGGCGGGGTTCTTTCGCCGACGAAGGGTCGCCGCCACTTCGCCGTTGCTCGGGACTAGACGACTCGATTGATGTTTCGGAGGCGTGCACGTTTTCTGGTGACGGGTGTGGAGGATCGTCTTCCACGCTTTGAGGCAGAGGGTGAGCGTTGTTTGATGCGTGCGGCGGCACACGCTGTTCCTGGTGCATTTCCAGGGCCAGCAGGCGGGGTGTCTGGTTCAGGATCACTGCCATTTTGGCGATCAGCTCGTCCTGCAGCTCACTCGAATCCAGTTCGGATTTTTCACCTTCGAATGTCGACAACACCTCTAGCCACAGCAGAGCGAATTGTTGGGCATCACCAAAATACTGGTTCCAGGTCGACTCCGCTCGGCGCCGCAGTGTGATGAGCCGCTCGATGGCGGGCTTGCCGAGACCTGCATAGAGGACCTGTGGAATTGCAGGTAGCAGATGCTCGAGCGCATCGAACATTCGGCTGATATGAGATTGCGAGACAGGGTATCCACCTTGGCTCAAGCGCGCGGAGAGCTCACGCTGGCTCAGGGGGGCACCAGGCTTCTGAAACATTTCCTCGAGCTTCGCCACAGCCAATGCTCGCTCAATGAACGTGAGCTGGCCATGCAAATCGCTCTCGGCCAAGTGCCCGAGCAAGGCATGCGATTCGGATTGCCAGGGACGGAACAGGCAATGGATACGAAAGAAACGCTCCTCGCGGGTTTCCTGCCAGAGCTCACCGAGGATGCTCAAGCGGGTGTTGCCGCCGTTGCGGATGATGAAATGCTGCTCATTCGGGCGACGCGTTATGGAAGGCGGCTGGTCCAGGCCGCGTTCGCGTATCGAGGCTTTGAGCTCGTCATACAGCGGGTTACGGATGACACGCGGATTGAGCTCGTAGGGATGCAGTTGCTCGAGGCTGACGACCATCGGCATGTCGCCGACAGGGCCGGCCGTGACCTCACGGCCCGGCTTCTGCGGGAAATGGACTTGCTGCAGTTGACGCGTGATTTCTTCGGAGGTCGGCGGCTTCATCACAGGTCCTCGGATCAGCCGCGACGGATAAGTCGGCTGTCAGCTGTTGACGATAGGCTAGGCCCGCTCCTCGGCGATGAGCTCAGCTGGTCGGTCCACTCTGGAAACAACTCGACCGCCAAAGCGCGCATTACGTCAGCTGCGCAAGGGCTATTGCTCCCGGATGGTGGGGCGAAGTCGACGCGGTGCACGGGCAGCCCCAGTGAGGCCGCATTGAGATAGGCCACTCGATCGGGAATCACCGTGGCGCAGACGCTGACATGAGGATCGGTCTCGAAGGATGCTTTCAGGCTCTCCATGATCAAGCGGGTATCGCGGCGATTGGCGTTGACCTGGTTCATCAACAGCTTCACCGACGGCAATGCTACCCCCAGGTAGCGGTACGGCTCCAATTCCTCAAACAGCCCAAGCGTGCCGCGCCTCAGCTCGCGCGCTGCAAGCATTTCCGGCGGGACTGGGCAAAGTGCACAATCGGAGGCGAGGATGGCCATCTCCACCACGACGCTGCGCGCGCCTTGGGTATCGACGATGAGCACATCGTAGCGACCCTGGAAGGCTGGCAGCAGGTTGCGCAGTCGAAGGCGGCCATCGTCCGCTTGCATCAGCAGGGCGTTAATATGCCCGGCGCGGTCGTTGGACACAATCAATTCAAGGTGTTGAATGACGGTGGTGGTGATCACCTGCTCGGGATCAGTGAGCCGTTGCGAGATAAGTTCGTAACTGCCGGCCTCTCGGAGCTCGCACAAGGCGAAGTAGCTGGACAGCGTCGGTTGGCTGTCCAGGTCCAGCAGCAACACCCGCAAGCCTGAGTCGGCGAGCAATCCACCAATATTGGCGGCGACGGTGGTCTTGCCGGCGCCACCCTTGGTCGAGATCAACGAAAGAACTTTCATGCCGCTAGACTCCTGTCGACAAGCGATCCTGAACCCACTGCTCAATCTCTAGTGAGTCCCAACCGACGGCACGCGTGCCGATGCGGCGGCATTGCGGGAAGAGTCCGGCTTTCATCAGGTTGTAGATGTGTGAGCGTTTGAATCCGGTTTTTTGTTCGACCTCATCACGACGCATGATGTGGCGATCGGCAGGGTTGATAGGTTGCACGGTGTCACTCCTTAGCGCCGGATAGCGCGTGGTGGGATGTGACACTCAGTGAAGGCCGGCAGAGGAGAGAAATCATTGCCAGGCAATGGCACCCATTGCCTGGCAATTCGCTCTTAGACCTGTAGGGCT
Organism: Pseudomonas putida; assembly: GCF_028682635.1. Lineage (GTDB taxonomy): Bacteria > Pseudomonadota > Gammaproteobacteria > Pseudomonadales > Pseudomonadaceae > Aquipseudomonas > Aquipseudomonas putida_AE. Next base: position 20,361 of record NZ_JANHLK010000019.1, on the reverse strand, counting down.
TGGGCCAAATGCCGGCGAGCTTCGGCAAATTTCCGATCAAGGGTGCGTTTGCTCAGACCAGGAAGACCAGGGAACTGCTCGGTAATGGCCTCGACAACTGCAGCCTGGTTCTTGTAAATCGACCGCGGTTGGCCGCTTCTGGATTTGCCCAGCATGACCGCCAGTAGGGCGCCAATGATCGTGTAGTGCACGAATGCGGACGCTTCGGAGGGAACCTCAAATGCGCCAAGCTGCGCGGACAGCCCCTGGTGGTCGAGGGCGAGAGCCGCCGCCTCGTCGGCGATTGCCGAGTGCGCTTGGCGTAGTTTTTCAATTTCGCGGGCGCCGGTGTCTCGCTCCGCTTGCAGGGCCAGATACGCAGTCAGGCTTACGCATTCGGAATGGTCGATATTCTGGGAAAATAGGAATGCTGGCTTTTCTTCTGGGTAATTGCGTGCAAACCAAACCCGGAGATCAGAATGGCGAATGGACCAATAGACACGTTCAGCCTTGTCGTTAGAAGTGATTGGGCGTCCAAGGTAGGTCGCGGACAACTCGCCACAGAAGATAGCGTCGTAGATACATTCGGCGTAGGCGTGGAGAAAGGGCCATTGCGGGAAATGCTTGAGCAGACTACCGGGGTGAGAGAGATCTACCTGCAAAATTTCGCCTTGGTGGTCGGCGAGGTCGCACCAGAGGATCGCGGCATCGATAGGGTGGTAGGAGTTTCTGATCGAGACCATGGTAAACAGCCTCCTGCTGAATTTGTCCTAAATTCGCTGGCGGGGGCTAAAGCTCTAGGCCTCTGTCGAGCGAACCAGATTCCTAAAATCAATTTTGGATCCAATTATGGTGACAGCTCTACATGGGGATAGTTCGCTCACAATAGACGCGTTAGCGATAGTTTTTGGCGTAAGGCAGGAGGACAGCGCCAAACATTGAACACGCAGTTGCCTTAGAGGTATTGCAAACTCCGGCTTGAGCGCCTCGATCGCATTGCGACGCGGATGAGTCAAAATGACTGCGTAGCGACGATTTCGTACTGCACTACGGCCTACGTTACTACAGCTGTACAACGTGGTTGTTCGGCTGGTGAAGTCAGCGATTTAACATGTGTGAGAAGGGCAGAGCTGCTTGAAGAGCGAAGGGTCGACCGACTGACCGAGCCCTTCTTGAGCTCAAGTAATGATTAACCACCTTGGCGACTCAGCATCGGCCAAAAAGCCGCTGATCCTGAGCTATTAAAAGGTGAAGGGTCAGACTCGGTGACATCGATGTCGAGTCACGAATTGCTCGCAATGTTTCAGCCTTGTGCGAGCGGTATCCTGTGTATAAGGCGTGGTCACCGGCCTGGTGCTTCCTGCGTTGGAAACCGGTTCTTCGCCGATGTTCACAACCAGTGCTCTGTATCTAGGTATCTAGTAATTTCAGCACGGCGGGCCGATCACGTCCCGCCGTGCTGACCCGATCCGTTAACTGAACAGGCGGTGGGGGTCGATGACGAACTTCTTCGGCACGCCGGAATCGAACTCGCCATAACCCTGCGGTGCCTCGTCGAGTCAGATGACCTGTACGCCTACCAATTCGGCGATATTGATGAGATCCCACATGATCGTTTGCATCAGCTGGCGCTTGTACTTCATCACCGGGGTCTGTCCGGTGTGGAAGTGCGTGCTGCTCATGCCTATGCAAACGGGGCAAAGCGCAATTGCATTTTACAGGTACCAATGCGATAGCTCTGCTCGCGGATATTTTCAACCTTTGCATTTGCTCGGTGTCATGGTGGTTACGCGAGAGGCCATGTTGGCAACGGCGCCTTCGCCAAATCTGGCGGCCGCAAGCCATTCCAAGTGAAGGTATGTAAATGACCTTACACCGGCGAAGTCGTCGAAACGAAAGGCGGTAACCACAAGACGCTGAAAGCGTCCGGCCTACTATCCAGCGGTATTAGATGTATATCTACGGCTACCTCAATCGGATTCAGTCCAGCCGTCCGCGGTGCTGACAAAAAGTTTGGGGACGACATTGATGTTTCGTCGATCGCAGTTTCTTCTCGCTCGAAGACGATGGGCTTAAGGCAGGTGTCGCACCGGTATATGCCCTCGCGCAGCATTTTGTTGTGCTTTCGCTTGCTAAGGAGTCCCGCTCTCGCCGTTGCTGTCGAATATCCAGCTCAACGAACTCGACCGCGAGCTGGAGCGGCGGGGCCAATGGGCAGGGCCTATGGTGGAATCGGGAGCGTCACATATGAATCTTTGGGATCGACTCGGTTTGATCTCGATACTACATACAATAAACGGCTTAACCGCATAATCTGAACGGCCGTATACGGAACCGTACGTACGGTAGTGTGAGAGGACGACGAATGTAAAATCCGCCTACTACTCAATGATTCACGAACGTCCCGGGGCTTACGCCGTGGACGAGGCGGGTCACCTCTTCATCGTCGAGGGTGGCAATGATGAGGACGGCGCGAAATGCTGGGTAGTGGCGATCTTGTCTACGGTAAGGGGCATGATCACCTGGTAATTCCAGGAAACCAACGCTCGGTTACCCGTGAAAGGATCGCAACCCACTGAACATCCGAGAAGTCAAAACAGTCCGCCGCTGGTGTGCATCAGACTAGTGCGGCCAGCAACGAGTTCTCGTGCCTAGCCGTCTAGCCTTTAGAGTTCCTCGCGGTTGTCCGCACCGTATTGTGTCTGGAAACAGTTTGAAACCTATAAAACAAAATCTAATTAAAGCACTTAATGCTATCGCTCGACATATTCATATCCCAGAGCTAGATAAGTTTTTCGCTTGTTGACTTTATTTGATTCGTTGAATTGCCAGATATCTACAAAATCAACTTTGCGCGAATCCCCCTCTGCGCCCGTTCCAACAAAATTCCCTGTGACGATAACTATGCGGTGCTCTTCGCAGAGTACTACACGGTCTAGAATGTGCTCGCCTCTAATTTGGCGTTTGTTAATAAAGAAGTCGCTTATTTCATCTATCCCTCTGTAAGTGATATCTGCGCGTTCATAGATAGCATCAAGAGAAAACATCTCCAATATTTCGGATATTTGTTGGTTGTCGATCTTTGGGTAGTAACCAGCGATGAGAAATTGCTTGTTCATGGGGTTGCTCAACTAAAAGTTATTTGGTTGAGGTATTATCTTATCAATTGTAGGTATTTTCATTTGATATGTTATGCAGAAAATGATATATGTGGGTTATGTATTAATGTAGTTTTGTGAGATTTGGGTATGAACATAACCTTGGATGCTATAGACAAAAGCATCATTCGCATACTTCAGGAGGACGGGTCTCTGTCTATAGCGGATCTGGCTGAGCGCATTGGTATGACCGCTCCGCCGTGCTGGCGAAGAGTTAAGCGCCTCAAGGAGTCTGGTGTTCTCGAGCGGCAAGTCTGGCGCGTTTCACCTGAAGCATTAGGTCTGACAGTCGTCATTTACGCCACGGTTAAGTTGGTTGCGCATGACGTACAAGCAACTGTTGCGTTTCAAGAACAAGTCAGGAGCATGCCAGAAGTTCTTGAATGTTACATTTTGCTAGGCAGCATTGATGTATTGTTAAAAATCGCGGCAAAAGACATTAAAGGCTATGAGGATATCTTTTATAAAAAATTGTCCCAATTACCAGGGGTGCGAGAAATAAATTCCAGCGTGGTGATGAGTCACGTCAAGAATTCATTTGTGTTACCGCTGGATTAAAAAGCATGGAGCCGAATAAAGGCAGGACGATGTATCAGTAGCGCATAATTCAACGGGGCAGGCTAATATTAAAGGTCCTGAAATGGTCTTGAACCGTATGGAAGCGAGGACCAAAGTTTAACAACCGTTCCGATCAAGCGTCAGTTTTATTATGTCAAATTTCATTGTCCTAGGCTGGCGAGAAACATCGCGCAGCCTGTGACATTGTTCGCGTTGTCGAGTTTGTGACTGGTGCGTAAGGGGTTGTTGGGTGCGGGAGAGGTTTGCCTTTTTATGCGTACTAATAGCGCTGAAACAGAGCATTGGGGGAAAAGTCATGATTTGAAGACCGTAGAGGTCCGCTTTTCGACCAAGTCAAATTTTTGGGCCTCATGCGGAGAAAGCCTAAATAGCCCTTGGGTACTTCAGGTCTGCCCTAAAGCGCGCACCCGAGCGTGACGGAGCGTCAGATTTTGGATTGATGTATGCCAAGCATGGAATTCGCGACTGGTCGTTGGTGGGATGACCGAGCAGATGTGGACAGAATGGGTCGTTAGTACAGCCACCAGTTTCGGCGTCTTATGGTGGCGGGCGGAAGCCCGAGTCCCTGTTCGAATCGCGTTGTGGTGGAGCTGCTACGCTCGATTGTTAGGTCAAACACGGGGAAGTAGCGGTGAATGCAAAGCCAACCGTCAAATATTATCAGTTTCTATCCGGGATCCTGCCTTGAGCTAGTCCTAGTGACGCCCTTCGGTAATCTGCTGCGTCCGGGTGCACTGTGGTTTCCCCGTGGTGATGAGTTGCCGATGTACCTCCATAGTGAGAGCAACCTGTAATTGCTGAACTCTAGCGGCTATTCGGCGATCACCATCTTCGCATTCTGGTAAAGCTCCGTGGTCAGCGGTTTTCTGCTTGATCGTATTGTCCGCCGCAACAACATCGTGCTCTCCGCTTTATGTGCGTCATCACTGTGCAGCGTTGTGCGTTTCTCTTCGCCGAGGCCTCAGGGGGCTGTCGCATTCTGCTTGCAAGTTTTCCCTAGGCGTAGTCTCGACGCTGCGAACGCGTCAGAGCCCCCGTCACTGTCACTCGTCACCGGTAAGGAGAGGCACTCGCGCCTGTTGATCATTACCTCAGATAGGTGAAATTCACGACTAATACCTTATTAGTACGGATCACCAGCATCGATTTCCACGCTCTTATGCTCATCTGCTGGTTGAACCAGGTTGTAGCTAGATTCTTACCCTCGGTTAGGACGTTACGCTTGAGCAGCCCCTGAAACATTACAGTCGCATTGCCTGAGTCATGACGTCTGGTGAGGTCGATTTTCCTCTGTATCCAACTAGCTACCTGTAGGCGGCGCTGCGACAGGCGCTGGAGCAGTCGGGATGAGTTGTGATGACGGAGTGAGGGTGTCAGCCGCGTCGCATCCACGACATGACTCGACTGGGCGTGGTCGGCGTCGGCGTCGGCGTCGGCTATCACGCATTTTAGGGTACTGATTAGTCAATGGATGACGGAGGAATAATTCACTTATTTGTTGATGATTTTTGGTTTATTTGACCTTTTGTGCTGAAAAAATCAACTAAATAGGGAAAAATATTCTTCTGGTGCGAGCGTATCTTAGGTTTAGGAAAACGATTCGAACATTCGACCTACCGGGTATCGCGAGGAACACTTACCGCGGACGTCAGATCTCCAATGGCGTTATGCGGCGCATCCATTCCCGTGGATATTTCAACACTATGTCGGTATCGGTGGCCTTCCCTTTATGGGTGACGGCATATCACCCACATGCAATTGGATGCCTGGATGGTTGGTTCGCCACTGCGTTTTAGACGGGCTCCAACGCACGTCCCAAACAAGGGTTGTTGCGCTGAACCGTCAAGAAATCGATTGACCAGTGCGATCAACGCGCTGGCATTAACTCCAGAATGCCGGCCAGCGGTAGCGAGCTGGCGCAGATTAAAAGTATTAGTTTAAATCCAAGGACAAATATCTAATGCAGATTTACAACAAGGTTTTTCTCGTCACCGGTGGCGCTTCCGGCCTCGGTGCTGCCACCGCTGAAATGCTGGTCGCGGCCGGCGCCAAGGTGATGCTGGTGGACATGAACGCCGAAGCCGTCGCGGCGCAGGCCCAGCGACTGGGCGCGCTAAGCGTGGTGGCGGACATCAGCGACGAAGCCGCGGCCGACGCGGCAGTGCAGGCCACGGTCAAAGCCTTTGGCGGACTCAATGGCCTGGTCAACTGCGCCGGTATCGTGCGTGGCGAGAAGATCCTCGGCAAGAACGGTCCGCACGCACTTACGAGCTTCAGCCAGGTGATCAACGTCAATCTGATCGGCAGCTTCAACATGCTGCGCCTAGCCTCGGCGGCGATTGCCGAGACCGAAGCGGACGCTGATGGCGAGCGCGGCGTGATCATCAACACCGCCTCGGCGGCGGCCTATGACGGCCAGATTGGCCAGGCGGCCTACGCGGCCTCCAAGGGTGCCATCGTCAGCCTGACCCTGCCTGCGGCCCGTGAACTGGCGCGCTTCGGCATCCGCGTAATGACCATCGCCCCGGGCATTTTCGAAACGCCGATGATGGCCGGCATGACCCAGGAAGTACGCGACTCCCTGGCCGCCGGTGTGCCGTTCCCGCCACGCCTGGGCAAACCCGCCGAGTACGCGTCCTTGGTCCGGCATATCATTGAAAACAGCATGCTCAATGGTGAGGTGATCCGTCTCGACGGCGCCTTGCGCATGGCGGCCAAATAAGGAGGATTTGTCATGACCATAACCAACGATCCGATTGTTATCGTCAGCGCCGTCCGCACCCCGATGGGCGGTTTCCAGGGCGAACTGAAAAGCCTCACCGCGCCGCAACTCGGCGCCGCCGCGATCAAGGCCGCGGTTGAACGTGCCGGCGTTGCCAGCGATGCCGTCGACGAAGTGTTGTTCGGCTGTGTACTGCCTGCCGGCCAGGGCCAGGCCCCGGCGCGTCAGGCGGCGCTGGGCGCCGGGCTGGATAAATCGACCCGTTGCACCACCCTCAACAAGATGTGCGGTTCGGGCATGGAAGCGGCCATCCTGGCCCACGACATGCTGCTGGCCGGCAGCGCCGAGGTGGTCGTCGCCGGTGGCATGGAGAGCATGTCCAACGCGCCGTACCTGCTGGACCGCGCCCGCAGCGGTTACCGCATGGGGCATGGCCGGGTGCTGGATTCGATGTTCCTCGACGGCCTAGAAGACGCCTACGACAAGGGGCGCCTGATGGGCACCTTCGCCGAAGACTGCGCCGAGACCCATGGCTTCAGCCGTGAGGCCCAGGATGCGTTTGCGGTGGCTTCGACCACCCGCGCCCAGCAGGCCATCAAGGACGGCAGCTTCAAGGACGAGATCGTGCCGTTGACCGTCACCGTCGGCAAGGAACAAGTGACGATCAGCAGCGACGAGCAGCCACCGAAAGCCCGGCTGGAAAAGATTGCCTCGCTGAAACCTGCGTTTCGCGATGGCGGTACCGTGACGGCAGCCAACTCCAGCTCCATCTCCGACGGCGCGGCGGCACTGGTGCTGATGCGCCGTTCCGAAGCCGACAAGCGTGGCCTCAAGCCGCTGGCGGTGATCCATGGTCATGCGGCATTCGCCGATACCCCGAGCCTGTTCCCGGTGGCACCGGTGGGCGCGATCGAGAGGCTGATGAAGAAAACCGGCTGGTCGCTGAACGACGTCGATCTGGTGGAAGTCAACGAAGCGTTCGCCGTGGTCAGCCTGGTGACCATGACCAAGCTGGAAATCCCTCACGAAAAACTCAACGTGCACGGCGGCGCCTGCGCCCTCGGCCACCCGATCGGTGCATCTGGCGCGCGGATTCTGGTGACTTTGCTCTCGGCGTTGCGCCAGAAAGGCCTGAAGCGCGGCGTTGCAGCGATCTGCATCGGCGGCGGTGAGGCTACGGCCATGGCCGTAGAATGTCTCTACTAAGGCTTACCACATCCCTGTAGCAGGCTCGCTCCCAGAGGTTCAGTGCTCCAGCAAGGTATTTTGTACGAAGGCTTGATTTTTTAGGATTGACCATGATCCCCAATGACGACCAACAACAAATCCGCGACATGGCCCGGCAATTCGCCGAGGAACGGCTGAAACCGTTCGCCGCCGAGTGGGACCGTGAACACCGTTTCCCCAAGGAAGCCATCGCCGAGATGGGCGAGCTGGGCTTCTTCGGCATGCTGGTACCCGAGCAGTGGGGCGGTTGCGATACCGGTTACCTGGCCTACGCCATGGCCCTGGAAGAAATCGCCGCGGGTGACGGTGCCTGCTCGACCATCATGAGCGTGCACAACTCGGTGGGTTGCGTGCCGATCCTCAATTACGGCAACGACGATCAGAAGGAGCGCTTCCTCAAACCCCTGGCCAGCGGCGCGATGCTCGGTGCTTTTGCCCTGACCGAACCGCAGGCTGGCTCCGACGCCAGCGGCCTGAAAACCCGTGCGCGCCTGGAAGGCGATCACTACGTGCTCAACGGCTGCAAACAGTTCATCACCTCCGGGCAGAACGGCGGGGTGGTGATCGTGTTCGCCGTGACCGACCCGGCTGCCGGCAAGCGCGGCATCACGGCGTTCATCGTACCCACCGATTCGCCGGGCTATAAAGTCGCCCGGGTCGAGGACAAGCTCGGCCAGCACGCCTCGGACACCTGCCAGATTCTCTTCGAAGACGTCAAAGTGCCAGTGGCCAACCGCCTGGGTGAAGAAGGCGAAGGCTACCGGATCGCCTTGGCCAACCTCGAAGGCGGGCGTGTCGGCATTGCCTCGCAATCGGTGGGCATGGCCCGCGCCGCATTCGAAGCGGCCCGCGACTATGCTCGTGAGCGCGAGAGCTTCGGCAAGCCGATCATCGAGCACCAGGCCGTGGCATTCCGTCTGGCGGACATGGCGACCCAGATCGCCGTGGCACGGCAGATGGTGCATTACGCAGCGGCGTTGAGAGACAGTGGAAAACCGGCGTTGGTGGAAGCGTCGATGGCCAAGCTGTTCGCATCGGAAATGGCTGAGAAAGTATGTTCGTCGGCGCTGCAAACCCTGGGTGGCTACGGTTACTTGAACGACTTCCCGCTGGAGCGGATCTACCGCGACGTGCGGGTCTGCCAGATCTACGAAGGCACTAGCGATATTCAACGCATGGTCATTTCGCGCAGTCTTTGACTCCTAGTTTGTAGAAGTTCAGGTATTGAGTCTAAAGAGTGCGGGGAGTAGGACTGTGTTTCGAAGATTGTCCAGCATCAATGGTGCACCACGGAAACTTGATGCCGGCGTATTGTTCGGCAGTACACCTCGAGAGATCTGGGGGCAGTGGTTTCGGCCCGATCACGACAATCAGGTGGAACTGGTCTCGCGGGCGTTATTGGTCCAAGAGAACGGCCGCAACATTCTGGTCTTGGCCGGCAGCGAATCTCTATTGGCTCCGCAGCCAAGATCCTGCCGCTGTCAGAGTCAGGTCATTGGACTCCTCGACGGGCTGGCTAGGTTTGGATTGAGCGAGAACGACATTAATCTTGTTTTACTTACTCATTTGCATGCTTGGCCCTCCCCAGCACAATCCCAAGCATTTAGTGAGGGAGCAACACTGCGCTTGCTTTTCCCCCGGGCACGATACTTCACGGGTGAGCGGCATTGGCGTCGTGCACAACGTCCCCATCCCCATGATCGGGGACGGTTTGTATCTTGGATTCTTAGCCAACTGGAATGCAGCGGGCGCTTGCAACTGATAGAGGGAGGTCATTGTAGCGAACTTGGCAAAGGCTGGTATCTGCATGTCAGCGACGGTTACACCCCGGGTCAATTGTTACCGGAAATCAGCTTGCCGGGGGGGCCGTTATTTTTCGCGGGCGACTTGATCCCCGCTATTCATTGGCTGGATCTTCCAGTTACCAGCGGACTGGATCGCGATGCTGAAGGCATTATCGGTGAGAAGGAGTGGATACTTGACCATATGGTGCAAACCCGCGGTCGTCTATTCATGGTGCGTGATCCAAAGCATGCCGTGGTAAAGGTATCGCGCGACCGCCAATCGCGTTACAAACCGTACGAGTATTCTATGCTGTTAAGCAGCCAGGAGACATAGACTGGGTACATCTAGTGCGCAGGGCGTTTCATATAAGTATATTAAATTATAAGTTAAGGTGTTGTTGGCTTAGATGCCGAAAAGTATTTTAGTTCAGCAACATACCGCTTAAACGCGGCGCCAATATTTACGGCCAAATATTGTCTGTATCGACCCTCTGATGAACTAATTTTATCACCTTCACAAGGCCGCTTGCGCTCATGCAGTGTTCATATAAATCGACTTGGCTTGTTAATCAATCGCCAAGCTTTAACTCCCGCGGAGAGCCTTGCAGTTCACTCATTTCTGCATATGTACATCAGGCGAGTTGCATAACATTGGTGGGTTTCAAATCTCATACAACATCCTCTCGTCGCAAGAAAAAAAATTTCATTATTTACCGAGAGTTCGAATGTTGAGATGGCTCTATTTGACGAATTTAGAGGGTGGTTGTTACCCGGCTTAAAAATTTGTCACTTTGATCCTCGGCTTACTGCTGATCAGCAAAACTCTGAACGCCATACCAAAACCCAAGTAAGCCTCTCTCGTTTTTCGAGCTGAATGATGTGAAGGTAGGAGGATAAATTCACCTTTTTGTTGATTGTTTTTGGTTAAAATGACCTTTTATCGATGAAAATCAACAAAAATGAGAAAAAAATTCTTCTGCTTCGGGCGTATCTTAGGTTTCAGAAATCACCGTTCCATCGTTATCTAGCTGTCGCGCACATGAATATTACCTACAAGATAGAGCGTAGAAGCCATGAACCAAGCGTATCAACCATTGCGCCTGCACGTTCCCGAACCTTCGGGCCGTCCAGGTTGCAAAACTGACTTTTCCTACCTGCGTCTGACTGATGCCGGTACGGTGCGCAAACCCCCCATCGACGTTGAACCTTCTGACACAGCCGACCTGGCCAGTGGCCTGATTCGCGTGCTTGACGACCAGGGCAATGCCCTGGGGCCGTGGGCCGAAGGCGTGCCAGTGGAGGTCCTGCGTAAAGGCATGCGCGCCATGCTTAAGACGCGGATTTTTGACAATCGTATGGTGATATTCCAGCGGCAAAAGAAAATGTCGTTCTACGTACAAAGTTTGGGCGAGGAGGCTATTGGTACCGCCCAAATTCAAGCGTTAAAAGCTGAAGATATGTGCTTCCCCACTTACCGTCAGCAAAGCATCCTGATTGCACGCGATGTGTCGCTGGTGGACATGATCTGCCAACTGCTGTCCAACGAGCACGATCCGCTCAAAGGGCGTCAGTTACCTACCATGTACTCGGTACGAGATGCTGGCTTCTTTTCCATTTCTGGCAATCTCGGTACACAGTACGTGCAAGCGGTGGGTTGGGGCATGGCCTCGGCAATTAAGGGCGACACTAACATCGCCTCGGCTTGGATCGGTGACGGTGCTACTGCTTCATCCGATTTCTACAATGCTCTTACCTTTGCTCACGTATACCGCGCCCCGGTGATTCTTAACGTGGTCAACAACCAGTGGGCCATCTCTACCTTCCAGGCCATTGCCGGTGGTGAAGCCACCACCTTCGCCGGGCGTGGCGTCGGTTGTGGCATTGCCTCGCTGCGGGTCGACGGTAACGATTTTGTCGCGGTCTACGCTGCCTCCGCCTGGGCCGCCGAACGTGCGCGCCGCAACCTCGGTCCAACCTTGATCGAATGGGTCACCTACCGCGCCGGCCCGCATTCCACGTCGGACGATCCATCCAAATACCGCCCTGCCGACGACTGGAGCCACTTCCCGTTGGGCGATCCGATCGCGCGCCTCAAGCAGCACCTGATCAAGATCGGCCACTGGTCCGAAGAGGAACACAGCGCCGTCAGCGCCGAACTGGAAGCCGAAGTGATTGCCGCGCAGAAACAGGCCGAACAGTACGGCACTCTCGCAGGCGGCCAGATTCCAAGCGCCGCGACCATATTCGAAGACGTCTATAAAGAGATGCCGGAGCATTTGAAGCGCCAGCGTCAAGAGCTGGGGATCTGACATGAACGATCACACCTCTACCCTCAAGCTGGATACCGCCATGACCACGACCACCATGACCATGATCCAGGCCCTGCGCTCGGCCATGGATGTGATGCTTGAACGTGACGACAACGTCGTGGTGTTCGGCCAGGACGTGGGCTACTTCGGCGGCGTATTCCGCTGCACGGAAGGCCTGCAGACCAAATACGGCACCTCCCGCGTATTCGACGCGCCGATCTCCGAAAGCGGCATTGTGGGCGTGGCCGTGGGCATGGGCGCCTACGGTCTGCGTCCGGTAGCCGAAATTCAGTTCGCCGACTACGTGTACCCGGCCTCCGACCAGATCATTTCCGAAGCCGCGCGCTTGCGTTATCGCTCGGCCGGTGAATTCACCGCACCAATGACCGTGCGCATGCCGTGTGGCGGTGGCATCTACGGTGGCCAGACCCACAGCCAGAGCATCGAGGCGATGTTCACCCAGGTGTGCGGTTTGCGCACCGTCATGCCGTCCAACCCCTACGACGCCAAGGGCTTGCTGATCGCCTCCATCGAAAACGATGACCCGGTGATCTTCCTCGAGCCCAAGCGCCTGTACAACGGCCCGTTCGACGGCCACCACGACCGCCCGGTGACCCCGTGGTCGAAACACCCGGCCGCGCAAGTGCCAGACGGCTACTACACCGTGCCGCTGGACGTCGCCGCCATTACCCGTCCGGGCAAGGATGTGACCATCCTGACCTACGGCACCACCGTGTATGTCTCACAAGTCGCCGCTGAAGAAACCGGCATCGATGCCGAAGTGATCGACCTGCGCAGCCTGTGGCCATTGGACCTGGAAACCATCACCAAGTCGGTGAAGAAAACCGGGCGCTGCGTGATCGTGCACGAAGCGACTCGCACCTGCGGTTTCGGCGCCGAACTCGCCGCGCTGGTGCAAGAACACTGCTTCCACCACCTGGAAGCTCCAATCGAACGCGTCACCGGTTGGGACACCCCCTACCCGCATGCGCAAGAGTGGGCGTATTTCCCTGGGCCGTCCCGTGTGGGCGCGGCTCTGAAACGGGTCATGGAGGTCTGAATGGGCACGCACGTTATCAAGATGCCGGACATTGGCGAAGGCATCGCAGAAGTTGAATTGTCACAGTGGCACGTCAAGGTCGGCGACCTGGTCGTCGAGGATCAGTTGCTGGCCGATGTCATGACCGATAAGGCGATGGTGGATATTCCGTCGCCCGTGCATGGCAAGGTCATTGCCCTTGGCGGGCAGCCGGGCGAAGTCATGGCGGTTGGCAGCATCCTGATCAGCATTGAAGTCGAAGGTGCGGGGAACGTTAAGGAGTCGGCTGCGCCAGCGCCGGCCGCCATCAAGGAAGCGCCGGTAGTCACAGCACCGAAAGTTGAAGCGGTCGTGGCAAACAAGCCGGTGGCGGCACCGCGTCCGGCGGCCGTATGCCAGGGACCGATGGTCGCTCGCGAAGCCAATGAGCGTCCGCTGGCCTCCCCGGCCGTACGCAAACATGCGCTGGACCTCGGTATTCAGTTGCGTCTTGTACGTGGCTCCGGCCCGGCCGGTCGTGTGCTGCACGAAGACCTGGATGCCTATCTGGCTCAGGGTCAGTCCAACGCGTCGACCGTCAGCAACGCTTATGCCCAACGCAACGACGAAGAGCAGATCCCGGTCATCGGCATGCGCCGCAAGATCGCCCAGCGCATGCAGGACGCCACGCAGCGTGCCGCCCACTTCAGCTATGTCGAAGAAATCGACGTCACTGCCGTGGAAGAACTGCGCGCGCACCTCAACGAAAAATACGGTGCCACCCGCGGCAAGCTGACCTTGCTGCCGTTCTTGGTCCGCGCCCTGGTCGTTGCCCTGCGTGATTTCCCGCAGATCAACGCCCGCTACGACGACGAAGCTCAGGTCATCACCCGCTTGGGCGCGGTGCATGTCGGCATCGCCACCCAGGCGGATATCGGCTTGATGGTGCCTGTGGTGCGCCACGCTGAGGCTCGCAGCCTGTGGGACAGTGCCGCTGAAATCTCCCGTTTGGCCACTGCCGCCCGTAAAGGCAAGGCCAGCCGCGATGAACTGACCGGCTCGTCCATCACTCTGACCAGCCTCGGCGCGTTGGGTGGCATCGTCAGCACACCGGTGCTGAACCTGCCGGAAGTGGCGATTGTCGGCGTGAATAAAATTGTCGAACGGCCGATGGTGATCAAAGGCCAGATCGTGATCCGCAAGATGATGAACCTCTCCAGTTCCTTCGATCACCGCGTGGTCGATGGCATGGACGCGGCGCTCTTCATCCAGGCCGTGCGCGGCCTGCTCGAACAACCCGCCACCCTGTTTGTGGAGTAAAGAATGCAGACTCTTAGTACCACGCTGCTGATCATCGGCGGCGGCCCTGGCGGTTATGTGACCGCGATCCGTGCCGGCCAGTTGGGCATTCCAACCATTCTGGTGGAAGGCCAATCTCTGGGCGGCACTTGCCTGAACATCGGCTGCATTCCGTCCAAAGCGCTGATTCACGTCGCCGAGCAGTTCCATCAGACCCGGCATCACAGCCAGCAGTCGGCGCTGGGCATCACCGTGTCGGCACCCACGCTGGACATCGGCAAAAGCGTCGAGTGGAAGGACGGCATTGTCGATCGCCTGACCACCGGCGTTGCGGCGCTACTGAAAAAGAACAAGGTCCAGGTCATTCAAGGCTGGGCCAAAGTGGTTGACGGTAAAACCGTCGTCGTCGGCGACACGCGCATTATTTGCGAACACCTGGTGCTGGCCACTGGGTCCAAAAGCGTGAACCTGCCGATACTACCGATTGGCGGGCCGATCATCTCCTCAACCGAAGCGCTGGCGCCGACGTCTGTACCGAAGCGGTTGATCGTGGTGGGTGGCGGCTACATCGGCCTGGAGCTGGGGATTGCCTATCGCAAGCTTGGTGCCGACGTCAGCGTCGTCGAGGCTCAGGAACGCATCCTGCCGGCCTACGACGCGGAATTGACCCAGCCCGTACACGACGAACTGAAAAAACTCGGCGTAAAGCTTTACTTGAGGCATAGCGTGCAAGGTTTTGATTCATCGGCAAATACTTTGCAGGTAAGCGACCCTAATGGCGACACCCTGAACCTGGAAACCGATCAGGTAATGGTGGCCGTTGGTCGCAAGCCCAACACTCAAGGCTGGAACCTCGAAGCGCTGAACCTGGACATGAACGGCGCATCGATCAAGATCGACAACCGCTGCCAGACCAGTATGAGCAACGTCTATGCCATCGGCGACCTGAGTGGAGAGCCGATGCTCGCCCACCGGGCCATGGCCCAAGGCGAGATGGTGGCCGAGCTGATCAGCGGCAAGAGCCGCGAGTTCAACCCCACCGCCATCGCCGCCGTGTGCTTTACCGACCCGGAACTGGTGGTGGTCGGCAAGACCCCAAACGATGCCAAAGCAGCTGGGCTGGACTGCATCGTGTCGAACTTCCCATTCACCGCCAATGGCCGGGCGATGACGCTCGAGTCCAAAAGCGGCTTCGTACGCGTGGTCGCTCGTCGGGATAATCATGTGATTGTTGGCTGGCAGGCGGTGGGGGTCGGGGTCTCCGAATTGTCCACGGCGTTCGCGCAAAGCCTGGAAATGGGCGCGCGGCTGGAGGACATCGGCGGCACCATCCATGCGCATCCAACGCTCGGCGAGGCGGTGCAGGAAGCGGCGCTGCGTGCCTTGGGGCATGCGTTGCATCTTTGAGTTGGAGTAAGAGGGGGCGCTCGCTCGCAAATTCATTGTAAATGCGCCTGACGTCTGGGCTGACTTTTTGATGAATAGGTCACGCTGGCGCGCGATGTGAGTTGAGGGGGAGTGGCAGCCCTATGAGAAAGCTGCGTCCGCCTCGTAACAAACCCGGCTAGACCTCTACGCGGAATTCAAATATTTGTTGATTTTTCAACAAGGGGTCGACATAATCAGTGCTATCTAGGACTAATATGGTAAAGCCGTTATGACGGTGCATGAAAATCTTCACTCGGCTGAGCGACAACTGACGATCAAGGTGCTTCATAGTGCTTTGAAAATGCTTGGCAGCGTAGTGGGAAGGCATATTGAAATCGTGTTGCACGATTTGACGATGCCCGAGCGATCGATCCTTGCTATAGCTAATGGTCATATCACAGGGCGTCGAGTTGGTGGGCCTGTTCTGGGCGGGCCACTCGATGACTTAGGGTTAATCGCAGTTAGACAAGCGCTTGAGGATCGTTCCAGTACCGAACCTTTGCTGGTAGAAAACTACAAAACCATCGCGCCTGGCGGTCGCCAGTTGATCAGTTCTTCCGTGGTATATCGGGACAGTGGTGGTCTGCCTTTCGCTAGCCTGTGCATTAATGCTGATATGAGCGGAATTGCAGCCGCTCACGCTTGTCTCGGTGGACTTCTCGGGCTGATCGCGGCGCCGGAAATGCCTAGTGATGATCCTCAGGATATGGAGCGATTGATGGCGGAAATCATCATTAGCGCCTGTCCGACTGGAGCTTTAAGGTTAAAGAAATCCCAAAAACTTGAAGCAGTTCGCTTAATGCAGAACCGCGGTTTGTTTATTGTCAAGGGTGGGATCGAGAAGGCCGCTGCCGCGCTCGGCGTTACTCGTTACACCATTTACAATTATCTGGACGAGATTCGGGTTTTAGAAGCATCCAGTGAGAAGGAGTGAGTGCTGTGATAGTTGATGGTGCATAGAAAAACTTATGAGCTTTATCTGGGGGCTCGGATGGAATTGGGTCCCCTCTAGCTTGCCACTGAAGTTATCCTTAACTTAGGTTTTGCTGTTTTTAGTCGCGCGATTAAAATCGCGGTCGGAATACTTTTGCTCAAAAAAGGTGTCAATTAGAATAAAAAAACATAAAAAAACCAAGTGCAATACGTGTCAACTGCCAAAAAAACAAAAGCACGGATACGCCAGCATGATCTTCCGATTCATGCTCTTTATCCAATAAATAGTAGTTGGAGGACGTTATGAAAAAAGTTCCAGATCTTTCGCGCACCTGTGGGCGAATTCGGGCGCGCAATGTATTTCTGATCGCTGCGTTGTCAGCTATCGCCAGTTATTCATTTGCTGCGGACACTATAAAAATTGCACTGGTAGGTCCGCTTAGCGGTCCGGTAGCACAATATGGTGAGATGGAGTTTGTTGGCGCCAAAATGGCCATTGAGCAAATCAACAATGCTGGAGGAGTTAACGGTAAGAAGCTCGAAGGTGTTGTTTACGATGATGCTTGTGACCCTAAGCAAGCGGTAGCAGTTGCAAACAAAGTGGTTAACGACGGCATAAAGTTTGTGATTGGTCATGTCTGCTCAAGCTCTACGCAACCTGCGTCAGACATCTATGAGGACGAAGGAATCCTAATGGTCACGGGCTCGTCGACTAATCCGGAAATCACAAATCGTGGTTACAAGATGATTTTCCGGACCATCGGGTTGGATAGTATGCAGGCCCCTACTGCGGCGGCTTACATTGCAGAGCGTGCTAAGCCTAAGGTTATCGCTGTACTTCATGACAAACAACAATATGGTGAAGGTATCGCCACTGCTGTAAAGAAAAGTCTCGAAGGTAAAGGTGTAAAGGTCGCGATCTTCGAAGGCATTAATACCGGCGAAAGGGATTACTCTGCCATCATTGCCAAGCTTAAGCAGGCGAATGTTGATTTTATCTACTATGGTGGCTATCACCCGGAACTAGGCTTACTAATACGCCAGTCTTCTGAGCGCGGTCTGAAAGCACAGTTTATGGGGACTGAAGGTGCAGGGAATAAGGAGCTTTCTGCAATCGCGGGCCCAGCTTCTGAAGGGCTCCTGGTGACCCTGGCAGAACCTTTCGACGAAGATCCAAAAAATAAATCAATCGTTGATGCCTTTAAAGCAAAAAATCAAGATCCAAGCGGTATCTTCGTTTTGCCTTCGTATGCTGCACTATCAGTTGTTGCCGATAGTATCAAAATATCAAAAAGCGAAGATCCCCTTAAAGTCGCTGACGCACTGCGTAACAATGCCTTTGATACGCCTACTGGTAATTTGTCCTTCGACGAAAAAGGCGATCTTAAACACTTCAACTTTGTTGTTTATAAATGGCACCAAGACGGTTCTAAAACCTTGGTTAAATGATAAGTCTATAATTCAAAGCCCATTGTGGATGCAGTGGGCTTTGCCAACGACTTGCTTGCACGGACACACTTGTGCCTCCCAGTTCGGCTCACTTTTGTGGTCGAGGAGCCCCCCTGATGCCTGATATTTATCACTTCTTCCAGCAGTTAGTTAACGGTCTGACCGTTGGAAGTACATATGCCCTGATTGCCATTGGTTATACGATGGTTTACGGCATCATAGGAATGATCAACTTCGCCCATGGCGAGGTGTACATGATTGGTTCCTATGTAGCCTTTATTGCCCTTGCAGGGCTGGCTGCCTTTGGATTGCAAAGCCTCCCGCTGTTGATGATCGCTGCTTTCGTGGTGAGCATTGTCGTTTGTAGCGCCTACGGTTACAGCATCGAACGGATCGCCTACCGCCCCTTGCGTGGCAGTAACCGCCTAATTCCATTGATTTCCGCCATCGGTATGTCGATCTTCCTGCAGAATACGGTTCTGCTTGCGCAAGATTCCAAGGATAAATCCATCCCCAACATGGTTCCGGGCAGTTTCACCTTCGGGCCAGGTGGTGCACATGAGGTGCTGGTCTCCTATATGCAAATCATGGTGTTCTTAGTGACCCTAGTTGCCATGCTTGGTCTGACGCTGTTCATCTCCCGCTCTCGCCTGGGCCGCGCCTGCCGTGCCTGTGCCGAAGACATCAAGATGGCCAATCTACTCGGTATCAACACCAACAACATCATCGCCCTGACCTTCGTCATCGGTGCTGCCCTTGCGGCCATCGCGGCCGTGCTGCTGAGCATGCAATACGGCGTGATCAACCCGAACTCCGGTTTCCTGGTCGGCCTCAAGGCCTTCACCGCAGCGGTACTGGGCGGTATCGGCAGCATTCCGGGCGCCATGCTCGGCGGGCTGGTACTGGGCGTGGCGGAAGCCTTCGGTGCCGATATCTTCGGCGACCAGTACAAGGACGTCGTGGCTTTCGGTCTCCTGGTTTTGGTGTTGTTGTTCCGGCCAACTGGCCTGCTGGGTCGTCCGGAGGTTGAGAAAGTATGACTAGGAATCTTAAACAGGCGTTCTTCAGCGCCCTCCTGGTATGGGCGGTTGCTTACGCGGTGCTGGGCTTGAAGCTGACCATCGTCGGCATCAATCTGGAAGTGCACAATACTAATCCGGCCATTCTGGCAACCATCGCTGTATGTTCAGTATTGCTGTTCTTGCGGGTGCTGTTCAGCCACCAAATTAGCTTGGTCTGGCGTTCCTCGCCTAGTTTGCCACTGATTCCGGCCAAGGCCAGTAACTTCCTGACCCTACCGACCACCCAGCGCTGGATCATCATTGCGCTGGTCGCCGGTGCACTGGTGTGGCCGTTCTTCGGTTCTCGCGGCGCGGTGGATATCGCGACGCTGGTGCTGATCTACGTGATGCTGGGTTTGGGCCTGAACATCGTGGTCGGTCTGGCTGGCCTACTCGACCTCGGTTACGTCGGTTTCTACGCCGTCGGCGCCTACAGTTATGCGCTGCTTTCGCACTACTACGGTCTGAGCTTCTGGATCTGCCTGCCGATTGCCGGCCTGATGGCCGCCACCTTCGGCTTCCTGCTCGGTTTCCCAGTGCTGCGGCTGCGCGGTGACTACCTGGCGATCGTGACCCTGGGCTTCGGTGAAATCATCCGTCTGTTCCTGCGTAACCTGACCGAAATTACCGGTGGCCCGAACGGCATCAGCAACATCGAGAAGCCGACGTTCTTCGGCCTGACCTTCGAACGCAAAGCTGCTGAAGGCCTGCAAACGTTCCACGAGTACTTCGGACTGGAATACAACTCGATCAACAAGGTGATTTTCCTCTACCTGGTTGCGCTGTTGCTTGCCCTGGGTGCGCTGTTCGTCATCAACCGCTTGCTGCGCATGCCCCTGGGCCGCGCATGGGAAGCCTTGCGTGAAGACGAAATCGCCTGCCGTGCATTGGGTCTGAACCCGACCATCATCAAGCTCTCGGCGTTCACCCTGGGTGCCAGCTTTGCCGGTTTCGCCGGTAGCTTCTTCGCTGCCCGTCAGGGACTGATCACGCCGGAGTCATTCAACTTCCTGGAATCGGCAACCATCCTCGCCATCGTGGTGCTGGGTGGCATGGGCTCGCAGCTGGGCGTGATCCTGGCCGCCGTGGTGATGATCCTGCTGCCGGAAATGATGCGTGAGTTCAGTGAGTACCGCATGTTGATGTTCGGTGCCTTGATGGTGCTGATGATGATCTGGCGTCCTCAAGGTCTGCTGCCCATGCAACGTCCTCACTTGGAGCTGCGCAAATGAGCCGTGAGATCCTAAAAGTAGCTGATTTGAGCATGCGCTTCGGCGGTTTGCTGGCGGTCAACGGCGTTGCCTTGAGCGTCAAAGAGAAACAAGTGGTTGCACTGATCGGCCCCAACGGTGCCGGCAAGACCACCGTGTTCAACTGCCTGACCGGCTTCTACAAGCCAAGCGGTGGCACCATCA
>NZ_JANHLK010000018.1 GCF_028682635.1 Pseudomonas putida | reverse complement strand
TGGCCTGGGCCTGCGCGCCAAGCTGGGCCTGGCGTTCAACGAAATGGTGCGCAGCGGCGAGCTGTCCGCGCCAATCGTGATCGGTCGCGACCATTTGGACTCAGGTTCCGTAGCGAGCCCGAACCGCGAAACCGAATCGATGCAGGACGGTTCCGACGCCGTCTCCGACTGGCCACTGCTCAACGCCCTGCTCAACACCGCGAGCGGCGCGACCTGGGTTTCCCTGCACCACGGCGGCGGCGTCGGCATGGGCTTCTCCCAGCACTCGGGCATGGTGATTGTCTGCGACGGTACCGATGAAGCGGCCGAGCGTATCGCTCGCGTGTTGCACAACGACCCGGCGACCGGCGTGATGCGTCATGCGGATGCCGGTTACCAGATCGCGATCGACTGCGCCAGGGAGCAGGGGCTGAACCTGCCGATGATTACCGGTCAATAAAACCGGCCTTGGCCGACGCAAACCTGTAGGAGCTGGCTTGCCAGCGAATGCCGCACCGAGGTGTGTCAGGAAAGACGCCTTCGCGAGCAAGCTCGCTCCTACAGGGGGATTGCACATCCGGAATAACAATTCAGCCCCTTTCCCCGAGGAAACTGCCATGAGCAACAACCCGTTTACCCAACAACTACAGGGCGTTCGCGTACTGGACCTGAGCCGCGTACTGGCCGGCCCGCACTGCACCGCCATGCTGGCAGACCTCGGCGCCGACGTCATCAAGTTCGAAGTGCCGGGGCACGGCGATGACAGCCGCCACCTGGGCCCGTTCAAGGATGGCGAAAGCGTCTATTTCGGCCTGATCAATCGCGGCAAGCGCAGTGTCGAGATGGACTTCAAGTCCGCCCCGGACCTCGCCCGACTGTATGAGCTGGTGCGTGACGCCGACGTCGTCGTGGAGAACTTCCGCCCCGGCGTAACCCGTCGCCTGGGCATCGACTTCGATACCCTCAAGCAATACAACCCGAGGCTGATCTACGCGAGCATTTCCGGCTTTGGCCAGCACGGCCCGCTGTCCAACAAGCCCGCCTACGACATTGTCGCGCAAGCGATGTCCGGCCTGATGAGCGTCACCGGTTTTGCCGAGACGGGACCGACGCGCAGCGGCGAGTCCATCGGCGATCTGTGTGCCGGTGTCTATGCCGCCTGGGCGATCAGCTCGGCGCTGTTCGCCCGCGAGCGGCACACCCCGGGTGCGCAATTTATCGACGTGGCCATGTTTGATGTGTTGTTCAGCCTGCAAATGACCGGGCTGTCCAATCTCTTCGCCCACGGCGTTGCGCCCGGCCTTGTCGGCAACCGCCATCCGGTATCGACCCCCTTCGACACCTACTCTGCAGCCGACGGCCAGGTGGTCATCGCGGTGGCGAGCGACAAGCTGTTCCAACGCTTGTGCCAGTGCATGGGCAAGCCGGAACTGGCCAGCGACCCACGCTTCGCCGAGGACCCGCAACGGACGTTGAACGAGCCGGCGTTGCGCGCACAAATCGAACACTGGACGCGCCAGCTGAGCGTCGAGCAGGCCTGCGACATCCTGCTCGATGCCGGCGTGCCCTCCTCCCCGGTGTGGAACCTCGCCCAGGCCGCCGACAGTGAACAGGCGCACGCCCGTCAACTGCTGATCCGGCCCGAGGGCGCCGCGCAACCGCTGGTGCCGCAACCGGTTTTCTTCAATGGCCACAAACCCCACGCCGTCACCCTCGCCCCACGCCTGGGCGCCGACAACGCGGCATTCGGCATGAACAAACAGGAGCTTTCCCATGAACTTTGAATTGGATCAAGTGGAACTGGCGGTGATCGAATCCGCTGAAAAACTGGCCCGCGAGGTGATCCAGCCCCGCGCCCAGCATTACGACGAAACCGAAACCTTCTGCGCCGAAAGCCTGCAAGCCTTGGCAGAACTGGGTGGCATGGGCATCAACCTGCCGGAGGAATATGGCGGGCTGGGGATTGGCAGCCTGGCCATGAGCCGTGTGGTCGAGGCCGTGGCCGGTGCCTGCGCCTCCACCGCGTCGGCCTTGACCGCGCACTTCCTCGCGACCGACTCGATCCTGATCGGCGGCACCGAAGCGCAAAAGCAGGAATGGTTGCCCCGCGCCGCCAGCGGCGAGTTACTCGGCGCCTTCGCCCTGACCGAACCGGCAGCGGGTAGCAACCCGGCCGACATGCGCTGCCGTGCGCAACCTGAAGACGGTGGCTGGAGAATTCGCGGCAGCAAGCACTACATCACCAACGCCCGCGAAGCCGGTTTCATCGTGCTCTATGCCAAGACCGACGCCGACGCCGGGCACAAGGGCATCAGCGCGTTCATGATTCCCCAGGGCACCGAGGGCATCAGTTTTTCCAGCCCGGAAAAAACCATGGGCCTGCGCGGTAGCACCATCTATGAGCTATCCCTGGACTGCTGGTTGCCCGCGTCGGCACTACTGGGTAGCGAAGGCGCCGGTTTCAACACGGCCATGGCGGTGCTCGATCGCGGCCGCGTCGAAGTGGCGGCGATGTCCCTGGGGGTGGCCAATGCGGCGTTACAGGCCAGCCTGGGCTGGGTCCGCGAACGGCAGATCGGGCCCAAGCCGCTGGCGGCCTATCAAGGCACGCAATGGCGCCTGGCCGACATGCACACGCAACTGGAAGCCGCGCGCATGCTCACCTGGAAAGCCGCCGCGCGTCGCGACAGCGGTGAACGTTTCAGCCTGGAGTCGGCCACCGCCAAGCTGTTCGCCGCCGAATGCGCCGGCTTCGTCACCGATGCCGCGCTGCAGCTGCACGGTGGCTATGGCTACATCCGCGACCTCCCGCTGGAACGCTACGTTCGCGACGCGCGCATCCTGCGAATTTTCGAGGGCACCTCG
The DNA here is from genome assembly GCF_028682635.1 of Pseudomonas putida. Lineage (GTDB taxonomy): Bacteria > Pseudomonadota > Gammaproteobacteria > Pseudomonadales > Pseudomonadaceae > Aquipseudomonas > Aquipseudomonas putida_AE. The sequence continues at coordinate 123,922 of NZ_JANHLK010000018.1, read as the reverse complement.
GAAGTACAGAAAATCATCATTTCGCGAAGCGTGCTCGACGCCCAGCGTTAACAACGCGACAACCGGGGCCTGATCCCACGCCCCGCCCTTTTTATCCCAACCCGAGAAGGTTGTCGTATGCCACGACACCCGAGAGGAACCGCCATGTCCGCCTCCAAAGAAAGTGCGCAGCGCAAGACGTATATAGAACGGCGATCCATCGACTACATCCCCGAATCGGAGCGCCATGGCCGGCTGCTCAGCCAGTTCACACTATGGTTCGGCGCCAACCTGCAAGTCACCGCGATCGTTACCGGGGCGCTGGCCGTGGTGCTGGGCGGTGATGTGTTCTGGTCGTTGATCGGCCTGCTGATCGGGCAACTGCTGGGCGGCGCGATCATGGCCCTGCATGCGGCCCAGGGGCCACAGCTGGGCCTGCCCCAGATGATCTCCAGTCGCGTGCAGTTCGGCGTCTATGGCGCGGTCATTCCCATCGTGCTGGCCTGCCTGATGTATGTGGGGTTTTCGGCCAGCGGTTCGGTGCTCGCCGGCCAGGCCATCAGCCAACTGATGAACGTCAGCGATGCCAGCGGCATTCTGATTTTCGCGACCATGATCGTCGTGCTGACCGTGCTCGGTTATCGGACCATCCATGTGATCGGGCGGCTGTCGAGCCTGATTGGCGTGGTGTCGTTTTTCTACCTGTTCTATCGCTTGCTGTCGGCCCACGACATCGGCGAACTGCTGGCCAACCGGCATTTTTCCCTGAGCAGTTTTCTGTTGGCCATCTCGCTGTCAGCCTCCTGGCAAATCGCCTTCGGCCCCTACGTCGCGGACTATTCGCGCTACCTGCCGAGAACCACATCCGCCGTGAAGACCTTTCTCGCCGTGGGCCTGGGATCGGTGATCGGCACACAGATCTCGATGATCTTCGGCGTGTTCGTCGCGGCGCTGGCGGGCGATCAGTTTGCCGGCCATGAGGTGTCCTACATCGTTGGCCTGGGGGCGAGTGGCTTTGTCGCCTCGCTGCTGTTTTTCAGTATCGTGTTCGGCAAGGTCACCATCACCACTCTCAACGCCTACGGCAGCTTCATGTCCCTGGCCACGATCGTCAGCGGCTTTCGCGGCAATCAGGAAATCTCCAGGACCCTGCGCTCGGTCTACATCCTGATCATGGTTGGGTTGGCGACAGCGCTGGCACTGATGGGGCGGCACTCGTTCCTGCATGATTTTTCCGCCTTCATCCTGTTCCTGCTGGCGTTTTTCACCCCCTGGAGCGCTATCAACCTGGTGGATTTCTACCTGGTGACCAAAGAGCGCTACGACATACCCGCCCTGTCCGATCCCGATGGCCGCTATGGGCGCTGGAACCTGCCGGGCATTGCGGTCTACACACTTGGGGTACTGATTCAGATGCCGTTCATTGCTACCAGTTTCTACACTGGTCCCCTGGTCGATACACTGGGCGGCACCGATATCTCATGGCTGATCGGCCTGATCGTTCCCGCCATCATCTACTACTGGGTGGCGCGGGGTTCGCGACAACGGATTCCTTCGCGACTGATTCTGCCGCAGGAGACCACCCCGGTCTGATCCACCTCAACACAGGGCCGCTCGCCCGGGCTGCCCTGTCCCTAAGCCAGATCGAGTTTCTTCCATGCCTGCCGCTAACGCCTGCGCCCTTTCGCCACCCACCCCTCGCGACCGGCTTGTTCACGCTGCAGTCGAACTCTTCGCCACACGCGGCTTCCAGGCCATTGGCCTGCGTGACCTGGCAGGTCACCTGGGGCTGCAGGCCGGGTCGCTTTACCACCACATCGAAAATAAACAGTGCTTGTTGTTCGAGCTCATCGAGTCCGCCTTGTCAGACTTGCTGCTCACGACCAGGCGCCGCCTGAAAGGCGCCAGGAACCCAACCGAACGGCTACGTCGTTTTGTCCAGGCATTCGTCAGCTTTGCTCTGCTTGAAAGGCACCGATTGATCCTGGTGACCCGCGAGTTCGTCAACCTCAACGAGGAACAGCAACGCCACGCCGACCAGTCGAAGCGCGCACACAGCAAGCTGTTGAGCGACATCATCGCCGAGCAATACCGGGTTAAGGGCAAGCCGGATGCCGAGATCTGCCTGATCACCCACGCGGTGATGGGCATGCTCTATGGCCAGTTGCAGTGGAGCGAAGTGCAGATCACCCAACAGCACCTGACGGACTTGTTCACCGGTTGTGTCATGCGCATGATCGCCAGCAGCCAGGATATCGCGCTACGGGAGCCTCAGGACGTCGAAGAGGATGGGTTCTTGTAACGCAACGCCTCCACCAGCAACGCAAACGCGGGCGACGCCTGGCGCCTGCTCGGGTAATAGAGATGAAAACCGGCAAACCATGGCGACCAGTCTTCCAGCACTTGAACCAGGCGCCCGGCTTCGAGGTGCGGCGCGACCAGGTCGTGGGGAATGTAGCTCAACCCGAAACCGTCCAGCGCCGCTGCCAACAGCTGATAAACACCGTTGTAGGTCACCTGGCCTGTCACGCGAACCTTGAGACGTTCGCCATCCTTGGCGAACTCCCAGGCATACAGGCCGCCGTTGGTGGGCAAGCGCAGGTTATTGCACAAGTGATCTGTGAGCGCCCGAGGCGTCGTGGGTAGTTCGCGGTTGGCAAAGTAGCCAGGAGACCCCACCACCGACATGCGCATGTCCGGGCCGATGCGCGTGGCAATCATGCCTTGCGCCACGTCCTCGCCCAGCCTGACCCCGGCATCAAAGCCCTGTGCGGCGATGTCGACGAAGCTGTAGTCGCAACAGACTTCCACCGAGATGTCCGGATACCTGGGGAGAAAGTCTTTGAGCACGGGCCGAATGATCTGGTCCAGCACATGGTCCATTGCGTTGATACGGATATTGCCTGCGGGGGTGTCGCGCAGATCACTCAGGTCAGCCAGCTCCAGTTCGATTTCCTCGAAGTGGGGCCCCACCCTGCTCATCAGGCGCTCGCCGGCCTCGGTGGGCGAAACGCTGCGGGTGGTGCGCGTCAACAAACGCAGTCCAAGGCGTGCTTCCAGGCCACGAATCGTATGGCTCAGCGCTGATTGGGAGACGCCGAGCCTGGCAGCGGCCTTGGTAAAGCTTCGCTCCTTTGCCACGGCGAGGAAGGCAAGCAGATCACTGGCGTTTTCCCTGAGCATTGATGAGAACCTCACATAAATATTTTCGGATTCTAGCCTCTAATCATATTAATGAGCAGCTGATAGATTTTAGATCCATTCAGGTCGTCACCGACGGCTGTTGCCTCAAGGGAACCGTCATGAAAAATCTCGCGGCCACGGCGTTGTCGCTGTCATTGCTCGCTTTCGATGTAACCGCAGAAGGGGAAAAACCCATGCTCGTCATTAACCCGAACGGCTCGCAGCCTTCCGCCAAGGGACCCGCCGATTACTTTACCGGCACTGTTCGGGTCGACGCGCCGTTCAAGGGGACACAAGAGGCGCGGGTCAGCGGCGCCACCGTGACCTTTGAACCGGGCGCTCGCACTGCCTGGCACACTCACCCGTTGGGCCAGACCTTGATCGTCACCGCGGGATCGGGCCTGGTGCAGGCGTTGGGGCAACCGGTTCGTTCAATCAAACCGGGGGACACCGTGTGGATTCCACCAAACATCAAACACTGGCACGGCGCGACCGCCACCACTGCAATGACGCATATCGCCATTGCCGAAGTACTGGACGGCAAAGTGGTCGACTGGATGGAACAGGTCAGCGACGAACAGTACGCCCAAGGGCGTTGATCGAATTCACATGAGGTCCTCATGAAAAATACCCGCAAAGTCACAGTCGTCATTGGCGCTGGTTCGATTGGCCAGGCGATTGCCCGCCGCGTAAGCACGGGTAAACATGTCCTGCTGGCCGACCTGCGCCAGGAGAACGCTGACGCAGCGGCCAAGGTGCTACTCGACGCAGGCTTCGAAGTCAGCACGACCGTCGTCGACGTTTCTTCGCGCGAATCGGTCGAGGCACTGGTTCGAATGGCAACCGCCATCGGTGACATCACCGGCGTGATCCACGCGGCGGGTGTTTCACCTTCGCAAGCGCCGGTCGCGACCATCCTGCGAGTGGACCTTTATGGCACGGCCCTGGTGCTGGAAGCGTTTGGCAACGTGATCGCCGAGGGCGGCTCGACAATCGTCATCGCCTCGCAGTCCGGCCATCGCCTGCCCGCCCTGACACCCGAACAGGACAAGGCACTGGCCACCACGCCTGTCGAGCAATTGCTGGCACTGCCCATGCTTCAGGCCGACCAGGTGACTGATCCATTGAACGCCTATCGGATCTCCAAGCGCGCCAATTCGCTGCGCGTGATGGCCGAGGCCGTACGCTGGGGCAAGCGCGGGGCACGAGTCAACGCCATCAGCCCCGGCATCATCTTCACCCCACTGGCCAGAGACGAATTGAGCGGTCCGCGTGGCGAAGGCTACCGCCGCATGATCGATCTCAGCGCTGCCGGCCGTGGCGGCACACCCGACGAAGTCGCTGCAGTCGCGGCGTTACTGATGGGGCCCGAAGGCACCTTCATCACCGGCAGCGACTTTCTCATGGATGGCGGCGTCACCGCAGCCTACTGGTACGGCGACCTGGCGCCTCGGTAAGTCACTGCCGTGGAACTGATGACCTCCACCCTCCCTGCCCGCTGTGCAAAGGGCGAAAGTGCGCTTGCAAGGGCTGAAGAAAGCGCATGGATAGTAACGCAAGCTCAATCAGCGCAGCCCCATGGATCGGTTGATTAGCGACATCTTTGAGTCGATAGCTGCCCTTCACGACAGGCAGCTTTCGGCCGATTCTGTTGAAAAAGTAGATCTCCTGCCTGGCCTGCTTGAGCTATGAAATAAAGTCTGTCGGGAATAAATGGAGTCTGTCGCAGGCTGCTGATTGCTTTGATCAGCGCCCGTTACAGACTTGAGGTATTCCAGTTATGGCCACGTGGGTGAACGACCGCACGCTTTGGGCCTTTTCAAAGCTGAGGAGCTTGAAAGGTTGGGCCGCCTGATAGCTAGTGGAGATGGCGGGACTGAGATGGCCATGGCTTCACCCAAGGGATCTGCCACCGGTCATTCAACCGCCCCGGTCGCTAGACTATTAGTCGTCGGGCTCTGCGTAGGCTTCTGCCAGAAGGGCTTGGGCGTGACCTTCCAGGAAGTCGAAAACCTCCTCTTGGATATACCCGTTGTATTGCTTCCGCCGGCCCTTTGATACGACCCCATTCTGGTCTAAGCACTGCATTATCAGCTTGCTCAAGAGGCTGCCGCGCACGTCGTAGTTGTCATTAACCACCTTGAGCAACGTGTCGTATCGTTGCAGATACTCGGTTTCTTCCCTCAGTTCAATTTCCAATGCCCGCTTGGCCATTTCCAGCGTGAAGGCCACACATTCAGTCGCATCCCAGTAGCGATAGAGGCTTGGGTCGCCGGTGAAGTTAAGCGACATGTTGTCGGCATCGATCCAACGAACGTCCCAGAATTGCCGGGCAGGTTTCGAGAAGCTCTGCAGAGCTTCAAGGTAGCGTTGCTCCTCTCGCTTCATGGCAACGGAGACAGGGAGTAACAAACCGTTCTCCAGCGCACCGCTGCAGCACAATGCCTGGTGTATCAAGAAGCGCGACAGTCGGCCATTCCCATCCATGAAGGGATGCAAGAACACGAACCCGAATGAGGCAATGCCGGCGGCCACCAGCGGGTCAAGCTCCAACGGTGCACGGTTTGCGAAGGCCATGAGTTCGAACATCAGATCCCGGCAAAGGTCTGGAGGTGGGGGGATATAGGTGACCCCTGCCGCTCCTCGAAAGGAGTTGGTCAGGTGGTTTTGTTCATGCCGGAAGGCCACCGCCCATTCAAGCGGTTGGGAAATTGCATTGTTTTGCAGAGAGACCAAGTAGTCTTCGGTAAGCGGCTGGCGGTCATGTGCCTGGCGCAGCAACTGAACGAAACGCTCTGACTTCTGCTGGCTTGGTGCTTCCTTTTCAATCGCAAATGAGGAATCTGTTTCGCTCAGGTACGCCCAGTTGATGGTGCGATCCATCATTTCCTTAGGCAAGGAAGCAATGAACTCTTTCGAGCGCCCTAGAATGTCGTATTCAAGCAGGGCTTGGACCTCAGGCGTGCGCTCTACCGTCGCGCAATATTGGAGTGTCCCCAGCCCATTGAAGTCCACGCGCCAGCGGTTGTTTCGCACCGATGGGCCAGTGATGTAGCGCTCTGGATCAAAAAGGAGGACGCCGGGGCCCCGAGGCTTGTCCGTGTAGTCCAGTAAAGCGCCGGAGTAGACTTCCCAGAGGAAGCAGACTTTACGCAGATAGCCACTGCTGGGAGATTGGGTTATGGCCTCGACAAGGAGTTGACCTTCAATGCGAGGCAGAGCCTGCGCCAAAATAGAGAGATTGACGCCCTCATGTTTGAGCGCAAAGATGATGTGGGCGAGAAAATCCCCAGCCTCCGGTGCAACCGCTTGCGGCACTGCAAGCGCGCCGTTGATCCGCTCAATGCGGGTGACGGGTTGAACGAGTGCGGGCTTCTTTACCCCGATAGCCTTCAGCCCCATCGCATTGATCAAATGGGCGTAACCCACTAGATTTCCCATTTTTTCCCCAGTCGTTGGCTAGATTTTTTTAACCGAGCCAAGATTTTCTTAAAATACGCGCCGAACACTCAGAAAATATTAACCGAAAATGGCTGCGTAACCACTATTTTCGGGCTTTCTGATTTTCGGCGCGCCGGGAATCTGTGTAGTGGTCGGCCCCGGACTCTCAGCGTGGCAGCCTGAAGGTAGGCTCATCAGCCGCAGCATGATGGGACAATTGTCGAGTGGGCAAGAGACCAATAGCAGCCCTTCATGATCGGCTGCTATTGGCAAAAAAGGTAGCACTGGCCGACACCGACCTACGTGTCAGCAATGGGTCGCACTACTTCGATACCACCAGCGCCGGTGGCTGCCAGCTGCCTTCGCCAGCGGGAAGAATCGAAGGGGGGGCGGTCTTTGGCCAATAGAGGCGCATTACCAGAAAGACGGTGTCGTCAGGCGCGGGCAACCAGTTTGCCTCCTTGGCCTTGCCGGGGGAGTCTTTCTGGATGTACAGCGTCAGTGAACCATCCGTGTTTTTCTTCATCGCCGACAGCATCGGCGAATTGATCAGGTAACGGTTGAGCGGATTCTTGACCAGCAGCTGGCTCTTGCCGTCGTACATGGTCACTGACCAGAAGGCATTGACTGGCGGCAGTTTGCCGGCCGGGAAAGTCAGCGTGTACTTGCGCTTGCTGGTATCCAGCGTATGGCCGGTGCCGTCGGTGCGCGTGTTGGGATACATCGCCTCGACGGCGTCGTTGCCGTAAAGGCCGCCTTTCGCAGCACCAGCACGCTTCAGCCAGTCGGCCTTGTAGAACGTTTGGTCGCCGAAGTACGCGCCTACGTTCCAGCCGTTGATTATCTTCGTCCCGCTCGCGAGGAACTTGTCGACCTTCTCGTCACCGGCCTTCATCCCGAGCAGGACCACGGCCTTGTGCTCGAGCGAGAGGTCCTTGAATTCGAAGGTGCGACCAGGTCCCACCCCAATGCTCGCCAGCTTGGCCCGGATCTCCTGGTCGTCGGCCGATGGCGGCACATACTCCATCGCGGCCGACAAGTACTCGTAGAAGTTGGCCTTGATGCCTTCCGTCGTAGCCGGCACGAAATCAATCTTCGGCGCAGTGGGCGGCGCGGGTTGATGGAGGAAGGCGGAGAGCGGCTGGACCTTATAGCCCGCTTGCACCTTCTCGACATTCGGCATGTCCTTGGCATTGTAGAGCTGAGTCCGAATGGCGCTCACGGCAAAGGGGGTGGTCGAGGTGAAGACTTTTTTGATACCGGGAGGGGGCGCGCCTTTCCAATCGGGACCGACCACCATGTAGTCGCCCGCTTCGTTGCCGGTGGCACGGCTGCCGATGTAACCGTAGTTGTAAGTGTTGCCGTCGATCATCTGCACCGAGTAGTAACGCCGCTTGTCCACTGCCGGCACCGAGATAACCATCGGCTCCGCGCGCAGGTCCAGCCAGACAAATGAGTACGGGGTGTCGCTGTTCGGAGTGATGATGGCCGTATCTTGGTAGGTGAAGACGCGAGGCTCGTTCTTGATCTGGTTGAACGGCGCCTTGTATTGCGGGCCGCCCTTGTCGACGGCATATTCGTGCATCACGGCGTAGTTCATCACCAGCGGCAAGCCGTAGATGAAACCTTCCTCGGCGATCGCCTTGGTCTGCTCGAGACTTGGTGCGGGTACGCCCTTGGTCACATCGGCCTTGTTTGCCTGTGTGATCGGATCGTTCTTGCTCGCACACCCAGCAAATACCGTTGAACCCACTACGACGAGTGCCGCAGCCATCGTCCAGCCCCGGTTTGACTTCCTGTTCATTTTCACCTCGTTGGTTTAGTGCAAGCTGGCGTCGTGAGTTTTCATGCCGACGGTTAGATACCAGGCATGACACATGAAACGCTCTTGGATTTTTCTCAGCAGCGCCAAGTCGTGTTGGCGGTCAGGGCTTGAATTTAGGCGTTGTCGAACTCGCCTGATACACGATAGCCAGACAAGGTTTTTACGGATCGACTGGCATGCCCCCATCCACACGCTCAAGGAGTGTAGATCACAATAAGCCGGCATCCCCTTGCGAGCTAAAGGCGAACAGTCAGAAAACTACTGTTGTGTGTCCGATATCATTAATGAGGGCTGCCTGCGACTGCAATGGGTCGCTTGCAGTCCTTCGCGACAGGCAACAACTGGCCGCTAGTCGTTACTCATCAATGGTGAATAACATCCCCCTCACACCACCGCAGCTGCAATCGTTCTGGAACGCCAGGCAAAAGCCAACACCATCAGCAGCCCCAGACCCGCCACTGCCGCTCCGGCCAGGGAAATCGCCGGATAACCTAGACCGGCATTGATCACCGCTCCACCCAGCGCCGCACCAATCGCGTTGCCCAGGTTGAAGGCACCGATGTTCACCGCCGAGGCCAGATTGGGCGCGTCCTTCGCAGCCTCCATGACGCGCATCTGTAGCGGCGGCACCAGGGCGAAGCTGGCGATACCCCATATCAGGATGGCAACGGCGGCCGGCAGCGGCCAACGCATCAGCACGGTGAACGCCAGCAAGACGAGAATCAGCACACTCAGCGAAACGATCAGGGTGCGATCTATCGAGCGGTCGGCGGCCTTGCCGCCCCACATGTTGCCCAGCGTCAACCCCACACCGAACAGCACCAGCATGGCGGTGATGTAGGCGGTGGACGCATGGGTCTCGCTGCTGAGGATCGGCGCGATGTAGGTGAAGACGGTAAACATTGCACCCGAGCCGACAACGGTCAGGGCCAACGCCCCCAGCACCGGGCCACGGCCCAGTACCCGAATTTCGGCCATAACGCCGACGCTTTTCGGCGCCGGCAGGTTCGGCAGGGCGAACCACAACGCGGTCATGGCCACCACGCCGAGGCCGGTGATACCCCAGAATGCGGTGCGCCAGCCGAACAGTTCGCCAAACCAGGCGGCCAGCGGCACACCGCCGATGGTTGCCAGGGTAAGGCCCATGAACATCGCCGCAACCGCCCCGGCTCGTTTCTGCGGAGCGACGACGCTGGCGGCGACGATGGAGCCAACGCCAAAGAACGCGCCGTGGTTCAGTGAAGTCACCACTCTGGCGACCATGAGGCTGTAGTAATCGGTGGCCAGGGCTGACATCAGATTACCCAGGGTGAAAATCGCCATGAGTCCGATCAGCAGATAGCGCCGGGGAATCCTGCCGGTGGTCAGGGTCATCAGCGGCGCGCCGAGCAGTACGCCCAGGGCGTACGCACTGACCAACAAACCGGCGGCGGGAATGGAAACGCCGAGATCCGCAGCGATGCCCGGCAACATGCCCATGGGGGCGAACTCGGTGACGCCGATGCCAAAAGCACCGATGGCGAGTGCGACAAGTGGTGGATTGATACGCATGGAAGGCTCCTTATCTATGCCGCCAATGCTACGATCCAACCTTTTCAGGCGGTAGATAGCATTTTCGGCAATCACCTTTGCGTAAGAGGCACAAATGGACTTCAACGGCAGGTCAGGTGAAATGGAAGTGTTCGCCACCGTGGCGCAGGAAGGCAGCCTGTCGGCCGCCGCGCGTGCATTGGGGCTGACACCCTCGGCGGTCAGCCGGATCATCGCGCGTACCGAACAACGTCTTGGCACGCGCCTGCTGTTGCGCACCACCCGAGCGATCACCTTCACCGCCGAGGGCGAGGCTTTCCTGCGCGGCGCCCGGCGTATCCTGGCCGACATGGCCGAGGTTGAAGAAGCCATCGCCGACCAGGGCGTACCAAGGGGCCGATTGCGGGTCAGCGCCGCCCTTGGCCATGGGCGACTGGCCATCGTTCCCTTGGTGGCAGCATTCAGCGCCCGCTACCCGAACATCGTCGTCGACCTCACCCTCGGCGACGAAGTGGTCGACATTCTCGGCGGCCAGGCCGACGTCGCGGTGCGCTTTGGCCATCTGCCCGACAGCCCGCTGACCGCGCGCAGGATCGGCAACACCGGCCAGGTAGTGGTGGCATCGCCCGAGTATCTGCAGCGCCACGGCATCCCCCAGGAACCGGAAGACCTGCTACGGCACAACTGCCTACGCTTCAACTTCCGGCGTGCCGAACCCAACTGGCCGTTCATCCGTGACACAAGAGAGTTTTCCCTGAAGGTCAGCGGCAACATCGAATGCAGCAGCGGTGAAGCGCTGGCGCAACTCGCGCGAGTAGGTGCCGGCATTGCGCGTATCGGCGAGTTCAGCGTGAGCGAGGATCTGCAGCGCGGTGACCTGATACCGCTGCTGGAAGCCTGGAACCCCGGCGACCAGGAGCCGATTCATGCGGTGTTCGTAGGCGGCTCGGCAATGCCGGCTCGGGTGCGGTTGTTCGTGGACTTCTTGTTGGAACATCACCGGATGTAAGCGGTGGCGTCACTTGATTCTTCCGGCTGCTCGTGAAGCTGTACGCATCAAGCAAATAGTGAACAGCCCATCGTTGGGCGCGCTATCAGTGGGTGGTCTGACTGACTGGAACAATCGGGAGTCCATAACAAACAAAAAAAACGGCCAAAAGCAGTCATCTGAACGAGTCAATGTCCAATCGATGCAGCGTTCGCAATACATCAGGCGCCTTTCATACTCGCCAGTAACGCCACATCCCTTTACGATCAAGGGATCACACGCAAGGAGCCACCTGAATGAGTTGCCTGATTCGAAACGCAACCAATGCAGATGCACTGGCAATCAGTCGGATCATCATTGGCACCCTTCGCGAGTCCAATGCCCTGGACTATTCATCCGCAATCATCGATCAAGTGGAGTCAAGTTTTTCTCCATCGGCGATCCTTGATTTGTTGACCCGGCGTCAGGTGCTAGTAGCAACAACCGACAGTCATATCGTTGCAACAGCCAGTCTTGATAAGGACGTCGTCCGAAGCGTGTTTGTCGACCCAACCTGGCAAGGGAAAGGCATCGGAAGACAGTTGATGGCGATGATTCAATCGATCGCCATAAAAGATGGCGTCAGCCTCCTGCGTGTCCCCTCTTCAATCACTGCGCAAGGTTTTTACGCTGCGCTTGGCTTCAAGAAAATCCGCGACGAATTTCACCAATCAGAGCGCACCATCATCATGGCGAAGACATTGGAGCACTAGCCCGGATCCAGTACTTTAATCAGGCCAACAGAACGGAAGCTGTCATGAAATTAACGCAGGCAAGCGAGTGGTCGTCATCGGGGCAGGCATTGTGGGCGCGTCCCTGGCGTATCACCTGGCTGGACTCAGGCCAATGCCTGTCGATGGCATCCCCATCATCGGCTATCTGCCCGATATCGATGGAGTGTACGTTTGCGCCATGCATCCTGGCGTCACGCTGGCGGCGATCGTGGGCCGACTTGCCAGCGAGGAAATAGTCGACGACAAGGTATCCCCTGCCCTTGAATCCTGTCGTCCCGAGCGATTCAGCAAATCGCGGATAAAAGGTCATGGATTGTCATGAAGTGAAAAGGTGTTGTCGTCAAATGAAATGTTTGCCGTTCCCCCCTCTATAAGCTGCTGCTCAAGATCTGCGTGGCCAGCCGTGCCTTTTACGATGCACGGCTTGCTCGCAGCCCTTTAACTGCCGGGCGCCCGTCTTCGGGGCCTTTCCGGAGCAGCACAATGAACAAGAAAAATAAAGAACTCTCCCAGCAAGCCGCAATGCAAACGTTGAACCTCAATCCGGCGGTCGGCCCTCGCGGGCGCGACCTGCTCGGTACCGCCCGCATGGTCCTGCGACAGGTAGTGAAGCAACCCGTGCACAGCGCACGGCATATGGCTGCATTCGGTATCGAGCTGAAAAATGTATTGCTCGACCGCTCGCCGCTCAAGCCCGCGGCGGGAGACAAGCGCTTCGACGAGCTGACCTGGCAGCGCAACCCGCTCTACCGTCGCTACATGAAGACTTACCTGGCCTGGTGCCAGGAGATGAACGACTGGATCAGCACCAGCAGCCTCAGCGAACAGGACGCTCAGCGTGGTCAGTTCGTCATCGGCCTGCTGACCGATGCGATGGCGCCGACCAACACCCTGGCCAACCCGGTCGCACTGAAGCGCTTCTTTGAAACCGGCGGCAAGAGCATCCTCGATGGCTTCTCGCAGCTGACCCGGGACCTGCTCGAAAACGGCGGCATGCCCAGCCAGGTGGACAAGACGGCGTTCGAGGTAGGCCACAATCTGGGCATCACCGAAGGTGCGGTGGTGTTTCGCAATGAGGTGCTGGAGTTGATCCAGTACAAGCCCCGTACCGAGCAGGTGCAGGTGCGTCCGTTTCTGGTGGTGCCGCCGCAGATCAACAAGTTCTACCTGTTTGACCTGACGCCGGAGAAGAGCCTGATCCGTTTTCTGCTCGGCAGCGGTATCCAGACCTTCGCCATCAGTTGGCGCAACCCGGGCAAGGCCCAGCGCGAATGGGGTTTGACCAGCTACGTGGAAGCCCTGAAGGAAGCGATCGACGCGGTGCTTGCGATCACCGGCAGCGCCGACCTGAACACCTTCGGCGCCTGTTCCGGAGGCTGCACCCTGTCCTCGCTGCTGGGTCACTACGCCGCCCTGGACGAGAAAAAGATCAATGCCTTTACCCTGGCGGTCAGCATGCTGGACATACGCCCCGACACCCAGGTCGGGCTGTTCGCCGACGAGAAGACCCTGACGGCCGCCAAGCGCCGTTCCTATCAGGCGGGCGTGCTCGAGGGCCGCGAGCTGGCCAAGGTCTTCGCCTGGATGCGCCCCAATGACTTGATCTGGAGTTACTGGATCAACAACTACCTGCTCGGCAACGAGCCGCCGGCCTTCGATGTCCTCTACTGGAACAACGACACGACCAACCTGCCCGCCACGCTGCACGGCGAATTCATCGATATGTACCAGACCAACCCGTTCGCCCGCGCCGGCGCCCTGGAGGTCGGCGGCACACCGATAGACCTCGGCCAGGTCACCAGTGATTTCTACTGCATCGCAGGCATGAGCGACCACATCACCCCGTGGGACGCCTGCTATCGCTCCATGCATCTGTTTGGCGGCCAGGGCGAGTTCGTGGTGTCCAACAGCGGGCATATCCAGAGCATCCTCAACCCGCCGGGCAACCCCAAGGCGCGCTTCATGACCAACAGCAACCTGCCCGTCGAGGCTCAGGAGTGGATGGACACTGCCAGTCAACAGGCCGGGTCCTGGTGGCCCCACTGGCTGGCCTGGTTGCAGGCACGCTCGGGCGATCACAAAAAGGCTCCGCGCAAACTCGGCAACAGGGCCTATGCCGCCGCCGAGGCTGCGCCGGGTACCTACGTGCACCTGCGCTGAATCGGTTGGCAGCGGCTGTGTGCCTGCAGCCCTGCCATACTGTTGAGCATGACCAGCGCAACCTTCCGCTTCTATGAGGAGCTCAACGATTTCCTGCCCGCCGAACGGCGGCGGCAACCCTTTACCTGCGAGTGTGCGCGAGGGGCGACGGTCAAGCACATGATCGAGGCCCTCGGGGTACCGCACACCGAGGTCGAGCTGGTGCTGCTGAACGGCGAGTCGGTGGGCTTCGAGCGGGTGATCCTCGACAGCGACCGGCTGGCGGTGTATCCCAAGTTCGAAGCGCTGGACATCAGCCCGCTGCTCAAGGTGCGTGCGCAACCTTTACGGGTGCTGCGTTTCGTCGCGGACGCACACCTTGGCGGGCTGGCCCGGCTGCTGCGCATGAGCGGCTTCGACACCCTCTACGACAATGGTTTCGAGGATGGCGAAATCGCCGAGATCGCTGCGCAGCACGGCCGTATCGTGCTGACGCGCGACCGCGACCTGCTCAAGCGCCGAATCATCAGCCACGGCTGTTATGTGCATGCCCTTAAACCATCGCTGCAGCTGCGTGAATTGTTCGAGCGCCTCGACCTGGCGCGTTGTGCGCGACCCTTCAGCCTGTGCCTTCACTGCAACCTGCCGCTGCACGAGCTCAGCCCGGAACGGGCTCGGCCACGGGTGCCGCCACGCATTGCGGCCCTCCATTCGCACTTCCTGCACTGCGACGCCTGCCAACGGGTTTACTGGGAGGGGTCGCACTGGCGCGATATGAGTGCATTGCTGGCAGCTCTGATGAAACGATAGCCGCGTGCATCGGGCCCCTGCAGGACATGCAGTTCGGCACGGCGGATAGTGCGGCGCAGGATGTGCGCGTTGTACAGACGCACCAGGGGGTCGCGTTCGCCGGTGAGAATCAGCATCCGCTGGTGCGGACGGAACATCCGTCATCCCGGCGATCAGGTCGGCATGGCGCGGCAGACGCATCGGCCAGCGGGGCATTTGCGATTTCCCGACCCCGGGCACGTCCAGCGTAATGGTCCTGAAATCCATCAGTTCATCGCGCAGGGGATCGAAGGTACGGATCAAACCACCCAGGCCGTTGAGCAAGAGCAGCGGTGAGCCTTGGCCGCGGATTGAAACATTCAACTGCAAGCCTTCAACGGTTATTTTTTGCGTTGGCATGGTTTGCGCGACCCTATCAAGACACCAGTAGCGCCTCATGGATTTCAATTGTCGGAATAGCATCCTCCAGACGCCGGTTATTGAGCATATCCCTCGTCTTGCTGACGTCGAAGATCTGCCCCTGATCAATCAAGGCCAGGATGAGCTCATCTGAAACACGGTAGCGACCACAGTCCGGACAGTCTCTTTCTTCCCATGGGCCGTCGCATTGAATGCGCTGTGCGACACCGACACAAATAAGACAATTCATCGCGATCACCATTTTTTAATATTTGTTCTGGATCCATCGCGAGCCACTAGCCAAGGCTTGCGCACCCTCTACTGTTGCGCATGAGGCTGATAGCTAATCGACTTGGTAGATCGAAAGAAAGTTCGCCATGTTGAGGTTGTCTCCGGTGCTTTTTTTTGTACGACTTGCTCTGCTCGACCTGTCCCTCGGCGCTATTGCGCGTTCACAGGATCACTCGTGACGCCTCGCGCATGAAAATTTCGACCGTCTTGGGACCAATACCTTCAAAGGCAATGAGCCGATTCTCAAAGTCCCGGCGATCCGCGCTCGCGCTGACGATATTACTCACCTTCCCTGCGTACTCATTGTTGAGTTTGTGAGCCAAGGCCAACAGACGCGCAGAGGTAGTTTCGTCATATCGCACATAATGCGCCTCGCCCAACATGGCGACGAGTTCCCGATGGGTGCTGTGGGCGAGCTTGCCCGGTGTGTCACGCTTATGCTTATCGACAATCACTCGATACGCTTGCGCGGCAATCCGGGCCTGAATCCTTTTGCCCATTAAAAAACTGGCGACCAGCCATTTGAACAAGCCCTCTTCATTGGCGCTTTGCAGGTCAATATTCAAATCCTGTGCACTGATAATCTCGTGCATTGAAATCTTCCCCTCTCAGGCGCCTTATCCGGTTCGAACGGGTAAGGCGGTCAGCCCAATGCCGTATCGAGAAACATCATGACCCCGAACCCCAGCATCAGCCCCAACGTCGCGGGCGTTTGGTGGCCAGCGATGTGCCTCGGGTATGACCTCATGGGAGACAACAAAGATCATCGCCCCCTGCTGCAAGGCCCAAAGCGACGGGGTAGCCCAAGGCGAAACTGGTTGAAATGCCGAGGCCGACAACAGCGCCTAAAGGCTCCATCAGGCCTGATGCAACGGCAATCAGGACGGTTCGGACATGAGACCTCCTGTTTCGCATCGTTGAATGAGAAACACCGCACGCCATGACGGCGTGCGGTGACATCTATCAGGCTTCATCACGTCCCTGGACACCCGAGCCCAGGTCTGCACCCGTGATGGGATTGCTTTCGGGGTCAGACATCGTGCGGGCTTTCATGTCCATCAGCAGCGAGTCTTCGTCAGCGCTCAACTCCACGCTGGCAGTGCCATCACCGCCATCGACTGCCGGCTTTGGATCTTCTACATAATCCCAATCGACACCCTGGTTCCACGGCCCACGCGTGCTGCCTTCGCCCTGAGACAGGTTGAAGTACACATTGGTGAACTCGGGCATGCCGGGCAGCTTGCCTTGCGGGAAGTTCGGCTGGATCGAGTGCAAGGCTTTTTCGAACGACAGTTGATGCGCGATCTCGCGGGTCATCAGAAACCCCAGGGCCTCTTTCACACCCGGATCATCAGTGACGTTCATCAAGCGCTCGTAAACGATCTTGGCGCGGGCCTCGGCAGCAATATTGGAACGCATGTCCGCCGTGGGCTCACCGATGGTATCGACGTAGGCTGCCGACCACGGCACGCCTGCGGAGTTGGTCAGTGGTGCACCGGCGCCGTACAGCAGACAGGTGATGTGCGAGTCATTACCGGCGCCATTGATTGCGCGATACAGCTCGCCCTCCTCTTCCACGCCTTCGGCCAGGCGGCCTTTGGCACCCTTGTTGAGCATCACGATGATTGAACCGACGATCTCCAGGTGACTGAGTTCTTCGGTGGCAATGTCCATCAGTAGATCCTTTCTGCCTGGATCCTCTTCGGCCAACGCCTGGGTGAAGTATCTGGACGCAGCGGCCAACTCCCCCTGGGCTCCGCCAAACTGCTCAAGTAAAAGGTTCGCCAAACCAGGATTGGGTTGGGCAACGCGCACGGTGTATTGAAGTCGTTTGTTATGTAGGAACATGACGAATCTCCTCAGGCCAAAAAGGCGCCGATACTCATTCGGTGATTCACTGAATGCGGCGCCCACAGTCATCTGAAGGTGAAGGGCCTGAGAAAATTTTCTAAAGATTTTTCAAATTCGACGAGCGGCACGGCGTACTGCCACTCAAGCATTTATTTCACCAGTCGTCGGTCGATCCTTCGCAGATCCAAACTTACCTGACGTAAATATAATCTACATCGCGTGGAGCTACATCGCCCCTCCATCATCAACCCCGACCAACCACCGGCGCATGCTCAGCCATCAATGCCATTACCCAATCGCTTACGCGCTCAGCGTATCGATCACTCGCCGGACCTGACTCAGCAGATGATCGACATCCTCGGCAGTGGTCGCGAACGAGGTGACAAAGCGCACGATGTTTGGCCCCCAGCGATCATGGTAGAACCCGAACCCGGCCTTCAGCAGGGCTTCGATGATTGCCGAATCCAGCTTGCAAAACAGGATGTTGGCCTCGGCGCCGGCCATGACTTCAACGCCTCGCAGACCCGCCAGCCCACGGGCCAGGCGCTGGGCGGCTGTGTTGGCCTGGCGTGCGTTACGTAGCCACAGGTCGTCGGTGAGGTACGCATCGATCTGCGCCGATATAAAACGCATCTTGGAGAGCAGATGGCCGGAGCGCTTGCGGCGATAGCTCATCTCGGTGGCAAGCGTGGGGTTGAACAGGACGATCGCTTCGGCGGCCAGCGCACCATTCTTGGTAGCCCCGAACGAGAGCGCATCCACCCCGGCTTTCCACGTCATCTGCGCCGGGGAGCAGCCTAGGGCAACCAACGCGTTGGCGAACCGCGAACCGTCCATGTGGAACCCCAGGGCGCTTGCCTTACACACCTCACCGATGGCGGCGATTTCGTCCAGGCTGTAGAGGCTACCGACTTCAGTGGCCTGGGTAATGCTGACGCAGGCAGGTTGGGTCGTGTGCACGTCACCGACCTTTTCACCTGTCCGTTCGCGCAGGCGGGTGACATCCAGCTTGGCCGATGGGCCGTCGATGGTCATCAGCTTCGCGCCGTTGGAAAAGAACTCCGGGGCGCCGCATTCATCGTTGTTGATATGGCTGGCGGGATGGCAATAGATGTTGCCCCAGGGTGGCGTCATCGCACTCAGGCACAGGCTGTTGGCGGCGGTGCCGGTAGGGACGAGAAAGACCTCCACGTCGCGCTCGAAGATCTCGCTGAGCTTGAGCTTGACCTTTAGGGAGAGTTCGTCCGTGCCGTACGCACTGGCCTGGCCGGTGCTGTGCCTGATCATGGCCTGCGCCACTTCCTTTGAGGCCCCCGCGATGTTGTCGCTGGCAAAACTCAATGCGAGCGGTTGGTTTGATTGAGCGTTCATCTACCTGTCCTCGGCTGCACGGGCGAAGAAGAGTCGCCCGGTTTTGCGCATCCTAGGGCGAGGGACAGTGCCCAGGCTTGTAAAAAATTGACGGCCAGCGAAACGCCGACACTCAATGTCTGTAGCGTGAAGGCGCGACGCCGAATGCGTGTCGAAACGCACGGTTGAAGTGGCTTTGATCGTAAAACCCGACCGCGTGGGCGACATCGATGATCGGCAGTTCGCTGCGCGACAGCAGGCCACAGGCTTGTTCAAGACGCAGTCGCAGCAGCCATGCGTGCGGTGTCATGCCGATGGTCCGTTTGAACTGCTTGAGGAACGAAAACCGGCCCAACCCGCAAAGACCGGCGAGGTCATCCAGGGTAATGCGCTGATCGATGTGGCTGAAACAATAGTCCCTGAGGCGTGACCATTGCAGGGGCGAGAGCGCTCCAGAAATCGCCTCGGGCACGATCACCCGCGACTGACGCAATAGACCCTCGACAAGGGTCAGCCATTGCGCCTGCACCGCGAGACCGCCAGGGCCGATGGCCTGCTGCATGGCCTCGTGCAAGCCGCGCAGGTGGCCGGCAAGCCCGGTGTTTTCGAGCAACATGCCGGCCAGCTCCAGCTCACTGGGCCGACCACTGATGTCCTCTGCGAGGCTCGCGACCAGCGCCTGGGACAAACGGAATGTCTTGAGCGTGTAGGCGCCGCCGCCTTCGGCCACACCGTCGTGGATTTCGCCCGGCGGCATCAGGGCAACATTGCCCGGCCCCAGCAGAAACGACTCGCCTTTGGATCGATGACGCTGGATGCCTTCGGTCACGAAGCCAACGTGGAAGTCGAGGTGGTAATGGCGATCGAAACCGGCATCCGTCAGGCGCGCCGAGCCCAGCACGAGGCCGGGAACTTCACTAACGTGGTGGTAACTTGCGTGCTCAGTCATGGAATCCGTACCAGGATCGGCGGCGAGGAAGGC
Source organism: Pseudomonas putida (assembly GCF_028682635.1). Classification (GTDB taxonomy): domain Bacteria; phylum Pseudomonadota; class Gammaproteobacteria; order Pseudomonadales; family Pseudomonadaceae; genus Aquipseudomonas; species Aquipseudomonas putida_AE. Next base: position 104,402 of record NZ_JANHLK010000018.1, on the reverse strand, counting down.
AAACACATTCTAGATCTGCGCAAGATATGGATCTACAGGTTGTCAGCTAGTAACTGCCGCGAAGCACTGCTTATGGATGCCCGGAAAGTTACCCATTAGCTGTACTGCTGACCACTCAACAGTAAGGGCAGTTGTCACATCGCCGATTAATTCTTTTTTTTTGGTGAATATCAGTGCAAGTTTAACCGAGAAATAGCTAATTTACGGTCTGACTTTTTTCATGATTTCCTCTATCATTTTAAGCGTGTCCGAGCCACGACCCTCGATAAGTTCAACATAAAAATTGCTATAAGCATCCGAAAGTTCCCGATATTTCCGAAGGCTTGACTCATCCATGATGCGATGGCCTGGTATATCCCTTGCTTCAACTTGGGTATTGATCTCACCACGCTCAGCTGCGGATATCAAATATTCCATTTGCCCGTACAAAGCCAGTGCTGCCGGCTCTTTGTCCTTATACAATTCCAGTTGTTTTCGCAATTCGATTGCGGTCTGTTTTAACGCTTGAATATCCATACTAATTCCTAATTGTCGATTTCGCCAATGAGCTTTGCTGCAGACCACTCTTGCCGATTAGGCACCAAATATTGTGCCGCCTCTCCCGTTCTCGTAATTCTACCCCCAAATTCTACCGTTGGCGCAACCTTGCTAACGAAAACTTCAGTAGGCTCAAGTGGCTTAATTTCAAAAATAGAATATCTGGCATTTTCGCTGATGACCGGCAAACCGAGTGAGTCTGCTAGAGTTTTATCGGACTTAGCTGCCGCCTGCAATTCTTCCATTGTAGTGAAAAATGGTGAGTAGTCGGAAATGCCTTTTTCACCCACAGGTACGATCTTCACAAGCGGCGTTCTTATGCCAGTGGTAACGGGTACAGTACTGCCTGATGCCACTTGGCCAAAAGCTCTCTCCAAGAGACTTGCAGATGATGCCTCAGGGTCTGCCAATGCGAGTTTAGCGATGTATTTTTGCCCGTCCGCACTCTGGAGATAATCATGGATTTCCTGGTTACTTAAGCCCCTTGGCTCAAATGTCTTTACCGACTTTCGTTTGTTTTCGACTGAAACGAATTCAGTATCTTGCTTCGCGTAAAACTCGCGCATTTGATTTTCCCGCGCAAGCTTCTCAACTGAAGTGACCCCCCTAATCTGTAGCTCCGGATGCTCCAAAAGTAGTTTTTCGTTTTTCGTGAGCCATACGGCGAACGGCTTGTTGGAAATCTCGGATCGAAGCTTGGCACTTCTCGTCGCAATACTTTCCAGGCTGTTGACCACACCCGCTTTCATCTGCCCTCGGGTGAGATAGGTGACAATCGCCGTCAGTAACAGCAACACCAATTGCTCTTGCCCTTGGGCCAACTGTCTGGCTGCGCGTTCTATGCGTTCCTGAATCATCGCCGCTGAACCGCCAGTCGGGTCGAGGCCAGGATTTTTCAAGCCGTCTTCCGCTTGCCACGCGGTACAGAGACCTTCAAATATCGTTGATAGGCAGGGCCCTATTCCCGCCGAGAAATAACCGGTGATGGCGTACAATCCCAGCGCTGCCATGATCAAGTTACCGACCTGCAATCCGACACCGGCGCCGATTGTTGCGCCAGGCACGGCGCCAGCACCAAAGGCAAGGGAGCCGACCGCTCCACCCAGAGCGGCACCGATCGTCACGCTACCGCCCACGATCATCACAACTTCCTGCAACAGTTTGAGCAACACCGGCAGAATTTCGTTGATATTGATCGACGCCCATTTGCGGCTGATGTTCATCTGCATGATGGGGACAGATAGAGCCATCGCGTGGCGGACGTTATCGATCCGATGCCCGCCCACGTACCCGTAGGCTTGAGTGGCGCCGTTGCTGACGCGGCGGGTAAAGCCGTTCCAGCCGTCGTGGGCGCTCTGGAAGCCGTCATCGACGCCCTCATTCAACGCATTGAATTTCTGGTCGAAATTTCGTTCGATGTCGTCCCAGCTGGGCAGGTTGGTTAAAAGATCCATTTACTCGTGACGTCCTTGAAAGGAGGCGGGGCTGCCACACTCGTTGAAAGCTCGGCCGGGTACTGGCAGGTTGCCATTTATGACCGCGAATGCTCGATAACATTTTCAAACAGGGATTATTTTTCTCATCGCCGTTACAAAGGGCAATGATGTCAAACAGACATTGTTGGTATTTACTTAATGCTCAAATGCTCAGATGCCGCCAGATCCTCTTCAACGAAGCGCAGCATCGCCTCCGCCAGCGCCTCGCGCGGATAGGCATTCTGTGTCACCAACAGTGATCCGAGGGTCGAATGGGTTCGGGCGATCGGCACTGCCAGTGCCCAATGATCGGCGTTGATATAGCCCATCAGGCGGCTGCCCGGCACTATCTGATCGTAGAAAATCACTTGGCTGTCGTTACGGGCATCGATCTGCGCCAGCTTGTTGTAACTCGATTTCAGTATGGCCGAGATGTGATCCGGCTGCGGGAAGGTAACGAGCGAATAGTAGTTCAGATCGGACGGCAGCCGGTGCTGCGCCAGCCAGTTCTTGCGCGTTGCGGGTCGCAGGCTGTCGATCGCGCCACCGTCACCCGAATCGCAGGTCGAACCGGGAAAGTGTCGCAACAGGTCCGCCTGGTACTGCTCGGCATCGTTGGCCAGCGCCGAGCCGCCGACCGAGCCGGCTGCGCTGACCACTGCCGCCACGCGGCCGCGGATTTCCGGGTAATTCACCATCGCTTCGAGAATGTCGGGCGCGCCCTTCGAATAACCGATCAGGACGAGGCGCGGCGGTCCGGCTTCGGCTGGCATCGCCATGATTGCGTCGCGTATTTGCCGAGCGTTCTTTGCGGAACTCGACAAGGCGTCGACCTTCATCTGCACCAGGTCATAGCCGAATTGACGCAGATGAACCGCTACGCTGCCGGGCGCTTGCAGCCATTGCTCGAAGCATTCGTAGCCGACGCCGGCCACCATAGCGCCGATCAGACGGCGTTTCGATTGACCGAGATCGACGGGCTTGCCAGTGCCAGCAGGTTCGCTGCCGACGCGTGTCAGTGCCTCCTCGCAAGGGCGGCTATCGGGAATCTCGCTTCCTCGTGTATTGAGGATCGAGCAAAAAATCTCGCGAAAGCGCCCCCGCTTGTCCTGCACGCCGGCCTGCGACGCAGGGACCAGCACCAGCGGCGGTGTATCCGGCGAGTAGGCCATCAGCGGCGCGGGTGCGCAGGCGGTGAGCCCATGGCAGGCAGCGAGCATCAGCCATGCCATGCCAGCGCTGCGCAACAATGGGTAGGCACCGCACACACGGCCGGCCGAGTCATCCGGCCTGCCGAACAGGTTACTTGCGGGCATCGTCGACCTCCTTGCGTGCAGGCGATTGGTGCCAGTCCAGATACGGTTCCCAATCGAGCATCTGCACCTGCGACAGGCTGAGCGGTCGCGTCGCAAAGAACATGACCGCACGCAGACCGTCGCTGAAGTAATGGGCGCCGCTGAACGTCGTTCGCGGTTGTGCCTGGGACGCGGGACCGACGCCGGTGACGAACCCGAGCTTGTCCAGGCCGGCCGAGTACATCATGTCCTGGATCAGCAAATTCCTCGCCTCATCGACGTCCTCATGCAAGACCAGGGCTTGCGCCTCGCGCGGTGCAAAGCGTCCGCCGGTCGGTCGTGCGACCTGCGCGAGATAGACGGAGAGACCGTCGAAGCGCATAGGCGTGTTCCACACACGCACCCAAGTCGCCGGCGCACCGCCTTGCGATTGCTTGCGAACCACGGCATCGGGCATACGGCCGAATGCACGCTCGGTCGCATCCGCGGGGTGCGCGGCACGCCGGTAGCCGCGACGTACAAATGCGGTGGCGATATCGGCAAACTCGCCGATGAGAATCGCATTGAGCGGATCGCCGTTCGCCCTGCCGTTCGCGTCAGCGGCGCAGCAGGGAAGGCGCTCCAGCGCGGAACGCAACGCGGCCAGATCGTCATAGTCCTTGATCTCGGAACCTGGATGCTGGAACAAGCCTTCGGCAAACCATTTTTCCCCGGCATCGTCCGGCACGCGCAAGAAGAAGGAAAACGGAATCAGCGTCTTTCTCTGCAGCAGATCGATATTCAGCAGCCGCGTAACGCGCTCCGGGTTGATGAACAGCAAGCCCGCTTTCGTTTCGCCTGGCAGGACGGGATTCTTGAACCCCAGTTGGTCCAGGTGTGCATTGATGCGCGCGTTCGCTGCCGGGGCGAATATCCCGTGCATGGACCAGGCGACTTCCAGTGGCGAGAAATAATCGGGATCGGTTCCCGGCCGCAGCAACAAGAGCGGCTCGGCAGACCGGTTCTGGACTTCGACCCACACGGGCTGCACACGCGTCCTGTCCAACTCGACCCCCAGCATTTGCCGCCTGTCTTCGGCACTGAGCACGGCGGCGCTGACGCGTATCTCGTGATGGGTGGCCGTCTGCGCACGTTCACGCAATCCGGAGGTACTGAAATCGGCAGGCGCCTGCCAGGTCGAACAAGCAACGGCGAGTGCAAGCATCGCTGCACAACCCAGGGTGCGCAAGCAGCGTATTGCACATCGCAGAGTATCCCCCGACGGCAAGCGGCTCATGGCTTGACCCGCCCCGGTGGTTGTCCGCCCTTCTCGTAGATGCCCTGTGATAGAAAGAATTCGATTTGCCCCAGGGAGGTGTGCGTGGGGTCGAATACCAGGACACAGCGCAGCCCATCCGTGTAGTAAGGATCGGTCGTCAGGTTCTCGCGCGGCGCGCTCTGGGGCGCGGCCCCCACCCCCTTCACAAAGCCGAATTTGGCCAGGGTCACCGAATACGCCATATCCTGTGTCAGCGCGCTGCGCGCTTCGTCGACGTCAGGGTCGATCTTGTGCGTCGTCAGCGTCGCAGTATGCACGGTCATCCGGCTGCCGATATCACGGCTGATCTGTCCGACCCACACCTGCTTGCCGTGATATTGCATCGGGCTCAGCCACAGCCTCAGGTGATTGCGCTGGTGGACGTTGTCACGCGCCTTTTGCAAGGCAAGGTCCTGAGCCCGCCCGAACAGATAGAGATCGCTCACTGGCGCATAGGGATAGCGCTCGCCGGAAAGCGCCGAATTGACCACTTTCATGATCGACCCCGACCACTTCTCCTCGGTCCCACGCCAGCCGCGACGTGCGAATGCAGGGAAGGCATCATCGAGCCCGCCGACGACCACCAGGTTCAGCGGATCGCCGTTGCTGGAACCCTCCTCGTTGGTGACACAGCACGGCAGCGCCTCCAGCGCCGCCTGGAAACTGGCGTCATCCGTGTAATTCACAATGTCTTCGGGCGCGATGCCCTGCCTGAACACTTCGCTGATGTGGTAATCGGCGCGCAGCCCCGGCACGAGGGCCAGGACAGAGAAATGCCTCGACCGCCCGTTTGCCACCAGATCGAGGTTAACGAACTTGAACCCCTCGTCGAGATTGGTCAACACGAAGCCCGAGGTTGTCGTGCCAGGTGCGATAGGGTTGCGCAAGGCCAGCCGACGAAAGTGCCGGTCGAGCGCCGTCCGCTCGTCCTGAGGGGTCCCTGAGAAAAATGCTTCGGCCGCCTCGGATGCGGGGAAGAAATTTGGATCCAGGCCCGGCGAAAGCAGATAGTAGGCGCGATCTTCCTGATTGTTGACTTCGACCCAGACGGGCTGTATCGATCTATTCGCCAGAGGCACGCCGTAGACCGCCTCGCTTTCTGCGGCCGACAGTACGGCGGTCGACACGCGCAAGCCGCCATCGCTGCGCGTCACGGCGCGGCTCTTGTAGTCAAGGCTCGGCGTTGGCGCAGGCTGGGAGGCGCAGCCGGCGAGCGCAGCTGCGATGGCCGTTGCTGAGAGAACGTGTCTCACCATGCGATGCATCGCGTAACCTCATCAACTGGGGTTTACCAATCTTCGCTGGCCTGCCTACGTAATCCGTAGCGACTATGGACATTGGTTTCTACGTCGCAGCTTTTCATCAGGAACCGCACCGGGAGTTGCGCAGGCTTTTTGGGGTGAGTTTCGCCGCCATGGAAGAGAAGAATAGTCGAACTATCGATAGCAGGCCGCTTCGGCCTCTGCAGGTGATTCGTCACCGATGGCTCCAGCGCCGTCGATGGTTGCCCTTCCCGCTCCACCGCTCTCGGCACGCTGCTGCCGGGCACCGCTGAGACCTCCCAGCGCCAATGCAAGAAACTCCCGACAGTATTTAGGACGTTTTCACACAGCCTGGGTCGTTTTTCCGCCTTGAGAGACGGGCAGAAAACGGCCCAGAGTGTGTAAAAACGCCTTCGCGAACACTTGCTATGATTTCTGAGGATTTCATCGCAGGGATCGCCCATGAAGCGCTTTATCCAAGGTGAACATCGAGGCCAAGGCACCTTACTTCCCGAGAGCCCCGACGACTACGTCAGCGATACCAATCCGGTGCGCGTAGTCGACGTCTTGTCGACGAACTCGACCTGGTCAATCTGGGTTTTGAAGGTGTCATTCCAGCCGATACTGGCCGGCCGGCTTACCACCCCGCGATCTTGCTAAAGATCTACATCTACGGCTATCTCAACCGCATCCAGTCGAGCCGACGTTTGGAGCGAGAAGCCCAGCGAAATGTCGAACTGATGTGGTTGACCGGGCGTTTGATGCCGGACTTCAAGACCATCGCCAACTTCCGAAAAGACAACAGCAAGGCCATCCGAGGCGTCTGTCGCCAGTTCGTTGTGCTGTGTCAGCAGTTGGGATTGTTTGGAGAAAATCTGGTCGCCGTCGATGGCAGTAAATTCAAAGCAGTCAACAACCGCGACCGCAATTTCACCAGCGCCAAACTAAAGCGGCGAATGGAAGAAATTGAATCGAGTATCAACCGTTACCTGGCGGCACTCGATGCTGCCGATCGGCAAGAACCAACAGCTTCCGATCCCAGCGCCGTGCGGCTGGAAGAGAAAATCGCCAAGCTCAAAACTCAAATGAAGAAGCTTCAAGCGATCGAAATCCAGCTCAATGAATCGCCGGATAAACAGGTCTCACTGACCGATCCAGACGCCCGCTCCATGATGACGCGCGGCACGGGAATCGTCGGCTACAACGTGCAGACAGCGGTCGATACTCAGCACCATTTGATCGTTGCGCACAAGGTGACCAACGTCGGTTCCGACCGAGATCAACTCAACTCGATGGCCAAGCAGGCCCGCGAGGCGATGGCGTCAGATACGTTGTCGGTGGTGGCTGATCGAGGTTACTTCAAAAGCGAACAAATCCTGACCTGTCACAATGCAGGCATCACCGCCTATGTGCCCAAGCCGATGACCTCTGGAGCCAAGGCTGACGGGCGTTTCAATAACGATGCCTTCGTCTATGACGCGGCAAAAAACGAATACATTTGCCCGGCTGGAGAGGCGCTGATTTGGCACTATTCCTACGTTGAAAAAGGCTTGAAGCTGCATCGTTACTGGAGTTCAAAATGCCAGGGCTGCGCGTTGAAAGTGCAGTGCACACCGAGCACGGAACGACGAGTTCGACGCTGGGAGCATGAGGAGGTATTGGAGGAGATGCAGCTTCGGCTGAGCAAAGCACCAGAGATGATGCGAGTCCGAAAACGGACTGTTGAGCATCCCTTCGGGACGCTCAAACAATGGATGGGTGCAATGCACTTCCTGACGCGAAAGCTGGCCGGGGTGAGCGCGGAGATGAGCTTGAATGTGCTCGCCTACAACTTGAAACGGGTCATGAAAATCATCGGTACCCATCACTTGATGAAGGCGCTAACGGCCTAAAAACCGGCCTGTTTTTACGTCTCCCGATGATCTGGTGCGTTGCTGGGGCGGTTTAGCTCATCAGGAAGGGGCATCGTGCCTTGATCAGGCTACGAAGCCGGACAGCCACTCAGCCTTGAAGATCGAAACGGGATCTAGCGTTTTTACACACTCTGGGACGCTTCTGGCCGTTTGTACTGAATGAGCTTTAGACCACTTGGGACTATTCATTCACCAACTGGATTACCGTCTTGCCCTTGCCGCGACCTTCCGCGACCTGGCGAAACGCCTCGTTGACTTCTGGCAGCTCAAAGTGCTGTTGATCCACGCGGATCGTCAGTTGACCGGCATTGGCCAACGCGGCGGCCTCGCGCAGGATAGCGCCGTGGTGTTCGCGTCCTTTGCCGGTGAGCAACGGCGCCAGGGTGAATACACCCGAGTAGGTTGCACCTTTAAACGACAACGGCGCCAGGCTGTGTTGCCCCCAACCCAGGCAGCTCAGCACGTGCCCAGTATAAGGCTTCACGGCCTTGAATGACGCATCCAGCGTGCTGCCGCCTACAGTGTCGTAGACGATGTCGAAACCTTCACCAGCCGTATAATGCTCGACATAGTCCTCTACGCTCTGTGCCTGATAGTCGATGGCCGTAGCCCCCAGCGAGCGAATGAAGTCCAGGCTCGCCGCCGAACCGGTGGCGTAGACGTCGGCACCGCGAGCCTTGGCCAGTTGCACAGCCACTTGGCCAACCCCACCTGCGCCGCCATGAATCAGCACACGCTGACCGGCACGGACATTGGCACGATCTACCAAACCTTCCCACGCGGTAATGAATACCAAAGGCAATGCAGCCGCCTCACGCATGTCGAGAGTGGTCGGCTTTGACGCGATCAGCCGGGCATCCACGGCAATGTATTCGGCCATAGTACCCTGGGCACCGCCGATCCCGCCGGGCATACCGAAGACTTCCTGGCCCAGGGTGAAACCATCAACCGCCTCGCCCAGCTCGATGACCGTGCCGGCGAGATCCAGGCCCAGCACTGCGGGCAGCGCCTGGCGGGCGTGAGCCCCTGCGCCGGCGGCGATCTTGGTATCGAGAGGGTTGACTCCTGCCGCGTGAACCCTGACCAGCACCTGCCCCTTACCGGGTACAGGGCGATCGATTTGGCGGACAGCCAGAGGGGCCTGAGCGGACTCGGCGATAGCGGCGAGCATGGACTGATTCATGATGGGGAACCTCTGATTAAGTGGACGCTTACAGATTGCCGCACGTTCATCATTCCGATAAGAAACTAAATTTGCATATAACTTATTCCACAAAGAGGTCTAATCGCCGATGGACTTGTTCGACAGCATGCACATCTTTGTACGCGTCGTGGAGCGCGGGTCGTTTTCTGCAGTTGCCCGCGAGCTGAACATGGGGCAGCCGGCAGTGAGCAAGCAGGTGCGCGCTCTGGAGCAGTATCTGGGCGGGCCATTGTTCGCCCGCAGCACCCGGTACCTGGCCCTGACCGACCAAGGGCAACGCTTCTACAGCCACTGCCAGGAAATTCTCGGCCACCTCGAAACCGCCACTCGCAGCTTTACCAGCGGTCAGGAGCAGATTGCCGGCCCTCTGCGAGTCGCTGCACCGGTCAGCTATGGGAGGTTGTGCATAGCACCGCTCATAGGGACTTTCCTGCAGCGCCATCCAGATGTCCGGATCGACCTGCGGCTGAGCGATCAAAACGAAGATCTGCTCAAGGAAAACATCGACCTGGCTATCCGGATTGGTGCGGTGAAGAGCGAGGGATTGGTGGCAATGCCACTGGGTACCAGCACACGGCGGGTCTATGCCGCACCCACCTATCTGGATCGACACGGCCTGCCACGCGAGCCCAATGAGCTGACAGGCCACAACTGCATCGGTTTCACATTGCTGGAGCATTACGACAGTTGGCATTTCACGCACATTGCGCAAGAGCTCGATGTAGCCATCAAAGGCAACGTCACCAGCAATAGCAGCGAGGCCATCCGTGAAATGGTTCTCTCCGGCTTGGGTATTTCCCTTTCTCCAGAATGGCTGTTCGCATCTGACGTCGAACAGGGAAGCGTTCGTACCGTGCTTGACGATTATCAGACCACCGCACTGCCTGTCAGCGCTGTGCTCAGTCGTGAGCGGCGACGTTCAGCGCGGACGATGGCCTTCATCGATTTTCTCCGCGAGCACTTAATGTAAAACCGCCTCGTCATGCACCGTCCGCTATTGGTCGATTTTTGCCCGTCACCAGGATCAGAAAACGACCAAGGCAGACATCGTATGTCCCGCAAATCCGGAGCAACGTATGCGTCGGGGCATCACGTCTTGCGTGATTGAACCGGTTGTCACTTATGTAGAAGCACTGCTCGATTTCACTCCTGCGTAGTGTGGGCAGGCGCGCGAGGACACTCTTTTGCATGTGCGTATCGAACAGGTCGTCTATGCGCGCTTTACGTACACCGCTTTATAAACCAGCAAGTCGATGACTATTTGCTCAGCGCAGAGGGGCAGAAATACTCCGCCAAACTAATTGCGTGATAAAACCTTAGCCGATTCGCTCGGCCTACCAGTCCTCAGTGTTCAGTTGGAAGCGTTGCTCAGCTGCTGAAGCTCAAGTTGCCTGGCAGCACTGGCTTCGAGGGTTGCACGCTCTTCATCCAGATACCGATAAATGCTTTGGAGGTTGGCGATTTTCTGTTTGATTTCTCCCATCTTCTTTTCAATCAGCTTCGCGCCGTCAGCACAATCGATCAGCTTGTTCCGCTGCGCATCCAGAATCTCGCCTATTTCCCCCAGGGAAAACCCCATGCTTTGCGCGCGCTGGATAAAGTCCAGATCCTGCAGAGTTTGCACTGTGTAAACGCGATAGTTGTTGGTTTGCCGCAGCGGTGAGATCAGGCCGATTTGCTCGTAGTAACGCAGCGTATGGCGGCTGGCGCCGCTGCGGGCCTCGAGTTCGCCGATTTTCATGAAAACACCGCTTGACTGTAGAGTTGGGTCGATAGTTTACGCTTGATTTTTCACCTTCAACAAGGAGCAGGGAAATGAGCGTGGAGTGCTTTGTCACGGGGGGGACCGGCTTTATCGGTCAACATTTGGTGGCGTACCTGAGTGCCAAAGGTCACACCGTTCGGGTGTTGATGCGTCGCCCTGAGCGACTGGCCGCCCTGCGCGAGCAAGTCGACAATTTGGGAGGGTGCGCAACCCGGGTATTTGCCGTAGCTGGCGATCTGGAACGGGACAACCTCGGGCTGAGTCTTGCTGACCGAGAAGTGCTAAGGCACGCCAGAGTCATATTCCACCTGGGGGCCCACTTCGCATGGGGACTTTCAGTGGAGCATTCTCGTGCGGTGAATGTGGATGGGGCAAAGCGCGTGGCGCTGTTGGCGGCTGAGCAAAAGAGTCGATTAGTGATGATCGGCGGCTACATGCTGAAAAATCATGAACATCTGCAACGCATCGGAATTGATCCTCGATATCCGCAGCTGACGAATTGGCCTGCCGTCTACCGACATGTCGGTGGTTACGAGGGGAGCAAGCTGGAAGCGCATTTTGCGACCCTGGAGGTCATGTCCGCCAAGGGCGGGGAGATTACCGTTGTCCACCCCGCGACAGTTTGTGGCCACAGCCGCACGGGGCATATCGTTGATGGTCAGCCGCTGGTGGAGCTGATACGCAACCTTGTGCAGGGAAAGCTGACTGCAGTGCCCGGTACCGCCAAGCACTGGCTGCCACTGGTCACCGTGGATTACCTGGTTGAGCTGGTGGCGGTTTGTGCTTTTGATCCTGCCATGGTGGGCCAGGAACTGCTGGCGCTTGATGAGCAAACGCCCAACTTGCGAGAACTCCTGGTGCAGGTGGCCCAACCTTTGGGCTTAAAGTCTCCCAAGCATTACATTTCACTGCGCTTGCTGAAGTTGCTTCTGAGTATTCCTCCCGTCGCGCGGTTTTTGAATACAAAACCCGAAGCCCTGGACTTTATCCAGACCACTCGTTTTGATACAGCGGCGGTCGAGCAATTTTCCAACAGGCATGGAATAGCCAAACCGGATATACGTCAGTCTTTGCAGCACACTGCAACGTTCGTGAACTCATATTTCATAGCCAAGGGCCAAGCCCTCTGACTTCTCCCTTGGAGGCGAAGGAAGGCGAGTAGCATCCTGCTCGGCTATCCAGCATAAGTACCCTCTCTTTTGAAGGTGGGAAAGCTTGGCAGCCGGGGGGTTCTGAGTGGAATGCATCGAGCTATTCGATTTTTATAAGCAGTAATTATCATTTTTTTTCGATAGGTTATCGAGGCAATAATCCATCCACGATTGAACTGAAAGGGTTAACGGGATGGCAAAAGCAGAGAGTTACACCAGTACCGCGAAGTGGCTGCATTGGGGGATGGCGTTGCTCTGGATCGGTGCCTGGTTCATTGGCATTCTGGCCACTCACTGGCGTGATGAGTTCAATGCGCATCATGAGCTGACATTCCTGCACAAAGCGATGGCGAGTACGCTGCTGTTTTTGATTGTCGTGCGTATCGCATGGAGGCTCACTCACCCCGCGCCGGCATTGCCCGCGGCGATGAGCCCGTTAATGAAGCGGGGGGCATTCTTTGGTCACTTGATGCTTTACGCAATGGCGCTAATCGGCCTACCACTCTCTGGCTGGTATTGGAGCTCTGTGGCGGATAAACCCATCCTCGTGGCCGGGCTTTTTCAGTTACCGCCAATGGTCGGTCCTGACCAATCGCTTTATGACTTGGCAAAATCGATTCATACCTATGTTGCTTGGCTATGCGGAGCCTTGGTGGGAGGACACGCCCTCGTGGCGCTCACGCATCACTTCGTTGAAAAAGATGAGGTGTTGAAAAGCATGCTGCCTGGTCGTAATTCGTAAGCGAGTCCAAGGAACAGAGTCACAGCGAATAGAGGCCAGATTTTTATCCCCTCTCAAGCGACTGGTTCTGGCCGGTTGCTTCCTATCGCGCGAGCTGACGTTGGCGACAGGCATAAGTCGGCCAGAAGCAGACACTCGGCAGTCACTCTGCCGAGATGCTGGTGTGGTGTACCACGACATCGAGATCAGTAATTGAAGTCATGCCCCAACTCCTTCTGCATCCACTCCAGAAATCTTCTCACCCGAGGGAAGTTTGCATGGGCTCTCGGGAAAACCAGATGGTGTGCAGTGATTGACGCACTCAAATCCGGCGCTACCTCGACCAGCGCGCCACGCGCCAGATAGTCCTGCGCCAGCAGCGTGCTTTCCAAGGCAAACCCAAGCCCGTGGTTGGCTGCCTCCAGCGTCATGTAGGAGCGGTCAAAGCTGAGCGTGTAGGGTTTTTCCGGGCGTGACAGGCCATGTTGGGCAAACAGCTGCGGCCACTTGATCAGCGTGGCCTCCGAAAGGATCAGATTGCAGTCCAGTAAATCCGCGACGGCCCGGATGGGGCGTTTTTCCAGCAGCTTCGGGGACGCCAGCACGGCAATCTTTTCATTGCGTATCGTCCGTACTTCATAGCTGGGCCAGTTGGGCATGCCGTGGCGGATATCTACATCGATCTTGTCGCGGCTGAAATGCAGGGATTCGTAGGAGCACGAGAGATTGAGCTGGATATCGGGATGACTCTGGCGAAATTGCTCCAGTCTCGGCATCAGCCACAACAGGCCGAAACTGGGCGACGAGTGCAGTCGCAGGCAGTCGAGGCTGACATCGCTGGTGGCCCGTTCGGTGGCCACGGCGAGGCTGTGCAGGATGCCGGAAACCTCGGTGAGGTATTGCTCGCCCACCGGGGTCAAGGTCACGCCCCTGGCCGTTCTGAGAAACAGCTGCCGGCCGATCATGGCCTCGAGTTTGGCCAACTGGTGACTGACCGCCGAGGGCGTCAGGTCAAGCAGTTCGGCGGCGCGGGCGACGTTGCCGAAGCGTGCCGTCTGTTCAAAGGCCTGAATGGCTTTCAGGGGTGGAAGGATCGGGGGTGCATCGCCAGGTGAACTCATGATTATTGTTATTCCGCTGCAAGTGGCTTGGGCCGGGCGTCCAGCTATTCAAACATTGGCAGAGTTGGTTGGCGAGTGCTGAATTTTTTTCAGCATCGAGTGACATTCGCGTTATTGCTCAGGGTTTGTCTGGAGCACAAGCTGAGTCATCGGTTCTTCGTGGATCGACCCAATAAAAACAATCAGAGGTACTCTTCCATGCTTCTTCAAGGCAAAGTCGCGATCATCACCGGTGCAGCTTCCGCACGTGGCATCGGCCGCGCTACAGCGACCACCTTCGCGCAACAAGGTGCTCGTGTCGTGATCCTCGATCTGGACGAAGCCGCCGCACGCGATGCCGCTGCTTCCCTGGGCGAAGGCCATCTGGGCCTGGCCGCCAACGTCGCCGACGAATCCCAGGTGCAGCAGGCTGTCGCAAAAATCATCGAGCACTTCGGCCGCATCGACATCCTGGTCAACAACGCCGGCATCACCCAACCCCTCAAGACGCTCGACATCCGACCTTGCGATTACGACAAGGTGCTGGACGTCAGCCTGCGCGGTACCTTGCTCATGTCCCAGGCAGTGATTCCACTGATGCGCCAGCAGTCTGGCGGCAGCATCGTGTGCATGTCGTCGGTTTCCGCTCAACGTGGCGGCGGCATTTTCGGTGGCCCTCACTACAGCGCCGCCAAGGCCGGCGTGCTGGGCCTGGCTAAAGCCATGGCTCGGGAACTGGGGCCGGACAAGGTGCGCGTCAACTCCATCGCCCCCGGCCTGATTCACACCGACATCACCGGCGGCCTGATGCAGGACGAACGCCGCCACGCGATCATCGACGGCATCCCCTTGGGTCGCCTGGGCGAGGCGCAGGATGTGGCCAATGCGGCGCTGTTCCTGGCCAGCGACCTATCCTCCTACCTGACCGGCATCACCCTGGATGTGAACGGCGGCATGCTGATTCACTGACAACACCTGACGGGCATCAAAGCCCGTGCGGTTCTGGATCGACGACGCAGCCGGGCTTGATCGCCTGGCGGTCAATAAAAACAAGAGATCAGACCATAATGACTACCCTGTCGCTCGAAGCGGTTTCGACCGTGCGCTCCAACGCCTACCGTAAAACCGCGTGGCGCCTGATGCCGTTCCTGATGCTGTGCTACCTGTGCGCCTACCTCGATCGCGTCAACGTCGGCTTCGCCAAACTGCAAATGATGAATGACCTGGCGCTCAGCGAAACGGTCTACGGGCTGGGCGCGGGCATGTTCTTCATCGGCTACTTCCTCTGCGAAGTGCCCAGCAACATCATCCTGCACAAGGTCGGGGCGCGGGTCTGGATCGCGCGCATCATGATCACCTGGGGCATCGTCTCTGCCCTGTTCGCCTTCGTCGAAACCGCCTGGCAATTCTATGCGTTGCGCTTTCTGCTGGGGATCGCAGAGGCCGGCCTGGCACCGGGCCTGCTGCTGTACCTGACCTACTGGTTCCCGTCCTACCGGCGTGCGCGCATGACCGTGTTGTGGTTCATCGCCATTCCGCTGTCGGGCATGGTCGGTGGCCCGATCTCCGGCTGGATCATGACTCACTTCGCCGGTATGCACGGCTGGGCCGGATGGCAATGGATGTTCGTGCTCGAAGCCGTGCCCACCGTGGTGGTTGGACTGCTGGTGTTGAGTTATCTGAAGGATGGCGTGCATCAAGCCAGCTGGCTCAACGACGACGAAAAAGCGCTGATCAGCCGCGAGCTGGCCGAGGATGACCAGAAAAAAGTCACGCACGCCTCTGTTGGCGAATTCATCCGCGACCGTCGCCTGTGGTTACTGGCAGCCATCTACTTCTGTGTCGTGATGGGACAGTACGCAATCACCTTTTGGTTGCCGACCCTGGTGCGTAATGCAGGCGTGTCCGACCCGATGAAAATCGGCCTGCTGACCAGCCTGCCCTACTTCTGCGCGATTGCCGCCATGCTGTATGCCGGACGCAGTGGCGACAAACACCGCGAACGCCGCTGGCACCTGATCGTGCCGATGATCGCCGGGGCCGTCGGCCTGAGCCTGGCAGCCCTGATGGGGGGCAATGTGATGCTCTCCATCCTGAGTCTTTGCCTGGCCGCTTCCGGAATCCTGTCCGCCACCTCGATGTTCTGGATGCTGCCCACCACGCTGCTTGGTGGTGTATCCGCTGCCGCCGGCATCGCAGCGGTGAACAGCTTCGCCAACCTCGCCGGTTTCTGTTCGCCCTACCTGATTGGCTGGATAACCACACTGACCGGTTCCAGCGCCATCGGCATGTATCTGATTACTGGCGTGCTGCTCGCCGGTGCCACCCTGGTGCTGCGCATTCCCGCCGCCTTGGTCAATCGTTGATTCACAGGAGTATTCACCATGACTGCCCATCCTTCATTCGTAACACCCAAGACCCTGGCGGAGCGCGCCCACAACATTCGTCGCCACGCGTTGCGCATGGGCCAGGTCCAGGGCCAAGGCTACGTCGGCCAGGCCCTCGGCGCTGCCGACCTGCTGGCGGTGTCCTACTTCCATGCCCTGAACCATCGGCCCGAAGACCCTGATTGGGAAGCCCGCGATCGCTTCTACCTGTCAATCGGTCACTACGCCATTGCGCTGTACGCGGCCTTGATCGAAGCCGAAATAATCCCGCTCGATGAGTTGGAAACCTACGGCGCAGACGACAGCCGCCTGCCTATGTCGGGCATGGCCGCCTACACGCCAGGCATGGAAATCACCGGTGGTTCGCTGGGTCAGGGCCTGGGCATCGCGGTGGGTGCCTGCCTGGGCCTCAAGCGCAAAGGCTCGCCTTCCTTCGTTTACAACTTGCTGTCCGACGGCGAACTGAATGAAGGCTCGACCTGGGAAGCCGTGATGTCGGCATCGCATTGGAAGCTCGACAACCTCATCGCCATCGTCGACGTCAACAACCAGCAAGCCGACGGCTACTCCAGTGAAATCCTGTCCTTCGAACCCATCGTCGATCGCTGGCAAGCGTTTGGCTGGTTCACCCAGCGCGTCGACGGCAATGACCTGGAGGCGCTGGTCACCGCGTTCGATGTCGCGCGCAATCATTCCGGCACTCAGCCGCGGGTGATCATCTGCGACACCAAAATGGGCAAAGGCGTGCCCTTCCTGGAAACCCGGGAAAAGACGCACTTCATCCGCGTGGAAGAACACGAATGGGATCTGGCACTGAACAATCTTGAAGAAGGAAAAAACCAATGAGCAATGCAGCCAACACTCCGACTTCGACTGCCGAACCGACCAGGAAACGCCTGACCACCTCGGCGATGATCGCCTCCATTGCCTCGGAAGGCCAGGCCACCAGATCGGCACCTTTCGGGCATGCATTAGCCGCGCTGGCAGATCAGCGTCAGGACATCGTCGGCCTGTCCGCCGACCTGTCCAGGTACACCGACCTGCACATCTTCGCCAAGGCCCATCCCGACCGGTTCTATCAGATGGGCATGGCCGAGCAACTGCTGATGAGTGCGGCCGCCGGTATGGCCCGCGAAGGCTTCGTACCTTTCGCCACGACTTATGCGGTGTTCGCCTCACGCCGCGCCTACGACTTCATCTGCATGGCGATTGCCGAGGAAAACCTCAACGTCAAGATCGTCTGCGGCCTGCCCGGCCTCACCACCGGTTACGGCCCCAGCCACCAGGCCACGGACGACCTGGCCATCTTCCGCGCCATGCCCAACCTGATGATCGTCGACCCCTGCGATGCCCTGGAAATCGAGCAGGCCGTGCCCGCCATCGCCGCGCATCAGGGGCCGGTATACATGCGTTTGCTGCGCGGCAATGTACCGCTGGTGCTGGACGAGTACGGCTACAAGTTCGAGATCGGCAAGGCAAAGACCCTGCGCACCGGCAACGATGTGCTGATCATCTCTACAGGCCTGATGACCATGCGCGCACTGGAAGCGGCCAAGGAACTGCAAGCGGACGGCATCGATGTCGCCGTGATGCACGTGCCGACGATCAAGCCATTGGATGAGCAAACCATTCTTGCCGAGGCAAGGAAGTCAGGTCGACTGGTGGTCACCGCAGAAAACAGTTCGATTATTGGGGGACTGGGCGAAGCCGTTGCCGGGGTGCTGCTGCGCAACGGGGTGACGCCCACCTTCAGGCAGATTGCCTTGCCCGACGCGTTCCTCGATGCCGGTGCTTTGCCGACGCTGCATGATCGTTATGGCATCTCCACTCAAGCCGTGTGCACGCAAATCAAAGCCTGGCTGTAACGGCGAGGACATCTGCTATCTGCCAGGGCATTACGCCCTGGCTTGCTCATGTTGTGTTGACGTCGCCACAGGCAGCAATCGGCCCCTGCAAATAATCGATTTTTTAAATAGAACCTCTTTGATAATCCCTGCCGATCGCACGGTCTGAATTTTAGTGAACCGAAACCGACACCCATTTCAGGATGTGGGCGATCCGCTAAATGACAGGGATGATTTGAAGGTGGAAACCATCATGTCGAACTATTCAGCCGACCAGATTATTGCTTGCCGCCGCGTAGCGATGGAGCAGAACCGAAAGCTGTTCGAGGAAGCGAACGCCATCAACCGGTCAGCGCTCGATCTCCTTGATCGCAGTGATTTCGACAGCGAAATGTTTCTTATTTATTTGCAGCTGCAGGAAAAAGCTAAATACCTGTTTAGAGAGGCGCTGGAACATATCACTTTACTGGAGGAACAATTTCCCTCACCGCAGCTGCAAAACACCATCGATGGCAGCACTCGAAAATCCGCGCTTTTGAATGAGGCTCGGACGAGAACAATCCAGCGCTACCCTGGCTGTCTTCCAGTCGACGTGAATCAGGGGATCTATCATGGCAGCAAATAATCGTTAACTTGCCTATGAAGGGTGCCGCTTGTCGTAGCCGTAAAACTTAACCCGACAATATAAAGGTCTAACTTTCACGGTGACGCAAGGTCATGAATCAACCGCAGGACGGCCATCATGAAAATAGCGCAAATTGCTCCGTTATATGAGTCCGTCCCACCCTCGCTGTACGGGGGTACCGAAAGGGTCGTCGCACACCTGACAGATGCCTTGGTAGAACTGGGACACGAAGTCACCTTGTTCGCCGCCAATGGGTCACACACGGCTGGCGTCCTGGTGACGGGTCGCGATCAAGCGTTGAGACTGGATCAAACGCCGCTGAAATCCGAACTTGCCTGTCATTTAAGCTTGCTTTCTGAAGTACAGCACCGAGCTGGCGAGTTCGATGTCTTGCATTTTCACGTTGACTTGCTGCACTTCCCTTTTTTTGAAGATATTGCGCACAAGGTATTGACCACCCTTCATGGCAGGCTGGATATGAAAGATCTTGAGGGTGCCTATTCGCGATGGCATCGCTATCCTCTTGTATCCATCTCCCGACATCAGCGTACGCCACTGCCAGATGCAAACTGGATCGACACGATCTATCACGGTTTGTCTCATACCAGCTTTAGCCTGCATCGAAGTTCAGGGGATTATCTGGCGTTTCTGGGGAGAATATCTCCTGAAAAACGCCCCGATCGTGCAATCAACATTGCCCTTGCTGCCGGGTTGCCGTTAAAGATCGCCGCCAAAGTCGATGCCGCTGATCGTGAATATTTCGAACAGCGCATATGTCCTTTGCTTACACTTCCCGGCATCGAATATATCGGAGAGATAGGAGATCATGAGAAATCCGACTTCCTGGGAAACGCCAGAGCCTTGTTATTTCCCATTGATTGGCCCGAACCATTCGGATTAGTCATGATAGAGGCAATGGCTTGCGGTACACCGGTTATCGCCTGGAATTGTGGTTCCGTCCCCGAAGTGGTTGAACATGGCGTCACCGGCTTCATAATCAATAGCGAACAAGAGGCTGTGGTCGCTACCCGTCAGGTACTTGAACTTGATCGACAGGCTATACGTGACGTTTTCGTCAATCGTTTTTCCGCCAAGGTAATGGCGCAGCGGTATGTCGACCTGTATCGAACACTGACCGCAGGTTGATACTCGCGATGCCTTCAGGCCAATCCCATGACAATCACATCCGGTTCACCTGAATCCCCGCAACAAGTCCCCCTCGTCAATGAGCCAGGCGCTCAAAACCTGTTTGTGCTGGTCGACCATAACACCTACCTGGTGGCCAACGCATTCGGTGACATCGAGCCTGGTGCCGTAGGGTTATTCCATCACGACACCCGACTCCTTTCCGTCTACCAGTTGAGTGTCGCTGGACAACGTCCATCCCTGCTGTCCGCGTCAGTCAGCCAGGACAACGTCTACTTCATCTCTCATTTAACCAATCATCCCCTGCCCCTGTTAGGCGAAGAAACCACGCCACAGGGCGTTATCCATATCGGACGCAAGCGTTTCCTTTGGGAGGAACGCATGTTCGAGTGCATCAGCCTGTTCAATTACAGTGATCAACCCAGTCTGTTGCCGATCAATTTGCGTTTCGCCGGCGACTTCCGGGATATGTTCGAGGTTCGCGGTCAAAGCCGGCCTTTGCGCGGCACACTCTCCGAGCCGCAGGTATCCAGACAAGGGGTCGTCGTGTGCTACGAGGGCCTGGACAAACAGCCGCGCAGCATGGCGATCAGCTTTTGCACCGAGCCAACGCACATCAACGGCGACAATGCCAGCTTTCAAATTGAAATAGGCCCGCATAAAAGCCATGAGCTTTATATTGAGGTCGGTTCAAGCATCATGCAGCCGGGGCGTCAGCGCTATCGATCCGCTGCCGCTCTGGCTTGCCGTGCAATGCGTAACAAAGAACAACGAGGCGCGCGCATCTTAGCTTCAGGCCGCTTGTTCCAGGCCTGGCTCAATAAATCCCGTGCCGACCTGGCCTTACTGACGGCAGACCTTCCGACTGGCCCCTATCCGTATGCCGGCGTTCCCTGGTACTCCACGCCATTCGGACGTGACGCCATCATCACGGCCTATCAATCCCTGTGGCTTAACCCCTCACTGGCGCGCGGAGTACTCGCCTACCTGGCCGCGCATCAAGCCACCGAAACCTCGACATTCCGTGATGCCGAACCGGGAAAGATCATGCATGAGACGCGGCAGGGGGAAATGTCGAGACTCAACGAATTACCCTTTGCTCGCTATTACGGAGGCGTCGATACAACGCCCTTGTTCCTGATGTTGGCCGGCGCCTATGTACGACGCACCGAAGATCTGGCGCTCATCGAGGTGCTATGGCCGGCACTTGAACTGG
This sequence comes from Pseudomonas putida, assembly GCF_028682635.1. GTDB lineage: Bacteria > Pseudomonadota > Gammaproteobacteria > Pseudomonadales > Pseudomonadaceae > Aquipseudomonas > Aquipseudomonas putida_AE. Next base: position 83,464 of record NZ_JANHLK010000018.1, on the reverse strand, counting down.
CAACGTCATGGATGGAAAACAATGCATCAAGGAATGCCGAAGGTTTTATCACTTACCAGCGAGGGGAACTCACCGGTTTGGCCAATCAGGGCTGGAAAGACAGCCACGATTCCATTTTCCACCAGGATGGTCGCTCGCCTGAAGGGCCTATCGCGTTGGTGGAAGTGCAGGGCTACGCTTGGCGCGCTTATTTGAGCATGAGCACATTGGCCAGGCGCCGAGGCGATAACCAGGCAGCGGAACACTGGCAAACCTGTGCAAACAAATTACGTGAGGCGGTTGAACGCTGCTTCTGGATGAAGGATCGGCAATTTTATGCACTCGCCCTTGACGGAAACGGCGAGCGTTGCGAAGTGAGGGCCTCAAACGTGGGTCATCTGCTGTTTACCGGCTTACCTTCGGCTGAGCGAGGCAAGGCCGTTGCACAGCAACTTCTCACTAACGCCTTCTACAATGGCTGGGGCGTCAGGACGCTGGAAACGGGGGCCATCCGCTTCAACCCCATGTCTTATCACAATGGATCGGTCTGGCCTCACGATGTCGCCCTGTGTGCAGCAGGTATCAGTCGATACGGCGAACACACTGGCGCTGTCCGATTGCTGAGCGGAATGTTCGAAGCGGCTGCCTTCTTCGGCATGCGATTACCGGAGCTGTTTTGCGGATTCAAGCGCGCCCCCGGTGAGACACCCGTCGCTTACCCGGTGGCCTGTTTACCTCAGGCCTGGGCAGCTGGCTCAGTGTTCATGCTCCTGCACGCCTGCCTGGGGATTACCATTGATGCTGCAGCTCGCCGTGTGGTCATTCGACACCCCCATCTTCCCATTGGCATCGATCGCCTGGAAGTGCGCAAGCTGAGATTCAATGAGCACTGCGTCGACCTTTGTTTCCAGAGAATCGGTGACGGCGTGGCTGCGTATATCGAACGGCAGCAAGGGCCGGATTTGATTCGCCTGGATGTCAAACTCTAAAACGCCACACCACTTCGATCCGCCTTGCAGAGCCCAGCGCGATGCAGGGCGACAGTGGCCTGTGTCCGTTTCGCATTTAAAACAAATTCCTCATTTACCCACCCTCAGCGTTACCTGAAAAAGCACCACCTCCTCGCAAATCCCCGAGCCTCGCACGATCGATGTGCAATTTCGTGCCATACAAGAAACCACGTTTCATATATGAAACGTCGATAATTTTCAGATTAATAGCTAACTCATTAATTTAAAACGCTTTTTAAACAAAATAAGGACCTTGCCAATCTCTGGCATTGTTCATGCACTAAACGCCGTATCACCTATAAAACAGACCAGAGACCCTTCCCAATGGCTGTGAAAGAGATGTACGCCGTCGCCCCGCAATGGAACAAACCCGCTCCCAAGGAAGATCTGGAGCCCACCGAGATTGAATTCCGCAATGTCGGCAAATGTTTCCCGGCCAAGGGAAAACCCGAAGCGCCGTTCGCCATTCGCGGGGTCAATTTCAAGATCCGCCGTGGTGAAGTGGTGTCGATCATCGGCCCTTCCGGTTGCGGCAAGAGCACCATCCTCAATATGGGTTCCGGCCTCTACCGCCCTTCCGAAGGCGAAGTGTTCGTCGGCGGTGAAGCGGTCACCGGCCCGGTCCGCCAGGTCGCCTTCATGCTGCAAAAAGACCTGTTGATGCCGTGGCGCAGCATTCGCCGCAACGTCGAACTGGGCCTGGAAATTCAAGGTGTGGCGGCCGCCAAGCGTCAGGCCGTGGCTGAAGATCTGCTCGATCGTTGCCACCTGCAAGGCTTTGCCGACCACTACCCGTTCCAGCTGTCGGGCGGCATGCGCCAGCGCGCTGCCCTGGCCCGCACCCTGGCCGTCGACCCGCAGGTGCTGTTCCTCGACGAGCCATTCTCGGCGCTGGATGCGCAGACCAAGATGATCCTGCAACAGGACATGGCGCGGATGCTGTTCGATGAAAAGAAAACCGCGCTGTTCATTACCCATGACCTGATCGAAGGCATCGCCATGTCTGACCGGCTGCTGGTCATGAGCGCCCGCCCCGGCACCATCATCGAAGAAATCACCATCGACCTGCCGTTTCGCGACAACCCGCTGGAGCGCCGCAAGCTGCCGGAGATCGGCCCGCTGGTGGGTCGCCTGATGGAGTTGCTGCAAGTCAGCGAACACACCGAACTGCATTGATCACGCCTGCAGGCACGCAACCGATTAGGAGTACGCATGTTCAAGTCTCTGTTTCAACGCTTCAGCCAGGTCACCGCCATCACGCTCGGCCTGGGCATGGCCTTCGCCGCCCAGGCGCAGTCGACCGACGTGACTTACCTGTTGCCGGCGCCACCGAACCTGCCGGCCTTCGCTCCGTGGATCATCGCGCAGCAGAAGGGTTACTACGCCGCCCAGAACCTGAACATGAAGTTCATCGCCGCCAAGGGTGGCGTGGACGTGGCAAAACAGATCGGCGCCGGTAACGCCATGCTCGGCGGTGCCCTGGGTGATACCCCGATCGTGGTGCGGGCCAACGGGATTCCGGTGCGCGCGGTCGCGGTGCTGGGTGCCGGCGGCGTGACCATGATCGCCACCAATGCCGAGCAAAACATCAACTCCATCAGCGACCTCAAGGGCAAGACCATGACGGTGATGTCCTACTCGGACACCACCTACTACGCCCTGCTCGCCTCCCTGCGCAAAGCTGGCCTGAGCAAGAACGATGTGAACATCCAGGCCGCCGGCCCGGCCGGTGTCTGGCAATTGTTCTCGGCCAACAAAGCCGAGGCGATGGCCGGTGTGCCGGACTGGGTGGTCAACGCCGAAGAAGCCGGGTTGAAGATCAAGCTGATACCGCAATCGCAGATTTTCGAAAGCATGGCCCAGTCGATCCTCGCCTCCGACGACGCGATCAAGAATCACCCCGATATCGTTCGCGGCGCGGTCCAGGCAACCCTGCAGGGCATGCGCGACATCATTGCCGACCCACGGGCTGCCGCCGTGACCTTTGCCAAGGCAGTACCCGCCTATGCCGGCAAGGAAGACTCGCTGGAGAAGATCTTCAAGCTCTACGTCGAGCATGTCTACGCCAACCAGACCGTATTGGGTCGTATCGATCCGGCGCGACTCGAAGCGGTCCGCCAGTTCTATGTCAGCGAAGGCATCGTCACCCAGGAGCCCAAGCTCGACGACCTGTACACCAACCAGTTCATCGACACCCAAACAGCCGCGCAATGACGGCCAGTGACGACAAGGTAACGACACGATGAAAAACCTCAGTAATTCCATGCTCGGCAGCGTCGCCCTGCTGATCCTGTTCCTGGTGCTCTGGCAGTGGGGCCCGGGATTGCTCGGCATGCCCGAATTCGTCATGCCGCAGCTGAGCCGCGTGGCCCAGGAAGGCCTGGTGATGTGGCACAGCGGCGGCCTTTGGCAACACACCCTGATCACCGCCTTCGAAATCATCGTCGGTTTTGGCCTGGGTGCCCTGCTCGGTGTGGTGATCGGCGTGTCGCTGGGCCTCTCGCCCGCCGCCGAGGCCATGCTGTCGCCGTACATCCTGGCGCTGCAGATCGCCCCGAAAGTCGCCTTCGCCCCGCTGTTCGTCATGTGGCTGGGCTACACCATCTACCCGAAGATCCTGATCGCCATCCTGATCGTGTTCTTCCCGGTGATGATCAACGTGCTGTCGGCCATCCGCACCGTGGACCCGGACATGATCAACCTGGTGCGGACCATGAACGCCAGCCGCTGGCAGATCTTCCGCCTGGTGGAGTTCCCCTCGGCCATGGCCGCGCTGTTCTCCGGCCTGCGCATTGCTTCGACCCTGGCCGTCATCGGCGTCACCGTCGGTGAACTGGTCGGCGGTAACCAGGGCCTGGGCTTCCTGCTGGTCGATGCCGAAGGCCAAGGCAATACCGCGGGCGTGTTCGTCGCCATCGTCATGCTCACGCTGATCGGTGTGCTCGCCTACGGCGCGGTGGTCTGGAGCGAAAAACGCGTCCTGCACTACATGCCCAAAGCCATGTTGAGTACCCAATGATGACCACCTTCAATCGCTTGCTCGAAGGCCGTCGCGTACTGGTCACCGGTGGCGCCCGCGGACTGGGTTACGCCTTTGCCCAGGCCATCGGCCGCGCCGGTGCCCAGGTGGTGATCGCCGACATCCTCGCCGAACGCGTGCAGCAATCGGCCGCCGAACTGGTCGCCGAAGGCCTGGACGTGCATGGCGTCACGGTCGACCTGGCGCAGCCGGATTCGATCGATGCCTGCATCGCCGAAACTACCCGTTTGCTCGGAGGGTTGGACGGACTGGTGAACAACGCCTCGATCACCAATTCCGGTGGCAAGACCTGCGAAGAGCTGACCCTGGACACCTGGGACCAGGTGATGCAAGTCAACGTGCGCGGCACCTGGTTGATGACCAAGGCGTGCCTGCCGGCCCTGCGCGCCAGCGGCCAGGGCGCCATCGTCAACCTGGCGTCCGACACCCCGCTGTGGGGCGCGCCGAACCTGCTGGCGTATGTCGCGAGCAAGGGCGCAATCATCGCCATGACCCGCAGCCTGGCCCGTGAACTGGGGACCGACAACATCACGGTCAACGCCATCGCACCCGGCCTGGTGCTGGTCGAAGCCACGGCCTATGTGCCCGAGGCGCGCCACCGTTTGTACAACGATCAACGGGCGATTCAACGCCCACAACTTCCCGAGGACGTCAGCGGCGCCGTGCTGTTCGCGCTGTCCGACCTCGCCCGTTTCATCACTGGACAAACCCTGCCGGTCAACGGCGGGTTCGTCATGCCTTGACTTGATCTGGAGACAGCCATGACCGATTTATCAGCACAGCAACAAACCCCGAAAAGCTGGGAACAACCCGCCGGCAGCGATCTGGAAAGCTGGATGAACACCCGCATCGCCCGTTATGAGACCCGCAAGTACGACTGGAACGCCCTGAAGTTCCAGGCCGACTACGACCCGAAATTCCGCCGCGCACAAATGCGCTACATCGGCACCGGTGGCACCGGCGTGACCTCGGACATGAACACCATCCCGTCGGAGAACTTCACGTTTTCGACCATGGTGATTCCGGCCGGTCACGAAGGCCCGCCGCACCTGCACACCGACGTCGAAGAAGTGTTTTTCGTGCTGCGCGGCAAACTCAAGGTGGTGATCGAGAAGGACGGCGAGCGATTCGAAACCATCCTCACCGACCGCGACGTGATTTCCGTGCCGCCCGGCGTGTACCGCGAAGAGATCAACATCGGCGATGAAGACGCGTTGATGTGCGTGATGCTCGGCGCGAAAAAACCGCTGACCCCGACCTACCCGCCAGAACACCCCCTGGCCTCGATCAAGCGCGGATAAGCCCATGTCGCACGCCATCGATCATCACGCTCCGTCGCTCACCGCCGATCTCCAGGCGCAGCTGGCCCTGCACTTCCCGCAGCGCCTGCTTGAGCTCGCCGGTGCTCGCCAGGCCTTTCGCGAATGCGGAAGCGGGCCGGCCATTGTGTTGTTGCACGGGATCGGCTCGGGCTCGGCGTCGTGGTTGGCGGTGGCGCAGGAACTGGGCCGCAACGCCCGGGTGATTGCCTGGGACGCGCCGGGCTACGGCGATTCGACGCCGCTGCGAGCCCTGGCTCCGGATGCGTCGGATTATGCCGAACGGCTGCTGCAGATGCTCGACGCCCTGGGCATCCAGCGCTGCGTGCTGGTGGGGCACTCCCTCGGGGCGATTACCGCCGTCGCTTTCGCCAGCGGCGTGCAGCAACAGCGTATCAGCCGCCTGGTGTTGATCAGCCCGGCCCAGGGCTACGGGCATCCAGCGCGCGCCGTGCAGCGCCAGCAAGTGCGCGACAAACGCCTGCAGGCCCTGGAACAGCTGGGCATTGAACAGATGGCCGAGCAACGCAGTGCCCACATGCTCTCCCCCGCTGCCAGCCCTCAGGCACAGGCCTGGGTGCGGTGGAACATGGCGCGACTCAATCCCGAGGGTTATCGCCAGGCCATCGAGCTGCTGTGCGGCGACGACCTGCTGCGCCATGCACCGCTGACCATGCCTTGCGAAGTGCATTGCGGCGACGCCGACGGCATCACCGTTCCCGAAAGCTGCGAGACCCTGGCCAAGGCCCTGGGCGGCACTTTCGAGCTTATCAACGATGCCGGACACGCCAGTCCCATCGAACAACCTAGTGTGGTGGCGGGCCGCCTGGCCTGCGCCATCGAAGAATCCCTGACAGGTGCATCGCTATGAACGATTCAGATCTGCTGAAGGACGCTCAGGACAAATACATCGTGCCGGGCCTGGAGCGCGGCCTGCTGCTGCTGTGCGAATTCAGCCGGCGCAACCGCACGCTGACCGCGCCGGAACTGGCCCGGCGTCTGTCGCTGCCGCGCTCGACCATCTTTCGCCTGCTGACGACGCTGGAAACCATGGGCTTCGTCACCCGCAGCGGCAACGAATACCGCCTCGGCATGTCGGTGCTGCGCCTGGGCTTCGAATACCTTGCCTCACTGGAACTGACCGAGCTCGGCCAGCCGCTGCTGGCCCGCCTGTGCGACCGCCTCAACTACCCGAGCAACCTGGTGGTGCGCGACGGCCGCTCGATCGTCTACGTGGCCAAAGTCTCGCCGCCGTCAGTGTTCTCCAGCGCGGTGAACGTCGGCACGCGACTGCCCGCCCACGCCACCGTGCTCGGGCGCATCCTGCTCGAAGACCTGTCGCTGGCCGAGTTGCGCGAACTCTACCCGGAAGATCATCTGGAACAGTTTTCGCCGTGCACGCCAAAGACCGTGATGGAGCTGTTCGACATGGTCCAGGCCGACCGCCAACGCGGATTTGTCAGCGGCGAAGGCTTCTTCGAGTCGGCGATTTCCTCGGTGGCCGCGCCGGTGCGCGATCAATCCGGGCAGATCGTCGCGGCGCTGGGCGTGACGATTCCGACTACGCAGATCGCCCACGTCAACTTTAACGAATTGCTCCTGCAGGTACGGCGCAGCGCCGACGAACTGTCGCGGTTGCTCGATTACAACAGCGCGACCGGCCACGACGGCCACAACCGCGTAACGGCCCTGATGAGGGATTGAAATGAGTCTCTATCAACTGCAGGACAGCACCGCGATCGTCACCGGCGGCTCATCGGGCATCGGCCTGGCCTGTGTCGAGCTGCTGCTCGAGGCCGGTGCGGCCGTGGCCTTCTGCGGTCGCGACGAAGATCGCCTGCGCAGCGCCGAAGACCAGTTGCGTGAACGTTTTCCCCTGGCGCGCTTGCTCGCCCAGGTCTGCAACGTCCTGGACGCCGACTCGGTCAACGACTTCGCCGCCGCCAGCCTTGCTGCCCTGGGACCCGCCAGCGTGCTGATCAACAACGCCGGCCAAGGTCGCGTGTCGACCTTCGCCGACACCACCGACAGCGCCTGGACCGAAGAACTGAATCTGAAATTCTTCTCGGTGATCAACCCGGTCCGCGCCTTCAAGGCTCAGCTGCAAGGTCAGGCCAACGCCGCCATCGTCTGTGTCAACTCGCTGCTGGCCAGCCAGCCGGAACCGCACATGGTCGCCACCTCGGCCGCGCGCGCCGGGGTGATGAACCTGGTGCGCTCGATGGCCACCGAATTTGCCGTCGATGGCATTCGGGTCAACGGCATCCTCATTGGCCTGGTCGAGTCCGGGCAATGGCGCCGGCGTTTCGAAGCCCGCGAAGAACGGGAGCTGGACTGGGGCCAATGGACCGCCCAGCTGGCACAACGCAAACATATTCCCCTGGGGCGCCTGGGCCTGCCGATCGAAGCGGCCCGCGCAATCCTGTTCCTGGCCTCGCCTCTGTCGGCTTACACCACAGGCAGCCATATCGATGTTTCTGGAGGCCTGTCCCGCCATGCGTAATGAAAATACTGTCACCGTTGGCGCTGCCATCACCGCGTTTCTCGAGCAATGCGAGGTCAAGGCCGCGTTCGGTGTGATCTCGATCCACAACATGCCGATCCTCGATGCGTTCGCCGTGCGCGGCAACATCCGCTTCGTCATGGCCCGCGGTGAAGCCGGCGCGACCAACATGGCCGACGCCTACGCCCGCACCACCGGTGGCCTGGGTGTGTGCCTGACGTCCACCGGCACTGCGGCGGGTAACGCGGCGGGGGCGATGGTCGAAGCGCTGACCGCCGGCACGCCGCTGTTGCACATCACCGGGCAGATCGAAACGCCGTACCTGGACCAGGACTTCGCCTACATCCACGAAGCCCGCGATCAGCTGACCATGCTCAAGGCGGTGTCCAAGGCGGCGTTCCGCGTGCGCAGCGTCGAAACCGCACTCAGCACCATGAAGCTGGCCGTGCAGACCGCCCTGACCGCGCCGACCGGCCCGGTGAGCGTGGAAATCCCGATCGACATCCAGTCGACCTTCATCCCGATGCCCACCGACCTGTCGCCGTTGCCGATTCCGGTGGCCGTGCCTGCACCGGAAGCGCTGGACCTGGTGGCCGAGCGCCTGGCCACGGCCACCCGCCCGCTGTTGTGGCTCGGCGGCGGCGCGCGGCATGCCGGCCCGCAGGTCAAGCGCCTGCTGGACATGGGCGTCGGCGTGATCACCTCGACCCAGGGTCGCGGTGTGGTCAATGAAGATGACGAACGCTGCCTCGGTGCCTTCTCGCAAAACAAACTGGTCGAGCAGTTCCTGCAAAGCTGCGACGCCCTGCTGATCGCTGGTTCACGCCTGCGCAGCAACGAGACGTTCAAGTACGCGCTGAAGCTGCCACGCAATACCCTGCGCATCGACGCCAACCCGGCCATCGAAGGGCGCAGCTACAACAGCGAGCTGTTCATCTGCGGTGATTCGGCGCTGGCGCTCGAAGGCCTGGCCGATCGCCTGGAAGGTCGCCTGCAGATCGACCCGACCTTCCTCGCCGAGCTCAAGCAAGTGCGTGAAAAATCCCGCACGCAACTGATCGCCGACCTCGGCCCGTACTCGGCCATGGTCGAACAGCTGCAAGCGCTCACCGGACGCAACTTCTCCTGGGTGCGCGACGTCACGCTGTCCAACAGCATCTGGGGCAACCGCCTGCTGACGTTGTACCACCCACGCGCTGGCGTGCATGCATTGGGTGGCGGCATTGGCCAGGGTCTGTCGATGGGCATCGGCGCGGCCGTGGCGGCAGCGGAAACCGCGCCTGAGCGCAAGGTGTTCGCCCTGGCCGGTGACGGCGGTTTCATCCTCAACCTCGGCGAGCTGGCGACGCTGGTGCAAGAGAACGCCAACGTGGTGATCCTGCTGATGAACGACCAGCGCTACGGGGTGATCCGCAACATCCAGGACGCGGTGTACGGCAGTCGCCATTGCTACGTCGACCTGCACACCCCGGATTATTCCAAGCTGGCCGAATCGCTGAACCTGCGCCATGGCCTGGTCACCGACCTCAAGGATTTCGGCAAGGTCGTCGACGGTGCGCTGGCGCAACCCGGCCCGTTCCTGCTGGAAGTGGACATGCTCAGCGTCGGCAGTTTTGCCACCCAGTTCGCCGGTCCGCCCAACAGCGAAACCAAAGCGCAGAAAGCCACGGCCTGAGGACTTCGCCATGTTGCATATCACTATGATCGGCTGCGGCGCCATTGGCGTTGGCGTACTCGAACTGCTGGAGAAAGACCCGCAGTTGTGCGTCGACTACGTCATCGCCTCGGCCGGTTCCGAAGAGCTGGTACGCCAGCGGCTGGCCAGTTTCAAACAACCGCCGCAGGTGCTCACGGCCTTGCCGGCCGACGCGCGCCCCGACTTGCTGGTCGAGTGCGCCGGCCACAAGGCCATCGAAGAACACGTGTTGCCGGCCCTGGAGCGGGGCATTGCCTGCCTGATCGTCTCGGTCGGCGCGCTGTCCGAAGTGGGCCTGGTGGAGCGCCTGGAAGCGGCGGCCGAACGTGGTCAGACCCGCATCGAATTGCTGCCCGGCGCCATCGGCGGCATCGACGCCTTGTCGGCGGCCAAGGTCGGCGGCCTGGACTCGGTCGACTACACCGGACGCAAACCGGCGCGCGCCTGGAAAAACACCCCGGCGGAGCAGGCATTCGACCTGGACAGCCTCACCGAAGCCACGGTGATTTTCCAGGGCAGCGCCCGCGAAGCGGCCCGCCTCTACCCGAAAAACGCCAACGTCGCCGCGACCTTGTCGCTGGCCGGGCTCGGCCTGGATCGCACCCATGTGACCCTGATCGCCGACCCGCTCAGCGAGGAGAACGTGCATCACTTCGAAGCCCGTGGCGCCTTTGGCGGGTTCGAACTGAGCTTGCGTGGCAAACCGCTGCTGGCCAACCCGAAGACTTCGGCGTTGACCGTCTACAGCGTCGTCCGCGCCTTGGGCAACCACGCCCACGCGATTTCGATATGAATGAGGAACAGCTTCAAGCTGCAAGCTTCAAGCTGCTAGTAAAGGCGTACTGCGTTGCCTTTGCTTCTTCTTGCAGCTCGCAGCTTGCAGCTTAAAGCTGAGGTAATCCGATGACTCTCGAACAGACTTTACCGATCTGCATTGCCGGCCAGTGGCGACTGGGGCGCGGTGAGCGTTACGCCACCTGCTACCCGGCCACCGGCGAAGCCGTGGCCTGGCTCAACGCCGCCAGTGTCGAAGACGTGGAAGACGCCGTGCAAGGCGCCCACCAGGCGTTTCTGCACAGCGGCTGGGCGCAGCGCAAACCCCATGAACGCGCCAGCGTGCTCTATCGCATCGCCGAGCTGATCCGTGAGCGCAGCGAAGAACTGGCGCAGTTGCAACGCCAGGACAACGGCAAGCCGATCAACGAAACCCGTGCCCTGATAGCCAGTGCCGCCGGCACTTTCCAGTTCTTCGCTGCGGCCTGTGAGACCCTCGAGGAAACCATCACGCCGTCCCGGGGTGACTTCGTCAGCATGAGCGTCTTTGATCCGATGGGCGTGATCGCCGCGATCACGCCGTGGAACTCACCGATTGCCAGCGAAGCGCAGAAAGTCGCCCCGGCGCTGGCGGCCGGCAACGCGGTGGTGATCAAGCCGGCGGAAATCACTCCGCTGATGGCCTTGCAGCTGGCGCGCATCTGCGAAGACGCCGGGTTGCCCAAAGGCCTGCTCAGCGTGTTGCCGGGCAAGGGTTCGCTGCTCGGCGATGCCCTGACCCGTCACCCGCTGGTCAAGCGCGTATCGTTCACCGGCGGCACCAGGACCGGCAAGCACATTGCCCACATCGCCGCCGACAAGATGATGCCAGTGTCCCTGGAACTGGGCGGCAAATCGCCGACCATCGTCCTGGAAGACGCCGACCTCGACCACGCGGTGGCCGGTGTGTTGTACGGCATCTTCAGTTCTTCGGGCGAAGCCTGCATCGCCGGCTCGCGGCTGTTCGTCGCCCGCGCGCTGTACGAGCCGTTCATGGCGCGGCTGGTGGCGGCGGCGGCCGAGCTGCGGGTCGGTGATCCGGCGGACGAGCGCACGCAAATGGGCCCGCTGATCAGCGCCGCTCACCGTGAATCTGTGGAACGTTATGTGGCACTCGGGCTGGCTGAAGGCGGACGCCTGCTGCTCGGAGGCCAGCGTCCGAGCGGCGGTGTTTTTGATCAGGGTTACTACTATCCGCCGACCATCCTCGAAGGTCTGAACAACAGCCAGCAGGTGTGCCAGGAAGAAATCTTCGGCCCGGTGCTGGTGGCCATGCCGTTCGACGACGAAGCGCAATTGCTCGAGCAGGCCAACAACAGCCTGTACGCCCTCGCCGCCGGTATCTGGACCCGCGACTACAAGCGCGCCTGGGCCCTGGGTCGAAAAATCCAGGCCGGTACGGTGTGGATCAACACCTACAAGCAGTTCTCGATTTCCACCCCGTTCGGCGGCTGGCGCGACAGCGGCCTGGGCCGTGAAAAAGGACGCCTGGGCATCCTGCAGTACATGGAACAGAAAAGCCTTTATTGGGGCATGAATGAACAGCCACTGGCCTGGGCCGGTGTGCAACGTGAGGTGGGGTTATGAGCGTTTTAGGCATTGATGAAGTCACCTACGGTGTCGAAGACCTGGAGACCAGCGCACGGTTCTTCAGTGACTGGGGCCTGAGCAAAGTCAGCGAGCAAGCTGACGAGGTGATCTTCGAAACCCTCAACGGCTGCCGTGTGGTGCTCGCCGATATCAACAAGGCTGGCCTGCCGCCGGCCATCGAACCCGGTTCGACCGTACGCGAAGTGGTCTGGGGCGTCGAAAGCGACGCCGACCTCAAGCTCTACAGCGAACGCATCGCCAACGACCCGGGCTTCATCGAAGCCAACGGTCGTATCGGCTGCACCGACCCCAATGGCCTGGCGATCCGTCTGCAAGTGACTCGCAAGCGCGAACTGGACATCGAGTGCAGCGGCCACAACACCTGGCAAACCAAGGGCCGGATCAACAAGGCCGCACCGATCTACGATCGCGCCACGCCGATCGAAGTCGGGCATGTGGTGTTTTTCGTCAAGGACGTCAACGCCTGCGAAGCCTTCTATCACGAACGCTTCGGCTTCCAGGCCTCGGACCGTTATCCAGATCGCGGCGCGTTCCTGCGCACCGCTGAAGAAGGCGGTCACCACGACCTGTTCATGCTGCAACTGCCTGCTCCGCGCGCCGGCCTCAACCACGTCGCCTTCACCGTGCGCGATGTGCACGAAGTGTTCGGTGGCGGCATGCACATTTCCCGCAGCGGCTGGGCCACGGAAATCGGCCCGGGGCGACACCCGGTGTCGTCGGCGTTCTTCTGGTACTTCAAGAACCCGGCCGGCGCGCTGGTCGAGTACTACGCCGACGAAGACCAACTGACCGGCGAATGGCAGCCACGCACCTTCGAACCCGGGCCGACCGTCTTCGCCGAATGGGCGATTGCCGGCGGCATCGACGGCAATACCCGCCGCCAGCAAAACGTCGAGGCACCGAAGGGCAAGTTCCTCACCGATAAACCCAAGTCCTGAGCAGGAGTCGTACATGTCTTCGCTGAATATCGCCATTGCCGGCGCCGGGATCGGTGGACTGACCGCCGCCATTGCCCTGCACCGTGTCGGCCATAACGTCACCGTGTTCGAACAGTCCAAAGCCTTTTTGCGGGTCGGAGCCGACATCAACCTGACACCTAACGCCGTGCATGCCCTGGATGGGTTGGGTGTCGGTCCAGCAGTGCGTATTCCCGCTGCTCGTCCCACTCACCGGATCAGCCGGATGTGGGACAGCGGCGTGGAAACCTCGCGCCTGGAAATGTCCGATGCCGCCGAACAGAAATACGGCGCGCCGCAACTGACCATCCACCGCGCCGACCTGTTGGCCGCACTGGCCAATGTCTTCCCGCAAGAACAAGTGCAGTTTGCCAAGCGCGCCGAGCGCGTGTTGCAAACCGCCGACGGTATCGAATTGCACTTCAAGGATGGCAGCCGCCACCTCACCGATCTGTTGATCGGCGCTGACGGCATTCATTCGGTGGTGCGCAATGCGCTGTTCGGTGATGAGCAACCACGTTTTACCGGAGTGGTCGCCTACCGCGCCGTTGTGCCGGCCGACAGCGTCGCGCATGTGCCCAACATTCAGGCGTTCACCAAATGGTGGGGGCCGACCCCGCAAAGCCAGATCGTGACCTTTCCGCTGAATCAAGGCCGGGACATTTTCATCTTCGCCACCACCGCACAGGACAGCTGGCATGAAGAGTCCTGGACCAGCGCCGGGGATGCCGATGAATTGCGTAGCCACTATCGGGACTTCCATCCGGATGCCCGTGCCTTGCTCGATGCCTGCAGCGACGTGCTAAAGACCGCGCTGTATGAACGCGATCCGTTGCCGTTCTGGTCCAAAGGTTCGATGACCCTGCTGGGCGACGCTTGCCATCCGATGATGCCGTTCATGGCTCAAGGTGCCGGCCAGGCAATCGAAGATGCAGTGGTGCTCGCGCGCCATCTGCAGGGGCTGAACAGTAAGGCTCGGATTGCTGATGCTCTGCAGGCTTACCAGCAGGCGAGACTGCAACGCACCAGCCAGATCCAGATCGGCTCGCGTGGCAATCAATGGCTCAAAGACGGTGGCAACGCCGATTGGGTTTACGGCTATGACGCCTGGACAGTGCCGACACCGAACGCGGCCTGAACGTGACACGGGCCTCGGTGAAAACTTGCCGATGCCCTCGTATGACTTTATTCCCGTGCGCGAAATGATCCGCGAACGGGTACGCAATGGAGGTCCTTGAGATGCGCAATACCGAACCCTGCCTGGAGCCGCATCAGGCCCGTAAACGCCCCAATACCCAGTTCGAGGATCTGCTCGGCGATTCCATCGAACGCGCCTTCGGCAACGGCGTGACCGAGTTGCCCGAGCTGCTCGCGCACCTGAACCTGGCTGGGCCGCCCTGCCCGCTGACCACCGGTGAGTGGACACCAGACGCCTATAAAACCCTGATGGCTCGGCTGGGCGAATGACCCGCCGGAGGTAAATAAAAAATGAACATGAACACAACCGTCGATCCTGTAGAACACCTCCTGGCAAACGGCTTGAAGAACCTCTGGTTCCCCGTCCTGCCGTCTGACCAACTGGGCGAGAAGCCGGTGTCGATCCGTCGACTGGGCTACAAGATCGCCCTGTGGCGCGACAATGACGGCAGCGTGCATGCCCTCGAAGACCACTGCCCGCATCGCGGCGCGCCGTTGTCCCAGGGACCGGTGCTGGGCGACCGCCTGCAGTGCCCTTACCACGGCGTCGAAGTGCGCTGCGATGGCACCGTCACCAAGGTCCCCGGCAGCCCCGGTTGCAAACTCGAAGGCAGCCGCCCGACCCGCATGTTCCACACCCGTGAAGCCGCCGGCGCAATCTTTCTCTACAACGCCGTCGAACCGCACGTTGAAAATCCGCCGGAACTGGTGCTGCCCGAGCAACTGAGCTCCCCGGAGTGGAGCAGCTTCCTGTGCTACGCCGAGTGGCAAGGCGACTACCGCTATGTCATCGACAACGTCATGGACCCGATGCACGGCACTTACCTGCACAAGATGTCGCACTCCATGAGCGAAGGCGAAGCCACCGCCAAATTCGTCACCCGTGACACCGACAAGGGTTTCTTCTTCGAGAAAGAAGGCCAGCGCGGGGTGAACTTCGACTGGACCGAATTCATGGACGACAGCTGCCACTGGCTGCGCCTGGAAATCCCTTACCCGAAAACCGGCGGCCCGGGCGGCAACTTCACCATCATCGGCAGCTACACGCCGAGCAGCACCTCCTTGTCGGCGGTGTTCCACTGGCGTTGCCGGCCACTGACCGGCTGGCAGCGCGACACCTGGCGCTTCCTCTACAAGAACCGTCTGGAAGCCCGCCACTGGGCGGTGCTGGAACAGGATCGGGTGCTGCTCGAATTCATGGAACCGGACGCCAACCAGCGGGAGAACCTCTACCAGCATGACCTCGGTGTGGTGCGCCTGCGTCGCTACCTGAAAAACGCTGCCAAGGCTCAGCTTGAGCTGATCGACGCGAAGCAGTTGCCATGAACCTGATCGTGCATTGTGTTCTGGCCGGCGTGTGTGTCGATTTGCGAACTGTCGAAAAGAGGTGACCGATGTCCCATTCCTCCCCTAACACCGCGCTCGTGCACACCTTGCGCTACGAAGCCGAAGGCATCATCAGCGTCGAGTTGCGGCCCTACGGCGACACCGTGTTCGCCCCGTTCGAAGCCGGCTCGCATATCGACTTGCACCTGCCCAACGGCCTGGTGCGCAGCTACTCGTTGCTCAACTCGCCGAGCGACCGTGGCCGCTACGTGGTCGGCATACTGCGTGATCGCAACAGCCGTGGCGGTTCGGAATATGTGCACGGGCAATTGCGGGTCGGCATGCAACTGCCGATCTCGTCGCCGCGCAACAACTTCCAGCTCGACCTGAGCGCCAGGCACAGCGTGCTGGTGGCCGGTGGTATCGGTATCACGCCGATCTACTGCATGTTCCGCCAGCTGCTGGCCCTGGGAAAATCCGCCGAGCTGATCTACTGCGCCCGTTCGCGCCAGGAAGCCGCACTGGTGGAAGAACTCAGCGGCCTGAGCGCCAAGGTGGTCTACCACTTCAACGACGAAAAAGGCATGCCGCCAGACCTCAGCGCCTACCTGGCTGGCCAGCCCGACGACACGCATTTTTACTGCTGCGGTCCGACGCCGATGCTCGATGCCTTCGAAAGCACCTGCGAAGGCCTCGGCTATCCCCATGCGCACATCGAGCGTTTTGCCGCGGCCGAACTGCCGCCGTCCGAAGACGCGCAGAGCAGCTACAGCGTCGAGCTGAAAAAGTCCGGCAAGACGTTGTCCATCGAGCCGGGTCTGAGCTTGCTCGACGTGCTGCTCGAGGCCGGTTGTGACATCGAGCACAGCTGTCGCGAGGGGGTGTGCGGTTCGTGTGAAACACGGGTCCTGGAAGGTGATGTCGATCACCGTGACGGCGTGCTGACCAAAGCCGAACGTGCCGCGAACAAATCCATGATGGTCTGTGTTTCGGGGTGCAAGAGCCGGCGACTGGTACTCGACCTGTAGTCACTTTGCGTTATTTCATCCCTTGAACAGGCCGGCTTTTTAGCCGGCCTTTTTAATGCGCGGAAAGTAATCGCCGCACAACTAACGTGCAGTTTGGTTACCCCCTGAACGCGCTGTTTCGCAGGCAATACATAAAAACGCGTTTCCCATATAAACAATTGTTTTACCTGGATTTTTTACTAAGCAACGATCCAGGCCGGTACTGGCATGGTTTCTGCTCTATCCCTGACAGGTTCATAGGTCAGACACCGTATTACCTACGAAACAGCCCAAACAAAAAAACACACTGCATAACAGCAACACATGAGCCTTCCCTTTATTGCCACTTTAAGGCGAGCGGGAAAGTGTTGCCGGTCACTTTGCAGTGCTCAACTTCGCAGGGGAGTCAGCATGAAGAAGTACGTTATAGGCCTGGGACTGATCATCAGCAGCTGCGTCAGCTTCGCCGGCGAACCCGGCCCTGCCGCCCCCGAGTCGTCGACCACCGGCAAGAAGCCGTTTCCGCATATCGCCTGGCGCAGCGATGACGGCCAGAGCAGCCTGGACATCGGCGGCGCCTTGCGCACCAACTACCGCGACGAGCATTGGGACACCACCGAAAACAACGGGCGGTTTCTGTTCGACACCTTCCGCATCGATGTGCAAGCGACTTACAAGAACCTCTACAGCGATGTCGGCTACTGGTTCCAGGACGACGGCAAACGCTCCATCGATCGCGGCTTCGTCGGCTATCGCCTGAACGCCAACTCCAATCTGCAGGTGGGCGCGCCGTTCAAACCGTTCGGGCTGGAACCCTACCCGCAATTCGGCTGGAGCTATCACCTGCCCTTCTTCATGGGGTACGGCGTCAGCGCCGGCACCGGTTTGAAGTACAGCTACAAGGACAAGGACTGGGACCTGCAACTAGGCTACTTCCCGCGCATGTTGCCGTCCGACATCCGCTACTCGCCGGAAGTCGGGCGCTATGCCGACTTAAAGGACAATGCCATCCCCTTCACCCAGTCGCGCCAGGACAACGAGAAACACAACCAGCTCAACGCCCGCGTAGCGCGAACCTTTGTCAACGATGGCTGGAAGACCGAACTCGGCGCATCGCTGGCCACCGCCCAGCTCTACAACGCCACCACCAGGGACGACGGCGACTACTGGGCCGGCG
This sequence comes from Pseudomonas putida, assembly GCF_028682635.1. Taxonomy (GTDB): domain Bacteria; phylum Pseudomonadota; class Gammaproteobacteria; order Pseudomonadales; family Pseudomonadaceae; genus Aquipseudomonas; species Aquipseudomonas putida_AE. The sequence continues at coordinate 65,830 of NZ_JANHLK010000018.1, read as the reverse complement.
GCATCCACGCCATCATCAACGCCGGCCAGTGGACCGTCAGCAGCCAGGGCATTCGCTACGAATACGACCCGAAAAACCCGGCAGGCGTCAGCGACAATTCAATACTGATGGGCAGCAACGGCCTGACGCCGGCCTACCTGATTGCCGCCAAGGCCACCATCGCTTCGCTGAACGTCGCCTACGACATCCCGACGCCGAAACTGGGGCCCTTGAAGAAGATCAAACTGTACAACGACTACAGCCGCATGATGAAAGACGAGAGCGGCTGGGACGACTCGCAAATGTACACCGTGGGCGCACAGTTCCTGGCGATGCCGATCATGGCGTGGGTCGATTTCACCTGGGCGAAAAACGCCAACCCCTATGGCGGCGCAGAGAATGGCACGGGGTTTACCAATACCAGTTCGGTGGGCAGTAATGAGTGGTACTACCGGACGAACGTCAATATTGGATATTACTTTTGAAACTTAAAAGCCAGATCAAAGATCGCAACCTGCGGTTCCTACGGATCGAGGCGCGTCGTTCGGAATTCGGGTTGACGCAAAACCTGTAGGAGCCCGGCTTGCCGGCGATGGCGATTTCACGGGCGCCATCGTCGGAACGCCGCCCGCAGCAAGCCGGCTCCTACGGATCGGGGCGTGTGCACGGGATTTGGGTTGACACAAAACCTGTAGGAGCCCGGCTTGCCGGCGATGGCGATTTCACGGGCGCCATCGTCGGAACGCCGCCCGCAGCAAGCCGGCTCCTACGGATCGGCGTGCGTGCTCGAAATTTGGGTTGACCAAAACCTGTAGGAGTCCGGCTTGCCGGCGATGGCGATTTCACGGGCGCCATCGCCAGCAAGCCGGCTCCTACGGATCGGGGCGTGTGCACGGGATTTGGGTTGACGCAAAACCTGTAGGAGCCCGGCTTGCCGGCGATGGCGATTTCACACGCGCCATCGTCGGAACGCCGCCCGCAGCAAGCGGGTATCGGGTAAACGAAAGCCGCTGAATCTCTCGATTCAGCGGCTTTTATCGGGTGCTTTACTGCGACAGATGCAGCAACAGGAAATCAATGAACGCCCTCGATTTATGGGGCAAATGCGGGCTATTGGGGAATACCACGTTGACTGACTGCGAGGGCAACGAATAGTCGGGCAGCAAACGGATCAGCCGCTTGCTGGCGATGTCATCCTTGACCACCCAAGCGGGCAGCACCGAGACACCCAGGGACGACAAGGTCATGGAGCGGATGGCCGTGGAAGAGTTGGATTCAAACTGATTAACCCCGTTGATCTCGACAGTCCCCAGGTGCGGATGGCGCAGTGTCCACTGGGTCGGTGCCTGCAGGTTGCTGTTGGCGATCCACGGCACCGAGTTCAGGTCCTGAGGATTCTGCACCGGGTGACGGGCAAGAAACGCCTCGGTAGCCACCATTACAACTTCATAATCGGCCAGTTTACGACTCTTGAAAGCCGAGTCCGCCAAATTGCCCAGACGGATGACCAGGTCCAACTTTTCCGCCACCAGATCATTGAGTGACGAGTTGAAATTATAGCAGATTTTTATTTCCGGGTAGCGCTCTATAAACTGCGGTATCAACGGAAGAATATAGGCCTCGCCGTATTCACTGGTGGAACTGAAGCGCAACTTGCCGGACACCCGATCATGCCCTTTCAATACGTTATCGAAGGCATTATCGATGTCTGCGACAATGCCTTTGAATTCTTCATAAAAGTCCTGACCGATTTCCGTGAGGGATATATTTCGGGTATTTCTAATTAGCAAGGTCGCTGACAGCACGTCCTCCAGCGCCTTGACGTGCAGGCTGGCCATGGCCTTGCTGATGTTCAGGTAATTGGCGGCCTTGGTGTAAGAACCAAAATCGACCACGGCCAGGAATGTCTGGACCCGATTAAGATGAGTGTGCATGGAAATATGGGCTCACTGTCAAATCCCGTCAAACATTGCTTCAAGGATAATCGCATCGACAGTTCAAGTCCACCGACCCTATGCTTTGCGGCAAAGGGGAAACAACATGACCTACCGCTACAAAGTTGCACTGATATTTCTGATCGGCTTTTTTATAGACTGCACTAACATCTTTATGTCAGCGGTCGCATTACCGAGTATATCGGCAGCGCTGCACGTCGGTACTTCAGACGTTGCCTGGGTGGCTAATGCTTATATTCTGGGGCTGACACTGATCATTCCGGTCAGCACCTGGTTGGCCGGTCGTTGTGGCAGTAGGGAAATCCTCACCGTCTCGATGATCGTGTTTACCGCCTCCGTGTGGATGTGTGGGCTGGCCAACAGTTTCAACGAGCTGGTGATCTGGCGCTTCGTCCAGGGGTTTGGCGGCGGCCTGTTGATTCCTGTCGGACAGGCACTGACGTTCAACCTGTTCAAGGGCGAGCAGCGGGCGAAAATATCCACGTTGGTCATGGCCGTTGCCCTGATTGCGCCTGCCATTTCACCGACCATCGGCGGCATCATCGTCGACAGTAGCTCCTGGCGCTGGGTGTTCTACAGCAATATCCCGTTCTCACTGATCGCAGCATGGCTGTCATGGTTCTGGATCAACGAAGCGCGACCAACGACTTTGCCCAGACCCGACATCAAGGGCTTGCTACTGGTCAGCGCGGCGCTCGGCAGCCTGCTGATGGGCTTGTCGTTGTACGGCGGTGACGCTGCGGCATGGTTGGCCGCCCTCTTCGTCATGGCAGGCTTTACGTTCGTCGTGCTGTACGGGTTGCACTACCGCAACTGCAAAAATCCGATCATTGAACTGAGCCTGCTCAAAAGCAAAAAACTCAGCACCTCCATCTTTATCTATTACGCGATTCCCGGTGTGTTCACGGGGGTCAACCTTATGAGCATCTTCTTCCTGCAAAACACCCTGCACTTCAGCGCCCGACTGACAGGGATGTTCATGATCCTCTACGCCTTCGGCGCATTCATCGCGATGCTGATCTGTGGCCGGGTCTATAACCGGATGGGCGCCAAGCGGCTGTTTGCCCTCGGCATGCTCTTGCACAGTGCCGGCATTGCCACCCTGTTACTGGTGAACGATTCCGCAGACTCTCTGGTGATCGTCATCGCCTACAGCTTGATGGGGATCGGCGGCGGCATCGGTGCCAACACAGCACAAACCACGTCGCTGATGGACTTCGAGGGCTATGACACCCACAAGGCCAGTGTCATCTGGAACATCAACCGACAGATGTCATTCAGCATCGGCGCTGCCTTCTTCCTGATGGTTTTCAACCTGCTCTCGAAGCATTTCGATACCACCCAGGCCTACCATATGACCTTTGCCGTCGCCGCGCTGCTGGGCCTGTGCCCACTCTTTCAACTGAGTCAGCTGAACATTAAAAAAGGACTGTCATGCACAACAAAATAGTTGAACAGGCGCACCACAGCATTCATCACGTGCACGAGCTGATCCACACCCTGTTCACCGACGCAAAAGGTAAGGGCCAGGCCACGCTGGAACCACTGATATCGGCCTTTGCCGAGCACTTCACCATGGTCACCACCTCGGCCGACATTGTCAGCCGGGCGACGGTCGAGCAGATGTTCAAAGGTGCAGTTGGCGCCAAGCCAGGCCTGGAGATCGTCATCAGCGAGCTGCAGACGGTCTGGCAGGAAGGCAACAGCGTGGCGATTCGCTACAAGGAAACCCATCGCCTCGGCCAGCACGAAAGCTCACGGGTTTCGGTGGCGATCATTGGCATGCATCACCACAACGCCCAATGGATCTACCTGCATGAAACGCCGCTAGGCTAGCGGGAAAATAAATCCGTGCCCTTTCCCCCTCTTTCCCGCTTTCCCGGTCCTCTTTCCCCTCGCGTACTTTCCCGTCTACCGGTGAATACGCATTGCCTCCTGTAGGAGCTGTCGAGTGCAACGAGGCTGCGATCTTTTAAAAAGCCAGATCAAAAGATCGCAGCCTCCGGCAGTTCCTACAGATGAGGACGCACTCCCCTGTAGATAACGTCTTGGACCTCGTCGTCCCCCTGCGACAAACCCTGCGAATGTGAAAATTTCGTTAACCAATTGGTAAACAGGGCTTTTTTCCCAGGATCCAATCTGGCACACTATTGAGAATGATTATCACAAGTAATCTCATCAGCTTTTGTGCAAGCCCCACCTCCGCCTTGTAGCGCAAAACGGCTCACCCGCCGCTGCTGAAATCCCACTTCCTGCTCAACGAACTGCAATCCCTTTTGTAAGGAGAATTCTGCGTGCAACTTTTTTGGCCCCGCCCTCTCGCCGTTGCCGTCGCCCTGGCAAGCGCCTCGCCTTTTGTAGTCGCACAAGAAGCAACCACCACTGCAGCATCCGATGAGCCATCCAGCGATCAGCATGTCTTGACGCTTGGCGCAGTGAACGTCAATGCTGACCAGTTGGGTCAAACCACCGAGGGCACGGGCTCGTACACCACGGGTGAAATGTCGACCGCCACCAAACTGCCGCTGTCCATGCGAGAAACCCCACAGGCAGTGACAGTGATCACACGCCAGCGCATGGACGATCAGGCGATGACCAGCGTCAACGATGTCGTCAAGGCAACTCCGGGGCTGTTCCTCAATCAGTCGAGTGGCCCTGGCCGACAGACCTACAGTTCGCGCGGTTTCGACATCGACAACATCATGTACGACGGCCTGCCCAGTTCGTACACCGGATGGAACGTCGGTGTGCAGCCAAACCTGGCGATGTTCGACCGCGTCGAGATCATTCGTGGCGCGACAGGCCTGGTCACCGGCAGCGGCAATCCATCGGCGGCCATCAACATGGTGCGCAAACGCCCGACCGCGACCCCGCAAGTAACCTTGACCGGTGCGGCTGGCAGTTGGGATGACTATCGTGGACAGATTGACGCTTCCGGCCCGCTGAACGAAAACGGCACTCTGCGTGGTCGCGTGGTAGGCACCTATCAGGATGCGAACAGTTTTCGCGACAAGGAAGAATCCAATCACGGTTTGTTCTATGCGATCGGTGAGGCCGACCTGAGCGAAGACACCACCGCGACCCTGAGCTTTTCCCGTCAGGAAGACCAGACCAACTTCTTCTGGGGCGGCCTTCCTATCGGTACTGACGGCCACCATCTGGATTTGCCACGCTCCACCTACCCGGGCACCGATTGGGAAAACAAGAAACAGGAAATCAACACCCTGTACGGTGAGGTCAAGCATCGCTTCGACAATGGCTGGGGCCTGAACCTGGCGGCCACCAAATCCTGGCAGGATGCCGTGTTCTCCGGCACGTATCTGTCGCGCTACTCGGGCTCGCTCGCGACCACGGCCTACCAGTCGAAACCCGAGGAAGACCAGACGGCGTTCGACGGGTTCGCCAGCGGCCCCTTCGAAGCCTTCGGTCGTACCCATGAACTGGTGGTGGGTGCGAGCAGACGCGAAGTCAATCTGCAAACCCGCGAATACAGTCCCTATGCGCTGTCGTGGCCCATTGGCGCGCCTAAACCGGATTTCGTGCACAGCGGCGACAGCCACGAAGTCACCAGCCAGGACGGCGTCTACCTGACCACGCGGCTGAGCCTTGCCGACCCGCTGACCTTGATCCTCGGGGGGCGACTGGACTGGTATGACTATGACAACCGGACGGGCGAAGGCGACTACAAAGTCACCCGCAACGTCACGCGCTACGCGGGCCTGATCTATCGACTCAATGACAACTACTCGGTCTACGCCAGTTATACCGACATCTTCACCCCGCAGACCTCAAAGGACATTTCCGGCAAGGTGCTTGACCCTATCGTGGGTGAAAACTACGAACTCGGCATCAAGGGCGAGTACTTCGACGGTGCCCTGAACGCCAGCCTGGCCGTGTTCCAGATTGATCAGAAGAACCGCGCCAGCGTCGCCGACAATCAGGCGGGCTGCCCGGAAATGACCTGTTATGAATCCTCCGGCCTGGTACGCAGCCAAGGGCTTGATCTGGAATTGCAGGGTGCCCTGTCCCCGAACTGGCAAGTGGGCGCCGGCTACACCTATACCCGTGCCCGCTACAAGAAGGATTCGGATCCGGCGAACAACAACCAGCGCTTCACTCCGGACCAACCTGAGAATCTGTTCAAACTCTCGACCGTCTACCGCCTGCAAGGCCCGCTCGAGAAGCTTCGAGTCGGTGGCAACCTCTACTGGCAGAGCCGCATGTACAACGATGTGGCGCTCACCGACGGCAGCTATCGCATTGAACAAGGCAGCTATGCGGTGACTGACCTGATGGCCGGTTATGAGGTCAACAAGCACCTTGACCTGCAACTCAATGCCAACAACATCTTTGACCGCACGTATTACTCGGCCATTGGCTACGACGTGACCTGGGGCTCCACCGATACCTACGGCAATCCGAGAAACTACATGCTGACGGCCAAATACAGCTTCTGATTTGCCAATACCAGCTTTGATTCGAGCTGGCTTGTCGGTCGCCGTATCGCAGCGATGGCGGCAGCAGCTTCACCCTCGCATCGCCAGCAAGCCGGCTCCTACAGATGTGTGTCGCGCCGCAAACCCGACATACACCCGCAAAACCTGTAGGAGCTGGCTTGCCAGCGAAGACGGCAGCAGCTTCACCCTCGCATCGCCAGCAAGCCGGCTCCTACAGATGTGTGTCGCGCCGCAAACCCGACATACACCCGCAAAACCTGAGCTGCCAAGTGCAACGAGGCTGCGATCTTTTAAAAGCCAGATCAAAAGATCGCAGCCTACGGCAGCTCCTACGGGAGCAACGGCCTGACGCCCGCTTAACCTGTCACCCTCCCCCCCTCACAAACCGGTTACGCCCCAGCGCCTTGGCGTTATACAGCGCCTGGTCTGCCACCTCGATCAAGCCTTGCAGAGGGTCCAGCTGGGACCCCGTGGCTGCAGCAATCCCGATGCTCACCGTCAGCCGTCCGAACGGGCTGGAGTGGTGCGTTATATCCTCATGCTGCAAACGGTCGAGGATAAGTTGCGCCACCGCCGCGGCACCGTCACTGTCGGTGTCAGGCATGATGATGCCGATCTCCTCTCCGCCATAACGTGCCACCAGATCGGACGGTCGCCTTACGCACGCCTCGAAAATCCTGGCAACCGTCTGCAGGCAGGCGTCTCCAGCCACATGCCCGAGCGAGTCGTTGAAGCGCTTGAAGTAGTCGATATCAATCATGAGCAATGCCAGCGTCGTCCCCTCACGCTGTGCTCGCCGGGCTTCCATGGCAAGGCTCTCATCGAAGCAGCGCCGATTGGCCAGACCGGTAAGGGCATCCTTCATCGCAATCAGCTCAAGTTGCCGATTAGATGAGAGCAACTGCTGCTGGGCCCCGCGCAACTGATCCTCGGCCCGGGTACGCCGACGGATATCCAGGATCAGGAACCAACCGATGAGACCGGTCAGTCCCAGCAGCCCCGTCACCACCACCGCGGACAGCAATGCCTCCGTTCGCCACGCGGCGAGGACTTCGTGCTTGCCGAGTGCCACGGTCGTGACCAGCGGCAGCTGATCACTCTTGCGAAAGGCGTAAAGCCGCTCCACGCCGTCCAGGCTGGAGGTAAACGACGCGGTGCCGACTGATCGATCGACGAGGTACTTGGCGAAGATGGGCGACCTGGAAAAGTTGCGCCCCATGTCCTGTTCGCGAAAAGGATAACGAACCAGCAGCGTACCGTCGGTGTAGGACAAGCCGATAGCGCCCTCCTGCCCGACGTCGATCTTGCCAAACAGGCGCAGGAAGTTTTCCACCCCCAAGGTCACCGCCACTACGCCGGCAAATTCGCCGCGAGGACCATTGAAACGACGGCTGACGGTGATCACCCATTCGTGATTGGTACGGCTCTGGATGGGCGGACCGATAAAGATCTCGCGGGAGGGATCGTCGCGGTGATGAATGAAATAGGCACGATCAGTGCTGTTCGCCCCGGCTGGAATCGGCCGGTTGGAAGACATCAACCAGCGTCCCTGATCATCGTAGACAGTGATACCACTGAGCTGTGGCATCAGCGGCACCTGGCGGTCGACCAATGCACTGAGCCGCTCAATCTGCGCAGGGCCGCTACCTTCGGTTTCCAGGCGTTCGACAAGCCCGAGCAACAGCAGCGAACTTTGCCGGACAATGCCTTCGGAGTAAGTCGCAAGTGCCTGGGTCAGGTTCAAGCCATGGACATCCACTTCCTCCAGTGCTTTATCTCGAGAGGCCACTACCTTCCAGACAGTCAGTGACGCCAGGGAGCAACCGATAACCAACAGCAAAAGCACAACAAGATGGGTATCACGCTTCACGTTACTACCTTATGGAAAGTCCGCTTTTCCGTTCCAGCGACTATTGGGCCAAGCCGATAGCGGCAGCCATTCGTCCTTGAACAAGGATACAAGTAGAGGTGAAACGCTGCAGCAAGTGATTATGAGGCACTGCTCAACGAAGCTGATTTCGACCCGTAACGAACGCTCAAAGGACCATTGAACTGAGGCAGCGGTATAGTTCCGCAAGTTAGATGCCGTATACCCTTCAAGATGACGCACCAGCGGAAAAGTCTGATCATGAACGGAAAAGCAGGTCGGCCAGCCACCTCGGATTGGGTCATACGTAGCGCTCAACCTGGCAGCGTGGAGCGCATCGAAGCGTGGTTCGGCAGCCATGGCTACGACCCACATCGCCACGATACCTACTCGATCGGCCGCACCCTCGCTGGCGTGCAGAGTTTTCACTACAAGGGTGCGCTGTGCCACGGCGTGCCGGGCAACACACTTGTGCTGCACCCTGACGAAGTCCATGACGGCATGGCGGGCACTGATGCGGGTTTTCGCTACCGCATGGCCTACATCGATCCGGCGCTTATTCAAAACGTTCTCGGCGGTGAGCCGTTGCCCTTCATTGCTGGCGGACTGTCATGCGACCTGCGTCTGTACCGCGCCAGTGAAGCCTTCGTGCAGGCCCTGGATCATCCTCTGGAAATTCTTGAGGAGCAGGACGCCTTATACGACCTGGCGATGGCGTTGCGTGCGGTCGGTGGCAAGCCACGCGGCCGCAAACGTCTCGATTACCGCTCGGCCGAGCGCGCGAGGGCGTTCATCATGGAGCACCTTCACCAGGGCATTACACTGGAGATGCTGGAACAGGCCAGTGGACGCGAACAGTGGAGTCTGTCACGGGACTTCCGGGCACTGTACGGCACCAGTCCCTACCGTTTTGTCACGCTTCGGCGCCTGGACAGTTTTCGTCGGCTGATCCTCGATGGCTTCACCCTGGTCGATGCCGCCCTGGCCGCAGGCTTTCACGATCAGAGCCACATGACCCGGCACTTCACTCGCAGCTACGGCGTGTCGCCTTTGCGCTGGCTTGAACGCTTGCGTTCCACCCGCTGACTTGCAGGATCGTACAAGAACTGCATGCTTTTGGTTCGATAGGCTGACGGCTTCAACTACAGAGGATCCGTCATGTCCGACTTCACTCAGCAACGCGCATCACACCCTGTGAACCTGGCCCAAAAGGCTTCGCTGATCGAGCAACAGTGGAGCCCAAGGGTCGTCGCAGAAATGAACGACTACCAATTCAAGGTCGTGCGAATCGAAGGTGAATTCGTCTGGCACTCGCACCCACAGACGGATGAAGCATTCCTGGTGCTCGAAGGCATTTTGCGCATCGATCTACCGCAGGGCTGCATTCATGTACACCCGGGCGAATTGTATGTCGTGCCACGTGGCGTGGAGCACAGGACAGCAGCGCACGGAGAAGCGAAAATCATGATGATCGAGCCGCGAGGGGTTCTGAATACCGGTCACGAAGGGGGTGAGCGGACGGCTTTGAACGACGTCTGGATTTGATTATTCGTGTTCACAAGACAAACGATAAATCCAGATACCTGGCATCGCACTTTACGATGCCAGCACCTGGCAGGTGACGTGCCGGCGCTCTTCATCGTAGCGGTTGCCTTGGCCATCTTGACGCCCCGCTCGCCATTGGCCGCTCGGCCCGGGACACACAATGGGGCCTGAGAGCAGGCATGAAATGACTTTCATCCCGGGTATGCTCACTTGGAGTTTCTGAGAAACTCCCCTGATCGACCCCGGCCAAGGGTCGATCAGTGCGCTTGGGTGCCGACGCGACGGCTGATATCTTTCCCGCGCACCAAATCGCGTCCAATCGACGCTGAACCCATCAAGGAAGATAAAAACAATGAAAATAGTATTCATCGCTTCGCTGGGAATTTTATCGCTGACGCAAACTTCACTGGCCTTCGCGGAGAATGCCAATGGAAAAAATCTCTATCTACAGCGATGCAGCATGTGCCACGGAACAGATATCAAGGCAACAGGCCCGCTGGCCAATAAAAGCAATCCGCCTACGCCTGATCTGACATCCTCCGCTTTCAAGAAACGATTGAATGATTATCCGGGCGTGATTGTCTCTTCGATAATACTTCGCCCAAATGGCGACTTGATTCCAAGAACCTTGCGCGAGAATGGTGTAAAGCTATCGCCGCATGCATGGAGCGTGAAGGATCTGCGCGATTTGAATCAATACATGGGCGATGTGATTTCACAAAAACGATGATCTTTAAAGTGCCGCGCCACTGCTTCGGCTGGCCACCTGCGCGATCGCACTCACCATTGCAACTCAGTCTTGCGTCGGCGCAGTTGCGCGGGCGCCGGGCGCTCGCACGGCAGAAACCGGCCGCGACCCGCCTCACCGCGCGGCGCGCCGTCCCAGACCACCTCACCGCGAGACAGGGTCATGGCCGGCCAGGCGCTCAGCGTCATGCCGGCGTAAGGCGTGTAATCGACGTTGTGGTGCAGCATTTCATTGCACAGGTGCACCGACTCACCTTCGTTCCAGATCACCAGGTCGGCATCGGCACCAATGGCGATGCTGCCCTTGCGCGGATACAACCCATACATCCTGGCGGCATTGGTGGAGGTCAGCGCGACAAAGCTTTGCGCGGTGATGCGCCCAGTGCGCACGCCTTCGGACCAGAGCAGCGCCATGCGGGTTTCGACACCGGGAATGCCGTTGGCGATCTGGTCGAACGACACCTCTTCTCCGTGGGCCTTCTTGCCATTCGGGCCATCGAAGCGAAAGGGTGCGTGGTCTGACGAGAAAATCTCGAACGAGCCGTTCTCCAGGCCATCCCAGATCACCTGCTGATTTGCCGCATCGCGCGGCGGCGGGCTGCAGATGCACTTGGCTCCTTCGAAGCTGTCGTCACACCCCAGAGAGTAGGCGGTCAGGAACAGGTACTGCGGGCAGGTTTCGGCGTACACCTTCAACCCCTGGCTCTGGGCCCAGCGAATCTGCTCCACGGCCTCGCGACCCGACACGTGCACGATCAGGATCGGCACGTCCACCAGCTCGGCAAGGGCGATGGCACGATGGGTCGCTTCGCGCTCCACCAGCATCGGCCGCGACGCGCTGTGGTAGCGCGGCGCAGTCAGCCCGGCCGCCAGTAGTCGCTCGGTAAGCCAGGCGATGCAATCGCTGTTCTCGGCGTGGAGCATTACCATGGCGCCCTCACGGCGCGCGACCGACAACGTCTCGAGAATCTCCCGGTCGCCCAGCTTCAGCGCATCGTAGGTCATGTAGATCTTGAACGATGTATAGCCTTCCGCAATCAGGGCCGGCAGTTCTTCACGCAGCACCTGCGGGGTGGGGTCGGTGACGATCAGGTGGAAGGCATAATCGATCACCGGCTTGTTACCCGCCCGGCGATGGTAGTCATCGACGGCAGAGCGCAGGCTTTCGCCCTTCTGCTGGCAGGCGAACGGGATGACGGTGGTGGTGCCGCCGCAGGCCGCCGAGACCGTGCCGCTGAAGAAGTCATCGGCCATCACCGAGCCGTCGCCAGTCGGCTGGTCGAGGTGCACATGGCTGTCGATGCCACCGGGGGTGACATGCCGGCCTGCCGCGTCGATTTCCTGGAGACCTTGCGGCAGGTCCAGGCCAAGGGAGACGATGCGCCCATCACGAATACCGATATCGCTGGTGAACGTGTCTGAGGCGGTTACCACGCGGGCGTTGCGAATCACCGTATCAAAAGGTTGCATATCAGGCCTCTTGCAGAAGTAACCGGCCCCAGCCGGTCAGGCGGCGCGTGTCTTCAATCAGGTTCGTTCAAGCCACGCACGGGCGATTTCTTCGCGTGTAGCAAACCAGACACCGCCGTGTTGCCGGGCATACTCGATGAATTGCTTGATCGCCCTGACCCGCCCGGGACGGCCCACCATGCGTGGATGCAGCCCGATCGACATCATGCGTGGCCCTTCAGCCGACTCCTCGTAAAGGACCTCAAAGCTTTCTTTCATGTATTCGAAAAAGTCCGATGCCTGCGACAACCCCGGAGAATTCCAGTAGCGGAAATCGTTCACGTCAGCGGTATAAGGCACCACGAGGTGACGCTTGCCCTCGACCTCGACAAAGTAGGGAACATCGTCGTTGTAGGCATCGGAGTCGTAGAGAAAACCGCCCTCTTCAGCGACCAGCCGACGGGTATTGACGCTGGCGCCATAGCGGCAATACCAGCCAACGGGACGCTTGCCGCAGGTGCGTTCGAATGATTCGATGGCCAGGCGCATGTGTTCACGCTCTTGCTCTTCAGTCAGGCGAAACACTTCCTCCCAGCGATAGCCGTGACTGCAAATTTCATGACCACCTGCAACTGCAGCGCGTGCAACATCAGGGTTTTGCTCAAAGGCCACTGCGCAGGCATGAAAAGTCGCGCGAACCGATTGCTGGTCGAGAATATCCAGGATTCGCCAGATCCCGACGCGGGAACCGTACTCGTACATCGATTCCATCGCCAGATTGCGTGTGCCGTCGGGTATTGAATAGCTGCCCCATTCGGTCATGGATTCCTGGTCCGGGTCGCCCATGGCGAGCGAGCGTTCGGAGCCTTCTTCGTAGTTGATCACCAGACTGATGGCCAAACGTGCGCCATTCGGCCAGGTGCCTTGTGGGCGTTGTCTACCGTAACCCACTAAATCGCGTGCAGGTGAAACCATCGGGATATTCTCCTGAAGTGACGGGTTTTATAAGTGCGTGGCGAAAGTCGCGACTTAGCAGTCGATATCTTTCAGCCGGTCATGGTTGAAGGTGCTGTCCGATTGCCACTCGCTGAAGGCCAGTCCCATGGCCAGTGTTTGAGCGATACAGAACGAAGCGGTGAGCGAGCGAAAGCCCAGTAATTCGGCGTCGTTGACCTCAATCACCGTATCGGCCATTTGCCCGATAGGGCTCAGAACGCTGTCAGTGATCGCCACCAGCGTCACGCCTGCTTCCCGCGCCTGACGACAAGCCTCGACGGTGTCCTTGGCGTACGGCGGAAAGCTGACGGCTATCAACAAATCATCATCGGCAATGGCGCTGACCTGCTCCGGCAACGTGCCGCCAGCACCGCTGATGTGCACGGCTCGCCGGCCGACACGACTCAATGCGTAGCTCAGATACGCCGCCACCGGAAAGGCACGACGCATGCCGATGACGAACGTAGTGCGCGCGACTTGCAGGTGGGCGATGGCGGCTTCGATATTGGCCTGCTCGCCGCCTTCGGCCAGGTGTTCCAGGGAAACGATATTGGCCTGGCTGAACTCACGCAGAATCCCGCCGACGTCACTCGGGTCCTCCAGCAACGTCTCACCGCCGTAGTGCCGAATACGCTCGCTGTGAGTGTCGGCTGCCTGTTGCAGCGGTGCACGGAACAGCCGCTGCAAATCCTTGAAACCTGCAAAGCCAAGGGCCTGGGCCAGCCGAATATAAGCGGAAGGCGCGATGCTCGAGCGCTTACCCAGTTCGGCCACCGTGTTGAGTGCGATCTCATGCGGGTTGTCGATCAGGAATCGGGCAGCATCGCGCAGACGACCGGTCAGTTGTTCGTGCTGGGCCGCTATACAGTCACGCAGCTCTGCAAGGGTTTCAGGTAAGGCCATAGTGAAGGCTCGTAAAATTGGAAGTGTGTGCGCCTGTCAACGCAACGCGGTGATTGCTTGATCCAGCGCAGTGATGAGGCGGTCGACTTCTTCCAGCGTGTTGTAATGCGCCAACGACACCCGCACTACCCCGCCAAACTGGCCTAGCCCAAGGGCTTCGATAAGTCGCCGCGCATAGAAGTCACCAAAACGAATGCCAATGCGGTGCTCATCGACGCTACGCACAACAGCCTCTGACTGAACGCCCTCGACCACGAAACTGATCGTTGGTACTCGATTGTGGGTATTCGCTTTACCAATGATCCGAACGCCCTCGCGCTGGCGCAAGAATGCCAGCAGACGCTCGGCGAGCAAATCCTCCTGCACCTCGAAGGCATCGAACGCAGCCTGCATGCACTTGCGCTCGCTGCCTTGCGCTCCAAGCCGGGTGCTGATGTCGAGCAAATAGTCGGTAATGCCAATGCAACCGAATGACAACTCGTAGTTGACGTTGCCTGGCTGCAATTTGTAAGGGACCACCTCCTGACCGATAAAGAAGTGGTTAAGGCTCGGCAATTCCAGCAACAGATAGCGACGACCCCAGAGCACGGCAAAGTGCGGGCCGAATGTTTTATAGAAGCTATAGACGTAGAAGTCGGCGCCGCTCGCCTGCACATCCACCAAACGATGTGGCGCATAAGCGACGGCGTCCACGCACAACTTGGCGCCCACGGCATGGACACGCCGCGCAACCTCGGCGACGGGATTGATCGAACCGAGAATATTCGAGGTGTGGGTCATGGCCACATAACGGGTTTTGTCATTGAGCAAGACCTGCAGGTCATCCAGCTCCAGCTCACAACTGTCGAGATTGACCTTCCACACGCGCAAGGTCGCACCACGGCTTTCGCACAGTTTGACCCATGGACCGATGTTGGCCTCATGATCGCAATTGGTGACGATGATTTCATCACCTGGGACGATTGACGGGGCAATGGCGCGACACAGTATTTGCAACAAGTGGGTGGTCGAGCCGCCCATGATCACTTCTTCGGGGTGCTCGGCGTTGATCAACTGCATGACCGAGTGGCGCGCCTGCATCACTCGCTCGCCAGCGGCAACGGAAGGTTGGTAGGAAGCACCCAGTTGCACACTGTTGTTCAGCAGGTAATCACAGACCCGCTCGGCCACCGTGTTCAGTACCATCGAACCACCGGCGTTATCCATGTAGGCATAACCATCGGCCAGACCTGGAAACTGCTTGCGAACATAATCGATATCGAGAGGATTCACTCTACTTTCTCCAGCCGGATTCAGTGGTGCAGGATGGCCTGAAGGAACGCTTTTGTACGAGGTTCCTTAGGTGCGGTAAAAAACGGTTCAGGGATGTTCTGCTCAACAATGCGGCCACTTTCCATGAAGATCACCCGGTCGGCGACCCGTCGGGCAAAGCCCATTTCGTGAGTCACCACGACCATCGTGACGCCGGAGCGAGCAAGGTTCTGCATGACATCGAGTACTTCGCCGACCATTTCCGGGTCCAGTGCCGAAGTCGGTTCGTCGAACAGGATTGCGCGAGGTTCCATGGCCATGGTGCGCGCAATGGCAACACGCTGCTGTTGGCCGCCAGACAATTGGCTCGGGTATTTATGTGCGTGATCGCCCATGCCGACCTTCACCAATAGCTCCTTGGCCCTGGCGTGCGCATCACGCCGGCTCAGCCCGCGAACACGGATCGGCGCCAGTGATACGTTGTCGAGAACTGTGAGGTGTGGATAGAGGTTGAAGCTCTGAAACACCATACCCACTTCGCTGCGGATGGCGGCCAGTCGCGGACCGTTTTCAACACGCTCGCCGGCCACGCGGATATGGCCTTGCTGGTAGTTCTCAAGCAGGTTGATGCAACGGATCAAGGTCGATTTACCCGAGCCGGACGGGCCAAGAATGACCACCACTTCACCTTCTTCAACCTGCAGGTTGATATCGCTCAACGCTTTGAAATTGCCGTAGTACTTGTCGAGCTTTTCGATGTCGATCAACGTGCTCATGCGGTTTTTCCTCCAGAGGCGTTACGACGCTCAACCCAGCTGACCATCTGCACCAGCGGCAGCAGCAGCAAGAGGTACAGCAAGGCTGCCCCAACCAGCGGTGTCGGGTTAGCTGCCAGTGCCTGCGCCTGGGTCGCCTGCTTCAGCAAGTCAGGCATCGCTACGACTGAGGCGAGCGCCGTGTCTTTCATCACGTTGATGCAATTGCTGGTCATGGGCGGCATCACGATGCGGATAGCCTGCGGCAAAACCACGTCGCGCATGGTGTTGAAGAAACTCATGCCTTGAGAGGCCGATGCTTCGAATTGGCCACGGGGAATGGCCTCGATGCCCGAACGAAAAATCTCCGCGCTGTAGGCGCATGAGACAAGCGAGAGCGCACTGGCAGCGGCCGCAAAAGACGACAGACGAATGCCGACAAAAGGCAGCGCGTAGTAGATGAGTACCAGTAAAACCAGCAGTGGAATGGAGCGCATGATATCGATGTAGATACGTGCAAGCGCTCGAACAGGTGCGTAGGAGTACAACCGCAGCAATGCCAGCAATAGCCCGCCCACCAGACCCAGGGCAATGCTCACCACCCCAAGCAAAATGGTCACGCCCAAACCGCGCATCATCAGCGGGAGCGAATCGACGAGCACGTTCCAGTTGAAGAATGTCTGCAAAAGATCCATGGGATACCTCGGTCAATACAAGTGGCGA
The DNA here is from genome assembly GCF_028682635.1 of Pseudomonas putida. Taxonomy (GTDB): domain Bacteria; phylum Pseudomonadota; class Gammaproteobacteria; order Pseudomonadales; family Pseudomonadaceae; genus Aquipseudomonas; species Aquipseudomonas putida_AE. The sequence goes on along the minus strand of NZ_JANHLK010000018.1, from coordinate 49,203 downwards.
ACAGGCGTCGCCACTTACATGCATCATCAGCAGGGCTTACTTGAGGACGGCGGTCACTTTCATGGTGCTCGAGTCTTGATTGGCATCGGCGCCGAACCACTGTTTGTGGATTTTCCCCAGGGTGCCGTCTTCTTTCATCTTGCTGATGATGTCGTTGACCTGATCGCTCATCGCCCAACCTTTGGCGTGCATCAGCGAGTAGCGTTCACCCGTGGGAATACGCGCCACGATGGAATATTGCGGTTTGTCCTTGATGTAGTAGAGCACCGCCGGGATGTCGCTGAGGTAGCCATCGATTCGTCCGGAAGCCAGATCGAGCATGGCCGGCGATAGCCCTTCATAGCGCGAGACATCGGCGAACTTGTACTCGTCCTTGTGTTGGCCGATCCACATGTCACCGGTAGAGCCAGTGTCGACACCCACCACCTTGTCGTTCATGTCGGCCAGGCTCTTGACCTTGGAAGTGGTCAGTGCGGTGAGCGACTGGTCGCTGTCGAAGTAAGGCTGCGCAAAGGCTACCGACTCCAAACGTTTAGGGGTAATAGTGATTGAAGAGATGGCGATTTCAACACGTTTGGATTGCACGGCACTGAACAGGCCGTTGAAGGGAATATTGACGAACTCGACGCTTTTTCCGGCGCGCTTGGCCACCTCTTTTACAACATCGACTTCGAAGCCGACGAACTCACCTTTGGAATCCTGAAACTCCCAGGGCACGTTGCCAACGTTAGCACCTACGGTCCAGTCCGCGGCCCAGGCTGGCAGTGAAACTGCGGCGGTCATGAACAATCCCAACATCACTTTCGCTTTCATGTTTGCTCCCGATTGTTTGTTTTTTTAGGTGCTAACAGCGGTTGATCTCGTACAACGTGGGATCGAGAGTAAATCAATGAATTATTTAGTTCAACACCGTATGTCAGTGAATTTTTTGCTCCGCTACCATTTTCAGTTTGCCTTGAGCGCCACGTCCAAAGGGAATCAGCTATCAAGGCTGACGCCAAAGCTGTGGTGTGAGAATGCCTCGATGGAGGCCTCTTCACGGGTTTCGACTTTATGAGCGTCTGCTGGCGAGCAGCCGATCGACTGCTCAAGGTCGCGAGTACACTGGCGGACCTTGAACAAGCCGACGGGATCAGACGCGAACATTTGGCCGAGGGGCTGCAATGTCGGCCGACAATGCCTACCCCTTGGTCAGATCAACCAACGGCGTCTGCCGCACCTCAGTCTCCCGCCCACCCTGAATATCGCTCACCTGCTTCAAGGCCTTATCCACAGCCGCCTTATCCGCCAACAAGCTGTAGCTGATGCGGAACTGCTTGTGTTCCTTCGGCCCGATTGTGGGTACCAGGTTCAGTGGCCGCTGATAACGGCGGTTGTAGGAAAAACTTGTCCCCGGCTCCAGCCCCGTGACATAGCCCTGGCCTTGGGTATCGGTGTTTTTCCACAGGGAAAACACCGGCAGTGTCTGAGTATTGAAGCCGACCGATACGCCCAGGCTGCCGGCCTTGTCATGCAACACGGTCAACGTATCGCCCTTGGCATCGGCATACGGCACCACGTTGTAAACCGTTTCGTCGTAGTCCTTGGTCGGTGCGCGGTAGGTTTGCCAGTCGGGCAGATCACCCTTGGCCTTGTCGTTGAACGGCGACACCTGTTTCACCGGCGCGGCGAAACGAGCGCCCTGCTCCAGGAACGGGGTGCTGAAGTTACTGTGATACAGCGCCTGGTATTCCTTCGGATAGTCACCGTTGTTGGTCAGGGTGTCGTTGAGGGCGAACACTACGCTGCCGGGTTCGGTGACCAGTTCGGTCGCGACGGAGAAGTCGACCTTTTTGAACGCCTGCTCCTTGAGTTCGCCGCGCAGGGTGATGGCGTACGGTGGTTTTTCATCGATGTGCAGGGTGACTTTGTTCGCAGGAATATTGGCGGCCCGACCGTGCAGGGTCAGCAGTTCGCCGTTGTCGACGCCGGGGTGGCCGACCCATTCGTATCCGCAACGGGTGACGAGCTCATTGAAACCTTCCAACCAGCCCAGACCACCGCGGCCATTGAGTTCGATGAAGGACGGATTGACCACTTCCTTGACCGGCGAATCCCAGCCCATCCTCACATCGCCTACCGAGGCCTGCAAGACGTTCATACCGCGAGTCGGCACTACCGAGAGTTTCATCGTGCCGTTATCGATGTCGACGATGCTGACGCCCTCCTGCCGCCCGCCATGCAAGGTGCGCAGGGTGACGCTGAAGGGTTTGTCGGTTTTTACGCCGAGTTGCTGGCTGGTGATCTGCCAGTTTTGGGCGGCTTTGTCAGTGTCGAGCAGAACGTAGTCCCAGGCCATGGCGTGGGAGGCAGCGGACAGTGCGCTGAGGGCAACAAGGAGTTTGAGCGGGGTCATGGCAGCAGCCTTTCTTGGAGTTGTGGCATTTTTATAGACTTGAAGAAACGTTTCAGCAAGCTTAAAAAGCGGCATAAAGTCGGAACAGCGCGTTTTTCAGGTCTGCCCTGGGCACCGGGCCGTCACAAACCTGTCACCCCTGCACGCTACCCTCCCTGCTCTCGCGCACTTCACTCCGACATAAAGCCTCACTACAAGGTGCCAGCCAAGGTGTCCTCAACTCCGTCCCGCCAGCAAATCATCCTCAGGTCCAACGACATGTGCAGCGATGACTTCGGCGCGCTGTTCGCGAAAATGTTCGGTAATCGCTATTCCGATACCCCGCCCTTGCCCTCGAACATCATCATCGGCGGCGTCTACGGCCGGCACGAGGGTGTCAGCTTTCGCCGCATGCATTACCGTGGCGACTTCTCGGTGGTCTTTCCCGATCCCCAGGACGAAATCACCTTCGTCATTCCTACCGCCGGCAAAATCATCTTCAATCACCTCTGCGAGTCGATCGGTGATTCACAGGTCGGGCTGGCAATCGACAAATCAGATATTCGTTCGATGCGTTTTATCGACAATCATGCGCAGCACGGGATGTCGATAAAGCGTGCGATGCTCACAGAACGACTGTCGACGCTATTGGGCAAGCCAATTGTTGAACGGTTGGTGTTCGAGCCTGTGGTTGATTTGAAGGTCTCGATTTTCCAGGGCCTCAAGGCATTGATCGATCTGGCCACCGGCGCCGAGTTCGATGTGCTGATCAACACCGGAACATTGATGCCATCGCGGCTGCGAGAGATGTTGTTGGACGCGGTGCTGGAATCCTGGCCGCATAATTTCACCCAAGCCCTGAGGCAGCCTGCTCCGTTGATCGCGCCACGGCATGTGAAGCTGGCGGTTGAGCACATTCAGGCGCACCCCGAGCATCTGCTCAGCGGAACGGATCTGGCCCGATTGACCCATGTCAGCCAGCGAGCACTGCAGGAAGGTTTCCGGCGATTCGTGGGGAGCTCGATTGTGGCGTACCAGCGGCAGGTGCGTTTGCAGCGCGCCCACGAAGCGCTCGCCCAACGCGATTCGCCTTCCGTGACTGAAGTGGCGCTGCGATTGGGCTTCAGCAATGTCGGCAGGTTTTGCCAGTATTTCCAGAGCGCCTATGGCATCAGCCCCGCAGAACTGAAATCAGGACTGCGCACGCGAGCGCGGCACTAAGGCTCCGGCCGCCAATCGATAGCGGCCCGACCCCCCAAGTGTTTCCTTAAAACAGATAACTGGCCTTGAGCCCGCCCCTGAAGCCGTGGCTGTCCCCGCCACCGCTCGCACCCACTTCGGCACCCAGGCTCAGCGCGCCGAGATTGGCCATGAGGTTGACCCCTGCGGTGAACTGGTCGCGGTTATCGAACGCGGCGCGCTGTTCGATATCCAGGCCCAGCAAGTGCCCTTCGCTGTCGACCTGATGATCGCCGAGCACATGCTCATAGCCCACCTGGACACCCGGCACCAGTTGCCAGGCGCCCATGCCGATCGGGGCGAATGCAGCGTTGAGGTTGGCCACGGCACTGCGGCGAGTTTCGTCAATGCTGTCGACGTCGAGGGCCAGCTCACTGCCTTTCTCCTGGAAACCCGACAAGTTCAGATGGCTGACGCGCACGCCGAGGCTCGGTTCGAGCGTCACGCCGCTGACCGGCACACGGTAGCCCAATGCCAGGGTTGCTCCAGTGAGATTGCCATGGCTTTCGCCCTTGGCGGTGCCGAGGCCGCCGCCGAGGTCGCGCTTGCTGTCGTAGTCGATGTAGCCGGCGCTGGCGTCGGCGTCGACGAACAACCCGCGTTCCAGACCGTCCGGCGCGAAGCGTGCGCCCATGCTGAAAAAGTTGAAGTCGGTATCCGCCTCGCCACCCGCGCCGCCGACGTTGCCCTTGCTGTAGCCGAAGCCGGCATGGGCGCTCAGTTGTTCGGAGAAGCGCTGGGTCAGGCCGACCATCATGCCTTGGCTGTGCTCGTTGCTGCTGGAGGCTTGGGACGAACCATCGGTGCCCAGGTAGCCCGCCAATGCGGTGGACCACAAGCGGTACTGGCCGACCTTGAGGTCCGTGCCACTGGCAAACGGCGCAGCCGCCTGTTCGATCATCGCGCCCTGACGCAGCAGGTAACTCGCCGCGTCGGCGTGCACCTGACCGCCGACCGTGGACTGGACGCCCGCCAGGTCGCCCGCATCGATGGCCGACTGCAGATAGTAGTTGTAGTCGCTGTAAGTGCCCGAAAGGCTGCTGTTCTGCAGCTGTTGCAAAAGCTGCGCGCCGGCGGCGGCGTTACCAAGCAGACCCGCCTGGCCGGGCAGACTGTTGAAGTAGACCATCTTGCCGCGCAGCACATAGATCGTCTCCTGGGACAGACCCAGGCCTTGCTTGAGGTAGTTGTCCATGCTGCCGTACTGCGCGGTCACCTCGTCCAGGCCGGCTTGCAAGTAGCTGGACTCGACGCCGAGCAGCGGCGCATAAATGGCCGCCATCGCCGGCGGCATACTCGCCAGGGTCGCCGCTACGCGCGCGGCGGTGTAGTCGTTGGTGGCCAGGTAATTACTCATGATGGTGGCACTGTCGACCCCGGCAATGCTCAGCAACACGGCGGCGGTCCAACCGGTTCGGTCCTTGCCGGCGGTGCAATGGAACAACGCGGCACCGTCGACACTGGCCAGTTCATTGAACAGCCTGGTGAACTGGCTGCGCATCCCGGCGTCACTGACAAACGCCCGGTTGGTCTGCTCCATCATCGCGATGGCATCGGCTGCACTCTTGAACGAGACCGTGGTGATGTTCGAACCGGATGTGGTGCTGCCGATGATGTCGATGTTTTCGTAGCTCGCCCCGGTGAGCATCGTGTCGGGTGTGCCGGCAATCTCACTGGGGGTGCGCAGGTCGTAGACGGCCTTGATGCCCAAGGAATTCAGCGTAGCCAGATCCGCGGCAGACGGGGTCAGCGCGTTGGAACGATAGAACACCCCGCTACGCATCGTGCCATCCCGGGCCGTGGAATAGGCGGTGGTAACCCCCGCGAGATCACGGAAGTTGTCAAGGCTGCGCAGGTGGGGAGTCTCGAGGACGTTAGTCTCGGCGGCTTGGGCGGTGGCGATGGACAGAGTCAAAACGGACAGCGAACACAGAAGACGTGGAAACACAGTTCAGCCTCATTGATCAAGCGATGGGCTGGCTACTATCTGCAACGAAGTAATACCGAATATGACAGATTGCGCTCGGACGAAAATCGGTGCGTGATTGGTCCGCCGGGTTCGTTTTTTGTCCGAGGGGTTATCGCCAGCCGTAGGCAGCTATGAATCCTGCTCGCCCCGGTATATCGACGGAATGTCGGTAACGCAGGCTTGCCTTAATATGAGCGTCATCCTGATGCCTTATGGGTGATGAATGGGGAAACTACCAAATCGCCCGGCCTCAGCCAACGACAGCTTGAGCCAGGCTTGCGGCGAAATAATCGATGCCACCCAAGGGTTTGATTCGAGCAAGACAACGAAGCATTGAGATTATGGGTCAACGGCTTTCATGGTGCGCAGATTCAACCGGCCGATTTACTTTCCGCAGAAAACTGCCAAACGAACAACCAGCCCCATGAAAACCGCGATCATGCAGTCCTCTCATGAGCTTGCCTACTATCACTCGGCGCTTGAGCACGATCGTCAAGACTGTAGTCTCGTACGACATGGGCAATGCGCAGATGATAATCGTTGAAAACCTGCTTACGGCCTGCCAATTGGGCCGCACGATGCAGTTCAAGACCGCGCCACCGTTGGATAGCTTCTTCGTCACGCCAGAATGACAGCGACAGCACCTTTCCTGGCTCACTCAGGCTTTGGAAACGCTCCACGCAAATGAAGCCATCCAACTCTGCCAGCAAAGGTTTCAGTTCAGCAGCCAGGTCAAGGTAGCGCTGGTATTGCTCTTCGCGTGGCCAGGCTTCAAAGATAACGGCGATCATTGCTGAGTTTCCTGAGTGGGATGGAATTTAGGAATGCGCCCATTAAGGGACGGCAAATAACTCCACCGATACGATCGCGCAGAGGGGAAAGACTGGCGTTGCAACCACAGCAATATCGCTTCAGAGGCGATCGCCAACGCCAGTTGCTGACCTGGGCATTCATGTCGTCCTGAACCGAAACTGAAGGTTCGTCTTTTACTTCGCTTGAGCAGGAAGCTATCGGGGTCGGGGTTCAGGCAGGGATCTCGATTGGCTGAAGCGAGTAGCACTAGAACGGTATCCCCCGCTTCCAGGACGCTATCGCCAATCGTGCATCGCTTCGCAACGAATCGCCGGGTGTTTTGCACTGGCGAGTCGTAGCGCGCTACCTCGGCCACCAGTTCTGCGACGAGCATCGGCGTCGGTTGCCCGTCTTCAATCAGGCCAGGATGACGATGGAGCGCTACGAGGGTATTGCCAATCAGGCCTGCTGTGGCTTCACAGGTCTGTGACATCAAGCCGATCAGGTTAGCAATCAACGCTTCTGGATCTTCCCATTCAGCAGCTTTGCTTTCGTTGCGAATTCGAGTCAATAAAGCGCTATCACTTTCAGGGTCATTCAGCAGCGCGCTGAAAACCTGGCCAAGTAGAATGGCTCCGGAATGGGCCTTATCGAGTTGCGTTTCATCGCTTAACGGCGATAGGCAGGCGACAAAATCCCGTGTCAGCTTCGCGACATCTTGCATGCGCGAGGATGGCAGACCTATCAAGGAGGCAATGACGCAAACCGGCAACGTGAACATCAACTCGTCCGTAGTTTCGAGCGACTTATCAAGTGTCGCGACCACACGTGACACAATGTCGGCGATGCCTTCCATCTCGATAGAGGCCAGGGCGGGCTCAAATGCCATCCTGGGACACCGGTGTCGTGCCCCTTCGTTCATGCGCATCAACCGACCGAAAACAAGTCCGGCGGCGCCCTGTGCAATGGCAGGAGGAATTGGCTCGTGGAGTGGACGCACTCGACAATCGGGATTCCCCAGAATGGCCTCGACCGCTGTGGCCCCACTCGCAATCCATAAACCAAGATCTGCATCGAAGAACAGTTCCTTCTGTTGCCTGAGATGCGAGTAGTAACCATAAGGATCGTCATGGGTGGCTGCTTCTAATGGCGTCATTTTGGAGCCCTGTTAACAAAGAACAGTTACTATCGGACACCCTTCACGCTGACGATTCGCTCAGGAACGAAATATGGATTGCCAAGGCAATGAGCTTGCCCTTTCCCGGATCGCCGGCGCTATTGCGGAACCTGCGAGGACGAAAATGCTTTGCTCGCTGATGGATGGTCACGCGCGAACCAGTACCGAAATGGCCGTTATCGCAGACGTAAGTACCTCCACCGCGAGCGCGCATTTGGCAAGACTCAAGGAGGACGGGTTGCTCAAGCTGCACACGCAGGGACGGCATCGCTACTACAGTCTGGCGGACAAACAAGTGGCGCAAGCGCTTGAAGCCCTCATGGTGGTTAGCCAATCCGCGAACGCCAGGTTTGTTTCTACCGCCCCTAACCGATTGCAGTTTGCGCGTACGTGTTATGACCACATGGCCGGAACCTTGGCGGTTAATCTGCATGATCATTTCATCGAGTCAGGTTGGTTGATGGTGTCTGACGCGGGTGACCCTGTGTATCAGCTGACTGACTGCGGCGAAGCAGCAATGGTTGGGCTTGGTATGGAAATCGCGAAAGCAAGGGTACAGCGACGTCGTTTCGCTTGCTCGTGTCTGGACTGGAGCATGCGGCGCCCTCATCTGGGTGGAGCACTGGGAGCGGCTTTGCTACAGACAGCTCTAAACCGCAAGTGGGTTATCCAGGACCTTGATAGCCGGGCACTTGCATTGACGCCCAAAGGGCGAAAGGAGCTGTCTGGCCGATTTGGGATCACCGTTGAGAACCAGGAATAACGCATGTTTGCTGGATTCATGCGTTGTCCCTGACTCCATCGCGAGCAAGCTTGCTCCTACAGGGGGTTGCGGTTGGGCAAGGGACCAGTGTCGACAGCCCTGACACCAAGGCTTTGATTGAATCGCAACAGGTAGCCATCCGGATCCAGCACCAGGAAATTGAGCTCTCCATGCTCGCGCTCGTTATCGCGGTACCAGCACTCTTCAATGGGTCTGCGCAGTGCAATGCCGGCGCCTTCGATGGCCTTGGCCAAAGCGTTGGCATCCGCGCAGCGGATCGAAAGATTCATCCCTCGGCCATAGGGTGATTCCAGAGGACCAACCCGCCATGGCGACGCCTGCAAGTCATCCTCTTCGAGCATCAATTGACTGCCCTGAAAAGACAGGAAAGCGAACTTGTGTTCGGGTCTTTCGTATTCAACCTGAAAGCCAAGTACGTGACAGTAAAACGCCAGGCTGCGTTGCAAGTCAGAGACAATCATCTCTGGAACCAATGCATTCATCTTCATGAAGGGACTCCTTGTCGTTGTAGAACACCTCGGGCAGCACAACGTTGTCGTTCTCTGCCAGGACCGGTTGTACCATGATTGATGCTCGGGTTCCTTACATGGATCACCACCCCTTCAAAACGGACTTGTCCAACACCCCAAAGGAGTTCCACCGTTGTCCGAACATCGCATCCGCCCTCTCGCCCTCTGTATCTTTCATCATCACGGCAAGATCCTGGTCAACCAGTTCCACGACAACGAAAACCAACGAACCCTTTACCGCCCCATCGGTGGCGGTATCGAGTTTGGCGAAAGAAGTGCCGATGCCATTGTCAGGGAAGTGCAGGAAGAGCTGGGCTTGTCGGTTCATGGCGTGCGTCTGCTGGGTACACTGGAAAGCCTCTTCACCTATGCCGGTAAGCCGGGGCACGAAATCGTTCAGGTCTATGACGCGACATTCGATGACGAACGCATCTACGAAGCAAAAGAACTGACAGGACACGAAAGCGACGGGGCATCGTTCATCGCCAGATGGTGCGACAGCACGGATTTCAGCCTCGCCTCCCCTCTGGTACCTGAGGGCCTTCAGGATCTGCTCAAGTCGCTGTCGCTACTTGAGTAGGCCTCTTTGCAACGAGACTTTTTTCCACAAAGGAGCCGCCATGCCCATGGGCAAACGTGAACTGGCACGGATCGAGCGCCGCTTGATAGCGACGCTGACCGACGCCTGCGAAACAGCAAAAGCTGAAATCAAAGGCTTTACCTGGCTCACCCATACGGCCGACTTGAGCGACCTTGCGCGAACGCTGAGGGTGACCTGGGTGTTTGAAACGCTGGCCGACAAGAAACTTGCCGAGGCGAGCGCGAAAGTGCGGATTCTTGAGCTGACGGCCATCGCACTGAAGGAGGCAGACATTGATCTCAAGCCATCAGATCACACTGTCCGCTTCGACTCCGAGGAGGAGTGCCAACGCACCCATGGTGGGGATTCGAACAAGCGCCTGGCGCAATTCGGCGCGTCCAGGGGTCATTGACGATGGCCAAGGAAATCGAAAATCCCTGCATATCGATTTGCCAGTTGAGCGGCGATCTGTGTGTAAGCTGCGGGCGCAGCAAGGATGACATCAGGCAGTGGAAACGCATGAAGCGGCCGGAAAAAATGGCCGCTGTGCAAAGGGCGAAAGTGCGTTTGAAAGGGCTGAAGAAGGCACGTGGGTGAACGGTCATTGCTTTCGAATCACTGCGCGCTCCGCGTGCAGTGCCCCCGGACAGGCGAATAAAGCTTCATACAAACCAAGCGCCATGCCGATTCCGATGACTGACCACGCCAGTAAAAATACCGGCAATGAAGTGGCGCTGGCCATCAGGAACAATCCGAGCGCGACGCCCAGATTGGTCGCGCACAAGCCATCCTGGCGCGTGCGATCTGATTCACATCCATCCGCATTGGATCCCTTACTACGAAATATTAATATCGACCGATAATCGAACGGTTTATGAAAACGGTTAACTATTTGTTTTAAAAGGATTTAATCGAATAAATAAAGTAAAAAAGTGAAAACCCCAAAAAATCACACTTTTCAATGGATCCATAAATTGATTGACTGGCACTGCACGGTGTCAGGTACAGCGCCTGCCCGCTCATAAAAATAACAAGGGTGTCGGGATGAATGACTTCTCAATCGGGTTCGGGCTTCGGCTTGCACCCAGCTTCGTGTGCCTTTCTCGCTTTACCTTTAGCCAGCCTCGTCTCGAGGGGCAGCCATGAGTGTCGACTTGAAGAGCGTGGTAGATGAGCGCCCGATGGCGCGCTTCCAGTGGCTGGCCGTGGGCATCTGCATTGTCCTGAACATGATCGATGGCTTCGACGTGCTGGTGATGGCCTTCACGGCTTCCTCGGTGTCTGCCGAATGGGGCTTGAATGGCGCGCAGATCGGTTTGCTGCTGAGTGCCGGATTGTTCGGCATGGCGGCAGGCTCGCTGTTCATTGCGCCGTGGGCGGATCGTTATGGACGTCGGCCATTGATCCTGTTTTGCCTGCTGCTTTCCGGTGCCGGCATGCTGTTGTCGGCCCTCAGCCAGACGCCGCTGCAACTGGCGCTGCTGCGCGGGTTGACCGGGCTGGGGATCGGCGGAATCCTGGCCAGCAGCAACGTGATTGCCAGCGAATATGCCAACAAGCGCTGGCGCGGGCTGGCGGTGAGCCTGCAATCCACCGGTTATGCCTTGGGTGCCACCCTGGGCGGGCTGTTGTCGGTGTGGTTGCTGACGCACTTTGGCTGGCGTTCGGTGTTCATCTTCGGGGGCGCCGTGACCCTGGCGGTGATTCCTTTGGTGCTGCTGTATTTGCCTGAATCCCTGGACTTCCTGATCGCCCGTCGCCCCGCAAATGCCCTGGTCCGCATCAATCGCCTGGCCGCCCGCCTCGGCCAGCCCGCATTGCGCGAACTGCCCGTGGCCCTCTCGGCACCGACTTCAGGCCGTGGCCGCCTGGCGCAGTTGCTCTCGCCGGATTCACGGCGCACCACCCTATTGATCTGGCTGTTGTTCTTCCTGGTGATGTTCGGCTTCTACTTCGTGATGAGCTGGACGCCGAAGCTGCTGGTCTCGGCAGGGCTGTCGGCACAGCAAGGCATCAGCGGCGGCGTGCTGCTGAGCGTCGGCGGTATCTTCGGCGCCGCGTTGATCGGCGGCCTGGCCTCGCGCTGGCGGCTGACCCGGGTGCTGTCGCTGTTCATGCTGATTACCGCGGGCCTGCTGGTGCTGTTTGTCGGCTCCGCTTCATCGGTATCCATGGCACTGGGCCTGGGCCTGCTGATCGGACTGTTCGCCAACGGTTGCGTGGCGGGCTTGTACGCGCTGTCGCCGATTGTCTACGACGCTTCCGTGCGCACCACGGGGGTCGGTTGGGGCATCGGTATCGGGCGCATCGGCGCGATCCTGTCGCCCACCGTCGCCGGCCTGCTCCTGGACAGCGGTTGGCAGCCACTGCACCTGTATGGGGTGTTTGCCGTGGTCTTCGTGATTGCCGCTGCCGTGTTGCTGCAACTGCGGCCCAAGGCACCGGCGCAACCGGCCGCCCAACCCAGCCAGGCCTGACCATTACAAAGCAGTAGCGAGGCCCTGCCCTCGCTACTGACTCCATCCTCCAGGAAAACAACAATAATGACTTGCTTCCCTCTCCCTCCCCGGGCCCTGCTCGGCGGTGCAATAGCGCTTGCCCTGATGCCTTCGGCGCACGCTGAAAGCAGCGGTTTTTTCGAAGATTCCAAGACCAGCCTGACGCTGCGAAACTACTATTTCAATCGCGACTTTAACGATCCCGGCGCCAACAAGAGCAAGATCGAAGAATGGGCCCAGGGCGCGATCCTCAAGTTCAGTTCCGGTTATACCCCGGGGGTTGTCGGCTTTGGCCTCGACGGTATCGCGATGCTGGGCGTCAAGCTCGACAGCGGCCCGCAACGCAGTGGTTCGGAGCTGCTGCCGGTGCACGACGATGGTCGCGCCGCCGACGACTACGGGCGCGCGGGCCTGGCGGCAAAAATGCGTATTTCCGACACCGAGCTGATGCTTGGCGAGCTCATGCCGGACATTCCCCTGCTGCGCTACGACGACGGACGCCTGCTGCCGCAGACCTTCCAGGGCGCCATGCTGGTGTCCCGGGAGCTTCCCGGCCTGAGCCTGCAGGGCGGTCAATACACCTCGGTGAGCCTGCGCAACTCCTCGAACATGCAAGACCTCTCGGCCTGGGCTGCGCCCACCGTCATGTCGGACGCCTTCAACTATGCGGGCGCCGAATACCGCTTCAACGAACAACAGACCCAGATCGGCGCCTGGTATTCGCAGCTCGAAGACATCTATCAGCAAAGCTATCTGAACCTGCTGCATAAACAGAAAGTCGGTGACTGGACCCTCGGTGCGAACCTGGGCTACTTCATCGACAAGGATGACGGCAGCGCCCTGATCGGCAATGTGCAAAGCCATACCGCCTACGGGCTGTTCTCGGCCAACCTGGGTGGCCATACCCTGTACCTGGGGCTGCAGAAGGTCAGCGGCGATACCGGCTGGATGTCCGTGTATGGCAGCAGCGGGCGCACCTTGGGCAACGACATGTTCAACGGCAACTTCAGCAACGCCGACGAGCGTTCCTGGCAAGCGCGTTATGATTACAACTTCGTCGCCGTCGGCCTCCCCGGCCTGCTGCTGATGACCCGCTACGGTCACGGCGACAACGCCACCACCAAGGCCGGCAGCAATGGCAAGGAATGGGAGCGCGACACCGAGGTCAGCTACACCCTGCAAAGCGGCCCGCTGAAAAACCTCAGCGTGCGGGTCAACAACGCCACCAACCGGCGCAGCTTCAACAGCGACTTCGATCAGACCCGCGTCATCGTCAGTTACCCCCTCTCCCTCTGATCCTCCCGCCAGGGGCGCTCGTCGCCCCTGTATCTCTCCCCTCCTTGCGTTACTATGGCGAACCAACTTCTGGAAGTCGCCTGCATGAGCAAACCGGGTCAAATGGTGCTGGTCGCACTGCGCAAAATGATTGCCTCAGGCGAGCTGGCGGCCGGCGAACGGCTGATGGAGATCCCGACGGCGGAACGCTTCGGCGTCTCGCGCATGCCGGTGCGCATGGCGTTCCTGACCCTGGAACAGGAAGGCTTGCTGGTGCGCCATGGTGGCCGGGGTTATCAGGTGCGTTCGGTGAGTGCCGACGATATCGCCGGCGCCGTGGAGGTGCGTGGGGTACTGGAAGGTCTGGCGGCGCGACAGAGCGCCGAACGCGGCTTGAGTGAAGAAGCACAGGCGGCGCTGCGCGAATGCCTGGTGCAAGGCGATGCGCTGTTCGACAAGGGCTACGTGACGGAAGAAGACCTCGAGGCGTTCCATGACCTCAACATGCGCTTTCACCAGGTGATCGTCGACAGCAGCGCCAACCCGGCGATTGCCGAAGCCCTGGCGCGCAACGACCATCGCCCCTTCGCTTCTGTGTCGGCGCTGGCGATCGATCGCCAGGACCTGGCGCGCGAATACCGGCGCTTCAACTTCGCCCACATGCAACACCACTCGGTGTTCGACGCGCTGGTCAGCCGCCAGGGCGCACGCGCAGAAGCCATCATGCGCGAACACGCCAATGCGACACTGCGTTACGCCGAGGTCTTCGGGGCGATCAGCAACAGCGACCGGATGAAAGTGATCGCCCGCGGCGAGTGATCGGCGGGATCAGAGGTCCAGCACCAACAGCTTGGACTTGGACCTCGAACAGCAAGGCGTGAACTGATCATTGGCTGCTTGCTCTTCTTCAGTGAGGAACAGGTCACGGTGCTCCGGCACCCCATCCAGCACACGCGTCAGGCAGGTGCCGCAGATGCCCTGCTCACAGGAAAGCGCAATCTCGACACCGTGACTTTCCAGCACCTGGACCACCGTCTTGTCGGCCGGAATGTCGAACACCTGCCCGCTGTTGGCCAGCTTGACCTGGAACGCCCCATCGGCACTGGTATCCACCGGCGCCGCGGCGAAGTATTCACGGTGCAACTGCTCGTCGCTCCAGCCCTGGGCCTTGGCGCTGTCGAGCACATGCTGCATGAACCCTGAAGGCCCGCAGACATACAGGTGCAGGTCAGGCCGCGGATTGGCCAGGACCTTGGCGGCATCCAGGCGCGAATCGGCCTCTTCGTCGAAATGCAGGTGCACGCGATCGGCAAAGGAGGCGCCTTTGAGTCGCTCGACAAACGCCGCACGTTCGCTGGAGCGCGCACAGTAATGCAGCTCGAAATCGGCGCCGCTGTGGGCCAGTTGCTCGGCCATGCACAGGATCGGGGTGATGCCGATGCCACCGGCGAATAACAGGCTGCGCTGCCCCTCGGCCACCAGCGGGAACAGGTTGCGAGGCTCGCTGATGAACAGGCGGTCACCGCTGTTGATCTGCTCGTGCAGGCTCTGGGAACCGCCGCGCGAGGCGGTGTCCTTGAGCACGCCGATCAGGTAGCGATGGCGCTCTTGCGGGTGATTGCACAGCGAGTACTGGCGGATCAGCCCGCCGGGCAAGTGCACGTCGATATGGGCCCCGGCACTGAAACCAGGCAATTGCCCGCCTTGTGCACAGGCCAACTCGTAGCTGCAGATATCCAGGGCTTCGTTGTTGCGGGATGTCACGACGACTTCAATCATGGCGCACCTTCAAGTCCGGCCACCGCAGTGGCCGTGAACAGGATCAATGGGAGTGGACTGGCGTAGCGCTCGAGCTAGTTGGCCGTGGCAATCAGCTCGACTGCCGGCGCGCGCTCGCGGGCGATGATTCGCTCCAGCACGCGACGGGACTGCACGCCACCGGCATCGATATTGAGCTTGAGCAGGTTGCGCTCGGGATTGGCCAGCAGGTTCTTCTGCTGCTGTTCGAGCATGTCGAGGTCTTCGCTGAAGATCTTGCCCTGGCCCTCGCGGATGGTCGCGGTCAGTTCTTCGTCGTGCGGATTGAAATTGCGCGCCATGCCCCAGAAGTACCAGATCGACGTCTCGGTTTCCGGGGTAATGAAATCGACCACGATGCTCGCGGCCTTGTGTTGCGGCTCGGCGTCGTAACCGCCTTTACCGGCGTGAGCCACGCCCACCTCGATCAACACGTGGCTGGGTGGACTGAAGCGGCAGATCTGCCAGCGGTCCACCGGCACATCGTCGGCCAGGTTGTTGCCCCGCAGGGCCATGCGCCAGAACGGCGGCGCCATGATGTTTTCCATGTGCCGGGCGGTAACCACCTCGTCACCCTCGACGGTGGTGACCGGCGCCACTTCATCGATCTCTTTCTGGCCGATGCTCGAGGCGTGCACGTAGGTTTCGTGGGTGAGGTCCATCAGGTTATCGATCATCAGTCGATAGTCGCAATTGATGTGGAACAGCCCGCCGCCGTAGGCCCATTCATCGCTGACCGCCCATTCCAGATGATGGATCAGCGCAGGGTCAGCCTTGTCCTGCTCACCCGGCCAGACCCAGATGAAACCGTATCGCTCTTCAACGGCGTAAGTCTTGTTGCACGGAAAACCCCGTACGCGCTGCCCCGGCATTTCGACGGTCTTACCATCACAGCCCATGACCAGCCCGTGGTAGCCACAGACCAGGTTGCCGTTCTCGACATACCCCAGCGAAAGGGGGGCGCCGCGGTGTGGGCAAAAATCCTCGACGGCGGCCACCCGCCCTTCCTGCCCACGATAGAAAACGATTTTCTCACCGCATATCTGCCGCCCCAGGGGCTTGGAAGCGATCTCTTCAGGGGTGCAGGCGACATACCAGGTGTTTTTCGGATACATAGGGATTCTCCGGACAGGCTTGTTTTTATGGATCCATTTGAGCGGATAATCCTGACATGCGTCAAGCTTTTTGCTGATTCTTGACTATTAATGGATCCATTAAAGCCAAAACAGTGATTTCAACCTTTCGCACACTTGATGTCGGCGAAGTCGGTCCTGACTACGTGGATGACACTTTTGAAGCCAACCGCTGCAGCGCCTGCCTCGATAATCGTTAGCTTACTGACGAACTGTCGAGGTCAAGCATGACGAGCACAACTACGGAACAAGTCAGCCCGAACACCCTGAGAAGAGTGATCGTGGCGGCCGGCATCGGCAATTTCGTCGAGTGGTTCGATTTCGCCGTCTACGGCTTCCTGGCCACGACCATCGCCCAGCAGTTTTTCCCCAGCGGCGATGCCAGCGCCGCGCTGCTCAAGACCTTTGCGGTGTTTGCCGTGGCGTTTGCGTTTCGACCCCTCGGCGGGATTTTCTTCGGCATGCTGGGCGACCGGATCGGCCGCAAGCGCACCCTGGCGATGACGATTCTGCTGATGGCCGGTGCGACGACCTTGATCGGCCTGCTGCCCACTTATGCCGCGATCGGGGTCACGGCGCCGATTCTTCTGTCGCTGATCCGTTGCGCCCAGGGCTTCTCCGCCGGCGGTGAATACGCCGGTGCCTGTGCCTACCTGATGGAACATGCACCGAGCGATAAACGCGCCTGGTACGGCAGCTTCATCCCGGTATCGACGTTCTCCGCCTTCGCCGCGGCAGCCGTGGTGGCCTACGCACTCGAGGCGTCTTTATCCGCCGAAGCGATGGGCAGCTGGGGCTGGCGCCTGCCGTTCCTGATTGCCGCGCCGCTGGGCCTGGTGGGTTTGTACCTGCGCTGGAAGCTCGATGAGACACCGGCCTTCCAGGCGGTGACCGAGGAACACGCCGTCGCCCACTCCCCACTCAAGGAAACCTTGCGCAACCATGGCGCGGCCATCTGTTGCCTGGGCGCCTTCGTGTCGCTCACAGCGCTGTCGTTCTACATGTTCACCACCTACTTCGCGACCTACCTGCAGGTCGCGGGTGGCCTGAGTCGCGCAACAGCCTTGCTGGTGTCACTGATCGCCTTGCTGTTCGCCGCAGCGATCTGCCCGCTGGCCGGGCTGTATTCGGACCGGGTCGGGCGGCGAATGACGGTGATGACCGCGTGCGCGCTGCTGATCGTGGCCGTGTACCCGGCGTTCCTGATGGCCAGCTCCGGCTCATTCGCAGCATCCGTCGCCGGCGTGATGCTGCTGGCGGTCGGCGCGGTGTTGTGTGGCGTGGTCACCGCAGCCCTGCTTTCGGAAACCTTCCCGACCCGCACTCGCTACACCGCCTCGGCAATCACCTACAACATGGCCTACACGATTTTCGGCGGCACCGCGCCGTTGGTGGCCACGTGGCTGATCAGCACCACCGGCAGCAACCTGTCGCCGGCGTTCTACCTGATCGCGATTGCCTTGCTGGCGCTGGCGGGCGGACTGGCATTGCCTGAGACATCACGGATTTCCCTGCATGACATTCCGGTAGAGGGCAAAGGCGCAGGTGTGAGAGCTGCGGCCTGAAACACCAACCAGACGAAACGGTGAGTTCGGCATTGTCCTGCTTTCACCGAGCAGCACGGTTTGACCGCTTTGCAATGCGATCTGCGTGAGACCGAACGGAGGGGGAAATGCGTGGAATGGATGGTGTAACGGTCACGTTGCTACCCGCAAATTTCCCTCTTTGCTGCTTGAACCTGCCGCGGGCCACTCGACGCCATCTCGATCCACGTGCAAAGTCGCAGGCTCGAACGTCCGTGTCTGTGAGAGCCGTTATGGAACTGCGCCACCTGCGTTACTTCATGGCAGCTGCCGAATACAAGAGCATTCGCCTGGCAGCCGATCGCATCTTCATCACTCAGCCCGCCATTTCCAGACAGCTGCTGGACCTTGAGCAAGAGCTGGGTTTCAGCCTTTTCGAACGCTTGCCCAAGGGGTTGAAACTGACCAAGGCGGGTGAGTACTTTCACGCCTCGGTGCAAAAAATCCTCGACGACCTGGACAACGCCGTGCTGAGCGCCAAGCGCGTGGCGGGCGGCAGGCTGGGGCATTTGCGCCTGGGTTTTGTCGAAAATGCTGGCTGGGATGGTTTCATGCCAAGCGCCTTGCGCGCGTTCCAGGACGAACTGCCCGAAGCCAGCATCGAGCTGATGCCGATCAATAGCCCGCTGCAGTTGCAAGCCATCGAACAGGGCACGCTGGACGGCGGCTTTATCTATGCCTTTGCCCCACTGATGACACCTTGCCAGGTACTGACGCTGGTCAATCACGATGTGATGCTGGCGGTCCCCAGCAGTTGGCAACTTCCTGGTGACATCCTCGAGCTCAAACAGGTCGCACACCTGCCCTTCGTGACCTTTCCCCGTCACGTCTACCCCGCTTACCACGATTGCCTGCTCAGTGCCTGCCACCAGGCGGGCGTAAGCCTGCGCATCGTTCAGCAGGAACAGACCGAATCGGCGATCCTGGCGTTGGTGTCTTCCGGCGTGGGCGCAGCTATCGTCAATTCGGCTAACGCCGGTCGGCCGCCTGCTCTGGTGCGGTTTATCCGGTTGAAGAATTTTTCCATCTCGATGCCCTTGTCGTTTGCGTGGCAGGCCAGCAATCAGAACCCGCTGCTGCAGCACTTCCTGGAAAAATTGCAGCAGATGATCAAGCAACCCTAGCCATCGACTGACCTGCAGAGCGATGCCTCAAAAGCATCGGTCGTGCAAGCCATCGGCATTATCGCTACATCGACACTTGCGCAATGATGGTCCCGAAGGCGCGCCGACAGCGCCCAAACCGCCCAGAATAAAAAGCAGGTGAGCCCACTCATGAACATTCCTCGATCACTGATCAGCACCGATATCGACTTCGAGCAGGAGGGCTTTCAAACCGGCAGCCTGAAAGTCCCTTACTCCCATGACCGCTCAGCCTATGGCCGCATCCTTATTCCCATTGCCGTACTCAAGCAGGGCACCGGCCCCACGGTGCTGTTGACCGGTGGCAACCATGGCGATGAATACGAAGGGCCGGTAGCCCTGATGAAACTGCTGCAGCGCTTGCCGACGATGCAGATCCAGGGTCGACTGATCGTGGTGCCGGGGCTGAATTTTCCGGCCTTTCTCAACGCCTCGCGCACCTCGCCCATCGACAATGGCAACCTGAACCGGATGTTTCCCGGCCAGCGCAATGGCAGCATCACGGAAATGATCGCCCACTACGTCGATACCGAACTCTTCCCCCGCGCCGATGTGATCCTCGACTTGCACGCAGGGGGCGCGTCGTTCCAGCATTACCCGACACTGCTCGCGGCCTTGCCGCAAGATCCCGCCCAGCATGATCAATACCTGCGCCTGGTGAACGCGTTTGCCGCGCCCACCATAATGATCATGAACCTGCTGGGCGAAGACCGGACTTACGGTGCAGCCGCCGAGCGCCAGGGCAAGCTGTTTTTGTGCGGTGAATTCGGCGGTGGCGGCAGTTGCGATCCCGAGGGGCTGCGAATTGTCGAGGACGGCTTGCAGCGGGTACTGCGCAGTCTCGGCGTAATCGATGAACCTGCGCCAGCGCCTTCGCCCACACGCCTGATCAAGGTCGAAGGCCCTGAGCATTACCTGTTCGCCACCCGCGCCGGGGTGTTCGAGCCTTGCTTTAAACTGGGCGAGCAGGTGCAGAGCGGTCAATTGGCCGGGCGCCTGTTCGACCCTCACGCACCCTGGGAAGCACCGCTGCAGTTGCACTTCACCAAGGCGGGCCAGGTGGTGTGCACACGCACTTTCGCCAAGGTCGAACACGGCGATTGCATTGCCGTCCTCGCCGCCCCGTCGCAATGGCACTGAGCCTGCCGACTGTCCTTGAGCCTGGAGCATGACCATGTCCATTACCCAAACGCTCGACGTCGACAACGCACGTTCAGCCAGCGCCCTGCGCAATGGCTACACCGTCGGCCTGTTCTTCCTGTGTTTCGTGTTTTCCTATATCGACCGGCAGATCGTCAGCATCCTGGTGCAGCCGATCAAAGCCACGCTGGCCTTGAGCGATACCCAGATCGGCCTGTTGCAGGGCTTCGCCTTCACGTTGTGCTACGCCACCGCCGGTGTCGTGGTGGCCCGACTGGTTGATCGCACACATCGAGTTCGACTGATCGCCGTTTGCGTGGCCATCTGGGCCCTGTGCACGGCCCTGTGCGCGACCGCAGACAGTTTCAGCGAACTGCTGTTCTGGCGCGCCGGTACCGCGATTGCCGAAGCGGGCTTGAGCCCGGCGGTGCTGTCGATTTTCGCCGACCTGTACTCGCCGCGCAAAGTCTCGCGCCCCACCAGCATCTTCATGCTCGGCCCCTATATCGGCAGCGGCGTGGCCTTGGCAGGCGGTGGCTTGCTGTTGGGCTGGCTGTCCCATACCGAGGGTCTTGTGGATGTGCTGGGCATCGCCTTGCATCCCTGGCAGTTCATCTTTCTGACCGTGGGCCTTGCGGGCCTGCCGCTGGCGTTCCTGGTGGCGTTCAGCGTGCGCGAGCCGGCGCGTACCGAATCCATGGCCCTGGCGAGCGGCGAGGTGGCCGAACAGGCGCCGCCGATGAAGGCCGTACTCAAGGAGCTGTTTGTGCGCAATCGCTTTTGTACGCCGTATTTCCTGGCCTACATGAGCCTGATCACGCTGTTCTATTCCCACACGGCCTGGTTCGCCACCCTGCTGATTCGCAAGTATGCGATGGAAGCCAGTCAAGTGGGCAAACTCGCAGGGCCCTTGTACATGCTCGGCGGGATTTGCGGTGTGATGTTCGCGCGTTATCTGGGCAGCCGGATGAGTGACCAGCAAACGGTGCCCAAAGCCCTCAAGACGTCTGCCCTCGCCTCCTGCGCGCTGATCCCCCTGGCGCTGTTCGCCCCCTTGCTCCCCACGTTTGGCTGGAACATTGCCGCCTACGCACTCTGCGCCTTCTCGGCAAGTATCGTCATGGCGCTGGCGCCGATCCCGGTGCAGGTCGCCATCCCCAATCGAATGCGCGGCCGGTCCATCGCACTGTTGGTGTTCCTGACCAATATCGTCGGTGGAGGCATCGGCCCCTTCGCCGTGGGCTATCTCACGCAGTCCATGCCCGGTGTCGAAAACAGCCTGGGGATCGCCCTCAGCGGTGTCGGTGTGACGGCCGCCCTACTCAGCACCCTGCTCTACTTCGTGGCCGCCCGCCGGGCCCAGGCCTGACGTTCCTTTCACTGTCGCAACAAACGGAAATCCCAAGCATGAACATTCAACGAGTGGGCATCGGCGCGCGCCTGACCCAAGCCGTGGTGCACCAGAACACTGTCTATCTCTCGGGGCAAACCTCACAACTCAAGGAAGGCATCGAAGCCCAGACTCGCGACATTCTCGGCAAGATCGATGCATTGCTCGAGGCTGTCGGCTCGGCTCGGCAACAGCTGTTGTCAGTACAGATCTGGCTGGCGGACGTAGAGGATTTTGCCGCCATGAACTGCGTCTGGGACACCTGGGTGGAAGGTTTCGAGCCACCGGCCCGAGCCTGTGTGCAAGCCAGCTTTCCCAACCCGGCCTACCGGGTCGAGATTCAGGTCATCGCCGCCCTGGCGATCTGAAGGCTTGAGCCTCACCTAACGACAGCCCTGCACTTGAAGCCTTTTTGACTGCCCTTGAATCCAGTCACGGTTGACCGCCGGCATGCGCCCGGCGGTTGGACCGTGGCCGAGCCAATAACAATACGGGAGCATCCAACCATGAACATACCCCCACGGCCCCTGACCAGTTGCGCCATCGCGTTGAGCCTCGGGGCAGTAGCCCAGGCACATGCCGAAGGTTTTGTCGAAGACGCCCAGGCCAGACTGTCCCTGCGCAACCTCTACTACAACAGCGACAACCGCGGCAGTGGTTCAGCCCCGCGCCAGGAAGAATGGGGCCAGGGCTTTAACCTGAACCTGCAGTCCGGATTCACGACCGGTACCGTCGGGTTTGGTATCGATGCCCTCGCGTTGCTGGGTGTGCGCCTGGATGGCGGTGGACGGGCCGGCGACAATGCCAGCAGCGTGACTCGCAACCCGAGTGCCCGCGCAGGCCAGGGCAATATGTTTCCGGTGGACAGCGATAACGCCGCCGTGGACCAGTTCAGCAGTCTTGGCCTGACCGCCAAGCTGCGTGTTTCGAAGACCGAGGCGCGGCTGGGCACCTTGCAGCCACGGCTGCCCGTGGTGATGTACAACGATGGCCGGTTACTGCCTCAAACCTTCGAGGGCGCTCAGGTCACCTCGAAAGAGTTCGACAACCTGTCGCTGACCGCGGGCCAGTTGAACCGCGCCAAAGGCCGGGCGTCCAGCGACAAGACCGCACTGAGCATGGGCGGCGCGCAGAAAAATGCGGACACTCAAGCCTTCAACTTCGCAGGTCTTGACTATCAATTGAGCAAAGACCTGCTGGCCCAGTATTACTTTGGCAACCTC
Source organism: Pseudomonas putida (assembly GCF_028682635.1). GTDB lineage: Bacteria > Pseudomonadota > Gammaproteobacteria > Pseudomonadales > Pseudomonadaceae > Aquipseudomonas > Aquipseudomonas putida_AE. Next base: position 26,598 of record NZ_JANHLK010000018.1, on the reverse strand, counting down.
GAAGACTTCTACCAGCAGCACTTCCTGGGCCTGACTCACAAGTTGATTCTGGGCTCAGGCAGTCTCAAGTCCGATTTGCGTTACTGGTACAGCGATGCCGATGGCAAGAATGCCAGTGCCCAAGGCCGTGACGAGGGTTACCTGGCCGCCGGTTATTACGGAGAAAACTCTGCAGGCGCGGCGCTGACGCGCGGTGAAGTGGACAACCGGACCTGGAGCGCGCTTTTCACCTACAGCCTCGGCGGGCATTCACTGGGCCTGGGTTACCAGGCGGTCGAGGGCAACAGTAACTTCCCGTTCATCAACCAGGGCGACGTACACCCAGGCTCCAGCGGTGCACTGACCTACCTGATCACCGACCGCCAACTGGCCAACTTCAGCCGCGCCGGCGAACGGACCTGGCTGGCGCAGTATGACTATGACTTCGTCAGTATTGGCGTGCCAGGGCTGACGGCAAGCCTGGCATATTTGAAAGGAACCGATGTGCAGTCCGCCAATGGCGAGCTGAGTGAGTGGGAGCGCGACTTCGCCCTGAGCTATGTCACCCAGAGCGGGCCGTTGAAGGGGTTGGGCGTGACCTGGAAGAACGCCGCCTATCGCAGCGAAGTCGTCAGCGGCGTGGATCAGAACCGCTTGATCCTGAGCTACTCGATATCGCTATAGAAGGAACACCTATTGCACCAGGCGCCTGACGATACTTACCAGGCGCTCACCGACTTTTTGCGCATCACCGCGGCTCTGGGCCGCCAGCTGAGCACCATCGAGAACAAAGATGATTTCGTTGGCGACGTTCTCGGGCTCAGCCAGCCCGGCCTGCGTACACAGGTCAATCAAGCGCTCGCTCAGGTCACGGGAATGCGCCTCGATCACCGACCAGGCCGGGTGAGCCCGGTCCGGCAGCTCAGCCACCGAATTGGCGAAACAGCAACCGCGGTCTGCCTCGACCGCCAATCGGCTGGCAATGAACTGCGCCCACCCCAGCAATTGCGCCTTGGGGTCCTCTGGGTACTGCGCCTTGAGGCGGTCCAGCACATCCGAGTAGGCCTGCGACTCAAGCCGTAGCCACTCCGCGACCAACGCATCCTTGTTCGCAAAGTGTCGATAAATGCCCATTTTGGTGGTGCCTGCATGCGCAGCAATGGCTTCAACACCGACACCGCGGATACCGTCGCGATAAAAAAGCTCATCCGCGGCGGCCAGGATTCGCTCGCGTGGCGGCAACTTGGGAAGATCTGTTGGCATAGGTTCCTCTTGACGATGATACCGATCGGTATCAATATGATACCGACCAGTATCATCGAGACTCTAACATGACTGACCGCTACTACACACTGGGAACGACGAGCATCACACGGGTTTCCGAAAAACTGTTCGACGACTTCTCGCCCAATGCCCTCCTTCCACTCTGGAACAACGAGACCGTAGAAACACACCGGCCCTGGTTGGTGCCCGACAATCTCGATGCCGCAGGCCAGAAGCTCATCATCAGCGTGCATACCTGGGTGATCAAGACGCCGCAGTATACGGTGCTGGTCGACACCGGAGTGGGCAACGCCAAGTCGCGTCCGGAACTGCCTATATTTCACCAGCTCGACGAGCCCTGGCTGGAGCGCCTGGCGGCCGCAGGTGTAGCGCCCGAAGAGGTCGATTTCGTATTACTGACGCACCTGCATATCGACCATATCGGCTGGAACACCCGACTGGTCGACGGCCAGTGGGTGCCGACCTTCCCCAATGCCAAATATGTGTTTCCGCAAGCGGAGTACGAACACTTTCTCAGCGACGCCGGTCGCCAAAGCATCGGTTATGCCGCCTTCGTCGACAGCGTGCTACCGGTCGTCAACGCCGGTCAGGCGGTGATGATCGGCGTCGACGGCGGGCCGTTTCTCGATGATTTTCACTTCCACCCGACCCAGGGCCACAGCGTCGGCCACATGTCCATCAGCCTGCATTCGGGCGGTGAAACGGCCATGTTCGGCGGTGATGTCATGCACCACCCCATACAGGTGGCACAACCGCTCTGGGCATCGTGCTTCTGTGACCTGCCTGACGCGGCGAATCGCTCACGCCAGTGGCTGCTGCACTATCTCGCCGACCACGACGCCTTGTATTTCAGCTCGCACTTCGCCGGCACCTCGGCCGGCCGCGTGCAACGTCTGGGCAATGGCTTTGCCTGGCACTTCGAATAATTCCCGACCCAAGGACACTCCCATGACGACCCCGCACCTCTCCCCGACTCTGCAAACCCCTCATCTGGTGTTCACGTCCGGGCAACTGGCATTTAATCAACAAGGTGTGATCGAAGGTGATATTACCGCGCAAACCTTGACCGTTATTGCACGCCTGAAAGGCATTCTGGAACCCCATGGCCTGGGTCTCGAAGACATCGTCAAGACCACGGTATTCATCACCCGCAGCGAAGACTTCGCAGCGTTCAACGAAGCCTACGCCCAGGCATTCGGCGCGCACAAACCCACTCGTTCAACGGTGATCGCAGGCCTGGCAGCCGACAACGCACGGGTCGAAATCGAAGCTATCGCTCAGGTGCGGACATGAGTAGCGTTACGCGCAGACAGCTGGATCCTGGCGCAGCGCGGGTGGTGGCATTGATGCGCCAGGCACCTGCTATCACTGGCGAGCCAAGCGCGGAACAGGCCCGAGCGGCGTTTCGCAACAGCCGCCTGGCGCTGGCTGCGCAAGCACCGGAGATCGCCGCGGTTGAGGATCTCGTAGCACCCGGGCCAGAGGGCGACATCCCACTCAGGCTCTATCGCGGCATAGAGGCACAAGCCGGCAGCGCCCTGCCGGCGCTGCTGTTCTTTCATTCGGGAGGATGGGTCGTCGGTGACCTGGAAACCCATGACGTGGTCTGCCGCCAGCTCGCCCTGCTGGCCCGCTGCATCGTGATTGCCGTGGACTACCGACTGGCGCCGGAACACAAGTTTCCCGCCGCGGCTGACGACGCCTTCGCGGCCTTGAATTTTGTCCGTGCACAAGCCCCGCACCTGGGCATTGATGCAAGCAGGCTGGCGGTTGGCGGAGACAGCGCCGGGGGTAACCTGGCGGCCGTCGTCGCTTTGATGGCCAGGGATGCCGACCATCCACCCCTGGCGCTGCAGGCGCTGATTTATCCCGCCACCGACTTTCACGGCCACCATGCCTCGCAGCAACAATTGGCGCTGGAACCTCCGCTCACCGCTGCTACGTTGGCCTGGACCCAAGCCCAGTATCTACGCACCGAGGCGGATCGACTGGACTGGCGCGCATCACCGTTGCTGGCGGCAGACTTGAGTAGCCTGGCACCGACCTACCTGGTCACTTGCGGCTGCGATCCACTGGAAGACGAGGGGCGCGCCTATGGTGAGCGCTTGCGTGAGGCGGGTATAAGGGTCATCGAGCGGCATTTCCCGGGTCAGATCCATGGCTTTATCACCATGGGTCGCTTGATCCCTGAAACCACCGTGTTGATCGGGGAAATCGCCTGTGCGCTGGACGCCGCGTTCCACGCCGGCATCGATCATGGATTCGGACCTCATGAGGGCTGATCCATGCGACAGACGCTGAAGAGCCTGGCGCAACAACTGGCCAACGGCCAGACAACCAGTCGAACGCTCGTGGAGCAATACCTGGCGCGTATCGCAAACCCTCAGGGCGAAGGTTCCAGGGTCTTTCGACGGGTGCAGGCCGAGGCCGCGCTGGCCGAGGCCAGTCACCAGGACGCACTGCGCCGACAGGGCCTGTGCCCATCACCCTATGCCGGCATTGCGATTTGCGTGAAGGACAACATGGACCTGCTCGGCCACCCCACACGGGCAGGCTCGGTGGTGTTGAACGACGCCCCACCCGCCAAAGCCGATGCGCCGCTGATTACTCGCTTGAAAGCCGCCGGGTTCATTGTGCTGGGGCAAACCCACATGAGCGAATTCGCTTATTCAGGGGTGGGGCTCAACCCTCATCACGGCACGGCGGCCAACCCGTTCAAGCGGGAGATCGGCCTGATCCCGGGGGGCTCATCTTCAGGGGCAGCGGTCGCCGTCAGCGACCGCATGGCTGCGGCGGCGATCGGTACCGACACGGGCGGCTCCTGCCGTATCCCTGCAGCGCTGTGTGGCGTGGTGGGCTACAAGCCCAGCGCCGCGCATATCAGCAGGCAGGGCGTCCTGCCGTTGTCCACGACCCTGGACAGCGTCGGCCCGTTGGCGATGAGTGTCGACTGTTGCGAGATTCTTTATTCGATCATGTCTGGCCGGACGATCGAACCGCGGTCAACCGATGAAACGCGTCCGCTGCGTTTGTTCGTGCCGCAATCTCTGGCCTCACTGGACACTGATCAAGCCGTCGCGGACGACTTCGAACGGGCGCTGATGCGCTTGCAGGCCAACGGCGTGCACATCGAGCGAGGAGCGCTCGCCGCCCTGGATAGCGTGCCGGCATTGCATGCCAATGGCAGCTTCAGCGCGTATGAGTCCTGGCACTGGCACGCCCAACGTCAAGGATTGGAGCTGTCTCGATACGACCCACGCGTGCGATCGCGCATTGATTTGGGCCGCCACATCACACCAGGGCAATACCAGGAACTGCACCGTCTGCGCCGCCAGTTTATTGCCGACATCGCCCAGTCACTGACCGGCTTCGACCTGCTGGCAATGCCCACGACCCCGATCGTGGCGCCAGCCATCAGCGCCTTGGCAGATGAACCGGCATATACCCGGTTCAATCGCCTGATGCTGCGCAATCCCGGGGTGGTCAACCTGTTCGACGGAAGCTCGATTTCCCTCCCCATGCACCGCCCCGGCCATGCGCCGACTGGTTTCATGCTGGCCGGCCGCAATAACGATGATCAGGCCTTGTTGCACCATGCCCGTCGGGTGGAGCGCTTGCTCAACCAGCAAGATCGCGCCTCACTGGCGGATTGACGCCAGAAGGTGACGGGCCTGTTCACCCAACAGCGCGATCAGGCTGTCGAGGATATGAGGGTGCGGTTCATTGGCCCGGGTCATGGCGAACAGCGTCACTGGCCATGAAGGCGTCAGGGTGCGTATCGCCGTGCGCTCGGTCGGCGCGCTGAGGGCGGTGAACGGGTCTACGACCGCCAGCCCCGTACCGGACGCCACCAGCGCGCTCGCCAACGAGTAGGTCTGCACGCGAATGGCCGTCCGCGGTGGCGGGTCGATGGTGTTCAGGTACAGACCCAACTGGGCAAACAGGGGATCGGCATGGGACAACCCAATCAGCGGAGCATCACTGAGTTCCTCGACCGGCAACGGCAATGTTTGCTGCTGCGGCGTCCAATAGTCCCGTGGCGCCAATGCCACCAGGAAGCTCTGGGCCAGGGGCTGCACATTCAGGCCCGGATGATCGGGGTAGCGCAGTGTCAGGCCGATATCGATTTCACGCATGAACAGGTTCTGCACCAGCTCCTGGCTGTGCAGGCTGGCCAGCTCGCACGAGGTGCCGGGGTAGCGCCGGGTCCATTCGCCTATCAAGGTCGGCAACAACGAAAACGCCAGCGCCGGTGTGGCCCCGATGCGCAAGGTCTGTCCCGGTTGGTGGCGCAGGTTCTGGGCCAGCCGCCGCACACCGTCGACACTGGCCGTCACCTTGTTCACTTCGCGCTCCAGCTCCAGCGCTTCGGGCGTCACCAGAAGCTTGCCCTTGACCCGCAAAAACAAAGCGAAGCCCAGCTGCGATTCGGCGTGCTGCAGGGTTTTGGTCACCGCTGGCTGGCTGATATGCAGCAGTTGCGCCGCCCCGCTGATGGACCCCGCCTGGCGAATCGCCTGGAACACCTCGATATGTCTGAGTCGCATGTTTTAACCCATAACCTTTATCTATACCCGGCCTATCTTTATTCATTATCGGCCCGCTGTCATGCCCATTACTGTGAAGCCTGCTTGCAGAAAAGGAACGGGTCATGACTCAGCGTGTGTGCATCATCGGTGGTGGCGTGATTGGCCTGACGACGGCTTACGCCCTGGTGCGTCAAGGACTGCAGGTCGACCTGATCGATGCGCAACCGGACCTCGCCCGCCAGGCCAGCTTTGCCAACGGCGGGCAACTGTCCTATCGCTACGTGGCGCCATTGGCCGATAGCGGTGTGCCGCTGCAGGCCCTGGGCTGGATGCTGCAAGGTGACTCACCGCTCAAGCTGCGCCCGCGCCTAGATCTGCGCCAGTGGCGCTGGATGATGGCTTTCCTCGGCGCCTGCCGGGGTTCGGTCAACCGTCGCAACGCAGAACAGCTTTACCGCCTGGCGCTGCAAAGCCAGCAGGTGCTGAACACCTGGCGCGAAGAGGATGCGCTGGGGGAGTTCGCTTGGCGACGCAACGGCAAGCTGGTGACGTACCGCTCCCGGAGCAGTTTTAAACATGCCCGCACGCGGCTTTGCGAACCTCAGAGCCAGCAGGTTCTGGAACCAAACGCACTGTTCGATCTCGAGCCGACACTGGCAAACGCGCCGTTTGTGGGCGGCATTTTTACCCCGGATGAAGAAGTCGGCGATTGCCATCAGTTCTGCCTGTTGCTGGCAGAGCGGTTGCGGGCATCAGGGCTGTGCAACTTTATCCTCGGCCAGGCGGTTACGCGCATCCGCGAGGTCGGGGGCAAGGTGCAGGCGGTGGAACTGGGCGATCAGGTGCTGCCGGTGCAACAGCTGGTATTGAGCGCCGGTTATCGCAGCGCGGCACTGGCGCTGCCAGGCATGCGGATTCCGGTTTATCCGCTGAAGGGATACAGCCTGAGCGTCCCCATTCTGCCTGAGCATCAAGCGCCCGAGGTGAGCGTCACCGACTATGACCGCAAAGTCGTTTACGCACGGCTCGGCCAGCAGCTGCGCGTCGCCGCCATGGTCGACATCGTCGGTTTCGATCCCTGCATCGACCGCCGACGAATCGACAGCATTCGCCAGGCCGCTTCAGCACTCTTTCCCCGCGGCGGCGATTACCCGCAAGCACTGGAATGGGCCGGCATGCGCCCGGCAACACCCAGCGGGGTGCCCATGGTGGGCGCCACGCCGTACCGCAATTTATGGCTGAACCTGGGCCACGGCGCTTTGGGCTTCACCCTTGCCTGTGCCAGCGCCCAGCGCTTGAGCGAGATGATCGCCGGCCGCGAAGACACCCAGGTGTGATGCAGCACCTTCCTTCCAAAAAACAACAGCTGTAGAGCAAGCGTTTCAACCTTCACTGCCTATTAAAACAACATCCAGGTAGAGCGAAAACGTATGAAGAGTCTCAGTGAAACAAGCAGCAAAACGCAGAAACTGATTTGCCTCAGCGCCCTGTTCCTGGCGTGGGCAGTCGGCTATGCCGACCGGATCGTGATGAGCACGGCGATCATTCCCATCGGCCAGGAATTCGCACTGGATGCGCGGCAAGCGGGCATGGTGCTGAGTGCGTTTTATGTCAGTTACGCACTCATGCAACTGGTGGGTGGCTGGATGTCGGACCGCTATGGTTCACGCCTCGTGGTGGTGGGCTGCGTGATCGCATGGTCGGTGTTCACCGGCCTGACCAGCGTGGCGTGGTCCTTCGCGTCGCTGCTGTTGATCCGCTTTCTCTTCGGTATGGGCGAGGGCTGCTTTTCACCGGCAAGTTCGGTGACCGTGGCCGAGGTGTTCCCCAAGCAGGAGCGCGCTCGGGCCAAGTCCTTTCTGATTTCCACGGTGTTTCTGGGCAATGCGGTCGGCTCAGGGCTGGTGGCGCTGGTCGTCGTCTATTGGGGCTGGCGTGAAGCATTCCAGTTACTGGCGGGCGTGGGTTTGCTGGTGTCAGTGGTCCTGTGGCTGGCACTCAGGGGCGGCATCGCCCAGCAACAGAAAGCCAAAGGCGTCCAGACGGGCAACCCGTTGCGCGAACTGATACGCAACCCGGCGGCACTCAAGCTCACGGCGATCTGGTTCTGCACCAGCATTCTCTACATCGGCATGATCTCCTGGATGCCGTCCTACCTCATGAAGCAGTACCAGATCGACCTGCTGCATATCGGCCTGGCTTCCGCGATTCCCTACTTGATCGCGTTCCTGGGCACCAACGCGGTGGGCTGGTTGCTCGACAAGGTCGGCCAAGACCGTGAGCGGCACTTCATGATGGGCGGCTCGTTGTGCTGCGCCATCTTCCTCTCACTGATGATCAGCACCACCTCGATCACGTTGCTGGTGGTGTACTGGACCCTCTGCCTGCTGTCGTTCAACTTCATCTATGCCACGGTATTTTCCGTTCCGCTCAAACGCTTTTCCTCGCACCTGATTGGCAGCGCCACCGGGCTGATGAATTTCGGCGGACAGATGGCCGGCTCCGTCGCCCCAATCATCATGGGCAGCCTGATCGTAGCCTTCGACGGTTCCTACATGGCGGCGTTCTGGTTCCTGGTCGCCGCCGCCATGGCGGCCTTTGTCATCGCCCTGACCTGGCGCAATCCCGCACCCATCCTCCAACAACAAGCAGGACAAGCACATGCGTAACGATCATCCGTTCGACCTCATCATTGAAGGCGGCACGCTCATCGACGGTAGCAAAGCACCTCGCTACCGCGCAGACCTGGGCATTATCGATGGGCGTATCAGCGCCCTCGGTGACCTGTCGGCCTGCCAGGCCAACCAGCGTATCGATGCCACGGGCAAGGTGGTCGCACCGGGCTTCATCGACTCCCACACCCATGATGACCAGGCTGTGCTGTCCCAACCCGACATGACCTTCAAGGTGTCCCAGGGGGTCACCACCGTGGTCACCGGCAACTGCGGCATCAGCATTGCGCCATTGCGCCAGGACAGTGACCTGCCCTCGCCGCTCAACCTGCTGGATGACACCGACAGCACTCGCTTTTCCACTTTCAAGGGCTATCTCGACGCGCTGCGACAGTCTCCCTCGGCGGTCAACGTCGCGGCCATGGTCGGGCATTCCACTTTGCGCGTCATGACCATGGACTCGCTTGAACGCGCCGCGGACCTTACAGAGATCGGCGCCATGCAGGCGCTGCTCGACGAGGCCCTGGCAGCGGGCGCAATCGGCATTTCCACCGGGACCTATTACCCTCCGGCAGCGCACGCCCCGACCCAGGAAATCATCGACGTTTGCAGACCGCTAACCGGCAGTGGCGCGCTTTACGTGACACACATGCGCGATGAGGCGGACAACACCCTGGCGTCACTGGAGGAGAGTTTTCATATCGGTCGAGAACTGGACAGCCCGGTGGTGATCTCCCACCACAAGCTGCAACGTCGGCAGAACTTCGGCAAATCGGCAATCACCTTGCCGATCATTCGCGAGGCAATGAAGTGCCAATGCATTTCCCTGGACTGCTACCCCTACAACGCCAGTTCGACCATGCTGCATACCGACCCGAATCGCTTGCAGGGGCGCGTGTTGATTGCCTCCAGCGAGCCGCATCCCGAACACACCGGACGCGACCTCGACGACATCGCCACCGAGTGGGGTGTCAGCAAGGTCGAGGCGGCCGCGCGCCTGCAGCCAGCCAGTGCGATCTACTTCGGCATGGATGAAGAAGATGTGCAGAACATTCTCGCCTTCGATGAAACCATGATCGGCTCCGACGGCATCCCGACGGGCGAGAAGCCACACCCGCGCCTTTGGGGCACCTTCCCCCGGATCCTCGGGCACTACAGCCGTGAACTCGGCCTGTTTGAGCTGGAAACCGCGGTCTGGAAGATGACCGGGCTGACCGCGCGCAATTTCAAACTCGACAAACGCGGCGTTCTCGCCGTGGGCAACCACGCCGACATCGTCGTGTTCGACCCGCTGACCGTGCGCGACGTCGCCGACTATGACCACCCCACCGCACCTGCCGAAGGTATCGAGGTCGTCATCGTCAACGGTCAGGTCACCTGGCGAGAAGGCCGGCACCAGGGCGCACGGGCCGGACAGGTGATCACCCGGCGCAATTGCGACGTCACGGCGTAAGGGCTGAGTCTCATGAAAACACTTCACATGACAAACGCACTCTCACTTCCACGCCGAATATCGGGTTCACTCTGCGCTATTGCCTGCCTCGGCCTGGCAGCCAATACCCAGGCGGCATCAGCGAGTCCGGCACCTTCTGTATATGAGGCCTCGATCAGCGAGTTGCAGGCGGCAATGAGCGCAGGCACGATCAGCTCGCACGAACTGGTGGAACAATACCTGGCAAGGATCAAGGCATACGATCAGCAGGGGCCGGCGCTCAATGCCATCGTCAGTCTCAATCCCAACGCGCTGCAGGATGCCAAGCGCCTCGACGAAGAACGCCGTACGCGAGGGCCGCGCGGCCCGCTCCACGGCATTCCCGTCGTGGTCAAGGACAACTACGACACCACTGACATGCCAACGTCTGGCGGCACCCTCGCACTCGCCAATCTAAAGCCCACCGCCGATGCCTACCAGGTGCAGCGATTACGCGCGGCGGGGGCGGTCATCATTGGTAAGACGACGATGCACGAGCTGGCTGCCGGCGTCACCACGGTCTCTTCCTTGACGGGTTATACCCGCAACGCCTACGACCCGACTCGCGCACCGGGCGGCTCCAGCGGAGGCACCGCCGTAGCAGTGGCCGCCAGTTTCGCCGCCGCCGGTATGGGCAGCGATACCTGCGGCTCAATACGAATTCCAGCGGCCTATCAGAATCTGGTGGGACTGCGCACTACCAGAGGTCTTGCCAGCCGTAGCGGAGTGATGCCGCTGTCCTCGACCCAGGACGTAGCAGGTCCCATGGCACGCAGTGTTGCGGACCTGGCAGTCATGCTCGATGCCACTGTCGGCAGCGATGCCAGCGATCCTTCGACTGCTGATGCCAATCGGCATATTCCCCCCTCCTATCTCACCTCACTCAAGGCCGATAGCTTGAAAGGCGCGAGAATAGGCGTGATTCGCGAGCTATTTGGAAACGCCCCCGAGGACATGGAGGTGGTTCAGGTCATTGACAAGGCGCTGGAGCAGCTCAAGACCCAAGGCGCCACCGTGGTTGAAGTCTCGATCCCGGAGCTGGACGAATTGCTGCGTGACAGCAGCATCATCCCCTACGAATTCAAGTACGACCTGGCCGCTTATCTCGCCAAGCATCCCGGCGCTCCCGTCGACAGCCTGCGCCAGATACTTGCCCAGGGCATGGATCATCTGTTGCTCGATCCTGGCCTGCGGGTTCGCGACGCTGTCGACCTGGAAAAAGCCAGCGACCGGGAAGCATTGAACAAGGTTCTGCAGAAACGCGCGGCACTAAGGGCCCTGATAACCCTGCAATTGCGTAACCAGCACTTGAGTGCCCTGGCCTACCCGACCATTCAACGCAAGCCTGCGCTGATCGGAGAACCGCAGTTCGGCGCCACGAACTGCCAGCTAAGCGCCAGCACCGGTCTACCCGCTATCGCGCTGCCAGCGGGCTGGACAGCCGATCAGGTGCCGGTGGGACTGGAGTTGCTGGGGAGCGAATTTGCCGAATCCGAACTGCTGAACCTGGCCTATGGTTGGGAGCGCAACACCCAGCCACGTCACCCGCCCTTCACCACCCCGCCGCTGGAAGCGGGAAAGGCCCCTTCGCCGTTGAAGTTCAGGGCCACGCCCCTCACCCGCCGGGGTGCCTCTGTCGTGGTGAACTTCGATTATGACAAGCTCACCGGCAAACTCGCTTACACCGCTCATACCCGCGACGTTCCCCACGATCAGGTCATTGGTGTAACGCTTGCGCGCAGCCTCGACGAAAAGCCGGGGCCGATCATATGGAACTTGCTCAAACCGCATATGACCCAGGCGAGCGACAGCTTGACTCTCAAGGCAAGTGATCGCGAAGAGTTGTTGGCAGGACGCCTGCGTGTGCAGCTTTATACCCTGGACTCACCCCTTGGGACGGGGGCAATGGCGGTGCGCGAATTGCAGGTATCGCAGAAATAGTCGAGATGAATCTGGATTTCAGTGATTCGCGCGCAAAATGAATACCAAGGACTTGGGTTGGAACCGAGGTCCTTGTTTTTTGACGGTGACCTGGCGTGGTGGATGGTTTCTGTGCCACTGACATTGAGGGCGACGAAGACATCCTGTGGCGCAAGAACCTGTTGCGGCAGATAGGCTACAAGCTGTGAATTGCACAGCGAGCAGAATAGCCCACGAAAAATCCCGCCCCAGTCGCTGAGGCGCTCTTTGCGAGTCATTTCATAGCGAATCCATTCACTCATCCGCAGACCCGGTAACGGCGAAAATGTTACAGGGCACTTGATACAGCACATGCTCCGTCGTACTGCCCACCCATTTACCCAGCCCCTTGCGGTGGGCATTTCCCATGACGATCACATCGGCCCGGTGATGCGCTGCAAAGTCGGCCAGCGCCTTGCCTGGTGGACCTTCAACGAAGTGTTGCCGCTCAGTGGGCACACCGTAGTGGTCGGCCAATGCGATAAATTTCTTTTGCAGTGACTTGCGCACTTCGCTGCTGAAACCGGGCATCGTCACGGCACCGGCGCCTGCGTCGGATATATGGGTCGACGATGGATCGTAGGCATGCAAAAGATGCAGTTGCGCACTGCATTGCATCGCCAATCCGTTTGCCGCCTGGATGATGCGTTCGTTGATGCCAGTGATCTGAGTCTCGGGTTGTGATGGATCGACCGCCGCCACTACCACCCGCGGAAGTGGACACCTGACTTCGCTGACCAGATGCACAGCCACCGGACATTCACGCAACAGGTGCCAATCCAGAGGCGTAATGAAAACGCGCTTGAGCGCTGACTCGTGCTGCACGTCCTTGATAAGCAGATCCGGCTGCATTTCTGCCACGTGCAGAAGTATTTCTTGCAGCGCGGTTCGCGTAACAAGCACTTCGGTACTCACCTTGACCCCGCGCTCGCGGAATAGATCGGCCTCATCCTTCAACCATATTTCGTTCTCTTGCTGGCAGGCTTCACGAAAACGTGCACCCGCGCTCCTCAAGCCCAGGAGGTTGGAGTCTTCGATAAACACCGTGATATGCAGGGCCGCGCCTGTGGCTTCGGCAATGGCGACAGCTCGCTCCAACGCCGGGGTGTGGCGCATGGCTGGACCGGCTATCAGTAAGAGTCGTTGATACTGGCTCACGTAACACCTCCAAACGCTCCGGGAAATCTGGCCCCCCTGCGCGATCGCGTGTCACACCACCGACGATTGACTATCGTCTCGAATGTCTGGGTCGACACCACCAATATACGCCTGAATTGCGTAATGGGTCGGGTGACAACCCACACAAACGCTGCTAATCCAACAATAATAGAGGCCAAACCACAAAGGCAGAGAACCGATTGAACATCGATACCCGTATCAAATTCCGTCATCTGCTGTGTTTTCTCGAGGTGGCGCGCCAGGGCAGCCTGGCGCGTGCCTGCGACAAGTTGGCAATCAGCCAGCCGGCGCTTTCCAAGACCCTGAAGGAGCTTGAAAACCTGTTGGATGCCACGCTGTTTGAACGGGGTAAAAAGGGCTCGACGTTGACCGAGGCCGGTGTGGCCTTTTTGCGCTACGCAGGGCCGAGCGTGCAATCGTTGCGTGACGGGGTCAACAGTTTGCGCTCTGGTGTGCATGAGCCCATCAGCGTGCAGCTTGGTGTGCTGTCCACCGTCGAAAGCCTGTTGGTGCCTGAAGTGGTGTGCCGTCTGCACGAGCGCCACCCGGCGTTGGTGGTCAGTGTCGTGACCGGCCCAAGTGCCTACCTGCTGTCGCGGTTGCGTGTCGGTGAGCTGGACCTTGTAGTGGGCAGGATGACCGATAGCCCACTGATTCTCGGGCTGGCGTTCGAGCACCTCTACAGCGAATCCATGACCTTGGTGGTGCGTAGCGGCCATCCGGTGCTCACCGATCTGCCGGGGCAGAAAAATCTCGAGGACTATCCGTTGGTACTGCCGTCGGCGGGAACGACGATCCGCAAATTCGCCGACAGCCTGTTTGTGCAACACGGGATAACCCCATCACGCCAACGCCTGGAAACCCTGTCGGTGGCCCTGAGTCGGCGCTACGTACAAAGCAGCCAGGCCATCTGGGTCGCGCCTTTGGACGCTGTCAGGCAGGACTTGAGGCAAGGCGAGCTGGTGGAGCTGGACCTGGGGATGCGTGAGCCTGGTGGTTCCGTGGGGTTCTGCACCAATCCCGCATTGGCACTGGCGCCAGCGGCGCAGTGGTGTGTGGAGGCACTGCGCGAGGTCGGGCAGGACTATCGTGAGGGCAAATATCCATAACCATCTGGATATGCATAAGGTCGATTTTTTCAATTTTGCGATGGGTTGTACAAGCGGAAACTGGGAACGCTGCCAACGCAGTACCGGCTTCTGTCCACCCATAACAACAGGAAAAAACGACATGTCTGATGCGCACGACAGCCGCTTCGTCATTCGTGACCGTAATTGGCATCCCAAGGCCCTGACGCCTGACTACAAGACTTCGATCCTGCGCTCTCCCCGCCAGGCACTGGTGAGCATCCCGCAATCCTTATCCGAAACCAGCGGCCCGGATTTTTCCCATCTGCAAATGGGCCGGCACGATAACGATCTGCTGTTGAATTTCAATCATGGCGGCCTGCCCATCGGCGAACGCATCATCCTGGCGGGCCGGGTTTGCGATCAGTACGGCAAGCCGATTCCCCACACCCTGGTAGAGATGTGGCAGGCCAATGCCGGTGGTCGTTACCGGCACAAGAAAGACAGCTACCTGGCCCCGCTTGACCCGAACTTCGGCGGCGTTGGCCGAGCGTTGACCGACCGCGATGGCAACTACAGCTTCCGCACCGTCAAACCCGGCCCCTACCCATGGCGCAACGGCCCCAACGACTGGCGCCCTGCGCATATCCATGTCTCCATCAGTGGCCCGTCGATTGCCACGCGCCTGATTACCCAGCTGTATTTCGAAGGTGATCCGCTGATCCCCATGTGCCCGATCGTCAAGTCGATCGCCAATCAGGACGCGGTGCAGAGTCTGATCGCCCGGCTGGACATGGGCATGGCCAATCCCATGGATTGCCTGGCTTATCGTTTTGATATCGTCCTGCGCGGTCAGCGCAAGACCCACTTCGAAAACTGCTGAGGAGGCCTGCACATGCCCGTTCAACTGCTGCCTGAAACCCCGTCGCAAACCGCCGGCCCCTATGTCCATATCGGCCTGGCGCTGGAAGCTGCCGGCAACGCGCCGCGTGAGCAGGAAATCTGGAATGAAATGGCCAGACCCGGCGCGCCAGGTGAGCACATTTTATTGCTGGGCCACGTGTATGACGGCAATGGCCACCTGATTCGCGACGCCTTCCTGGAGTGCTGGCAGGCCAATCACGAAGGCGTCTACGACAGCGCTTTCGACCTGGAAAAACCCTTCAATTGTTTTGGCCGCACCGCAACGACCGATGTCGGTGAATGGACGATCAAGACCGTGAAGCCTGGCGTGGTGAAAAACGCCTCGGGCGTGGCCATGGCTGCGCATGTCAACGTGGCGCTGTTTGCCCGGGGCATCAACATTCACTTGCAGACCCGACTGTACTTCGACGACGAACCCGAGGCGAATGCCGTGGATCCCGTGCTGAACCTGATCGAACAACCCCATCGGCGCGAATCCCTGATCGCCCGGCGCTGCACGGTCGATGGCCAGCTGGCGTACCGCTTCGATATCCATGTCCAAGGCGAAGCGGAAACCGTGTTCTTCGACTTCTGACGACGCATGACAGTGAACACCGCCCCATGGGAAAGGTCACCCCCACCCATGGGCCTCTTCGATAAAATGCAAAACCGCGCTCGATCGTTCATCAATCCGTGAAATCAGCGACAGTTCACTGACCATTTCCGGTTGCGCCAGGGGCACGATCCGTATGCCGGGCATGGTCAGCCGGGTCATCGTTTCGGGCACGATGCTCAGGCCGATACCCGCGGCCACCAGCCCGGGAATGCTCATCAGCGATGGCACATGCATGATGTTCTCGGGGTGCAGCTGGTTTTGCCGGCAGGCCTGGAGCGTGTGGGAGGTCAGGCCAATGCCGGCGCTGTCCTGCAAGAACACGAACTTCTCATGCCGCAGTGTCGCCAGTTCACCGGTAAAACTGTCCGCCAGTTCATGGTTGTCCGGGATCAGCAGGACGAGCCTGGATTGGCTGAAGTGATGGGTGCGCAGCCGGTCCGGCAGGTGATCCTTGAACACCCTGGCAAAGGCCAGGTCAAGCTTGTGGTCGAGCAACATGTCGAACTGCGCGCGAATACCGGCGTCCACCAGGGACACTTTGACTTCGGGAAACGTGCTGAAGTAATGGCGCAGCAATTGCGGCAAATTGGCCTCGAACAGGGCCGAGTGATAACCGATATTGATTTCGCCGACTTCACCGCGCCGGGCACGCCGGGCGGCGGCAATTGCCAGCTCGCTGGCCTCGATGGACTGCCGGGCATGGGGCAGGAACGCCTCGCCGGCAGCGGTCAACGCCACGCCGCGGTTTTCCCGCCGGAACAATGCCAACCCCAACTCCGCCTCAAGCGTGCGCATCAATTGGCTCAGGGCCGGTTGCGCGATACCCAGTTGTTCAGCCGCGCGGCTGAAGTGCTGCAGGTCGGCGGCGATCACAAAGGCTTTCAGGTGACGCAGTTCCATAATCGCTACCCATAAGGCTGACTTATCTATTTATCGTGATTTCGATAATTATTTTGCAAGCGGGATGCGCTAACGTCTACTCACTTCGACGATTCCTTGCAGCCGCATCGAAATCGTATGGGTATCCCGACACCATAAAAACAATGACGAGCACCTTTATGAGCACACCCCATCAAGAGACTCATGATTCGCGCATGCCTCGCAAAGCGGTGACCGCCGCAACGATCGGCACCGCCCTGGAATGGTTTGACTTCACGCTATACGGCGCGGTGTCGGCGACGATCCTGCCCAAGCTGTTTTTCCCGGCCATGGAGCCGACAGCCGGCCTGCTCGCGTCGCTGGCAACCTTCGGTGTCGGCCTGGCCGCTCGGCCATTGGGCGCCATTACCTGCGGCTACCTCGGTGACAAACTGGGCCGGCGCAACCTGATGTTGGCCACCGTGAGCATGATGGGCCTGGCGTCGGTATTGATGGGCCTGTTGCCCACCTACGGTCAGGTTGGCATCTGGGCGCCGATCCTGCTGGTGTTGCTGCGGATTATCCAGGGCTTCGCGCTGGGTGGGGAGTCCACCGGTGCGCAACTGATGGCGCTGGAACACGCCACCCCCGATCGCCGCGGCCGCTATTCCGGCATGCTCGGCCTGTGCTCACCGCTCAGTCAGATATTGGCCAACGGCGTGTTGATGGGCCTGGCGGCGACGCTTTCAAGCGAGCAGTTCGAAAGCTTTGGCTGGCGAATCCCCTTCCTCATGAGCTTCGTACTGGTGGTGGTCGCGATCTTCATCCGCCTGAAAGTCGATGAAACCCCGGCCTTCGTCGCGTTGAAAAAGACCCCGGTCAAACAGGAAAAGAGCCCGCTCAAATCCGCACTGGGCAGCCATTACAAAACCATCCTGCGCCTGATGTTTTTCTTCTGCTCGCCCGCTGCACTGTTCTACCTGATCGTGATTTTCTCCCTCAGCTACCTGACCAAGCACCTGGGCTTCAGCCAGTCGACAGGCTTCATGTCGCTGATGGTGGCTAACATGTGTGCGATTTTCGGTGCGCTGGCCGGTGGTTATCTGTCCGATCGCTGGGGCCGTAAAAAGGCGTTGGCATTTGGTTCGTGCATGACCTTGCTGATCCTGTTCGTGTACTTCCCGATCCTCAACACACTGAACGTTCCCGCCATCATGGCAATCATGGGGCTGTTCCTGGGCTTCACCCAGTTCCAGAGCGGCATCCAGCCGGTGGCCTTCGCCGAAGCCTTCCCGACCCAGGTGCGCTACTCCGGCTCGGCTCTGGCCTACACCGGCGCCAACCTGGTGATCGGCGGCCCTATGCCAATGATCGCGGTCTATCTGATGAGCCAGTCGAACAACTCGCCATGGCCTCTGGTGACGCTGTGTGCGGTGATTAACCTGATCTCGCTGGCCATGATCGTCATCGGCCCGGAAACCCGCGGCATCGACCTGAACGCTGTCGCCAAAGACGACGAGATCGACACTCGCGCTACCGCCATTCTTTCCAAATAACGCAGCAGGACGACCATGAACCGCACCGTCTTCATCCTCAACGGCCCAAACCTCAACCTGCTGGGTCGTCGTGAGCCGCACATCTACGGCCACACCACACTCGAACAAATCCGCCAACGAAGTAAGAGGCTGGCCGAAGAGCTTGATCTGGTCATCGACTTTCGCCAGACCAACCACGAAGGCGTAATGGTCGACTGGATTCAAGAGGCCTTCGAGCAAGGCGCTGCCGTGATCATCAACCCGGCCGGCCTTTCGTTTCACTCGATTCCGGTCCTGGATGCGCTGAAGTTGCTCGACGCACCACTGATTGAGCTGCACCTGTCGAACATCCATGCACGGGACGAACTGCATCGCCACTCGATCATGTCGGGTGTGGTCAATGCGGTGATCTGCGGCATGGGCGCCGATGGATATCCCCTCGCCATCCGGGCCATTGACGACTTGCTGCGTCGTCAGGTTGCCAACCACTGACACCCCTTCGCCAGACGCTCACACGGCGGTCCCTTGGCAGATTGTTGCCAGGGCCGCTTGCGCCTGAAATTCAGTCGCCAACTGCAAAAAACCCTGAAAAAAATAATAATTCACCGCGAGACATCCCCCATGCGCCACACCCGTTTCAGCCGCAACGTGCCCGCACCTTACTCTTTGATCGGCCTGGCCCTGGCACTCAGTGCCGGCTCGGCGACTGTCGCTCACGCCGATGAAAACAGCGGATTCATCGAAGGCTCGACTGCCACGCTCAATCTGCGCAATGCCTACATCAATCGCAACTTCGTCAATCCCGCCTTCCCGAACAGTGCCGCACCGCAGAACAAGGCGGAGGAATGGACGCAAAACTTTATCCTCGATGCACGCTCCGGCTACACCCCTGGGCCGGTAGGGTTCGGCGTTGATGTGCTGGGGCTTTATTCGCAGAAGCTCGACGGCGGCAAAGGCACCGCCGGCACTCAGCTTTTGCCGGTTCATGATGATGGGCGCCCCGCTGACAACTTCGGACGGCTGGGGGTTGCCGCCAAGGCCAAGGTTTCAAAAACGGTGGTAAAAGTCGGCGAATGGGTCAGCACCCTGCCGATCCTGCGTTCCGATGATGGTCGTTCGTTGCCGCAGACCTTTCGTGGCGCGCAGGTCACCTCCCAGGAAATCGGCGGGCTGACGTTGTATGGCGGTCAGATCAGACAGAACAGCCCGCGCAATGATGCGAGCATGGAAGACATGTCCATGAACGGCAAAGCGGCGTTCACCTCCGATCGATTCAACTTCGGTGGCGGTGAATACACCTTCAACGACAAGCGCACGACCGTTGGGCTCTGGTACGACGAACTCAAGGACATCTATCAGCAACAGTACTTCAGCCTGAGCCACAGCCAACCCGTGGGCGACTGGACGCTCGGCGCCAACATGGGCTTTTTCACCGGCAAGGAAGACGGTGCCCATCTGGCTGGCGACATGGACAACAAGACCGCCTTCGGCCTGTTCTCGGCAAAACTGGGCGGCAATACGTTTTACGTCGGCCTGCAAAAGCTCACCGGCGATACCGCGTGGATGCGGGTCAACGGTGCCAGCGGCGGTACCTTGGCCAACGACAGCTACAACTCCAGTTTCGATAACGCCCAGGAGCGCTCCTGGCAGGTCCGTCACGATTTCAACTTCGTCACGGTCGGCGTCCCTGGCCTGACCCTGATGAATCGTTACTTGAGTGGCGACAACGTGCACTCGGGCGCTATTACCGATGGCAAGGAATGGGGCCGGGAATCGGAACTGGCTTACGTCGTGCAGTCGGGCGCCTTGAAAAACCTGACCGTGAAATGGCGAAACTCCAGCATTCGCAAAACGTTCAGCACCAATGAGTTTGACGAAAACCGACTGTTTATCAGCTACCCGATTTCGTTGCTGTAGTGCTGTCGAGTTGAGCAAGCTGCGTGCATCCGAAACGCTATGGACCGCACGCAGCTGTCTGATCCCATTTCACCTTTGCGGTCAGAATCCCACCTTTTGCCGGGAAGCCGTCATTCAGCCGCTGGCACGGGCCTGAACGCCGTGCTGAATTTCGCCATCTGGCGCAACAATTTTTCAGTTTCCCGAAAACCGATCCCGACTATTGGTCAAGTGCAGCACCATCGCAGCCCGAGCTGCATCGGGATCCTGGCGCTTGATCGCGTTGAAAATCGCTTCGTGCTCCAGACTCGCCAGATGCCCCAATTGTGAAAAGTCAGCGCTTCCACGCTCGTCGACCTTCACCTGGTTACGAGGAATCATGGCGTTGCCCAGGTGCTGCATGATTTCCGTGAAAAAAGTATTGCCGGTGGCTTCGGCAATGATCTGGTGAAAGCGCTTGTCCTCCTCGACGCAACTGTCGTTGTTAGCCAGCGAAGCCTGGTAATCAGTCAAGGCCTGGCGCATGCGAGCGAGCTGATCGTCAGTTCGACGAACAGCCGCCAGCGCAACAGCCTGCACTTCCAGGCCCAGCCTCAGCTCCAGCATGCTCCTGACACTGGCGACCGTATCCACATGCAGGCGTAGCCCTGGCTGCGATTGCTGCTCCAGCACAAACGTGCCGATGCCGTGTCGTGTCTCGACCAACCCCGAAGCTTGCAGCTTGGAGATCGCCTCCCGGACAACGGTGCGGCTTACGCCATGCTCGAGAACGATGGTGGATTCGGAGGGCAGCTTTTCGCCCGGTTTCAATTGTCCGAGCAAAATACGCTGGGTCAGTGCTTCGACCACACCCTGGGCCAGGTTGGCGGATCGTCTACGGACAGGGGTTCCGCTTTCAATTTGCATAGATTTGAGTCCACAGAATTTCGCTCTTGAGAGCTTAACACCCACCCGTGACTCCCTGGCGAACTGTGCACGTACTTCGTTGGGCCAACACGGCCCTAGCTTGTATGACAACACACCTAATCAATCGAAAACCGAGTGATAGCCTCTCCTCTTACCGATGTGAAAAACCTCACCGCACAACTTCAATTCAGGGGCATAAACACCAGATAATACTGGGCGAAATTCACACTAATCTATTTCTCATCGCGCAGCACGACGACAAAAACGCAGACCCTCGCATTGCGAACTGGAAAAACCACTTGTATGATGTCTATCAACACGAGGCGCATCAAAGATCCCAACAAGCCGCCGGTGTGACGCTCAAACCCGCATAAAAATAATCAGTGGGAGATTTGAATTGTGAACAATTCAAGCAATGCATCTGTGGTTCCAGAAAGTGATTCGGTTCTCGCGCGCGCCGTGAGCAAAGTGAAGAGGCATGTACTCCCGCTGTTCGTGATCATGTTCATCCTCAACTACATCGACCGGGTCAATATCGGTTTCGTGCGCACCCACATGGAACATGACCTCGGTATAGGCGCTGCCGCCTACGGCCTGGGGGCAGGCCTGTTCTTCATTGGCTATGCGCTGTTCGAAGTACCTTCCAACATGCTGCTGCAAAAAGTCGGTGCCCGTATCTGGCTGACCCGCATCATGTTCACCTGGGGCATCGTGGCCACGCTGATGGCCTTCATCCAGAACGAAACCCACTTCTACATCCTGCGTTTTCTGCTGGGCGTCGCCGAAGCAGGCTTCTTCCCTGGCGTGATCTATTACTTCACCCGCTGGTTGCCAGGCGTCGAGCGCGGCAAGGCCATCGCCATCTTCCTCAGTGGCTCGGCCGTTGCCTCGCTGATTTCAGGTCCGCTGTCAGGTGCCCTGCTGCAGATCGAAGGTTTCGGTTTTCACGGCTGGCAATGGATGTTCGCCATCGAAGGCCTGGCCTCGGTATTCCTGGGCTTTTTCGTCTGGTTCTGGCTTGACTCCAAACCTCATGATGCCAAGTGGATGACCCGTGAAGAGCAAGACGCACTGGTCGGTGCCATCGATCAGGAGCAACGCGAGCGTGAAGCGCTGACCACCGTGAAACCGACCATTGGCAAGCTCCTCAAGGATCGTCAGATCCTGCTGTTTTGCGCCTTGTACTTCTGCATTCAATTGACGATCTACGCAGCGACCTTCTGGCTGCCCAGCATCATCAAGAAGATGGGCGACCTGAGCGATGTGCAGGTCGGGTTTTTCAACTCGATTCCCTGGTTGATCTCGATCATCGCCATGTACTCGTTTGCCGCCCTGTCGAGCAAGTTCAAGTTCCAGCAAGCCTGGGTCGCCACTGCCCTGCTGATTGCAGCGGCTGGCATGTTCCTGTCCACCACCGGCGGGCCGATCTTCGCTTTCGTTGCCATCTGTTTCGCGGCCATCGGCTTCAAGTCAGCGTCTTCGCTGTTCTGGCCAATCCCCCAGGGCTACCTGGATGCCCGCATCGCCGCCGCCGTCATCGCGCTGATCAACTCGATTGGCAACCTGGGTGGTTTCGTCGCCCCCACGACCTTCGGTTTCCTGGAACAGACAACCGGATCGATCCAGGGCGGCCTCTATGGGCTGGCCGGCACTTCGGTACTCGCCGCGATCCTGGTGTTCTTCGCCAGGACTTCGCCGAAAGCATCGTCCCTGCTGACGCCGCCAAACGCCGCTGCAACGGGTGCGACCCTGAGCAAAGCTCACTGAACCCATTGATCGCTGACCGACCTTATTACGCAGGAATTTGCCATGAACGCTGAACAGACTGCCAACACCACCCAGTCCCCTGTCGTCACCAGTTTTCAGGTCGTACCCGTCGCGGGCCACGACAGCATGTTGCTCAACCTGAGCGGTGCCCACGGGCCGTTCTTCACCCGCAACATTGTCATTCTCAAGGACAGTGCCGGTCACACTGGCGTGGGCGAAGTACCGGGCGGCGAACGCATCCGCGAAACCCTGGAAGACGCTCGCAGCCTGGTGATCGGCCAGCCCATCGGCCAGTACCAACGCATCCTCAATCAGATGCGCAGCACCTTTGCTTCCCGTGATGCGGCGGGTCGCGGCCTGCAGACCTTCGACCTGCGCATCACCATTCATGCGGTGACCGCGATGGAAGCCGCGCTGCTCGACCTGCTGGGTCAGTTCCTCGAGGTTCCGGTGGCTGCATTGCTGGGCGAAGGGCAGCAACGCGATGCAGTGAAAATGCTCGGCTACCTGTTCTACATCGGCGACCGCACTGTCACGGACCTGGCCTACCGCAACGAGTCCGACGCTGAAGACGAGTGGTTCCGGCTACGCCATGAGAAAGCCCTGACCGCCGAAGCGGTCGTGCGCCTTGCCGAAGCCGCAAAGGCCCGATACGGCTTCAACGACTTCAAGCTCAAGGGCGGTGTGCTGCGCGGCGATGAAGAAATCGAAGCGGTCACCGCGCTGGCCGAACGTTTTCCTGACGCCCGCATCACCCTGGACCCCAATGGCGCCTGGTCGCTCAAGGAAGCCATCCGCCTGTGCCGGGACCAGCACCACGTCCTCGCCTATGCCGAAGACCCGTGCGGTGCGGAAAACGGCTACTCGGGCCGCGAGGTCATGGCCGAATTCCGCCGTGCCACGGGCCTGAAGACCGCCACCAACATGATCGCCACCGACTGGCGCGAAATGGGCCATGCCATTCAACTGCAATCGGTCGATATCCCGCTTGCCGATCCGCATTTCTGGACGATGCAGGGCTCGGTCCGTGTCGCCCAGATGTGTCACGACTGGGGTCTGACCTGGGGTTCTCATTCCAACAACCACTTCGATATCTCCCTGGCCATGTTCACTCAAGTTGCCGCCGCCGCACCGGGAGAGATCACCGCGATCGACACGCACTGGATCTGGCAGGACGGCCAGCGCCTGACCCGGGAGCCGCTGAAAATCGAAGGTGGCTACGTCAAGGTTCCGACCCGGCATGGCCTGGGCGTGGACATCGACATGGACGCCGTGGCCAAGGCGCACGAACTCTACAAAGGCATGGGCCTCGGCGCCCGGGACGACAGCGTCGCCATGCAGTTCCTGATGCCTGGGTGGAGCTTCAACAACAAGCAGCCTTGCCTGGTGCGCTGATTCACGAGGGGCACCAACAGTGCCCCTTCCCCGCATCGCATCATTAACCGCTTGCTCAGTGCCAAACAAATGCAGATGCGCTACAACTCATAGAACCCCGGAGGTCCTCACAGCAAGCGAGCGAATGTGGATGAAACACACTCTCTGCGTCGTCAGGTTGATTCGGTTCGCATCCGCTTCGCTCGTCATGCTCGCCACCGGTGCAGTGGCAGAGGATCTCGAGCCCAGGTCCTATGCCAATACGCCGGTCGGTATCAATTTTTTGCTCCTCGGCTACAGCGATCTGCATGGCAACGTGACGGCCAATCCCTCGATTCCGCTCGAAGATGCCAAGCTCAAGATCGAGACGGTCGTGTTCGCCTTTGCCCGGTCCCTGGACGTCTGGGGTCGTTCGGGGAAGTTCGATGTCGTCGTGCCCGAGGCGAAATTGACCGGCTCTGCGCTGCTTGCCGGCGAGCCCAGGAAGCGTGATGTCACCGGGTTGATCGACCCCAGGTTTCGCTTCTCGGTCAACCTGTATGGCGCCCCGGCGATGTCCCTGGCCGAGTTCCCCAGCTACCAGCAGGATGTGATCATCGGCGCCAGCCTGGCGGTCACGGCGCCACTGGGCCAATACGACGACAGCAGGCTGATTAACCTGGGCAACAATCGCTGGTCGTTCAAGCCTGAACTCGGGGTTTCCAAGCGTGTGGGGCAAGTGACCCTGGAACTGTCGGGCGCGGGCACGTTTTTCACCGACAATGACCAATTACTCGGCGACCGCGTACTGTCCCAGGACCCGATTTACCAGGTACAGGGGCATCTTATCTATGCATTTGACAACGGTGTCTGGGCTTCGCTGGATGCGACCTGGTTCGAAGGTGGTAAAAGCTCGGTTGATGGGGTCAGTAACCACGATTATCAGGAAAACTCCCGCTACGGGTGCACCCTCACGCTGCCGTTGAACCGCAACCATTCGATCAAGCTCAATGCCAGTAATGGCGGATATACCCGCACCGGCAGCGAATTCGATGCTGTTGGCATGATCTGGCAGTATCGCTTCGGCGGTGGGCTTTGAATCTGTTCATGGGTCCGCAGCCTGGGACAACGGCCGGGCCACCTGCTCCAACGCCCGCCGCTCCGCCGCCACGCCCCAAACCCCTTGCACCAGCGCCGCCACACACATCAACGCCGCGCCGATCAGATAACCGATCAACAGACTGCCGCGTTGCTGGGTCTGGATCAGTTGGCCAAACAGCATCGGCCCGATGATGCCGCCCAGGCCAGTGCCAAACGCGTAGAACACAGCGATGGCCAAGGCGCGGATTTCCAGGGGGAAGGTTTCTGCCACGGTCAGGTAGGCCGAACTGGCCGCTGCCGAGGCGAAAAAGAAGATCACCATCCATGCCGCGGCTTGCTGGGTGACATCCAGCCAGCCCTGCTCGAAGGCATAACCACTGAGCGCCAGCAGGATCCCGGACGTCGCGTAGGTGAAGCTGATCATCACCCGTCGGCCGATCACGTCGAACAGTCGCCCCAACAGCAGCGGCCCGCAGAAATTGCCCAGTGCCAGGGGCAATACGTACCAACCAACCTGCTCGGCGGGCACCTGGTAAAAATCGGTCAGCACCAGCGCATAGGTGAAGAAGATCGCGTTGTAGAAGAACGCCTGCGCAGCCATCAGGGTCATCCCCACCAGCGCCCTGCGCCTGAAGCTGACGAACAGGGTATGGAAGATCTCCGCCAGCGGCGTATGGTCCCGCGCGTGCAGGCGCAGGGGTTGAGCGGTCACGGCCGGCAGTTCATGGCCTTCTTCGCGCAGACGCGCTTCGATGCCTTCGACGATCTGTCGCGCCTCATCGTGCCGACCATGGATCAGCAGCCAGCGCGGGCTTTCCGGCAGCCACAGGCGCATCACCAGGATCACCAGGCCCAGCGCGGCACCGATGCCGAAGCACAGGCGCCAGCCCAGGTCGCCGCCGACCACCTGCGGGTCGAGCAGGACAATGGCCCCGCCGGCGCCCAGGGCTGCGCCTAACCAGAAGGTGCCGTTGATGATCAGGTCGACCCAGCCGCGATAGCGTGCCGGGGTGAATTCCTGGATGGTCGAATTGATTGCCGTGTATTCGCCGCCAATCCCCATGCCGGTGAGGAAGCGCAACAGCAGGAAGCTTTCCAGATTGAAGGAAAACGCCGTGGCCGCCGTGGCGCCGACATACAGCCATAACGTCATGAAGAACAGCTTGCGCCGCCCGAGGCGATCGGTCAGCCAGCCGAACAGCAAGGCACCGACCACGGCGCCGGCGATATAGATGCCACCGGCCAGGCCAATATCGAAGTTGCTCATGCGCAGGTCGGGGCTGTTTTTCAGCGCGCCGGACACCGAGCCGGCCAGGGTCACTTCCAGGCCGTCGAGCAACCAGGTGATGCCCAGCGCGACCACCAGCAGGGTGTGAAAGCGGCCCCACGGCAAGCGGTCCAGGCGGGCTGGAAGATCGGTTTGGAATATCGCGCCGGCTTGTTGGTGGGTCATCGCCACAACTGGGTCATGTGCAGTGTGTTGTGAATTAGGAGTCAGCCCCAGGATCGGGAGTTCAACATTC
>NZ_JANHLK010000017.1 GCF_028682635.1 Pseudomonas putida | reverse complement strand
GCCTGACAGCCGACCTATTATTTGTTGACCGAGTACATATCCATTCCTGCGGTAACGGCCACTTATGGTTTCGCCCTTACGGCGAGTCACTTGGAAAAGCCCCAAGTAACCAAGGGCTCTTGCCCCTGACGTTCGGTGCCTCGCTAAGGCTCGGCATGCCCTCGCTCCGGTCCTGCTCCGTGGGCCCGCCGCGATGGGCCATCCTTGGCCCAGCGCGGCTAAACCGGCATCCATGCCGGTTT
The DNA here is from genome assembly GCF_028682635.1 of Pseudomonas putida. Classification (GTDB taxonomy): domain Bacteria; phylum Pseudomonadota; class Gammaproteobacteria; order Pseudomonadales; family Pseudomonadaceae; genus Aquipseudomonas; species Aquipseudomonas putida_AE. The sequence continues at coordinate 137,211 of NZ_JANHLK010000017.1, read as the reverse complement.
ACCCACTGCGCAGAACCTCCACTCGGCCTCTCGACGGGGCAAGAAGATCAAGATCAAAAGCAGAGCAAAAGCCAGAGCAAAGCCAGAGCAAAAGCCAGAGCAAAAGCCAGAGCAAAAGCCAGAGCAAAAGCCAGAGCAAAAGCCAGAGCAAGGCGAGCTAACGCTCGACCTCGTTGTTGGGTAGTACGTGTTCCTCTGTAGGAGCCGGCTTGCTGCGGGCGGCGTTCCGACAATGGGGCCGCGGGCTCCTACACCTTGGGCCTTAGCAAAATTGAGGTGTAGCCCACCAGAAACAACCCAAACGCAACACACCAAAACAACGCCGAAACCCCCAACCCCAACCCGGATAACGGCACCAGCAACACCCGCACCACCCCTGCGATCAACACCAGGGCAAACCCCGCAACGATGGCTTTCGACGGCCGCAGCGCCCGCCCGGTGTGCCCCAGGCTGACCCGGGCGATCATCGCCAGAATCAACCCGCCAATGCCACCCACCGCCAGCGCATGGGTGGCCAGGCTCTGTTGCGGCATCAGGCCGGCGTGCCACAGCGCCATGGCAAACACCGCCACCACCAGCCAGGCATACGACAGATACAGCGACCACAGCAGGGGCACGCGCCAGATACCGCGGTCATGCCAGCGCCACAGGCGCAGCAGATGCAGACTGCCGATCAAAACAAACAACCCCGCCAGCCAGAATCCGGGCAGGTCATTCAAACCGAGGGCATATGTCAGCGCGGCCAGCAACCCGCTCACCAGCAGTACCCTGGTGGGTAATGGATTGGCCGCAGGCGGTGCTGGACGATTCAAGCCGCGCTGAATGAAGAAAGGGATCACCCGCCCGCCAATCACGCTCATCAGCGCGCCGACCAGCCACAAGGCCGCCAATACGCCCCGCCGCTGCAAACCCGTATCATCGGCCCAGAGCCCCCACAACGTCATGGCCTGGCAGCCGGCCAGCAAAGTGATCATCAGCAATATCGGATAGTTATCGCGCTTGCCCGCGGCCACCAGGTCGCGCCCCAACACCCAGGCCAGCAATGGCAAAAAGGGCAGTTGCACAAGGAGCAACCCTGCGGGAGCAATCGGCAGCAACCAGGCCATTCGTGCAACCAGCCAGACCAGCAGCAGCCCGATCAACGGCCAGCCCTTGAGTCCCGGGCGACCGGTCCAGTTCGGCACCGCCGTCAGCAGGAATCCGGTGATGATGGCCACGGCGAATCCGAAAGGCATCTCGTGCCGATGCCAGGCGAGCATACCGCCCAGCGGTTGCGCGCCGGGCAAGCGGCCGTATAACCACAGGGCCCAGATTGCCACTGCCAGTGCGGCGAACGCGGCACCTGCCAGAAAGAACGGGCGAAATCCAAGACTGAAGACGGGAGCAGCGGCCAGTTTGCGCATCAGGCCAGCGCCACGCGCTGAGGTTTGCTCAACCGGTGCTGGGCCAGCAGGCGCATGACGTAGCCGATTTTCAGCAGGGTCGGTCCGATGATGGTCATGGCGTGCAACGCCACCAGCGCCACGATCGACAGATGGCCGGCATACAGGTAAGCGCCGTAGATGCCTGCCAGCAACATGGCCAGGCCGACGCCAAGTACACGGCTGGAAAGGTGCAGGACGTTCTGAGCATTGCTGAAGAAATGGAACATTTTCCGTACTCCTGAAGCAGTTCAGTTGTACGTTTCATCCATCAAGTCTCGTGCCAGATATTTAGCCCTTACAAATCAGGTATCTGAGGTCGTAGGTGTCATAACGACTCGCGCTGAAAATAGTCTTAATGACACAAGGCTTGGTCATTAAGACTCCACTTTGTAGAAAATCCTTACACTCCCGGCGATCTACGGCTCGGCCAGACCGCCGCAGGCTAGCTACGCTGATAGTCCAGCATGCAAAAACCTGCCAAGGAGACCCGCCATGCTACACATGCAAAAACTCACACCCTGCCTGTGGTTCGATGGTCAGGCCGAAGAGGCCGCGAAGTTCTACTGTGCGATCTTCGATCACTCGAAAATCACCGCCATCACTCACTACGGCGAGGCCGGAAAGGAATTCCATGGCCGGGAAGTCGGCTCGGTCATGACGGTCAGTTTCGAACTCGACGGGCAGACGTTCACCGGGCTCAACGGTGGCCCGAACTTCATCTTCAACGAAGCGATCTCGTTCCAGGTCAACTGCCAGACCCAGGAGGAAGTCGACCACTTCTGGGGACGCCTGTCCGCCGGCGGGCCTGTCGAGGCACAGCAATGCGGCTGGCTCAAGGACAAATTCGGCGTGTCCTGGCAGATCGTCCCGGTGGCGATGATGGAGATGATCAAGGACCCCGACACGGTAAAATCCCAACGCGCCATGCTGGCGATGATGCACATGAAAAAACTCGATATCGCCGAGCTGCAACGAGCCTTCAACGGCGAGAACTAATACACTGTGGCGCTGATCTGCCCAGGATTGACCATGAAGCCCGCAACACCCAGGGACACCGACAAGGCCCCGCGCTTCTGGCGCGATGATGCCCTGCCCTTCATCGAAGCCCGCTCCATCGCCGACGGGCGTGAGGTCTGTTACACCCGGCATGCCCACGAGCACTTTTCCATCGGTGCGATCACCGCCGGGCGCAGTACCTATGTCCATGAGCAATCGAAGTCCGAGGTTTGTGCCGGCACCGTGGTGCTGATGAACCCCGGTGATGTGCATGCCTGCAATCCGATCGACGATCAGCCCTGGTCGTACCTGATGCTGTATGTCGACAGCCCATGGCTCACCGACTTGCAGCATCAGTTGGGCTTCAGCAACGATCTGGCGTTTCGCCGGTTCGCGGTCACCCATACCGCAGACCCTGGCCTCTTCATGGGTTTGCAGGCTTTGTATCAGGTGCTGGTCGACGAGCAGCAAGACGTGATGTGTAAACACAGCGCAGCGGTGGAGTTTTTCACCGAGGTGCAGCTACACCTGAACCCGACCGAACAACCGCTGCGCGAGCCCAACTTCAAGCTTGAGCGCGCCGCCGACTTCATCCGCGAGCACTGCACGCAGATGCTCAAGCTCGAAGACATCTGCCAGGCGGCGCAATTGTCGCCGTCCTACCTGATCCGCGCCTTCAAGCAGCATTACGGCATGACACCCCACGCCTTCCTGGTCAACCGCCGCATCCAGTTCGCCCGGGATCAACTGCGCAATGGCAAGCTGATCGCCGACGTGGCGCTGGAAGCAGGGTTTGCCGATCAGGCGCATTTCCAACGGGCGTTCAAGCAGCATCTGGCGGCAACGCCAGGGCAGTATCGCGGTTGATTAAGGCACCAACAGATACACCGCACTCACCGCCAACAACAACGCCATGCCCCGATTGAACAAGCGCATGCCCGCCGGATTGTTCAGGTAGCCGCGCAAAAACGTCCCGGCGTAGGCCCAGCAACCGACCGACAGGTAGCAAATCACCAGGTACACCGCCGCGAACTGCCACACCAGGCGGGCTTCGCCATCGGCGACGAACGCGCCCATGCCGGCCACGCAGGCCAGCCAGGCTTTCGGGTTGAGCCATTGCATGACCGCGCCGTACAGCATCGACGGCGCCCGGTTCGAATCCTTTGCCTGCAGTTGCCCGTCGTCGGCGGCCAGCTTGAACGCCATGTACAACAGGAACGCCACCCCGGCCCACTGGACCACCTGGGTCATTGCCGGCCACAGCAGCAACAGCTCATGCAACCCCAACCCCATCAGCACCAGCAGCAACACGAAGCCCAGCGTCGCCCCGGCCACATGGCGCTGACTGGCACGAAAGCCGAAGCGCGCCCCCGAACCCAGGGCCACGATATTCACCGGCCCCGGCGTGATGGAAGCGGCCAACGCAAACGCCGCCATGGACATGATCAAACTCATTTGCACACCTGCTCAGTCAGTTGAACCAGGCGTCAATGTAAGAAACCCTGTGCTGCGCGTATTGAAGAAAACTGCCCTGGGCTATGAGTAATAGTCGACCACCTTCTTCACCTTCACCAACGCCTGGCGCAGCGCGACCATGTCCACCGAGCCCAGCGCCAGACGTATCGCGTGGGGGACATGGGGGGTAATCGCAAAGGGTTCGGCGGGCGACACCGACACCTGCTCGCGCATCAACGCCATGGCGATCTGATCGGCCCGGGCGTCTTCGGCCAAGGGCAGCCAGATGAAATACGAAGACGGATGGCTGATGGTCCTGAACCCCGCCAGCACCTCACGGGCCAAGGCTTGCCGGGCTTGTGCGTCCACACGCTTTTGCGCCTCGAGTTTGCTGACAGTGCCGTCGTCGAGCCAGGCCGTGGCAATGGCCGTCATCACCCCGGGGGTGTTCCAGGTGGTCGCCATGATGGTGCGTTCAAATCCGGCAATCCATGGCGCCGGCGCGGCGACAAAACCGACGCGCAACCCGGTGGCGACATTCTTCGATAAACCGCTGACGTACACCGTTCTTTCCGGCGCCATTGCAGCCAGGGGTGGCGGGACGTCTTCGGCGAGGAAAGCGTAGGCCGCGTCCTCGATGATCGTCAGGTCATGCCGGCGTGCGATCGCCACCAGATGCTCGCGCTGATCGGCGTCCAGCACCCAGCCCAACGGATTGTGCAAGGTCGGCATCGAGTAGACGGCCCGCACCGGGCGAAGCCGGCACAGTTTGTCCAGGGCAGGCAAATCAGGCCCCTTGTCCGTGACGGGAATGGGCAGGACTTCAAGATGCAGGGTTTCGGCCAGCGTCTTGAAGCCCGGATAGGTCAAGGCGTCCGCGGCAATCACATCGCCGGGCTTGAGCAGGGTCATCATCGCCACCGTCAGGCCATGCTGGGCGCCACTGACGATCAGCACCTGTTCGGCCGCTACGTTCAGGCCGCGTTCGCGCAGATGACGGGCGAACGCCACCCGCTCATGCATGCGCCCCGCGTGGGGCTGGTAACGCAGCAGGGCCTCCAGGTCACCGGACAGCGCGAGTTGGCGCAGGGCATTGCGCAGCAGATCGGCCTGACCGGGCAATGACGGGTAGTTGAAGTTGAGGTCGATCATCCCTGCCGCCACCACCGACTGGGAAATGCCCTGCCCCGGCGGCAATGAGGTCTCCCGGACAAAGGTCCCGCGCCCGGTTTCGCCGCTGACCAGGCCCATGCTCTCGAGCTCGGCATAGACCCGGCTGGCCGTGACCAAGGCCAAACCGTGCTCAGCAGCCAACTGGCGGTGAGTCGGCAGACGCGTACCGGGCGGCAAACGCCCGGCGCGGATCTCGGCGGCATATGCATCCACCAGGGTTTTGTAGCGGGAACGAGGCATGTCGAGATGTATCCATGACAATTTTTTGATTGTACCGATAGTCAATCATACGATGGCTTTCGTGCAACCCGACAATGAGTGAGCTAAATGGAACGGACTTCAAACGTGCAAAACCCGGTGCTGGAAAGCAGTGCCCGCGGATGGATCAATGGCCTGATCGGCGTGGTGATTTTCAGTGGCTCGCTGCCTGCGACGCGGGTGGCGGTGCTGGAATTCGACCCGGTGTTCCTGACGGTGGCCCGCGCCACCCTTGCAGCCATCCCGGCCCTGTGCCTGCTGTTGCTGTTCAAGGAAAAACGCCCCGCGCGCAATCAGCTTGTGCCCTTGTTGATCGTGGCACTCGGCGTGGTGGTGGGGTTTCCGCTGTTGACCGCGCTGGCGCTGCAATACGTTACTTCCGCGCATTCCATCGTCTTCGTCGGCCTGCTGCCACTGGCGACCGCGGTGTTCGGTGTCCTGCGCGGTGGCGAGCGCCCACGGCCGGTGTTCTGGTGCTTCTCGGTGCTGGGCAGCCTGCTGGTGGTCGGATTCGCCGTCGCCCAGGGCCTGACGGCGTCGCCCCAGGGTGACATCCTGATGCTGCTGGCGATCCTGGCCTGCGGGCTCGGTTATGCCGAAGGCGCGAAGTTGTCCCGCACACTGGGCGGCTGGCAGGTGATTTGCTGGGCGCTGGTACTGGCACTGCCGGTCATGGCTGCATTGACCTTGTGGCGGCTGCCCGCAACCTTTGCCAGCATCAGTACACCAGCTTGGGTCAGCCTGGCCTACGTGTCCCTTTTCAGCATGCTGATCGGGTTTGTGTTCTGGTATCGCGGGCTGGCGCAGGGCGGAATTGCGGCCGTGGGGCAACTGCAACTGCTGCAGCCGTTTTTTGGCTTGGCGCTGGCGGCGACTTTGCTGCATGAGCAGGTCAGCATTGGCATGCTGGCGGTCACTGTGGCGGTGATTCTTTGTGTGGCGGGTGCGAAGAAATTCGCGAAGTAGTTTATCGGCTCGCAACAAATTTCCCCGTTTAACCCGCTTGTTTAACAGGCTGGAAAAGCGTGGGCCGTTACGCGATCACCGTGTAGCGATAACCCACACTGGTCAGCCGCCCATGAAAAGCCAGCGTCGCCTCCGAGGTGCCAAGGGTGTTGGTCGGCAAATGTACATAGCGCAGGTTTTGATCCAGATACGCACCTGGACTGCCAATGATTTCAACACCGCCCGGTTCATACAGGTAGTCACCTGGCGTCAGGGCCTGCTCAAATATTTTCTGCAGCCTGATGGGCAACGAACTGTTTTGCCTCACATTGCCCAGCTCAAAAACGCCCAAGGCTTGATTGCGGGCATTGATGCTGGTGGTCGAAGGCATGACATTCAAGACGGTCATGTCTTCAAACCCGTTGCTTTGAACCAACATGAATTTGAGGGCGATCAGCCTGGAAAGGGAATCGGGTAATTTTCCGCAGAGGTTATTGTTATTACCCACGTCAAAGCGTTCCAGTTTTGTCAAGTTGCCGATCGACTCCGGGATACCGCCTCTGAGAATGCCCCGCGGTAACTGAGAACTCAGATTCAGGCTGGTCAGGTTGTGGAGATTGCCGATCCAGTCCGGAATTGATTTGATTGAGTTATTGCCGAAATGCGCCGACGTCAACTTTGCTAACGTCCCAAACTCTTCAGGAAGGCGAGTGATCAATTGATTTTCTATCATCAGGTCCTGCAAATTGCGCAGATGTCCAATGCCTTGCAGGCTGGTGATTCTTCTCGGCTGCCCGCTCAACACCCGTAACACCGTCACTTTATCCAGCATGTCCTGCGTCACCGTGTCTTCGATCGTCACCGGCGTGTTCGTGGCTGCCGAGATATGCTCGGCCGCCACTTGTGCAAATGCAATATCGTCAAAAAGCGTCTTGATCGGCGCCGGGATTGTCACCGCGGCAAAAGTTTTTACAGTTGCAGTATTCGAAGTCATATCGGTCACTTGGCCATTGAGTAAGGACTCCTTTTTAACGCATCGCCGAAATGCTTTTAACTGTCACAACTGTCAGGTAGCTAGACCCGTTTGGAATAATCGGGAGTGCCTGGCGGCAAATAGTTACTGCCCCCCTTGATTGTACGGTGCCTGCGGTTCACGACTGTACGGGGCAAGCCGCACGGCACCTGTGGTAAAAATATCGCTCTCGCTACTGGAGCCGATAATGGACCTCGCCACCCTCTCCCTCTTTCTCCCGGCCTGCTTCGCCCTGAATATGGCGCCAGGCCCGAACAACCTGCTGTCGGTCAGCAACTCGACCCGCTATGGCTACCGCACCGCGTGCCTGGCCGGCATCGGCCGCTTGCTGGCGTTCGCCGCAATGATCGCCCTCGCCTCGGCCGGTCTGGCGGTGGTGCTGCAAACCTCGGAATTGCTGTTCTACGGGATCAAGATTCTCGGTGCGGCGTACCTGTTTTATCTCGCCTGGCAATTGTGGCGGGCCAACCCCGGCGCAGAAACCGCCGTAACCACCCCGCCGGCGGGCATGCTGGCGTTGGCCCGGCAGGAGTTTCTGGTGGCGGCCGGCAACCCCAAGGCGATCCTGATCTTCACCGCGTTCCTGCCGCAATTCGTCGATCCGACCAGCGCGATCACGCCACAATTCGCCGTGCTGGGAGCACTGTTCCTGATCCTGGAATGGATCGCCATCGGCGCCTACGCTTACATGGGCCTGCACATGCGCCGCTGGTTTGCCAAGCCGTCGGGCAAGCGGCTGTTCAATCGCTGCTGCGCGGGTTTGTTGTCGGCGGCGGCTTCAGTGTTGCTGATGGCGCGTCGGGCCTGAATCAACTACCGCTCATGGGGCGCATGCCAATGGATCAATCTACGCCGGACGCTCAGGCCATCTGCAGCCCCATCACCCGCAGCGCGATCTTCATCGTCGCCACCCTGGTTCCCGGCAGTGAAGCCGCGAGCAAAGTGCGGGGCTGGTGTGCAGACGTCGCAGCCCTCACGCGCTCTGTTGGCAAACGCGTTCCCGCCGGGAACCTGTCGTGCATCTGTGGCTTCGGCTCCACCGCTTGGGACACCTTGTTTGGCCACCCGCGCCCCGCCGCGCTGCACAGCTTCCGCGAATTCGGACCCGAGGATCGCCGCGCCATTTCCACCCCTGGCGACATCCTGCTGCACATCCGCGCTGAACATATGGACTTGTGCTTCGAACTGGCGACGCAACTGCTCTCGGCGCTTGACGGTGCGGTTGCGGTCGTCGATGAAGTCCAGGGTTTCCGCTACTTCGACATGCGCAGCATCATCGGTTTTGTCGATGGCACCGAAAACCCCGTCGGGCGCAAGGCTGTCGGCTTCACGATTGTCGGCGATGAAGACCCGTCGTTCAGCGGCGGCAGCTATGTGCTGGTGCAGAAGTACCTGCACAAGATGAATGCCTGGAACGCGTTATCCGTCGAGGCGCAGGAGGGCATTATCGGGCGCACCAAACTGTCCGATATCGAACTCGACGACTCGGTCAAACCGGACAATTCCCACAGTGCCCTGACAACCATCACCAAAGATGGGGAAGAAGTGAAGATCCTGCGCGACAACATGCCGTTTGGCCGGCCCGGCGCGGGAGAATTCGGCACCTATTTCATCGGCTATGCGCGCTCGCCCGATCCGCTGGAACAGATGCTTGAGAACATGTTTGTCGGCAAGCCTGCGGGTAATTACGACCGCTTGCTGGATTTCAGCACCGCTGTCACTGGCGGCTTGTTTTTCACGCCCTCGGCGGATCTGCTGGAAGAACTGGCGGATCGCGAGCCCTGAAACTGAAAAGGTTACCCTTGTAGGAGCTGCCGAAGGCTGCGATCTTTTGATCTTTTTTTTCAAGATCAAGATCAAAAGATCGCAGCCTTCGGCAGCTCCTACAGGTCATTGCAAAACCGGAATTCTCTGTTCATTTTCCGGTGGAGACTGTCCCTGCCCCGTTCTATGCTTCGCCCATGAACCTACAAAACACCCTACTACCGCCCCACGCCGAGATGGTCCGCGCCATGCTCGAACGAGACACCACCTACGAGGGGGTGTTCTTTACCGCGGTCAAGACCACAGGGATCTTCTGTCGCCCCGGTTGCACCGCGCGCAGCCCGAAACCGGAGAACGTCGAGTTCTTCGCTCACGCCGACGAGTGCCTGGCGGCGGGCTACCGAGCCTGCCTGCGATGCAAACCCATGGACGCCGCCGCGATTGCGCCGGACTGGGTGCAGAAGCTGCTTAAATCGGTAGAGCTTGATCCGGACATTCGCTGGACCGACGCCCAATTGCAGGCCGAAGGCATCGAACCGCTGAAACTGCGGCGCTGGTTCAAGCAGCATTTCGGCATGACTTTCCATGCCTGGCTGCGCACCCGCCGCCTGGGCATGGCATTGGGCGGCATCAAGCAGGGCGACTCGATTGACAGTGCGGCGTTTGACTCAGGCTACGAATCCTTGAGCGGCTTTCGCGATGCGTTTCAAAAGTCCTTCCACATCACCCCGGGACGCGCCGCCAACAGTGAGCCGCTGCTGTTCACCCGGTTGACGACGCCGCTGGGGCCGATGATCGCCATGGCCGAGCGCCGTGGGCTGGTGCTCCTGGAATTTCTCGACCAGCCTTCGCTGACCCGCGAAGTGCAAAGCCTGCAAAGTCGCCATGGTTATGCCGTGGCGCCGGGACACAACGGGCATTTGCAGCAAGTCGAAGAGCAACTGGCCGAGTATTTCGCCGGCGAGCGTACTGAATTCAGCGTGCCCCTGCACATGCCCGGCAGCGAGTTCTCCCGCCAGGTATGGGCCGAGCTGGCCCACATCCCCTACGGCCACACCACCACCTACGGCGCAATTGCCGCCACCCTGGGCAAACCCGGCGCCAGCCGCGCAGTCGGCCTGGCCAACGGTCACAACCGACTTTCGATCATCGTGCCCTGCCATCGGGTGATCGGCGCCGATGGCTCGCTGACCGGCTACGCTGGAGGCCAGCCGCGCAAGGCGTTCCTGCTCAGGCTGGAAAAGGCCGCGGTGCAGATCACCGAGCAATTGGCCTTCTGATCACAGGCTGCGTTCGCCCAGCCCCGCCAAGGATGCTTCATGCCTGACCCCTACCGCCTGGCCAGCCAATGGCTGGCAAATCTGGATGATGACTGGCGTCGGCACATCGACGCTGTCGGCCCGTGCCTGCATCAACCCCACGCCGCCCGCGATCCCTATGAGTCGCTGGTGCGGGCGATTGCCTACCAGCAACTGCACGCCAGGGCCGGGGATGCGATTGTCGGTCGATTGCTGGCGCTGTACCCATCGGTGGCGTTTCCGCGGCCTGAGCAGATCGTGGCGACAGATTTTGATCGACTGCGCAGTTGCGGCTTTTCCGCCAGCAAGATTGCGACCATCCAGGGCATCGCCCAGGCGGCGCTCGATGGCGTAGTACCGGATTACGCCACAGCGCTGGCCATGGACGATGAAGCGCTGATCGAGCGCCTGGTCACCCTGCGCGGCGTGGGTCGCTGGACCGTGGAAATGCTGTTGATCTACAGCCTGGAGCGGCCGGACATTTTGCCGGCCGATGACTTTGGCGTGCGCGAGGGCTATCGACGGCTCAAGGGGCTTGAGGTGCAGCCGACGCGCAAGCAGATGATAGAGATCGGGTTGGCGTGGAGTCCGTATCGGACTGTGGCTGCCTGGTATTTGTGGCGGGTGCCTAACAGGTAGACCGCGTTATCGTTCTTCGCGAGCAAGCCCGCTCCCACATTTGACCGCGTTCTTCTGATGAAACTCGGATAAATGTGGGAGCGGGCTTGCTCGCGAAGACGTCAGCAATCACAACCCTGATTTCAACCGTGTAAACGCCCGGATCAACGCCTTGTTGAACGCCTTGCCATTGTCATTCTTGCTGTACAACGAAGCCCGCACCGCCTGCGCCGGATAGGTCCCCGGATCATTGCGGATCGCCGGGTCGATCAAGGTGTCCGCCGCCGTGATCGCATTGGCGTAGTGGATGGTGTCGGTGATCGGCGCGATCACTTCAGGTGTCATCAGGTAATCCATCAAGGCCAGCCCTGCCTCGGGGTGCGGGGCGTCCTTGGGGATGACCATGGCATCGAACCAGATCAGCGTACCCTCCCTGGGTATCCGGTACTGCAACGAAAACGGTTTGCTAGCCGCTTGCGCCTGCCCCGCCGCAATGGCCACGTTGCCATTCCACGACATCGCCACGCAGGTATTGCCATTGGCCAGGTCACTGATGTTCAGGTCATTGTCGAAGTAGCGAATGTACGGGCGGATCTTCGCCAGTTGCTGCTCGGCCAGTTTCAGGTCATCGAGGCTCTGGCGGTTGATGTCCAGGCCCATGTACTTCATCACGGCAGCGAACACTTCATTGGGATCGTTGAGCAGGCTGACCCCGCAATCGGCGAATTTCGAGACCACCTCCGGATCGAACAGCATGGCCCAGCTGTCCGTTGGCGCATCGGCCAGGCGCTGTTTCACCGCCTCTTCCTGATATCCCACGCCAGTGGTGCCCCAGGCGTAGATTCCGGCATAACGGTTGCCCGGATCGAACACCGCCATGTGCTGGCGGAACTCTTCGCCGACTCCGGCGAAGTGCGGTATCTGCTGCTTGTCCAGGGTCTGGATGGCACCGCTCTGGATCGCCCGGGACAGATGCTGTCCCGCCGTCAACACCAGGTCATATCCGCTGCGACCGGTGAGCAATTTGGTCTCGACGGTTTCCAGGGAGTCGAAGTGATCGGCGACGACATGGATACCGGTTTTTTTCTCGAAGTTGGTCAGCGTGTCCGGGGCCAGGTACTCGCCCCAGATGTACAGGTTTACCACCGGTTTGGCGGAGTCGGCGGCCTGCACACACAGGGGGGCAAGCACCAGCATTAACGCTTGGGTCAGTTTGTGCAGGCGCATTTTTTAAACTCCTTTGCCGGCGTACTGCGGCATGGTGATGCAGGCGACGTTGCCGCCACCGAGAAGAATTTCCCGGGAGTTTTCGATGCCGACGATCTTGTGCCGGGGGAACAGTTCGGCCAGGGTCGCCAGCGCGACCTGATCATTGCGGTCGCCAAACAGCGGTACCACGATCGAGGTGTTACCGGCGTAGTAATTGATATAGGAGGCGCAGATTTTCGTACCCGCCTGACGGGTATGGGTGCTGTCCTGCTGATCCAGGCCCTCGGCCTCCTCCAGGGTCCACTCCAGCACGTCCGGTTGCGGCAGCCTGTGCACGATCAACTCGCGACCACGACTGTCGCGGGTACTGCGCAGGATGTCGTAGGCCTCCTGGTAGATTTCCCACTGCGGGTCGTCGCGATTGTCGGTCCATTGCAACACCACTTCACCGGGGCGCACGAAGCACGCCAGATCGTCGACGTGGCCGTCGGTTTCGTCAAACTTGCACCCCCGTGGCAGCCAGATGACCTGTTCGGCGCCGAGGTAATCGGTCAAGCGGCGAGTGACTTCGTCCTTGCCCAGGTGCTGGTTGCGATTACGGTTGAGCAGGCATTGCTCGGTGGTGAGGATGCTGCCCTGGCCGTCGCTCTGGATGCCGCCCAGTTCGGCAATCAACGGTGCGCGATAGCGATCGAAGCGTTCGATTTCGAGGATTTTGCTGGCGATCTGGTCGTCCTTGTCCCAGGGGTAGTACAAGCCGCCGTCGAGGCCGCCGTAGGCGTTGAACTCGAAGTCGACGCCGCGCACTTCGCCGCTCTGGTCATTGACCACAAAGCACGGCCCGCTGTCACGGAACCAGGTGTCGTTGCAGGTCATTTCCACCACCCGTACCTGCGGCGGCAATTGTCGGCGGGCGGTGGCGAATTGCGCGGCCGAGGCGCAGACGGTGACCGGTTCACTCTGGGCGATGGCGCTGACGATCTGCACCCAGACTTTCTGTGCCGGCTTGGCACCATTGCGCCAGACATCAGTGCGCTCCGGCCAGCCGAGCCAGCAGCCGGACTTGGCTTCGAATTCTCCGGGCAAACGGAAGCCGTCGGATTTAGGCGTGGAATCGAGCAAACGAGCCATGGGCAAACCTCATCAGTGGGCATTGGAATGACCACAGGCTAAGGTTGCCGGCCCTCTGCTCGCCAACGATGATTATTTCGGAATACTTGAATTCAACTCATCAATCGACCAATTGATCGTTGAACCATTCCAGCATCTGCGTCACCGCTGGCCGCTCCAGGCGCACGCGCTCACACACCAGCGCGTATTGACCCAGGGCGGTCATGCTTGAGGTGAAAGGACGGACCAGGCGACCGCTGAGCAGATCTTCCTGGGCCGTCAGGTTATCGCCCATGGCCACGCCCTGCCCCTGGGCCGCGGCTTCCAGAGCCAAGCCGGCGTGGGCGAAGTACAGTTGCCGTTCGGGGCGCTGATCACCGGCATGGCTGGTGAGCCAGGCGGTCCAGGTCTTGCCGTCCTGATCGTCGTGCAGCAGGCAGTGGCGCGCCAGGTCCCTGGGGTTTTTCAGGGTGCCCTGGTTGAACAGCCCGGGACTGCACACCGGGAAAAACTGCAACGCCGGCAAGGGCCGGACGAAATAGGCACTGCTGTCCACGGGACCCGTGCCATAGGTGATCGCCAGGTCGATGTCCTCGCCCGGCGCCGTGGCGTCGATCGGTTGCTCGTAGAGGTGCAAGGTGATGTGCGGATACCGCGCGTAAAAATCCGTGAGACGACTCATCAACCACTTCTGCGCGAGTTCCGCGGTAACCGCCAGGCGCAAGACTGCCAGGGACGATGGATCGCGTAGCTCGTCGCAGGCATCGCCAATCAGCTCGAAGGCTTGCTGCAGGCTTTGCATCAGCCGTCCAGCGGCCATGGTCGGGCGAATCTGCCGGCCTTCACGGACGAACAGCGACACACCGAGTTGTTCTTCCAATTGGCGGATCTGGTGGCTGACGGCGCTGTCGGTGACGCACAGCTCCGCCGCCGCCCGGCCGAAATGGGCGTGGCGGGCGGCGCATTCGAAGGTTCGCAGGGCTGCCAGGGAGGGTAGACGTCGCATGAGGGTCTTGTCCGGGTTCGAGGCGTCCATGCTGACCCGGTGGATCGTGGGCGTCCAGTGAGTCCGCGTTATCGTTCATCGCCAGCAAGCCGGCTCCTACAGGCCATTCACCGCTCACCCAACTGCCCATCACCCCAGCTAATGGTCGATGACGCCCCCGGAGTTGAGGTGCATGGTCAATCCTCAATCGGAGGGATTCGCGATGCTCAACACACTCAAACAGATCAATTCAACCTCAGCTTTCAACCGCTGGGCCGGCTTCGAGGTCACCCGCGCCGAATCGGGCGAAGCCGAAATCACCCTGGCTTTTCGCGAAACTGACATGGCGCAGTATGCAGGTTTCCTGCATGCCGGGCTGATCGGCGCATTGCTCGATACGGCCTGTGGCTTTGCCGCTGGAACGGTGGCCGGGAACGTATTGGCATCGCACTTTTCAGTCAACTGCCTGGCGCCCGCGGTCGGTGAAGTGTTCATTGCCCGGGGTCGCGTGGTGAAGGCTGGCAAGAAGCAGGTATTCGCCCATGCCGAGTTGTTCGCGCAAACCGGCGATCAACTGAAACTGGTGGCGACCGGTGACGCGATTCTGGTGCCTGTCGAGGAGCGCTGAGGGTCTAGGCTGTCTTGAGCTCGCTCAAGACAGCCGGAGGTTCTCATGCAACTCGAAGGTTCCTGCCATTGCGGCGCGGTGTCGTTCAGCCTCACCAGCGCCCACCCCTACCCGTACCAGCGCTGCTATTGCTCGATCTGCCGCAAGACCCAGGGCGGTGGCGGTTATGCGATCAACATCGCCGGTGACGCCAACAGTCTCAAAGTGCGCGGGCGCAAGAACATCGCGATCTACCATGCCCTGTTCAAGGGCGAAGGCGAGAAACGCGCCCACCGCAGCAGCGCCGAGCGGCATTTTTGCTCGGTCTGCGGTTCGGGGTTGTGGTTGTTCAGCCCTGAATGGCCCGAGTTGATCCATCCGTTTGCGTCGGCCATCGATACACCGCTGCCGGTGCCGCCGGAGCATACGCACTTGATGCTCAGTTCCAGGGCGCCCTGGGTGGAAGCCGAGGTGCGGCCGGGGGATAAACAGTTTGATGTTTATCCCGAGGAGTCCATCGCCGAGTGGCATGAACGTCTGGGTTTAAGCCGCTGATGCTGCGGGCACACCACTGTGGAAACGAAATTCCACATCCGGCGACTCGATCAAGTCCTGCTCGGCGGCGCGGACCTTGTCGATCACCTGGGCGATGTCCTTGGCGTCCCCGTACTGATAGGCCAGCTTCAGGTACCCCTGGAAATGCCGGGCCTCGCTCTTGAGCAGGCCGAAGTAGAACTTGCCCAGTTCGTCGTCCAGATGCGGCACCAGTGCTTCGAAACGCTCACAACTGCGGGCCTCGATGAATGCACCAACCACCAGCGTATCAACCAGTTTCACCGGCTCGTGACTGCGCACCACCTTGCGCAGCCCCGAGGCGTAACGCCCGGCGGACAGCTGACGCAACTCGATCTTGCGTTTTTTCATCAGGCGCATGACCTGCTCATGGTGCACCAGCTCTTCCCGGGCCAGGCGCGACATCATGTTGATCAATTCGACATGGGAGTGATACTTGGCAATCAGGCTCAACGCCGTGCTGGCGGCCTTGAATTCGCAGTTCTTGTGGTCGATCAGCAGGGTTTCCTGATCGGCCAGCGCGGCTTGAACCCAGCCGTCAGGGGTGCGGCAGCCGAGGAACTCGTGAATTTCGGGAAGGATCATGGGGCTCACGGAAAAATAGGTATAAATCGAAGGGCGCCGATTATACCGGCCTGCCCGCAGACCACCAGCCACTACCGTTGATATGCATCAAGTCACCGAATGTCGCGCAGCAACTATAGTTGTGCAACGCCATGCTTTTTCATTTTCAGGAGATCCCGATCATGCAAGCCATTCGCAGCATCCTGGTGGTCATCGACCCCGAGCATTCGGAAAGCCTGGCACTCAAACGCGCCAAACTGATTGCTGGCGTGACCCAGGCACACCTGCACCTGCTGGTCTGTGATCCCAAGCATGATCACAGCGCCATGCTCAGCGTGCTCAAGGCGGCGTTGCTGGAAGACGGTTACAACGTCACCACCGAGCAGGCCTGGAACCAGAGCCTGCACGAAACCATCGTCGACGTGCAGCAGGCGGAAGGCTGTGGGCTGGTGATCAAGCAGCACTTCCCCGACAGTTCGCTGAAAAAGGCCCTGCTGACGCCGGTGGACTGGAAACTCCTGCGCGCCTGCCCTACCCCGGTACTGCTGGTGAAAACCTCCGGTTCCTGGAAGGACAAAGTGATTCTGGCGGCCGTCGACGTGGGCAATATGGAAAGTGAGCACCGCCATTTGCACGACACCATCATCGATTACGGCTATGACATCGCCAGCCTGGCCAAGGCGCATCTGCATGTGATCAGTGCCCACCCGTCGCCCATGCTGTCGGCGGCCGACCCGACCTTGCAGCTCAGCGAAACCATCGAGGCGCGCTATCGCGAACAGTGCCGGGCGTTCCAGGCGGAATTCGACATCGACAACGAACACCTGCACATCGCCGAAGGCCCGGCGGATGTATTGATTCCGTTCATGGTGCACAAACTGCAGGCGGCCGTGACGGTGATCGGCACGGTGGCGCGTACCGGGTTGTCAGGGACCTTGATCGGCAATACCGCGGAAGTGGTGCTCGATGCGGTGGAGAGCGATGTGCTGGTGCTCAAGCCCCAGGAGGTTGAGGACCACCTGGAGGAGTTGGCGGTGAAACATTGATTTGAAGATCAAAAGATCGCAGCCTTCGGCAGCTCCTACAAGGTGAACGCATTCCCCTGTAGGAGCTGCCGCAGGCTGCGATCTTTTCAGGCGCCAAAGGCGTCTTTCAGAAACCCGGGCGCGATATAGCGCTGATAATGCGCCTCAGACAGCAAAAAGAATTCCCGATCAATGGCATCGCGCAGTTCCGGCAGGTTCCAGTCGCGAAATTCCGGCAACAGCACCATCCCGTAGGCTTCCAGATTGTTGATCACCCGGGCGCCCCGGGCGATCAGCTGGTAGGCCCAGCAATACTCGGACTGATGCGGCACGAAGCGGATCTTGCGCTGTTCCAGCTGGCTCCTGAGCAGCGCCGGATCGAAAATTTCCACCTTGGCGGCCATCACCTGGGACAACAACTGCTCCAGGCGCAGCCATACGGCGCGTTTTTCTTCCTCGTTGTAGCCGTTCCAGCGGATCACTTCGTGGTGGAAACGCTTGCAGCCACGGCACACCAGATCACCGTAAACAGTGGAGCAAAGGCCGACGCAGGGGGTCTTGATGGTCTGATTGGGCATAGGTAGGCAGAACGCGAAAAGCAAAACAGGACGGCATGTTAGCCCTTTGTCTAACATTGATCACCCCTCAAAGTTTCATGAGCCAACTTACCTTTAATTTTTTTTTGCCGTAGAATCAGCCTGCCTTTTTAGGCGCCAATGTCCGTTAGAAGCTGTTTTCAAAGCGTCACGAGCACAGTCGTTCCTTCAGAGCGGTGTTGGCGAAGGGTTTTTCCAGCGGGGAAAAGCCCAGCGCCAACCCTCATCAGCTCCCGTTCTGCAGGCGTAAAACTTTGAAAGCAGCTTCTGTAAGGAATTGTCGGTAATTCTGGCTAAGTGGCTCACAACGCCATGCAGCGCATGAGTACGGCAATTTCGGGATGAGCGTCCCGGACACCCATTTGGGACCACTGATGAGGGTAATAACTGTGCTTGAAGCCTACCGCAAACATATCGAAGAGCGCGCAGCACTGGGTATCGTTCCCCAGCCGCTAAACGCCGAACAAACTGCAGGCCTGGTCGAGCTGCTGAAGAATCCCCCGGCTGGCGAAGAAGCATTCCTCGTTGACCTGATCACCAATCGCGTTCCGCCTGGAGTGGACGAAGCAGCCTATGTCAAGGCCGGCTTCCTGTCCGCCATCGCCAAAGGCGAAGCCACCTCCCCCCTGATCGACAAGAAGCGCGCTGTTGAACTGCTCGGCACCATGCAGGGCGGCTACAACATCGTGACCCTGGTGAACCTGCTGGACGACGCCGAACTGGCGCCAGTGGCCGCCGAAGAACTCAAGCACACCCTGCTGATGTTCGATGCCTTCCACGACGTCGCTGAAAAAGCCAAGAACGGCAATGTACACGCCAAAGGCGTGCTGCAATCCTGGGCTGACGGCGAGTGGTTCGTGAAACGCCCGGTGCTGGCCGACAAGATCAGCCTGCGCGTGTTCAAGGTCTCCGGCGAAACCAACACCGACGACCTGTCCCCTGCTCCGGATGCCTGGTCCCGCCCGGACATCCCGTTGCACGCCCTGGCCATGCTGAAAATGGCGCGCGACGGCATCGTGCCGGACGCACAAGGCGTCACCGGTCCGATGAAGCAGATCGAAGAAATGCGCAACGCCGGCTTCCCGATCGCCTACGTGGGCGACGTGGTCGGTACCGGTTCTTCGCGTAAATCGGCGACCAACTCGGTGCTGTGGTTCTTCGGCGACGACGTTCCTTACGTGCCGAACAAGCGTGCCGGCGGTTTCTGCTTCGGCAACAAGATCGCTCCGATCTTCTACAACACCATGGAAGATGCCGGCGCACTGCCAATCGAATTCGACGTTTCCAACATGAACATGGGCGACGTGATCGACCTGTACCCTCATGCTGGCAAAGTCTGCAAGCACGGCACCGACGAAGTCCTGACCACCTTCGAAATGAAGACCCCGGTGCTGTTGGACGAAGTCCGTGCTGGCGGCCGTATCCCGCTGATCATCGGCCGTGGCCTGACCGAGAAGGCTCGTACCGAGCTGGGCCTGCCACCTTCGACCCTGTTCAAGAAGCCAGAAGCTCCGGCTGAAAGCACCAAGGGTTTCACCCTGGCGCAGAAAATGGTCGGCAAGGCTTGCGGCGTGACCGGCGTTCGTCCGGGCACCTACTGCGAACCGAAGATGACCACCGTGGGTTCCCAGGACACCACCGGTCCAATGACCCGTGACGAACTGAAAGACCTGGCGTGCCTGGGCTTCTCGACCGACCTGGTCATGCAGTCCTTCTGCCACACCGCGGCATATCCAAAGCCGATCGACGTGACCACCCACCACACCCTGCCTGACTTCATCATGACCCGCGGCGGCGTTTCCCTGCGTCCGGGCGACGGCATCATCCACTCGTGGCTGAACCGCATGCTGCTGCCAGACACCGTCGGTACCGGTGGTGACTCCCACACCCGTTTCCCGATCGGCATCTCGTTCCCGGCCGGTTCCGGCCTGGTGGCGTTCGCCGCCGCCACTGGCGTCATGCCGCTGGACATGCCTGAGTCGGTCCTGGTTCGCTTCAAGGGCGAACTGCAGCCAGGCGTCACCCTGCGTGACCTGGTTCACGCCATTCCTTACTACGCGATCCAGGCTGGCCTGTTGACCGTAGAGAAGAAAGGCAAGAAAAACGCCTTCTCCGGTCGCATCCTGGAGATCGAAGGCCTGCCCAAGCTGACCGTCGAGCAAGCGTTCGAACTGTCCGACGCCTCGGCTGAACGTTCGGCTGCCGGTTGCACCATCCAGCTGTCGAAAGAGTCGATCGCTGAATACCTGCAATCGAACATCACCCTGCTGCGCTGGATGATCGGCGAAGGCTACGGCGATGCCCGTACCCTGGAGCGTCGTGCCCAGGCGATGGAAGCCTGGCTGGCCAACCCTGAACTGATGGAAGCGGACAAGGACGCCGAGTACGCCGAAATCATCGAGATCGACCTGGCCGACATCAAGGAGCCAGTACTCTGCGCTCCGAACGACCCGGACGACGCTCGCCTGCTCTCCAGCGTTGCTGGCGAGAAGATCGACGAAGTGTTCATCGGTTCCTGCATGACCAACATCGGCCACTTCCGCGCTGCCGGCAAGTTGCTGGAACAGGTCAAGGGTCAGCTGCCAACCCGTCTGTGGCTGTCGCCGCCGACCAAGATGGACGCTCACCAGCTGACCGAAGAAGGCTACTACGGCATCTACGGCAAGGCTGGCGCGCGCATGGAAATGCCGGGCTGCTCGCTGTGCATGGGTAACCAGGCACGTGTAGAGCCGAACTCGACTGTTGTGTCGACTTCGACCCGTAACTTCCCGAACCGTCTGGGTGACGGCGCGAACGTCTACCTGGCTTCGGCTGAGCTGGCGTCCGTGGCTTCCATCCTGGGTCGCCTGCCGACCGTCGAGGAGTACATGGAGTACGCTGGCAAGATCGACAGCATGGCGGCCGATGTCTACCGCTACCTGTCCTTCGACCAGATTGCCGAGTTCCGTGAAGCTGCTGCGAACGCCAACATCCCGGTCGTTCAAGCCTAACGCTGCAACGCAATGAAAAACGCCGCCCCTCGTGAGAGGGGCGGCGTTTTTTTATGCCCTTGAATCAAAAGATCGCAGCCTGCGGCAGCTCCTACAGGACTCACTTGTCCCTGTAGGAGCTGCCGCAGGCTGCGATCTCTTGATCTTTACATTACGCGCTCAATGAGTAGATCAACGCCGAAATCGCCACCAGACCCACCGCAACTACAAACACATTGGAAGCCTGGCCACGATAACGCGCCATCGCCGGCACCTTGCGGATCGCATACATCGGCATCAGGAACAGGATCGCCGCGATCACCGGGCCACCCAGGGTTTCGATCATGCCGAGGATGCTCGGGTTCAGTGTGGCGACGATCCAGCACACCACCAGCATGAACGCCGCCACGATGCGGTCCAGGGTCTTGGCCGCCGGACGCTTGCCGCTCTTGACGATCAGGCCCTTGAGACCTTCACTGGCGCCAATGTAGTGGCCCAGGAACGACTTGGATATGGCCACGAAGGCAATCAACGGCGCCGCGAAGGCGATGGTCGGGTTGCTGAAGTGGTTGGCCAGGTACGACAGGATCGACAGGTTCTGTGCTTTCGCCTCGGCCAGTTGTGCCGGCGACAGGGTCAGCACGCAGCTGAACACGAAGAACAGCACCATCACCACCATCAAGGCGTGGGCCCGGGACAGGATCTGCGAGCTGCGTTGTTCGGCGTGCTCGCCGTAACGGCGCTTCTGGTCCACGGCGAACGCCGAGATGATCGGCGAATGGTTGAACGAGAACACCATCACCGGAATCGCCAGCCACAGGGTGTGCAACAACGCCGACGGCTCAGGCAAGGTGCTGGCCGTACTGAGGATGCCGCCGTTCCAGTGCGGAATCAGGAACACCGCCAGGAACAGCAGCGCGACGATGAACGGGTAGACCATCAGGCTCATGGCCTTGACGATCACCTGCTCACCGCAGCGCACCACGGCCAGCAGGCCGAGGATCAGCACCAACGACAGGACCGCACGCGGTGGCGGCATGATGTGCAACTGGTGTTCGAGGAAGCTGCCCACGGTGTTGGTCAGGGCCACGCTGTAGATCAACAGGATCGGGAAGATCGCGAAGAAGTACAGCAAGGTGATCAACGCGCCGGCCTTGAGACCGAAATGCTCTTCCACCACTTCGGTGATGTCCGCGCCTTCACGGCCGGACAGCACGAAGCGGGTCAGGCCGCGGTGTGCGTAGAAGGTCATCGGGAACGCCAGCAGCGCCAGCACCAGCAGCGGCCAGAAACCGCCCAGGCCCGCGTTGATCGGTAAAAACAGGGTGCCCGCACCAATCGCCGTGCCAAACAGGCCCAGCATCCAGGTGGTGTCCTGGCGATTCCAGCTCGAAAGCGTTGCGGGTGTCGCTGCTACAAAGCGTTCGTTAACGCTATTGGCCTGATCATTCATCCGGTGGGATCTCCACATTCCGGTCACTTGCCACCCGGCCAGAACGCGTCGGAATACCCGACAGGCAGCGCCCTGGCCGAAACAGGGGCGCGATTCTGGAGGATTAATGAACAGATGCAAAGACTTAGGTGAGGAACGGTGGTGCCAGATTGGCGTTTTCTCCCCCTGTAGGAGCTGGCTTGCCAGCGATTGGCCCTCAAGCCATGCGTCGATCGCACCGACGCAATCGCCAGCAAGCCGGCTCCTACAAATGGCGTTTCATCGCGCGATCGTATGATCGGCTTGATAAAGGTCATCCATCATGTATTTTAAATGAACCTGCCCACCTTCCGGAGTCTTCCCATGCCACTGGTTCGCGTCGATCTCAAAAAACAGCAGGACCCCACCTACGCCAAACGTATCGGCCAACAGATCTACGCCGCCCTGCGCAGCGCCATTGGCGTGCCGGAAAACGATAACTTCCAGATCCTCGCCGAACACGACGAACAGCATTTCATCTTCGACCCCCAATACCTGGGCATCCAGCGCAGCGACGGTCTGGTGGTCATCCAGATCACCCTGAGCGAAGGCCGAACCCTGGAGCAGAAGAAGCTGCTGTATAAAACCATCGTCGAAAACCTCAACACGCAACTGGCCGTGCGCCTGGAAGATGTTTTCATTAATCTGGTGGAAGTGAAGAAAGAGAACTGGTCGTTCGGCAACGGCATCGCCCAGTACGCCCTCTGACAGCCAACCCATAGACCTTGTGAGCCGCCCATGCCCCGCGTTTCCCGCAAACAAGCCGACCTCAACCGCGAAATCATCGTCGAGGCCGCCACCCGGCTGTTTCGCGAACGCGGCCTGCACGGGATCAGCGTCGTCGACGTGATGGCGGCGGCGGGCCTGACCCATGGCGGTTTTTATGGCCACTTCGAATCCAGGGAAGCGCTGGCCAGAGAGGCCAGCGAGCGGGCATTCAAGGAGGTGGGGGCGAAATGGCGCGAACGGATCACCGGCGAAGACAAAGCGCAGGCGCGGCGAGCCTTGATCGAACCTTACCTTTCGATCGAAAGCCGCGACAATCCCGGTGAAAGCTGCCCGGTGGTGGCCTTTGCCGGCGACATGTGCCACGAACCCACCGACAGCGGCTTGCGCGAACCCTTCATGGCCGGCCTGAACCGGCTGCTCGAGGCCTTCGGCAACCTGATGGACTCGGACGATGCCGTGCAAAACCGGCAGCAGGCGCTGGTGCAATATTCGCTGATGGTTGGCGCACTGACACTGGCACGGGCTACCCGTGGCGAGGCCCTGTCGGAGGAAATCCTCGAGGCGGCACAGACCTTCCTGACAGAGCCCCCTGCTCCGGTTTGAAATTTCGGTGCGATCAAAAAAGATCGCAGGCTGCGCCAGCTCCTACACTGAGGAGCATGGCTGTTGCCAATCTGCCCCGCAGCCAGCACTCTCAACCGACTTTCGAGCCCGACGTTCCGCTGCCCACAGGAGCAAAGCATGCCTGCAACCGTTCTGGTACTGGTTGAAACCATCAATGATTACCTGCCCATTCTCGAACGCCAGGGCTTTCACCTAATCCTGGCGCCCACGCCCGCCGAGCGCGCCGAGGCCATCAGCCGGCACAGTGGCCAGATCGATGCGGTCCTGACCCGTGGCCCGCTCGGCCTGTACGGCGATGAAATCGCCGCCCTGCCCAACCTCAAGATCATCTGCGTGATTGGCGCGGGCTATGAACAGGTCGACCTGCAAGCCGCCGCCGACCGGGGCATCACCGTCACCAATGGCGCCGGGGTCAACGCCTCCTCGGTCGCGGACCATGCCATGTCGCTGCTGCTGGCGCTGGTACGTGACATCCCCCGCTGCGATGCCGCCGTACGCCGGGGTGAATGGCCGAAAATCATGCGCCCTTCCCTCGCCGGCAAGCGCCTGGGCATTCTCGGCCTCGGCGCGGTCGGCATGGCCATCGCCAAACGTGCCGGCGCGGGCTTCGACATGAGCGTGAGCTACCACAACCGCCAGCACCGCAGCGATGTACCCTACAAGTTCTGCTCGACACCCACTGAACTGGCCCGGGCCTCGGACTTCCTGATCGTCGCCACCCCGGGGGGGCTGGGCACCAAGCACCTGATCAACAAGCAGGTGCTCGAGGCCCTCGGGCCCAACGGTTTTTTCGTCAACATCGCCCGGGCCAGCGTGGTGGTCACCGCCGACCTGATCAGCGCGCTCGAGCAACGGCGCATTGCCGGTGCCGCCCTGGATGTCTTCGATGCCGAGCCCAAGGTGCCGGATACCCTCAAGGCCCTGGCGAACGTCATCCTCAGCCCGCACGTAGCCGGACTGTCCCCCGAGGCCACCCAGGGCACCGTGGAACTGGTGGGCCGTAACCTCGTGGCGTTTTTTTCCGGCCAGCCGGTGCTGACCCCTATCGAGCTGCCGAAGGGCGTGACCCAGGCCGTCTAGCCGGACAATTCAAACAGGTGTATCAAAAGCAATGATTGCCCGGCAACACGCTCACCTATAAGGGCGGGCGGAGGTTGTGGGTGCCGGGTGCGCGCATTAGATTAGCCAATAGTTTCAGGCCACCAGAATAAGCAGAAGGGATAAGCATGGCGCTTACTGACCAATCCACCCGCACCCGCACCGGCGAAGAACTCGATGCCAGCCTGATCGACCCCTACCTCAAGGCCCACATTCCGGGCCTGAGCGGCCTGCCACGGATCAGCCAGTTCCCGGGCGGTGCGTCCAACCTCACCTACTTGCTCGAATACCCGGAACAGGAATTCGTCCTGCGTCGGCCGCCCTTCGGTCACAAGGCCAAGTCCGCCCATGACATGGGCCGCGAATTCCGCATCCTCAATCAATTGCGCGACGGTTTTCCGTACTGCCCGAAGGCCTACGTGCACTGCACCGACGAAGCGGTGATCGGCGCCGAGTTCTATGTGATGGAGCGGGTCAACGGCATCATCCTGCGCTCCGAACTACCGCCGGAACTGGGGCTGGACTCGGCGAAAACCCAAGCCCTGTGCAAAAGCTTCATCGACAAGTTCGTCGAGCTGCACCGGGTCGATTACAACGCCTACGGCCTGGGCGACCTGGGCAAGCCGCAAGGCTACGTGGCACGGCAGATCAAAGGCTGGAGCGAGCGCTACGAGAAAGCCCTGACCCCCGACGCGCCGCACTGGGAAGCGGTGAAAGCCTGGCTCAACGACAAGATGCCGGCCGATCACCCGACCTCCAGCATCGTGCACAACGACTACCGCTTCGACAACGTCATCCTCGACCCGAACAATCCGATGCAGATCATCGGCGTGCTCGACTGGGAACTGACCACCCTGGGCGACCCGCTGATGGACCTGGGCAACACCCTCGCCTACTGGATCGAAGCCGATGACCCGGCGCCGGTACAGCTGATGCGCCGCCAGCCCAGCCACGCACCGGGTATGCTGACCCGCCGTGAATTCGTCGATTACTACGCCGAGCGTTCAGGCATCAAGATCGACAATTTCGACTTCTACTACACCTACGGCCTGTTCCGCCTGGCCGGCATCGTGCAGCAGATCTACTACCGCTTCTACCATGGCCAGACCCAGGACAAACGCTTCGCGCAGTTCATTCACATGAACAAACTGCTGGAGCAGATGAGCCTGCAGGTCATCCAGAAATCCAGCCTCTGATACGACACAGCACTTGTAGGAGCCAGGCTTGCCTGCGAAGGCTGCCTCAAGTACGCCTTCGCCGGCAAGCCGGGCTCCTACGAACAGCGATTTCGGCTCCATAACAAGGAAAAACCATGTCCAAGACTCAGTTGTTCGACCTCGACGGCAAGATCGCTTTCGTCTCCGGCGCCAGCCGCGGCATCGGTGAAGCCATTGCCAAACTGCTGGCCCAGCAAGGCGCCCACGTGATCGTCTCGAGCCGCAAGCTCGAAGGCTGCCAGCATGTGGCCGACGCGATCATCGCCGCCGGTGGCAAAGCCACTGCCATCGCCTGCCACATCGGCGAGATGGAACAGATCAGCCAGGTCTTCGCCGGCATCAAGGAACAGTTCGGGCGCCTGGACATCCTGGTCAACAACGCCGCGACCAACCCGCAGTTCTGCAACGTGCTGGACACCGACCTCAGCGCCTTCCAGAAAACCGTCGACGTCAATATCCGCGGTTATTTCTTCATGTCGGTGGAAGCCGGCAAGCTGATGCGCGAAAACGGCGGCGGCAGCATCATCAACGTGGCCTCGATCAACGGCGTGTCGCCGGGTATTTTCCAGGGCATCTACTCGGTGACCAAGGCCGCGGTGATCAACATGACCAAGGTCTTCGCCAAGGAATGCGCGCAGTTCGGCATCCGCTGCAACGCCCTGCTGCCGGGACTGACCGACACCAAGTTCGCTTCGGCGCTGGTGAAGAACGAGGCGATCCTCAACACCGCGCTGCAGCAGATCCCGCTCAAGCGCGTGGCTGATCCGAGCGAGATGGCCGGCGCGGTGCTGTACCTGGCGAGCGATGCATCGAGCTACACCACTGGCGTTTCGCTGAACGTGGATGGTGGCTTCCTGTCCTGACGCTGACTTCCCGAATCACACCCACACTGTAGGAGCTGCCGCAGGCTGCGATCTTTTGATCTTGTTCTTTAAAGCAAAATCAAAAGATCGCAGCCTGCGGCAGCTCCTACAGGGGGGCATCGTCGTTCGGGTTACTGGGTGACACATCGCGTCACGGTGGTTTCGCGTGTCACTTGCCCTTCCGCCCGCACATCGCCCATCACCTGGGTGCTATCGGAGGTCTGGCAGGTCTTTTCAGGCGGTGGCGGTGGCGCGGCAGGTGGTGGCGGTGGCGGACTGCTGCAGCCGCCGAGAATGATTGCACAGAGCGACAGTGGTGCAAAAATGCGTTTCCCAAGACTTTTCATAGGATGACCCGCGAATAGGATGGACACATTTCTGTGACAACAGAACACCGCCGTAAAGTTCACGGGTGGTCGCAGAAATATCACTTCTGTCCATTATTATCGCGTATTCAATCGTCCGGGCAGGGCAAACCTGACAGTTTCTACACTACCGGGTCCGGGCGTTGCAGGCTGTTGCATTGCAGCTCGTAGCGCAGTTCTTCGAGGAGCGCGGCCACTGATTCGGGGGACTGCAACCTCGCCACGTTCAAACCGCTGACCACCAGATCGACTTGTCCGGACACCGGGTGGTAGAGCTTGATGGTCAATGAGTGATCGCCACTGACAGTGCACTCACAGGCCAAGGGCGACAAGGTCCGCTCGATTTGCGTGCGCAACTGGGACACCTGGATCATTGCGATAGCCCGGTGCGGCAATCAATGGTGCGGGTAATAAGCATGGCTGTTCCTTTTGCGGTTCAAGGCAGACGAATGCTCCGAAACTGTCATTCGCCCGCTCTTAGCCTAAGGTTTACCTCCTGCTTGCCAGAACCTGAATTTGCACCCCGGCGACTAGTGCATTTGCACCTTAACGCTGGCCCTTCGGACCCCATGCACTTGAAAACAACCCACGCTCGCGCGCCCAGACTATCGCCTCGCTGCGACTGTGCACATCGAGCTTGGAATACACCGTCGCGACGTGATTGCGCACGGTATTGGGCGCCAGTTTCAGGCGTGCGGCGATCTCCTTGTCCGCCAGGCCTTCACAGATCAATTCCAGCACATCGCGCTCCCTGGCCGTCAGGTCGGTAAAGGACACGCTGGGTAACTGCGGCGACTTGACGTGCTTCACGTTAGCGAGTTTCTCGATCAGGGTACGACTGAACCATGAGGCGTCTTTCATCACCTCTTCAATGGCCGACAGCAACTCAAGCTCGGTGCGTTTGCGCTCGGTGATGTCCATCAGCACCAGCAGATAGCAAGGGCTGTCCTGGATGTTCACGGTATCGGCACAAACGACACAATCGATCAGTTCCTCGTCTTTCCTGCGCACGCGTATATCAACGCGGTCCAGGCTTGCGGCTTTCTCCAGGGCGGTAAAGAGCCGTGTCCGCGCGCCTTTGTCATGGAAGAAGTCAATCTCGACGATGGTTTTGCCGAGCACTTCCTCGTTGGCGTAGCCGAGGGTAACGAGGAACGCCTCATTCACATCCATCACCACCTGATCGCTGGCGCCGCACACCAGAATCGGTACCGGGCTCAGGCGAAACGCCTTGGCAAAGCGTTCCTCGCTCTGGCGCAGGGCGACCTCGGCCTTGTGCCGGGGCTCTATGTCGACAAAGGAAAACAGCATGCAGGCTTCGTCATTGAGCTCCAGCGGCTGGCCGGCCACTACCACTTGCTTGCTGCCACCGTCGGACAAACGCAACTCGGCCTGCATCTGCGGTATGGTCGCGCCTTCCAGAAGGCGCTGCTTGGCCAATTCCTTATTTTCGGCCAGCTCCAGCACATCCAGCTCATAGGTCGAAGTACCGATCACCTGGTCGCGGGAGTAACCGGTCATTTCGAGGAAACCGGGGTTGACCTTGATGTAGCGCAAATCACTGAGGCGGCAGATCACCGCCGGTGCCGGGTTGGCGGCGAAGGTTTTCTCGAAGCGTTGCTCGGCACTGGCCCAGTCAGTGACGTCGTCCATGATCAACACCAGCGATTCCGGCTCATCCTCACTGTCGGCCAACACCATGCTGCGTACGCTATGGACCCAGGTGCGCTCTTCGTCCGCAACCGACGTCACTTCCACCAGTACATCGCTGAACGTCTCGCCCCGCGCCACCCGGTTGATCGGGTAGCTGTCGGCCGGCACCGGGTGATGGTTGCGATAGCGCAAGGCAAAACGCTTGGCGTACGCCTTGGCATCGGCGCCGAGTTCGCTGACCTGCGCGACTCCGTGCATGGCCAGCGCCGCGTCATTGGCCCACAGGATGCTCTGGTCGGGGTCGAGCAGAATCACCCCGTCGGACAGACCGGCGATGATCTGCTGCAACTGGCGGCGGTTGGTTTCCCGGGTCAAGACGTCCTGGCTCATTGGATCTCCACGTGTAGTGCCTTTGTGAAGATTACGACCACAGGCGTTCATGATCGTGCAGCCTGCCCATCGCGGTCTTGGAGGACCAGTTCACGCAGCGTATCGAGAAACAGCTTGAGCACCGGCGAATCATCATCCGCACGGTAGGTGGCGTATAACGGCACCTCCGGCAACGCCGGGGTCAGGCGCCGGAATACCAGCCCGGCGGGTGCCAACTGCTCGATGGACGCCGGCAGCAGTGCCACGCCAAAGCCGGCCCTGACCAGGCTGAGCAAGGTTTGTACTTCGATCACCTGTTGGCGGATCTGCGGTGTGAAGCCGGCCTGGATACAGCACTGGTAAAGAAAGTCGGCAAACCGCGACTGTTTCAGTTCCAGCGCCACGAACGGCTCCTGGGCAAGGTCCGCCGGTGCCAGGCTGTCGCGGCGGGCCAAGGGGTGGTCGACCGGCATGACCACCCGGATCGGCTCGTAGATCAGCAGCTCGTTGCGCAGTTGCGGATCGTCATAGCCGACCCGGAACACACAGGCATCGATGCGTTTTTCCTTGAGCGCCTTGACCTGTGCGGCAGGGGTCATTTCATGCAGGCGCCAGTTCACCTGCGGGTAGCGCTCGCGAAACAGGTGCAGGGCCCGTGGCAACACCCCCACCATCACCGAACTGATCATGCCGATTTCCAGCTCGCCCAACTGACCGCGGCCGGTTTGCCGCGTCAGGTCGAGGGCACGGTTGAGCTGCTCGAACACCAGCGGCGCCTGTTCCTTGAGCATCTGCCCGGCGGCGGTCAGCTCGACCCGGTGGTGGCTGCGCTCGAACAGCGGCGTGCCCAGTTCCTCTTCCAGCAATCGAATCTGCTGGCTCAGTGGCGGCTGGCAGATGTGCAGGCGGGTGGCGGCCCGGCCGAAATGCAGCTCTTCGGCCAGCGCCATGAAGTAACGCAGCAGTCGCAAGTCCATGCCGGTTATCCCAGGTTCAGCGGTGTAGAGCGCTGCCGCACCCCGGTCAGGCTGAACAGCGCATTGGCGATGGCCGGGGCCACCGATGGGCTGCCCAGTTCACCGACACCCCCGGGCTTGGCCGGATCGCCCTCGACCAACAGGATGTCGACCTCTGGCATGTCCGACATGCGCGTCACCCGATAGTCATGAAAATTGCTCTGCACCACCCTGCCCTGCTTGATGTCCAGTCGATCGAACAGGGCATGACCGAGGCCCCACATCAGGCCACCGTAGATCTGTTCTTCGACACCGCCGGGCGACACCGCCAGACCACAATCGACCACGCAGGTGAGCTTCTCGACCTTGATGGCGCCGTCCTGTTTCGACACGCGCGCCACGATGGCGATGAAACTGGTGTAACCCTGATTGGTGGCGATCCCCAGCGCCGTGCCATCGGGCAGCGGCTGATCCCAACCGGCACGCTCGGCGGCGCTTTTCAACACGGCGACATGCCGTGGCCGGTCCTGCATGTTGGCCAGGCGGAAGGCCAACGGGTCTTGCCCTGCGCCATGGGCCAGCTCATCCATGAAGCTCTCTACGGCGAACACATTGGGAATGAAGCTCACCGAGCGATACCAGCCACTGGGCACCTGGCTCTCGTGCCTGACCCAGGTCAGGTCGAGGTTGGCCGGGCGATAGGCGAAATCCCAGGCGGTGATGGCTTCCGTGGTGCTGTAGTCCATCTTGTCCGGACGCTCGAAATAGCCTGGCTCCCACTGTTCCGGCGAGGCTGGCGAGACCGCCTCCAGCTGCAACGCGGTCAGACGGCCCTGAGCATTCAGCGCTCCTTTGGCCCGGTGCAGCGTGGCCGGGTGCATGAACAATGAACACATTTCGTCTTCGCGGCTGTTCATCAGTTTCACCGGCACCCTGGCCTGCTGCGCCAGGTAAGCCACTTCGAACAGCCAGTATTTGGCCTCCCGCGCACCGAAACTGCCGCCCGACACCATCTCGTTGATGGTGACCTTGTCCTTGGCGATCCTGCACACCGTTTGCGCCGCTTCCAGCGCCGACGACGGCACCTGCACCCCACCCCAGTAAGTGATGGCGCCGTCCTTGACCTGTGCGGTGATGCAGATGGGCTCCAGTGGATTCTGCACCTTGTAGGGCATGCGGTAATCGGCTTCGAGCAGCTTCGCGGCGTTCGGCCACTGGCCGCTCACATCCCCGGCGGCCATGGCGGACACCCGTTGCGCGCCTTTGTCAGTCAATGCCGCTGCCTGGGCCTTGACCAGTTCATCGCTGTCGAACCCGGTCAGCGGCGAGTCGCTCCACTGCACCTTGAGCAATTCGCGCCCCTGGTGCGCGGCCCAATAATTGTCCGCCAACACCGCCACACCCGCGACGTTACCGCCCAGGACATCGGGCCGACCCGGCACCTCGATCACCTTGCGCACACCCGGTACTTGCAGCGCCGCCGCGCTGTCCACCGACACCACATTCGCGCCCACCACGGGAGTCCGTTGAATCACCGCCACCAACATGCCCGGCAGCACCACGTCGATGCTGTACTTGAAGCGCCCGCAAACCTTGGCCTGGGCATCGCGCTTGTGCCGCAGCTTGCCGATGTACTTGAACTGCGCCGGGCCCTTGAGCGTGACCTTGGCAGGCGCCGGCAAATGCGCGGCGACGCCCACCAGTTCGCCGTAGCCGAGGCTGCGTTTGCTCGGCGCATGAACGACGCGGCCTTCTTCGGTACTGCAGCTGTCGGGGCTGACCTTCCACTGTCTGGCCGCCGCCGTGATCAACAGCGAACGCGCCGTCGCGCCGGCCATGCGCAGGCGGTCGTACTCCAGCGATACGCTGGTGCTGCCGCCCGTGGAAAAGACTTTCCAGATCGGGTGAATGTAGGTGTCGAAAAACGGATCCTCCGGCGAGATTACCTGTACGGTCATCGGGTTGACGTCCAGTTCCTCGGCCACGCACGCGGCCAGCGCGGTATGCGTGCCGGTACCGGAGTCGTGCTTGTGCACCACCAGTTTCACCGTGCCGTCAGGCAGGATGCGCACCCAGGCGTTGGGTTCGAATTCACCGGCGGGCGCCGGGGCTTTAGGGTCCGTCGCAGCCATGCTCGAAGGCAGGTAAAACGCGACGGCCAGTCCAGACGCAACGGTCGCCGATTGCTTGAGAAACACACGCCGCGAAAGATTCACCTGAGAGGTCGTCATCACGCCTCCTTCGGCGCGTTGGCCGCTCGCTTGATCGCCTTGTTGATCCGCCCGTAGGTTCCGCAGCGGCACAGGTTGCCGGACATGGCATTGCGGATCGAATCGTCGGTGACCGCCGCACCGGTGTTGAGCAACGCGGTGGCGGACATGATCTGACCGGATTGACAGTAGCCGCATTGCGGCACATCTTCGGCAACCCAGGCCAGTTGCAGCGGATGCTGTGCGGTGGGCGACAAGCCTTCGATGGTGGTGATGCTGTGCCCCGCCACGGCGGCGACCGGCAACTGGCAGGAACGCACCGCGACACCGTCCAGGTGCACGGTGCAGGCACCGCACAGGCCCATGCCGCAACCGAACTTGGTGCCGGTGAGTTTCAAGTGGTCACGCAACACCCATAACAAGGGCGTGGAGGGCGAAGTCTCTACCAGCTCGCGTCGTTCGCCGTTTACCGTGAATTCGATCATTGTCAGGCTCCAAGAGAGCGGCCCGTCTTTGTGCAGGCCTGGTGCTCGATTATTGGGAGCCTTGGGAAAATCGGGCCAGCGACGATTTCTGCCATCCTGTGTAAGTAGGACTAACAGCATGTACAAGCGATACCCGTCGGTGCAGTCCATGAGTGCTTTCATCCAGGCAGCCCGCAGCGGCAGCTTCTCCAGCGCTGCGCGCAAGCTCGACCTCACCCACAGCGCCATCAGCCAGCAGATCCGCGCCCTGGAAGACTTCATCGGCCAGCCACTGTTCGTGCGCGAAGGCGGCGGCAGCAACCTGACCGACGCCGGGCAACTGTTCGCCAGCGTGCTGTCCGACGGCCTGGCGCAGATCGACCGGGCGCTGTCTTCGGTGAAAAACCGCAGCGTGGCGCAGCGGCTGACCCTGGATGTCGACAGTGAGTTGGCCCAGAGCTGGCTCAATCCGCGCCTGCCGCAGTTGCTGGATCTGCTGCCCGAGCATGAGGTGGTGTTGCTGTCGATGCCGCGCTCGGATCGCAGTGCGTTCGAACGCGTGGACCTGGCCTTGCGCTACGGTTATGGCGACTGGGAAGACTGCGAGATGACGCAGATTTGCGGGGATCGGGTGATGGCGGTGGCTGCGCCGGCACTGCTGGAACGCCATGGTGTGCAACTGCCGTTGAGTGCGCAGCAGATCCTTGAACTGCCGCTGTTGGGCTATACGCGACGGTCGTGGATTCCGTGGCTGGATGCGGCGGGTTTGCCTGCGGTCGAGCCTTCGGCACGGGTGGTGTTCGACAATGCGGCCAACCTGATTGCTGCGGCCGAAGCGGGTGTCGGCGCCGGGCTGGTGCGCGGTTTGCTGGCCGCCGATGCCTTGCGCAGCGGGCGGTTGGTGGTGTTGAACGAGGCGCAGATTGCGGCGCATTACAACCTGTATGCGGTATGGCCGCCGGGGCATGGTGAGCGGGTGGCGCCGGTGGTTGAGGCGATCAGGCAGTTGGCTTTGCGTACACATTACTGACGCCATCGCCAGCAGGCTGGCTCCCACATTGGAATGCAATCCCCTGTGGGAGCCAGCCTGCTGGCGATGAGGCCGGCCCAGCCAATACAAAACCATATCGAACGCATATCAAACCCCCGCCCAATTAATATTGTACGAACCCCACACCCCCTTCCAATACTTCCCCCCAAGCAGCCAGCGTCCCGAGCCGGATGCGACCAGGCGAGGGAATGCGTGAGTCTTCACGCATAGAAATGGCCGATTGCCCGGACGTGGCTGCTTGTGAACCGCAAGGTTCCCTTCCCGCTATCAGGAGATCGACTTCAATGATCATCGATATCAGTTGCTATCCCACGGATCTCGTGGACCTCGCCTGGAGGCATGACGGTGACCCGTTCACCGGCGAGCGTCTGCTGCAGATGATGGATGGCCCGTACATGGTCAACGGCAAACCTCGCCGCATCGACAAAGCCTTCATCCAGCCGCCCCAGGGCAACACCATCTACACCTGGACCGACGGCGATCTTAGCGGCCGCGAGTCCATCGACGCCTACATGGCCTACACCCTGAAGATGGTCCAGACCTACCCGGACCGCTTCATCGGCTGCTTCGTCTACAACCCGCGCTGCGGCGTGGAAAACGGCGTCGAGGCGATCGAGCGCTACGTCAAGGAACACGGTTTCAAGATGGTGCAGATGCAGGCCAACATGCACGCCTACCGTCCCGACCGCGCCCTGGACTGGGTGCGTCCGGCCTTCGAGAAGTGCGCCGAGCTGGGCATCCCGGTCAAGCTGCACACCGGCGACGGGCCCTACAGCATCCCGTCGGAATGGGTGCCGATGATCAAGGAATTCCCCAACGTCGATTTCATCATGGCCCACTTCGGTGTGCAGACCGGCGGCGTCTACGTGTTCGAACCGATGCAATGGGCGATGGAGCTGCCCAACGTCTACTGCGAATCCGGCTGGTGCCTGCAATCGCGGATCGTCGAGTTCGCCAAGGTCCTGCCGACCCACAAGATCCTCTTTGGCACCGACACCCCGCCGAACGAACCGGGCATGTGGCTGCGCCTGCTGGAAGTGCTGTGCCACGAACCGCCCCAGGGCCTGAACCTCGACGAGGACACCCTCGAGGAATACCTGGGTAACAACACCGCACGGATGATCGGCCTCGAACCGACCCCGCCGCCACGTTCCGTTTCCGAAGCAGAGGCGCAACTCAAGCGCCCCATCACCACACAACTGGCCAGGAGCTGAACCGATGATCATCGACACCCATCTGCACCCCACCAACCTGGTCGACGAGGCCTGGCGCCACACCGGCGAACCCTTCACCGGCGAGCGCATGCTCAAGCTGATGGACGGCCCGTACATGATCAACGGCAAGCCGCGCCGCATCGACATGGGTTTCATCCAGCCGCCACCGGGCAACACCGGTTACCGCGACGGCAACCGCCGCGGCCGTGAAGGCGTGCGTGACTACATGTCCTACGTCGCCGAACTGTGCGTGAAGTACCCCGACCGCTTCATCGGCAACTTCAACTTCAACCCGCGCTGGGGACCGGAAAACGGTGCGGCGGAGCTGGAATTCCACATCAAGGAATACGGCTTCAAGATGCTCAAGCTGCACGCCAACATGCACGGTTATCGCCCGGACCGGGCGCTGGACTGGCTGCGTCCGGCGATGAAGGTGTGCGCCAAGTACAACATCGTGGTGCTGATCCACACCGGCGACGGCCCCTACACCATTCCGACCATGTTCTACCCGATCATCCGCGAGTTCCCGATGGTCAATTTCATCATCGGTCACTTCGGCATCCAGACTGGTGGCAACTACTCGTTCGAAGCGTTCTGGATGGCCATGGACACGCCGAACGTGTACTGCGAATCCGGGTGGTGCTTCCAGTCGCGGATCGTCGAGTTCGCCAAGGACCTGCCGCGCAACAAGATCGTGTTCGGCACCGACTCGCCACCCAACGAACCGGGCATGTGGCTGCGCGAACTGGAGGTGTTGTGTTCACCGGCACCACAAGGGCTGGGCATCGACGAGGATCACCTTGAGGACTACCTGGGCAACAACATCGCCCGGTTGTGCGGCATCGAACCGACGCCGCCACCCAAGGACCTGGCCGAGGCGGACATTCGTCTGACCACGACCTACCTCTAGGTTCACGCGCCCCCCTGTGGGAGCGGGCTTGCTCGCGAAAGCGCCGGGTCAGTCGCTATCGCCGTTGAATGACACACCGCATTCGCGAGCAAGCCCGCTCCCACAGGGGCCGCGCCAATCTCATTCTACGAGGTGAAACCATGACCCTCTCGACGCTCGGCGATTCTCAGGATTTTCACGATTTTCTTGACGCCTATCGCCGGCAATACCCGGACGATGTGCTCACCATCGCGCAATCCCTTAGCGCCGATCAGGACGTCACCGCCCTGGTCGACGCCCTGGCCACCCAGGGCCGCGACCCGCTGTTGATCTGCGAAAAAGTCGGCAACTTCGGCGCGCCGGTGGTCACCAACCTGTTCGCCTCCCGCACCCGCATCGCCAGGATGTTCGGCGTGCCCCCGGCGCAACTGCACGAGACTTTCCAAAACCGCGCCAACCACCCCATCGCCCCGCGCTACGTGGAAACCGGCCCGGTGCTGGATGAAATCTTCGAAGGCGAAGCCGTGGACCTCGCACTGCTGCCGATGCTCAAGCATTTCGCCAGCGACCGCGGCCCCTACATCACCAACGCGATCATCATTGCGCAAGACCCGGTCACCGGCATCGCCAACATGAGCTATCACCGCTCGATGCGCCACGCCCGGCAGACCCTCGCCACCAGCCTGCACTCGCGCGGTCACCTATGGCGCATGCTGCAAACCGCTCGCGAGCGCGGCGAGGAATTGCACGTGGCCATGGTGGTTGGCGCGCATCCGCTGTTCATGCTCGCCGCGGCGGCACGCCTGCCCTTCGGCAGCGACGAACGCGCGGTGGCCGGCGGTCTGTTGGGCGAGCCGCTGCAACTGGTCAAGACGCCCCGCTATGGCATCGGCGTGCCGGCCTTCGCCGAGTTTGTGCTCGAAGGCGCCATCGACCCGACGGCCTACGCCGAAGAAGGCCCGTTCGGTGAATTCAGCGGCTATTCCTCGGACCGCTCGACCAACAATGTGCTGCGGGTCGACACCCTGATGAGGCGCAAGGACGCCTGGCTGGTGGACGTGGTCGGCGGTCGCTACGCCGAACACCTGACCCTGGCGCGGCTGCCCCGGGAAGCGGAAATGAGCGAGAAACTCAAGGCGCGTTTCCCGGCCGTCACCGCCGTGCACTACCCCAATTCCGGCACCCATTTTCATTGCTACGTGGCCCTGGAGCAGAGCCGCGACGGCGAGGCGCGGCAGATCATGCTCGCCCTGCTCGGCTGGGACCCGTACCTGAAAACCGTGATCGCGGTGGACAGCGACATCGACATCAGCGACGACAGCCAGGTGCTGTGGGCGCTGGCCACGCACTTCCAGCCGCACCAGGACATCTTCGTCATCGATGGCTTGCCCGGCAGCCCGCTGGACCCGTCGTCCTCGGTCAACGGCACCACCTCACGCATGGGCCTGGACGCCACGCGCGGTTCGGGATTCGACGGGATCAAGGCGCAGCTGGACCAGGACGTGGTCGAGCGTGCCCGTGATCTGCTCAAGAGCTTTGAGTCATGAACCGCCAGCGCCTGGTGGTCGGCATCAGCGGGGCGTCGGGTTTCATCTACGGCGTGCGCCTGCTGCAACTGCTCGCCGAACTCGACATCGAAAGCCACCTGGTCATCAGCCGCGCCGCACTGCTGACCATGGCCCACGAAACCGACTACAAACTGGCCGACGTCACAGCACTGGCCAGCCATTACCACCGCGCCGATGACGTGGCCGCCGGGATCGCCAGCGGTTCGTTCCGCTGCCTGGGCATGGTGGTCGCGCCCTGTTCCATGCGCACCCTGGCAGAGATCGCCACCGGCACCTCATCGGGCCTGATCGGCCGCGCCGCCGACGTCACCCTCAAGGAGCGTCGCACCCTGGTGCTGATGGCCCGGGAAACCCCGCTGACCCTCGCCCACCTGCGCAACATGACGGCGGTCACCGAAATGGGCGGCATCATCGCCCCGCCTGTTCCGGCCTTCTACGCCCGCCCGCAGGACCTGGCGCAAATGGTCGACCACAGCCTCGGCCGCGTCCTCGACCTGTTCGGCCTCGACGCCGGTACGGCAACGCGCTGGCGAGAACCATCAGTCACACAAATCCCCTGTGGGAGCCAGCCTGCTGGCGATGGCGATAGATCAGTCGCCATCGTCGCTGAATGACCCACCGCCATCGCCAGCAGGCTAGCTCCCACATTTGATCGCATTTCGGCAAAACACAGGTAAGGAGCTCTACATGAACACCCCCTTCAACGCCCCAACCCCCAACACCAAGATCCCCGTGACTATCCTCACCGGCTTCCTCGGTGCCGGCAAAACCACCCTGCTCAACTACATCCTCAAGGAAAACCACGGGCGCAAGATCGCCGTGATCGAGAACGAGTTCGGCGAAGTCGGCATCGACGGCGACCTGGTGCTCAGCTCGGAAACCGAAGAAATCTACGAGATGGTCAACGGCTGCGTGTGCTGTACCGCCGAGGTCCGCGAAGACCTGGTGCGCATCGTCCGTGAGCTGGTGGCGCGGCCGGTGCGGCTCGATCACATCCTGATCGAGACCAGTGGCCTGGCCGACCCGTACCCGGTGGCCCAGAGCTTCTTCATCAACGACCCAATTGCCGATGAGGTGGAACTGGACGCCATCGTCACCATGGTCGATGCCAAGCACATCGCCCAGCACCTGGAAGACCTGCAACTCGATGGCGTGGACAACCAGGCCGTGGACCAGATCGTATGCGCCGACCGCATCGTCATCAACAAGGTCGACCTGGTCAGCGAGGCCGAAGTGGAGGCCCTGAGCAAGAAAATCCGCTGGCTCAATGCCACGGCGGAGCTGGTGACCTCCAGTTATGCCGAAATCGACCTGTCGAAAATCCTCGGCATTGGCGCCTTCGAGTCCACGCAAAAACTCATGGAGATCGGCGCCGGGCACGATCACCACGCCGATGAACATCACCATGCCCATGACGAACCCGACCATGAGCACGACCCGAGCGTGACGTCGGTCGGCATCGCCGTGGATGGCGCGGTGAACCTGGGCGACTTCCATCGCTGGATCACCAGGCTGCGCACCGAACAGGCCGACAACCTGTACCGCATGAAGGGCGTGCTGGCGGTGGCCGATCAAGACCAGCGCTACGTGCTGCAGGGGGTGCACAGCCTCGTCGAGTTTCGCGCATCAACCTTGTGGGGCAGCGAACCCCGCTCGAGCAAGATTGTGTTCATCGGCCGCGACCTGGACCGCGCGGCCTTGAACCAGGGCTTCGCCGCCTGCCTGGCAGGCTGAACAAGGCATCGGAGCCGGTGGATGGCGGTTCCGGGCACATGAATGATTGATGCCCATTTTTCAGGACGACACAAACCCTGTAGGAGCTGGCTTGCCAGCGAAAGCGGTGCGTCTGTTGGCATGGATGTCGACTGATACGCCGCCTTCGCTGGCAAGCCAGCTCCTACAGGGGATGAGGCGCACTGAAAGGGCATCAGAACGAATACCCCTCTGTACCGAATAACAACAGCTAGAGGTGATTCCCCATGTCGTCAGCCAATACCCCCGCAACATCCACCGTCCATCCCGTCGACCGGATTCTGCCGGTCCGGCAAATGCTCACCCTCGGCCTGCAGCACATGGCCGTCTCGTACATCGGCGCCATCGCCGTGCCGTTGATTGTCGCCAGCGCCCTGAAAATGTCTCACGCCGACACGGTGGTGCTGATCAGCACCACGTTGTTCTGCTCAGGCATCGCCACCCTGCTGCAAACCGTCGGCTTCTGGAAATTCGGTGTGCGCCTGCCGATCCTCCAGGGCGTGGCGTTCAGCAGCGTGGGGCCGGTGATCGCCATCGGCACCAATCCGGAGGTCGGTTTCGCCGGGGTCTGCGGGGCCGTAATAGGCGCAGGGATTTTCACCATGTTGATGGCGCCATTCGTGGGTCGATTACGCCGGTTTTTTCCGCCGGTGGTTACTGGCTGCATCGTCACCGTGATCGGCCTGCAGCTGTTTCCCATCGCCTATGAGTGGGTCGGCGGTGGTCGCCATGCCAGCGACTTCGGCGCACCGGCGTACCTGGCAGTCGCCGCCGTGGTGTTGCTGAGCATCCTGCTGGTCAACCGCTACGGCAGCCCGATGTTGCGCAACATGGCGGTGCTGGTGGGCATGCTGGTGGGCGCGGCGCTGGCTTACGGGCTGGGCATGGGAAGTTTTCACAGCGTGCAGGAGTCGCCGTGGCTCACCGTGCCCTACCCGTTCTACTTCGGCCTGCCGACCTTCAGCCTGATCCCCATTGCCACCATGGTGGTGGTGATGATCGTGCAGATGGTCGAGTCCATGGGGCTGTTCGTGGCCATCGGTGACATCGTCGAAAAACCGGTCGAAGACAAGCAGGTGATCAACGGCCTGCGCGCCAATGGCCTGGCGAGCACCATCGCCGGCATGTTCGCGGCGTTTCCGTTCATTGCCTTCATGGAAAACGTCGGGCTGGTGATCCTCACCGGCGTGCGCAGTCGCTGGGTCGTCGCCGTCAGCGGCTTGCTGATGTGCTCGGTGGCGCTGGTGCCAAAGGCCGGGGCGATCATCGCCTCGATGCCGACTGCGGCCCTCGGCGGTGCCGGGGTCGCCATGTTCGGCGTGGTCGCCGCGGCAGGGATCCAGACCCTGGCCAAGGTCGACTACGAGCGCAATCGCTACAACGTGCTGATCGTCGGCTTCACCCTCGCCGCCGCCCTGGTGCCGGTGCTGGCGCCGGCCCTGTTCAAGCAATTGCCCGAGTGGTCGCAGCCGTTCCTGCACAGCAGCGTTGTCATCGCCTGCCTGGTGTCGGTGCTGCTCAACGCCACCCTCAACGGCGTCAGCGTGCCTGATGCCGCCGCCAGCAAATCCGCCACCCACAGCCTCTGACCGGAGCCGACCATGACTCAACTGCAAAACATCCTGATCAAGAACCCGGCGGCAGTGATGACCGGCCTGCGTGGCCCACGGGCCAGGGCCGGCGCCGTGGACATCCGCATCGTCAACGGGCGTATCGCCGAAATGGCCGCAGGCCTTGAAGCGCAACCCGGTGAGCGGGTGATCGACGCGCGCCATTCGTTGGTGTATCCGGGCTGGATCAACACCCACCATCACCTGTTCCAGAACCTGCTCAAGGCCGTACCCGAAGGCCTGAACCAGGACCTGCAAGGCTGGCTGGCCAGCGTGCCCTACCCGCGCCTCAACCGCTTCACCCCGCAACTGGCGCGGATCGCCGCGCAGCTGGGCATGGCCGAATTGCTGCTGTCGGGCGTGACCACCTGCGCCGATCACCATTACCTCTACCATGCCAACGGCACCACCGAGACCGGTGACCTGCTGTTCGACATGGCCGAAGCATTCGGCCTGCGTTTTGTCCTGTGCCGGGGCGGCGCGCTGGAGTCGGCCAGCGCGCATCCGGGGTTCTCGAAAACCGCGCTGCAACCGGAAACCCTCGAGCAGATGGTCGGTGACATCGAACGGCTCAAGTCGCGCTATCACCAGGACACCCCGGACGCCCTGCGCCGGGTGGTGGTCGCGCCGACCACGCCGACTTTTTCGCTGCCACCGACGCTGCTGCGGGAACTGGCCCACACCGCCCGTGGCCTCGGCTTGCGCCTGCACACGCACCTGTCGGAAACGCAGAACTATGTGAATTTCTGCCGCGAGAAATACAACTGCCTGCCGGTGGAATTCGTCGCCGAACACGAATGGCTCGGCCCGGACGTGTGGTTCGCCCACGCCGTCCACCTGCAACCCGGTGAAATCCGCATGCTCGCACAAACCGGCACCGGCATTTCCCACTGCCCGGTGAGCAATGCGCGCCTGGGCAGCGGCGTGGCGCCAGTGCCGCAGATGTTCGAGGCCGGGGTGCCAATTTCCCTTGGCGTGGATGGCGTGGCGTCCAACGAGTCCGGGAGCATGGTCGGCGAAGCCAACACTGCGTGGCTGATTCACCGGGCGGAGCAAGGCGCCTCGGCGACCACCGCCGAAGATGTCATCCACTGGGGCACGGCCGGCGGCGCGCAGGTGCTGGGGCTGGGGGCGGTCGGCACGCTTGAGATCGGTCAGGCGGCGGACCTGGTGGTCTACGGTCTCGACCACCCGCGCTTCTTCGGTTTCCACGACATCGCCGTGGCGCCGGTGGTGGCCGGTGAGCCGATTGCGGTGAAGTACAGCCTGGTCGGCGGCCGGGTGGTGGTCGATGACGGCGTGATCCCGGGGCTGGATGTGCAGCGGATGCGGGCCGAGGCGTGGGAGGGAGTGCGGCAGTTGATGAAGGTAGACGACTGACCTACCACCCCAAATCCCCTGTAGGAGCTGGCTTGCCAGCGAAAGCGGTGTGTCAGTTAGCAGAGATGTTGCCTGACCCGCCGTCTTCGCCGGCAAGCCAGCTCCTACAAGGGATCTCCGTCATTTTCGGGAGCGATTGCATGTCCGGCCTCAACGAACTCTTGCAAGCCATCGACACCGCCGCCCAGGCCGGCGAAGAAACCATCCTCGCCACCGTGGTCAAGGTCGAAGGCTCGGCCTATCGCCGTCCCGGTGCGCGGATGCTCATTCCCTTGCACGGTCGCACCGTCGGCACCGTCAGCGGTGGTTGCCTGGAGCAGGACCTGGCAAAAAAAGCCTGGTGGCTGACCGACTCCGGCGAACCGCTGGTGCGCCGCTACAGCACCGGCGCCACCGAGGACGAAGACGATGAGCAAAGCGCCCTGACCTTTGGCCTGGGTTGCAACGGCACAGTATTCGTCTTGCTCGAGCGCCTGCGCGCAAAATCCCCTGCACCGGCCATCGAACTGCTGCGCCGGGTGCGCGACCGTCAGCAACCGGCCGCCATGGCCACGGTGATCGGCACCTCTCGTTATGCCAGTGTCCGGGTCGGTGACCGCTTGCTGTCCGACACCGTGGGAAGCCTGCGCAACCTGCAATTGACCCATGGGATTCGTCGTGACCTGCACAAGACACTGACGCAGAAAAAGTCCTCGACACGGCTCTACAGCGACGCCCGTGGTGAGGTCGAGGTGTTTTTCGAGTACATCGCCCCGCCGCCGCGCCTGGTGATTTTCGGCGCCGGTCACGACGCACAGCCGCTGGTGCGCATGGCCAAACTATTGGACTGGCACGTTAGCGTCGTCGAC
The DNA here is from genome assembly GCF_028682635.1 of Pseudomonas putida. Classification (GTDB taxonomy): domain Bacteria; phylum Pseudomonadota; class Gammaproteobacteria; order Pseudomonadales; family Pseudomonadaceae; genus Aquipseudomonas; species Aquipseudomonas putida_AE. The sequence goes on along the minus strand of NZ_JANHLK010000017.1, from coordinate 94,278 downwards.
AGCCGCAGCCACTTCGCCCGCGCCGAACGTTTCCCGCAAGCCGACGCCGTGGTCTTCGCCAGCCTCGACAACCCGTTGGACCTGTCCCCGCTGATCGATGGCGCCTTTGTGGCGGTGATGACCCACAGCTACCGCCAGGACCGGCACTGGCTTGGGCTGGCCCTGCAAGCCTCGCCCGCCTACCTCGGCCAACTCGGCCCCAGGGAGCGCACCGAACGCCTGCTGGCCGAAATCGGCCTGGGCACCTCAGCGCTGCACTACCCGATGGGTCTCGACCTGGGTGGCGATGCGCCGCAGAGCGTGGCGCTGGCGATACTCGCCGAGATGACGGCGGTGATGAGCCAGCGCCAGGGCGGGATGCTCAGGCATCGGAGCAAACCGATTCATCAGGTGGATCTGGTGGTCAGTGAAAAGCTTGAGCAGGCGACAAGCGTTTGATGATCAGGAAATCGCAGCCTGCAGCTGCTGCCGCAGGCTCGATCCTTTGCGTTTCAAGCAGCCTTCGCCCCCTTGGCCACCGCTGCCGAAGCCGCCAGCATCGCCCGCAACAACACCGCACACCCAGCCGCCAGGTCATCCGGGTTGGCATTCTCGATCTCGTTGTGGCTGATGCCGCCTTCGCACGGCACGAAGATCATCCCGGCCGGTCCCAGCTCGGCCAGGAAGATCGCGTCGTGCCCTGCGCCGCTGACGATATCCATGTGCGAAAGGCCCAGCCCTTGCGCCGCACCGCGTACTGCCTCAACGCAGCCCTTGTCGAAATACAGCGGCGGGAAGTCGGCGGTGGGGGTCAGTTCATAGGTCAGGCCGTGTTCTTCGCAGGTGGTTGCTATGACCTCGCGCACTTCGGCGATCATCGAGTCCAGTCGCGCCGGTTCGAGGTGGCGGAAGTCCAGGGTCATGCGCACTTCGCCGGGAATGACGTTGCGCGAGCCGGGATAGGCTTGCAGGCAACCGACGGTGCCGCAAGCGTGGGGCTGGTGACCGAGGGCAGCGCGATTGACCGCACCGACGATCACCGCGGCGCCCACCAGGGCGTCCTTGCGCAGGTGCATGGGCGTCGGGCCGGCGTGGGCTTCGACGCCGCGCAGTTTCAGGTCGAACCATTTCTGGCCGAGGGCGCCCATGACGACGCCGATGGTCTTGCGTTCATCCTCGAGAATCGGCCCTTGCTCGATATGCGCTTCGAAATAGGCGCCCACGGCGTGGCCACTGACTTGGCGGGTTCCCGCGTAGCCAATGGCATTGAGCGCTTCGCCCACCGTCACGCCCTCGGCGTCGACCTTGGCCAGGGTTTCTTCCAGGGTGAATTTTTCCGCGAACACACCGGAGCCCATCATGCACGGGGCAAAACGCGAGCCCTCTTCGTTGGTCCACACCACCACTTCCAGCGGCGCTTCGGTCTCGATGCCCAGGTCATTGAGGGTACGCAGCACTTCGACGCCGGCCAGCACGCCGAAGCAGCCATCGAACTTGCCGCCGGTGGGCTGGGTGTCGATGTGGCTGCCGGTCATCACCGGTGGCAGGTCCGGATTGCGTCCGGGACGGCGGGCGAAGATATTGCCGACGGCGTCGATGCTGACAGTGCAGCCGGCCTCCTCACACCACTTGACGAAAGTGTCCCGGGCCTGGCGATCGAGGTCGGTAAGGGCCAGGCGACACACACCGCCCTTGACCGTGGCGCCGAGCTTGGCCAGTTCCATGAGCGACTGCCACAGACGGTCGCGGTTGATGTGCTGATGGGTGGACTGCAGAACGTCTACGGCCGCGTTCATGGGGATCTCCTCAGGCTGTTCTTATGAGTTTTTCAGGCAATTCTGCGGTGTGTTTGAGGCCGCCTTCGCTGGCAAGCCAGCTCCTACAAGGGATCGCGATCACCTGTAGGAGCTGGCTTGCCAGCGAAGAGGCCCTCCCTTACACCGCAGATTTCACGACAGATGGACTGGGCCGCATCACGCACAACCCGTAATAAATCAACCCGCCAAGGGCCGAGCCGGTGAACCAGCCATAGCTGTAGAACCAGCTGAACACGTCGCTGCCCAGGGACAGCAGCGTCAACACCACCGGCACGCCGAACGCGAGAAAACCGTTCCAGTTCCACGCCGGGTACACGTCGTCGCGGTAGAGGCCGGCCAGGTCCAGCTGCTGTTTCTTGATCAGGAAATAGTCCACCACCATGATCCCGGCAATCGGCCCCAACAGACTGGAATAGCCGAGCAACCAGTTGGAATACACCGTTTCCAGGCTGACATCCGAAACAATCAGGCCAAGCTTTTTCAGCAGTTCATGGGCCATCAATGCCAACCCCACGAACCCCGTGAGCATCACCGCTTTGGTCCGGTTGATCGCCTTGGGGGCGATGTTCTGGAAGTCGTTGGTGGGTGAAACGATGTTGGCCGCGGTGTTGGTCGACAGCGTGGCGATGATGATCAGCGCCATGGCCAGCGCCACCCAGACCGGGCTCTGGATATGGCCGATCAGGGTCACCGGGTCGGACACCGTCACGCCCACCAGCTTCACCGAGGCAGCGGTCATCACCACGCCCAGGGAGGCAAACAGGAACATCGTCAGTGGCAGGCCGATGATCTGCCCGACGATCTGGTCTTTCTGGCTTTTCGCGTAGCGGCTGAAGTCGGGGATGTTCAGCGACAGCGTGGCCCAGAACCCGACCATCGCGGTCAGCCCGGCCGCGAAATAGCTGGCCACACCCGCGCCTTCTGGACGCTTGGGCGGGATCGCCAGCAGCTCGGTCATCGACACATTGGGCATGGCCCACACCAGCAACCCGACCCCCACCAGCACCAACAGCGGTGCCGAGAGGGTTTCCAGCCATTTGATCGACTCGGCGCCGCGAATCACCACCCACAGGTTCAGTGCCCAGAACACCATGAAGCCGATGACTTCGCCTGTGCCGCCCAGGGACTTCCAGCCCTCGAACACCGAGCCCAGGAACAGGTGGATCGCCAGGCCACCGAACATCGTCTGGATGCCGAACCAGCCACAGGCCACCAGGGCGCGGATCAGGCATGGGATGTTAGACCCGAAGATACCGAAGGACGAGCGCAGCAACACCGGAAACGGAATGCCGTACTTGGTGCCGGGAAAGGCGTTGAGCGTCAGCGGGATCAACACAATGATGTTGGCAAACAGGATGGCCAGCAGCGCCTCACCGACACTCAGGCCGAAATACGCCGTCAGCACCCCACCCAGGGTGTAGGTCGGCACGCAAATCGCCATGCCGACCCATAACGCCGTGATGTGCCATTTGTTCCAGGTTCTTTCACGCACCTTGGTTGGTGCAATGTCGTGGTTGTAACGGGGACTGTCGAGGACATCGCTGCCGGCTTCCAGCTCGAACAAGCCGTCGCGCTCGGTCACTTGCGATCTGATCTGTTGCATGGCCGCTCCACTGTTCTTTGAGTTATTTTTTGCTCATCGAGGGCTGGCGGCATCAATAAACGTGCCGGGTGCCCCGCTTGCGCATCGGGCAGTTCCATAAACACTCTGCAACTCACTGATGTTTATCAGTTTTATTGGGTCACCTCGGTTACTCGGCATGCCTCTCAGGCCAAATGCCCGCCAAGTTGTCCGAACAGTCAGGACTCAAACTGGTGCATCGATATTTTTTTCAAAGTCGCGCATCAACCATAGACCATCCTCAAACGGCTGATTTCACATAAGAAATCTTGACCATATTTGGATCCTGTCAAGTGCGTCAAAATGGTGAGAGGCCGCACCATTTTGCTGTTTTTTGTTTATATTTGTTATTTATCAAACAGTTAAAACAGTCATAAGCTTATAAAAAATAATCTTGCTCATTCCTATAACTAAGACTAGTTTTTATTCCTGACAGCGTTGACAGGATTAAGCCGGTTACCGCTCACGTCTATAAAACATCTAGAACCGGCATCAGCCGGTCATTGCCTGCGAGGAACTCGGAATGTCTCTGTTGATCCGTGGCGCTACCGTTGTTACCCATGATGAAAGTTATCGCGCCGATGTGTATTGCGCAGACGGCGTGATCAAGGCCATCGGCGAAGACCTCGACGTTCCCGCAGGTGCCGAGATACTCGACGGCAGCGGCCAATACCTGATGCCTGGCGGCATCGACCCGCACACCCACATGCAACTGCCCTTCATGGGCACCGTGGCCAGCGAAGACTTTTTCAGCGGCACGGCGGCGGGTCTTGCCGGCGGCACCACGTCGATCATCGATTTCGTGATTCCCAATCCGCAGCAGTCATTGATGGAGGCCTTCCATCAGTGGCGCGGATGGGCCGAGAAGTCGGCGTCCGACTACGGCTTCCACGTCGCCATCACCTGGTGGAGCGAGCAGGTTCGCGAAGAAATGGAGGAGTTGGTGATTCATCACGGGGTCAACAGCTTCAAGCATTTCATGGCCTACAAGAACGCCATCATGGCGGCCGACGACACCCTGGTGGCGAGTTTCGAGCGCTGCCTGGAACTGGGCGCGGTGCCGACCGTGCATGCGGAAAACGGTGAGCTGGTGTACCACCTGCAGCGCAAGCTCATGGCCCAGGGCATGACCGGGCCGGAAGCGCATCCGTTGTCACGCCCTTCGCAGGTGGAAGGCGAAGCGGCAAGCCGGGCCATCCGCATTGCCGAAACCCTCGGCACGCCGTTGTATCTGGTCCACGTCTCGACCAAGGAAGCCCTCGACGAAATCACCTACGCCCGCGCCAAGGGCCAACCGGTCTACGGCGAAGTGCTGGCCGGGCATCTGCTGCTGGACGACAGCGTCTATCAGCACCCGGACTGGCAGACCGCCGCAGGGTACGTGATGAGCCCACCGTTCCGTCCACGCGGCCATCAAGAAGCCCTGTGGCACGGTTTGCAGGCGGGTAACCTGCACACAACCGCCACCGATCACTGCTGCTTCTGCGCCGAGCAGAAAGCCGCCGGCAAGGACGACTTCAGCAAGATCCCCAACGGCACTGCCGGCATCGAAGACCGCATGGCGGTGTTGTGGGAGGAAGGCGTGAACACCGGGCGTTTTTCGATGCAGCAATTCGTCGCGCTGACCTCCACCAACACCGCGAAGATCTTCAACCTCTATCCGCGCAAAGGCGCGATCCGCGTCGGCTCCGATGCCGACCTGGTGCTGTGGGACCCGCAAGGTTCGCGCACGATTTCCGCCAAGACCCATCACCAGCAGGTCGACTTCAATATCTTCGAAGGCAAGACCGTGCGCGGTGTACCCAGCCACACCATCAGCCAGGGGCGCGTGGTCTGGGCCGACGGCGACCTGCGCGCCGAGCGCGGTGCCGGGCGGTACATCGAACGGCCGGCTTATCCGGCGGTGTTTGATTTGCTGAGCAAGCGGGCGGAGTTGAATCAGCCCGTTGCGGTGAAACGCTGAGAGCGGCCTGCGGCCTTTCGCGAGCAAGCTCGCTCCTACAGTTTGAAATGCATTCCCCTGTAGGAGCTGGCTTGCCAGCGAAGAGGCCGGCCCAGTCAACACAAAAACAATGCCCGACAGAGGCAGCACCTCAATTACCGTGAGGCCAACACCGTGATCAAGACCCTGACCCACCTCCCGCATCCCCATGAGAACGCGGCCGCCCTCGCCGGCCATTTCACCGACCTGGCGCCGCCACTCAACGATCGCCAGGCGCATCTGGAAGCCTCGCGTTGCCTGTATTGCTACGACGCGCCCTGCGTGAATGCCTGCCCGAGCGAAATCGATATTCCCTCGTTCATCCGCAACATTCACCAGGACAACGTCCAGGGGGCGGCGCAGAAAATCCTCTCAGCCAACATCCTCGGTGGCAGTTGCGCCCGGGTCTGTCCGACCGAGATCCTTTGCCAGCAGGCCTGTGTGCGCAACAACGCCCATGAATGCGCGCCGGTGCTGATCGGCCTGCTGCAACGTTACGCCGTGGACAACGCGCACTTCAGCGAACACCCGTTCGCCCGCAGTGCCGCCACCGGCAAGCGCATTGCCGTGGTCGGTGCCGGCCCCGCCGGGTTGTCCTGCGCCCACCGCAGCGCGATGCACGGCCACGACGTGGTGGTTTTCGAGGCCCGGGAAAAGGCCGGCGGCCTGAATGAATACGGGATCGCCAAATACAAACTGGTGGACGATTACGCACAGAAGGAGCTGGATTTCCTCCTGGAAATCGGCGGCATCGAAATCCGCCACGGGTACAAACTCGGGGATAACCTCAGCCTCAGCGACCTGCATCAACAATTCGACGCCGTGTTCCTCGGCATTGGCCTGGCGGCCAGCAAACAGCTGGGCCTGCCGCATGAAGACGCGCCCGGCCTGGTGGCGGCCACCGACTATATCCGCGAACTGCGCCAGGCCGATGACTTGAGCCAGCTGCCGCTGGCCGACCACTGCATCGTGCTCGGTGCCGGCAACACGGCTATCGACATGGCGGTGCAGATGGCCCGGCTCGGCGCCCGCGACGTCAACCTGGTCTACCGCCGTGGCGCCGAGGACATGGGAGCGACTCACCATGAACAGGACATCGCCAAGGCCAATCAGGTACGCCTGCTGACCTGGGCCCAACCGGAAGAAGTCCTGCTCGACGACCAGGGCCAGGTGCGCGGCATGCGCTTCGCTCGCACACACCTGGTTGAAGGTCGCCTGCAAACCACCGGCGAAACCTTTGAACAGGCCGCGGATGCCATCTTCAAAGCCATCGGCCAAAGCTTCGATTCCAGCGCCCTCGCCGATCCTTTAGCCCGAGAACTCAAGCGTCAGGGCGATCGCATAGAGGTGGACGAACACCTGCGCACCAGCATCCCCGGGGTGTATGCCGGCGGCGACTGCACCAGCCTCGACCAGGACCTCACCGTGCAGGCAGTACAGCACGGCAAACGCGCCGCCGAGGCGATCAACGCGCAACTGATGCTCAACGTGGAGGCTGCATAAATGGCCGATCTGTCGATTGTCTTCGCCGGCATCAAGTCCCCCAACCCGTTCTGGCTGGCCTCCGCGCCGCCGACCGACAAGGCCTACAACGTGGTCCGCGCCTTCGAGGCCGGCTGGGGCGGCGTGGTCTGGAAAACCCTCGGGGAAGACCCGGCGGCGGTCAACGTGTCATCGCGCTATTCGGCGCACTTCGGGGCTAACAGAGAAGTCCTCGGTTTCAACAACATCGAACTGATCACCGATCGCTCGCTGGAGATCAACCTGCGGGAAATCACCCAGGTCAAGAAGGACTGGCCGGACCGCGCGCTGATCGTGTCGCTGATGGTGCCCTGCGTCGAAGAGTCCTGGAAACACATACTGCCCCTGGTGGAAGCCACCGGTGCCGACGGCATCGAACTCAACTTCGGTTGCCCCCACGGCATGCCGGAGCGCGGCATGGGCGCGGCGGTCGGCCAGGTGCCGGAATACGTCGAGCAGGTCACCCGCTGGTGCAAGACGTATTGCTCGCTGCCGGTGATCGTCAAGCTGACGCCGAACATCACCGACATCCGCGTGGCGGCCCGCGCGGCGCACCGTGGCGGCGCGGATGCGGTGTCGTTGATCAATACGATCAACTCCATCACCAGCGTCAACCTGGAGCGCATGGTCGCCAATCCCATCGTCGGCAGCCAGAGCACCCATGGCGGCTATTGCGGCTCGGCGGTCAAGCCGATCGCCTTGAACATGGTCGCCGAAATCGCCCGCGACCCGCAGACCCTGGGCCTGCCAATCAGCGGCATTGGCGGCATCGGCAACTGGCGCGACGCCGCCGAGTTCATGGCCCTGGGCAGCGGTTCGGTGCAGGTGTGCACGGCGGCGATGCTGCACGGCTTTCGCATTGTCGAAGAAATGAAGGACGGCCTGTCACGCTGGATGGACAGTCAGGGCTACGCCAGCATCGCCGAGTTTTCCGGGCGTGCGGTGGGCAATACCACCGACTGGAAGTACCTGGATATCAACTATCAGGTGATCGCGAAGATCGACCAGGAGGCGTGCATTGGTTGTGGGCGCTGTCATATCGCTTGTGAGGACACTTCGCACCAGGCGGTGGCCAGCCTGAAAAAGGCCGATGGTACGCACGCGTATGAAGTGATCGATGAGGAATGCGTGGGTTGCAACCTGTGCCAGATCACCTGCCCGGTCGAGAACTGCATCGAGATGGTGCCGGTGGACACTGGCAAGCCGTTTCTGGACTGGAATCATGACCCGAGAAATCCCTATCACGTCAGTCCTTGAAATCTGCGGCCTCTGAACCGACGCCATCGCGAGCAAGCTCGCTCCCACAGTGGATTTGTGTCGTACATCAATCCTGAGTACACCAATGATCCCTGTGGGAGCGAGCTTGCTCGCGATAAAGCCGGTACAGTCACCATAAGCCTCAAGCCTTCAATCCAATCTCCTGCGACTGCACCCAGCGCTGATACCCCTGATCATCGCCGACACACCTTCCTGACTATCAGTTCTGCTAGTAGACGCCCCCCGAATTAACTACGAAGCTGACACGCATTCATTTCGCCAGCGAGGACTGCGCCATGTCAGCCCCAGCATTGAAGATTTTGCGCCGTTATGTATACGACCCATTGGATCGACTTATTGGTGTGGGACTTTTGCAGACCGAGGGCACCCAGCGTTTCTATCAAGAGAACCACCTGGCTACCGAGCTGGGACAACAGATACAACGAACAATCTTCCGCCATCAAGCCCAACCATTGGCGCAGAGTCAAAATGAAGCTGGTGTGAGCCAAACCACGTTGCTGGCAACCGACCAGGCGCATTCGCTGATGAAAACGGTGTCACGGATTAATCCACAGCAATTTGCCTATTGCGCCTACGGGCATCATCCTGTGAAAAGTGGTTTAAGTGCCTTGATCGGGTTTAACGGGGAATGTCCTGACGCTACAACGGGTCACTACCCACTAGGACAGGGCAATCGCTTTTTTAATCCTGTTCTGATGCGTTTTAACAGCCCGGATGAGCTCAGCCCTTTTAGTGAGGGCGGCATTAATCCTTATGCGTATTGTGGATGGGACCCGATCAACTTCGGAGACCCTACCGGAAATTCTCGCCTCGCGCACTTCAAAGCTCTATTGAGGAAAGCATCGCAAACCGCAGATGTTAACCGCGCTTCGGTTACCACAGCCACTTCTAGTGCCCGAGCAAATGCCCCATCACCAACACCCACTGCCATCGGTCACGCCACCTCGCTAAGTTCTGGCAGTTCACAAACAAAGTACCGGATACTGCCTCAGGAAGCGTCAACACCTAGCAGTTCGGCGCAACCATTTCCGCACCAACTAGGTCCTTTTAAACTGGACTCAAAAACCAAAAAAATATCAAAAAAAACATCAAAGAAAAATATCCAATACAAGGACAAACTCTACAACAACGCAAAAAAGTACGAAGAATTCAAAGAATCGTCGAATCTTCAGGCAATGTATACTGGATCACAAAAAACACACTGGGAAGACTTAACAAGTCAAATAGCATCTGAACCGAGTTCAATAAAGCGATGGAAACTAAGACAAAAGAGGATCTTCCTGGAGGTTAAGATCAGAAGCGTTACCATCGAAGAACTTGAAAGAACCAATAAATCAATCAGAAATTAACACTCTACAGAAGTATTAATCTCAAGGCTCCAACCCAATCCCCCGCAAAATCACACTGGTCACCGTCTGCACTGCCCGTTCAAACTGCATGTCCGACAGCGGCTGATGATCGTTGAGAATGTTCACCTGATGATCAAAGTCGGCGTAGTGCTGGGTCGAGGCCCAGATCATGTACAGCAGGCTTGAAGGCTCCACTGGCAGGATGCGGCCGTCGTCGACCCACTGGCGGATCTTCGCTTCCTTCATCTTGGCCCAGTCGTACAGGCTCGCGTCGAGCTTCTCGCCAAGGGTCGGTGCGCCGTGGATGATTTCGTTGGCCCAGACTTTCGAGCCGTAGGGGCGGCTGCGTGAGTGGTTCATCTTGGCGCGGATATAGCTGCTGAGCACCACGCGCGGGTCGTCGAACATCTCGAAGCACAGCGCATCCTGCTTCCACACTTCCAGCAGGTCGAACAGCACGGCGCTGTACAGTTCGGTCTTGGTGCTGAAGTAGTAATGCAGGTTGGAACGCGGCAGTTGCACTTCGGCGGCGATATCGGCCATGGCGGTGCTGCCAAAGCCTTTTTCGGCGAAGACCTTCTCGGCCCCCAGCAGAATTTTCTCGACGTTACTGCGACGGATCTCGATCTTGTGATTGCCCATGAGGGCTCCCTGACAACAACATTGAACAAGACTAGCACCGCTCTACGGCGCGGCGACAGAGGACAACCAAACTTCGTATAACCGCTCTGGCGCGGCTAGACTGACCACCACTTGAAACCTGCCGCCGAGGGACCCGACATGCGCTTGAAGAACACCCTGACCACCATCGCTCTGCTCGGCGCGCTCCTGTGCGCCTCATCTGTATGGGCTCACGCCCACCTGCAAAGCCAGACACCTGCTGCCGACAGCACCGTGAAGCCTCCCGCGGAACTGAGCCTGGTGTTTTCCGAAGGCGTCGAGGCCGACTTCTGCAAAGTCACGATCAGCCGCGACGGCGACGAGATCCTGGTCAAAAGCCTGGTCACCCAGGGTCCTGATAAAAAGACCCTGATTGTCACGCCGGCGGTCCCCTTCACCGCTGGAGACTACAAGGTCGAGTGGCATGTGGTGTCGGTCGATACCCACAAAAGCGAAGGCGCCTACGCGTTCAAGGTGGGCCAGTAATACATGGCGGATGCGATGGTGCTGTGCCGCTTCGTACATTTTTGCGTGGTGCTGATGTTGTTCGGGGCGTGGGTGTTCCGGCCGCTGCTGTTGGGTCGCCTCACAACGCTGGATCAGCCACTGTTGCGCCTCAGTCAGTGGCTGGCGGTCGTGGCGCTGGCCAGCGGTGTCGGCTGGTTACTGCTGGTCACCGCGAGCATGGCGGGCACCTGGGCGGCGGCGTTCGAACCGGCGATTTTGCTGCGGGTGCTTGGTCGTACTTTTTTCGGTGAAGTCTGGGGCTGGCACCTGCTGCTCAACGCATTGCTGGTGATCCTGCTGCTGACGCCATGGCGCTCCAGCCTCCCCTTGGCGCGGTAGCTGCCGTCTCTTTGCTGGGCACCTTGGCACCCATGTTTCCGGCTGACAAACCCTGTCCCTGTGGGAGCCAGACTGCTGGCGATGGCGGAGTATCAGCCTGCATCAATGTTGAATGTGAGATGGCTATCGCCAGCAGGCTGGCTCCCACAAATTACAGTGTGCTGCTGGGAGTGGTTGCTGGGAGTGGTTGCTGGGGCTTGGCGAGGTAGCTGCCGTCTCTTTGCTCGGCACCCTGGCACCGATGATTTCCGGCTGACAAACCCTGTCCCCTGTGGGAGCCAGCCTGCTGGCGATGGCGGAGTATCAGCCTGCATCAATGTTGAATGTGAGATGGCTATCGCCAGCAGGCTGGCTCCCACAAATTACAGTGTGCTTCTGGGAGTGGTTGCTGGGGCTTGGCGCGGTAGCTGCCGTCTCTTTGCTGGGCACCCTGGCACCGATGATTTCCGGCTGACAAACCCTGTCCCCTGTGGGAGCCAGCAGGCTGGCTCCCACAAATTACAGTGTGCTGCTGGAGTGGTTGCTGGGGCTTGGCGCGGTAGCTGCCGTCTCTTTGCTGGGCACCTTGGCACCCATGATTTCCGGCTGACAAACCCTGTCCCCTGTGGGAGCCAGCCTGCTGGCGATGGCGGAGTATCAGCCTGCATCAATGTTGAATGTGAGATGGCTATCGCCAGCAGGCTGGCTCACACAGGTTTTAACCATTGCCTTAAAGTCATCGTATAACTTCCGATTGACAACCCCTTAAAATCCCGCAAATATCTGCGCCAATGTTGTACGACGACGTATGACAAAAATAAAAACAAAAAGCAGCAAGGGAGCGTCACAGTGAGCAAGCTCGTCCGCGATTCGTCCGCCCGTACCCCACGCCCGTCCTTTACCCGTTTGCAGACGCTGAGCCTGATCGGTTGCAGCAGCCTGACCCTCGCCCTGCCCATCGCCTGCCAGGCCGAAGGCTTCACCGATGACGCCAAAGCCACGCTGAACCTGCGCAACGCCTACATCAATCGCAACTACACCAACCCGGCCTACCCCCAGGGCAAGGCGGAAGAATGGACACAGAACTTCATCCTCGACGCCAAGTCCGGCTACACCCAGGGCCCGGTCGGCTTCGGTGTCGATGTGCTTGGCCTGTACTCGCAGAAGCTCGACGGCGGCAAAGGCACCGGGGGTACGCAGTTGCTGCCGATCCACGGCGACGGCCGCCCGGCCGACAACTTTGGGCGCCTGGGCGTGGCTCTCAAAGGCAAGATCTCGAAAACAGAACTGAAGGTCGGCGAATGGATGCCGGTGCTGCCGATCCTGCGTTCCGACGACGGTCGCTCGCTGCCGCAAACCTTCCGCGGCGGCCAGGTGACCTCCACCGAGATCAGCGGCCTGACGCTCTACGGCGGGCAGTTCCGCCAGAACAGCCCGCGCAACGATGCGAGCATGGAAGACATGTTCATGAACGGCAAATCGGCCGCCTTCACCTCGGACCGATTCAACTTCGGCGGCGGCGAATACGCCTTCAACGACAAACGCACCCAGGTCGGCGTCTGGTATGCCGAACTCAGCGATATCTATCAGCAGCAGTATTTCAACCTTAGCCACAGCCAGCCCATCGGCGACTGGACCCTGGGCGCCAACCTCGGCTACTTCATCGGCAAGGAAGACGGCAGCGCCCTGGCCGGCGACCTCGACAACAAGACCGCGTTTGCCCTGCTCTCGGCCAAATACGGCGGCAACACCTTCTACGTCGGCCTGCAAAAACTCAGCGGCGACGACGTGTGGATGCGGGTCAACGGCACCAGTGGCGGGACCCTGGCCAACGACAGCTACAACTCCAGCTATGACAACGCCAAAGAGAAGTCCTGGCAGGTGCGTCACGACTACAACTTCGTCGCCCTCGGCATTCCCGGCCTGACCCTGATGAACCGCTACATCAGCGGCGACAACGTGCACACCGGCACCATCACCGACGGCAAGGAATGGGGCCGTGAATCGGAACTGGCCTACACCGTGCAGAGCGGTGCGCTGAAAAACCTCAACGTGAAATGGCGCAACGCGAGTATCCGCAAGGATTTCAGCACCAACGAATTTGATGAGAACCGGATTTTCATCAGCTATCCGATTTCGTTGTTGTAATTCCCGAAGATCGACCTCGTTCCTGTAGGAGCCGGCTTGCCGGCGAAGGCGATCTCGCGGACGCCTTCGCTGGCAAGCCAGCTCCTACAGGTCCGAGTGCCATCAGGGATCAATCACAGGGATCGAGATTTTCTCGGAGAATTGATCGTGACAACCCTCCGTCAAATTCCACCAATGTCGCGTTGACAAAAACCGGAAATCCTAACGATACTTCAGCAATGTCGTACGACAACCTACAACGACCCAATAATAACAACTGCTTGTCCAGGAATTCCCATGACAACCACTGCAACCGCCCAAACGCCCTTCAATCGCCTGCTGCTGACCGGTGCCGCCGGTGGCCTGGGCAAAGTCCTGCGCGAGAGCCTGCGCCCGTACGCCAATGTCATTCGCCTGTCGGACATCGCCGACATCGCCCCTGCCATTGATGATCGCGAAGAAGTCGTGCCCTGCGACCTCGCCGACAAAAACGCCGTGGATCAACTGGTCGAAGGCGTGGACGCGATCCTGCATTTTGGCGGCGTGTCGGTTGAGCGCTCGTTCGAAGAAATCCTTGGGGCCAATATCTGCGGCGTGTTCCACATCTACGAAGCTGCCCGCCGCCACGGCGTCAAGCGCGTGATCTTCGCCAGTTCCAACCATGTGATCGGCTTCTACAAGCAGGACGAAGTCATCGACGCCCACTCCCCTCGCCGCCCCGACAGCTACTACGGTTTGTCCAAGTCCTACGGCGAAGACATGGCCACCTTCTACTTCGATCGCTACGGCATCGAGACGGTCAGCGTGCGCATCGGCTCTTCGTTCCCCGAACCGCAGAACCGCCGGATGATGAGCACCTGGCTGAGCTTCGGCGACCTTACCCAGCTGCTGGAACGTGCGCTCTACACCCCGAACGTCGGCCACACCGTGGTCTATGGCGCGTCCGACAACAAGGACGTCTGGTGGGACAACCGTTACGCCAGCGCGCTGGGTTACAAGCCCAAGGACAACTCCGAAGTGTTCCGTGAAAAAGTCGAAGCCCAGCCGCTGCCGGCCGCTGATGACCCGGCGCGGATCTACCAGGGCGGTGCCTTTTGCGCGGCCGGCCCGTTCGGCGACTGATCGTCCTGATCCCCCCACAACCAAGGGAATGAGTTGCCATGAAAGCCGAATTGATTGTCGATGCGCGCAACACGGTAGGTGAAAGCCCGGTGTGGGTGTCTGAGGAAAACGCCCTGTATTGGGTCGACATTCCCGCCGGCGGCCTGCAGCGCTGGAGCGCGCTGACCGGTCATGTGCACGCCTGGAAAACCCCGCAAATGCTCGCCTGCATCGCCCGCCATCCCGACGGTGGCTGGGTCGCAGGCATGGAGAGCGGGTTCTTCCATCTGCATGCGCATGCCGACGGCAGCCTCGACAGCGAACCCCTGGCCCAGGTCGATCACGCCCGCCCGGACATGCGTCTCAACGATGGTCGCTGTGACCGCCAGGGCCGCTTCTGGGCCGGCAGCATGGTGCTGGACATGGGCGCCAATGCCGCCGTGGGCTCGCTCTATCGCTACAGCGCCGGCGAGCAAGGACCGCTGCCGGCGCAATTGAACGGCCTTATCGTGCCCAACGGCCTGGCCTTCAGCCCGGACGGCCGGACCATGTACCTGTCCGACTCCCATCCGCTGGTGCAGCAGATCTGGGCCTTCGATTACGACATCGACAGCGCCACCCCTACCAACCGCCGCCTGTTCGTCGACATGAACCAGCACGCCGGTCGCCCTGATGGCGCGGCGGTCGATGCCGAAGGTTGCTACTGGATCTGCGGCAACGATGCCGGGCTGATTCACCGCTTCACCCCCGACGGTCGACTGGACCGCTCCCTGGCCGTCCCGGTGAAAAAACCGAGCATGTGCGCCTTCGGTGGCACTCGCCTGGACACCTTGTTCGTGACCTCGATCCGCCCGGGAGACGACCAGGATGAACAGTCCCTGGCCGGGGGCGTGTTCGCCCTCGATCCCGGCGTCAAGGGTCTGCCGGAGCCGCACTTCAAGCAGTAAACGCAAACGTTTCACCGCTGTGCCTTGAATAAAAAAAACAACAAGACTGGAGACACCCCCATGGACTTCAAACGCACCTTGCTCGCCGCAGCACTCCCCCTCGCCTTCACCCTCAGCAGCGCCGCCCATGCGCTGGAAATCAAATTTGCCGACATTCACCCTGCGGGCTATCCCACCGTGGTCGCCGAAGAACAGCTGGGCAAGACCCTGGTGGCCGACAGCGACGGCAAGCTGACCTTCAAGATGTTCGCCGGTGGTGTACTCGGCTCGGAAAAGGAAGTGGTCGAACAGGCCCAGGTCGGCGCCATCCAGATGGCCCGGGTCAGCCTCGGCATCGTCGGCCCGGTGGTACCGGACGTTAACGTGTTCAACATGCCGTTCGTGTTCCGTGACCAGGCGCACATGCGCAAGGTCATCGATGGCGAAGTGGGCGACGAGATCCTCGCCAAAATCACCGATTCCGAATTCGGTCTGGTGGCCTTGGCCTGGATGGATGGCGGCACGCGCAACATCTACACCAAGAAACCGGTGCGCAACCTGGAAGATCTCAAGGGCATGAAGATCCGCGTGCAAGGCAACCCGATGTTCATCGAAACCATCAACGCCATGGGCGGCAACGGCATCGCCATGGACACCGGCGAAATCTTCAGCGCCCTGCAGACTGGCGTGATCGACGGCGCGGAGAACAACCCGCCGACCCTGCTCGAACACAATCACTACCAGAACGCCAAGTTCTACAGCCTGACCGGGCACCTGATCCTGCCTGAACCTATCGTGATGTCGAAAATCACCTGGGAAAAACTCACCCCCGAGCAACAGGCGTTGGTGAAGAAAACCGCCAAAGCCGCGCAGGCACAGGAACGTACCCTGTGGGACGCAAAATCGGCCAGCAGCGAAGAAAAACTCAAGGCAGCCGGCGTCGAGTTCATCACCGTCGACAAGAAACCTTTCTATGAGGCGACCGCCTCGATTCGCGAGAAATACGGCGCACCTTACGTCGACCTGATCAAGCGCATCGAAGCCGTTCAGTAACCCTCCCTGCACTCAAGAAAGGCCCGGCGCCACTGACGTGGGTATCTGTCAGTGCGCGCCCGGTTACGGTGGAACCCGATGAAGAATCTGCTGCTACGTTTCAATGACAAGCTCTACATGACCTGTATCTGGGTCGCCGGGCTCTCCGTGCTGGCCATTGCGCTGATCATTCCCTGGGGCGTGTTTGCCCGTTATGTGCTCGGCACCGGCTCCAGTTGGCCCGAGCCTACTGCAATCCTGCTGATGATGGTCTTCACCTTCATCGGCGCAGCGGCCAGCTATCGTTCCGGCTCGCACATGGCAGTGGCGATGCTCACTGATCGGATGTCGCCGCAACTGCGCCAGGCCATGAGCGTGTTTTCACAATTACTGATGGCGACCATCAGCCTGTTCATGGCGATCTGGGGCACCAAGCTTTGCTTGTCGACCTGGAACCAGTTCATGAGCGCCCTGCCGACCCTGCGAGTGGGCATCACCTACATGCCGATTCCCGTGGGCGGCGTGCTGACGCTGATTTTTGTTCTGGAAAAACTCTTGCTCGGCGATCAGAGCAACCGTCGGGTCGTGCGTTTCGACCTCGTTGAAGAAAACGAAGGGGCTGCCTGAATGGACGCTTTTATTCTGTTGGGCAGTTTTATCGCGTTGATCCTGATCGGCATGCCGGTCGCCTACGCACTGGGGCTCTCGGCGCTGATCGGCGCGTTCTGGATCGACATTCCGTTCCAGGCGCTGATGATCCAGGTCGCCGGTGGCGTGAACAAGTTTTCCCTGCTGGCGATTCCGTTCTTCGTGCTGGCCGGTGCGATCATGGCCGAGGGCGGAATGTCCAGGCGTCTGGTGGCGTTTGCCGGGGTGCTGGTCGGGTTCGTGCGCGGTGGCCTGTCGCTGGTCAATATCATGGCTTCGACTTTCTTCGGCGCGATCTCCGGCTCCTCGGTGGCCGACACCGCCTCGGTCGGTTCGGTGCTGATCCCGGAAATGGAGCGCCGCGGCTATCCCCGTGAGTTCGCCACCGCCGTGACCGTCAGCGGTTCGGTGCAGGCCCTGCTGACCCCGCCGAGCCACAACTCGGTGCTCTACTCGCTGGCCGCTGGCGGTACGGTGTCGATTGCCTCGCTGTTCATGGCCGGCGTGGTACCGGGCCTGTTGATGAGCGCGTGCCTGATGGTGCTGTGCCTGATCTTCGCCAAGAAGCGTGACTACCCCAAGGGCGAAGTCATCCCGATGCGCGAAGCGCTGAAGATCTGCGGCGAAGCGTTGTGGGGCCTGATGGCGATGGTCATCATCCTCGGCGGGATCCTGAGCGGGATCTTCACCGCGACCGAGTCCGCGGCCATTGCCGTACTCTGGTCGTTCTTCGTGACCATGTTCATCTACCGCGACTACAAATGGAGCGAGCTGCCGAAACTGATGCACCGCACGGTGCGCACCATCTCGATCGTGATGATCCTGATCGGCTTCGCCGCCAGCTTCGGCTACATCATGACCCTGATGCAGATCCCGGCGAAGATCACCACGATGTTCCTGACCCTGTCGGACAACCGTTACGTGATCCTGATGTGCATCAACGTCATGCTGCTGTTGCTCGGTACCGTGATGGACATGGCGCCGCTGATCCTGATCCTCACGCCGATCCTGATGCCGGTGATTCTCGGCATTGGCGTGGACCCGGTGCAGTTCGGCATGATCATGCTGGTGAACCTGGGGATTGGTTTGATAACACCGCCGGTGGGCGCGGTGCTCTTTGTGGGGTCGGCCGTGGGTAAAGTCAGCATCGAATCTACCGTCAAGGCCCTGCTGCCGTTCTACGGCGTGCTGTTCCTGGTGCTGATGGCCGTGACCTACATTCCTGCGCTGTCGCTGTGGTTGCCGCATCTGGTGTTGTAACCCGGCTGATCTTGCAACGCTTTGACTGTAGGAGCCGGTTTGCCGGCGAAGGCGTACTCAAGGACGCCTTCGCCGGCAAGCCGGCTCCTACATAGGGTAATCCGTGCATCTCTTTCCCTTGCTGGTGAACATGAAACCCACACTGCTCGAACTCGAAGACTCCTTCACCCGCCTCACCCTCGCCCCCGAACTCGGCGGCAGCATCGTCAACTGGACCGTGCGCAGCACCGGCCAGCCCTTGTTGCGCCACGCCGATGAGCAGGCCTTGAACACCGGTCTTCCCGGCAAACTGGGCTGCTTCCCTTTGGTGCCGTGGTCCAACCGCATCGCCGAAGGCGGCTTCGATTGCCCGCACGGCTGGCTGGCCCTGACGCCCAACAGCCCCGATCCGTTACCGATTCACGGCAGCGCCTGGCAGCAACGCTGGCAGGTGGTTTCCTCAACCGCTGACGAAGTGGTGCTGCAACTCGATAGCACCGAGCCCTTTGCCTATTGCGCCCGTCAACGCTTCCATCTGAGCGAAGGTCGGTTGAGCATCGAATTGAGCGTCACCCATCTGGCCGAACACCCTGCCTGGCATGGCCTCGGGCTGCACCCATACCTGCCGCGCAACGCCAACACTCTATTGCAGGCTACCGCCCGACAGGTCTGGTTGTGCGATGAGAGAAAACTGCCGACGCAACTGAGTGCGTTACCTGCCGAATGGGATTTCCAGCAGCCCAGGGCGCTGCCCCCCGCACTGGTCGACAACGGTTTCTGCCAATGGGATGGCCACTGCCTGATCCAACAACCCGACCTCGGTTACGAGCTGGACTGTCAGGCCAGTGGTAGCGATTACTATTTGCTCTATTGCCCGCCAGGCCTGGCGTTTTTCTGCATCGAACCGGTCAGCCACCCGGTCAACGCCCATCACTTGCCCGGTCGCCCGGGGTTGCGATTGCTGGAGCAGGGGCAATCCACTGAACTGGCCTTCACGCTGCAGTACCGCCCCTTGTAGGAGCCCGGCTTGCCGGCGAAGGCGTCCTGAAGTGCGCCTTCGCCGGCAAGCCGGCTCCTACAATATTTCAGAGGCCCGCCCGGAACAGCATGTAGGCTGAAACCACCAGGCAGATACTCGCAAACCCAACCTGCAACGCCCGCGCCGGCACGCGCGCGCAAAGTCTGCGGCCGACGATCATGCCGACGATGCTGGAAACGATGAAGGCCACGCCCAGGCCGTCGATGCGCACCCCGGCATGCAATGCGCCGATCACGCCGATGGCCGAGATCAGGCTGATGACCATCAGGGACGTGGCGATGATGCCGCGCATCTGCACGTCGGTCAGCTGCTTGAACGCCGGCACGATCAGAAAGCCGCCGCCCACGCCCAGCAATCCCGAGACCACACCGGTCACCGCACCCAGGGCCGCAAGGGTCGCGGTGCATTTGGCAGTCCAGGAGAAGCGCCCGGTTTGCTGGTCGAGCATGCAGTTCTTCTGGCCCCAGTTGGCATGGCCGTGGTCGCTCGGGCCTTCATCCTTGCGCTCGCGGCGCAACATCCGCGCGGCAACCATCACCATCAGCAGGCTGAACAGGATCATCAGGATTTTTTCCGGCAGCTGATGGGCGAAATAGATGCCCAGCGGCGAAAAAATCGCCCCCAGCAGGGCAATCAACAGCGCCGCGCGATAGCGCACCAGGCCATGGCGCAAGCCATCGATGGCACCGACCGCCGCCGCGCTGCCCACCGCAAACAACGCGACTGGCGCGGCCGCGGTCATGCTCCAACCCAGCCCCAGCACCAGCGCCGGCACCGCCAGAATGCCGCCCCCTGCCCCGGTCAAACCGAGCACCAGGCCCATGACCACCCCAAAAAAACTCGCCAGCAACATATAACGCTCGTAATCCATGACAGAGGCCGGGAACGCCCGGTATCGATAGAGTGACAGGATAGAGTCCGCCCGGATTTTTCGTTAGCAGAATTGTCGCAGGGCTGGTCAGCGCAGGGAAAATGAAACTACCCTCATGACTTACCTCTAAAGAAACAATCCACATGCCTGCCCTGATTGAAGCCTTTTTCGACGATGCCTCGTCCACCTACAGCTACGTGATCTACGAAGATGACGGCGGGCAGTGTGCGATCGTCGACCCGGTGCTCGACTACACCCCGGCAGCCGGACGCACCGGCACCCAACAGGCCGACCGGATCATCGCTTTCGTGCGCGAGCACCGCCTGCAGGTGCAATGGCTGCTGGAAACCCACGCCCACGCCGATCACCTGTCCGCCGCGCCCTACCTGCGGCGGGAACTGGGGGGCAAGATCGCCATAGGCCAGTCGATCTGCAAGGTACAGGGCGTGTTCAAGACCCTGTTCAACCTTGAGCCGGAGTTTTGCATCGACGGTTCACAGTTCGATCACCTGTTCGCCCCGGACGAGTCCTTCCGCATCGGCAACCTCAAGGCCACTGCCCTGCATGTGCCGGGCCATACCCCGGCGGACATGGCCTACCTGATCGGCAACGACCTGATCCTGGTCGGCGATACCCTGTTCATGCCGGACGTCGGCACCGCCCGCTGTGACTTTCCCGGCGGCGACGCCCACCAGATGTTCGCCTCGATCCACAAGCTGCTGGCCTTCCCCGCCAGCGTGCGCCTCTACGTCTGCCACGACTACCCGCCCGAGGGCCGTGAACCGCACTGCATGACCACCGTGGGCGAGCAACGCAAAAGCAACATCCACGTGCGCGACGGCATCGACGAAGCCGCCTTCGTCGACATGCGCACCCGCCGCGATGCCGGGTTGGGCATGCCGACGCTGCTGCTGCCGGCGATCCAGGTGAATGTGCGGGCGGGGAATCTGCCGCCGGCGGAAGACAATGGCGTGACTTACCTGAAGATTCCCCTGAATAAATTCTGACCTGTGGGAGCGAGCTTGCTCGCGAAAAACCTGAGAACACCGCGGGGGGTCAGGCTCCCCACGTCATCGTTGACCTCCATCGCGAGCAATCGAGCGTCGACCGGCTGCTCCTACAGGAGCTTCAATTATTCAAGGTCAAGCCATTGGCAGGCAACGGCAGCGCCGTCTTGTACCGCACCTGCTTGAGCGCAAAGCTCGACCGGATGTTCGCCACCCCCGGCACCTTGGTCAGGAAGTCCATCATGAAGCGCTCCAGCGACTGAATGGTCGGCACCAGCACCCGGATCAAGTAATCCGGATCGCCAGCCATCAGATAACACTCCATCACTTCCGGGCGATCGGAGATGGCCTCTTCGAAATGCTGCAACGCCTCCTCCACCTGTTTTTCCAGGCTGACATGGATGAACACATTGACGTGCAGCCCTAGCAAGTCGGCATCCAGCAGGGTCACCTGCTCACGAATCAGCCCCAGTTCCTCCATCGCCTTGACCCGGTTGAAACACGGCGTCGGCGACAGGTTGACCGAGCGTGCCAGGTCGGCGTTGGTGATGCGTGCGTTCTCCTGAAGGCTGTTGAGAATGCCGATATCGGTACGGTCCAGTTTGCGCATGAGACAAAAACACCTGTTTTTTATGTTTATGCAGATTTTTTATCTGCAAATGATCTTGAGCGCAATGAAACAGAGAGAAATATTCTTCTTGGCCGGGCCTATGATTGTTGTAGGACAAGATTTCTTCCACAGAACGAAATCTGTCAGCTCACTACAAGAAATTCACAAGATCGAGCGTAGAAGCCATGACCCAAGCGTACGAACCGCTTCGCCTGCACGTTCCCGAACCCTCGGGCCGTCCCGGCTGTAAAACCGACTTCTCCTACCTGCACCTGACCGACGCCGGCACGATGCGCAAACCCCCTGTTGACGTTGAACCGGCTGACACGGCTGACCTGGCCCGTGGCCTGATTCGCGTGCTCGACGACCAGGGCAACGCCTTGGGGCCGTGGGCCGACGGCGTGCCGGTGGAGATCCTGCGCAAGGGCATGCGCGCCATGCTCAAGACGCGGATCTACGACAACCGCATGGTGGTCGCCCAGCGTCAGAAGAAAATGTCGTTCTACATGCAGAGCCTCGGCGAAGAAGCCATCGGCAGCGCCCAGGCCCTGGCCCTGAACATCGACGACATGTGCTTCCCGACCTACCGCCAGCAAAGCATCCTCATGGCCCGTGACGTGCCGCTGGTGGACCTGATCTGCCAACTGCTGTCCAACGAGCGCGATCCGCTCAAAGGCCGTCAGTTGCCGATCATGTACTCGGTGAAAGAGGCCGGTTTCTTTACCATTTCCGGCAACCTCGCCACCCAGTTCGTCCAGGCTGTGGGCTGGGGCATGGCCTCGGCGATCAAGGGCGACACCAAGATCGCCTCGGCCTGGATCGGCGACGGCGCCACCGCCGAGTCGGACTTCCATACCGCCCTGACCTTCGCCCACGTGTACCGCGCGCCGGTGATCCTCAACGTGGTCAACAACCAGTGGGCGATCTCCACCTTCCAGGCCATCGCCGGTGGTGAAGCCACCACGTTCGCCGGTCGTGGCGTCGGTTGCGGCATCGCCTCGCTGCGAGTCGATGGCAACGATTTCTACGCGGTCTACGCCGCTTCCGCCTGGGCCGCCGAACGTGCGCGCCGCAACCTCGGCCCGACCATGATCGAGTGGGTCACCTACCGCGCCGGCCCGCACTCCACCTCGGACGATCCTTCGAAATACCGTCCTGCCGACGACTGGAGCCACTTCCCGTTGGGCGACCCGATCGCGCGCCTCAAGCAGCACCTGATCAAGGTCGGCCAGTGGTCCGAAGAGGAACACGCCGCCGTCAGCGCCGAACTGGAAGCCGAAGTGATCGCCGCACAGAAAGAAGCCGAGAAATTCGGCACCCTCGCCGGCGGCCAGATTCCAAGCGCCGCGACCATGTTCGAGGACGTCTATAAAGAGATGCCGGAGCACTTGAAGCGCCAGCGTCAAGAGTTGGGGATCTGACATGAACGATCACAACAACAATATCGAGCTGGAAACCGCCATGACCACAACCACCATGACCATGATCCAGGCCCTGCGCTCGGCCATGGATGTGATGCTTGAACGTGACGACAACGTCGTGGTCTTCGGCCAGGACGTCGGCTACTTCGGCGGCGTGTTCCGCTGCACCGAAGGCCTGCAGACCAAATACGGCACCTCCCGCGTGTTCGACGCGCCGATCTCCGAAAGCGGCATCGTCGGCGTGGCCGTGGGCATGGGTGCCTATGGCCTGCGTCCGGTGGCCGAGATCCAGTTCGCCGACTATGTGTACCCGGCGTCCGACCAGATCATTTCCGAAGCCGCGCGCCTGCGTTATCGCTCGGCCGGCGAATTCACCGCACCGATGACCCTGCGCATGCCCTGCGGCGGTGGCATCTACGGTGGCCAGACCCACAGCCAGAGCATCGAGGCGATGTTCACCCAGGTTTGCGGCCTGCGCACCGTCATGCCGTCCAACCCCTACGACGCCAAGGGCTTGCTGATCGCCTCCATCGAAAACGATGACCCGGTGATTTTCCTCGAGCCCAAGCGCCTGTACAACGGCCCGTTCGACGGCCACCACGACCGCCCGGTGACCCCGTGGTCGAAACACCCGGCCGCACAAGTACCGGACGGCTACTACACAGTGCCGCTGGACGTCGCCGCCATCACCCGTCCGGGCAAGGACGTGACCATCCTGACCTACGGCACCACCGTGTACGTCTCGCAAGTCGCCGCTGAAGAAACCGGCATCGACGCCGAAGTGATCGACCTGCGCAGCCTGTGGCCGCTGGACCTGGAGACCATCGTCAAGTCGGTGAAGAAAACCGGCCGCTGCGTGGTGGTTCACGAAGCCACCCGTACCTGCGGTTTCGGCGCCGAACTGGTGTCGCTGGTGCAGGAGCACTGCTTCCACCACCTGGAAGCGCCAATCGAACGCGTCACCGGCTGGGACACCCCCTACCCGCACGCGCAAGAGTGGGCGTATTTCCCTGGCCCGTCCCGAGTGGGCGCGGCTTTGAAACGGGTCATGGAGGTCTGAATGGGCACGCACGTCATTAAAATGCCGGACATTGGCGAAGGCATTGCAGAAGTTGAATTGTCGGTTTGGCACGTCAAGGTCGGCGACATGGTCGTCGAGGACCAGGTACTGGCCGATGTCATGACCGACAAGGCGATGGTGGATATTCCGTCGCCGGTGCATGGCAAGGTCATCGCCCTGGGCGGCCAGCCCGGTGAAGTGATGGCGGTCGGCAGTGTGCTGATCAGCATTGAAGTCGAAGGCGCGGGCAACGTTAAAGAGTCCGCGCAACCGGCTCCGGTTAAAGAAGCGCCAGTTGCTGCGCCGAAAGTCGAAACCGTGGTGGAAACCAAACCGGTCGCTGCCCCAGCGCCGAAAGCTGCCGTCTGCCAGGGCCCGATGGTCGCCCGCGAAGCCGATGAGCGTCCGCTGGCCTCTCCCGCCGTGCGCAAGCATGCGCTGGACCTCGGTATCCAGTTGCGTCTGGTCCGTGGCACTGGCCCTGCCGGTCGGGTGCTGCACGAAGACCTCGATGCCTATCTGGCTCAGGGTCAGTCCAATGCGTCGACCGTCAGCAGCGCTTACAGCCAGCGCACTGACGAAGAACAGATCCCGGTGATCGGCATGCGCCGCAAGATCGCCCAGCGCATGCAGGACGCCACCCAGCGTGCCGCACACTTCAGTTATGTCGAGGAAATCGACGTGACTGCCGTGGAAGAACTGCGCGCGCACCTCAACGAAAAACACGGGGCCAGCCGCGGCAAGCTGACCTTGCTGCCGTTCCTGGTCCGCGCCCTGGTCGTCGCCCTGCGGGATTTCCCGCAGATCAACGCCCGCTACGACGACGAAGCCCAGGTCATCACCCGCCTCGGCGCGGTGCATGTCGGCATTGCCACCCAGGCGGATATCGGCTTGATGGTGCCGGTGGTGCGTCACGCCGAAGCCCGCAGCCTGTGGGACAGCGCCCAGGAAATCTCCCGTCTGGCCACGGCTGCCCGTAACGGCAAGGCCAGCCGCGATGAACTCTCCGGCTCGTCCATCACCCTGACCAGCCTCGGCGCGTTGGGCGGCATCGTCAGCACCCCGGTGCTGAACCTGCCGGAAGTGGCGATCGTCGGCGTGAACAAGATCGTCGAACGGCCGATGGTGATCAAAGGCCAGATCGTGATCCGCAAGATGATGAACCTCTCCAGCTCCTTCGATCACCGGGTGGTCGACGGCATGGACGCGGCGCAATTCATCCAGGCCGTGCGTGGCCTGCTCGAACAACCCGCCACCTTGTTTGTGGACTGATTTTTGTTGGAGAGCATCATGCAAACTCTGAACACCACGCTGCTGATCATCGGCGGCGGCCCTGGCGGTTATGTGACGGCGATCCGTGCTGGCCAGCTGGGCATTCCAACCATTCTGGTGGAAGGCCAATCCCTGGGCGGCACCTGCCTGAACATCGGCTGCATTCCGTCCAAGGCGCTGATTCACGTCGCTGAACAGTTCCACCAGACGCAGAACCATAGCCAGCATTCGGCCCTGGGCATCAGCGTTGCGGCGCCGACCCTCGACATCACCAAGAGCGTCGAGTGGAAGGACGGCATCGTCGACCGCCTGACCACCGGCGTCGCAGCCCTGCTGAAAAAGAACAAGGTCCAGGTCATTCAAGGCTGGGCCAAGGTTGTCGACGGCAAAACCGTCGACATCGGCGACACGCGCGTTCAGTGCGAGCACCTGGTGCTCGCCACCGGGTCGAAAAGCGTGAACCTGCCGATGCTGCCGATTGGCGGGCCGATCATCTCCTCCACCGAAGCCTTGGCTCCGACGTCGGTGCCCAAACGCCTGGTCGTGGTGGGTGGCGGCTACATCGGCCTGGAGCTGGGCATTGCCTATCGCAAGCTCGGCGCCGACGTCAGCGTGGTCGAAGCCCAGGAGCGCATCCTGCCAGCCTACGACGCTGAACTGACCCAACCCGTGCACGACGAACTGAAAAAGCTCGGCGTGAAGCTTTACTTGAAGCACAGCGTGCAAGCCTTTGATTCACAAGCCAATACCCTGCAAGTTCTTGACCCGAATGGCGACACCCTGAACCTGGAAACCGATCAGGTGCTGGTGGCCGTCGGTCGCAAACCCAACACCCAGGGCTGGAACCTCGAAGCGCTGAACCTGGATATGAACGGCGCGTCGATCAAGATCGACAACCGCTGCCAGACCAGCATGCGCAACGTGTATGCCATCGGCGACCTCAGTGGCGAACCGATGCTCGCCCACCGGGCCATGGCCCAGGGCGAGATGGTGGCTGAGCTGATCAGCGGCAAGCACCGCGAATTCAACCCCACCGCCATCGCCGCCGTGTGCTTTACCGACCCGGAACTGGTGGTGGTCGGCCAGACCCCGGACGACGCCAAGGCCGCTGGCCTGGACTGCATCGTCTCGAACTTCCCGTTCGCCGCCAATGGCCGGGCGATGACACTGGAGTCCAGAAGCGGCTTCGTGCGCGTGGTCGCTCGTCGGGATAATCATGTGATTGTCGGCTGGCAGGCAGTGGGTGTCGGCGTCTCCGAGTTGTCCACGGCGTTCGCGCAAAGCCTGGAAATGGGCGCGCGGCTGGAAGACATTGGTGGCACCATCCATGCGCATCCGACCTTGGGCGAAGCCGTTCAGGAAGCGGCGTTGCGTGCCTTGGGGCATGCGCTGCACCTGTGATTCGGAAAAATTGATGGCGGCAGGGATGGCCCCATCGCCAGCAGGCTGGCTCCCACATTTGCAATGCGTTCCCCTGTGGGAGCCAGCCTGCTGGCGATTTCTTGAGGCCAACCCGATTTATCTGCCTGTCATCCGATAGTCCGGGCTGCGAAATGGGCCCGGAATGAAGTATTGTTGTCCCCATCCAGAAAACGTCAGAAACATTGAACCGTTTCGGCGGTTGTTAAGTGATAGAGGGTGTCATGGGTAACGAAAGCATCAATTGGGACAAGCTGGGTTTTGACTACATCAAGACCGACAAGCGCTATCTGTCGAACTGGCGTAATGGCGAGTGGGACAAGGGCACCCTGACAGAAGACAATGTGCTGCACATCAGCGAAGGCTCCACGGCCCTTCACTATGGCCAGCAATGCTTCGAAGGCCTGAAGGCCTATCGTTGCAAGGACGGTTCGATCAACCTGTTCCGCCCGGACCAGAACGCCGCACGCATGCAACGCAGCTGCGCGCGCCTGCTGATGCCGCAAGTGTCCACCGAGCAGTTCATCGAAGCGTGCAAGGAAGTGGTCCGCGCCAACGAGCGTTTCATCCCGCCTTACGGCACCGGCGGCGCGCTGTACCTGCGTCCGTTCGTGATCGGCGTGGGTGACAACATCGGCGTGCGTACCGCCCCCGAGTTCATCTTCTCGATCTTCTGCATCCCGGTCGGCGCCTACTTCAAGGGCGGCCTCACCCCGCATAACTTCCTGATCTCCAGCTACGACCGCGCCGCGCCACAAGGCACCGGTGCGGCCAAGGTCGGTGGCAACTACGCCGCCAGCCTGATGCCAGGTTCCCAGGCCAAGAAAGCCCACTTCGCCGACGCCATCTACCTGGATCCGATGACCCACACCAAGATCGAGGAAGTCGGTTCGGCCAACTTCTTCGGGATCACCCACGACAACAAGTTCGTGACCCCGAACTCGCCGTCGGTGCTGCCGGGCATCACCCGCCTGTCGCTGATCGAGCTGGCCAAGTCGCGCCTGGGCCTGGAAGTGATCGAAGGTGACGTGTTCATCGACAAGCTGTCGGACTTCAAGGAAGCCGGCGCTTGCGGTACGGCTGCCGTGATCACGCCGATCGGCGGCATCAGCTACAACGACCACCTGCACGTGTTCCACAGCGAAACCGAAGTCGGCCCGATCACCCAGAAGCTCTACAAAGAGCTGACCGGCGTGCAAACCGGCGACGTCGAAGCGCCAGCCGGCTGGATCGTCAAGGTCTGACCTGACGCCCCCCCTGCCATAAAAAACGCCGCCCTCGAATTCGAAGGCGGCGTTTTTTTATGCCTCATCCATCATCCCGCGTCAGCACTTCCAGCAACTCGATTTCGAAAATCAGGTTCGAATTAGGCGTGATCCTGCCCATCGTGCGCTCGCCGTAGGCCAGGTGCGCCGGCACCAGCAGTTTGCGCTTGCCACCGACCTGCATGCCCATCAGGCCCTGGTCCCAGCCCTTGATCACCCGCCCGGTGCCGATCACGCACTGGAACGGCTTGCCTCGACTGTAGGAAGAGTCGAATTCGCTACCGTCTTCCAGCCAGCCACGGTATTGGGTGGTGATCAGCGCGCCTTTGACGGCGGCCTTGCCGTCACCCGGCTCAAGATCAATGATTTGCAGTTCGTCGTTCATGTTCTTAACTCATCTACAGTGCCCTGGACTTGCGGGCGCGGACGCAGGTTTTCGCAGAATCCGCCGCGGATGGCAACCGGCGGAACCGCAAGAGCCCGTTCCGCTCAGAATAAGTATCGATTTCGCGCTCAGAAAGGATGCTCTGATGAACGATCTGCGCAGTTTCATTCCGCCGTACATTCTGCATCGTATCGTCGCGCACGGCTCTGAACGCCAGCGTTCCAGCGCCATGAGCACGCTGGCCCACGTGCGCACCCTGTGGCACCCGCCTGGCCCACCGGTGCGCACTGCTGCTGCCGCGATCCTGCCAGCCCCCGGCAAACCTGGCCAGGCACAGCGCAGCGTGCATGATGTCCAGGGCAAGATGCTCTTGCCCGGCATGCCGGTACGCCTTGAAGGCCAGGCAGCGAGCGGCGATCCGGCGGTCGATGAAGCTTACGACGCCTTGGGAGCCAGCTACGATTTCTTCTGGAAGGTGCTGGGCCGGGATTCGATCGACAACAAGGGTTTTGCTCTTATCGGCAGCGTGCATTATGGCCAGGACTACGAAAACGCCTTCTGGAACGGCTCGCAGATGGTCTTCGGCGACGGCGATGGCGAGATCTTCGAACGCTTCACCCGCTCCCTCGACGTGGTTGCGCACGAGCTGACCCACGGCGTGGTCGAGAGTGAAGCGGGCCTGGTGTATGCCGACCAGTCCGGGGCATTGAACGAATCGCTGTCGGACGTGTTTGGCGTGCTGACCAAGCAATATCTACTGCAGCAGACCGCCGAGCAGGCGGACTGGCTGATCGGCGCGGATTTGCTGACACCGCGCATCAAGGGCATCGGTTTGCGCTCGATGGCCCACCCGGGTACCGCCTACGACGACCCGCTGCTGGGCAAGGACCCGCAACCGGATCACATGCGCAAATTCGTCATCACCCAGGAGGACAATGGCGGCGTGCACATCAATTCAGGCATACCCAACCGGGCGTTTTACCTTGCCGCCAAGGGTTTGGGCGGCTTTGCCTGGGAAAAGGCCGGGCTGATCTGGTATGACGCCCTGTGCGACAAGCGCTTGGTCCGCGAGGCGTCGTTCAGCGCCTTTGCAGAACTGACCGTGGAGCATGCGCGGCGGCGCTTCACGGCCAGGGAAGCCCTGGCGGTGCAGCATGGCTGGTCGCAGGTGGGTGTCGATTCGACACAGGAGGAACCATGAAAACCCTGCCAACACTGGACGACCGGGCGGTTGTGCGCCTCTCTCGCCAGGGCGGCTTTGCCGCGATCCAGGCCACGACTCGGCCCCGGGAGATTGCATTCGCGCAATGCAATATCGAGGAACGCTCGCGCATCTGTGTGCTGCTGGAAGGTTGCCTGCCGCTGGCCAGCCCGGTCGCTGGCGGGGGCGACCAGCGCTTTTACCAGATCGAACTGCGCTACCGCGAAGGCGATCAGGATGACCAAATGGTGATGAAGGTCCCGGAAGACCAGGCTCCTGCTGAGCTGGTACGGCTCTGGAACCTGGGCGAATTGTTGTAGCGGCGCGGCATTGCCCGCGCAAAACTTCCCTCCTGCGATAGCGTTGACCCAAGACCAGCCTTTATCCTTGTCGACCGCCGTACCGAGTTGATGGAGTTTTTCTCATGCCCCATGAAGGCAGTCTGTTGCAAGCCGCAGTCGTATTCCTGCTCGCGGCCGTACTCACCGTTCCCCTGGCCAAGCGCCTGCAACTGGGCGCGGTGCTGGGTTATCTGTTTGCCGGGGTGATCATCGGCCCCTCGGGCCTGGGCCTGATCGGCAATACGGAAAGCGTTGCGCACATCTCGGAACTTGGCGTGGTGTTGCTGCTGTTCATCATCGGTCTTGAGTTGTCGCCACGCCGCTTGTGGGTGATGCGCAAGGCGGTGTTCGGCGTCGGCTTGGCGCAGGTGCTGCTGACCGGAGCGCTGCTGGGCGCGTTGGCCCTGTATGTGTTTGGGCAACCCCTGAACACCTCGATCGTGCTGGGCCTCGGGCTGGCCCTGTCGTCCACCGCCTTCGGCCTGCAGAGCCTGGCCGAACGCAAGGAACTGACCAGCCCCCACGGGCGTCTGGCGTTCGCGATCCTGCTGTTCCAGGACATCGCCGCGATTCCGCTGATTGCCATGGTGCCGCTGCTGGCGGGCAGCGCTGAAAACGTCAGCGCGGCCGACGATGTGAACCAGGGCCTGCGCGTATTGATCAGCATCGCCATCGTGGTAGTCGGCGGACGCTACCTGCTGCGTCCGGTGTTCCGCGTGGTGGCCAAGAGCGGCTTGCCGGAAGTGTCCACCGCGACTGCGTTGCTGGTGGTGATGGGCACCGCCTGGCTGATGGACCTGGCCGGCATTTCCATGGCCCTCGGTGCCTTCCTTGCGGGCCTGCTGCTGGCGGACTCCGAGTATCGCCACGAACTGGAAGCGCAGATCGAACCCTTCAAGGGCCTGCTGCTGGGGCTTTTCTTCATGAGTGTCGGCATGGGCGCCAACCTCAGCCTGCTGCTGAGCGAGCCCATCGTGGTGCTGGGACTGACCCTGCTGCTGATCGCCGTCAAGCTGCCGTTGCTGTTCATCGTGGGCAAGCTGGCTGGCGGTTTGAACCGGATCAGCGCCATTCGCCTGGGCATCGTGCTGGCCGCCGGTGGCGAGTTTGCCTTCGTGGTGTTCAAGATCGGCCGTGACCATGGCTTGTTCGATCCGCGCCTGTACGACTTGCTGGTGCTGGCGATCACCCTGTCGATGGCGATGACCCCACTGTTGCTGCTGCTGTGCGCCCGCCTGGCCAGCCCCAAGGTACAACCGGTGGCAGTGCCGGAGCAATTTCGCGAAATCGATGCCGATGAACCCCGGGTGGTGATCGCCGGCATGGGCCGCATGGGGCAGATCGTTGCGCGTATCCTGCGGGCCCAGAACATCAAGTTCGTGGCGCTCGACACCTCGGTTGAAACCATCGAACTGTCGCGCAGCTTCGGCGGCGTGCCGGTGTACTACGGCGACCCGATGCGCCCTGAAATCCTCAACGCGGCCAAGGTCGGCGATGCCGAATTCTTCATCATCGCCACCGACGACCCGGACACCAACATCAAGACCGCTGAGCTCGTGCACAAGCTCTATCCGCACATCAAGATCATTGCCCGCGCGCGCAACCGCCAGCATGTGCATCGCCTGGTGGACCTGGGCGCTCACGCGGTGCGCGAAACCTTCTACTCCAGTCTAGAAATGAGTCGGCAGACCTTGATCGGCCTGGGGCTGACCCCCGAGCAGGCCGATGCACGGATCAAGCGGTTCAAGCATCACGACGAGCAGGTGCTCGAAGCCCAGCATGCGATCTACGACGACGCGGTGAAGGTCAAGCAGACGGCGCAGGAAGCGCGGGCGGAATTGGCACGGCTGTTCGAGTCGGACCAGCTGGAAGAGCAGGCGAAGAACGGTTGAGATGAACCTGGCCTCTACGCGATAAACCACAATCACAGGGATCACACCATGGCTGGCGATACCGCCTCCCCCGCGCTCAAGGAAATCTTCAACGCCGAACGCCTGCGGCACATCGCCGCCGAGATGACGGCGGTGTATCCCGGCTTCGATGCCAAAGAATTCCTCAAACTGGCCAACGACGGCCTGGCCGAGCTGTCAGTGATGCAGCGCATGGCCCGCGTCAGCGAATGCCTGCACGCGGTACTGCCAGCCGGTTATGAAGCGTCGCTGGGGCTCTTGCGCGCCCTCGCCCCGCGCCTCAACAGCGGCTTTGTCAGCATGTGCCTGCCGCAGTACGTGGCGACCTATGGCGCGGACCGGTTCGAACTGTCGATGGAGGCGCTCAAGTACTTCACCGCGTTCGGCTCCTCGGAATTCGCCATCCGCCATTTCCTGCGCGCCGATCTGCAGCGCTCGCTGCAGCTGATGCATGACTGGTCGCTGGACGCCAACGAACATGTCCGGCGCCTCGCCAGCGAAGGTAGCCGGCCACGCCTGCCGTGGTCCTTTCGCCTGGAGCAGATCCAGGCCGACCCGCGCCTGGCCGCCGGCATCCTCGATAATCTAAAGGCCGACCCCAGCCTTTACGTGCGCAAATCGGTGGCCAACCACCTCAACGACATCACCAAGGACCATCCCGAGTGGGTGCTGGAGCTGATCGAGGGCTGGTCGCTGGACAACCCGCACACCGCGTGGATCGCCAGGCATGCCCTGCGCAGCCTGATCAAACAGGGCAACCTGCGTGCGCTGGCAATCATAGGTGCCGGCGGCAAGCCTGAAGTGCAGATCATCGACGTGCAGGTCAATCCGCCGGTAATTGGCCTCGGAGAAAAGATCACCCTGTCCTTTGCGGTCAAGTCCACGGTCCACACCAGCCAGCGTCTGGTGATCGACTACGCCATCGATTACGTCAAGGCCAACGGCAGCACCTCGGCCAAAGTCTTCAAGCTCAAGGCCCTGACGCTGCCGGGCAACGCCACACACGCCATCGCCCGTGGCCAGCACATCAAGGAACTCACCACCCGCCGGCATTACGCGGGCAAGCACGCAGTGCATGTGCTGGTGAATGGGGAGCGGCTGGCCAGTACGGCGTTTGAAATACTGGGCTGAGATGCGCTACTGAACCCTGCGCTGCTCTTTCGGACGCCCCCTCAAAGCTACACCCGATCTACTGTGGGAGCTGGCCTGCCGGCGATGGCGCCCGAAAGATCAACGCAATGTTCAAGACCGCCATCGCCGGCAGGCCAGCTCCCACAATGGATCGAGTCCAGCCCGCAAGTGACAGGATCTTCACCCGCCGTGAGGGGGATTGGGCCCCAGCAACAATTCCTGCTCCCGCTCGCACAACTCCACCACGTAATCCCACATCACCCGCAGCCGCACCGATTTGTGCAGCTCGCGGCGGGTGCTGATCCAGTAGCTGCGCAGGATGCTCTCCTGGGGGAACAACGGCACCAGCGCGGAATCGGCGCTGGCCATGTAGCACGGCAGCACGGCGATGCCCAGGCCCGCGCGCGCCGCCTGTTGCTGGGCGATGACGCTGGTGCTGTGGAAGACCACCCGGGGGTTGCGGCAGAAGCTGTTGAGGAACATCAGCTCCTGGCTGAACAGCAAGTCGTCGACGTAGCCGATCCAGGCATGCCGCCCCAGGTCTTCGCGATTGCGCAGCGGCGGCGAACGATCGAGGTATTCCTGGCTGGCGTAGAGCGCCAGGCGATAGTCGGCCAGTTTGCGCGTGACCAGCATGTCGGCGGCCGGGCGCTCCAGGTGGATGCTGATTTCCGCCTCGCGGTTGAGGATGCTGACGAAACGCGGCACCGCCACCAGCTCCACTTCCAGCCCCGGGTAACGCTCGAACAGGCCGTTCATGCGGCTGGCGAGGAACATGATGCCCAGCCCTTCCGTCACCCCCACGCGGATCTTGCCCAGCGGCGCCGTGGACTGGGTGATTTCTTCCTGCGCCAGCAGCGCGACGTTCTCCATGGCCTCGGCGTGCTTGAGCAAGGCTTCGCCGGCCGGGGTCAGCTCGTAACCCTGGGCATGCTGCACGAACAGTGCCGTGCCAAGGCTCTTTTCAATGGCCTCGATGTGCCGCGCCACGGTGGCATGGGTGGTGTTCAAGCGGCGCGCGGCGGTGAGCAAACGCCCGCTACGCTGGAGCTCGAGAAAGAAGCGCAGGTCATTCCAGTCGAACATCGTCCATCCTTTGGTCAGCGTTGTTTAAAAACGCACAGCAGCTGGGTAAAAACTAACATTCTTTAAACGAAAGCTAACAACTAGGATGAACTCCAACAAGAACAACAAGCGAGGTCAGGGATGCACGCTTCCCTTGATGAATACGACTACATCGTGGTCGGGGCCGGTCCCGCCGGTTGTCTGCTGGCCAATCGCCTGTCGGCCAACCCGCAACACCGCGTCTTGCTGCTCGAAGCCGGCGGTCGCGACAACTATGCGTGGATCCACATCCCGGTGGGCTACCTGTTCTGCATCGGCAACCCACGCACCGACTGGTGCTTCAAGACCGAGGCGCAACCCGGCCTGCAAGGCCGCACCCTGAGTTACCCACGCGGCAAGGTCCTCGGTGGCTGCTCGTCGATCAACGGCATGATCTACATGCGCGGTCAGGCCGGCGACTACGATGGCTGGGCGGCCGAGGGCAACCCCGGCTGGCGCTGGCAAGACGTGCTGCCGTTGTTCAAGAAAAGCGAAAACCATTTTGCCGGCGAATCAGATTTTCACGGCGCCAGCGGCGACTGGCGGGTGGAACGCCAGCGCCTGTCCTGGCCGATCCTCGATGCCTTCCAGAGCGCCGCCGAGCAGAGCGGCATCGCCCGCATCGACGACTTCAACCAGGGCGACAACGAAGGCTGTGGCTACTTCCAGGTCAACCAGAAAGCAGGCATCCGCTGGAATGCCGCCAAGGCGTTCCTCAAGCCGATTCGCCAGCGCCCCAACCTGACGGTGCTGACTGGCGTCGAGGTCGATCGCGTGTTGTTGGAAAACGCTCGCGCGTCGGCGGTCAGCGCCCGTTGGCAAGGTCAGGCGAAAACCTTCAAGGCGCGCAAGGAAATCATCCTGTGCGCAGGTTCCGTCGGCTCACCGAGCATCCTGCAACGTTCCGGCATCGGTCCGCGCCCGCTGTTGCAGCGCCTGGGCATCGGCGTCGCGCATGAACTGCCCGGCGTTGGCGGCAACCTGCAGGATCACCTGCAACTGCGCCTGATCTACAAACTGGAAAACGCCCGCACCCTGAACCAGATCGCGGGCAGCCTGTGGGGCAAGATGGGCATGGGCCTGCGCTACCTGTATGACCGCAGCGGCCCGTTGTCCATGGCGCCGAGTCAACTGGGGGCCTTCGCCCGTTCCGGGCCGGAGCAGACTTCGGCCAATCTGGAGTACCACGTGCAACCGCTGTCGCTGGAGCGTTTCGGTGAACCGCTGCATGCCTTCCCGGCGTTTACCGCCTCGGTCTGCGACCTGCGCCCGCAAAGCCGGGGTCGGGTGGAGATCCAGTCAGCCAACCCGCAGCAGGCGCCCCTGATCCAGCCCAATTATCTCAGCCATCCCGAGGACTTGCGCGTCGCCGCCGACGCCATTCGCCTGACCCGGCGCATCGTCGCCGCGCCGGCCCTGAAGGCGTTCAAGCCGGTCGAGTACCTGCCCGGCGACAGCCTGCAAACCGAAGAACAGCTGCATGAAGCCGCCGCGCGGATCGGCACCACCATCTTCCATCCCGTCGGCACCTGCCGCATGGGCAATGACGCGGACGCGGTGGTCGATGCCGAACTGCGCGTGCACGGCATCCCCGGCCTGCGCATCGCCGACGCCTCGATCATGCCGCGCATCACCTCGGGCAACACCTGTTCGCCTACGCTGATGATCGCGGAGAAAGCCGCACAACTGATCCTTAACCCCGCCACAAGGAGCATCACCGAGACAGAGGAACTGGTCACAAACGCCTGAACGCACTCACACGGACATGTAGGAGCCGGCTTGCTGGCGATTACGGTGGATCAGTCAACGTCAATGTCGCCTGATTCGCCGCCATCGCCGGCAGGCCGGCTCCCACAGGGAACGCGTACACCCGCATCGACAGTAGCGGCACCCGCCCACAAGGCCGGCGCCGACAGTGGAACAACAAAAACAATCACTGTGAGGGATACCGATATGTCAGAACACGTTCAACCCCTGGAAGCCGTGCGCAGCGCGGGCACCAGCCAGGAAACCCAGAAAGTCATCTTCGCCTCGTCGCTCGGGACGGTCTTCGAGTGGTATGACTTCTTCCTCTACGGCGCCCTCGCGGCGGTGATCAGCAAGCAGTTCTTCGCCGGGGTCAACGACACCACGGCGTTCATCTTCGCCCTGATGGCGTTTGCCGCCGGTTTCATCGTCAGGCCGTTCGGTGCCCTGGTGTTCGGCCGGTTGGGGGACATGATCGGGCGCAAGTACACCTTCCTCGCCACCATCGTGCTCATGGGCCTGGCCACCTTCTGCGTCGGCTTGCTGCCCACCTACGCGAGCATCGGCATCGCCGCGCCGATCATCCTCGTGGTGCTGCGCATGCTCCAGGGCCTGGCACTGGGGGGTGAGTACGGCGGTGCCGCGACCTACGTGGCAGAACACGCGCCAATGGGCAAACGCGGATTCCACACGAGCTGGATCCAGTCCACCGCCACCCTGGGCCTGTTGCTGTCGCTGCTGGTGGTACTCGGCTGCCGGTACTTCACGGGCGATCAGTTCGAAGTCTGGGGCTGGCGCATTCCGTTCCTGTTCTCGATCATCCTGCTGGGCATCTCGACCTGGATTCGCCTGAGCCTGCACGAGTCGCCTGCGTTCGTGAAAATGAAAGAGGAAGGCAAGCTCTGCAAGTCGCCGATCCGCGACTCCTTCGGTAAGTGGGAAAACCTCAAGGTGGTCCTGATCGCCCTGTTCAGCATCAACGCCGGGCAAGCGGTGACCTTCTACGCGGCGCAGTTCTATGTGCTGTTCTTCCTCACCCAATTCCTGAAAATGGACCCCGCCGTGGCCAACGGGCTGCTGATCGTCAGTGTGACCATCGGCGCGCCCTTCTTCATTTTCTTCGGCTGGCTGTCGGACAAGGTCGGGCGCAAACCGGTGCTGATGCTCGGCCTGCTGCTCGCCACGGCGTTGTACTTCCCGATCTTCAAGACCCTGGCCCACTACGCCAACCCGGCTATCGACCAGGCCAGCCGCCAGGCCCCGATCACCGTGCTGGCAGACCCGGCCACCTGCACCTTCCAGTTCGACCCGGTAGGCAAGGCGAAATTCGACAGCCCCTGCGACAAGGTCAAGACCTTCCTGGTCAAGCAGGGCCTGCCGTATCAAAGCGAAGCGGCCCCGGCCGGCAGTGGCGTGCAGGTTAGTGTCGGTGACGTGAAGATCGACGGTTTCGACGAAGCGGCCCTGCGTGGCGCGGTGACCCTGGCCGGTTACCCGCAACAGGCCGACATGCAGCAAATCAACAAGCCGATGATCGTGGCGCTGATCGTCGCCCTGATCATCATCTCCGCCATGTGCTACGGCCCGCTGGCGGCGCTGATGGTCGAACTGTTCCCGACCCGCATCCGCTACACCTCGATGTCCCTTCCCTACCACATCGGCAACGGCTGGTTCGGCGGGTTCCTGCCGACGGTGTCGTTTGCCCTGGTGGTCTATACCGGCGATATCTTCTACGGGCTGTGGTATCCGGTGGTGATCACCGGGGTGAGCCTGGTGGTGGGGCTGCTGTGCCTGCGTGAGACGCGTAACGTCGACCTTGATAAAAACTGATGTAAACCCTCAATGAGCCTTCGCCTGCAGGAACCAACTGCCGGCGAAGGCGGACCTATAGCCGCTACGGCCGCACCCCATCCACTGTAGGAGCTGGCTTGCCAGCGAAAACGCCCTCACATCCGCACAATCTCCCACGGCTACACCCGATCCCACTGTAGGAGCTGGCTTGCCAGCGATGGGGCCCGAAAGACCAGCAAAAAATTCAAGACCGCCTTCTCCGCCTTGCCCACGAACTCACTCATCAATATCAATCAACTCAAACGTCACCTGATCCGGATAGAACGCCACATACTCCTGGATCTGCCTGACCGACACCTTGGGGTTCTCATAGCTCCACACCGCATTGGCGCCCTCATGTCCCGGCACCTGCAAACTGAAATAACTGGCATCGCCCTTGTACGGGCAATAGCTGGTGTGGTCGGTACGGGCGTAATACTTTTCGTCGATGTCCTCACGCGGCACGTAGTACACCGGAGGGTAATTGGCTTCCAGCAGCACCAGCGCACGAGCGGACGCTGCCACTTGAAAGCCGTGAAACTTCACCAACAGGCAGCCGGGCTGCTCGGCGATGGTGATGACAGGGCTGGGACCGGAGCTTTTCATGGAATGCGCACCTCTCACGGTGATGGACCTGTAACAGCAGGGCTGCACAACGCCCCGGAAATCTCGGTTTATCAGGTATAACCCAAGTTGCGGACCCGCGACGACTGCGCAGCCGAACGGATTCATCCGGTTGGGTAACCACGCGCAACGCTTTTGCTGTACATCCATACAGATAAAGATTGCTCTCGCGCCCGACTCCCGCCATCCTGTGCTCCTCCCGGACACTGATCGACGATGGTGGTTATGCGGCTGTACCTCTGTGAAAAACCTTCCCAGGCCAAAGACATTGCGGCCGTGCTCGGCGCGCGGCGGCGCGGTGACGGCTGCTGGCTGGGAACGGACGTCACGGTAACCTGGTGCATCGGCCACCTGCTGGAAACTGCGCCCCCGGATGCCTATGACGCGCGCTACAAGCGCTGGGTGCTGGCCGACCTGCCGATCATTCCCGACAAATGGAAAATGACCGTCAAGCCGCGCACCGCCAGCCAGTACAAGGCGGTCAAGCGCCTGCTCGGCGAAGCGTCCGAGCTGGTGATTGCCACGGACGCCGACCGTGAGGGCGAAATGATCGCCCGGGAACTGGTGGAACATTGCCGCTATCGCGGGCCGATCCAGCGGTTGTGGCTGTCGGCGCTGGACGATGCCTCGATCCGCAAGGCCCTCGCCGCACTCAGGCCCGGTGCGCAGACCTTCAGCCTTTATCATTCGGCACTGGGACGCTCCCGGGCCGACTGGCTGATCGGCATGAACATGAGCCGGCTGTTCACCTTGCTGGGACGCCAATCCGGTTATCAGGGCGTGCTGCCGGTCGGCCGGGTGCAGACGCCTACCTTGCGCCTGGTAGTGGATCGCGACCGCAGCATTGCCGACTTCGTGCCCGTGCCCTACTGGGCTGTCGAGGTGCAGTTGCTGCACGACGGCAGCACCTTCACCGCCCAATGGCGGGCCGCCTCCGACGTGTGCGACGACCAGGACCGCTGCCTCAACCAGGCCCTGGCGCAACGGGCGGCAGAGGCCATGCGCACCGCCGCCAGCGCCAGGGTGGTCAAGCTGCGGACCGAGCGGATGCGCGAAGTGGCGCCGCTGCCCTTCGATCTCGGCACCTTGCAGGAAGTCTGCTCGAAAAAGCTCGGCCTCGGAGCCCAGGAAACCCTCGACATCGCCCAGGCGCTCTACGAAACCCACAAGGTCATCACCTACCCGCGCAGCGACTGCGGCTACCTGCCCCTCAGCCAGCACAGCGAAGCACCGGGCATCCTCACGGCGCTGCGCCAGGCCGACCCGGCACTGAACGTCTTGCACGACTACCTGGAACCCCAGCGCCGTTCACGGGCCTGGAACGATGCCAAGGTGAGCGCGCACCACGGCATCATCCCCACCGCCGCGGCGAAAAACCTCGATCGCCTGATGGGCAAGCAGCGCGCGGTCTACACCTTGATCCGCGCCCGTTACCTGGCGCAGTTCCTGCCCAATCACGAGTTCGACCGCACCCAGGCCGACTTCGATTGCGCCGGCGAGGCCTTGCGCGCCGTGGGCAAGCAAATCGTCGAACCGGGCTGGAAACGCGCCCTGCCCGAAGCCCTCGCACCGGCCAAGGGCCGCGAGGCCCCCGCCCCGCAAACCCTGCCCAGCCTGCGGGAAGGGCTCGATTGCGCGGTGGCCGACGTGCTACTCAAGGACCTCTGGACGCAACCGCCCAAGCCGTTCACCGAGGGCGACCTGATCAAGGCCATGAAAAACGTCGCCAAACTGGTGGAAGATCCCTTGCTCAAGCAAAAGCTCAAGGACACCACCGGCATCGGCACCGAAGCGACCCGCGCCTCGATCATCCAGGGCCTGCTCGACCGTGGCTACCTGATCAAGAACGGCAAGGCGCTGGCGGCGACCCCGGCCGCGTTCAGCCTGATCGACGCGGTCCCGCGCGCCATCGCCGACCCCGGCACCACGGCCATCTGGGAGCAAGCCCTGGACATGGTGCAGAGCGGCGAAATGAGCCTGGACGAGTTCGTCACCAAGCAGGCGGCCTGGATGAGCAAACAAGTCAGCCGCTGCGCCGGCCTGAGCCTGACCATCAGCGGTCCTGCCAGCCCTGCGGGGCGCGGTGCGACGCCGTGGAAAAACAAGCGCAAGCCGGCCAAGCGCAAACCGGCGGGCACCCCCAAACGCAAGGCAAAAGCGCCCTTGTAGGAGCTGGCTTGCCAGCGAAAGCGGAGCTACAAACGACACAAATGTCGCCTGACAAACCGCCATCGTCGGAACGCCGCCCGCAGGAAGCCGGCTCCTACACCGACTGTATCCACTCAAGGAAACAGCGGATCGGCGGCTCCTGGCCCCGGCGTTGCACATGCGCCAGGTACCAACCTCCGGCCTGCATCACCTGCGTCTGCACCGGTATGACCAGGCTGCCCGTACGCAGATCGGCCTCCACCAGGAATTCGGGAACCACCA
Organism: Pseudomonas putida; assembly: GCF_028682635.1. Taxonomy (GTDB): domain Bacteria; phylum Pseudomonadota; class Gammaproteobacteria; order Pseudomonadales; family Pseudomonadaceae; genus Aquipseudomonas; species Aquipseudomonas putida_AE. The sequence goes on along the minus strand of NZ_JANHLK010000017.1, from coordinate 53,508 downwards.
CCACGCCCTGTCCGCTGATGGCCGCTTCAATCGCCAGCAAACTGCTGTCGAATCGTGGCGCGTTCTTTTGCACAAGGTCGGGAAGACCGATGCTCTGCGCCCACATCAACGAATCTTCATTGGTGCCCGATATCGCCAGCAACGGAACCTGGCGCAGGTCCTCTGGTGTGGTTATCACCTTGGCAACGTCCTTTGAGCAAACTGCCACCAGCCGCTCCTGCTTCAACAACGTGTACGCAAGGTTCGGTCGATCAGGCGTGCGCGTGTAGATGATCCCTACATCGGCGCGAGCTGGATTGAACTCCCAATCCAGCAGGCTGGCATCCAGGCTGACCGCAATCCCGGGCGAGGCTTCCTTGAATGCCTGGAGCCTCGGGATGAGCCAGCGCACGGCCACGGTGACATAGACCTGCACGGTCAAGGCCGTCTGTGTCTGCTTCTCACGGATGAGGTCGGTGGTGAGCGCGATGCGATCCAGCGCATCCTGGATCACCGGAAAGTACAGTTCGCCCTTTTCATTAAGCTCTACCCGGCCGGGCAATCGGCAAAAGAGCGCCGTCCCAAGGTAACGCTCAAGCGAAGCGATCTGGTGACTGATCGCCGACTGGGTCAGGCTCAGTTCCTCCGCAGCGCCTTTGAAGCTGCGCAATCGCGCAGCGGATTCGAAGACTTTCAGCGTCGACAGGGGGGGTAGCGATCTTTGAATCATGCTTGCTCGCGACGTTATAAAAATTCAAGCGGGGGTTAAATATACTCGTTTGCCCAGCCATCAACGCAATCACATACTCGGCCCATAAAAATAAACCAGGGGCACAGAAATGAAACGTAGTTTGCTTGCATCCTCAGCTTTTGCACTGGCTTTCGGAACATGTTTCCTGTCGTCACCCACGGTCTTGGCCACCGAGCAATGCGTGCGCGTACTGGGGTATGAATCGGACGGCGAGAAACAGACGATGGACCCCGCCGCGTTGATCGGCACCGACAGCGTCTATCACATCCGCGCCGTCTATGAGCCCCTGGTCGACCGTAGCAACACCATGATGCCCATACCGGTCCTGGCGCAATCCTGGGAATCGAACGCCGATGCAACCGAATGGACGTTCCATTTGCGCGAAGGCGTGAAGTTCCACGACGGCTCCGATTTCGATGCCGCGGATGTGGCCTATTCCTATCGTCGCCTGCTGGACCCAGCCATCTCGCCCGGCGGTTTTTCCACCCTCTCCTTCCTCGACCCTGCCGGTATCACCGCGGTCGACAAGAACACCGTGCGCTTCAAGGTCAAGTCCCCGGTGGTCGAACTGCCGATGCTGATCGCGACCAAGTATGCATTGATGGTTCCCGAGGGCGCCAAGGGCACGGACCTGCGCACCCAGGGCAACGGAACCGGGCCATTCGTTCAGCAGACCTTTACCACCAACGGTCCGGTGCGGGTCATGCAGCGCAACCCGCATTACTGGCGCGCCGGCTTGCCCAAGGCGGACTGCCTGGAGATCACCACCAGTCTCGAAGCCACCTCACGGCTGTCGGCGCTCTTGTCAGGCTCCATCGATCTGTCGCTGGTGGTCGATCCGGCGAGCCTGATCACGCTCAAAGGCAACCCGGCGGTCGATCTCGTATCGACGCCTGGGGCAACCTCGCTGTACATCGCGGTCTGGACCGACACGGCGCCCTTCGACAACGTGAAGGTGCGTGAGGCGATGAAGCTGGTCATGGATCGTCAAACCATCCTCAATACCGTGCTGCTGAGCTATGGCGAGGTCGGTGTCGATACACCGATACCACCGAGTTCGCCGCTGGGTCTCAATACACCAGCGCCCGCAGAAGACATCAAACGGGCCAAGGCCTTGCTGGCCGAGGCGGGTCATCCTGACGGCATCGCCTTCGATCTCTATACGTCCGACTCCTACCCCGGCATGTTGTTGCTGGCGCAGGTCTATGCCCAGATGGCCGCGTCGGCCGGCATAAAAGTCAACGTCATTACCTCGCCGGCCGAGGGTTACTGGGACACCATCTGGCTGAAAAAGCCGGCGGTCATTTCCTACACCAGTGCGCGTCCACCGGCAGAAGCCTTGACGCTGTCGCTCAACAGCGCATCGGAATGGAACGAGACTCACTGGAAACGCGCGGATTTCGACGCGCTGGTGGCCAAGGCCGGGCAAACCCCGGATGAACAAGCGCGCAACCAGCTCTATCGCGACGCCCAACGCATGGTTGCACAGGAAGGCGGCATGATCCTTCCGGTGTTTTCATCGGTCGTGGCGGGCCTGCGCAAAGGCTGCAGCGGCTACTCACCGAACGTCGACGTCAACCGCATCGATTACGCGCAGCTGGACTGCGCAAAGTAGCCCCTCGCCCCACTCTTCCCCTTTGAATTCAATCCAATCCCGGAGCCCGCTGGCTCCGGGGAGGAGCCTGTGCGAATGACACACTCTAATCTGTCCCGATTTCTCCAATGCTTTGCCGACGTGCTGGATCGCGAGGGTCAGCCCGTCGCAAAATCCCACGCCAAACGCCTGCGCTATTTGCAATCGCGCCTGTCGGCCCTTCAGGACGTGCCTGCCGCCCGGGTGCCTGTGCAAACATCCTGTGAGGCCGAGCTACGGACTTATGCCTCGGGTTGCCCATTGGCCGACGCGCTGTCCAGGCTCATGCCCGCGCTCCACCTGACTCGCAGCGAGACCTACCTGGCCGCCCCGCCCAGCGCGGACTTTGGCAACAACTACGGCTACGGCGTTATCTGCGGGCCCGAGAGCGGACCACCGGCGCTGATCAAGGACAGCGAAATCTCCTTCGGCCTGATGTTCCTCGGCCCTGCAACCCACTATCCGCTGCATAGCCACCCGGCCGACGAAATCTATTACGCCGTCACCGGACCGTCGTTCTGGCGAACCGGTGACGACGCGTGGTCATCACGGCAGGCCGGTGAGATCATTCATCATCCTTCGTGGATTCCCCATGCCACGCTCGCAGCAGACCGGCCTTTGGTGCTCCTGTACGTCTGGCAAGGCGATCTGGACACCGATGCGGCCTTTCTCCCGGACTGGATGGCGTCGGACTCAACCTTGACCACTCAGGGGGCTGGATCGAAATGACCATTGTGCGGCTTGTCATCAGTAGGATCATGCTGTCGGCGCTCACGCTGCTGCTGGTCTCTGTGCTGATTTTCGTGATTCTCGAAGCCCTGCCGGGCGATGTGGCGACCCGTATCCTCGGCCGCGACGCCACCGCCAAGGCCCTGGAAGTGCTGCGTGCGCAACTGCACCTGGGTGATCCCCCGTTCAGTCGTTACCTGCACTGGCTAGGGGATTTGCTCCAGGGCAACCTGGGGGTTTCGATTGCAACCGGGCGACCGATCGCCGACGTGCTGGGCCCACGCATCATCAACACGCTGTTGCTGTCGCTTCTGGCCTTCGCTCTGTACCTGGTACTGGCCATCGTGCCGGCGGTGATTCAAGCCACACGGCGTGGCAGCAAGGTCGACCACATCATATCGGTGGTAACACTGGTACTGCTGTCGCTACCCGACTTTCTGCTGGCGACGATCTTGCTGTTCATCTTCGCCGTGGCCATGCCCATCCTGCCCGCACTGGCCACGGTTTCCGATGCCAGCACCTGGCTGGACAACCTGCGCGCCATGATCCTGCCGGCCGTGACCCTCGCCATCATCATGGCGGTGTATGCCATCCGGGTGTTGCGCGACAGTCTCATCGAAGTCCTGCGCTCCGACTACGTGCGCCTGGCCGAACTGAAAGGCCTGCGCCCCCATGCAGTGCTTTGGCGCCACGCGATGCCCAATGCGATCGTTCCGGCGCTCAACATCACTGCGCTCAACCTCGGCTTCCTGATTGGCGGCGTGGTCATTGTCGAGCGGGTTTTCTCCTACCCGGGCTTCGGCACCCTGCTGATCGATGCCCTGCAACTGCGTGACCTGCCCTTGATCAAGGCCACCGTGATGATCAGCGCGGCCGTCTACATCGCCGCCAATCTGGTGGCCGACATCGGCGCGGTTCTTCTTCAACCTCGCCTGAGGACAACTCGATGAGTCTCACCAACGCGATGTCCGGATCGCCCACGCAAACATTCCGGGCTTGTCTCGCACACTGGCAAGCGATGCCCGGTGCCTTCAAGGTCGGCTCGATCATCCTCGTGGCCCACGTGCTCTTTGCCCTCCTCGGCGTGTTCTGGACACCCTATGGGTTTGCGCAAATGGGCACCGGCATGCCGCTCTCCGGCATGTCGTGGCTACACCCCATGGGCGTCGATCAAATCGGCCGCGATGTCCTCAGCCGGTTCATGCATGGCGCGCACATCGTCCTGCTGCTGGCCCTGGCCGGCACGACGCTGGGCATGCTCGCCGGTACCACGCTGGGGCTGGTGTCCGGCTATCTCGGCGGCCTGTTCGACGAGATCGTGCAGCGTCTGGTCGAAGCCATGATCAGCATTCCGTTCCTCGCCTTGGCGCTGGTGACGATCATTGCTGCCGGCCCTGCCCTGGCCGGTGAACCGGCGTTGATCGTGCTGGTGGTCGGGCTGGTCTACGCACCGCGGATTGCCCGGATTGCACGGGCGGCCTCGATGGAAATCGCCACGCGCGAGTATGTCGCGGCAGCCCAGCTGCGGGGTGAGGGAACCTGGTCCATCGTCCTGCGGGAAATTCTCCCCAACACCGCCAACGTGCTGCTGGTCGAGTTCTCCCTGCGGATCAGCTATGCGCCCATCCTGATCGGCGCACTCGGGTTCCTCGGTTTCGGTATCCGCCCGCCCACACCGGAATGGGGCCTGATGATCAGCGAGAACCGTGGCCTGCTGATCGCTTCGCCGGTGACGGTGTTCGGCCCGGGCCTGGGCTTCGCCTCCCTGGTGGTGGGCCTCAATCTCTTTACCGACGGGTTATCGAGAATGCTGGGCCAACGCTCAGTGGTCGGTGCATGAATAACAATAAAGAGGTTGGAACCATGACCAAGCTGATCGAGATTCAAAACCTCGGCATCGCCTACGCCGGCCAAACCGGATGGACCGATGTCGTGGAAGGGGTTTGCTTCGACATTGCCCGGGGCGAGACATTCGGCCTCGTCGGCGAGTCGGGTTGCGGAAAATCCACGGTCGCCTATCGGCTGCTCGGCTATGGTGCCGGCAACAGCCGCGTGCAGACCGGCCAGGTGGTGTTCGAAGACACCGACCTGCTCAAGCTCGACACCCGTGCGCTGGCAACGCTTCGCGGCAACCGCATCGCACTGGTCCCGCAGAATCCGACGACCGCGTTGAGCCCGGGCATGCGCGTAGGTCGGCAAATCCGCGAGATGATTGCGACCCATCGCGCCTTGCCCGACGGCATATCCATGGACAAGCGCATCACCGAGCTGTTTGCCCTGGTCGGGCTGCCCGATGTCAGCCGGCGCTATCCCCATGAGTTGTCCGGCGGTCAGCAGCAACGTGTGACGATCGCCATGGCCGTGGCCTGCAACCCGGATCTACTGGTGCTCGACGAGCCGACCACGGGACTGGACGTCACCACTCAGCGCCAGATCATCCAGCTGCTGTCAGATCTGCGCAGCCGCATCGGCATGGCGATGCTCTACGTCACCCATGACCTCGCGTTGCTCGCGCAAATCGCCGATCGCATTGGCGTCATGTATGCCGGCAAACTGGTCGAGGTCGCGCGTTGCGATCAGTTGCTGGCGCACCCAGCCCACCCCTATTCGCGCGGGCTGATCGCCTCGATCCCCACAGTCCTGCACGGCCATGGCGGTGCGCGCGGCCTGCGCGGCATGTTGCGGCGCGACCAGATGGCCGAGGGCTGCAAGTTCGAACCGCGCTGCGACTTCGCCACCCCCGACTGTCGCACGACCCCGCAGCACCTCATACCGGTGGCCGATGCGCAATCGGTCGCCTGCATGCGTTGGTCCGACGTGGCCGCCGCCCAAGCCCCGACACCTGCGCCGGTGATCGCCCTCGCTACCAAACGCGATGCGCACAAGGTGCTGTCGGTGGACGAACTCTCGCTGTCCTACGCGCAGCCGGGCTGGTTCACCCAGTGGCTGGGCAAGAAAATCGTCCCCATCGCGCGTGACATCGACCTTGAGTTGCACACCGGTGAGATCGTGGCGTTGGTGGGCGAATCCGGCAGCGGCAAATCCACCATCGCCCGCGCCATCAGCGGCCGGCTCGCGCCGGTGTCAGGCAGCATCAGCGTCGACGGCCAGACCCTGGCCCCGACACTCGCCGGCAGGTCCGTCCAGCAGTTGCGGCAGATTCAGTACATCTTCCAGAACCCCGATGCGTCACTCAATCCGCGCCGCAGTATCCGCGCCATCCTTGAGCGGCCACTGCGTCATTTCGGCATCGAATTGAAACCCGACACCCTGGAGACGGTGCTGGAAAGTGTCGGATTGCATGCGGGGTACCTCAGTCGGTTTCCCGAACAGTTGTCCGGCGGCGAACGGCAACGGGTGGCGATTGCACGGGCGTTGCTGGTCAATCCAAAGCTGTTGATCTGCGATGAAATTCTTTCGGCGCTGGATGTATCGGTGCAAACCAGAATCGTCGAACTGCTGCTGGCGCTCAAGCAGCAGCACGGCGTCGCGATGCTGTTCATCTCCCACGACCTGGCGGTCGTGCGGCAATTGGCCGACCAGGTCGCGGTGCTGTATCGCGGGGAACTGATGCAGCGGGTCGCCACCGACGCGCTCTTCGATTCGCCCTTGCACCCCTATACCGAAATGCTCCTGCACGCGGCCCCGGGCCTGTGCAAGGATAACTACGTGCCGCCACCGCCAGCCATGCCAGGCTCGCCCTCCATTGCGGGTCAGGGATGCCCCCTGGCGGGTCGCTGCCCCAGGCAGCTCGGAGAGCTATGCGCGCAGGTCCGCCCGCCTTCGCAGAAAACCCGCAGCGGGTTCATTCGTTGCCATATCCCGGTCGCCGAACTGGCACAGCAAACGGGAGCCGCAACGATTTCTGCACCTACTCAGGCATTGTCATTTCGGTTGAGAGGCTGATGGGCAATACGTAGGCGCACGGCTTGCCGGCGATAGCGATCCTGTGGCCGCCATCGCCGGAACGCCGCGCAGCAAGCCGTGTTCCTGCACGCTGTTGAACGAGATTAAACATCGACACTCAGGTTTTTCGATTCTGCGCCGCTTTTGCATTTCTGTGCGACAGATCCCACTTCAGGGGCTGCCCCATCCCACCTTCGCGGTGTAAGTTTGCAGATCTTTCTGACTAAACGATCAGAAGTTTCCTACAACCCACCTGCAAAGGAATGCCTCCAGCAATGGACTTTTCACTCAAAAAACTGGCCGCGGCCACCCTGATGTTCGCCAGCCTGACGTCGTTCACCCTTGCTGCACAGGCCAACATCACCCCGCAACAGAGCGCGATCATCCTCAAGACGTTCAGTGATGCCTCGGTCACGGATTTCCGCCAGTTCCTGGCCAGCCTGGCCAAGAGCGACGTCGCCAAGACGGACAACCTCGGCCCGGCCATCAGTGCCTTCCAGGACAACAAGACGCTGACGCCTGAACAGCAAAACGAAATCCACCGCCTGCTCGGCCTCTATGCCCGGATCAAGTACGGCAGCGCGGCCACCGAAACCCTGCGTGAACTGGTGGCCATCCCAACCGTGCGCGTCGAGGGCGTTGCCCAGCACGACAATCCCGAGTTCATCAAGATCGCCGGGAAGATCGAGAGCTTGGCCAAGGCGTTCAACCTGAACTTTCGCAACATCGACAACCGCGTCTATGAGATCTCCCTGGAAGGTACGGGCGATGAAGTCGTCGGTATTCACGCCCATGCCGACGTGGTACCGGTGACGCCAGAGAACTGGGTGCTGCAGGATGGCACCCGGCTCGATCCGTTCAAGGTGACCCTGGTCGGCGACCGCATGTATGGCCGGGGCACCGAGGATGACAAGAACGGCATCGTGGTCGCGCTCTACGCCATGAAGGTCATCAAGGAAGAAAAGCTGCCGCTGGCACGCAACTTCAAGCTGCTGGTAGACACCACCGAGGAAACCACGGGCGACGCCATCCCCTACTACTTCGAACGCAACCCGACGCCCAACTACAACCTGGCGCTGGACGGCGGCTACCCGGTGGTGATCGCCGAGAAAGGCTACGGCACCGTCATGGCCAGCTTCGCCAAGCGCAAGGGTCAGGGCAATGGCGCCGAAATCACCTCGATGACCGGTGGCCTGGCTACCAACCAGATACCGTCGACCTCGGTCGCCACCCTGGTGACAGACAAGCCCGCAGAGCTGGCCGCCAGCCTGCAACAGGCCGGCAGCGAGTATGCCAAGCGCAATGGCGGCAACTTCGAAGTCACCGCCAAGGTGGATGGCAAGGACGTCAAGCTGACCGTCACCGGCGTCTCCGCCCACTCCTCCGAGCCCGAGTCCGGTGTCAACCCGGTGGCCAGGATGCTCGACTTCATCAACAGCCTCGACGGCAAGGTCGCACTCAAGCACAACCACATCACCGACGCGGCCCGCTACGCCGCCGACAACTGGGGCCTGGACTACCTGGGTGGCAAGTTGGGGGTGGGTTTCTCCGATGAATTCATGGGCCCGCTGACCACCTCCCTGACCTATGTCGGGATGGATGAAAAAGCCTTCAAGCTGGCGGTCAACCTGCGCGTGCCGAAGGGCAAATCGCCGGAAACGCTCAAGACTGAAATCGCTACAAAACTGGATGCGTGGAGCAAGCAGAGCAAGATCGCCCCAGCCTTCGACTACTCCATCGCCGAACCGATGTTCCGCAACCCCGAGGGCGAATGGGTCAAGGCCCTGCTCGCCGTGGCCAGCGAAAACCTCGGCATGGAGCACAAGTTCGGCACCTCCGCCGGCGCCACCTCGGTGCATGAACTGCCCAACGGCGTGCAGTTCGGCCTGGCCATGCCGGACGTCAAGTACACCGGTCACAACGACAACGAGTTCAAGACCACCGAGCAGTTCCTGCTCGACCTGCAGATCGTGACCGAGATGATGGGGCGTATCGGGCAGTTGCCGAAGCTTTGATCCACCTGGCGTCCCGCCTAGGGACCTCAGTAAATTGTAACCACACAAGTACCCCTCTCCGAGGGGTATTTTTTTCGCTAATGTGCTGATTAGTTGGCCCGGTTCACAGGCGCTGCCGAGGGGTGGATAGCGATTGATATTGGCGGGGACAATCTCAGGCCGCAAGCATTCGTTTCGGACAGGCCCACGCTTTCCGGGAAAGCTCGGATACAGGTCCACATCCCGCCCGGTAAATTGGAACGCTCCGACGATGGACGCTAACGATGACGCGGGAAACCTGACGCCCCGTGGCGTTCTCTGGTTTTTCGCGAGCAAGCTCGCTCCTACAGGGGGGTTGCCCATACCAAAGCGTTAATCCCACACACCCATGTCCAGTGTTCAGTGCCTTGGTTTGCTCATAAATTCTGAGCTGCCAAAGCGTCGCCGGATGGCCTGTCCCGGGCCCCGCCGGCGCTACCTTCAAAACACACATGAGGTGTCGATCATGACAGATGAGACAAGCGGAACTACCCGCAGAGGATTGATGACCACCGGCGCCATGGCCGCCGCCCTGGCCGTGACGCTACCTGCGCTCGCAGCGCAATCGACCCCGGCAGCGGTGCCGGCGGGCAGCAAGAACGACGGCCATGCCAGCGGGTCGGGGATACTCACCGTCAAGGACGGCACGCAGATTTTCTACAAGGATTGGGGCACCGGACAGCCGCTGGTGTTCCATCATGGCTGGCCCCTGTCCAGTGACGACTGGGATGCACAGATGCTGTTTTTCTCAGGCAAGGGCTTTCGCGTCATTGCCCACGATCGCCGTGGCCATGGTCGTTCCTCGCAGACCGCCATGGGCAACGAGATGGATACCTATGCCGCCGACGTGGCGCAGCTGATGGCGCATCTCGACATCAGGAACGCCGTGCACATCGGTCACTCCACCGGTGGCGGTGAGGTGGCGCGTTATGTGGCGCGTCATGGCCGCGGTCGCGTCGCCAAGGCGGTGCTGATCGGTGCCGTGCCGCCGATCATGCTGCGCACCGCGAACAATCCGGGCGGCCTGCCTCTGGACGTCTTCGATGGTCTGCGCAAGGCCCTGACCGACAACCGTTCAGGATTTTATCGTGATTTTCCGAGCGGTCCCTTCTATGGCTTCAATCGCCCGGGCGCGAAAGTCTCCGAGGCGATCATCGACAACTGGTGGCGCCAGGGCATGAATGGTGGGGCCAAGGCGCAGTACGACTGCATCAAAGCCTTCTCGGAAACCGACTTTACCGACGACTTGAAGGCCATCGACGTGCCGACCCTGGTGCTGCACGGCGAAGACGACCAGATCGTGCCGATCGCCGATTCGGCGCACCTGGCCATCAAGCTGCTCAAACAGGGCACGTTGAAAACCTACCCCGGCCTGCCCCATGGCATGTGCACCACCCATGCCGACGTGATCAACCAGGATCTGCTGTCCTTCATCAAAGGCTGACGCTCGCTTCGCAGGTGCCCGATCGCAATGAACCGGCACCTTGCGCGCCCACCGGGAACAGACAATACGAACGGCAGTGATGAACTGCTGCCATCACTCAGTGGTCACAACAAGTGATGGCATCGCAACTGATCACTTGTTCCACTCAGCCGCGACGCTTGAAATCCACACATTCCAGGGTGCGCCGGATAACGTTCAGTGATTTCGGTTCCTGCCGCAAGTAGGCGCTGACTGCTACTGCCATCCAATGCTCCCTTATCGGAGTACGCAAATGACTCAATCCATACGGATGTTCCTGACGGCTTTGCTTGCGGTTGTCGCATTGGCCTCGGCCAGTTTCCTGAATACGGCAGGCGCCGCGACCGCCGAGGACCTCACCACCGACTCCAAGCAAGCGCTGCAAACCCTGTACAAGACCAATCCCGCTGCCGAAACCATTGGGAAACAAGCCAAGGCGATACTGGTCTTCCCGAAAATCATCAAGGCGGGCCTGGTGTTCGGCGGCAGCTACGGCGAAGGCGTCTTGATGAAAGGCAACACAGCAGTGGATTACTACAACTCCGTCGGCGGCTCCTGGGGCTTGCAGGCCGGCGCCCAGTCCTATGGCTATGTGGTTTTCCTGATGACCGACAAAGCGGTGAAATACATCACTGAAACCAAAGGTTGGGAAATCGGTGTAGGGCCAACGGTGGTCGTGGTGGATGAGGGGCTTTCGAAGAACCTGTCCAGCTCGACGTTGAAAGACGACGCCTACGCGTTCATCTTCTCCCAGCAAGGTTTGATGGCCGGGATCAGCATCGAAGGTACGAAGATTTCCCTGATCAAGCGCTAAAACCGGCAGTTCAGTGGATCGTCGGACGAGTGATGGCAGCCTGGTCCAATCAGGCCAGGCTGCCAACGTGCGCTCTACCAGAGCGCGATGTCATAGGTGATGTAAATCCGGTTGCTGTCGCGCCCACGTGCGAAGTCCGCGCGGTAGACATAGTTGCGCAGCTTTACACCGACGCCTTTGAACGCACCACTCTGGACCACGTAGGCCAGTTCGGTGTCACGTTCGGATTCCTTGATCCGGGTGTCGGACTTGCCATCGTTGCCCTTCAGGTATCGGGTCAGGAACGTCAGGCCTGGGACGCCCAGGGGCGCAAAGTCGTACCCGTAGCTGAGCATCCAGGTTTTCTCGTCCTCCTCGATGAACTTGCCGATACCGGCGTTGCTGAACGAGTAAACCGTGGCACCGCTGATGTAGGGCAGCCCTGCATCACCGCTGAGGGTTTGATAGCCGCCGCCAAAGGTGTGGCCTGCCACCGCGTAGGACACCAGGGCACTGAGCATGTCGTTGTCAATCTTCGAGGCGTAGGCGCGGCCCGCGTCATGGCTGTTGAAATAGCGCAGGTCGCCGGTCAGGGTCCCGCGACCTAACGCCAGATCGTGCTGGATGCCGGCGAAGTCCTGGCGATAGAAGTCTTCCAGCTCGCCGTGGAAGTAGCTCAGGCGCGTGTTCTTGCCGAGTTTGTAGTCGGCGCCGGCGTAGGTGAAGTCCCCGCCTCTGTCGCCCGAGAAGCCATCAGGCACGATCGACACACTGTCCGTGGAATCACGCTGCTTGAAGCGGTCCAGGCGTCCGCCGGTCAGGGTCAGGTTGTCGATATCCGTGCTGGTCAGCTGGCCGCCCTCATAGGTCTGCGGCAACAGGCGTGCATCGTTGTAGATCAGTACGGGCGTCTTCGGCAGCAGTGTCCCGTACTTGAGGGTGCTCTTGGCCAGCCTGATCTTCGCCGTGGCGCCGGCGCTGGAGAATTCATCGGCGGCGCGGCCATCGTCATGCACCGGCAACAGGCCGGTACCGCTGCGCCCTCGCCCCGAATCCAGCTTCACCCCCAGCAAGCCCAGTGCATCAACACCCAGACCCACTGTCCCCGGGGTAAACCCCGACTGGTAATCCAGAAGGAAGCCCTGCGCCCATTCGGTGCGCTCACTTTTTGCGGTGCTGGCCGCACGGGCACTCAGGCCATGCTCATCACGAAAGTTTTCGTTGAAGTAGACATTGCGCAGCTGCAGCTTCAGCTTGCTGTCGTCGATGAAATCGCTGGCATCAACCACGGCAATCGGGAATACCCCAAGAAGAGGTAAAAGCGCCCTGCCAATCAGAGAATGGGTCATGCGGAACTACTCTTGTTGTTTTTCAGGATGCAGGAATCCGCGCGCCGGCGAACGGCGCGTGGACAGGCGTCTAGCCGTGCGTCAGGGATAACTCAGGAGAACAGCGTCAAGGCGCCGGTCAGCAGGGCCAGTGCGGTGATCACCAGGGAGGTGAGCACGGCCCATTTCACGGTGGCGCGCTGGAAGTCGCCGATATCGCGATCGACCATGCCCACCAGCAACAGGGTCGACGCTACCAAGGGGCTCATCAGGTGCACCGGTTGGCCCAGCACCGATGCCCGGGCGATTTCCACCGGGTCGATGCCGTAGGCGGCCGCTGCGTTGGCGAGAATCGGCACTACGCCGAAGTAATAGGCATCGTTGGACAACACGAAGGTCAAGGGCATGCTGGTAATCGCCACCACCAGCGGAAACAGGTGGCCCCAGGACGGTGGAATCCACTCCACCAGCGTCTGGGCCAGGGCATCGACCATTTTCGTGCCGGAGAAAATCCCGGCGAAGACACCGGCGGCGAACACCAGCAGGACCACGGTCATGGCGTTGCCGGAATGGGCGAGGATGCGTTCCTTTTGGATGTCCAGCTGCGGGTAGTTGATCATCAGCGCCAGGACAAAACCGATCAGGAACAGGATCGCCGAATGGGCCAGGCCCATCACCAGCGCGATCATCACGCCGATCACCAGCATCAGGTTCACGTAGGCCAGCTTCGGGCGTTTGTGCGGTGTGTCTTCAAGAATGGCCTTGATGTAGCAATCACCACCGCCGCTCTGCAGCTGGATGTTACCGATGCGCTTGCGCTCGGCGCGACCCAGCAGAAAGGCGGTGAAGACCACCCAGGCGGCGCCGCCGATCATGGTCGGCAACAACGGGATGAAATATTCCCCCGCATCCACCCCCAGCGCGGCAATCGCCCGGGTGGCCGGCCCGCCCCAGGGGCTCAAGCCGCTCATGATGCTCAGCGACAGCATGGCAATGGTCGCCAGGATCATCGGATTCATGCCGATGCGCTTGTACAACGGCAGCATCGCCGCGCAGGTGATCATGTAGGTGGTCGTGCCATCGCCGTCCAGTGCGACCGTCAACGACAGCAGCGCGGTGCCGATGGCGATTTTCATCGGGTCGCCGTTGACCCGCTTGAGAATCTTGCGGATCAGCGGGTCGAACAGGCCCGAGTCGATCATCAAGCCGAAAAACAGGATCGCGAACAGCAGCAACGCGGCCGACGGCGCGACCATCTTCAGGCCGTCGAGCATCATTTTCCCGGTGGACCCGCCAAAACCGCCGATCAAGGCAAAGACGATCGGCACAACGGTCAACGCAACGATGGGCGACAAGCGTTTGGACATGATCAGGTAGGTGAACACTACCACCATGGCCAGGCCGAGTAAGGCGAGCATAGGGCATCTCTCTTGTTGTTATTGATGGCGAGATCGACGCGCAGGCGAACGACCCCGAGACTACCAGACGTTGCAATCGGCAACGTCCGGCAATGGGCGGCGATTAACGGTTTTTGCGGGTAGCGGTCAGCTGCGGTGGGCGACTTCGACAGGCTCCCAGGCCTGGTCCCCGGCCAGCGGCGTCGCGGTTTTTCCGTCCAGGGTATCGAGCAGCACCTGACGGTCGCAGGCGTTCTCGGAGATGGCGATGACCACGGTCGCCACGGCATTGCTGGCCAGGCTGGTCAATGCACGGGCTTCGGACATGAAACGATCGATGCCGATCAACAAGGCCAGGCCCGCCAGCGGAATGTCATGGATCACCGACAGCGTCGAGGCGAGGGCCACAAAGCCGCTGCCGGTGACCCCTGCGGCGCCTTTGGAGGACAGCAGCATGATTGCCAGCATGGTCAGGGTCTGCGTGAGGCTCAGCTCGATATTGCAGGCCTGGGCAATGAAGACCGCCGCCAGCGACAGGTAGATCGCCGTGCCATCGAGATTGAACGAATACCCCGTCGGCAACACCAGCCCCACGACACCCTTCCTGCACCCCAGCGCCTGGAGCTTTTCCAGCATGCGTGGCATCACCGGTTCCGTGGAAGACGTGCCCAGCACCACCAGGAACTCTTCGCGCAGGTAGCGCAGCAACTTCCACAGGCTGAAACCATGGGCGCGACAAATGCTCCCCAGCACCACAAAGACGAAGAAAGCGCAGGCGATGTACAAGGTCATGATCAACTTCGCCAGGGAGCCCAGCGAGGTGATGCCGTACTGTCCGACCGTGAACGCCAGCGCCCCGAAGGCACCGATCGGCGCAAAGCGCATCAGGTAGGAAAAAATCTTGAAGACCATCTGCGATGCGGCTTCCAGTACATCGAGCACGGGCTTGCCGCGCTCACCCAGGGATGACAGGGCAAACCCGCACAGCACTGCGATAAACAGCACCGGCAGCACTTCGCCTTTGCTGAACGCACCGATGAACGTATCGGGGATGATGTGCATGAAAAACTCGACGACCCCGAGTTTGGCTGCCGACTCCATGTACTGGGACAACCCTGCGGTGCTCAACTGGCTGGGATCGATGTTCATTCCCGCGCCCGGCTTGAACAGGTAGACCGCCACCAGGCCGATGATCAGGCTGACCACCGTCAGCCCGAGGAACAGCAGCATGGTCTTGCTCAACAAGCGCCCGAGCGAGCGCTTGTCGCTCATCCCGGCAATGCCGGTGACGATGGTGCAGAACACCACCGGGGCAATCATCATCTTCACCAGTTTGATGAAGGCATCCCCCAATGGCTTGAGGGCGACGGCTTGCTGGCCCCAGAAATGCCCGACCACGACACCGAGCAGGACCGCGCAGAGGATTTGAAAGTAGAGCGATTTTACGATTTTCATGGCATCACCCATTTTTAGAATTGTGCTGATGCAAACCCAGGCAGCGTCAGATCACTACCCGGCGAGTCGCTGGGAAGCCGGGGCATAGACGAAACCGGAAAACAGCCGTCGCGCGGTGCGCACAACCGAGGCACGGATGGTCTGGCCGTTGTCGCCGATGTAGGACAACACCACATCGATGCCGCCGCTCGGGTGCTCGATACGCACCTGTTGCAGGCGCGGACCACCGCTGTTGCCGAGCATCCGCGCGACGACGCTGCCTTCGCTGACACAGGCCGTCGCCAGGCCGATGGAGCCGGTAATGGCCAACGCGCGATGGCAGTTGTGGGGCATGAAGTAGCGAACCTGCAGGGTGCCACCGGCCTTGGCCGGGGACACCAGCACCGGCTTGGGGATGACCTTGTCGCTGACATCGCCCAGCCCCATCGCCCTTCCCGCCTGCAACCGCAAGGCTTCGAGCCGACGCAGGAAATCCTTGTCGGCGTCCAGCTCGGCCGGGGTTTCATCGCCGCGCTTGTGCAGATGACGGGCCTCGATGATCACCATCGGCATGGCCATGTCGATGCAGGTCACAGGCACCCCGTCGAACACATCCAGGGTGTTGCCGGTGGGGAAAAGCTTGCCGGTCTTGCTGCCAGCCGCATCGAGGAAGGTCAACTGCACCGGGGCCGCGCTGCCCGGCACGCCATCGATGACCGTGTCGCCCTCGTAGCTGACTTTGCCGTTGGGCGTCAGCACGTCGGAGGTGACGAAGGTGCCGGTGTTGAGGTTGCGAATGCGCACCCGGGTGGAGTCGCCGGCTGCCTTGACCAGGCCCTGCTCGATAGCAAACGGGCCGACGGCGCAGAGCATGTTGCCGCAGTTGGGCGCCGTGTCGACCCGACGCTGGGACACCATGACCTGGACAAACAGGTAATCGACGTCCGCCTCGGGATGCAACGAAGGACTGACGATCGCGACCTTGCTGGTCTGCGGGCTGCCGCCGCCGATGCCGTCAATCTCCAGTTCGTGACCGGAACCCATCACCGAGAGCAACAGTTCATCGCGCTCTTTAACGCAGACCGGTAGATCCCAAGCGAGAAATACCGGGCCCTTGGAGGTACCACCGCGCATGAGAACACAAGGAATACGTTGCATGGCTTATCACTCTTGTTGATCAATCGGGTTAATTGATGTCTTGCAAACAAGAGTGACAGGGAAGCACTGGTGTTTCCAATGCAAAGATTGGCGCTATTATTCCACTTCACGAATGAATCTTTCCGGCCGTGGCCAAGCCTCTTTTGGGTGAGACAAGCACATGGAATATGAGCTTCAGGACATCAGGTCCTTTGTAAAAATCGCTGAGCTGGGCAGCTTTCACGAAGCCGCAGAAGCCTTGCATCTGTCGCAGCCCGCCTTGAGCCGGCGGATCAAGAAACTCGAGGAGGGGCTGGGCACTGCGCTGCTCGATCGAACAACGCGCAAGGTCAGCCTGACCAGCGTCGGACGTGATTTCCTGCCCAAGGCACGTCGATTGCTGGACGACTTCGACGACTCGATTCTCAATATCCGCGAATTGGCGGAACGGCAGATCGGTCGGGTAACGCTCGCCTGCATCCCCACCGCGGCGTTCTACTTCCTGCCCTCGGTGATCCGCATCTACAACGAACGTTACCCGAAAATCCGCATTCGCCTGCTCGACCTGAGTGCCAATGAAGGCCTGGAAGCGGTGCTGCGCGGTGAAGCGGATTTTGGCATCAACATGATGAGCGGCCAGCACCCCGACATCGAGTTCGTGCCCTTGGTCAACGAACCCTTTGTCCTCGCCTGCCGGCGCGACCATGAGTTGGCCGGGCGCAGTTCGGTCAGTTGGTCTGAACTGGGCGACTATCGGTTGATCGGCGTGGGCCGGCTGAGCGGCAACCGCATGCTGCTGGATCACGCGCTGTCAGGCCTGAGCTGGCGTCCGCAGTGGTTCTACGAAGTGCAGCATCTTTCCACGTCATTGGGATTGGTCGAAGCAGGGCTAGGCGTGTCGGCGATGCCCAGCCTGGCGATGCCCGCAGGCGATCATCCAACACTGGTCAGCGTTCCTCTCATCGACCCCGTGGTCAACCGGTCGTTGGGGCTCGTCTATCGACGGGGCGCTTCACTCTCCCCGGCCGCAGAAAAGTTCGTGTCGATACTGCTTGAGCAGTGGCCGCAATGACCGGGGATCAGGCAAAGCAGCGACCCTCCCTCGAGGGTCGCCTCTCCCCTGTTATCGATGGGCCTTAACCGGTCCCTGATAATAAGGCAGCCTGTCAATCCGCGGTTCATAGGCCCCTGTGGCCACACTGCGCTGGACATGCGCGGCGATCTCGTCCATCCGGGCAAACCAGACATCACCCTTGGCCATCATGTATTCGATCAGCTTCGACACCTCATGCCAGCGTGACAATCGACCGGAAAGGAACGGATGCCAGACCGGCACGAAGAGCGCGCCATACTCCCAGGCGGCATCGAACTCGGCCTTGAACACCTCGACGGCGCGTTGCGGCGACTGGATCGGCATCTGGAAATCCAGGTCGATGCTGTGCATGTACTGCGGCCAGTCATCCAGCGCCCAGCTTGAGGGCAACTCCACCAAGTCCCCCGCTCCCGTGCGCAACAGATAAGGCACATCATCGCCCATCAAGGAGGCGTCATAACTGAAACCGCGTTCGATCAACAGGTCAGCCGAGTGCTCTGACATGTTGTAAAGCGGCGCCCGCCAGCCGCGCGGTGCCTGACCGGTAAAGCGCTTGATGGTGTCGCAACCACGATCGAGCCAATAGGCTTCCTCTTCCCGACTCAGCTCGTTGGGATGCTCATGGATGTAGCCGTGGTGGGCAATTTCGTGCCCACCTTCGACGATCGCCTCGATGGCCTGCGGGTATTGCTCGATGCACCAGGCTGGAATGAAAAACGTCTGCTTGATCTCGAAGCGTCGATAGGTTTCCAGGATCCTTGGTATCGCCACTTTAGGGCCGTAGTGCAGCATCGAAATACTCGCAACCCGTGTCGCGGAATCCTTGGGGTGCGCCACATGCAGAATGCTGTCTGCATCCATATCAAAGGTAAAGGCCACGGCGCAGCGTGCACCGTTTGGCCAGACAATCGGATTTTCAATCATGCGTAATCACCCGTGAGTATTGAACGTTCACCAACAACAGCGACCCAGCGCCCGATCAATACTCGTGATCGACCAACCACTTGGAATAATGGGTGAGTCCTTTTTCCAGCGTCCACTGCGCGCGATAACCCAACTCCCGCTCGGCGGCACTCAGGTCCCATTCGCCATGGCGATCGAGGTGCCAATAACCGCCGCCCACTTCGATACGCGCTTGGGGAATGATCTTGCGGATGATTTCAACGGCTTGATGCAGCGTCCAGGAGCGATCACCGGCAATATTGAAGACGCCGCCTTTGAGGTCCCGGGTTTCGGCCGCCATCAATACGGCACGCACGACGTCTTCCACGTGGATGTAGTGGAACCTGTGATCGCCGCCCGAAGCCAAGGTAAATGTTTCACCACGGTGGACGGTTTTGAGGATGTCCCTGAGCACCTGGGGCATCTTGTTTTCCGGGCCATACACTTCGGCGATTCGCAGGGAAATCACTTCCATGCCATAGAGATCGTTGTAGACCCGGCCAAAGTGCTCGGTGGCAATCTTGGTGACGCCGTAGGGAGTCGTTGGGTAGGTCGGTGTTTGCTCATTGATCTCTCCTTCGTAATGTCCATAGACCGTTTCCGAAGAAAAGTTGACCAACTTCTTGATGCCCGCCAGGCGCATGGCTTCAAGCAAATGGATGGTGCCATCGATGTTCGCCGTCACCGTCGTGATGGGCAGGTCGATGGACAAGTCGGGATGGGACATGGCCGCCGTGTGAATGACTCGATCAACGCCATGTTCCTTGATGGTCCTGACAATCCTCGGGATATCGAATAACTCCCCCTGCACAGGCGTCATGAATTCAGACCTGGCTTCGGAGTAGTCACGGTTGTAACTCACCACCTTGACGCCTTGCTCGCTGAGCTTCCTGGTCAGGTATCTGCCCACATAGCCCAAACCACCGGTAATCATTACAGCGCTCATGATGTTTCCTTCTTGTTATTAGCGGTGAAGTCAAACTTCAAGACACCCAGCTAGATCGCAGCGCCGCCATTGGGGCTGATGATCTGTCCAACCATGTAATCACCGGCGGGCCCGGCCAGGGCTTCGACCATGGCGGCGATTTCATCCGGCTTGCCGAAGCGCCTCAACGGCAGGCTCGCACGGGTTTCATCGTTGAATTCGAGGGTGTCGTTGATCAGCATGTCGGTCTCGATCGGCCCCGGCGCCACCGAGTTGACCAGTACACCTTTGGGGGCCACTTCCTTGGCGACCGCCTTGGTCAGCGCGATCACCCCGCCCTTGGAAGCGCAGTACGCGGCATAGGTCGGGAAGCCGATCAGCCCCAGCTCGGAGCTGATGTTGATGATCCGCCCCTGACCGCGTGCGAGCATGCCCGGCAACACCGCCTGCATGCAGGCCCAGGTCCCGCCGAGGTTGGTACTGATCATCTGCTCCCACTGCGCCCAGGTCGTTTGCTCGACGGTCGCTGAAACCAGTCTGCCGGCATTGTTGACCAGGATATCGACCCGCCCGTAGCGACCCTCGGCTTCGCGAATGATCCCGGCCGCGGCTTCGGGATGACTGATATCGGCCTGGACGGTGATCCCGTCGCCACCGTTGGCTTCGGCTGTGCGGATGACCTCGTCCAGTTGATCCCTGGTGTCGAAGTAGTTGAGCACCAGATGATCACCACTTGCCGCAAAACGCCTGGCGATGGCCAGCCCAATACCCCTTGCAGCGCCCGTGATAACGACTACACGTTTCATAAGTTCTCCCATGATTTTTAGATGAAAGCCGTGCGTGCAAATCAGGCTTTGGAAAGTACGGGTTTCCTGGAGACACGCGATTGCCAGACCAGGATCAGTGCGCCAGACAGTATCGTCAGCGCGCCCAGGTACCAGGCCGTGTATTGATCCTCTGGCGAGACCGGATTGGCGCCGGCGGTGTAACCGATGTATCCCAGGACGAGAATGGCGAGAGTTGCAGGGATCGACAGTGCGAACGCGATTGCCAAACGCTGACGGCGGAACGTCATGACAATGAAGGCAGCAATGGCGGCCATGTAGGACATCACCAGCGTGATAGTCACCACGTCGTAGTACCAGACGATCTTGTCCAGCGGCTTCCACCACAGCAGTGCAATGGCGTCGGCCGCGACGATCACGCTGGCGAGCCAGGGCGACTTGGTCTTGTTGACGGCACTGAGCGCCAACGGCAGATGCCCTTCTTCACTCATGCGATAAAGCGTGCGCGCCGCTGCACTCGAAGAGATCTGCATGCCGGCACAGGCCGACGTAATCACCACGAACAAGGCAATCCACGCCATGGCCGGTGGCAAGTAGACGTTTGCCACCGCGGCGATTGGCCCACCGTTGCCGTCCTCGATGATGGCCGCCAGTGTCTCCACGGGCACGGCGTACTGCCAGCCGATGGCCGCGAGGGTGTAGATGACGAAGGCGGACGTCAGCACGAGCAGCATGGAGCGTTGCACGGTACGAACCGGAATCCGCGACTCCTCGATGTAGTTGATCGCCGAATCGAAGTTGGCGAGCATCCATACACCGAACAGCACCCCTGGCCCGATGGCTGACCAACCGTCCGCCCCTTCTGGCGTGTACATGGACAGCACCGACAGATCCGGTACCTGAGGGTCGATGATGCCCATCAACCCGAGCCCGGCAACGACACCGATCTCGAAAATCAGGAAAATGCTGGCAATTTTCGCGGTGGCATTGACGCCCTTGCAGGAAATGGCCAGGAAGACCAGGACCATGCCCGTGCCAATCAGTTTGGCGTTGAGCGCACCCGCCAGGGCCGGGAACAGCGCCTGGATATATTCGGTGCCGATGATTGCGCACATGGCCATTACTGCCGTACAGGCAACGGAGTAGGCCCAGCCGAGAATGGTCCCGACGCTGGTATGCAGGAAACGCGAGGTGAAGGTAAAGACGCCGCCTGCCGAGGGGGCCTGGCGAGTGAGGGAGATCATGCAGAACGCCATGACCAGCATGGGGAAGAAGTACGCAATCAATATGGCCAGCGGCGCATGGTGGCCCGATATCGAGTAAAGAATCGACATCGAAGAGGCGGCAATCCAGCCCGGAGCATTAAAACCAAGTGCGGAAAACGTTACATCCCTGGTGGTGAGCGTCCCCTTGTTCAGCGCTGTATCAAGTTCACGAACAGTTCCGTCACGGTCATAACCGATGATTTCATAGAAGTTCATTTGTCAGGCTCTGATTAATAGCTATAGAAGATCTTGTAGCGTCAAGCCGTGGGAATCGGTTTGAACACCGCTCTTATTATTCAACTATGCAAAATGCAGATACTCACAACCCGAACAAGCCAATCAAATAGCTTATTCAGAGTTGACTTGCAGCTTTGTTGTTTTTATCGCTGTGGTTTTTAAACCTTTGAATGGGTGGCCAGTATAGAAACAGCCAAAAAAAACCTACCATCAGGAATTTCCGATCTTTGCATCTGAATGGGCGAAGTAAGGCTCGCCCACCTTGCAGTTTTCGGATAGCGCCGGTCATTCGATCCGCGCATCATCACCGCCCCCGCTCATAGCCGTTCCCTTCGACAAGAATGCACTGCGTCAAATCGGCCTCTGAAACCGTCTCTATACTCAGCCAGAACC
Organism: Pseudomonas putida; assembly: GCF_028682635.1. Classification (GTDB taxonomy): domain Bacteria; phylum Pseudomonadota; class Gammaproteobacteria; order Pseudomonadales; family Pseudomonadaceae; genus Aquipseudomonas; species Aquipseudomonas putida_AE. Next base: position 31,286 of record NZ_JANHLK010000017.1, on the reverse strand, counting down.
ACCTGAACGGAGGACTCCCATGCGCTACGCCTTCACATTGAAAAATGGTGCCATGGCCCTTTTCGATCCAGACACCGCCTTGCTTACCCTCACCACGCCCCATGGGGAAGTACAAAGCACTACGATAGGCAGAGCAGAATCGCGTCTATTGGAGCTGCTGCTCATGGAGCCCGGGCAGACTAAAAGTCGTGAAGAGATCATCGACTACACCTGGAATGACCGCGTCGTCGCCTCCGGCAGTTTGAACCAGGCGGTTTTCTCCCTTAGAAACATTCTCAATGACAGCCGTGATCACGAGATTCTGATGACGGTTCCGCGAAGAGGTTATTGCTTCAACCGTCTTTATGTAGTCGATGTCCCCACAAATCCCCCAACGCCCTCGGAAGAAGCTGCGCCTGTGCTCGCCGTTGAAGAGCCGGCGCCGTTCGGGAATGACGATCTTGCGGTGCCTTCAGCAAAGACCAGGAAATCAACTTACCTGACAAAAGCCCATTTAATCGGCTATGTGCTGACCTTGGCAGTCTGCGCCTACACGGGTTTCCACTCAGGTTTCGACACATCGAAAATAGAAGTCTCCACCCTCAAACAAAATGAACTGGTCATCCATGCATTAGGCGAGAGTGTCGCCGAAGCTGAATCGCTGAGGGATCTCTCGGCGACCCAAGTGCAACAGCTACCGCCAAACTTGAAAGGCGAAGTCTGGTTGAACCTGTTTAAAACAAACTACTCTGTTTCGTGCGTTCGTCCGGATCTAAGCACTGCAAACCTGCAATTGAATAGCGGGCAAAAAGACCTTGCCCCGATGATCCGGCAATGTTTGGAAGCCACCCTATGAAGTCAATGACCTCTTCAACTGTTCACTGGATCGTGCTTGCAATCATCAACGCGGCCTGTGTCTTTTCCCTGACCTATTCGCCCTCTTATTACATGGAAAATATCAGTTATCAAACCATGACTCGTCAATGGCTGGAGGACTCCAATCAACTCAATACCGAAGAGTACCTGACCATCGGCCATGGCCGACTGACACAAACCACGATTGAAAGCCTGAACGGAAAGATTCGTAATGCAACCATCTCGGCGCAGATTGTCCGGGAAAGCAAACACCATGTGCAAATAAAGATCAGCAACGTCAAACTCAGCCAGGACACTGAATTATTCGCCATTGAAAAGACTCCGGATCTGTTTTTCAGGCGTCAATTCGTTCTACAGGAAGGCGCCGTTCTCAACTATGAGTTGCTCCCCACCTCCAATAAAAACGCCGTATGCTTTTATGTACATGACATTGGCCGCTTGCGCTGCATGAATCACTGAGACATCTGCAACCCATCACATCAGAACAAAAATAATAATTACTAATTTGAATCAAACCCCCTCCCCCCGCAACATCCCGCCTTTGTAGCGCTCGAAGTCGTTCCTGCTGACATCAGCGTTGAAAACATACATTTTCCGCGAGTCGTCAAATCAATGATAACCAGGATCCTGGCAGCTCTAGCGCTGGCTGCACTATCGTTTCCTTGCGCGGCACACAATGAATATTCAGTCGGCAGTACGGAAATCGAACTCTACGAATTGGAAATGAGCCCCAACGAAACAATCAAGCTCAAGCACTTGAAAATCTACTCTGAAAAGCAAGCCCATGACGATGAAGACGCTTTTGACAACGCCTTGCCTGCCCCGCCACAAAATCAACAATCAGAGTCACGACCTGTCGCTGACTCCAGTTTGAGCAAAATATGAGTTTTTGACTTCAACCAGCACCGTGGGAGCAGGACTATCCGCAGGCACTGCCTGAAAACATCATCAACAAGGAACGCACGTCAATGCTGCTAAAAAACCTCGCTACCGTATCCTTTGGTGTATTGCTGTCTCTCAAGGCCTTGGCTGATGACAAGGAACTCTATGGCGCCGACCTGACGCGTATTGAAAGCAACAAGAACAAGCTGAGCGATGAAAAGTCCGATTACAGGATTGTCACAGCCTATCGTGCTGAGGATTTTTTTGCTTTTGATGCGGCAGCCATCGGCCCGGCCAGCCAGAAAACCGCGATCTTTGGATCGAACCTGGCACCCGATAAACTTCAAGGCCTGGTGGAGTTATCCTCGAGCGACGCGTACGTCTTTACTGCGGCATTGTCGATGCCTGAGAAAAACCCGGGCACTGTCCAATTAGCTGAAGAGCAATCTATTCCATGAGCATCATGATCCCTGATGAAGTCTTTCACGTAACGGCCACGCCTGCGGACCAAACCGATAGAACAGTTGGCCGTTGGCAGCTGAGCCTCGCACCGTTGGAACACGAAGCAAACATCAGGCAGCACAAGCTCTTTCAGGGTTCCAGGCTGCAATGCAGTCGTCTGGAGTTTGACTCAACCGTCACCTTGATGGGTTGTGTCCCTCAGGGCTTTGTAACCCTTGCCATTTCACAGGCTTTGATGGGTCGACCCACGGTCAATAATCATCATTTGTGGCCTAACGAAATCATCGTGTTGTATAGCGGTGAGCCCGTGCACTACACCTGCGAGCCGAATGAAACGCTTTTCACCCTGACCACGACTCTCGAACATTACGTACATTGCCTTGGAAACCATTCTTCCATCGATATGCTGCGGGATAGAAAGGAGCAGCGCTTTCAGGTTGCACATTACCAGTTGGTGCAATCCGCCATTCAGGCGATCAACGCCTACTCCATGGACGCCACCCCGCCTCGTTTGCAACCGCTCAGCTGCGCTGAAACTTCAGCGGCTGAAAGTGCGTTGCTGATTTCTCTGCTACGGGCCCTGATACCTGTTGGCCGATCCACGCTTACTCCCCCGCGAAGAAGAAAGATCGCAATAGAGGCCATGCAATACATTCATGAAAACACCAAAAAATCCCTCAGCATGAAGGCGTTGGTCAAACAACTTCAAACCACAACTCGCAGCTTGCACCATGGCTTCGTCGAAACGTTCGGGATTTCGCCGATCGCTTACATCAAGAACCTGAGACTCGCTCGTGCCCGTCGGGACTTGATCCGCAACACTTGGCCGACGGTCACTGAAACCGCCATGTATTGGAATTTTCACCATCTGGGCCGGTTTTCCAAAGCGTATCAGGATGCTTATGGAGAAACCCCCTCGGAAACGGCCAGGCGTAATTCTGCAAAACTGGCCACGGCCGCCAAAAATAACAATCAATAATTTTCATCCCACAGCCTGAATGGTCAGCATGCTTGTTTCTACCCAAGGGGATAAGCATGCGCTATCGACTGAATTCGCTACCACTCAAACAGAAAGTCATCTTTTGCCTGGCCGCCTATTTATCGGGCGTTGCCTTAGCCTGGCTGGTTAACACCTATCAAACCCTTTGAAGCCATTCATAAATATCAATCAATGACTTCAATCATTCTTCACGTTCATTCAAATTCTCGGCCAACACCCATCGACAACCCGTAGAAGGACCCTGCCTCACATGCTATTTCGAAACCTTGGCTTCGTTTCACTGCTTTCGTTACTGTCTTTTCAGGCGCTCGCTGATGACAAAGGTTTATATCTTGGCGCCGGCGTCAGCAGCATTGAAACCGACAAAGTCCATTTGAACGATGAAGACACCAGTTATAAGGTTTTTGCAGGTTATCGCCTCAACAACTATCTGGCCTTCGAAGGCGCCTTCGTTGATCTCGGCCAATTCGAAGACAGCAATCTGGATTTCGACGGTAAGTCTGTCCAGGCCAGTGCCCATCTCGGCTTTCCGTTAGGAGACCGAGTGCGAGTATTCGGCATTGTCGGTGCCCATGCCTGGGATGCCGACGGCAATGCCGCCGATGACGATACGGGCGTGGACCTGACCTACGGTGCCGGCGTTGAACTCGATGTATTTCGCAACATCGGTGTCCGCGCTGAATATGAAGTACTGCAGGTCGGTAACATGGACCTGAATCAAACAACGGCATCCGCTTACATTCTCTTCTAAACCCCTCCTGAATTGAGCGGCCAGGCGGGTCGCTCAACCTCAAGCCTTCTTCTCACCGATCAGTACCGCCAGGTCGCCTGCACAGAAAGACCATTCGCACTGTTTTCATAGTTGGCGCTGTATTGCGGCTGAAGACCTGTGTTGTTCGACTGTTTCACCGAGACTTTGGAATCCCAGAGATAACCGTAGGCAAAGTCTATTGTCAGGTCGGCATTCGGCGAATAAGCACCACCCAGGGTCACGGCCTGGCGATTGCCAACCGGTATGCGCACGCTGCGATCGGCATTCCTGATGGGTGACGGATCATAGGCATAGCCTGCCCGCAGCAGCCATTGCGGGTTCAGTTGAAAGGCTGCGCCAACCGCGGTGGACCAGGTGTCGCGCCAGTTCATTTCTTCGGTTACACGTCCCAGGCCAGCCGCCTCGCCCAGGGGCGAAAGTCCACTGTTGACGGCCTCGACCTGCTGGATCCGGCTCCAGCGTTTCCAGGTAGCCCCCAGGTATCCCGTCCAGCGACTATTGAAATGATGGGTGATGGACGTATCCACCGATTCGGGCATCGTGAGGTCTATCTTGTTGTCATACTTTCCGTCCAACGGAATGGCGCTTGGGGAGCCAGACACCTCGGTATGCCCTTCAAGTGTGTAGTCCACCTTCGAGTGATAGTTGATCCCCCAACTCGTTGCCTCGGTAAAGTCGATCAGGATGCCGACGTTGTAGCCAAGCGCCGTGTCATCGCCCTTGATGGTCACCAGTGTGTCCTGGCCGTTGTTAAGGGCGCCGGTAGCCAAATAATTCTGCAGCTTTGCATTGAAGCGGTTGATCGTTGGTCCGCCACCAATGGACAGGTAATCATTGACCCGATAGGCAATGGTGGGCTGCAGGGTTATTTCCCTGGTCGTGCTATAGGAGCCATGGTAGCGACCTTGAAAAGAGCCCTCGTAATCGTTGATCAAACCACTCGGCGCATAGAGGCCCAGCCCTATCGAAAGACGATCATCAAGCGGCGTCGACATGTAGGCGAAAGGGACAACGCCCAAGGGTACCGAGTCCCCCTTGTTCGTACCCGTGGCACTGCTCTGCGCATCGCTGATGTCGTCGCTCACCGAGACGACGGCGGCGCCGCCGGAAATCTCACTGCGCTTTAACCTGGTCAAGCCTGCGGGGTTGCCAAAGATGGTGCTGGCATCCAGCGCCGAAGACGACCTTCCCGCATAAGCGGTTCCCGCACTGCTTGCGCTTTGCTCGTTCAGGGCAATGCCATTGGCGCCTGCAGTTGTTGATGCGCCAATCAGGGCCAAGGCACCGGTTAACCTGACCCAGGATGCAAACGCTTGCCAAGCAGAAAAACACGGGAGCGCAGGGTTATTCACTTTCATTGTCCACCTCTTGTTCTTTTTGTGGGTTGAATGCGGGCAAGGCTTCGCCTTCCCGTGCACTTGGCAGTGCGGGTTGGCGTTGATCGAAGTTGTGAAAATGGCCCTGGTTACCAGGGCATCATTTTGACTTAGGGAGGCGTACTCACACTCATTCAAGCCACTCCACTTGAAAGCTGAAGCGCCCTAGAAGAAGCGCCAGGGTTTGTTGGTTGTCTCCCGCGCGGATGCAGGCGACCAACCCGCGTCGTGCATCCTGTACCACCTCAACTTCCACTCCCTGCAGACACATTCGTTGCACTTCCTGCTCGACTACCCTGGCAATCTCCCGCTGCTGCAAAGCGGGCTTGAATATCTTGCCCACGGCAGTCAGGGGCAACGCTTCGAGGATTTCAATGCGCTTGGGCACGGCGGCCCGTTCGCTGATGTTGAGATGGGCGAACGCCTCCAGTTCTTCGGCGTTGCAGCCGTGCCCGGGACGCAGTTGAACATAGGCAACCGGCACCTCGCCCGAGTAGGCATCGGGGCTGCCGATGGCAGCAGCCAAGGCGACGGCGGGATGCGCCTGCAGAGCCTCCTCGATTTGCTTGGGATCGATGTTGTGGCCGCCACGAATGATCAGCTCCTTCCTGCGTCCGGTCAGCCAGAAGTAACCCTGGGCATCCTGGCGGCCCAGATCGCCGGTATTGAGCCAGCGCTGACCGTCGATATCGATCCACAGGCCTTGGTTATGGCGCGCCTCCAGATAGCCATTGAAGAGGTTCGGGCCACTGATCGTGATCAGACCGATTTCATCCACATCGGCATCGCGCAGGTACTCCCCGCAATCATCGAGCACGACCGCGCGCATAGGCTGGTAGGCGATCCGGAGGCCGATGGAGCCGATACGGCGCTCGCCATGGGGCGGATTGATCGAGGAAACGCAGGTGCCCTCGGTAAGACCGTAACCTTCAAGGATCCTTACCCCTGTGCTGCGCTCGAATTCGCGCAAGAGCTCGGCTGGCATTGGCGCGGCGCCACATATGGCAAAGCGCAGGCTGGACAGGTCGCGGCCCTGCCATTCATGTTGCAGCAGTGCTGCATAAACAGTCGGCACGCCGGAAAAGAGGTTGATACCGAAGTGCTCGACCATCTCCCAGAATCGTGGGATGACTCCCTCGCCACGGTACCCATGGGGCGTGCCGAGGATCACATGGTCGCCTTGGGTCCAGGGCATCAGCCCGGTCACCAGTTGGCCATTGACATGGAACAGCGGCAGGCCACAAAAGATGACCTGGCCACCACTGCGTGGCTGCAAATGAGCAGACACAGACCATGCGTTGAATACTTCCGAACCATGGGTACGCGCGGCGATCTTGGGCAGCCCGGTGGTGCCGCCTGTACAGATGTAGGAGGCGCATTCGTCCGGGCGAATTTGCCGACCGCTCTTGAGGTGTGTGTGCGGCTGGGCATCCATCAACGATTGCCAATCGTGGATCGCGATATCGTCTCGTTCCTGCAGAGCCGTGGCTTCGGAAGTCCCACGTATTGATGCGTCGACACAGGGCTCCATGCTGACCCAGACCACGGACTTGACCGTGGGCAACTGGTCCAGCTGCGAAGCCAGCTTGGGCCACAGATCACTGCCCGCCGTCGGCGCGAGTGTCACCACCACGGATGCCTTCGCTGCATTCAGCAAGCCAGCCATCTGCCTGGCCTCAAGCAGCGGATTGATCGCCATGACGATGCCTGCGGCCTCCCCGCCCCAGATCGTGAAATGGGTTTGCGGCAGGTTGGGCAAGATAAAGGCAATCACCTCACCCGGTCTAATGCCCAGGTCATGGAAGGCATTGGCCGCGCGGGTGATATCGGCGAAGAGCTGGGAATAGTTCCACTCCAGGGTGTGTTTGAAATGGGCGGCATCGGCGAAGAAGCTCAGCGCCGGTGCCTGCGGGGTGCGCTCGGCCGCCTGGCGTAGTGCTTCATACGTGCTGGAGGCCAGCCCTCGCTCCGACAAGGGGACTCGTTCGAGACGTTCGATGTCGTTCAGGGTCTGCATCACCATCAGGCTTGCTCCACGACACGGTTGCGCTGCACACCGAGGTCGATCACGCCATCGGCGCTGCGAATACGCGCCTCGACCACGTCACCGGGCTTGAGATATTGCGTGCGGCCCTCCTGCGCCTTGAGAAACAGTTTCCACTTGGTGGCTTCCGGCAGCAGCGCCGCGATGCGCTGTTTGGCAGGCGAAGGAATCGTCAGCGCACAGCCGGCAGGCGTACCGGTGGCAATCAGGTCGCCGACGGCGAGATCTTGCACTTCGGAAAGTTCGGTAAGGGTTTCGGCGGGACCGTAAACCAGGTTGGCCGTGCTGTCGCTCTGTCGCAGCTGGTCGTTGACGGTCAGGCGCAGCTGCAGTGCCTTGAGGTAATGCATGTCCCTGGCACCCAGCAGGCAGAGGTAAGGACCGACCGGGCCGAACGTGCGGAAGCTCTTGCCCTTGTAGAACTGCATCTGGGGAATCTGGATGTCGCGGGCCGAGTAGTCATTGACGATGACGACGCCGGCAATGAACTCATGCAGATTGGCGTCGGTGACAGAAACAGCCCCGCTGATTGCGCGCTTCATCACCAGCCCCAGTTCGATCTCGTAGTCGAGGAAGCGCACGGTGCGCGGCTTGATCAGGTCGCTGTCAGCTGCCACCAGGCAACTGGTCGCCTTGGTGAAGATCATGTTGAATTTCTTCGCGTCCGGGTCCATGCCCGACTCGATCATGTGCTGACGGTAGTTGGCACCCTGGCAGACGAACTGCTGGTTACGGGTCACCGGCGACAGCAGTTTCACTTCTTCCTGCGCAAGCTCCGGGCCTTCGAGTTGAGCGAGGTCGTCGATACTGTTCTGGGCAATGAAGTCACCGGTGGTTTCGAAAACACCGGGGACAACCGTGATACGGCCCTGGCGAAGCACGCCCCAGTGGATACCGTTCTGAAATTCAAAGCGGACTACGTGTACAGCAGACATTGAAGGTACTCCTGGAGCAGGCTTGGTGGTGTTGTTCTGTGGGGGGACCGTCATGGCGGTGGCGCTACCCGAACATCCGCATGAGGGTTATCAACTTGCGAATGGACAAGTCCGGGCTGCGTCGCAAGTTGCGGATCAGCGCCAGCAGATGGGTGAAGCTCAGTCTGGGTTTGGTAAAACTCCTGGGCATGCGCTGCCCCCACTGCGCCATGGCTTCGGGGCTTACAGGGTGAATGCCGATAGGGTGTGCGGCCGTGAAGATGTCCCCGTCGCAGTAATGCTCGTGCTTGTCACCCCAGGGGTCTTGCCAGTAATCGAAGATCTGACTGCCCAGAATGTGTCGACCGATGCCCCAGGAGTGCTTCCAGCCGCGCTCGCGCAGGACGCGCTGGCCCATGCCCACAGCGTCTGCATCGACGACCTCGAAGGCGCTATGGCTGTAGGCAGCCATGAACCCCTGCGCTATCGCGAGCGTATGGTGCGCCGTTGGCGTTCCACCCAGGTCAAGGCGCATGAAGGTGACGATGGGGGTGCCATCGGGGAGCGTCTGCACATCGCTGGGAATGAAGCCGAAATGCCGCGTGTACCAGGCACAGGTCGCCTGGTAGTCGGCCACTTCAATCACGATGTGGCCAAGCTTGAGCACGTCGGGCGGCGCAACGGGCGGGCGTTGCGTGGCATTGATGCGCGGTTGCTCGTGCGCCAGGTTCCAGCGCAGAGGCGCTCTGTGATCCAGCGCTTTGCCTGGAGACTGCTCGCAAACCGCTTCCACCATGAAGCCGGAAGGATCGGTCAGTCTGACGTAACAGCCTTTGCCAGGATGTTCCGACTTCTGCACCGGTGACGCACCCGGGATTCGAGAGAGTTTTTCCAGATCGCCGATGGACTGGACCGCCAGGCCGAACCCGACAAAACGCGAACGTTCGGCACGCTCGACACGGTAACAGTACGAAGTGGCATCGGTGGCGCGCAGATAGAGCGTATCGGCGTCCTGGCGACTGACCTTCAGGCCGAAGTCGGTGAGGAAACCCGCAGCCTCATTCAAGTCCGGCCTTTGAAAGATCAGATGCGTCAGGTCCCGGGCCTTCACCGTCGGCTGCGGATGCCGGGCGGGTTGTTGTGTCGTCAACCGGTGCAATGGTTTTTTGTCGTTCATTGTTGTTGTTTTCCGGGTTTTTAGGGCGAAGCAGTCCCGACCCCCTGTAAAAACAGGGGTTTTGTCTGGTTGAGTCAGTGAGGGGGCGTCAGTCCAGAGGCGGCAGTTCCGGCAGCTCCAGAGTCGCCAGCACACGCGCCTCCTCGGGTGGTACCCCCAAGGCGCGCAGCACCAGCTCGGCGGTGTCGGAACCCGATTCGCGCCAGGTCCGGTGACCCTCCAGCACGAGGAAAATCGAACCCAGGACGCTGCTCGATATCAGGGTCAGCACTGAGAGCAATTGCTCCTGCGCAAACCTGTAGCGCCCGCTGGAAAGCCCGCTGAGAAGATCCGTGGTCGCCTGGCTGCTGAACATTTCGCGCAACGCAGAATTGCTCATGGCGAACTTGTGGATGAACGCCCCCCATTGGGAGTCTTCGTGAGCTCGACGAATGAACAGGCGAATGCCATTGGCCAGGCGCTGGGCGGGATCGGACACTGAGTCGAAGCTCTTGTTGACGCGCTCATGCATCTCCTTCGCAAGCTGGCTGGCGACCGCCTCGAACAGGCCTTCCATGCTGTCGATGTTGCTGTAGACCGTTCCGCGCGCCACGCCGGCCGCTTGTGCGAGGTCGAGGATATTGACGTTTGAGGTGCCTCTTTCAGCGAACAGGCGAAAGGCGGCTTGATGAATGCGGCGCTGTGTTGGATTCAGGGATTGCACGGTTCACTCTCCAGAATTACCTTATGGAGCAATTGAACACGCGTGTTCAGTTGGCGTCAACAAGGTTTTTCAATAAGTGAATTTTTCCCGACGAAAACCGGCATCCACCCTCTTATTCCACCGAGAAGGCAGGATCAATTGATGAACACACATGTTCATTGCGTTAAGCGTCTTCGGCAGGAGGAGAAAGATCAGGCAGGTAGCGGCTTGCCCGCGATTTTCCTGGCCTTGGCAGGTGTTACACCCAAAGCCTGGAGAACCATTTCGGCGACCCGCACATCGTGTTCCGCCACTGCACGTCCCTCGACAACCGCGCGCATCGCCCCGGTTGTGCAGGACAAGACCAGGTCCAGGGCGATCCCTTCGTCCGCGTAGGCAAAAGTGCCCGCACGCAGCCCCTCACGCAGATCGCCCAGCACATGGGCCGCCAGGCGCGAGCGCATGGCCTGGTCGAAATGGATAATGCGCAGCAGCGCATTCGCCCATGGGTGGTCGGCGGCGGCCCGACAGACGAACAGGCGAACGCCAATCGACAGCCGCTGCGCACCGCACTGCACGTCGGCGTTCAAGACGGAAATGGCGTCGGAAAACTCGGCGGCCATGGCGATGCCCACCGCCTCCAGTACTTCGTCGCGAGTGCGAAAATAGTTGTAGATGGTGCCATTGGAGACGTCTGCCTCCGCGGCCACTTCGAGCAGTGCGATCTCCCCCACCTCCTTGCGTGCGACAAGACGCAATGCCGCGTCCACCAGGCCGCGCCGGGTGCGCTCACGCTTCTTGTGGCCTCGCGTGAGAGGTGGTGGCGCAGTCGCTTCTACAGGAATGGGGGAATGCATGATCAAGCTCGTAATCGGGTGGGCTCGTCGATGGTAACGGAAATGCCGTCAAGGGTGACATCTTCGCTAGCCAGCAGGCCCTTGCAGTCTAGAAGCAGACGGCTTGCCTGCGCGCCAGGGACCTGGTGCATGATGATACGGTCAGGACGAACCGCAACGAGCGTCCCCTTGGCAGCCAGCGGCAGGATCTCATGGTTCATGTCTTCGATGAAATCACAGCTGCCGCCGTTACGTTGGCCTCGAGTCCTGACTTCCAGGAAGTGGCCGCCCATTTTTTCCCATGAAACAATCTGCTCGGTTGTCAGCAGCGACAAGGGGTCGACACCCAATCCAACCAGGGTCAGGTTGTCGCCAAGGGCATCGTCGCTGAGTTTGATCTGCCTTTGCATGGTGCGAACCCAAGCCTGGGGGAACAGGCTGCCACAGACCAACGTTTCGCCCCGACGCTGCTGCATGAACAGGCCGTGTTTGAAGGTGTTCTTCGGCTTGATGTCCAGCTGTTCGAAGTACTTTCTGGTAGCGGGCGTCAACGCCAGGGTGCGCATCAGGCCGTGAATAAGGAAAGCGGCGACCTTGTTCTTGGGCATCACCAGGCGGCCCATGAGCTTCGCCAGGTTGATCATCGCCTGGGCGTGGGGGCGGCGCTCTTCGTCATAGGTCTCGAGTATTGCAGGCGCGGCATGACCGCGAAGGACCCAGGCCAGTTTCCAGGCAAGGTTGGCACCGTCTCGAAGGCCCGCGACCAGACCTTGCCCGACAAAAGGCGGTGTGATGTGCGCCGCGTCGCCGACGAGGAAAGTGCGGCCCTTGCTGAACCTGTTGCAGCAACGGGCGTGGAACCGATACACCGCCTTGCGCTCGATTTGCAGCGCCTGCGGGTTGATCCATGGCGCGATCAGCCGGGCGATGCTTTCCGGGTTTTCCAGTTCTTCCCGGGATTCACCGGGTTGCAGCATGAACTCCCAACGCTCCCTGCCGCCGGGTGCGGGCATGTGCGGTGTCGGGCGCCGTGGATCACAGAGAAATTCAATGTGATCGATCGCTGACTGATGCCGGTTCATGACATCGACAATCAGCCAATCCTGCGCATAAGTCTGCCCCTCGAACTCCTGGCCAATCAATGCCCTGACCCTGGAGCTTGCGCCGTCCGCCCCCACCAGGTACTGGGCGCGAACGTTATGCGCCTGCCCATTCTGATCCCGCACAGTGGCAATGACGCCATCCGCCTCCTCGACCAGGCTTTCAAGTTCGAAGCCGCCCAGACTGGTCACCGACTTCAACCGCGATACCTGGCCGCGCATCGCGTGCTCGAGATCGGGTTGATAGAAGGTCACGAGTTTCGGGTGGCCGTCGATGCAGCCCTGGGTATTGGCTCGACCGAATTGCCCGAGTACCGGGGAGTGCATCCTCACTTCAGGAATGACGATCTTCTCGAAAGCGTCTTCCGCCAGGCCGGCGAGCTGCAGGATGCGCAGCGCCTCGTTGTCCAGGGCAATGGCACGCGGCATCAGCAGGACCTCATGGGTCTTGTCCAGCACCAGGGTCGTTACCCCATAGCGGCCCAGCAGCGCCGCGATGGTTGCACCGACCGGGCCGTTACCGATGACCAGCACGTCGACGGTGGAAGGAAGCGATTCGCAAACTTTCTTGTTGTTGTTCATCTCGAGCCCTTGTTGTGATTGAAGTCGTGAGACGCGCAGGTCTCATCGTCAGGCAAGGTCAAGGTATGCAATATTGAGAGATATTTCAATATTGACGTAATTGTCATTTCATAAGGACCTGCCGCTGGCGTCGTGCTTTTCTTTTGCCAGGCTTTAATGTTACGTTATATCAACACCTTGGCTGCCGGTCGCATACCGACAGCGCTGTCCACTCCCTGCCTGCGACTTTCGATGACCGACCTCATACAAACCCCGCCCGTCACCCGCGCAAACCAACGCCTGATGTCCATCGACGCCCTTCGGGGATTGGTGATCATCTTCATGCTGCTGGATCACGTGCGCGAAACCTTCTTCCTGCACCGCCAGGTCACCGACCCGATGCTCATCGACAGCACTGAACCGACGTTGTTTTTCAGCCGCACGCTCGCCCACTTGTGTGCGCCGGTGTTCGTCCTGCTCACGGGCTTGTCTGCGTTTCTGTACGGGGAAAAGCACCAGGGCACGCACGCCGTGTCGACCTTCCTGTTCAAGCGTGGCCTGTTCCTGGTGGTGCTGGAGTTCACCCTGGTGAATTTCGCCTGGACCTTCCAGTTCCCGCCCACCGTGATTTACCTGCAGGTGATCTGGGCGATCGGCGTCAGCATGATTGCCCTCGCGGCACTGGTCTGGCTGCCGCGACCCATCCTCTGCGGCCTGGGGCTGATCATCGTGGGCGGGCACAATCTGCTCGACTCCCTGCACTTCCCGGTTGGTTCGGCGCTGCACATCCCTTGGGCCATTCTGCATGATCGCGGCTGGATCGAATTCTCCGACAGCCTGCGCCTGCGCACGTCCTACCCGGTGCTGCCGTGGATCGGGGTCATCGCCCTGGGTTACTGCATCGGCCCCTGGTTCGCGCGCCCCGCCTCGACCGCCCAACGTCAGCGTTATCTGTTGCTGGCGGGGGCCGGCGCACTGATCGGTTTCGTCCTCCTGCGCCTGGTGAACGGTTATGGCGAGGCACACTGGGCGGTCCATGAAAGCACCACACACACCCTCATGAGCTTCTTCAACATCACCAAATACCCACCTTCCCTGCTGTTCCTGGGCCTGACGCTGGGCATTGGGCTCTTGCTGTTGCTGGGCTTCGAGCGCGCCCAACAACGCAAGTGGATCAGCACCCTGGCGGTCTTTGGCGCGGCACCGATGTTCTTCTACCTGCTCCATCTTTATGTGCTGAAAGTGCTGTACCTGGTCAGCGTGGCGTTGTTCGGTCTGAACCACGGCGACTACTTCGGGTTCGATGGCATTTGGGCCGTGTGGTTGACCGCCGTGCTGCTGGCTGCGGCGCTGTATCTGCCGGTGCGCTGGTTCGCCGCATTGAAGGCGCGTCGGCGTGATATCGGCTGGCTTAAATACTTCTGATCAGGAGATGGGTTCGCCTCGGGCGGCATGATCGACTACCATGCCGCCGCCGGTTTCCACATGGGATTAATAGGGAATCCGTGATGCTGCCAACGCATCAAACGGAACTGCCCCCGCAACTGTAGGTGCTGAGCCTGCTCCTCAATTGCCACTGGGATCGAATCCCGGGAAGGCTGGAGCAGGCGATGACGCACCAGTCAGGAGACCTGCCGGCCAAGCAACAATCACTAACCGGCGGGGTGTCCGGGGAGGACATCCTTGTGCGCGCGTCACCCAGGTGACGGGCCCTGCTCTGCCTTTCCGGCAGCGTTCGATGATGTGTTTCCAGACCCTTGCGCCGAGTACGGTTCAAATGGAGATTGCATCATGCTGCTGCCCCGCTTTGTCGCCCTGGTCACTGGCCTGGGTCTTACTTCCCTCGCCTGTGCCGCACCGACCCATTACCCGCTGACGGTGGAGAACTGCGGGAGTACGCTGACCTTCGCCCACGCCCCTGCCCGGGCGGTGACCATCGGCCAGGCCGGCACCGAGATGCTCTTCGCCCTGGGATTGGGCGACAAACTGGTCGGTACTTCGCTGTGGTTCAATGATGTGCTCGCTCAGTACAAGGCGCAGAACGACAGGATCGAACGCCTGGCCGATAACGAGCCGAGTTTCGAGTCTGTGATCGGCAAGCGCCCGGAAATGGTCGCCGTGGAGCTTGAGTGGATGGTTGGCCCGCAAGGCGCAGTCGGTACTCGCGAGCAGTTTCACGAGCTGCAGATTCCCACTTACCTGATGCCCTCGGACTGCGAGTCCAAGGACAACCTGGTCGGGGCCGACGGCACTCGCCTGCAGCCGTTTCGGATTGAAAGCATTTACAAAAGCGTCACCCAACTGGCCGAGATCTTCGACGTCCAGGCCCGTGGGCAGCAGCTGAACGCGCAACTGCAGGCCAGCCTGGCCAGCTCCATGGCCCTGGTGCAAGGCAAGGACCTCAAGCACACCAGCGCGCTGGTCTGGTTCTCCAGCGCCAGCCTGGATATCGACCCCTATGTCGCCGGGCACAAGGGCATTCCCGACTTCATACTCAACACCCTGGGCGTGCGCAATGTGGTGCAGTCCGACGAAGAGTGGCCAACCGTTGGCTGGGAAACCATCGCCAAGGCCAACCCGACGTTCCTGGTGATCGCGCGCATGGATCGCCGGCGCTTCCCGGCTGACGACTATCAAAAGAAACTGCAATTCCTGCGCAGCGATCCTGTGACCCGCAACATGGACGCGGTGAAAAACAACCGCATCATCATCCTCGACGCCATGGCCATGCAGGCCAGCCTGAGAACGTTCGAAGGTCTCGAAGCGCTGGCTACCGCCATCAACGGCTACGACCTGCCGCAATGACCAGGACGCTGATTCGCACCCTGCTCGCGTTGCTGATACTGCTGCTGGCCGTGACCGCCGGTGTGGCCATCGGTGAAACCAACATTGAACCGGCGGTGGTGTTCCAGGTGCTGGCCAACAAACTGTGGTCTGCAGGTTTTGCCGTCGATCCCATCGACGAGGGCATCGTCTGGAACTACCGCCTGACCCGCGCGCTGGTGGCTGCTGCTTGCGGTGCGGGCCTGGCGACTTGCGGGGTGATCCTGCAATCGCTGCTGCGCAACCCCTTGGCCGATCCTTACCTGCTGGGCATTTCCGCAGGGGCCTCGACGGGCGCGGTGCTGGTGGCGTTGCTGGGCTTGGGCGCCGGAGCCATTTCGATGTCGGCCGGGGCGTTTGCCGGGGCCGTTACGGCCTTTGCCGTCGTTGTCTTGCTCGGCCGGGCCAGCGGTTCGCCTGGCAGCACCTCGCAGATCATCCTGGCGGGGATCGCCGGTTCGCAATTGTTCAATGCGCTCACGGCGTTCCTGATCACCAAGTCGGCCAGTTCCGAACAGTCCCGCGGCATCATGTTCTGGTTGCTGGGCAATCTCAGTGGCGTGCGTTGGCCTTCGGTGTGGCTGGCGGTGCCGGTTGCGCTCGCCGGCCTCGCGGTTTGCCTGTGGCACCGGCGTGCGCTGGATGCCTTCACCTTTGGCGCAGATTCTGCGGCCTCGCTCGGCATCGCAGTGCGTCCCGTGCAATTTCTTTTGATCGGTTGCGCCGCCCTGGTGACGGCGGTGATGGTGTCGATCGTCGGCTCCATCGGTTTCGTTGGATTGGTCATTCCCCACGCCGCCAGGCTGTTGCTGGGCACTGGGCATACGCGCCTGCTGCCGGCGAGCGCGCTGGGTGGCGCGGTGTTCCTGATCGCCGCCGATGTGCTCTCGCGCACACTGATCAAGGGCCAGGTGATACCGGTCGGTGTGATTACTGCGTTGGTTGGGGCACCGGTGTTCGCGCTGATCCTGGTCGGTCGGAGGAATGCCCGATGAACGCGGCTGCACCTGTTCTCCACGACCCCGTGCTGAGTTGCTCCGGTGTCGGGTTCTCGATCCGCGATGCCGAGTTGCTGCGCGACGTTCACCTGGACATTCATGCTGGCGAGACCCTGGGCCTTGTGGGGCCCAATGGCTCGGGAAAGTCCACGCTGCTCAAACTCCTGGCTGGCGTGCGCAGCCCCAGCCGGGGGGACATCCACCTCAACGGCCAAAACCTCAAGACCCTGTCACGGCGAACCATCGCGCAAACCCTGGCGGTGGTTGAACAGCAGGCCGACACCCTGGATGCGATCAGTGTGTTCGATGCCGTGGCCCTGGGCCGCACGCCGTGGCTGTCGGCCATGAGTCCATGGTCGACGGCGGACGATGACATCGTCCATCAAGCCTTGCTCGACGTGGATGCGACGCATCTGCGCAAGCGCACCTGGCGCAGCCTCTCCGGTGGCGAGCGCCAGCGCGTGCACATCGCTCGCGCCCTGGCCCAGCGCCCGCGGATCCTGCTGCTGGACGAACCGACCAATCACCTGGACATCCAGCACCAGCTGGCGATCTTGCAGGTTGTTCACGCGCTGCCCGTGACCACCGTGATTGCCCTGCACGACCTCAACCAGGCACTCACCTGTGATCGTTTGGCCGTTCTGGAAAAGGGCCGCCTGGTGGCCCTGGGCAAACCGCTTGATGTATTGACCCCACAACGCCTGCTGGACACCTTCGGCGTCCATGCGCACTACCTCATCGACCCCTTTGACGGCGCGCAGATCCTGCGCCTGCGTTCATCCTGATCTTGTTTGTGGACACCGCGAAAATGCCTACCCGATCCGCCTTTCTCCTCGCCCTGGCCAGTCCATTCACGCTGGCTGATTCGGCGCAATCGCAAGCCAATGGCTTTGTCCAGGACAGCGCCTGGAGTGTGCTCAATCGCACGGTCTACGACCATCGCGAGTACCGTCATGGCGCCCGCAACAGCGCTGCGCGTAACGCCTACAAGCCGCGTGACGAGCGTAATGGCTACGCCGAGGAATGGGGCTACGGGCTGATGGGTACGCTGCAATCGGGCTTCACCCAAGGCCTGATCGGGGTGGGTTTGGATGCCCATGCCTATCTGGGCATACAACTGGACAGCGGCGGTGGCCGCGCAGGGAAAGCGCGATTGCTTGGGCTCGACAACCAGGGGCATCCCAAGGACGAGTTCAGCCGTGGCGGTGCCGCGATCAAATTCCGCGCGTCATCGACAGTGCTGAGCTACGGCGAGCAGCGGGTGAAAACCCCGGTGTTCAGTTCATCCGACAGTCGCCTGCTGCCGGAAACCGCCACCGGCCTGTTCCTCACCAGCAACGAGTTCGCGGCACTGAAGCTGGTGGCAGGACACTTCACCGAAAGTACCGATCGAAATGCCAGCAGTCATGACCAGGGCTTTGTAGTCAATTACTCCAACGCCGTGAAAGGCAAAACCTTCGATCTCGCGGGCATGGTTTTCGCACCGGCAAAGAACCTGAACCTCAGCCTCTATTCATCGCGCTACGAGGACACCTGGAACCAGCATTACCTGGGTGGCACCTTCCTCCAGCCGCTGGGTGAACAGCGCTCGTTGGCATTCAACCTCAACCTGTACCGCACCACTGATGAGGGCAAGTCGTTATCCGGAAAAATCGACAATACCACCTGGAGCCTGATGTCCACTTACACCCAAGGGCCCCATGGCTTCAGCCTCGGATATCAGCAGGTCGATGGAAACACGCCGTTCGACTACGTCACCCGTGGTGCGATCTTCATCAGCAACGCCGTGCAGCTGTCGGACTTCAACGCACCCAATGAACGATCCTGGCAGGCTCGCTACGATCTGGATGCCAGCCCTTGGGGCGCGCCGGGCCTGTCCATGAGCGCCGCTTATGTACGCGGCAGCCAGATCGATGGCAGCCACGTCGACCCGCAAGGTGGTTATGCCTATCTGGGTTATGGCGAAGGCGGCAAACATTGGGAGCGCGACCTGGAGATGCGTTATGTGGTGCAAGGTGGCGCGGCGAAAGGCACCACGTTTTCGCTGAGACACAATGTGCATCGGGGCAATACGGCCCAGGCTGAGCTGGACACGGACCAGATACGCCTGGCGGTCGAATACCCGCTGACAGGCAGGTTGTGAAAAGGTCGGTTATCGTTGTGACAAGCGCAAATCCGGGCTTGCACTGAATTACACTCAGGAGGCTGCTCGCAGGCGCATTGGCCAGCCGCCACCTGAAAGGAATACCAGATGCTTTATTTCCAGCAAATGTTGGGCATTGCCGTGTTTTCCATCACCGGCGTGCTGGCAATCAAGAAAGCCGATGTGGATTTATTTGGTGCCGTAGTGCTGGGGATCATCACCGCCATTGGGGGTGGCACGATAAGGGACCTGCTGCTCGATCTGCCGATCTTCTGGATCGCCGACTTCAACTACATCTGGGTCGCCCTGTTCGCTGCGCTGTTGGCGTTCTTTTGCACGCAACGCCTGCAACGACGTTACCGTATCCTGCTGTATCTCGACGGTCTGGCAGCGGCGCTGTTCGGCTTGTCGGCCACCGAAAAAGTCCTGGCCTTGCAGCTGGCTGCCCCCCTGGCGGTGATGATGGGCGTGCTGACCAGCATCGGCGGCGGTATCGTCCGGGATGTCCTGGCTGGTCGGGTTTCGCTGCTGATGTCGCGGGAGATCTACGCCACGCCCATTCTGTTGGGCTGCACCCTCTACGTCCTGTTGCGAGACGTGTTCCCGACCATCTGGGTCGCCGGCTGGATTGCCTTGGTCTTCACCTTCGGCCTGCGGTTTTTGGCCATTTACAAGCATCTGCAGATGCCGGCAATCTTTTCCACCCGGCAGGGATGATTCGTCGGTAAATTACGACCAGCGATGCAGCCAACGCGGAATGGACCCTCTCCACTACAAGGACGCGACATTATGCAAATCCCCTTTTCTCAACTCAGCGAGCGCTTGCACGATCGCCGATTTACGGTAGCGGGCAACACCCACGGGCTATCCGGCGCAGGCACGGTCTTTCATTACCAGGTCGAGGGCGATGCCATTTCGGGGACTTACCAGGGCGGCAAGATCCGCATGGGCCACCAAGTCGGCCGCGTGACAGGCCCCGATACCATCGAGCTGCTGTTTCATTGCCTGACCACGGAGGGCGAGATTCTTTCCGGCTGGTCCCGTGGCACGGTGGGCGTTGATCACACGGGATATACCACGCTGGCCTTCGTATGGGGCTGGTTATCCGGTGCGACTGGTGGTGGCGAGTCGAGCTACGTCGAACTTGCTGCGTAGCAAACCGCAAAAACGAATCACACCCTGATCTGCGCACACTGGCAAAACCGGAGGATGAAATGAAAGGAAGCTGCGCCTGTGGGGCGGTAGGTTATGAGATCGACAGCGTCGATATGCCCATCAGCCATTGTCATTGCAGTACCTGTCGCAAGACCCATGCCGCCGCTTATGTTTCCACGGCAGGCGTGCTGAGAGCGCATTTCCGATGGACTCGAGGCCGGGACGCATTGCGGGCTTTCGAGTCATCACCCGGGAAGCTGCGACACTTCTGTTGCCACTGCGGATCGCACCTTGCCGCTGAGCGTATCGGCTCAGCTGCAATGATCGTGCGCGTAGCCACGCTGGATGAGGAGCCTGGCGCCAGGCCCAAGTACCACATCTGGACGGAGCAGGACGTAGCGTGGCTGAATGGGAAAGGACTGCCTGAGTATTCACAATGGCAGCCCGGACGATAATGGAATGTTTGCCTGGTCATAATCACCGTCCGCGGGACTTGCGAGGAAGCACATGATCGATGGTTCTGCCGTTTTGACGGTTTTTCTGGTGTACCTGGCCGGCGTCGTTATCCCTGGACCCAATTTCGTCGCAGTGGTCCACAAAGCGGTTGCGGCTACACGGTCGCAAGCCCTGGCCTTGGTAGCAGGGATCGTGCTGGTCAACCTGTTCTGGTCCACCTGTGCCATTGCAGGTCTCGGGATTGTCTTTGCTGCGCTCCCCTGGGCTTCGCTTGTGGTGAAGGTTCTGGGGGCCGCCTACCTGATGTGGTTCGGCTTGCGCCTGCTGATCAATGCGGGGAAGCATGCGCCTGGCCTGCCAGAGGATGCCGTCGCCGGTAGTTGCAGGCAGGCCTTTATCCAGGGGGTAGTGACCAACATTGGCAACCCCAAGTCCATGGCCTTCTATGCCGCGGTTTTTTCAGCCGCCGCCCCCGCCCACGTTTCGCCAGGCACCTTTGCGTCGATGCTGGCGGTTGTCGTGGTGGTGTCGATGGCCTGGTATGGCATGGTCGCCATCGCCCTTTCGCAACCCAGGATTGCTGGCGCATATCGAGGGAGGAAAAAAGCCATCGATCGACTGTGCGGTGGGTTGATTTTGTCCCTGGGAATTCGCCAGCTGGTTTAGCAATCTGGCAGATTGGTGCCGGATTTGCGCGTCACGACGCATCAGCTACTGCTCAAATGCGCTTCTCCAGACGCAATGCAGGCGCATGGTCTTCGTAGTAGTCGCGAACCACAGCGAAGCGTCGGTAACCGTTACGCTCATAAAGGCTGATCGCGACGGGATTATCCGGCCGCACTTCCAGTCGCAGGTAGGCGCGGTCGTGAGCGCGCGCACACGCTTCCGCCTGATCCAGGAGCTGTTTGCCAAGGCCGAGGCGGCTCGCGAGTTGCAGCAGAAATTCAACGCGGCCTATCCGCTTTTTCTCACGGGAATGCTGGTTGCGGGGGGGCTGATGGTCGTCGCGCTCAAGCGTCTGACACGGGGCTCATCCAGCATCCATGGTCCGCATTGAACGCTCGAGATCTTTACATCTCAACCTGTGTGCCCAGCTCAATCACCCGATTCAACGGCAACTTGAAGTACTTCAGATTGCTGTTGGCGTTCTTGAGCAAAAACGCAAACAGGCTTTCTCGCCAACGGGCCATGCCGATGCGCCTGGTCGGAATCACCGTTTCCCGGCTGAGGAAATAGGTCGTGCGCATCGGGCTGAAATCCAGCTCCGTCAAGTGGCACAGACTCAAGGCCAAGGGGACATCGGGCTCCTCGATAAAACCAAAGTGCAGGCTGACCCGGAAGAACCCTTCACCATAGGCTTCAACCTCGAACCGCTGTTGCGCACTCACGCGAGGGCTGTCCTCAGACACTACGGTGAGCAGTACCACCTGCTCATGCAAAACCTGGTTATGCAGCAGGTTGTGCAACAGCGCATGAGGAACAGCATCGGTCCTGGCCGTCAGGAACACTGCCGTGCCTTGCACACGATGGGGAGGTTGCGAACGGATGCTGTCGATGAATAGCGGGAGCGGCAGTGCGGTTTCATCCAAGCGCTCGACAATGATTTTCCTGCCGCGCTTCCAGGTCGTCATCAAAATGAACAGGCCAATGCCGGCAATCACCGGGAACGCGCCGCCCTGGAAAATCTTCGGCGCATTGGCCGCGAAGTACAGGCTGTCGACCAGCAGGAAACCGAGCAGCATTGGAATGGCCAACCAGCGCGGCGTTTTCCATAGCAGCAGGACAACCGCCGAGGACAATATTGTCGTGATCAACATGGTCCCCGTCACTGCGACGCCATAGGCTGCGGCCAACGCACTGGACGACTCGAAGCCGATGACCAGCAGGACTACACCGACCATCAATGCCCAGTTGACCGTGCCGATGTAGATCTGCCCTTGCTCCTGACTGGAGGTGTGCTGGATAAACATGCGGGGGATATAACCCAGCTGGATGGCCTGGCGAGTCAGGGAGAACGCACCGGAAATCACTGCTTGAGAAGCGATGATGGTGGCCAGTGTGGAGAGCGCGACCATCGGCAGCAGGGCCCAATCAGGCGCCAGCAGATAGAACGGGTTGCGCACAGCCTCCGGGTTACCCAGGATCAAGGCGCCCTGGCCAAAGTAATTGAGCACCAAACCGGGCAGTACGAGGATGAACCACGCGCGCGAGATCGGTTTGCGGCCAAAGTGGCCCATGTCGGCATACAGTGCTTCAGCACCGGTCAGTGCCAACACGACAGCGCCCAGAATCACCACCCCGATTCCCGGATGAACCACGAAGAACTGCACGGCCCAGGCAGGATTGAGCGCTTGCAACACTTCTGGGCGCTGCAAGATCCCATAGATCCCAAGCGCACCCAACACCACGAACCACAGCACCATGACCGGACCAAACAGGATGCCGATTCGAGCCGTGCCGTGTTTTTGTATCAGGAACAGCGCCACCAGCACGATCACTGACAAGGGCACGACCCAGTGTTCGATTCCGTCAAACGCCAGCTGCAGTCCTTCAACCGCGGAGAGCACCGAAATGGCCGGGGTAATCATGCTGTCCCCGTAAAAAAGTGCCGCGCCAAACAGGCCGAGCAGCACCAGTGCCTTGCTCATGTACGGATAAGGTGCTGCCGCGCGACGGGCTAACGCGGTCAACGCCATGATGCCGCCTTCACCCTGATTGTTGGCACGCAGGATGAACAACACGTACTTGATCGAGACCACCCAGATCAGCGACCAGAAGATCAACGACAGAATGCCCAGCACTCCGTCGTGATTGACCTGGACGCCGTAGTGGCCGGAAAAGACTTCTTTGAGCGTGTAGAGGGGGCTGGTGCCAATGTCCCCATAAACCACCCCGACAGCGGCGACGAGCAAGCCGACCCCTGAGGTTCTGGATGGGGAATCTGTGTGTGCAAGGGTCACTGTTTTACTCAAGGGCCGCTTCTCTCGTATGGTGGGGGAAGAAGTTCACGTCATCCTTGGGCAATACATTGCCAGTGCCATTAAAAATGCAGATGCATGGACCGTTGAAAATCGCGGCCAGTATCGTTGCAGACTGAACCGCCTACCGTAAAAAAAGCGTAAAAATTAATCGGCGGGCGCCAAAGGTGCCGGTCTGCCCCTCAATTCACGATTCGCCATCAAGGCGCCTAACCCTGTGGCAATCAGCAGGTCCCAGCTTCTGCCCGCTTGCTGAGCGAACCTCAATCGGCATCAGCGGCTGGCCGGACCTGTTGTCCAGCAGCACGGAACGGGTCTCCTGGGGCTCGAACAGAAAACGTTCGCCCCACTGCCGCATGCTGACCACCACCGGAAAGATCTCCCGCCCTTTTTCCGTCAGCACGTACTCCTTGTAGGCACTGCCATCCGACGCCGGTCGAACGTCGAATATCCCGACCTCGACCAGCGCCTTCAATCGCGACGCCAGAATATTCTTCGCCACGCCCAGGCTCTTTTGAAATTCGCTGAACCGGCGAATATCGTCGAAAGCGTCGCGGATGATCATGAGTGACCAGCGATCGCCAATGACTTCCAGTGTTCTGGCTACCGGGCATTCGTTGCCTGGCGGTGAGGTGTCTTCGAGCATTTTGTTGACCTTGCGGAATGTGGTTGCAATTTGAAACCGAATACACCAACAATTGAAACCAGTTTTCAATTGAAACCAGTTTAGCCCATGGAGGCGCACATGACAGCAGATGTCGATTCAGCCAGCCAATGTCTGGTCAGGGAGCCTTCGCCAATATCGCCTGCGGTAACCGACCGCTTTCAAGGGCTCTCGCCATCGCTCACGTTGTTGTTTTCCATCACCTGCGCGCTGGCAGTGGCCAATGTTTACTTCGCCCAACCACTACTCGACTCCATGGCGCAGAGCCTGGGTGTGGCCTCATCAATGATCGGGGTTGTGGTGACGGCCACTCAGGTCGGCTACGCATTGGGGTTGCTGTTCATCGTCCCGCTGGGGGACCTGGTCAACCGCAAGCGACTGATGTTGACGCAAGTCCTGCTGTCTGCGGTGGCACTGGCGGCGGTCGGTGCAGCACAGCAATGGCTGGCCCTGTTGGCTGCCATGATCGTGATGGGTTTGCTGGCAGTGGTCGTTCAGGTGCTGGTGGCCTACGCCGCTGTGCTGGCAACGCCCTCGCAACGCGGGCAAGCAGTCGGGACGGTCACCAGTGGCATTGTCCTGGGCATCCTTCTGGCGCGATTTACTTCCGGCTTGATCGCAGACATCGCAGGCTGGCGCGCTGTCTACTTTGTGTCTTCAGGTTTGATGCTGACCCTCGCGGCAGTGCTGTGGAAAGTAGTGCCTGTCACACCCTCCCCCAGGCAAAAGGATACCTACCTCGCGCTCATCGGCTCGCTGTTCAAACTGTTCATCAGCGAACCCACGTTGCGCGCCAGGGGCCTGCTGGCGCTGCTGATCTTCGCCGCTTTTTCCGTGCTGTGGACAGCCATGGTCCTGCCGTTGAGCGCCCCGCCGCTGTCGCTTTCACACACCGCCATCGGCCTGTTCGGCCTGGCCGGTGTCGCCGGTGCCCTGGCTGCCAGACGCGCCGGTCGCTGGGCCGACCAAGGCCTGGGGCAACGCGTGACCGGCATTGCGCTAGGGCTCCTGACGCTGTCCTGGTTGCCCATCAGCGTTGCCGAGACGTCGCTGGTCGCGCTGGTCTGCGGCGTCGTCCTGCTCGACTTCGCGGTGCAGGCCGTGCACGTCACCAACCAGAGCATCATTTTCGCCGCACGACCCGACGCCCAAAGCCGCATGGTCGGCGCCTACATGTGCTTCTACTCGGTCGGCAGCGCGCTGGGGGCCGCCGCCGCGACCCAAGTTTATGCGTTTTGGGGTTGGGAGGCCGTCAGCCTGCTGGGGGCCTTGATCAGTGTCAGTGCCTGGATTCTGTGGTTTCTCACGTCTCAATCCGACGGCAGTTGATAACCCTCCTCGATTGCCTTGAGCTTGCGGTACAGGGTCGCTCGCCCGATCCCCAGGCTGCGCGCGGCGGCCGAGAGGTTGCCGCCGCTCGCTTCCACCGCCGCCTTGATCGCGCGCAGCTTCGAGACCTGCAGGGTATCCCCCGCCTTCGGCTGCGGCTGCGGCGTACCTGGCGCTGATTCGACCGGGGTATCACAATCCTCCAATACGTCGTCCGGCAGGTGCTGCAGGCCGATTTCCTCTTCATTCTCGGCCAGGGCAGCGGCCAGGCGCAGGGTCTGGTAAAGCTGACGAACATTGCCCGGCCAGCGGTACGCCAACAGCGCCTGCAGCGCCACCTTGCTCAGCCTGGGCGATGGGTGCGCGTTGGTTTCGGCGCGCAGCAGGTGCTGGATCAGTGCGTCGAGATCGTGGCGTTCACGCAACGCCGGCAGGACCACGCGCAGGCCGTTGATGCGGTAATAGAGATCCTCGCGAAACCCCTGGTTGGCGCTGAGCTGCTTGAGGTCGCGATGAGTGGCGCAGATCAACGCGCAATCCACCTTGATCAACTGACTGCTGCCAAGCCGGGTCAGGCTGCGCTCCTGCAGCACGCGCAGCAGGCGACCCTGCAGCTCCGGGGGCATGTCGCCGATCTCGTCGAGGAACAGGGTGCCCTTGTGCGCCTGTTCGATCTTGCCGCTGGCGCCGCCCTTGCGGCTGCCGGTAAAGGCACCTTCGGCGTGGCCGAACAATTCCGACTCGATCAGGCTGGCGGGGATGGACGAACAGTTGATCGCAACGAAGGCTTCGCCGGCGCGCCTGCTGCCTTCGTGCAACAGACGGGCGAAGACCTCCTTGCCCGTGCCGGTCTCACCGTTGATCAACACCGGGATGTCGCGGGCGAAGGCCTTGCGTGCGCGGGACAGAGCGTCCTGCAGGGCCGGATCCTGCAGGCACGGGCCCGATTGCGGCGCTGGCAGCGGCTCGGCGGTACTCGCAGGCAAGGGTAGCCGACGTTGTCCCCGTTCCGGTTTGCGCTCGGGACCGAGGGTGATGCAAGCATGCAGGTCGCCGCAGTGGTGACCGCGCAGGCGCAACGGTGCGCTGAGGTCGTGGCGGCAATAACAGGTGGCATGGACGAAGGGCATGTCGAACAGCTCGGTAAAGTCCAGGCCGGCGTGGTTCTCGCCGAGCTTCAACAACTGACCGGCGATGCGGTTGGCGCAGCGAAGCTTGCCGGCCGGGTCGAAGGCCAGCAGACCTTCCAGTGGCGTGCCGAGGATGTCCAGGCGATGGTGCAGATGCACCAGCAGCACGTCGCCAAGTTGGGCGAACATGCGGTTTTCGATGGCGCGAGCGGCGAACACCAGGCTATCGAGGGTATAGACCGAGGGCACGCCATGTTTGCTGCTGGCGTCCAGTACCCCGACGATGCCGCCGTCCAGGCCAAAGATCGGCGTGGCCAGGCAGGAGAATTGGCGAGCCTCCTCCAGGTAATGCTCCTCGCCGACAAAAAACACCGAATCGCGCTCGGTCAGGACGCAACTCGGCGCGGTGGTGCCCACGTTTTGTTCAGAGATCTGCGCACCGACACGGAACACCTGATTCAACTCGCGGTTGTCCGGGCTGAGTCGACCCAGGCTGCTGAGCACCACGCCTTCCAGATCGAGGCAGGCCAGCACCCAGTCTTTCGGCGACAGGGCGGCGTGCAGCTGCTCCATCTCCGGGGCGGCGCAGGTCAGCAACAGGCGATTGCTTTCGGCGATCTGCGCGCGACTGGCAACCACTGGCGCGTCAAACAGCAGATTGTCGCGCGGGCACAGGCCGTAGTTCTGCGAGCGCTGCCAGGATCTCTCGATCACTTGTGAATCGACGAAACGCTTGCGCGAGGAAGGTGTCGCGGGGCTATTGAATTTGGGCATGGCATGCGTCTCGCGGCCGAATGTCTCGAAGTGGGCCAGCTCGACCCCAAGCCACTGTCTCAATTTGAGCCAGCGATACAGCGGGACAATTCCCGCGCGGCCTTCGACACTTCTTATTATTACTCAAGTCATTGATTTAAAAGCTTTTCTTACAAACCATAAAAAGCTGGCACAAGCTCTGCTCAATGACTTCACGTTAGTCCGGATAACCGCTCCGGCACTAAGTCGATCATAAACAAAAACAATAAAGGTAATGTCATGAAAATGAGCACAGGGCCGGCTCGTCGCAGCCCGGGCTGGCCGTCACACCAGTGTCGCCTGGTCCATCTGTTTCACGCTTCGCTCTTCGGCCTGTTGGCCAGTTTCTCTTGCAGCGCCATGGCGGTGGACGTCGATGCCGGCGATTACACCGCCCTTCCCGAAGGCACCAACCTGGGCCTGGTCTATTACCAACATGCCGAGCGCAATGCCCTCTACTCCGACGGCCACAAGGTGCCGATCGATGCCGGTCTGGATTCCGACATCGGTATCCTGCGCGGCGTGCACTTCACCAGGATCGGCGATTACATCGTCGACCCGCAGTTTCTCCTGCCGTTCGGCAACGTGCGGGCCAAGGATGATCTGCAAGACCTGGGCAACGACAGCGGCACTGGCGACCTGATCCTCGCCGCCACCGTCTGGCTGCTGAATGAACCGAAAAATCGCCGCTACTTCGGTATCACCCCGTTCCTCTACGTGCCCACCGGCAGCTACGACAAGGACCGCGCGATCAACCTCGGCGAGAACCGCTGGAAGCTCGCCCTGCAAGCGGGCTATATCACCGGCCTGACCGAAAAGCTGACCCTCGATCTGGTCGGCGACGTGACTTTCTTTGGCCACAACCACGACTTCGGTAGCGCTGGCGACACCCAGAAGCAGGACCCGCTCTACCAGGGCCAGGCTTTTCTACGCTACAACTTCACCGAGCGTTTCGATGTGCGTGCGGGCATTTCGAAGCTCTGGGGCGGTGAAAGCAACATCAGTGACATAGATATGGACGACAAGCCGGGCACCAGCAAATTCACGGTCGGCACGTCGTACTTCGTCACCCCGGGCACCCAGTTGATGGTCAATTACGGGCAGGACATCGCGGTGGACAACGGCTTCGAAGAGGACAGCCGCATCAACTTGCGCATCCTGCAGCTGTTCTAGCCATCGCCGCTCGCCAGGGTCTCATTCCAATTCAAATAACAGGAGTCCTGCGTCTATGAACACGCAGTCTGCATCCCGAATTCTCGCTGGCCTGGCCTTCGCCTTGCTGGCGCCGCTGGCCGTCGCCGCACAGGTCAACCAGGCCGCCATCATTGCCAGTAAGCAGGACGGTAGCCAATGGCTCAGCCACGGCCGCACCTATGACGAACAGCGCTTCAGCCCACTGGACCAGATCACCGCGAAGAACACCGACAAGCTGGGCCTGGCCTGGTCCGTCGACCTTGATAACCATCGCGGCCTGGAAGCCACGCCGCTATTCGCCGACGGCGTGCTCTACGCATCGCTGTCCTGGAGCCGCGCGATCGCGGTGGATGCACGCACCGGCAAGACGCTCTGGACCTTCGATCCGCAGATCGCCCGCGACAAGGCCCGCGACGCCTGCTGTGACGCGGTCAACCGCGGAGTCGCGCTGTGGAACGGCAAGGTTTTCATCGGCACCCTGGACGGCCGGCTGATTGCCCTCGACGCAAAAACCGGCCAACAGGTGTGGAGCCAGCAGACCACCGACAACAGCAAGCCCTACACCATCACCGGCGCGCCGCGTGTGGTGAAGGGCAAGGTCATCATCGGCAACGGTGGCGCCGAGTACGGTGTGCGGGGCTATTTCTCCGCCTATGACGCCGAGAGCGGCGAGATAGCCTGGCGCTTCTACACCGTGCCCGGCGACCCGAACAAACCCTATGAACATCCCGAGCTGGCCGAGGCGGCCAAGACCTGGAAAGGTAACGAGTACTGGAAGCTCGGCGGCGGCGGCACCGTATGGGACGGCATGGCCTATGACCCTGAACTGGACCTGCTGTACGTCGGCACCGGCAACGGTTCGCCGTGGAACCGTGAACTGCGCAGCCCCGGTGGCGGCGACAACCTCTACCTGTCCTCGATCCTTGCGCTCAACCCGGACACCGGCCGGCTGGCCTGGCACTATCAGGTGACACCGGGCGACTCCTGGGACTTCACCGCCACCCAGCAGATTACCCTGGCGACCCTGGAGATCGCCGGCAAAATGCGCAAGGTGCTGATGCAAGCGCCAAAGAACGGCTTCTTCTATGTCATTGACCGCCAGACCGGCGAGCTGCTCTCTGCCGAGAAGTTCGGCAAGGTCACCTGGGCCGAGAAGATCGACCTGGCTACCGGCAAGCCGGTGGAGGCGCCCGGTGTGCGCTACCAGAAAGAGCCCATCGTCATGTGGCCGAGCCCCTTCGGCGCTCACGGCTGGCATTCGATGTCGTTCAACCCGCAAACCGGCCTGGTGTATATCCCCTACCAGGAGATCCCGGGTGTCTATCGCAACGAAGGCAAGGACTTCATCAAGCGCAAGGGCTTCAACACCGGCGCGGGCTTCTCCGACGCCACCGAGATCCCCCGCGAGGCCGTTTCCGGTGCCCTGCTGGCCTGGGACCCGGTCAAGCAGAAGGAAGCCTGGCGCGTGCCCTACGCTCACTACTGGAACGGCGGCACCTTGAGCACCGCCGGCAACCTGGTGTTCCAGGGTACGGCCGACGGCAACTTCATCGCTTACTCTGCAGACAAGGGCAAAAAGCTCTGGTCGTTCGGCGCACAGACCGGCATCGTCGCCGCCCCCATGACCTACAGCCTGGAGGGTGAGCAGTACATCGCCGTGATGGCCGGCTGGGGTGGGGTCGCCCCGCTGATCGGAGGCGATGCCGCCTTGGCGCCGGGGGCGGGTAACGTCAGCCGCCTGCTGGTGTTCAAACTCGACGGCAAGGCCTCTCTGCCGCCGCTACCAGAAAAAACAGTGGTGGCGGTAAACCGCACGCCAAAACCGGTCGACGCTCCCGCTGCGGATATCGCGGCCGGCCAGCAGCTGTACGGTGCCTACTGCTCCGTCTGCCACGGTGTGGGTGCGATCAGTGGTGGCTTGATCCCCGATCTGCGCAAGTCCGACGAGTCCCATCGAAACCTGTTCCAGCAGATCGTCCTGGATGGCGTACTGCGGCCTCTGGGCATGCCCTCCTTCAAGGACAGCCTCGAGCCCGCCGATGTCGAGAAGATCAAGCACTACGTAATGAGCCAGGAGTACGCCCAATACCTCAAGGCACAGCAACCGGTTGCGACCAAGGCCACGCCGTGATTGCACAGAGGTAGCGCAAAGGGGCAAGGATGCCCGATCAGCTTTTGAAACCATCCATTCAAAAAAAGAGGAACTCGATCATGTGGACCAAACCTGCCTACACCGACCTGCGCATTGGCTTCGAAGTCACCATGTACTTTGCCAACCGCTAACCCTTTAGCGTGGTGCTGCGTCTGCGTCCGTGAAGTTGAAGTGGCGTATGACGGCATGAGTATTGTGTTGTAACTGACGGCCCCTTCGCTGGCAAGCCAGCTCCTACAGTTGACCGCATTCCCCTGTAGGAGCTGGCTTGCCAGCGAAAGGGCCAGAGCAGCCACCAAAGAATCCACCGGCTGTACTCCGGAGAACCCAGATGACCGACACCCCGATGTCCCCCGCCGAATTCGAAGCCGCCCTGCGCGCCAAGGGCGCCTATTACCACATCTATCACCCGTATCACGTGGCGATGTATGAAGGCCGGGCGACCCGCGAGCAGATCCAGGGCTGGGTCGCCAACCGTTTTTACTATCAGGTGAACATCCCGCTGAAGGACGCGGCGATCCTGGCCAACTGCCCGGACCGCGAGATCCGCCGCGAGTGGATTCAACGCCTGCTGGACCACGACGGCGCTCCCGGCGAAGACGGCGGCTTGATCGACGGCGAGCGTGACGTCGCCGCGATTATCAATGAGCTCGACACGCAGTTCCCGGGCGTGCCCGAACTCGCTGACGACATCGAGCAGTTCATGGAGGTTGCCCGTGCGCAGCACTGGATCGAACTTGCCTGATTCATCCAGGCAAGTGCCGCCCACACCCGAGATCGGCCTGCCCCTGTGGCTGCTGGCCGAGCTGAC
>NZ_JANHLK010000016.1 GCF_028682635.1 Pseudomonas putida | reverse complement strand
CCCGGACCACGTGACCTTGCGCAACTACAAGCGCAACGTGCTGCGCACTCCGGCGAACAACAAACTGCGCATGGAGGACAACCGCGGCGAGGAGCACGTCAAGCTCAGTACCGAGCACAGTGGCAAGAGCCAGCTGAACCTGGGGCATCTGGTGGATACCAAGAAACAGAAACGTGGCGAAGGATTTGAGTTGCGCACGGATGGGCACGGCGCCATCCGGGCAGGCAAAGGCTTGTTCATCAGTGCCGATGAGCAGGCCAAGGCCCAAGGTCAGGTGCTGGAGATGAGCCCCGCCCTCGAGCGTCTGCAGCAGGCAGGCGAGCAACTGCAAGGCCTGTCCAGCGATGCCCAGGCGGCTCACGCCGAGCCTGCCGATGTACAGGCGCAACTGGCCTTTTTGCGCGAACAAATCGACGCACTGCAGGCCCAGGTGGTCCTGCTCAGCGCGCCCCAAGGCATCGCCTTGAGCAGTGGCAAACACCTGCAACTGGCGGCGCAGGACAACCTGATGCTCAACGCCGGAGGCCATGCCGACATCAGCGTGGTCAAGCGCTTGTTCATGGGTGTGGGCCAGGGATTTAGCCTGTTCGTGCGCAAGCTGGGGATGAAGCTGATTGCCAACCAGGGCCCGGTAAGTGTCCAGGCGCAAAACGATGCGCTGGAGCTAGTCGCCCGTCTTGGCTTGGACATCACCAGCACCGAAGACGAAATCCGCATCACCGCCAAGAAAAAAATCAATCTGAATGGCGGCGGCAGCTATCTCACCCTGGATGCGAGCGGCATCGAATCGGGGACGGCGGGCGACCACAAGGTCAAGGCCGCGCAATTCGCCTTTAGCGGCCCGGCCAGCATGACCGCTACGCATCCGGATTACCTGCAAAGCCTGTCAAAACAAACGCTGCGATTCAACGTAGCGCAAACCCCCAATGCCACCCGCCGTGTCTGGGCGGGTATGCCCTACACGCTTTACGCCGACGGTGCCGAACTCAAACAAGGCGTGCTGGACGCTTCCGGGCAAATCCTGATCGATCATCAGGTCGTGACACGCGGCTACCGGTTGGTCATGGCTAACGGTGTGACCTACCAGATCCCGGTTCCTACCGATTACCGCAATTCCGATCAGGCGCACCTGGCTAATCGCGGATTGCACAACCACCCCTCTCGAATCCACGACGAGGTAAGCCAACCCACATCGCACACGGATCACCGAGGCCTGTATGCCTCGGTGATGGAAGGAATCAAAGAGCAGGAAGGGAAAACACAATGAGCCAATACGAGATCGTGACACCGGTCGCACTCCAGCATACCCAAGAGGTGACCTGTACTCCGCCCTGGTATGTGCGCAATACCGAATACCCTCCCGCGATGGCAACTTACCAGCCGTTGATCAATGGGGAAGAAACGTTTCGGGCTGTGCACCTGGCCATTTCAAAGGCCAAGGCAACTATCGACATCACCTGTTGGGGGTTTCAGCCGTCGATGTATTTCATTCGCGACGGCATATCGCCGCGCATCGGTGAATTACTGATGGCCATGGCTCGGGAAGGCGTCAAGGTCCGGATACTCGGTTGGGAGATGCCATTCAATACGGCAGGCAAAGCCGGAGAAGCCAACCTGCCCGGAAAAGGCCCATTCCGATACTACGATCGGGAGATGCAACCCTCCACGGATGAACAATACGCTTATGACCGCCAGTGGTTTGCCAACTGTTCGCTTGCCGACAGCATAGCCGCGGCGCATGTGGCAGCTCGCAGCACTCCAGTGTTCGTCAGTCGCGGTTTCAGCGTGTTTGAAAGGGCTGAAATAGCCCATCAGGCGATGTACAAAAGTCTCGACCCGAAGATCAGTGCCACCACGCAATTCGTCCTGACGGCAACAGCGACCCATCATCAAAAAACCGTCCTCGTTGATTATGAACTGCCAGACCGTGCCGTTGGTTTCGTGATGGGTCACAACATGCTCGACGAGTACTGGGACACCGATGACCATTCGGCACTGAACCGTGACAAGAACACCAAGCCCGCCCCCAACAAGGGTCCGCGAGGCGATACTCCACGGCAGGACATTTCAAGTCAGGTCAGCGGACCGATCCTGGAACACCTGCACCACAACTTTGCCAGCGCCTGGCGCAAGGAAACCGGCGAGAATTTGCTCGACTCACGCCAAGCCATGCAAGTGGGGCCGCTACTGCAATGCACCCCGCAAGCTACCCGCCAAATCGCACAGATCCTGTGCACCCAGGCCCAGGAGAGTAAACGCGATATCGAGAAGCTTTACCTGCAAGCCGTCAACAACGCGACCCAGTTCATCTACATCGAAAACCAGTATTTCCGATGGCCGCCCCTGGCCGAATTGATCAAGGCCGTCGCCGCCGGCCAGACCAAGGCCGGGCGCGACCCCGCCATTCATGGGCACTTGCACCTGTTTGTGATCACCAATGCCAGTGAAGGTGGCATAGGCTCCGGCACTGTAAACACCCAGCGCATGCTCGAAAGCCTCGGGCGTGGCCATACCATGCCTGCAATCACCAAGTTACGGCGTATTGAAAAGGCAAAAGCTGAAGCTGCCGCACAGGAATCCGGTCTTAGCGAACGTATTGAACGGCATGCCCTGATCACGCTGACGAATCTCACCGACGCATTGGGCGGAACCGATCTCAGCGACAAGGCCAAGGAGGATAAGCGGAGCAAGGCCTGGCACAACGATTGGCGCAAAGCCGAACTCGCGCGCCAAATCGAGGCAATCGAGAGTGAAACATTTTCTCAGCTTCCGGAACTCTCCGGCCTGAAAGTTCACGTGTGCTCACTGGTGGCCCCCGACTCACCAGCGGGCAAGGACTGGATGCCGGTGTACATCCACTCCAAGTTGATGATCGTCGACGACGTGTTTACCACCCACGGCTCGGCCAACATCAATACCCGCAGCATGCAGGTGGATAGCGAGCTGAATATTGCGCATGAGTGGGCAAGTGTGACGCAGGGGTTGCGGCGACGGTTGTGGGAGATGCATACGGATAAAAAGGGTGCGCAGGATGACCCACAGGAGGCATTCAAAGCCTGGCAAGACATCATCAATCGAAATAAAGGTCTTCAATCCAAAGAATTGACTCCCTACGCCCCCCTCGTCGAGTTCTATTTCGGCAAATCCGACCTGTCGGATCTCGACTGATGCGACGGCTCTATTTGCTTTCATGCCTGCTGCTGGTTGCCTGCGACACCAGTAACCCTCCTTCTTCTTCGACCGAGAAAATGCCCTTGAACCCTTTAACTGAAGCCAAGGCCAGGATGGCTTTTAACTGTGTGCACGAGCAGATACCTGAGGCTCCCGCGGAGGCCGATGTGCTATTCCGCTACGCGCGCTGGTTGCAAAAGAATAACCAACTCAAACAGGACAAGACTGTCGATGGAGAGATCGAACGTCTATACCGCATCGCCAGTGAGAACGGACACTACAAGGCCAATATCAATCTGCAGAACGGTGCGATGCGCGGTTTCTTCAAACTCCGTGGTGAAGAGCATTTGCGCATGAGTGAGCAACTGATCGACGCGGGCGTGGGAGCGGGATATTACTTTGTCGGCATTTTTCTGCAGCATGGTTCGGCCGGGTTGCAGCAGGATCACGAAATGGCGTTGCGTTACTACCGCAAGTCCGCCGATCAAGGGAATGCACAAGGCCAGACATATATCGCCGACAAGTTAGCGCCGATCAACATTGCCCCGGACGTTGCCCGGCTAATGCGCCGTTGTGCTGGGGAGCAAGGAAACGGTAAAGCTGCAGGAGCACTCGGTGTTGATTTGTCGATAGATGGGCATTTTCAAGAGGCACTCGAAGCATTCCAACTTGGGGCAGCTGCCGGTGATAGTACTTCGGCTTCTTTTTTGACCGAGGGCTTCCGTGGTCCGGAGCCGGATGATCGGCTGTACTACCTGGGCCAACAAGAAGACCTCGAACGCGCCGATCGCTACAAAAAAATCTGGAAAATCCTCTCGGACTACTCCTACGCCAATCCCAAAGTCCCCGAGATCAACGAGATCGTCCCGCTGCCACCCGCCGAGTTGCCCGCCTGGGACGGCAAGCTGCAATGGCTGGAAGAACGCCTGGCAAACATCCCACCAGAAAAACCCAGTGAAGCGCTGATTCTTAATTTGGCCAAGGCCAAAGCCCTCGATCCTGCCACCGGCCGACCGCTGCCGGATTCTCCCGGCTTCATCCAGGCTACTTCCCCCAGGCCGACCTGCAACAGCGGCCAAGCCTGCCCGCAACCTGGCTACTGGAAAGCCGATATAGGTAACCAGTTTTTCTCGCGCCTCGAAGGTGCACAAATTCGCCGTTTCGAGAAGGGCGAAATCCTGCCAACAGTAAAAATCCAAAGGCACCACAGCCGCTTCTTGCTCGCCGACCGAGTGATCGTCGAAGAGGAAAATATCAAATGGATATTGTTCGGAGAAGCCTGAGTATTTCCTGATGGGCAGGGTGCAACTGGTAACACGCACGACTCACACCTTAGAAACAACACCGCCAATTCCGGCAACTAAAAAGGAGCAGCATAATGAGCAAGCATGAAGCAGACGATAAAATAACGTTCGAGATACATACGCCGGAAACAGAGGTGCCAGCGGGTAAAAGTGTACTTCACCTAGACGACGAAGTAAGGTCCTTGGCGGTCAGGTTTATGGTCACGTCATCGAAAAAATTGAGGGCGGCATGAAAGTCACTCGCCCGGACGGGGCAACGATGGTCATGCGGGATGGTAGTGTGACCATCGAAAATCTTGTCCCTAAGTCAATAGGGATCAGGAACTTGTCTGAGATCGAATCATTTGCTGTGCGAACACAGGATCAGACGCGTATTTTTCGCATAGATTTTGTTGGTGGCGGCCATGTCGAAGTAACGTACGCACACGACGGACAGGTCAGGGAAGTCACCGGCCAAAACCTCCAGCAA
Source organism: Pseudomonas putida (assembly GCF_028682635.1). Lineage (GTDB taxonomy): Bacteria > Pseudomonadota > Gammaproteobacteria > Pseudomonadales > Pseudomonadaceae > Aquipseudomonas > Aquipseudomonas putida_AE. Next base: position 148,044 of record NZ_JANHLK010000016.1, on the reverse strand, counting down.
ACAATCAGCAAGGACAATGCGATTATCGTTAGCCAAGGTGATTCGAGCACTGGGCAAACGCATTGAATCAAGAGAAGCCTCGATAGAAGCCGAACAGGCTAGCAAAAGATCAAAAGATCGCAGCCTGCAGCAGCTCCTTCAGAGTGAACATCAGAAGGCGATTTCCTACGCCTTGGCTGAAGGAGCGAGCGGGCGGCGGACAGCCGCGCCGCTGGCTCCAACAGATTTCAGGTGTGATGAATCTCCCGATCCTTGGTTTCCGGCATGAAGAAGATACCCAGGATCGCCGTCATCACCGCGATGACGATCGGATACCACAGCCCATAATAGATATCGCCCGTGGCCGCGACCATGGCGAAGGCCACCGTCGGCAGAAAGCCGCCGAACCAGCCGTTGCCGATGTGGTATGGCAGTGACATCGAGGTGTAGCGGATACGCGCCGGGAAGAGTTCCACCAGCCAAGCGGCGATCGGGCCGTAGACCATGGTCACGTAGATCACCAGGATGGTCAGGAGCAGCAGCACCATCGGGTAGTTGGTCTTGGCCGGGTCGGCCTTCTCGGGGTAGCCGGCTTCCTTGAGGGAGGTGCCCAGGGTCGCGACGAAGGCGTCGTTGCGGGTCTTGAAGTCGGCGGCCGGCATGCCGGTGCCTTCGAAGCTGGGGATCACTTTGTCGCCGATGCGCACCTGCGCGACAGTGCCCGGGGCGGCCTTCTCGTTCTTGTAGGGTATGGCCCGTTTGGCCAACACGGTCTTGGCCAGGTCGCAGGAGCTGGTGAATTTGGCCTTGCCCACCGGGTCGAACTGGAACGAGCACTGGTCTGGATCGGCGATCACCGTGACCGGGTTCTTCTCCTGTGCGATGAACACGTCGGGGTTACCGTACTGCGTCAACGCATGGAAGATCGGGAAGTAGGTCAGCGCCGCGAGGATGCAGCCGGCCATGATGATGCCCTTGCGCCCGATGCGGTCGGACAGGCTCCCGAAGATGACGAAGAACGGCGTGCCGATCAGCAGCGAACCGGCGATCAGCAGGTTGGCCGTCTGCGCGTCGATCTTGAGCGTCTGCAGCAGGAAGAACAACGCGTAGAACTGCCCGGTGTACCAGACGACGGCCTGGCCGGCGGTACCGCCGAGCAGCGCCATGATCACGATCTTGAGGTTGTCCCAGCGGGCGAAGGATTCGGTCAGCGGCGCCTTGGAGGACTTGCCCTCGGCCTTCATTTTCAGGAACACCGGCGACTCGCTGAGCTGCAGGCGGATGTACACCGAAACGATCAGCAGCAGGATCGACAGCAGGAAGGGAATCCGCCAGCCCCAGGCTTCGAACGCTTCGGTGCCAAGCACGGTGCGACAGGCGAGGATCACCAGCAGCGAAAGGAACAGGCCGAGGGTCGCGGTGGTCTGGATCCACGAGGTGAAATAGCCGCGCTTGCCTTTGGGTGCATGTTCGGCCACATACGTCGCCGCCCCGCCGTACTCGCCACCCAGGGCCAGCCCTTGCAACAGGCGCAGGGTGATCAGGATGATCGGCGCGGCCACGCCGATGGTCGCGTAGCCGGGCAGGAAGCCGACGATCGCCGTGGAGACACCCATGATCACGATGGTGATCAGGAAGGTGTGCTTGCGCCCGATCATGTCGCCCAGTCGACCGAACACGATGGCACCGAAGGGGCGTACGGCGAAGCCGGCGGCGAACGCGAGCAAGGCAAAGATGAAGGACGTGGTCTCGTTGACGCCGGCGAAAAAGTGCTTGGCAATGATCGCGGCGAGGGAGCCATAAAGGTAGAAGTCGTACCATTCGAACACGGTGCCCAGGGACGAGGCAAAAATAACCTTGCGCTCCTCCTTGGTGATGCCGTGGTGAGGCGTGTTGCCCGCGGTGGTGTTGTCGATTGCGGCCATGAGTCTTCTCCGTCTTTCTCTTGTTATAGGCCGGAGTACCCCACTACCTTCTTGTTGCCGCACCCTGGCCCTGGGGCTGATGTCATTGGATTACGGATTGCGCAAAGCATGCACACAGGCTGACGGCCTCGCATCGCTGCAAGGTTTCATTGAGCATAATCGGCTTCTTGCAGATATCCACTCGCCATCACGCGCAAACGGGATCGAGGAACGAACCTGCAAAGGAGGTTGTGCGGCGGGAAGGTGTTTTGTTACGGAGGGGATGAACAGAATGCAATAAGCAGCACCCGCGAAGTGCGCGAGTGCTGCTTATCAGAAATATGGCAGGGGCGGCTGGATTCGAACCAACGCATGGCAGGATCAAAACCTGCTGCCTTACCGCTTGGCGACGCCCCTGTAGCTGCTGCCTGGAGAGCCGGGGAAGGCCCTCAGCAGGAATGGGCGGCAATTTACCAACATTCTTGCCGTCTGGGAACCCCCTCGCCCAATTATTTTATTTTAAAACAGCGACTTACCATCAAGGGTCGACCTGCCCCATCAGTTCGGGCACCGATTCCGGGCGATTGGCGAAGCGCTGGGCCAGCACCGCGCAGACCATGAGCTGGATCTGGTGGAACAACATCAGCGGCAGGATCAACACGCCGATGGTGCTGCCGGCGAACAGCACCTGGGCCATCGGCACGCCCGTGGCCAGGCTTTTCTTCGAGCCACAGAAGAGGATGGTGATGCGGTCTTGCTGATTGAAACCCAAGGCCTTGCCCAGCACGGTGGAGGCCACCAGCACCAGCCCCAGCACCACGCAGCAGGCGACCACCAGCCCGGCCAGGTCGCGCAACGGGATCTGGTGCCAGATGCCTTCGATCACCGCTTCGCTGAAAGCACCGTACACCACCAGCAGGATCGAGCCCTGGTCGACAAATTTCAGCCAGCTCTTGTTGCGCGCCACCCAGGCGCCGATCCAGCGCCGCGCGATCTGCCCGGCAATGAAGGGCAACAACAACTGCACGCTGATCTTCACGATCGCATCGAGGGTCGAGCCCCCATCGCCGTGCACGTCCAGCAGCAAGGTCACCAGCAACGGCGTGAGGAAGATCCCGAACAGACTGGACGCCGCCGCGCTGCAAATCGCCGCCGGGATGTTGCCTCGCGCCAGGGAGGTAAAGGCAATCGCCGACTGCACTGTGGCCGGCAGTGCGCAGAGGTAGAGCATGCCCATGTACAGGTCGGCGCCGATCATCGGTGACAGCAAGGGCTTGAGCGCCAGGCCGAGCAGCGGGAACAGGACGAAGGTCAGGCCGAACACCAGCAAGTGCAGGCGCCAGTGGCCGGCACCGGCAATGATCGATTCGCGGGACAGTTTGGCGCCGTGGAGGAAAAACAGCAGGGCGATGGCGCTGTTGGTCAACCAGCCAAAGCCTACGGCCACCTGGCCACTGGCGGGCAGCAGGCTGGCGAGCAGGACCACGCCGACCAGGGTCAGGGTGAAGTTGTCGGGCAAGAAACGGGGGCGGGTCATGAGGGTTATCCAGGCGGCCGGGAGCGTTGTGACCACTCTAGCGCGCCGGCCGATTGCCGGCTAACGCTAATAAGCCAGGAGATAGCGCCTAACGGACACCTCCCAAAATCACGGGTGACTGATATGCCGCTTTCGCTGCGATGCGGCGACCCGACAAGCCAGCTCCTACAGGATTTGTGCCATACACAGCTTTTGTGTGCGCTGCGGGCACCTGTAGGAGCTGGCTTGCCAGCGATGAGGCCGGCACATCCAACATCACGGGTGGCTGATACGCCGCCTTCGCTACAGGATTTGTGCCATACACAGCTTTTGTGTGCGCTGCGGGCACCTGTAGGAGCTGGCTTGCCAGCGATGAGGCCGGCACATCCAACATCACGGGTGGCTGATACGCCGCCTTCGCTGGCAAGCCAGCTCCTACAGACGACCGCTGCCCTCTCGATCCCTCTTATAGTGCCGAGCAAGCGGGAACTCCGGTAACCAGGCCTCGCGACGCACCGTCCAGCATTCGTAGGTGGGCATGAACTGGTCGGGCGCATCGAATGAACCCAGGTTCACTTCAATTTCGTCATCGCTACGGGCATACACCGACGAGCCACAGCGAGGGCAGAAATGCCGCCCGGCGTAGTCCCGGGTTTCGCCCTCGATCGTCACCGCGTCCTCGGGGAATATCGCCGAGGCGTAAAAGAGCGCCCCGTGATGCTTGCGACAGTCCAGGCAGTGGCAAAGGCCTACCCGATAAGGTTGCCCCGACGCCACAAGCCGGACATCGCCACACAGACAACCACCCGTAAATTGCTGCATGCCGCCCCTCCTCTTCCAGGATTCGAAAGTAGCCATTCAACGACTGTAAGAGGCTAACAAAGCCTTCACAGCAAAAACTTGCGAAAAGCGACAGTAGGCTAAGCTTACGTCAGCTTATTGCCCTTGATGCTCGCGGCGGCAGTTGTTGGTTTTTCTGGAGAGCGTCTGCAACAGCTATCTCAGACTGGCCCAGACAATTTGCGCAGGATTGCCGTGATGACCGAGCCGTTACTCAGTTTTGACCAACTCAAGCGTGCTGCCGCCTCTGGCGAAATCGATACTGTCCTGGTGTGCATGGTCGACATGCAGGGCCGCCTGGTGGGCAAGCGTTTCCAGGTCGAGTTTTTCATCGACAGCGGCCATGAAGAAACCCACTGCTGCAATTACCTGCTGGCCGACGACATCGACATGGAGCCGGTGCCGGGTTATGCCGCCGCCAGCTGGAGCAAGGGCTACGGCGACTTCGTGCTCAAGCCCGACATGCGCACCTTGCGCAAGGTACCCTGGCTCGAGTGCACGGCGCTGGTGCTGTGCGATGTGCTCGACCATCACCATCGCCAGGACCTGCCCCACAGCCCGCGGGCGATCCTGAAAAAACAGGTCGAGCGCCTGCGTGAACGCGGCTACACCGGCATGTTCGCCTCGGAACTGGAGTTCTACCTGTTCGACGAGAGCTACGAGGCCATCCACAGGCGCAACTATCACAAGCCGAAGACCGCCGGGCACTACATCGAGGATTACAACATCCTGCAGACCACCCGCGAGGAGCCGGTGCTGCGGGCGATCCGCAAGCACCTGCAGGCCAGCGGCATCCCGGTGGAAAACTCCAAGGGTGAATGGGGACCCGGCCAGGAAGAAATCAACATCCGCTACGCCGACGCCATGACCATGGCCGACCGTCACGTCATCATCAAGCATGCGTGCAAGGAGATCGCCCAACTCCAGGGCAAGGCGATCACCTTCATGGCCAAGTGGCGCTATGACGCCGCCGGTTCCAGCAGCCACATCCACAATTCGCTGTGGGACAAGAACGCCAAAAAGCCGTTGTTCTTCGACGCCAAGGCCGAGTTCGGCATGTCGAAACTGATGCGTTCCTGGGTGGCCGGACAGCTCAAGTACGCCAACGACATCACCTGTTTCCTCGCGCCCTACATCAACTCCTACAAGCGCTTCCAGGCCGGCACCTTCGCCCCTACCCGTGCAGTCTGGAGCCGGGACAATCGCACCGCCGGTTTTCGCCTGTGCGCCGAGGCCAGCAAGTCGATCCGCATCGAATGCCGCATCGGCGGTGCCGACCTCAACCCTTACCTGGCCTTCGCCGCGCTGATCGCCGCCGGGTTGGCGGGCATCGATGAAAAACTCGAACTCGCCGCGCCTTTCGAGGGCGATGCCTACGTTGACGAGCATCTGCCAGAAGTCTCCAAGACCCTGCGCGAGGCCAGTGCCGCACTGCAAGGCTCAAGCATGTTGCGCGAGGCCTTCGGCGACGAGGTGGTCGACCACTACGTGCACACCGCCGAATGGGAACAGAAAGAATACGACCGGCGCATCACCGACTGGGAACTGCAGCGCGGCTTCGAGCGCTACTGAGAGCACCATGACCAACACTGTTCAAATCATCTCGCCGGTCGATGGCCGGGTCTTCGCCGAGCGCCAGTACGCCGACATCGTGCAAATCGAGCAGGCATTGGCGGCGGCCACAGCCGCCCAGGCGCAATGGAAGCGCCGGCCAGTGAGCGAACGCGCGGCTTTTTGCAGCGCCGCGGTGGACGCGATGCTGGCCATGAAGGATGAAATCGTCCCGGAACTGGCCTGGCAAATGGGTCGACCGGTGCGTTATGGCGCCGGCGAGCTGCGCGGCTTCGAAGAGCGTGCCCGGCACATGATTGCCATTGCGCCGCAGGCCCTGGCGGCGCTCGAAGCCGATCCGCTCACGGGTTTTCGCCGCTATATCAAACGCGAGCCAATGGGTACCGTGCTGGTGGTCGCACCGTGGAATTACCCCTACCTCACCGCAGTGAATACGATCATTCCGGCGCTGATGGCCGGCAACAGCGTCATCCTCAAGCACGCTTCGCAAACCCTGCTGGTGGGCGAGCGTTTTGCCGAGGCCATGCGCCGCGCCAACCTGCCTGAAGGGCTGTTCCAGAACCTGCTGCTCAGTCACATCCATACCGGGGTGGTCATCGGCTCCGGACAGGTGCAGCAGGTGAACTTCACCGGCTCAGTGGCGGCCGGCCTGGAAATGCAACGCTCTGCGGTCGAGGATTTCCTGCGCGTGGGCCTTGAGCTCGGTGGCAAGGACCCGGCCTACGTGCGGGCCGATGCCAACCTCGAGCATGCGGTGGAGAACCTGGTGGACGGCAGTTTCTTCAATTCCGGGCAGAGCTGCTGCGCCGTGGAGCGTATCTACGTCGACCGGAAAATCTACCCGGCCTTTGTCGATCGCTTCGCCGAATTGACCCGTCAGTACGTACTCGGTAACCCGCTGGACGAAGCCACCACCCTCGGCCCGCTGGTGAGTCCGGGCGCGGCGGATTTCGTCCGCGGGCAGATTGCCGATGCGCAGGCCCTGGGCGCGAAGGCGCTGATCGACCCGCATGCCTTTGCCGCCGACTTGCCGGGCAGCGCCTACCTCGCCCCGCAGGTGTTGGTCGAGGTCAATCATCAGATGTCGGTGATGCGTGATGAAAGCTTCGGGCCGGTGGTCGGCATCATGCCGGTGGACAGCGACGAAGAAGCCATCGCCCTGATGAACGACAGCGAGTTCGGCCTCAGCGCGTCGATCTGGACCCGGGACCTGGTCGCCGCCGAACGCCTGGGCGACGAGATCGACACCGGCACCCTGTTCATGAATCGCTGCGATTACCTGGACCCGGCCCTGGCCTGGACCGGGGTGAAGAACAGTGGGCGCGGCGTCACCCTGTCGCCCATGGGCTATGACCACCTGACCCGCGCCAAATCCTTCCATCTGCGCCACGAGACCTGAGCCATGAGCCTGACTGGAAACTGGAACTACCCCACGAGCATCCGCTTCGGTGTCGGCCGCATCGCGGAACTGGCCGATACCTGTCGCAGCCAGGGTATCCAGCGCCCGCTGCTGGTCACCGACAGTGGCCTGGGGCGTGCGTCGATCACTACGGCTGCTCTGGACGCTTTACGTAACGCGGGGCTGGGTGCTGCGTTGTTCTGCGACCTCAAGCCCAATCCGGTCGAAGCCAACCTGGCGGGCGGGCTCGAGGCCTGGCGTGCGGGCAACCACGATGGCGTGGTGGCCTTTGGCGGTGGCAGCGGCCTGGACATGGGCAAGCTCATCGCCTTCATGAGTGGCCAGACCCGTCCGGTCTGGGATTTCGAAGACATCGGCGACTACTGGACCCGCGCCGATGAAAGCAGCATCGCCCCGATCATCGCGGTGCCGACCACCGCGGGTACGGGCTCCGAAGTGGGCCGTGCGGCGGTGATCATCGACGATCGCACCCACACCAAACGCATTATCTTCCACCCGAAAATGATGCCGCGAGTGGTCATCAGCGACCCGGCCCTGACCGTCGGCATGCCGGCCAAAGTCACCGCTGGCACGGGCATGGACGCGTTGGCGCACTGCCTGGAGTCGTACTGTGCCCCGGGATTTCACCCCATGGCCGATGGCATCGCCGTCGAAGGCATGCGCCTGGTGAGCAATGCCCTGGTGCGCGCCGTCCACACCCCTTCGGACCTCGATGCGCGCGGGCAAATGCTGGCGGCGGCGGCGATGGGCGCCACTGCTTTCCAGAAAGGCCTGGGCGGGATGCACGCCCTCGCGCATCCGATCGGCGCGCTGTACGACACCCACCACGGCATGACCAACGCCACCCTGATGCCCTACGTGCTGAAGTTCAATCGTCCGGCCATCGAGGAACGCATCACGCGGCTGGCCGCGTATCTGCACCTGCCCTCCCCGGGCTTCGACAGTTTCCTGGCCTTCGTCCTCAAATTGCGCAAGGACATTGCTGTGCCGCATACGCTGTTCGAGTTGGGAGTGGATGACCAGCAGGCTGACCTGATCGCGGACATGGCGATAGTCGACCCCAGTGCCGGCGGCAACCCGCTGCCGTTGACAAAGGCCGGCGTGACGGAAATTTTCCAGGCGGCTTTCCACGGCCGACTCTGACTCGATCGAGGGTCCATGATCGAAACAGCAACAGGTTAGCGGTTGTAAACAGGAGCAGTACGACAAGGGGTTGAAAGCCAACCCATCCGGAGACCCGGATGGCTGCGTATCAAAACCTGAAGGGGCACACCAGCATGAACCCAGCAAGCCAGCCCGGCACCGACACGCCGCACGACGATGACGTCAAGGTGCTGCACAGCATGGGCTATGCCCAGCAGTTGTCGCGACGAATGGGGGTTTTCTCCAACTTCGCGATTTCCTTTTCGATCATCTGCATCCTCTCCGGCGGCATCAACTCACTGGCCCAGGGCACCTCGGGCGCCGGTGGTGCCGCGATCGGCATCGGCTGGCCGATCGGTTGCCTGATTTCCGGGGTGTTCGCCCTGGCCATGGCGCAGATTTCCTCGGCCTACCCCACCGCTGGCGGCCTGTATCACTGGGGTTCGATCCTCGGCAACCGTTTCACCGGCTGGCTCACAGCCTGGTTCAACCTGCTGGGGCTGGTCACGGTGCTCGGTGCGATCAACGTCGGCACCTACTACTTTTTCTTCGGCGCCTTCGGCCCGACACTGGGCATGGAGGACACCACCACCACCCGGGTGATCTTCCTCGCCATCCTCACCGGGCTCCAGGCCCTGTGCAATCACCTGGGCATCGGCCTGACCGCCAGGCTCACGGATTTTTCCGGCTACCTGATTTTCGCCACCGCACTGGCGCTGACCATCGTCTGCCTGATCTCGGCCCCCAGTTTCGAGTTCTCCCGGCTGGTGACCTTCGGCAACTATTCCGGCGAGGCCGGCGGCAGCGTCTGGCCACAGGTGTCCAACGGCTGGATCTTCATGCTCGGCCTGCTGCTGCCGATCTACACCATCACCGGCTATGACGCTTCCGCGCACACCTCCGAGGAAACCCGCAATGCCGCCATGTCGGTGCCTCGGGGCATGGTCATGTCGGTGGCCTGGTCGCTGCTGTTCGGCTGGGTGATGCTCAGCGCCTTCGTGCTGATGCTGCCGAGCATGGACGAGGCGGCCAAGCAAGGCTGGAACGTGTTCTTCTGGGCGATGAACACCCAGGTCAATCCGCTGCTCAAGGACGCGCTGTACGTGGCGATTTTCATCTCCCAGGTGCTGTGCGGGTTGGCCACTGTCACCTCGGTTTCGCGCATGATCTTCGCGTTTTCCCGTGACGGCGGCCTGCCCTTCTCGAAAGCCCTGTCCTCGGTCTCGCCGACCTTTCGCAGCCCGGTGGCGGCGATCTGGACCGGCGCTACCCTCGCGGTCCTGTTCGACTGGGGCTCATCGGTGATCTCGGTCGGCGAGACTCCGGTCTACACCATCGTGGTGTCCTGCACGGTGATCTTCCTGTTCTTCTCCTTCATCATTCCCATCGTGCTGGGCCTGTTTGCCTACGGGACCTCGAAGTGGCCAACCATGGGACCGTGGAACATCGGGCGCTTCTGGTACACGGTGTTTGCCCTGCTCTCGGTGCTGTCGATGGTGATCATCTTCGTCATCGGCATCCAGCCACCGAACGACTGGGCGTTGTACATCACCATCGGCTTCCTGGTGCTGACGGCCATCGTCTGGTTCGGCTTTGAAGCACGCCGCTTCCAGGGCCCGCCGGTGGGCGACGTGATCGTCAAGCGCCAGGCTGAAATTGCCGCGGCGGAAGCGGCGTTGAACCGCAAAACACTGTAGGAGCAGCCGCGAGAGATGGAGCGGCTGTCAGGCAGCCATCGCTGGCCAGTTCCTACAGGATTTGTGGGGCCATGTTGAATGCATGGCAATATGCACATCTGTAGGAACCGGCTTGCTGGCGGTCGCAATTTCACGGCAAGCTCGCCCCTGCCGATCCCCCCGACAAAATAACAAAATCCCCATGTGCTCCCTTCGTCCTTTCATACGTCGCAGACTTCACTGCCCGTTTCCCCCTGTCCGGAGTTTTCTCAATGCCCTCGCCCCATTCCCTGTCCGCCGCGTTGCTCGGCCTGGCCCTCGTCTGTCCGGCGATAGCCGAGGCCCAAGGCCTGGAGCTGGGGCAAGTGCTGATCGGGGCCGAGGACCAGAGTGACGAAGACCAGGGGATCGAAGACGCCAGGGCCCGACTCGAACAGGTGCCCGGCGGCACCAACGTAGTCGACATGCGCCGCCCATTGCAGGGCCGGGTGGCGAGCAATCAGGATGTGCTGGCCTATCAGCCAGGTGTCTATGCCCAGTCGGCGGGCAACGAAGGGGTGAAGATCTCGATCCGCGGATCGGGGATCAACCGTGCGCCGGGCGCCCATGCCTCGGGCCTGTACGCCATGCTTGACGGTCTGCCGCTGACCGGCCCTGGCGGCACGCCCTATGAACTGCTGGAGCCGCTGTGGCTTGACCATGTCGAGGTGCTGCGCGGCGCCAACGGATTCGACCGCGGCGCCCTGGCCCTGGGCGGGGCCATCGACTACGTCAGCCACACCGGCTACAACGCACCCAAGCTACAGGTGCGCTACGCGGCGGGTAGCCACGGCTATCAGCAGCGCCAGGTCAGTTCCGGGCAGGTGCTGGGCGACTTCGACTACTACATGGCCCTGACCGATGCACGCGCGGACGGCTATCAGGATCACACCGCCAGCGACAGCCAGGGCGTCATCGCCAACTTCGGCTATCGCTTCAACCCGAACCTGGAAACGCGCTTCTACCTGCGCTATCGCCAGACCGACAACGACCTCGCCGGCCGGGTCACCAAGCACTCCATCGAGCACGACCCGCGGGCGGCCAACCCCGCCTACGTGGCGCGCGACGATCGCCGCGAACAGCCGGGCAGCACCTTTATCGGCAACAAGACCACCTACTACATCGACGACGATTCGAGCATCCAGGCCGGCCTTGCCTACCATGACTACCCCATGGACCTGCGCGAGGGTCCCAACCGCCTGAAAGTGGCGTACACCGATGTCAGCGGCACCTTCGACTACAAGCGTCGCGACACCCTCTGGGGCCTGCAGAGCCAAAGCACCCTGGGCCTGCGCGTGACCAAGCACCTGCCCAACGCCGGTGCCAGTGAAGAAGTACGCATCCCCAGCGGCAACACTGCCGGTTATGCGCCGGGCACGGCCATGCGCAACTTCACCTATCAGGGTTCGGACAGCGTCCTGCACGTGGGCAATGACCTGGAAATCGCCGACGACCTGTGGCTGACCACTGGCCTGGCGGCCATCTACACCCGCCGGGAAAGCGCGGTGACTTACCCGCAAAGCGGTGGCAAGACCAGTATGGGCGACTGGGACTACGCCCCGCGCCTGGGCCTGCGCTACCAACTGACCCCCGACCTGCAACTGTTCGGCAACCTCAGCCGCTCGGTCGAGGCGCCGCATCCCTGGTCGCTGATCTACAGCTCCAACGTTCGCTTCCCGGCCGGCAGCGGCCCCGCCACCGGCACCCAGCGCGATCCGATCGAGCTGCAGAACCAGACCGCGACCACCCTGGAGCTCGGCGGTCGCGGCGACAGCGCGATGGGCCAATGGAGCCTGGCCTGGTACTACGCCCAGGTGCGCCACGAGTTGCTCTCGGTGTTGCCGGACGCCAACGCCACCACGCCCTACGAGCTCAACGCCAGTCCGACCGTGCACCAGGGCGTGGAAGCCAGCCTGCTGAGCAACCTGTGGTCGGGCGGTGACGGCGGTGAACTGAGCCTGCGCCAGAGCTATACCTTCAGCGACTTCCACTACCGCGACGACGAACGCTTCGGCGACAACCGCCTGCCGGGACTGCCGATGCACTACTACCAGGGCGAACTGCGCTACGACTGGCCCCAGGGCTTCTTCGCCGCGCTCAACACACAATGGGTATCCAAGGTGGCGGTCGATTACGCCAACAGCTACTACGCCGATCCCTACGCGCTGTTCGGCGCGACCCTGGGCTACAACGCGCCCAAGGGTGACTGGCAGACGTGGGTGGACATGCGCAACCTCACCGACAAGCACTACGCCGCCACCGTCACGCCGGGCTACGACGACAAGGGGCTGGACGCGGCGCGGTCGACTCCCGGAGAGGGCATGGCGGTGTATGTCGGGGTGTCGTGGAGTCTGCTGTGAGGCCGATGTTCAACACAAATCACTGTAGGAGCTGGCTTGCCAGCGAAGAGGCCCGAAAGGCCAACGCAATATTCGAGGCCGCCTTCGCCGGCAAGCCGGGCTCCTACAGGTCCGCGGTGCCCACGCCTCCACGCCCAACAAAATTCATTGTAGGAGCTGGCTTGCCAGCGAAGAGGCCCAAAAGATCACCGCAACATTCAAGGCCACCATCGCCGGCAAGCCGGCTCCTACAGGTCCGCGGCGAACACGCCTCCACGCCCAACACAAACCATTGTATGAACTGGCTTGCCAGCGAAGAGGCCCAAAAGATCACCGCACTATTCGAAGACGCCTTCGCCGGCAAGCCGGCTCGTACAGGTCTGCGGCGAACACGCCTCCACGCCCAACACAAAACATTGTAGGAGCTGGCTTGCCAGCGAAGAGGCCCAAAAGATCACCGCAACATTCAAGGCCACCATCGCCGGCAAGCCGGCTCCTACAGGTCCGCGTTGCCCACGCCTCCACGCCCAACACAAACCATTGTAGGAGCTGGCTTGCCAGCGAAGAGGCCCAAAAGATCACCGCACTATTCAAGACCGCCTTCGCCGGCAAGCCGGCTCCTACAGGTCCGCGGCGACCGCGCCTCCACGCCCAACACAAAACATTGTAGGAGCTGGCTTGCCAGCGAAGAGGCCCAAAAGATCACCGCAACATTCAAGGCCGCCATCGCCGGCAAGCCGGCTCCTACAGGTCCGCGGCGAACACGCCTCCACGCCCAACACAAACCATTGTAGGAGCTGGCTTGCCAGCGAAGAGGCCCAAAAGATCACCGCAACATTCAAGGCCGCCATCGCCGGCAAGCCGGCTCGTACAGGTTCGCGGCGACCGCACTTCCACGCCCAACACAAACCATTGTAGAAGCTGGCTTGCCAGCGAAGAGGCCCAAAAGATCACCGCACTATTCAAGACCGCCTTCGCCGGCAAGCCGGCTCCTACAGGTCCGCGGCGACCGCGCCTCCACGCCCAACACAAAACATTGTAGGAGCTGGCTTGCCAGCGAAGAGGCCCGAAAGGTCAACGCAATGTTCGAAGACGCCTTCGCCGGCAAGCCGGCTCCTACAGGTCCGCGGCGACCGCGCCTCCACGCCCAACACAAACCATTGTATGAACTGGCTTGCCAGCGAAGAGGCCCAAAAGATCACCGCAACATTCAAGGCCGCCATCGCCGGCAAGCCGGCTCCTACAGGTCCGCGGCGAACACGCCTCCATGCCCAACACAAACCATTGTAGGAGCTGGCTTGCCAGCGAAGAGGCCCAAAAGATCACCGCCCTATTCAAGGCCGCCTTCGCCGGCAAGCCGGCTCCTACAGGTCCGCGGCGAACACGCCTCCACGCCCAACACAAACCATTGTAGAAGCTGGCTTGCCAGCGAAGAGGCCCAAAAGATCAACGCAATGTTCGAAGACGCCTTCGCCGGCAAGCCGGCTCCTACAGGTCCGCGGCGAACACGCCTCCACGCCCAACACAAACCATTGTAGGAGCTGGCTTGCCAGCGAAGAGGCCCGAAAGGTCAACGCAATGTTCGAAGACGCCTTCGCTGGCAAGCCGGCTCCTACAGGTTCGCGGTGAACGCGCTCGGAGTTACGAGGTTCTCGCCCCCGGGTTCTGCCAGAACGCGGGATCGGCGCTCTTGAGTCGCTCTACCGCATTATTGATGTGGTTGAGCGCAGCATGGCGTGCGCCTTCGGGGTCGCGGGCGGCGATGGCTGCGTAGACGGCAAAGTGTTCGACCCGCACCGTCTTGGCCAGGTCGCGGCGGCGTTCCTCGTTGGAGCGGGTGATGCGGATCGCCTCCTTGATGTACTGCGCGATGAATTCGTGCAGTGACGGGTACAGAGGATTGCCCGTTGCCCTGGAAATGGAGTGATGGAAGCCCAGGTCTTCCTCGACGCCATCGCGCCCCGCCTGCTCGGCGGCATCGATGGCCTTCAGCGCCTGGTGGATGGCCTCCAGCTGCGCCGGCGAATGCCGCTGTGCCGCCAGGGCCGCCGCCTCCCCTTCGATACCGCGGCGCAGCTCGGTGACCCGCAATACCGCCTCGATCGACCCGCTGACATCCAGGTCGATGGTAAACGCCTTGATGTGCGCGCCTTCGCTGACGACAGTGCCGCTGCCCTGGCGGACCTCGACCAGACCGGCAGACTTGAGGCGCGAGATCGCCTCGCGGATGACCGTCCTGCTGACCCCGAAACGCTCCGACAGCACGGGTTCCGTGGGCAGGCGAGCGCCCGGCAGCACTTCGCCGTTGGCGATATAGGCCTTCAGGGCCGCCGTCACCTGATCGGACAGCGTGCCCTTGGCGGAGTCCTTCAGAACGGCCAGCGCCTCGGCGGAACAGGGGGATTTATCAGGAGTGGGCATAGGCATCTCTGGGCTCAAATCGGTGAACGGTACTGCATTTTAGACCCGTCGTCCTCCCTGACTTATACGCCTTGAATTCGTATGACGTATTATGATAAAAAACCGACCTTCATGTTACTCCGATAAAAAAACGTCACCCACTACAAAAATAAGGATGGGGGAAACACATGACTGAATCAGTGATTCAAACCGGTGCCATCGCGCCCGCCGATCGCTTCGAGGACCTGGCGTATCGCAAGGTCGCGTGGCGAATCCTGCCGTTGTTGTTGCTGTGCTACCTCGTCGCCTATCTGGACCGGGTGAACGTGGGTTTCGCCAAACTGCAGATGTCCGACGATCTGCAATTTTCCGAAGCCGTCTATGGCCTGGGCGCAGGGATCTTCTTCATTGCCTACTTCCTCGTGGAAATTCCCAGCAACCTGATCCTGCATCGGGTCGGCGCGCGGTTGTGGATCGCGCGCATCATGATCACCTGGGGCATCATTTCCTCGGCCATGGCCCTGGTCAGCACGCCCATGTCCTTCTACATCATGCGCTTCCTGCTGGGCATCGCCGAGGCCGGGTTCTACCCGGGTGTCATCCTCTATCTGTCCTACTGGTTCCCGACCCATCGCCGCGGCAAGATGTATGCCCTGTTCGCCACGGCAGTGCCGCTGTCCGGGCTGATTGGTGCGCCCCTGTCCGGCTGGATCATGAGCGCCTTCAACGGTGACCATGGGTTTGCCGGCTGGCAATGGCTGTTCTTCCTCGAAGGGCTGCCTTCGATCGCCGTCGGCATCCTGGTGATCTTCTGCCTCAGCGACCGGATCTCCAAAGCGAGCTGGCTGACCAGCGAAGAGAAACACCTGCTGCAGACCCGCATCGACGCCGAAACCGCAGGCCACCAGACCCACAGCCTGAAAGAGGTATTCCTGCAGCCGCGCATCTGGCTGCTGACGGCCATCTATTTCTGCATGATCGCCGGCTTCTACACCGTCGGTTTCTGGCTGCCGACGCTGATCCGCCAGGCCGGTGTCAGTGATGTATTGCAGGTCGGCATGCTCACCGCCATCCCTTATGCCGCCGCGGCCATGACCATGATCCTGGTGTCGCGCAGCGCCGACCGGTTGCGCGAGCGTCGCTGGCACCTGGCGCTGACCGCGGTGCTGGGCGGCATCGGCCTGTTCATCTCCGCCACCTGGAGCGACAACTTCACGATTTCCATGATCGGCCTGACCCTCGGTTCCATGGGGGCGATGAGCACCCTGCCGCTGTTCTGGAGCCTGCCGACTGCCTTCCTCGGCGGCACCGCTGCGGCCGCCGGCATTGCCCTGATCAACTCCTGGGGCAACCTGGCGGGCTTCGTCTCGCCGTACCTGATGGGTTTCCTCAAGGACACCACCCACAGCACCACGATCGGCATGTACGTGATGGCAAGCGCGCTGTTCCTCGGTGCCCTGCTGGTCTTCAGAATTCCCGGAAAGCTCGTCAACCGTTGACGTTTGGAGTAACTCATGAAAATTCTCGTGACCGGTGCAGCCGGCTTCCTTGGCCGCCGTCTGATCCAGGCCCTGCTGTCCCGTGGCTCGCTCACCGACCGCGCAGGCCAGTCTCAACCGATCAGGCAAATCGTCGCCTTCGACATGGTCGCGCTCGAAGGCATCGATGATCCGCGGGTAACGGTGGTGTGTGGCGATATCGCCGACCCTGAAGTGCTGGACAGCCTGATCGATGCCGGCACCGACAGCATCTTCCATCTGGCTGCGGTGGTTTCCAGCCAGGCGGAGGCCGATTTCGAACTGGGCATGCGCATCAATTTCACCGCGACCCAGAGCATGCTCGAACGCATTCGCCTGCTCGGCACCTGCCCGAAATGGGTGATGACCAGCTCCGTTGCGGTGTTCGGCGGGCAATTGCCGGAACAGGTGCGTGACGATCAGGTCTGGGCTCCGCAGAGTTCCTATGGCACGCAAAAAGCCATGAACGACCTGCTGCTCGCTGACTACAGCCGCCGCGGTTTCGTCGACGGCCGCAGCCTGCGCATGCCGACCATCGTGGTGCGCCCGGGCAAACCCAACCTGGCCGCTTCGAGTTTCGCCAGCGGGATCATCCGCGAACCGCTCAACGGCCAGCCCAGCGTGTGTCCGGTAGCCCTCGATACGCGGCTCTGGCTGATGTCGCCAAGGCTGGCGATTGAAAACCTGATCCATGGTCATGAGCTATCCGGCGCGCAATTGACCGAGGGCCGGGTGATCAACATGCCGGGCCTGTCGATTACCGTCGAACGGATGATCGATGCCCTGCGCCAGATCGCGGGTGCGCAAGTGGCCGCGCGGATTCGCCTGGAGCGCAATCCGGCGATCGAGCGCATCGTCGGTTCATGGCCAGGGTCCTTCTGCGCCACCTATTCCCGGGACTTGGGGTTCAAGGCGGATGAGGCGTTCAGCGCCGTGATCCAGCAGTTCATCACTGAATATCTGCCCGGCTAAACCGATGGAGGAGCTCGACATGTTGAATGCCCCTGCCCGCCCCCTGCTGGGCTGCATCGCGGACGATTTCACCGGTGCCACTGACCTGGCCAACATGCTGGTGCGCGGCGGCATGCGCACCGTGCAAAGCATCGGCATCCCCACTGCCGAGGTCGCCGGCCAACTCGATGCCGACGCGATCGTCATCGCCCTGAAGTCCCGGACCGTGCCGGCCGCCGATGCCGTAAAGGAGTCGCTCGAAGCACTGCGCTGGTTGCGTGAGCGTGGCTGCGAACAGATTTTCTTCAAATACTGCTCGACCTTCGACTCGACCGCCGCCGGCAACATCGGCCCGGTCAGCGAAGCCCTGCTGGAGGCGCTGGACAGCGATTTCACCCTCGCCTGCCCGGCCTTCCCGGAAAACGGCCGCACGGTGTTTCGCGGGCATTTGTTCGTCCAGGACCAGTTGCTCAGCGAGTCGGGCATGCAGCATCACCCGCTGACCCCGATGACTGACGCGAACCTGGTTCGGGTCCTGCAATCGCAGAGCCAAGGCAAGGTCGGCCTGCTGCGTTATGACAGCGTGACCCAGGGCGTCGAGCGCATTCGCGCCCGCATGACGCAGCTGCGCGCCGAGGGTGTGCGCCTGGCGGTTGCCGATGCCGTGTCCGACGCGGACCTGCATCGGCTGGGCGAAGCCTGTGCCGGTCTGGCGCTGCTGACGGGAGGCTCAGGCCTGGCACTGGGCTTGCCGGATAATTTCCGCCGTGCCGGTAAACTGCGCGACCTGGATGCCGCCCGTGTACCTGCGGTCGAAGGCGGCGAAGTGGTGCTCGCGGGCAGCGCTTCGCAAGCCACCAATGGGCAAGTGGCGACCTGGCTGCAGGCAGGTCGCCCGGCCTTTCGTATCGATCCGCTGGCGTTGGCGGCGGGACAGCCGGTCATCGAGCAGGCAATAGCCTTCGCCGCTGATCATGCCGAACCGGTGCTGATCTACGCCACCAGCTCCCCGGATGAGGTAAAGACCGTACAACGCGAGCTGGGGACCGAGCGCGCGGGAAACATGGTCGAGCAGGCCATGGGCCGAATCGCCAGCGGGCTGCACCAGGCCGGGGTCCGGCGCTTTGTGGTCGCCGGCGGAGAAACGTCCGGGGCCGTGGTGCAAGCCCTGGGCATCCAGTTACTGCAGATCGGTGCGCAAATTGACCCGGGCGTGCCCGCCTGTGTCAGCACGCCTGGGGAACCCATGGCCCTGGCGCTCAAGTCCGGCAACTTCGGTGGCCCGGACTTCTTCGCCAAGGCGCTCAAGCACCTGGCGGGAGTTCCAGCATGAACAATGAAAACGCCCTGCGCGAAGAAATCTGTGACGTCGGCGGCCTGCTATACAGCCGCGGCTACACGGTCGGCAGTGCCGGCAACATCAGCGCCCGCCTCGACGATGGCTGGCTGATCACGCCCACGGACGCTTGCCTGGGCCGTCTGGACCCGGCGGCGATATCCAAGGTCAACCTGGCGGGGGAATGGGTCAGCGGCGACAAACCGTCAAAGACCCTGGCCTTGCACCGTGAGGTCTATGATCGCAACCCGGGTGTCGGCGGCGTGGTCCACACCCACTCGACGCACCTGGTGGCGTTGACGCTGGCCGGGGTCTGGCAGCAGGATGACATCCTGCCGCCGCTGACCCCCTACCAGGTGATGAAGGTCGGGCACATCCCGTTGATCGCCTATGAACGTCCCGGCTCGCCGAAGGTGGCCGAGCGTGTCGCGCAACTGGCCAACAGCGTGCGCGGGGTCATGCTCGAGCGGCTGGGTCCGGTGGTGTGGGAAAGCTCGGTGTCGAGGGCGAGCTACGCCCTGGAGGAGCTGGAAGAAACCGCGCGCCTGTGGCTGATGAGCAACCCCAAACCGGCTCCGCTCGACCAGGCGGCACTGGATGAGTTGCGCGAAGTTTTTGGCGTGCAGTGGTAACACCGTGGCCTTAGGCTGTTCAATTGTAGGAGCGAGCTTGCTCGCGAAAAACCTGAGAGCCCTGCGGCGTGTCAGGTTTTTCGCGTTATCGTTGGCCTCCATCGCGAGCAAGCTTGCTCCTACAAAAGCCTTACGCTTTTATTTTTGATTTCAGGAGTACCCATGCCTCTTTTCGCTGCCAACCTCAGCATGCTCTACCCGGAACACGATTTCCTCGACCGCTTCGCCGCGGCCGCCGCCGACGGTTTCCAGGCGGTGGAATACATGTTCCCCTACGACTACAGCGCGCAACAATTGAAACAGCGGCTCGACGACAACGGCCTGGTGCAGGCCCTGTTCAACGCGCCGCCGGGCAATATGGCGGCGGGCGAAAAAGGCACCTTGTCCTTGCCTGGCCGTGAAGCGGAGTTTCGCGCCGGTTTCGACCAGGCCCTGGAGTATGCCGCGATCCTCGGCAATGACCGCATCCACGTCATGGCCGGCCTGATGACGAGTGAAGCCGACCGTGCCCGACACCAGGAGACCTACCTGGAAAACCTCAGCCACGCCGCAACAGAAGCCGCCAAAGTCGGCGTCACGGTATTGCTGGAACCAATCAACACCCGCGACATTCCGGGCTTCTTCCTCAACCACCAGCATCAGGCACAGGCGATCTGCAAAGCGGTCGGCAAGGACAATCTCAAGGTCCAGTTCGACATCTACCATTGTCAGATCGTCGAGGGTGACGTGGCGACGAAGCTGCGTCGGGATTTCGCCGGCATCGGTCATATCCAGATCGCGGGCGTGCCGGATCGCCACGAACCGGACCTGCATAACGAGTTGAACTATCCCTACCTGTTCAATCTGATTGATGAGCTGGGCTACAGCGGATGGGTGGGTTGCGAGTACCGGCCACGCGGCAACACCAGCGAAGGTCTGCAATGGCTGCGTGATTGGCAGGCCCGCTGAGTCATTGATGGGCAGCAGGATCTGCGAAAAACCGGCCCGAGCATTTACAATCACGCCTTTCACCGCAGATCAGAAAGGTTCTCCAGGTTATGGCGCTCGACCCTCCCACGATGTTGACACTCTCGATCGCCCTCGCAGCGGCTGCCGCGCTGTACCTGGCGATCGAATGGCGCAGCATTCGCGAGCCCTCGCTGCTGTTCTGGAGCGCAGGTTTCGCCACGATCACCCTGGGCTCGACGCTCGCCTTGCTGCGCAGCTCCGGGCTGTTGCTGGTCGGCATCTGGTTCGCCAACGGCCTGCTGGTGGTGGCCCACTGGTGTTTCCTGCTGGGTGTCGCACGCTTCACGCAGACGCGCCTGTCCCGTGCCTGGTACCTGATCTTTGTTGCCTGGATGGCCTTGCTGTTGTTACCGGACGAGCCGTCGTGGTCCAAGGTCATGCTGCTGGCCAATTCGCTGCTGGTGGCGGTGACGACACTCAGGGCCAGTTTCCTCCTACGTCCCCATGGCAGGTCGTTGAGCGTGGGCGCGGTGCAACTGCGTTATGTGCTGCTGGTGCATGGGCTGTTCTATCTGGCCAAGTCGATCACCGCCATCGTTCCCGGCACCCTGATCGATCTTGCCGCCTTTCGTGGCGAGATCATTCAGCTATCCCTGGTCGAGGGGGCGATGGCGATCATGCTGATCGCCTTGTCCATGACCGGCACCGAGCGCTACCGGCGCGAGAAACGCATCGCCCGGCTGGCCGCCCGTGATCCGTTGACTGCCCTGTACAACCGCCGCGCCCTCGAAGTGCGGGCAACGCGCCTGCTCGATGACGTCTCTCCAGCGCGCCCCGGTGCCTTGTTGCTGATCGACATCGACAACTTCAAACAGGTCAACGACCTCTACGGCCATACCGCTGGCGACCGCCTGCTGGTCACGCTGAGCGAGATGATTCGTTCGGTCCTGCCCGAAGGCGCACTGGCGGCGCGACTCGGTGGTGACGAGTTCGTGATCCTGCTGCGCAACGCCTCGAATGAGCAAATCGTCGGGCTGGGCAGCACGCTGCGTGAGCAATTTCACCACGCTGCCGCCCAGTCATTCGCCACCCCCGAAGCGGTGACCCTGAGCATCGGCGCCAACCTGTTCGACCATCCGCCCGCCAGCCTGGCGGCGTTGATCGAGCAAAGCGATGCGGCGCTCTATCAATCCAAGCGTGGCGGACGCGACAGCATGCGCCTGGTCGATCAGACCGTTTCTGGTTGAGGCCTGCACGAAAGGCCCCGCAGTATCTTTTGGTGGGAAACGCTCACGCTAAAGTGCAAGCCCGCTATACACCCGTATGGTATCGAGGGCGGTGTGTGGCGTTGCACACTGATTGCCCGAACGAACCTGGCAATAGGTGAACGACCATGACAACGCATCTGGACTACCCCACCCCAATGGCTGGTACACATCAGAAAACTAGCGGCCAGCCGGCGTCAGAATCGAGCTTGCCCGGCACCCCGTACTCCGGTGGATCGGGGTCGCAGGAACTGGTGCCTTCGCGCTATGCGCTGCGGGTCGGCGAGATCGACGTGCTGGTGATCAGCGATGGAGTGCTGCCGCTCCCGACCGCGACAATGTCCACCAATGCCGACCCGGCCGCCCGCGCGGCCTGGTTCAAGGAGATGTTCCTCGGGCCGGACGCGTTCGATTGGGCGTTGAACGTACTGGTGGTGCGCAGTGGCGAGCAGACCATTCTCGTCGACGCAGGACTGGGTGGACAGTTCCCGGGCTTTCCACGGGCCGGGCAGTTCCCCAAGCGACTGGAGGCCGCGGGTATCGAGCTTTCGGCGGTAACCGACGTGGTGATTACCCACATGCACATGGACCATATCGGCGGGTTACTGGTCGATGAGGTGAAGAACAAGTTGCGGCCAGACGTGCGCATCCACGTTGCGGCTATCGAGGTTGCGTTCTGGGAGTCGCCGGATTTCACCCACACCGACATGCCTTCACCGGTACCGGACGTCCTGCGGGCAACCGCCAATCAGTTCATCAACGCTTACCGCAGCAATGTGCGGACATTCGAAGACGAGTACGAGGTGGCACCGGGCGTGGTGGTCAAGCTCACCGGCGGCCACACCCCGGGTCACAGCGTGGTCTACGTGACGTCCGGCGGCGAGCGGTTAACGTTCGCCGGCGACGCCCTGTTCCCGGTCGCCTTCGAGCATCCCGACTGGCACAACGGTTTTGAACACGACCCTGAGGAGTCGGTTCGCGTTCGGGTGCGACTCATGCGAGAGGCGGCGGCGAGCGGTGAGCTTTTTGTCGCCACGCACCTGCCGTTCCCCTCCGTTGGGCGGGTGGCCGTCAATGGGGACGCCTTTCGCTGGGTCGCGGCTTTCTGGGACTACTGACATACCCGCTGGCGCGGGTTGTCGTGGCCCCCTGTAGGAGCAGCCGGTCGACGCTCGATTGCTCGCGAAAAACCCGAGAGCACCGCGGAGCGTCAGGTTTCCCGCGTCATCGTTAACGACCATCGCGAGCAATCGAGCGTCGACCGGCTGCTCCTACAGGGATCGCGGTCAATTGCGGTTCAATCGTACACAGGGGTCGTCGCTTACCTCATCGTAGCCGATGTCTAAACGCATCGTCGGCACTGCCACCGTGCGCCGTCGGATCGGTGAGCATAAGCCTGACCCCGGCCGGCAAGGTGTTCCTGATCAGTCGTCGAGTGTTGCCCTTCACCCAAGTGACCCAGAACTGACCAGCATGCTGAGTTCCTACTCGCGCTTGCGGCACCGGGCCAGAGGCTGAAGCAATCGGTATTCGGCTTCTGGCGCTTCGTTTCCGGAGGATTGTTCAAGCACGAATCCGCAACGCTCCAGTACTTTTCTCGAGCCCACATTTTCCTTGAACACATAAGCTATCAGTTGCGTCAGTTGCCAACGGCGCTGTGCCTGCTCGATCAGATGCCTGAGCGCCTGTGTCGCCAGGCCCTGGCCGCAAGCGTCGCGATCGATTCGATAGCCCACCTCCGCAGACCCCGTCGCAGGGTCGATGCTTTTCAGGTTGGCTCGACCCACTATTTTTTCATTGCAGTCTTCGATGACAAACGGATGCCAGGCGCCGATGGCGAAACCGGATAAGTAGCCTTGAATATGCTCGGCGACGCCCTGCAATGAGTAAAAAGAAGGGTCGCGGGCATCGATATGGGATTCGAACCACTCACGGTTGCGGACTTCGAATGCGAGCAACGCTTCGGTGTCGGTGCTTTTCAGCTCGCGAATCTTGAATGTCTTCATTCATCAACTCTCCTGTGTTCAGGCCGAAGCGTGGCCGTCAGGTGCCGTAATGCCCGACGGAAGACCGGATGACAATCGGCAATCGGCAACTCATCAAGCGGGGCCCAGAAAAAGCTGAAGGCGTGGCCACGGTCATCGCGCGTTTGATGGGTCCATTGTTCGGGCAGCGGCGCCTGTGCGTGGCACAGATGAAATGACCATACCTGCTCGAGATGCCCGGCGTTCCAGCAGCCCAGATCACTGATAACCGAGGCGTCGTCTATTCCAGACTCCTCGCTCAACTCACGAAGAGCGGCCTCGGCGGGTGTTTCTTTTGGCTCGATTGTGCCCTTGACCAATTGCACGCCTGCCAGGGGATGGCGGAACAGAAGGATGCGTGGCGCAGGCATGCTGGAGAGAATGACGGGGCAAGCCTTGTTTGGCGACATGGCGATCTCCTTATCGACGATGAAGCCGACATCATACGGTCAGTTCACCTTGCGATGCGATGGTGGCCGTTACACCGCTATCGCGGGCAAGCCAGCTCCTACAGGATTTGTGGGGCCATGATGAATGTGTGGCATTGCGCGCATCTGTAGGAGCCGGCTTGCTGGCGATGCGATGGTGGCCGTTACACCGCTATCGCTGGCAAGCCAGCTCCTACAGGATTTGTGGGGCCATGATGAATGTGTGGCATTGCGCGCATCTGTAGGAGCCGGCTTGCTGGCGATGCGATGGTGGCCGTTACACCGCTATCGCCGGCAAGCCAGCTCCTACAGGATTTGTGGGGCCTTGATGAATGTGTGGCATTGCGCGCATCTGTAGGAGCCGGCTTGCTGGCGATGTGATGGTGGCCGTTACACCGCCATCGCCGGCAAGCCAGCTCCTACAGGATTTGTGGGGCCATGATGAATGTGTAGCGTTACGCGCATCTGTAGGAGCCGGCTTGCTGGCGATGCGATGGTGGCCGTTACACCGCCATCGCCGGCAAGCCAGCTCCTACAGGATTTGTGGGGCCATGATGAATGTGTGGCATTGCGCGCATCTGTAGGAGCCGGCTTGCTGGCGATGCGATGGTGGCCGTTACACCGCTATCGCTGGCAAGCCAGCTCCTACAGGATTTGTGGGGCCATGATGAATGTGTGGCATTGCGCGCATCTGTAGGAGGCGGCTTGCTGGCGATGCGATGGTGGCCTTGGTGCCGCCATCGCTGGCAAGCCAGCTCCTACAGGATTTGTGGGGCCATGATGAATGTGTGGCGTTGCGCGCATCTGTAGGAGCCGGCTTGCTGGCGATGCGATGGTGGCCTTGGTGCCGCCATCGCTGGCAAGCCAGCTCCTGCAGTAGATCCGATTCGGCCGTGAGAGATGGGTCGGCTGTCAGGCCGCCATTGCTGTGATGCGATACCAGGAGTGGACGGCGGATTCAGCACAGGCTAAAAAGTACCGTTACCGATGCTGCGTCGGGAGCATTTCCCGGCTCTCCTGATCACCCAGCAAAAATGGAGTTTGCAACGTGACTGAAGACACAAAAACCAAAGGCCCCGCCTCGTACTTCCCTTCAATCGAAAAAAAGTACGGGCACCCGGTCAGCCACTGGCTGGACCTGCTCAAGACCGTCAGCAACAAGAAGCACATGGAAATGGTCGCCTGGCTCAAGACCGAGCATGGCCTGGGTCATGGCCACGCCAATGCTCTGGTTGCCTATTACCTGGCTCACGCAGGTTGAAGCAAGCCCGTCACGCAAGCTTGATGGCGCCACCCTGGATCTCGTCACGGGCAATGCGCAAGTCGATGGCGTCCTGGTTGAGCCGATGAATCAGGTTGAGCAAGCGTTGGCGCAGCACCTCGTCCTTGAGCTGTTCAGCGGCGCGCATCACATCCAGCGCCGCGCCCTCGTTGTTGGAGGCCACGGAGTCGAGCAGTTTGCGGATGCTTCTTGATGGCCGGTTCATGGGTCGCTCCCTCGGTTTTGGTTGAGGCGGATCATAGGCGCGTTATGTTTCGTCCATGTTGCAGCCACCAAAGGTTTGCACGGCTTTTCAACAGAGTTGCAATTGCATGGGCTAATCTGCCCTCAAGCTCGACAGGCGTCACCGTCCCCCATCAGCTCAAGGCATCGGCAATATGATCATTTCGTCCGCATCCGACTATCGCGAGGCAGCCCGTCGCAAGCTCCCGCGTTTTTTGTTCGACTACATCGATGGCGGAGCCTATGCCGAGCACACGCTGAGGGCCAACAGCGCCGATCTGGCGGACGTCAGCCTGCGCCAGCGCATCCTCAAGAACGTCGAAGCATTGAGCCTGGAAACCACCCTGTTCGATCAACGCCTGTCGATGCCCATCGTATTGGCGCCGGTAGGGCTGACGGGCATGTTCGCCCGCCGTGGCGAAGTGCAGGCGGTCAAGGCCGCCGAAAACAAAGGCATCCCGCTGTGCCTGTCCACCGTGTCGGTGTGCTCGATCGAAGAGGTCCGCGCCAACACTCAACAGCCCATCTGGTTTCAACTGTATGTGCTCAAGGACCGCGGGTTCATGAGAAACGCGCTGGAACGCGCCAAGGCCGCCGGCGTGCAGAACCTGGTGTTCACGGTCGACATGCCGACGCCCGGCGCCCGCTATCGCGACGCCCATTCGGGCATGTCTGGTCCCTATGCATCGTCGCGGCGAATGTTGCAGGCCATCACCCGGCCCGACTGGGCCTTCAACGTCGGCCTCATGGGGCGGCCCCATGACCTGGGCAATGTCTCGAAGTATCTGGGCAAGGCCGTTACGCTCGAAGATTACATCGGCTGGCTGGCCAACAACTTCGACCCGTCGATCAGCTGGAGCGACCTGGAGTGGATTCGCGATTTCTGGAAGGGCCCGATGATCATCAAGGGCATTCTCGACCCCGAGGACGCCAGGGATGCGGTCAGTTTTGGCGCCGACGGTATCATCGTTTCCAACCACGGCGGCCGGCAGCTGGATGGCGTGCTCTCCACGGCCCAAGCCCTGCCGCCAATCATGCAAGCGGTGGGCAATGACCTCAAGGTGCTGGTCGACTCGGGGATCCGCTCGGGGTTGGATGTGGTGCGCATGTTGGCACTGGGAGCCAAAGGGGTACTGCTTGGACGCTCCATGGCCTATGCCCTGGCGGCCGACGGTCAACGCGGGGTGGAAAACATGCTGGATATCTTCGCCAAGGAAATGCGCGTGGCCATGACATTGACGGGGGTCACCTCCATCGACCAGATCGACGAATCGATTCTGGTGCGTCATCCCCTCAAGTAATTAGCACCCACTGCCAGGAACCGTTCCATGCGCATCGCCCTGCTTTCCGATATCCATTTGTCCGTCGATGCCCTGCCGTTTCCGGTGTTGGAAGCGGATATCGTGGTCCTGGCCGGCGACATCTCCCGGCCGGCCGCCGCCATCGAGTGGGCCAGGGCATGCCCGACGCCGGTGCTGTACGTGGCCGGCAATCACGAATTCTACGGCAGCGACTTGATCTCGACCTACGAGCAACTGCACCGCTTGTCCCAAGGCACATCGATCCACGTGCTGGAACGTACGGCGCACGTCCACAACGGCGTACGGTTCCTCGGTTGTACCCTGTGGTCCGACTACCGTCTTTTTGATCAAGCCGAAGATCGGGCCCAGGGAATCGACATGGCCACGAGTCTGATCCGCGACTTCAGCCGCATCAGGGTTTCGCCTGATTTTCCAGACCTGTTCACCCCGGCCATTTCCCAGCTGATTTTCCTGCAGACGGTGGCCTGGCTGGAAGACTGTTTTGCCGCCGACCGCAGCACTCCTACTGTGGTGATCTCGCATTTCGCACCGACCCGCTCGAGCATCAGCCCGACTTTCGTCGACTCGCCGATCAACGCAAGTTTCGTTTCAGACCTCGAAGAGCAGATCAAGGCGTGGCAGCCGGCACTCTGGTTGCATGGCCATACCCACGGCAGCTTCGATTACCGGATCGGCAACACCCGGGTCATTTGCAACGCCCTGGGCTATGCCAGGAATGGTATCAATGAAAACGCTCAGTTCGAGGCCGCCCATGTGATTGACCTGGACCTGTGAATCCCCCGGCTTCATACCAAAGCGTTAACCTGCTACACCCAGGTCTGGTGGTCGGCGGCAGGATTTGCCCCTACATTGCCCGCGCATGGCACCAGCGCAAAAAGCGTATCCCACGGAGCTTTGCTGGATTTAGAATCAGTCGAGGCCAACCCACCCGCCCCTTTTGGCAGCGTCGCCAACGGACATTGACCCATGGACATAGCACCCCGTTTCATCATCCATGAAACCGCCCACTGGATCCTCAACCACCACATGTCTTCGGCGCTCCCCGGCTATCTGGTCCTGGGCACCCGGCACAACGCCAATTCATTGTCCGACCTTCCCGAGCAGGCCCTGGCCGAGATGGGCGGGCTGCTCGCCAGGGTGCAGAAAACCCTGCAAGCGGAGTTGCAGCCCAAGTGGCTCTACATCAGCCGATTCGGCCATGATCCGCGCTTCCCCATCCATTTCCATTACATCCCGGTGTACCCGTGGGTCGAGGACCTGTTCTGGCAGGATGAGCGCTATCGGTTGCTGGAAAACTTCGGCGACAGCGCCAGCGCACACACGCTGACCGATGGCGCGGAGATGACCCTGTTCATCTGGCGTGAGTTCGGCGAGAGCCCGCAACCACCGGCCATTGAAGGCCCTTCGATCGACCGGGTCATCGAGCGCTTGCGCACCGCCTTCAGTCCGGCGAGCCAGCGCCTGCTTGTTCAAGCCGGCAGCTGACATCGGCGATCGCGGTGCTAACATGACGGGCGTACCCGGATGCCTCAACCCGCGCATCCCCCATCAACAGCCGGCAGTCACCGCATGATCGAAGTCACCGAAGTTTCCATAGCCCAACTGCGCGCTGCGCTCGAATCCGGCCAGACCACCGCCGTGGAGCTGGTCCAGGCCTATCTCGCGCGGATCGATGCCTACGACACGCCCCAGACGCCCACCGCGCTCAATGCGGTCGTGGTGCGCAACCCCGATGCGTTGCAAGAGGCCCAGGCCAGCGATGCCCGGCGCGCCAAGGGCCAGGCCCTGGGCCCGCTCGATGGCATTCCCTACACGGCCAAGGACAGTTATCTGGTAAAGGGGCTGACCGCCGCCTCCGGCAGCCCGGCCTTCAAGGACCTGGTCGCCTGTCGCGATGCCTTCACTATCGAACGGCTGCGCGCCGCCGGCGCCATCTGCCTGGGCAAGACCAACATGCCGCCGATGGCCAACGGCGGCATGCAGCGCGGCGTCTACGGCCGCGCAGAAAGCCCGTACAACGCCGACTACCTCACCGCCCCCTTCGCCTCCGGCTCGTCGAACGGTGCCGGAACCGCCACCGCCGCCAGCTTTGCCGCCTTCGGCCTGGCTGAAGAAACCTGGTCGAGCGGTCGTGGCCCGGCCTCCAACAATGGCTTGTGCGCCTACACGCCTTCGCGCGGGGTGATCTCGGTGCGTGGCAACTGGCCGTTGACGCCGACCATGGACGTCGTCGTGCCGTTCGCCCGGACCATGGCGGACCTGCTCGAGGTGCTCGACGTGGTGGTGGCCGAAGACCCCGACACCCGCGGCGACCTGTGGCGCCTGCAACCCTGGGTGCCGATTCCATCTGTCGCCTCGGTGCGCCCCGCTTCCTACCAGGACCTGGCCGCCAACGCCGCGGCCCTGGCCGGCAAGCGCCTGGGCGTGCCGCGCATGTACATCAACGCCGACCCTGAAGCCGGCACCAGCGAGGCCCCTGGCATCGGCGGCCCGACCGGGCAGCGCATCCACACCCGGCCTTCGGTGATCGGGTTGTGGGAGCAGGCCCGCCAGGCCTTGCAAGCCGCCGGCGCCGAAGTCATCGAGGTGGATTTCCCGCTGGTCTCCAACTGCGAGGGCGATCGTCCCGGTGCGCCGACCGTGTTCAATCGCGGCATCGTGTCCAAGGAGTTCCTGCATCACGAGTTGTGGGACCTGACGGCCTGGGCCTTCGATGATTTCCTGCAGGCCAACGGCGATCCACAGTTGAACCGCCTGGTCGATGTCGACGGACCGCTGATTTTCCCCCATGACCCAGGCACCCTGCCCAACCGCGAGGGCGACCTTGCCGCCGGCATGGACGAGTACGTGCGCATGGCCGAGCGCGGCATCACACCGTGGGACCAGATCCCGACGGTGCCGGACGGCCTGCGCGGCCTTGAACAGACGCGCCAGATCGATCTCGAGCAGTGGATGGATCGGCTGGGGCTCGATGCGGTAATTTTTCCGACCGTCGCCGACGTCGGCCCGGCCAATGCCGATGTCGACCCGGAAGCGGCGGACATCGCCTGGAGCAACGGCGTCTGGGTGGCCAACGGCAACCTCGCGATACGCCATCTGGGGGTGCCGACCGTCACCGTGCCGATGGGGGTCATGCCGGACATCGGCATGCCCGTGGGGCTGACCTTTGCCGGTCGCGCCTATGACGACTCGACCCTGCTGCGCCTGGCCTCGGCGTTCGAGGCCACCGGTTCGAAGCGCTTGATCCCGCCGCGCACCCCAGCGCTGGGCAAGTGACAGCGCGGGCGGGATTGGCGCGCTGCAGGTGCCAGTCCCGCCACCGCCACCGACTGGTGCACCCGGGTGCAGGTGGCGCTTTATAAAAGTGCAGGGTGCAGCGTTCATTTGCACCGACGCTCGACGATCTCCCCTTGCCCGCCCCCGTATCGACAACGATCACGGCCTGAAAGGCATTTCTGGCGCGTGACTTGCTAGGTACATCTCAACCCTGCAGTCAACGCTGATTGCATGCATACGACAAAGGCGCCGTGTGTCCCCCGTTTTTTATGACGGTGGGCCGCATGGCGCCTTTTTTGTTTCCGGCATCGGTAACGGCCGGCAAGAGATTCGAGGGGCGAGGATGGCAAGCAAAACCGTACGCAGTGTGTGTCCCTATTGTGGTGTGGGCTGCGGCATCGTCATGCAGGTCGAAAACAACCGGGTCGTCAAGGTCAGCGGCGACAAGGCCCACCCGACCAACGCCGGCCGGCTCTGCACCAAAGGCACCACCTGCGGCCAGGCCATCGCCGAGTCGGGGCGGATGGAGCATGCCTACCTGCGCCAGAAGCGCCAGCGCGACCCGGTGCGCATCGCCATGGACAAGGCGATCAGCGAGACGGCCAGCCGGTTGCGCGACACCCTCGATCGCCATGGCCCCGATGCATTGTCGTTCTACGTGTCCGGGCAAATGTCCCTGGAAGCCCAATACCTGATCAACAAGCTGGCCAAGGGTTTTGTTCGCACCAACAACATCGAGTCCAATTCCCGCCTGTGCATGGCCAGCGCCGGCAGCGGCTACAAGCTGTCCCTCGGTTCTGACGGCCCTCCGGGTTCGTACCAGGACTTCGATCATGCTGATTTGTTTTTCGTCATCGGCGCGAACATGGCCGACTGTCACCCGATCCTGTTCCTGCGCATGCTGGACCGGGTCAAGGCCGGGGCGAAGCTGATCGTGGTCGATCCACGGCGCAGCGCCACCGCGGACAAAGCCGACCTGTTCCTGCCGATCAAGCCAGGGACCGACCTGGCCTTGCTCAATGGCTTGCTGCACCTGCTGGTGAAAAACGGCCATACCGACCCGACCTTCATCGCCGCGTTCACCGAAGGCTGGGAGGCCATGCCCGAATTCCTCGAGGACTATCCTCCCGCCACGGTCGCGCAAATCACCGGCCTGCCCGAGGCGGATATTCGAAAGGCTGCGTCATGGATCGGCGAAGCCGCCGAATGGATGAGCTGCTGGACCATGGGCCTGAACCAGAGTACCCACGGCACCTGGAACACCAACGCCCTGTGTAACCTGCACCTGGCCACTGGGGCGATCTGCCGGCCGGGCAGCGGGCCGTTTTCCCTGACCGGGCAACCCAATGCCATGGGTGGCCGCGAGATGGGCTACATGGGGCCAGGCCTGCCCGGACAGCGCTCGGCGCTGGTCGAGGCGGACCGCCAGTTCATCGAAGACTTGTGGGACATCCCGCGCGACAGCCTGCCGCGCAACGTTGGCGGCGGCACTGTGGCCCTGTTCGAAGACATGAGCGCAGGCAAGATCAAGGCCTGCTGGATCATCTGCACCAACCCGGTCGCGTCGGGCCCCAACCGCCAGAAAGTCATCGACGGCCTGCAAGCGGCCGAACTGGTGATCACCCAGGACGCCTACCTCGACACCGAGACCAACCGTTACGCTGACATCCTCCTGCCCGGCGCGCTCTGGGCCGAGGCCGAGGGCGTGATGATCAACTCCGAGCGCAACTTGACGCTGATGCAAAAAGCCGTGGAGGCCCCGGGCGAGACGCTGCCCGACTGGCAGATCATCGCCCGGGTGGCCTGCGCGATGGGCTTCGCCGACGGGTTCACCTACAGCGCTGCCGAGGAAGTGTTCGAAGAGATCAAGCGCGCCTGGAATCCCAGGACCGGCTACGACATTCGCGGCGCCAGCTACACGCGCCTGCGCGACCAACCGCTGCAATGGCCCTGCGCGTCCGAGGCTGCCCCGCAGCGCAATCCGATTCGCTACCTCAACAACGGCGTGAGCCAGACGCTCAAGGTCGAAGCCGATGGCCACCAGCCGGCGATCGTGTTTGCCACCGAGCGCGGCAAAGGCATCTTCCTCGCCCGGCCGCACATGGCGCCGGCAGAAATGCCCGATGAAGCCTTTCCCTTCGTGCTCAACACCGGGCGCTTGCAGCATCAGTGGCACACCCTGACCAAGACCGGCAAGGTGGCGACCCTGAACAAGCTCAACCCCGGCCCCTTCGTCGAGATCCATCCCGAGGATGCCAGCGCGTTGGGCATCAAGGACAAGGACCCGGTCGAAGTACGTTCCGTGCGCGGTCGCGCGGTGTTGCCGGCGGTGGTGACCGACCGCGTGCGCCAGGGCAATTGTTTTGCGCCTTTTCACTGGAACGATGTGTTTGGGGAAAACCTGGCGATCAATGCCGTGACCAACGATGCCGTCGACCCGATATCCCAGCAGCCGGAATTCAAATTCTGTGCGGTCGCCCTGCAACGGGTCGAACTGATCGACCATCAGTTCCTGCAAACCCCAGCGCCTGCCGCCGTCGTCCCCTCCCCCTTGCCAGAGGAACTCGCCATGTCGAGCATCGAGACCTTCGCTGATCTGGCGGGCATCCGTCGCCTGCCCTCCCCGACATTGAACGACAGCGAACGCACTTACCTGGCCGGTTTTCTCAGTGGCCTGCAATCCCCCGCCGGTCGCCAGGCGCCTGGTGTGCCGGTGCTGCCGCCCAGCGCGCCGCTGGCGACCGAGACGCGGCTGTGGCTGGACGGGCTCCTGGGTGGGTTGTTCAGCCGGGTCGACGCGGGTGTTGCGCTGGGCAACCAGGTTGAAACCCCAGCCGCCGCCAACGCACCCGCCGTGACCTTGCTCTGGGCCTCGCAAACCGGCAATGCCGAAACCCTGGCCGAGCGTTTGGCCGCGCGCCTGCGTGACGGCGGCTTCGCCGTGGAGCTGAGCGCGATGGCCGATTTTCCGGCCAGCAAGTTGACCAGCACGCAGAACCTGGCCCTGATCAGCAGCACATTCGGCGATGGCGACCCGCCGGACAACGGCGAAGGTTTTTGGCACAGCCTCAGCACCACCCAGACACGCCTGGAATCGCTGCGCTTTGCCGTGCTCGCCTTGGGTGATCCGGCCTACGACCAGTTCTGCCGTCACGGCAAGCAACTCGATCAGCGCCTGCAGGAACTGGGCGCCACCCGTCTGCTGGAACGGGTCGACTGCGACACCGAATTCGAAGAGCGCGCCGATACCTGGGTGGCGCAATTACAGAAGACCCTCAGGCCCGAGCCAGCGGTCGCTGTCGAGGCGCAGGGTGCCGCCAGTCCCATCGAGACTACGGGCAAGGCCAAGCCCCGTGCCTCACGGCTGCTGGTCAACCTTCACCTGAACAGCCAGAGCCCGCATAAGGAAACCCGGATGTTTTCCCTGGACCTGGCGGATTCGGGATTGGGCTACGAGGCGGGTGACGCGCTGGGCGTCCATCCGCGCAATTGTCCTGAACTGGTCGATGAGTTGCTCGACCTGACCCGGTTGAATGCCGAGGCGCCGGTGAGCGTCGATCAATTCGGCGAGGTGTCGTTGCGTCAGGCCCTGACCGAACACTTTGAAATCGCCCGGCCCAACAGCGACACCCTCGCCTTCATCGCCGAGCGCAGCGCCAACCCGGGCTTGAAACAGCTGCTGGGCAATGACCGCAAGGCTCAGCTGAAAGAATGGTTGTGGGGACGGCAACTGGCGGACGTGCTGCAGGAGTATCCGCTCGACTGCTCGGCAAGCGAGCTGCTGGGCACCTTCAAACGCCTGCAACCGCGCCTGTATTCCATTGCGTCAAGCGCCAAGGCGCATCCACGGGAAGTCCATCTCACCGTGGCCGCGGTGCGCTACGGCAAACGCAAGGGCGTGTCCTCGACCTTTCTCGCCGACCGCGCGCAGGACGCCGAGGTACCGGTTTTCGTCCAGCCGTCGAAACATTTTCGCGTGCCCAGCGACGGTGATGTACCGATGATCATGATCGGCCCCGGCACCGGCATCGCACCCTTCCGCGCCTTCCTGCAAGAGCGCCGCGCGCGGGGCGACCAGGGCAGGAACTGGCTGTTCTTCGGTGAACAGCACGCCGCCAGCGATTTCTATTACCGCGATGAACTGCAAGGCATGCAGCACGATGGCCTGCTGACGCACCTGAGCCTGGCGTTTTCCCGTGACCAGGCGGAGAAGATCTACGTACAGGACCGCATCCGCGAACAAGGCGCCGAACTCTGGCGCTGGCTGCAGGACGGCGCCCGGTTGTACATCTGTGGCGATGCCAGCTGCATGGCCAGGGACGTCGATCAGACGTTGCGCCAGGTCGCGCAACGACATGGTGGACTGGATCCGCAAGACGCCGCTGATTATTGGCGCCAGATGAGTGAGCAGAAGCGTTATTTGCGGGATGTCTATTGAGTGGTTGGAACATTGTAGGAGCCCGGCTTGCCGGCGAAGGCGGCCTTGAGTATTGCGCTGGTCTCTCGGGCCTCTTCGCTGGCAAGCCAGCGCCTACAGGTCCGTGGAAAACCACGGATTCATGTCCAACACACAACATTGTAGGAGCCCGGCTTGCCGGCGAAGGCGGTCTTGGGTATTGCGCTGGTTTTTCGGGCCTCTTCGCTGGCAAGCCAGCTCCTACAGGTCCGAGGACGACCACGGCTCCATGCCCAACACAAAACATTGTAGGAGCCCGGCTTGCCGGCGAAGGCGGTGTTGAGTATTGCGCTGGTCTCTCGGGCCTCTTCGCTGGCAAGCCAGCTCCTACAGGTCCGAGGACGACCACGGTTCCATGTCCAACACACAACATTGTAGGAGCCCGGCTTGCCGGCGAAGGCGGCCTTGAGTATTGCGCTGGTCTCTCGGGCCTCTTCGCTGGCAAGCCAGCTCCTACAGGTCCGAGGACGACCACGGTTCCATGTCCAACACACAACATTGTAGGAGCCCGGCTTGCCGGCGAAGGCGGCCTTGAGTATTGCGCTGTTTTTTCGGGCCTCTTCGCTGGCAAGCCAGCTCCTACAGGTCCGAGGACGACCACGGATTCATGCGCAACACAAAACAGTGTAGGAGCCCGGCTTGCCGGCGAAGGCGGTCTTGAGTATTGCGCTGGTCTCTCGGGCCTCTTCGCTGGCAAGCCAGCTCCTACAGGTCCGTGGAAAACCATGGATTCATGGCCAACACACAACATTGTAGGAGCCCGGCTTGCCGGCGAAGGCTGCCTTGAGTATTGCGCTGCTCTCTTGGGCCTCTTCGCTGGCAAGCCAGCTCCTACAGGTCCGTGGAAAACCACGGATTCATGTCTAACACACAACATTGTAGGAGCCCGGCTTGCCGGCGAAGGGGGCCTTGAGTATTGCGCTGGTCTCTCGGGCCTCTTCGCTGGCGATACGCCACTGACGCTTTCATAGGAAACATTTCGAGGCGTAATTTTCAGGCGCCTTGAAAGATTCCACCTATCGACTACAAATACTCCAGCTATTAGCCGTCTGCCCAAGGGCGGTCTAGCCTTAACTAGCGCCGGTGCGGTCTGGCCGGCCCAGACCTGATAAGAAGATAAAGCAGGAGTCAGAAACCGACTAGGCATACCTGGGTCATCGCGTTGGTTACTCGCTTGCCAGTGCCGCGATGCCCGTTTGGCCACGATGATCAGTTGATCGACTTGCTGGGCCAACAGCCTGAGTCATTGATTTCACTCACCGCTATCGGACCTCAACCGGGACGATGGCTGAATGAACACGACCAAAGGTAGCTCACAGATGGGAACTGAAACGAAATGCCCGTTCAATCACGCCGCTGGTGGTGGCACCACGAACCGCGATTGGTGGCCGAACCAGCTTAATCTGAAGATCCTGCACCAGCACTCGTCCCTATCTACCCCCACGGACGAGGGCTTCAAGTATGCCGAGGCATTCAAGTCCCTGGATTTTGCCGCGCTCAAGCGTGACCTCGCTGCCCTGATGACCGACTCGCAAGACTGGTGGCCGGCGGATTTCGGTCACTACGGCCCGCTGTTCGTGCGCATGGCCTGGCACTCCGCCGGCACCTATCGTACCGGCGATGGCCGTGGCGGCGCCGGCTCTGGCCAGCAGCGTTTTGCACCGCTCAACAGTTGGCCGGACAACGTCAGCCTGGACAAGGCCCGCCGCCTGCTGTGGCCGATCAAGCAAAAGTATGGCGACAAGATTTCCTGGGCCGACCTGATCGTCCTGACCGGTAACGTCGCGCTGGAATCCATGGGCTTCAAGACCTTCGGCTTTTCCGGTGGCCGGCCTGACGTCTGGGAACCGGACGAGGATGTCTACTGGGGCTCGGAAAACAAATGGCTGGGCGGTGACGTGCGCTACGACAAGGCGCAAAAACCCGTGCAGGAACCCGGCGAAGGCCCGCTCGTTGCGGAACCTGGGAAAAACGAGGAGAGCCGTACCGATCAGGGCCGCAACCTGGAAAACCCTCTGGCAGCCGTGCAAATGGGCCTGATCTATGTGAACCCGGAAGGCCCGGAAGGCAACCCGGACCCGGTGGCCGCCGGCAAGGACATCCGTGAAACCTTCGGCCGCATGGCCATGAACGATGAGGAAACCGTGGCGCTGATCGCCGGCGGTCACGCGTTCGGCAAGACCCATGGCGCCGGCCCCGCCGACAACGTGGGTCCCGAGCCCGAAGCGGCTGGCCTGGAAGAACAGGGTCTGGGCTGGAGGAACAAATTCGGCAGCGGCAAAGGCCCGGACACTATCACCAGCGGCCTGGAAGTGACCTGGACCACCACCCCCACGAAGTGGAGCAACAACTTCCTGGAGAACGTATTCGGCTTCGAATGGGAACTGACCAAGAGCCCCGCGGGCGCCCACCAATGGACGCCGAAAAACGGTGCCGGTGCCGGGATCATCCCCGACGCGCACGACCCGTCAAAACGCCGTAATCCAACCATGCTGACCACCGACCTGGCGCTGCGCTTCGACCCGATCTACGAGCCGATTTCCCGGCGTTTCCTGGAGAACCCCGATCAACTGGCCGACGCCTTCGCCCGTGCCTGGTACAAGCTGATCCACCGCGACATGGGCCCGCTCTCACGCTACCTCGGCCCGGAAATGCCTAATGAAGAACTGCTGTGGCAAGACCCGATTCCTGCCGTCGATCATCCACTGGTCGACGACAGTGACGTCGCGGCCCTGAAAAGCAAGCTGCTGGCCTCGGGCCTGTCGGTCTCGCAACTGGTCTCGACGGCGTGGGCGGCGGCCTCCACCTTCCGCGGTTCGGACAAACGCGGCGGTGCCAACGGCGGGCGTTTGCGCCTGGCCCCACAGAAGTTCTGGCAGGCCAACCAGCCCGACCAACTGGGGAACGTACTGGCGAAACTCGAAAGTATCCAGCAGGAATACAACGCCGGCGGCAAGAAAATCTCCCTCGCCGACCTGATCGTCCTCGCCGGTAATGCGGGGGTTGAACAAGCCGCGAAAAATGCCGGGCACACGGTCACGGTGCCGTTCACCCCAGGGCGCATGGACGCTTCCCAGGAACAGACCGATGTCGAGTCGTTCGGTTTTCTCGAACCGATCGCCGATGGCTTCCGCAATTACCTCAAGGGCAGATACAGCGTATCGGCGGAGTCGCTGTTGATCGACAAGGCGCAGTTGCTGACCCTGACCGCGCCGGAAATGACCGTGCTGATCGGCGGTCTGCGCGTGCTCAAGACCAACGCCGGAAACACCTCCCACGGCGTCTTCACTACGCGGCCCGAGGCACTGACCACCGACTTCTTCACCAACCTGCTGGACATGGGTGTGGAGTGGAAACCGGTGTCGGACGCCCAGGAAGAGTTTGAAGCGAGCGATCGCAAGACCGGCCAGAAAAAGTGGACGGGCACCCGAGTCGACCTGGTCTTCGGCTCCAACTCGCAATTGCGCGCGCTGTCGGAGTTCTATGCCAGTAATGGCGAGGAGAAGTTCATCAAGGACTTCGTGGCGGCCTGGACCAAGGTGATGAACCTTGACCGCTTCGACCTGAAGTGAGCTGAACTGCGAGGGGTGAGTTGGCGAGCGCGCAGCCTTTGACTGCGCGCTCGCCGATCACTCAGTGGGGCGCGCGGTGGATGGTCTTGAGCAGGTCTTCGGGGCTGATGTGCCCGACGACCTGTTGCACGCTGCCCGGTTGCGGCAGATCGAGGATGTGCCCCTTCATCTTGCCGATCACGTGCATTTCGCAAGGCTTGCAGTCGAATTTCAACGTCAGCACTTCGTCGCCGTGGATCAACTGCATCGGCGCGACCTTGGTGCGCACGCCCGTCACGCCCTTGGCCTGCTTGGGGCACAGGTTGAAGGAGAACCGCAGGCAATGCTTGGTGATCATCACCGGCACTTCGCCAGTCTCCTCATGGGCCTCATAGGCCGCATCGATCAGCTTGACCCCGTGACGGTGATAGAAGTCGCGGGCCTTCTGGTTGTAGACGTTGGCCAGGAACGACAGGTGCGACTCCGGGTACACCGGCGGTGGTGTGGTCTCGGGCTTGCGGCCGCCCCGTGGATGGGCCGCGATGCGCGCCACGGTGAGTGCTTCGATCACTTCGCGGCGCAAGGCCTTGAGCTGCGAGTTGGGAATGAAGAACGCCTGCGGCGCGTCCAGCTTGATGTTGGTGGCGTGGTACTCGGTGGTGCCCAGTTGGCCCAGCAGATCGTGCAGCTGCTCCAGGGCCTGCTCCGGCTTGTTGGCCACGCCGAACGGACCATCCAGGGCCACACTGGCGCTGATGCCCTCTTCGCTGGTGGCAATCAGTTCCAGGCGCTCTTCACGCAGGCGCGCCACCCAGGAAAGACCGATCCGGCGCTCGGCGGAGGTCTTTTGCAGCGCCTGGGCCCAGTTGTGATCCAGGTTGCGGCTCAACGGGTGATTCGGGCGCAACTGGTGCAAGCCCTTGGGCATCTCGTTCGGCTCGACGCGGTAGCGATAGCGTTTCTCGCCGTCTTCTTCGAATTCACCTTTTGGCTCGGCGATGTTCGTCCGCCAGCCCACCACTTCACGCTTGACCAGGACGTTGAGGCCGTCACCGTTGGACAGCGGCTCGTGGGTGACCACCAGCAGATCGCGCTTGCCGACTTTTTCCACCACGCCCACCGGCAGGCCGGTGAAGGTTGGCGAGTCAAAGGCGCCGATGTCGATCTTGCGCTCGCTGACGAAGTAGTCGGTGCTGCCACGGTGGAAGGTCTTGTCCGGATCGGGCAGGAAGAAATGCGCGGTGCGGCCGCTGGACGCGCGGGCCAGGTCCGGGCGGTCTTCGAGCACGGCGTCCAGGCGCTGGCGGTAATAGGCGGTGATGTTCTTCACGTAGCCCATGTCCTTGTAGCGCCCTTCGATCTTGAACGAGCGCACGCCAGCTTCCACCAGGGCGCGGATGTTGGCGCTCTGGTTGTTGTCCTTCATCGACAGCAGGTGCTTCTCGTAGGCGATCACCCCGCCCTTCTCGTCCTTGAGGGTATACGGCAGGCGGCAGGCCTGGGAGCAGTCGCCGCGGTTGGCGCTGCGGCCGGTGTGGGCGTGGGAAATGTTGCACTGGCCGGAGAACGCCACGCACAGCGCACCGTGGATGAAGAACTCGATCGCCGCGTCGGTTTCGTCGGCGATGGCGCTAATTTCCTGCAGGTTCAGCTCGCGGGCCAGTACCAGTTGCGAGAAACCGGCCTGGTCGAGGAATTTCGCCCGCTCCAGGGTGCGGATGTCGGTCTGGGTGCTGGCATGCAGCTCGATCGGCGGGATGTCCAGTTCCATCACGCCCAGGTCCTGGACGATCAGCGCGTCGACACCGGCATCGTACAGTTCGTGGATCAGCTTGCGGGCCGGCTCCAGCTCGTTGTCGTGCAGGATGGTGTTGATGGTGGTGAACACCCGGGCGTGGTAGCGATGGGCGAACTCCACCAGGGCGGCGATATCGCTCACCTCGTTGCAGGCGTTATGCCGGGCGCCGAAGCTCGGGCCGCCGAGGTAGACGGCATCAGCGCCATGCAGGATGGCCTCGCGGGCGATCGCCACGTCACGGGCGGGGCTGAGCAATTCCAGGTGATGTTTGGGCAGGGACATAATATTTTTTAGTCAGGCTGTCACGGTCGAGGCGCGCATTGTAGCGGTGAAATGCCTGAGGGGCACCCGTGTACTGCCAGGTGGCGGCTTCCGGATACCCAGATGCATCTGCGCGTACCACAAACCCCTTGTAGGAGCTGGCTTGCCAGCGAAGGCGGCCTTGAGTATTGCGTTGCTCTTTCTGGCCTCTTCGCTAGCAAGCCAGCTCCTACAGTTCGCGTGTGGGATTACGATCAGGCTTTGGCAGCCATTGCGGTGACTTCCACCCGCATCCCTTCGACCGCCAACGACGCCACGCCCACCGCAGCGCGCACCGGCCACGGTTTGGCGAAGAAGCGCTTGTAGACCTCGTTGAACGCGGCGCGGTCGGCCATGTCGGTGAGGTAGATGGTCAGGTGCAGCACCCGGTCCATGGAACTGCCGGCGCGCTCCAGCGCCACTTTCAGCGCTTGCAGAGTGCACTCGCTTTGCAGGGTGATATCGCCCAGTTCAAGGCTGCCATCGGCACGGGTCGGAATCTGGGTGGAGACCAGCATGCCGGCGAAACCGGCGACGTCTGAGGAAATGGAGTCCGCATCGGGATCGGGAACGAAGGTCAGGTCTTGGTTTGCCATGGGGATCTCTTGCTTGAGGTGGTAAGTCGGCGGCGCGCGCATGTCAGCAGCGGCATGCACGGCGCAACGCCTGTTGCGCCGCCAGTTTACGGAACCGTCACGCCACCCGCTCGATTTTATCCGCACCACGCTTCTTGCCGTCGCCATTGCCGCGCATCATCACCCAGCGCACCACCTTGTTCCAGACATACGCCACCGCCACGCCACCGACGACGGCGAGCACCACCGCGAGCAGCGGATAATCGCCGAGGCGCCGGGCCACCGACAGGAACTGGAAGTGCGTCAAGTAGATATACAGGGTCGAGGAGGCAATCAACGCCATGCCCCGCGCCATCAGACCGGGTACGGGAATGGACCGGACCCAGATCACCAGGAGCGCGGCAGGCAGGGCGATATCGAAATGGCTCCAGATCTCGCCGGCGAACGGTCCATACCCCAACATGGCCACCATGTCCTGCCAACCCACCACCAGGACGGCAACGGCACTGACGATCCACTTCTGGGTGGTTGTACTGGCACTGTGAATGGCCATGCCGAGCACCATGATCGCCAGGTAATGCTGTGGCACCCGATTGAACAGCGCGCTCGCATCGAACACATAGAGACTGATCAGCACGTCAGCCACCGCCAACACGCAGGACGCTATGACAAAACAACGAAACGGGTCTGCACTGATGATGTTTCTCACGCGCTCGAACGACAGCGCGAACCCGATGATCACCAGCATCTGCACCAGCAGTTCTATGTACCAATAGGTGAAGACACCGACGCTATCCGCTGTAAACCAATTGGAAATCAGCAACAGTGATTGCCAATGCACTTTGTCGAACAGCAATTGCACCAACACCGTATAGAGGATCGTTGGCACCGCGATACTGGCAACGGACTTCACCAGCGTGCGCACGCTCCCGTACTCATTGATGGCCTTGAACTGAAACCTCGCCAGGCTGACCCCGGAAATCAGGAACAGGGCCATGGTTTCGCCGAACACCGGCCACGGCGTATACACATTGAAATGCCCCATCACAATCAACACGATGGACACCACGCGTAAAAACACCGGCACTTCCATGGCCCGGATCGAAAACCGCGAGGCCTTGGTGTCGCTGGCCAGTTCACACAATTCAACGACCGGGATCATTTCCCATTGATCGGGCAGATGGCCGATCAGCTCTTCCAGCACCATGGAAGCCTGCACGAACGAGAGTGAATCCCCGCCTAGTTCAACGAACGTCAACTGCGGATCGATGCGCGGCACTTCAAGAATTTCCGCCCATGCCTGGGACAACTTGAGCGCCAGCGGCGACAGGTCCTGGCTGGCATTGACGGGGGCCGCCTGGCTATCGACCAGCGCCTGCAATGCCCGCTTGTCGATCTTGCCGTTGGGCGTCAGTGGAATGGACTCCACGAACACGAACAACGCCGGCACCATGTAGTCAGGCAGCGCCTGCCCCACCTGCTCACGCAGTTCAACCGCTGCAACCGGCTTGGCTGCAACGCAGCAGGCCACCAGCTTCACGTTCGAACGGTCGTTGTCGGCCAGCACCACGCACTGTTTGATCCGCGGATGCCTGGAGATCGCACCTTCGATTTCAGCGAGCTCGATGCGATGGCCGCGAATCTTCACCTGGCTGTCGCCGCGCCCGCGGAACATGACACTGCCATCGGCAAGGTAGGTGCCCAGGTCGCCGGTTCGATAGCAGATGTCACCCTCGGCCCGGGTAAAGGGGTTGACCACGAACTTTTCCTTGGTCAGCGCTGCATCACCGTAGTAACCCAGGGACAGATACGGGCTGCGTATCAGGATCTCCCCGACTTCGCCTTCGCCGACCAACCGATTGGCCTCATTGACCAGCAACAGTTGCGCGCCTTCGATACCTTTGCCCAGCGGGATCCTTGAATTGTCGAGCGCGGGATCGATCTGATGGTAAGCCATCGCCTGGGGCGTTTCGGTCGTGCCGTAGAAGTTGACGCTGATGGCGTTGGGGGCGATGGCGCAGATTTGCTGGTACAGGGTGTTGCTCAAGGCATCCCCGCCCCAGAACAGGTAGCGCAGGTCATCGAACTGCAAGCCACTGATCTTCGCCCCGGTTTCAATGAGTTTGCCCAAGGGCGGCGTGAGGTGAATGACGGAGATCCCGTGCTGGTGTATCCATTTGGCCAATGCGGCTGGATCGATAACGGTCGACTGGGCCGGGATCACGACCTTTGCGCCAATGGACAGCGGCGTGAACACGTCCCTGTAGACCGGATCGTGACCCAGCCCTGACAGCAGGGAAAAGCAACTGTCCCTGGTCAACGAATGACGCTGGCTATGCCATTCGATGAAATGCACCAGGGGCGAGTGATGGGTGACAATCCCCTTCGGCTCGCCGGTACTGCCCGAGGTGAAGGTGATATAGGCCGGGTCTCCAGGATTGACCTCTGGCAAGCCCCTTGGCTCGACGGCGAAGGCCTTCAGCACGTCGCCGGGCATTTCAGGGATATTGACCAAGCGTATCGCGGACGATCGCCGGGGATCGAGCTCGAACGCGGCCTCGCCGCAAACGAGGACAAAACTCGGCTCGAGCACCTGGATGATCTGCTCGATGCGCGCACGGGGATAGGCCATGTCGGCAACGGTGAAGGTCAAGCCGGCGCGCGAGGCACCGAGCATGGCGTAGACCAGCCCCGCACAGCGCCCGGAGACGATAACCACCCGGTCGGATGGCCTCGCGCCCTGTTCAAGCAGAAAGCCCGCCAGGCGCTGGCTGATCGCTTCCAGTTC
This sequence comes from Pseudomonas putida, assembly GCF_028682635.1. GTDB lineage: Bacteria > Pseudomonadota > Gammaproteobacteria > Pseudomonadales > Pseudomonadaceae > Aquipseudomonas > Aquipseudomonas putida_AE. The sequence continues at coordinate 104,545 of NZ_JANHLK010000016.1, read as the reverse complement.
GCCGTAGCTGCACGTGGCGTGTTGGGAAACCACCGCCACGGCATCGGGCGTGCGTCCGGCGTGCTGCAGGAAGTCCATGAAAATCGGACGTTCGACACAATACTCCAGGTCCAGCGTCGGGTTTGGGCGCGCATCCTGCATATTATTGATCGACTCCCCAGGGCCTGTACGAGGTAGACACGACGGGACGCTGGCAAACCAGAGATTCCCCCCCAAGAAGCTAGCACAGCTGCCGTGGCCCGCCAGTGCGCCGGCCAACATACGCTGGCCGCGTTATCCTCTCCACTGCCGGGGACTGACCCCGGTCTTGCGGCAAAACGCCCGGGCCAGTGCCGAAGGGCTTTCATAACCGACCTCTTCGGCGATCAGGGCAATGGGCTTGCCTTCACCCAGGCGCTTCTGCGCCAGGCTGATGCGCCAGCTGACCAGATAATCCATCGGGGCCTGCCCGACCAACCGTTTGAAGTGCTCGGCGAAACTGGCCCGGGACATGTTGGCCGCCACCGCCAGTTCGGCCACGCTCCAGGCCTTGCCGGGCGCTTCGTGCATTTGGTTCAAAGGGCGCGCCAGGCGTGGATCGGCCAGGCCGGCCATCATGCCCGGCTGCTGATCGCGACTGCTCAGGATGTGGCGCATCAACAGGATCAAAACGCTGACCCACTACCTGAACAACGTCGCCCTGACCGATATCGATTTTCCGGCTATCGACGGCTGAACCACCCTGCTGCTGGCGGCTAGCGAAAACGGCGTCACGGCCACCATCGCATCGCCAGCAAGCCGGCTCCTACAGATGCGCGTAATGCCCCAAATCCAACAGCATTCACAAATCCTGTAGGAGCTGGCTTGCCAGCGATGACGGCGTCACGGCCACCATCGCATCGCCAGCAAGCCGGCTCCTACAGATGCGCGTAATGCCCCAAATCCAACAGCATTCACAAATCCTGTAGGAGCTGGCTTGCCAGCGATGGCGGCATCACGGCCACCATCGCATCGCCAGCAAGCCGGCTCCTACAGATGTGCGTAATGCCCCAAATCCAACAGCATTCACAAATCCTGTAGGAGCTGGCTTGTCGGGTCGCCGCATCGCAGCGATGGCGGCGTCACGGCCACCATCGCATCGCCAGCAAGCCGGCTCCTACAGATGCGCGTAATGCCCCAGATCCAACAGCATCCACAAATCCTGTAGAAGCTGGCTTGCCAGCGATGACGGCGTAACGGCCACCATCGCATCGCCAGCAAGCCGGCTCCCACAGATGCGCGTAATGCCCCAGATCCAACAGCATCCACAAATCCTGTAGAAGCTGGCTTGCCAGCGATGACGGCGTAACGGCCACCATCGCATCGCCAGCAAGCCGGCTCCTACAGATGCGCGTAATGCCCCAAATCCAACAGCATTCACAAATCCTGTAGGAGCTGGCTTGCCAGCGATGGCGGCGTCACGGCCACCATCGCATCGCCAGCAAGCCGGCTCCCACAGATGCGCGTAATGCCCCAGATCCAACAGCATTCACAAATCCTGTAGGAGCTGGCTTGCCAGCGATGGCGGCGTCACGGCCACCATCGCATCGCCAGCAAGCCGGCTCCTACAGATGCGCGTAATGCCCCAAATCCAACAGCATTTACAAATCCTGTAGGAGCTGGCTTGCCAGCGATGGCGGCGTCACGGCCACCATCGCATCACCAGCAAGCCGGCTCCTACAGATGTGCGTAATGCCCCAAATCCAACAGCATTCACAAATCCTGTAGGAGCTGGCTTGCCAGCGATGACGGCGTAACGGCCACCATCGCATCGCCAGCAAGCCGGCTCCTACAGATGTGCGTAATGCCCCAAATCCAACAGCATTCACAAATCCTGTAGGAGCTGGCTTGCCAGCGATGGCGGCGTCACGGCCACCATCGCATCGCCAGCAAGCCGGCTCCTACAGATGCGCGTAATGCCCCAAATCCAACAGCATTTACAAATCCTGTAGGAGCTGGCTTGCCAGCGATGGCGGCGTCACGGCCACCATCGCATCACCAGCAAGCCGGCTCCTACAGATGTGCGTAATGCCCCAAATCCAACAGCATTCACAAATCCTGTAGGAGCTGGCTTGCCAGCGATGGCGGCGTAACGGCCACCATCGCATCGCCAGCAAGCCGGCTCCTACAGATGCGCGTAATGCCCCATTCAACATGCTCCCCGCAAATCCTGTAGGAGCTGGCTTGCCAGCAATCAGGTATTGGTCTTCAACTTGGTCCACAGCCGCGTGGTCAAGCGGGCGATGGAGGCTGGCAGGTCTTCCACCGTGAATAGCTTGTCCATCACCGCCTTGGGCGGGTAGATCGCCAGGTCCTGCTTCACCGCCGGCACCACATCAACGTCCGCTGCGCTGTTGGGGTTGGCGTAATGGATGCTGTTGGTGATGTTGGCGATGACCTGCGGTTGCAGCAGGTAGTTCATGTAGGAGTAGCCGTTCTTCTGGTGCGGCGCGTTCTTGGGCATGACCACCATGTCGAACCACAGGGTGGAGCCCTCATCCGGGATCGAATAGGCAATGTCGATGCCGTTTTTCGCCTCCTTGGCGCTGGCGGCTGCCTGCACGATGTCGCCGTTGAAGCCGATCACCGCGCAGACGTTGCCGTTGGCCAGGTCGCTGATGTATTTGGAGGCGTGGAAATACTGGACGTAAGGCCGGATCTTCAGCAGCGCCTGTTCGGCTTTCTTGTAGTCTTCAGGCGTGTGGCTATGGGGCGGCAACCCCAGGTAGTTGAGGGTGATCGGCAGCACTTGCGTCGGGTTGTCGATGATCGCCACGCCACATTCGCTGAGCTTCCTGATGTTGGCCTCATCGAAAAACAGGCTCCAGGAGCGGGTGACGTCGGTATTGCCGAAGATCGCCTTGATCTTCTCGACGTTATAACCAATGCCCGCGGTGCCCCACATGTAGGGATAACCGTACTGGTTGCCGGGGTCGTTGACCTCGAGCTTTTTCATCAGCACCGGGTCGAGGTTGCTCCAGCCCGGGAGCTGGCTCCTGTCGAGCTTCTGGATGGCACCGGCCTTGATCAGGCGCGAGAGGAAATGGTTCGACGGGCTGACCACGTCATACCCGGTATTGCCGGTCATCAGCTTCGATTCCAGCACTTCGTTGCTGTCATGGATGTCGTAAGTGGCCTTGATCCCGGTTTCTTTGGTGAACGTGGCCAGGGTGTCGTCGGCGATGTAGCCGTTCCAGTTGGAAATGTTCACGGTTTCATCGGCGTAGGCGGCGGCACTCAACGTTGAGAGCAGTGCCACCAGGGAAACAGTATTGACGCGCATGTTCGATCACCTTCGTGTTGAAGTGCTTTTGTTGTATGTGAAAGGCGGTGTTCTAGATTTCGCTTCTGGCCCGGGCCGTCTCTACGCGCATGCGCAGCATGGCACCGATATCGAGCAAGGGTTTGGGCGGCAGCCAGCCGGGCTGGGCGCGGCCTTTGACCGATTGCAGGAGCGGCGAGTCGATGCCCGACGCCAGCTCCGCCAGCAGCCGTCCCCACAACGTGCCGCGCGCCACGCCGGAGCCATTGCACCCGGCCACGGCGAACACGCCCTCCTCGACCTTGGCGAAATACGGCTGCCCGGAGCGCGAAGCGCTGAGGTGGCCGGTCCAGGTGTATTGGATGTCCTGCGCGCCCAACATCGGGAAACGACGCTGCAAACCCAGGACATGGTGCTGGCGCCGGGTCGCCAGTTCGCCGGGCGACAAGTCGTGGGCGCGGTATTCGGCGGTGTTGCGGATCATCACCCGGCGATCCGGGGTCAGGCGCACCGTGGCTCCCAGGGGGCGGGTCGACAGCACGCCCCAGGGCTCGACGGCGCCAAGGGCCTGGAATTCTTCGTCGCTCAGGGGCCGGGTCAGGCTGGCGCTGAGTTCCATGGCGAAGGTGCCACTGTCACTGATGCCGGAACGGGGAATGAAGGCATTGAGGCAAACCAGCACATGCCGCGCCTCGATGCAACCCTGGGCGCCGCTGGCGCGGATGCGGCCATTGCCCAGGCGCTGCAGGCCGCTGATCTCGGTGTTTTCAAACAGGGTCACCTGTGGCGGCAATGCATCGAGCAGCCCTTTGACGTATTTCGCCGGTTGCAGCAGCGCATTGCCATTGCCGCACCAGATCGCCGCCTGGTAGTGCCGGGTTCCCAACTTCTGGCGCAACCGGTCTCCTTGCAGAAACTCTGCTGAGGCGCCCACGGCACGCAAGGTCTGCAGCTTGGACTCGACCTGGGTCAACTTGCGCGGATCGCTCACCGCAAAGAAATAGCCCGATTCGCGAAAATCGCATTCGATGCCGTGCCGGGCAATGCGCTTGCGCACCTCGTCGCTGGCGGTACGGCCAATTGCGGTATCGGCCTGGTAGCCAGCGAATCCCGGGGTGCCTTGCAACTCGGCATGGCCGGGATGTTCGTGGGCGACCACGAACCCAGAGTTGCGCGCCGATGCACCTTGCGCCGCGCGCTGGCGGTCGACCAGCACAATGCGTGCCTGGGGATGCAGTTCAGCCAGTGAGTGAGCGGCACTCAGCCCGGTGATGCCGGCGCCGATCACCAGCCAATCGGCCTGCTGCGTGCCCTTGAGCGGATCGCGCAACGGGCTGTCCCCGGCTTGCGCAATCCAGCCACATACGTTTTCCATGCGTCACCTCGTAGACTGTCGTTGTGCCGGCCTCTCGCAATACCGCATGCTGTATTTGCATGGGTGGTTTCAGATGAAGGCCGCTATGACTAGAATCTAAAGGGACATTGCATCGGCAACCAACGTTATTAAATCATCCGGGTATTCTGAAAACGCATGGATAAGATTCGCCACGTGCCCTCGCTCCAGGGCCTGCAGGCCTTGGTCGAGGTCGCGGATTCCGGCAGCTTCACCCAGGCCGCCCAAACGCTGTGCCTGACCCAAAGCGCCGTGAGCCGCAAAATCCAGCAATTGGAGAGTCACTACGGCACCTCGATGTTCCTCAGGACCAGCCGCAGCCTGCAGCTCACAGCCGAAGGCGAACAGGTGCTCGCCAGTGCGCGGCACATCCTTGAACACCTCAAGGCCCTCGAAGACCGGATCGCCCCGCAAAAGCGCCCGTTCCGCATCCGCATGCACGTGTCCCTGGCAGTGCGCTGGCTGTTACCAAGGCTGAATGATTTCTACCGCCATCATCCGCAGGTATCGCTGGCGATCGAGACCGTCGCCACCGAGGTGGTGGAACCGGCCAGCGACAGCGACGCCTACATCCTCTACCTGCCCGAACCGTCCGCTGCCCCGGATTGCCTGACCCTGTTCGAGGAAACGCTGGTGCCGGTGTGTGCGCCCGGACTGGCGCTGGCCTTACAGGAGGATCTCGCCGGCTTTGCGCTGCTGCACCGTTCGAGCGACAGGAACGACTGGCGGTATTGGCTGGCCGCCAATGGCGGCAGGTCACTGGACGAGTTTCGCCACCTTCCCTTCAACCTCGACGAACTGGCACTGGATGCCGCCGCCCGCGGGCTGGGTGTGGCCATGACCGACATGACCCTGGCGGGCGAGTCGATCGAACGCGGCGTGCTGGTCATTCCGTTTGGCGAGCCGTTGAAGACCCGGGGGATTTACGCCCTGTGCCTGCAGCCGTCATCGGCCGCGCATCCGGCGTGCGGGGCGATCTTGCAGTGGTTTGCCGAGCAGACAGGAACACCCTCCAACCTGTAGGAGCAAGCTTGCTCGCGATGGAGGTCAACGATGACGCGGGGAGCCTGACACCCCGCGGTGTTCACAGGTTTTTCGCGAGCAATCGAGCGTCGGCCGGCTGCTCCTACAGGGGGACCGACGCGTCAGTCATCTTCATGCAACTTGATCCCACGCGCATGCAACAGCGGTGGCACCACCAGCACCAACAACGTCAGCGCCATGAACGCCGCCGAAATCGGCTGGGTCAGGAATATCGTCCAGTCCCCCTCACTGATCGACAGGGCATTGCGCAGCTGTTTCTCGGCCATCGGCCCCAGCAGCATGCCGACGATCACCGGCGCTACCGGGAAATCGAAACGGCGCATCAACACCCCGGCCCAGCCGATCCCCAGCATCAGCAGCAGGTCGAAGGAAGAATGGCGCATGCCGTAGACGCCGATGGTGGCGAACACCAGGATCCCGGCGTTCAGGTAAGGTCGGGGGATCTGCAGCAGCTTGACCCACAGGCCCACCAGCGGCAGGTTCAGCACCAGCAGGATGACGTTGCCGATGTACAGCGAAGCCACCAGGGTCCACACCAAATCGGCGGACGTCTCGAAGAGCATCGGCCCCGGTTGCAGGTTGTAGTTCTGGAAGGCCGCCAACAGGATCGCCGCCGTGGCGGAGGTCGGGATGCCCAGGGTCAGCAACGGCACCAGCGAGCCAGTGGCACTGGCGTTGTTGGCCGCTTCGGGGCCGGCCACCCCTTCGATGGCGCCCTCGCCCTTGTTAGCGGAAAACTCCTTGGGGTATTTGCTCAGTTTGCGTTCGGTGGAATAGGACAGGAAGGTCGGGATCTCCGCGCCACCCGCCGGGATCGAGCCAAACGGGAAGCCAATAAAGGTGCCCCGCAACCAGGCAGGCACCGAGCGTTTCCAGTCGGCGCGGGTCATCCACAATGACGTCAGGCGATGCCGGCCCTCCGCTTGCTCGGTTTGATAAAGCAGGCTGTACAGGGCTTCGCCGACCGCGAACAGACCGACTGCCACCAGCACCACCTCGATGCCATCCACCAGTTCGGGCACGCCCAGGGTGTAGCGGGCAATGCCCGACGTCGAGTCGAGGCCGATCATGCCGATGGTCAAGCCGATCCCCAGTGAAGCAAAACCACGCAGCATCGAGGCGCCAAGTACCGCCGAGACCGTGGTGAAGGACAGCACCAGGATCGCGAAATACTCCGCCGGCCCGAAATTCAGCGCCAGCCTGGCCACGACCGGGGCAAACAGGGTCAGCAGCACCGTCGCAATGGTGCCGGCGACGAAGGAGCCGATCGCCGCCGTGGCCAGCGCCGGCCCGGCCCGACCATTACGCGCCATGAGGTTGCCTTCCAGGGCCGTGACCATGGACGACGACTCTCCGGGCGTATTGAGCAGGATCGAAGTGGTTGAACCGCCGAACTGCGCGCCGTAATAGATCCCGGCGAACATGATCAGCGCACCGGTGGGATCGACCTTGGCAGTGATCGGCAGCAGCAAGGCCACCGTCAGCGCCGGCCCGATCCCCGGCAATACGCCAATGGCGGTGCCCAGCAGGCAACCGATGAAGCCCCATAGCAGATTGATCGGCGTCAGCGCCGCGGAAAAACCCATTGCCAGGCTGGCGAGAATGTCCATGCTGTCGATCTCCTTGGATCAGATCCAGGCGTTGACCAGCGGCGGCAGGGAAACCCCCAGCCCGGCGTTGAACAACCAGTAGATCGGCAGGGTCAGGGCCATGCCGATCGCCAGGTCGCGCAGTGGATGACGACTGCCAAAACCGCGGGCCGAACAGGCGAACAGCAGCCCGGCGGCCAGCACGAAACCGATGACGTTGATGAGCACGGCCACACCGATCAACCCTGCGGTGACCCAGGCTGCGCCGGCCTTGCCGCCCGCCACTGTGTGCGCCTGTTGGTTATCCAGCTCGCGAAAACCGCCGCTGACCGCCTGATAACTCAACAACACGCCCACTGCCCCGAGAAACCCCGCGACCACCCAGGGGTAGACATAGGCCGGCAGAATCACGAAGCCCATCTCCGGCGGAAAGCGCCAGGCGCCCACCGCCAGCACCACGCTGAGGGTAATCAGGCCGATGCCGATGGCCAACTGGGTCGGCACGACTGCGCGGGATCCGGCCATTTCAAAGCAACCCGACCTTGACCAGCATCGCGCGCAACCGCACGTGTTCTTCGTCGACGAATTTGCCGAAATCATCACCGGTCAGCACGCTCTCCGTCCAGGCGTTGGTCTTGATGTTGTCCTGCCAGACTTTGCTTTTGCTGGCGGCCACCACCGCGTCGGTCACTTCCTTGCGCTGCTCGGGCGTGAGGCCGGCGGCACCATAGACACCGCGCCAGTTGCCGATGACCACGTCATAGCCGCTTTCCTTGAGGGTCGGCGCGTCGATCCCGGGCACGCGTTCGGGCGCACCGATGGCGAGCACGCGGAACTGGCCGTTCTTGATGTATTGACCCAGTTCGGCGTAACCGCCGGTGATCACCTTGATCTGGCCGCCCAGGGCCTGGGCGACGATTTCACCGCCACCGCCGGTGGCGATGTAATTCACCTTGTTGACCGGCACATCCAGCTTGCCGGCCAGTTCGGCGATGCCGATGTGGTCGATCGAGCCTTTGGAACCACCGCCAAAGGTCACGCTGGTGGGCTTGGCCTTGAAATCCTTGATCAGGTCATCGAGGGTCTTGTACGGCGAATCCTTGCGCACCGCGAGCACGTTGTATTCGGTGAACAACCGGGCGATCGGCGTCACGTCCTTCAGGCTGATCTGCGGTTTGTTCTGCTCGATGCCCGCCACCATGATCGCACCGACCACCAGCAGCGCATTCGGGTCGCCCTTGGTGCTGTTGGCAAACTGCGCCAGCCCTAGCGTACCGCCCGCGCCCCCCTTGTTCTCAAAGGTGACGGCCTTGGCGACGTTGGCCTCGATCAGGGCTTTGCCCAGCACCCGGGCCGTCTGGTCATAACCGCCGCCCACGGAACCGGGGGCCATGAACTTGACGGTGTCCAGCGCCAGCACGGGGGTGCTGATTGCGGCAGCAACAAGGCCTGCAGCCAGGCAATGGCCGACGCGACGAAACAAAGCGGACATGGTGTCTCTCCCTCTAGCATTGTTTTTATGGGTGCCATCTGCGGGTAAGCGTAGAACATGGTTCCGTCTAAGGCCTGCCGAGCCCTGCGAGTCCTGCGTCACAGACTGAAACATTCTTTTGGTCGGGGTGTTCCAGCCCGCGAAATGCGCCAACTATCCTGAAAAACGTCGACCCAAGACCTCTGCAACAGGAGAACCCGTCATGAATTACATGCTCAAGGGCTTTGGCGTGTCATTGCTGTTGGTGGCCACTGCGGCATTCGCCCATCACGGCTGGAGCGAGTACGACTCCAGCAAACCCTTGCAACTGAACGGCACCATTGAAGCGTCCGGTTACTCCCACCCCCACGGCTTCGTCAACCTCAAGACGGCGGACAAGACCTGGAATGTGGTGCTCGCACCGCCCTCGCGCATGGAAAACCGTGGGCTGGCGAAGGACATGCTGGCGGTCGGCACCCAAGCCAGCGTGGTCGGTTATCAGAACCGTAACAAACCCGATGAGTTGCGTGCAGAACGCATCACGATCGGCGACAAAACCATAGAGTTGCGCTGATGCAAACCAACCAGGGCTGGATGGACTGGCTCAATGATTCGTCGCTTGGCTCAGCCATGCGCGGTGATTTATGGCTGTATCCGTTGGTGGAGGTGGTGCACATCCTCGGCTTCACGATACTGGTCGGTTCGGTGCTGATGTTCGACCTGCGGGTACTCGGCCTATCGCGCAACATCCAGGTGACGGCCCTCGCCCGCCATCTCCTGCCATGGTCCGTTGCGGCTTTGCTGTTGATCGTTCCGGCCGGGCTGATGATGTTTTCCGCCCACCCTCACGACTTCGCCTCCAATGACATTTTCATCCTCAAGCTGTGCCTGATCGCCACGGCGGGCTTAAACGCCGTGCTGTTCCATGTCGGCGTGTACCGTTCCGTCACGGCGTGGAATACCGGCAACCCGGCACCGGGCGTGGCCAAGGTGCAGGCCCTGTTTTCCATCGCGCTTTGGGTCAGCGTGATCCTCTGCGGCCGATTGCTGGCCTACACCTGAAGGACTTGTTGCATTACAGACTTGTCATCGAGTTGTCAGCGTAGCCAGCACCTTCGCTTCATACAGTGAAGTCGTCAGTCACCCGCACCGGGTGACACGCCTCCCACTGATGATGACAAGGGTCGATACCATGAATCCATTGAGCAAACTCTGCCTGATCGCCGCCAGCCTCTTCGTACTGGGCAGCGGGTCCGCCATGGCTGCAACCACGACCGCACCGGTCAAGGCCAACAACGTCGTGCTGGTGCACGGTTCCTGGGCCGATGGCTCCAGTTGGGCGGATGTGATCAGCCGCTTGCAGGCGGCCGGTCTGCACGTTACGGCGGTGCAAAACCCGCTGACGTCGGTGGCCGATGATGTGGCCGCGACCCAGCGCGTGCTCGATCAGCAAGACGGCCCGACCGTGCTGGTCGGCCATTCCTACGCCGGCACGGTGGTCAGCGAGGCCGGGGTCAATCCGAAAGTCAGTTCGCTGGTGTATGTCGCCGCGCGTGCGCCGGATGCCGGGGAAGATTTCGTCGCACTGTCGGCCAAATACCCGACCATGCCGGTACGCGCCGGTACCGAAGAACACGACGGTTTCGTCAGCCTCAAGCAAGACGCCTTCCTCAAGTACTTCGCCGGCGACGTCCCTCACGATAAAGCCATGCAGCTGTTCGCCGTGCAACAACCGATCGCCAAGACCCTGTTCACCGACCGCACCACCGCCGCGGCCTGGCACACCAAACCGTCGTGGTACGCGGTATCCAGCCAGGACCAGACGATCAACCCGGACCTTGAGCGCTTCCTGGCCAAGCGCATGGGTGCCACCACCATCGAATTGCCGTCGAGCCACTTGTCGCTGGTGTCCCACTCGAAGGAAATCGCCGACCTGATCCTTGCGGCCACCGGTCGCCAGCCTTAACCGGCGGCCATTTATTACAACTTTGTCATCGAGCTGTTGGTGGGCTGTTCGGATCGCCTGGTTAACCTGAACTCACTGCCAGGCAACCTGCCGACAGCCCACTCAAACCTGAATAGAGATCACCGTCATGAAAATGTACATCCTCGGTTTCGCCGCCCTCCTCGCAACCGGCTCGGCATTTGCCGATACCCAAAGCTCCGCCCCAGTGATCCACGACAAGGATGCAGCCTTCGTCCACCTCGACGTCGCCAAAGTGCTGGGTGAAACGGACATTTCGCAACAATGCGGCATCGTCCCGGCCCAACTGAACTACCTCGACCACCAGGGTCGCCAGCATGAGCTCGATTACCTGGTCCAGGGCAGCGGTTGCACCAATGATCACTGATCGTCATCCCTGCATACCGGCGGATGACCGGGCTACACTGGCGGCAGCGGCATGCCGCAGTCGCCCGCCTGCGCGGCGCGCAATCCTGCTGACCCCGAACCAGGCAGAAGCCCATGAACATTCTCGTCGTCGAAGATGAACCCAAGGCCGGCAATTACCTGCTCAACGGCTTGCAGGAACTCGGTTACACGGTGAGCCTGGCCCGCGACGGCGTCGATGGCTTGCACCTGGCCCTGGAACATGATTTCGATGTGATCGTGCTGGACGTGATGATGCCCAAAATGGACGGCTGGGAAGTCCTGCGGCGCCTGCGCAAGGAAGCCGATACCCCGGTGCTGTTCCTCACCGCCCGCGATGACATCGCCGACCGCATCAAGGGCCTGGAACTGGGCGCCGACGATTACCTGATCAAGCCGTTTTCCTTCGCCGAACTGGTGGCCCGCCTGCGCACCCTGACCCGCCGCGGCCCCACCCGCGAAGAAGAACAGTTGCACATCGAGGACCTGGCGATCGATGTGCTCAAGCGCCGCGTTACCCGCGCCGGCACGCGCATTACGCTGACCAACAAGGAATTCGCCCTGCTGCACCTGTTCGCCACGCACCTGGGTGAAGTGCTGTCACGCTCGATGATCGCCTCACGGGTCTGGGACATGAATTTCGACAGCGATACCAACGTGGTGGACGTCGCCGTGCGGCGCTTGCGGCTGAAGATCGACGATCCCTTCCAGCTGAAGCTGATCCACAGTGTGCGCGGTATCGGCTATCGCTTCGATACGCAGCCATGAACAGCCTGTCGCATCTGCGCCACTCCCTGACGCTGCGCCTGGCGCTGGTGTTCGCGTTCCTGGCGTTTGTCTCACTGACGTCCCTGGGCGTGGCGTTGTACCGTGACCTGGAGCGCGAATTGATCCGCCGTGATGACGCGGCGCTGATCACCCGCATCGATCAACTGCGCACGTTCCTCAACGACAGCAACACCCTGGAGCTGATCCGCAGCAAACCCGCGCTGTTCCAGAACATGCTCGGCAACCGCGAAGCCCTGTTGAGTATCGGCGCGCCCGGGCAACCGCCGTTGCTGCAGGTGAATCCGGGCAATCTGGACATGCCCGTATTGACCCCCATGGCCATGGACCACCCACTGGGCCTCGGCGACGTGCAACACTTGCCCAACGTTAATGGCGTACCTTTTTCCGCACTGGCGGCGACCATCGCCTCCGGTGACCAGGGCACGCTGGAAGTGGTGACCGGGCGCCTGATGACTGAACGCACGGCGGTGCTCGCCAGTTACCGGCTCAACGTCTACCTGTTCGCCAGCGTGGCGGCGATTCTGCTGGCACTTTCCGGCTACGTGCTGGTGCAGCGCGGCCTGTTGCCGGTGCGGCGCGTGGCCCGGCATGCCCAGGGCATCGGCGTCGGTAATCTCGGCGAACGCCTGGACAGCCAGGGCGCGCCGCTGGAGTTGCTACCGATGATCGAGGCCTTCAATGCCATGCTCGACCGCCTCGGCAGAGGTTTCGTGCAACTGGGCCAGGTGTCCACCGACATGGCCCATGAGCTGCGCACGCCGATCAATAACCTGCTCGGTGAAACCCAGGTCGCCCTGCAGCAAGACCGCAGCATCGAGCACTATCAACAGTTGCTCGCCTCCAATGTCGAGGAACTTGAGCGCCTGGCACGCATGCTCGACAACATGCTGTTCCTGGCCCGCACCGACCCGGCCAGTGCCCTGCGCCAACGCCAGGAACTGGGCGCCCTGGATGAAATGGAACGCATGGCCGACTATTTCGAAGGGCTCGCGGCGGATGTCGGAATCGCCATCAACGCCCAAGGCAGCGGTGTGATCTGGGCCGAGCCGATGCTGTTGCGCCGCGCCCTGGCCAACCTGTGCGCCAACGCCATCAAGTACGGCGCGCCGAACTCCGAGCTATTCATCTGCGCCACGCCCACTGCCGATGGCATCCGCCTGCAGGTGCGCAACCAGGGCCAGACGATCCCCGCCGAACACCTGCCCCGGCTGTTCGAACGCTTTTACCGCGTCGACGAATCCCGCGAGCGCTCGGCGCAATCCAACGGCCTGGGGTTGTCGATCGTGGCGACGATCATGCAGTTGCACAATGGCCAGTGCAGCGTCACGAGTGCTGATGGTGTGACGTGTTTCGAGTTGTTCTTTCCGGCCCGGCGAGCGGGCGAATAACGCCAGCAAATCGAATGCGATCCCCTGTAGGAGCTGCCGCAGGCTGCGATCTTTTGATCTTGCCGTTGCACTTGCGACCAAAAAAGCCTCGATAACGTTGAGTCATGACCTAACCTCATAGGTTGGAGTGACACATAACCAGTCGAGCACGCCGATGCGCAATGCCTTGAGCTTCGTGATTCTCATCGCTTTACTGTTCGGGCCGAGCGCCGGATGGCTGTCGGCGGCGCCCATGCCCGATATCCCCACAATCGCCCAGGCACCCGCTTCCGCCAGCGTTTCCGACAGCGATCTGGAGGTGCTGCAGGGCCAACTCGGCAGCTACAAGCAGCAAGTGTCACAGGCCATCAACTACAGCCAGCTGGAAAGCCCGCAGGATCTGGTGCAGGCGCTCGTCAAGGAGGTCGATCGCCTCTCGGCACTGCTGTTGCCCGAGCAGGACCAGTTGCAGGCGCAATTGGGCGTGCTGGGCCCGCCGCCAGTGGCGGATGCCGCGCCCGAGAAGTCCGATATCGCCCTCCAGAGAATCACCCTGACCGAACAGAAATCCCGGGTCGACGCCAAACTGAAAACCCTGGTAGCGCTCAAGGCCAGCGCCGCCGAACTGCTGACCCAGATTGCCGCCATCCGCCGCAGCCTGCTGGAAACCGAAATGACCCAGCGGACCAGGAGCGTACTCAACCCCTGGTTCTGGGCCCCCCTGCTCAATCCGCCAGAGCATGACCGGGAAAAATTCAGCGCCTTCCTGCACCAGATCAAGGACACCCTGGACGCCACCTGGCAACCGGGCGCGCGCCTGCTGACCAGCCTGTTGATCGCGATGGCCGTGCTGCTTTGGGTCGTGGGACGGCGGCTGGCCGAACGCGGGCTGACCTGGTTGTGCATCCATCGCATGCCGGAAGGTCGCCTGCGGCGTAGCGCCCTGGCCCTGGCCTCGGTCATCGCCACGGTGCTGACGGCCTGGATAGCCTTGCGCCTGCTGTTTTTTGCCTTCACCCGCGAACTGCCGCTGACGCCACAGCTGACGGGGTTTTCCCAGGACTTCGAAAAGATCGTCTATACCTGCGTGCTGATCCTCGGCCTGAGTCGCGCACTGCTGTCCACGCAGCACCCCTCATGGCGCCTGCCAAACTTTGCCGATCCGCTCGCCCTGGCGATGGAGCCCTACCCGGCACGGCTGGCCTGGACACTGCTGTTGCTGGTATCGCTGGCGCAGATGACCAACGCCACCAGCATGAGCGCGGAGCTGGTGATCTCGGTCCGGGGCGCGGTCGCCCTGATCGTCTCGGTCATGATCGCGATGCTGCTGTTTCGCGTCAGCAAAACCCGCCGGGACATGGTCATGGCGGGGGTCGCCCCCGAGGCTGGCCGGACCTTCGCCGGGCTGATCTATTCGTTCGCCAGCATTGCGATCGTGATTTCACTCCTGGCCTTGCTCGCCGGCTACGTATCGCTGTCGCGCTTCATCACTTACGAACTGGTGTGGTTCTACATCATCTTCGCCGGCTTTTATTTGCTGACCCAGCTGGTCAAAGACGGCTGCGAACACCTGTTTTCCCCCCGCACCTCCACCGGCAAGTCCTTGAAACAGCTATTGGGCATTGGCGATACGCGGCTGGAACAGATTTCGATCATCCTCTCCGGTGCCGGCCGCGCCTCGTTGTTGCTGATCGCGCTGATCACCCTGGTGGTGGGTGGCATCGGGTCGACCCTCGAACAACTGGCCACCAACATCCTCGCCATCCTCGGTGGCGACGGCCTGCGCAGACTGAACATCGTCCCGGCCAACCTGTTGCATGCCTTGCTCGCCGTGATCATCGGCGTCTACCTGATTCGTTCGCTGCGGCGCTGGCTGGACAACGAATTCCTGCCGAAAACCGAAATGGACCCGGGCATGTGTGCCTCGCTCAGCACGCTATTTTCCAACATCGGCTATGCCCTGGTGATGCTGCTGATGCTGTCGTCGCTGGGGGTCAAGTGGACCAACCTGGCCTGGATCGTCAGCGCCCTCTCGGTGGGCATCGGCTTCGGCTTGCAGGAGATCGTCAAGAACTTCGTTTCCGGCATCATCCTGTTGACCGAGCGCCCGGTGAAGGTCGGCGACCTGATCAGCATCAGCGGGGTCGAAGGCGACATCCGCCGGATCAACGTGCGGGCCACCGAAATACAGCTGGCCGACCGCTCGATCGTGATCGTGCCGAACTCGCAATTGATCTCGCAGAACCTGCGCAACGTCACCCTCGGCGGCAGCGCCCAGGGGGTGGCGTCACTCGAACTGATGTTCCCGCTGGACATCGACCCCGAGCAGGTGCGCAACCTGCTGTTGGACACCTTCCGCGAGCACGAGACCATCCTGGAGAAGCCGGCACCGGTGGTGCGCTTCAGCCAGCTCAAGCCTGAAGGCATTACCCTGACCGTCACCGGTTATGTCAGCAGCCCACGCATGGTGGTTTCGATCAAGAGCGAGCTGCTGTTCGAGATTCTCAAGCGGCTGGGCGCCGCCGGGATTGAACTGGCGAAACCGCCAACGGCGTAACGCGGCTTATGTAGGAGCTGCCGCAGGCTGCGATCTTTTGATCTTGCTTTTTTACAATAAAAAGATCGCAGCCTCGTTTCACTCGTCAGCTCCTACACAGCTCCTACAGGTTCATCAGTGGGCGATACACACCGATTTAAGCTCGGTGTAGGCCTCGATCACCGCACGACCGAACTCGCGCCCCATGCCCGATTGCTTGACGCCACCGAACGGCATCGCCGGGTCGAGCAGCACGTGGGCGTTGACCCACACCGTACCGGCTTCGATGCGCGGCACCAGGTTCATGGCCTTGCCCAGGTCGTTGGTCCACAGGCTGGCGGCCAGCCCGTAACGGTTGTCGTTGGCCAGCGCGATGACCGCGTCTTCATCGTCGAACGGCATCACCCCCAGCACCGGACCGAATACCTCTTCGCGCGCCACGGCCATGCTGTGGTCGATGTCGGCGAGAATGGTCGGCTGGACGAAGAAGCCCTCGCCTTCCAGCAACTCGCCGCCCGCCACCACCCGCGCACCTTCCTGGCGGGCCAGCTCGATGTGCTTGAGCACGCTTTGCTGCTGCTTGCGCGACACCAACGGGTTGATCGCCGCTTCGCCGTTCATGCCCGCGCCAATCGGCATTGCCGAGACCGCCGCCGCGAGTGCTTCGACAAACTGGTCGTGGATCGAACGATGCACGTAGAAGCGCGAGGCCGCCGCGCACACCTGGCCATTGTTCAGCAGGCCGCCGAGGATCGCGCCCTGCACGGCTTTTTCGATGTCGGCATCGGCGAGCACGATCATCGGGTTCTTGCCGCCCAGCTCCAGGGAGAAGCGCGTCATGTTTTCCATGCACGCCACACCGACGCTCTTGCCCACGGCGGTCGAGCCGGTGAACGACACCTTGCTCACCAGCGGGTGCGCGGTCAGTACGCCGCCGACCGAGGCCCCGCCGCCGGTCACCACGTTGAACACGCCCGCCGGAATGCCCGCTTCCAGGGCCAGTTCGGCCAGGCGCATGGCGGTCAACGGGGTTTCCATCGCCGGCTTGATGATCACCGTGCAACCGGTGGCCAGCGCCGGCATCAGTTTCCAGGCGGCGATCAGCAGCGGGAAGTTCCACGGCACGATGCCGACCACGACGCCCACCGGCTCACGCTTGGTGAACGCGGTGAATTTGGCGCCCGGCGGCAGCGGGATCGACACATCGAAGGTCTGCCCTTCGATCTTCGTCGCCCAGCCGGACATGTAGCGCATGAACTCCACCGTGGCGTTCAGGTCCAGCGCGCGGGCCATGTTGATCGACTTGCCCTGGCTCAGGGTTTCCAGTTGCGCGAGCTCTTCGGCATGCTCCTCGACCAGGCGGGTGAAGTTCAGCAGGATGCGCTCACGGTCCGCCGGACGCAGGCCCGACCACACGCCGGACTTGAAGGCCTGGTGCGCCGACTGCACGGCGCGCTCGACGATTTCCAGGGGCGCGTCGAGGGTTTCGCACAGGGTTTGCCCGGTGGCCGGGTTGACCACGGCAATGCTCGGGCCTTCGGCAAACACCCACTGGCCATCGATGAAGCAGCCGTGCTGGCGATCGAGGAATGCAGCAACCTGCGGCAGGATTTCAACGTTGCTCATGAATCACCTTCAGTTCTGTTGTTCTTTGAGGAAGCACACGACCGCCTGGCGATCATCTGCCGAAGCCATGCCCATGTAGGGCATGTAGGTGCCAGGCACATAGGCCTGGGGTTGGGTGATGAGTTGCGCGATGTTCTCGGCTTGCCAGTCGATGTTCTTGTTGCGCATGGCCTGCGAGTAGTTGAAGCCTTCCACCGAGCCGGACTTGCGCCCGATCACACCCGCCAGGTTCGGCCCCATCATGCCGGTCGTGCCTTTGCTCACCGCATGGCAGACCCCACATTCATTGGCGAACAGCTCGGCACCACGACTCTTGACCGGTGCGCAATCGGCCGCCAGGGCGGCCTGGGCCAGGGTGAAGGTCAACAAACCAACGAGGGGCAAACGCAGGGTGGCGAACATGGGAAACGACCTTGAAAATTCACGCGTTCGCCAGCCGGCGAACGTCAACACAGAAAGCGCCGAGGCGACGGGGTTCGGCAGGTTGAGAGGGATTGTCGGTGCTGCGCGATTCGCAGGTTTTGCCCTGCGTGCCAGTTGTGTTGGCGGTTCTGCCAAACTGCTGCATGGGCATGACGGGTGATGGCAAAGCGACATTCAAAGTTCTGCCTATACTGCAACCCAGCCGCCCTGAACACCTGCGCTGAGGAATTGCTGGATGAATGTGACCGACTATTTTGATCGAGCCAGAATCATCAATATTTCGTCGAGAAAGGATCGCCGTGTAGAAACGGTGGAAGAATTCGCGCGCAACGGTTTTCCCTTCGATCATGAAAAAGTCAGCTTTTTCCAGGCGGTGACGCCCAGTGAGGACGATGGCTTCCCCAGCATCGGCGCCCGGGGCTGCTTCATGAGTCACTTGGGCATTCTGGAAGAGGCGATCCGCCTGAACGTAAGCAACATCCTGATCCTGGAGGATGACATTCAGTTTTCCAGGCGCATTGGCGAGTATGGCAAACAGGCCATCGAGTCCCTGCAAGGCATGGAGTGGGACATCGCCTACTTCGGCCATCCGTTTGAAGGCGACTCCAGTTCGCCCTCCTGGAAAGCGGTCGACCAACCCATACACCTGTCGCATTTCTATGCGGTAAACGGCAAATGCATTGTCAGGCTGAGGGACTTTCTGCTGCAGATCCTCGAGCGTCCGCCGGGGCATCCGGACGGCGGTCCGATGCACTATGACGCGGCCCTCAATACGCTCATTCATTCGAACAAAGACGTGCAGGCCTACTACTTCACCTGGAATCTTGGCTATCAAAGACCCTCACGCACCGACCTGCATGCACTGTCGCTCTTCGACAGGACTCCTGTGCTGCGGGATGTCATGGGCATGCTCCGCAAGTTGAAGGCCAGGAACCTGAGACGAATTCGTTAGATCGAAAAACGCCCCTTCCCGAGCAGTGCACGGACCTGTGCACTGTCACCCCGCCCTGCAATCTGGCAAGCACAACCAACTCTTTGGCACCGAGGCAACAAGGCGCAAAAAATCCCGGCATTAGTATCTGGCGGGACGCAAACCTGCGCTCAAGAACAAGAACGGATGCCACACCATGCCCAAGTCCCCCTTGCTTCGCCTCTCGACCCTGGCGCTGATGATCAGTGCTGGCCAAGCGAACGCCTACGAACTCTACGCCACTGACGACAGTCACCTGAACGCCACCCTGGAGGCGGTTTTCGGCGTTTTCCACAGCCAGGAAAACTACGCCCTGTCGGGTCGACTCGACGAAGGTTCGTCGTCGTGGCGCGAGGGCTACATCAAGTACGGCCTGAGCTTCGACCAGGGCCTGGCGGGGGTCGGCACGGCGTACGGCGCGGCGAACATGCTCAGCTCCGGCACCTGGGGCGACGGTGATGCCGCCGGCTTCACCGACGGCTCGGAACGCACCAGCAAGTTCGAAGACGCCTACCTCGGCTGGCGCTCGAGCGACCTGTTCCCGGTGCTGGGCGCTGACGGTATCGACCTGTCGTTCGGCCGCCAGAACATCATGGTCGGCGACGGTTTCCTGATCAACGGCGATGCGCTGAACCTGGGCAAAGGCCTGGCCGACGGCGAGTTCAATCGCGGTGGCGCCTACTGGCTGGCCGCGCGCAAGGCGTTCGATGAAACCGCAGTGCTGCGTATCGGCGGCAAGGAAGGCTGGCGCAGTGACCTGATGTGGCTCAAGTCCAACAATCGCGCCCAGGCCATGACCGAAATGTACGTCGGCACCCTGGAACACGTGTCCGAGGCTGGCACCGTCGGCCTGACCTACATCGACACCACGGACGTCGACGAGCAGTACGCCTCCCCCGCGCAGCTCGAGCGCGACGGCATGAAGACCTACAGCCTGCGCGCCACCGGCAACGCCGGGGTCAAGGACCTGTTCCTGTCCGGCGAATACGCCAAGCAGGACAAACCCCACACGGCCACCGAGGATGCCTGGTACCTGGAAGCCGGCTGGACCTTTTCCGAAGCACCCTGGACGCCCTATGCCGGCTACCGCTACAGCCGTTTCTCGGAAGGCTACGACACGCTGTTCTACGGCTTCAGCCGCGGCTTCGGCACCTGGTTCCAGGGTGAAGTGGCGGGCAACTACGCCGGCCCGTTCAACAGCAACTCGCGCATCCAGCAACTCAAGTTCACCGTCTCGCCGCTGGAGAACCTGACCGTCGGCGCGATGTACTTCAACTTCGACACCATCGACCGCGACCTGGGCAACACCGATGGCCACGAAGTCGACCTGTACGCCGAATGGCACCTCAACGACCACCTCACGGTGATGCCGCTGGTGGGCCTGTTCCAGCCGGACAAGAGCGCCGACCAGGGCGGCACGCAGTTGGGCAACAACGACAAGAACCTCTACAGCCAGCTGATATTCGCCACTACTTTCTAATCTCGAGCCCCTGTAGGAGCTGCCGCAGGCTGCGATCTTTTGATCTTGAAAGTCAAAAGATCGCAGCCTGCGGCAGCTCCTACAGGTTCGTGATGGCAGCGCCAATGCATTCCAGGGAAAAAGGTGTTTCCAATGCACAAAAGATTTCTCACGATACAGAGCAAGATCACCCTGCTCGCCGGCCTCTGCCTGGTGTTGGTGGTGGGCTTGCTGATGGGCCTGTCGCTCTACCAGACGCACCAAAGCAGCCAGCAAGTGGCCCGGGCCAGCAGCGACATGCTCGCCGATGCCGCCAAGGAACACATGCAGGCCCTGGGCAAAGTGCAGGCCATGCAAGTGCAACGCACCTTCATGCAGACCCACGAATACGGCCAGGGATTATCGCGGTACCTGTTGTATCTGAGGCAACTCCAGCAACAGGGCAACCTGACCCGCCAACAACTGCGCCACGAGCTGAGTACCCAGCTTCAACAGGCCCTGATGGACAAGCCCGACCTGCTCGGGCTTTACGTCATTTTCGAACCCGACGCGCTGGACGGCGCCGACGCCGGTTTCGCCGACAAGCCGGACCTGGGCAGCAACGAAACCGGACGCTTCTCCCAGTACTGGGTGCAGGGCAACCCCGGCGAACTGCAAGCGGTGATCGGCGATGAAGGCCTGCTGGCCAACACCGAGCCGGGCCCCAGCGGCGCACCCTACAACGCCTTCTACACCTGCGCCCGCGACACCCGCCAGGCCTGCGTGCTGGAGCCCTACTTCGACGAGGCATCCGGCAGTCGCAAACTGGTGACCAGCGTCGCCTTCCCGCTGCTGGAGAACGGCAAAGTCATCGCCGTGGTCGGCCTCGACATCAACCTCGCCGCGTTGCAAAAGAACAGCGAAGCCAGCGCGCTGCAGCTGTTCGACGGCCATGGCCAGATCAGTATCGTCAGTCCCCGTGGCGTGATCTCCGCCAACAGCCAGGACATCAGTCGCCTCGGCCAACCGATGGACAACGCCCAGGTGATGGACGCCTTGCGCCAGGGTCGGCCGAAGGTGTTTGTCGACCCGCAGCAGATCAAGGTCCTCGAACCGCTGCCGCCGATTGCCGGTGCCGCGCCCTGGGGTGTGCTGGTGGGTGTACCACAAGACGTATTGCTGGCACCGGTCACCACCCTGCAAAAACAACTCGATGCCAAAAGCATGCAAAGCACTGCGCTGGAACTGCTGCTCGGTGGCGGCTCGGCCCTGCTCGGCCTGCTGCTGATGGGCTACACGGCACAGCGCATCACCCGGCCGCTAAAAGTGCTGACCCGGGTCATGGAAGATATCTCCCTCGGCGAAGGCGACCTGACACGGCGCCTGCAAGTGCAATCGCGGGATGAAATCGGCCAGTTGGCCACGGCGTTCAACCGTTTTGTCGAGCGCATTCACCAGTCGATCCGCGAAGTGTCGTCGGCGGCCCATGGCGTCAACGAAGGTGCCCGCCGCGTGCTGGACGCCTCCAATTCGTCCCTGAGCAATTTCGACGATCAATCGAGCCGCACCAACAGCGTCGCCGCCGCCATCAACCAGTTGGGCGCCGCTGCCCAGGAGATCGCGCATAACGCCTCCGATGCCTCACAGCAGGCTTCTTCCGCCCGACAACAAGCCGAAGACGGTCGCCAGGTGGTGCAGCGCACGATAGAAGTGATGAACGAACTGTCCGGCAAGATCAGCGCGTCGTGCAGCAACATCGAAGTGCTCAACGACAAGACCGTGAACATCGGGCAGATCCTCGAAGTGATCAAGGGCATCTCCCAGCAGACCAACCTGCTGGCACTCAACGCCGCCATCGAAGCGGCACGTGCCGGTGAAGCGGGCCGCGGCTTTGCCGTGGTTGCCGACGAAGTGCGCAGCCTCGCTGGCCGCACCCAAACCTCGGCACTGGAGATCCAGCAAATGATCGAGGAGCTGCAAGTGGGCGCCCGCGACTCGGTCACCACCATGACCGAAAGCCAGCAACACAGCGAAGAAAGCGTCACCATCGCCAATCTCGCCGGCACCCGCTTGAGCAGCGTGACCCAACGCATCGGCGAGATCGACAACGTCAACCAGTCCGTCGCCGCCGCCACCGAAGAACAGACCGCCGTGGTCGAGGCCTTGAACGTCGACATCACCCAGATCAACACGCTGAACCAGCAAGGGGTGGAGAACCTGCAGGCGACGTTGCGGGCTTGTACGGAGCTGGAGCAGCAGGCGGCGAGGTTGAATCAGTTGGTGGGGAGTTTTCGGATTTAACAACGGAGTTGTCTGAAAAATCGACTTCGCTGGCGAGCTACCTATATCTGATCAGCGTCGAACGATTTACCGGTGTTCGTCGAAGATTCCTGTAGAAGCGAGCCTGTGAAGGCGCCCTTATGGCCGGTATATGACTTAGGGCTTTCTTTGCTGAAAGCTGAACTGCCGAATGATTTTGAAAACTTCAATTCGTTCAGTTCATCGGGCACGAAATGACTGACACTTATGCCTAAACACCTATCGTGCTATGCGCACAGGCTCCGCGGCCGCACGGATAAAAGCTTCATCCAAACTGCTTGCATCGTAACGTCTCACGAACTCACCACCTGAGCTAAACGGTTTGAACTGTTGCTGGCTAATCATGTAGAAGATGTCACAGTTACCCACAACCTCTTCGACATTGTGGGACGACACTAGAATTGCCGCTCCCTCATTAGCCGCACCACGTAGACACTTCCAAATATAATGCCTGAATTCAGGATCAACGCCAGCGGTTGGCTCATCCAGTATCACTAGATCCGCTTCTATGGCCAGCAAAGAAAGAGTAAAAAACCAACGCTTCTCACCATAACTGCAAACAGAAGATTTTTTTGACCAGATCTCTTTATATCGCTGAACTATCTCTGGACTCCAGGCAGTGAGTTTCTTCAACGCTTGCTCTTGCGAGGTACGGGTCGAAGAACAAAGCAACGTCGTCATTCTAAATATATCGGACATACGCAGCACTGGCGGCGTCATGATCGTTTGCGATAAATAGACCTGGGAGGCAAATCTATTGAAAACCTGCCCTTCCTTTACTTTTTTTAGCCCGCAGACAATATCGAAAAAAGTAGTTTTCCCAGAACCGTTTGGCCCCAGCAATCCGGTAATGCTCCCCGGAACTACTTGGATAGACGCATCATTGAATAGCACTTTATCGGAATACCCGAAACACAGGGACTTGGTTTCTAGAATACTCATCAATACCGACTCCATACGGGATTTATGCGTAAAAATCGCAGTGACAACAAAAAAATCGCTGCAAACGAGCCAATAATCCAAAAAATTAAAATATAGTACTTTTCATAGCCTCCTACCATAAGCTTATTCGCAACAAATAGAGGATTAACTTTATTGACAGCCTCAACTACAGGGTGCAACCCACCAGCACTTAGAATACCAAAAACCAGCATTAAAAATGACACGATTGAAAAAATTGTATTAGCATTTTGAAAACTTAATGGCAGAAACCCCAACAAAATCCCTGGCACGACAAACAGGATATAACAAATATAGAAACGAGAAATAACTTGCAAGAGATCGGACAGATTGAAAGATCCGAATGAAAAATAGGTTAGCGCATAGAAAGTGGCACAGTAAATCAAGGCAATCAGTGAGTACGCTAAAAACTGCGCCACCATAAATATCAGCTTTGCGTCTGACGTATAAACGAATGACCGTATATAACCACTTTCCCGCCTGCCTACGATATAAAAGGAAAACCCAAAGAATGCGACGCTTGAAGAAATATAAGCATAGAACCAGGATGTACTTTCGATGTAGCTCACCCCCGAAGGAGAAAGCCCTCCTCTAGAATAAGTAAGCAAGTAGTAAGTCGTTACAGGGGAAATAATCATCCAAAACAACGCGACAGGCTCCTTTAATTGCTCCTTTATAAAAAGCAACGCAAGCGCAAGGGACCTTGAGATAGTGCAAACTGGCATAAACACCCCCTTTCATGGAAATGGAACCATAATATTTTTTCTCTCTACAACCATCTGATCGACAAAACCTTGAGAGTACTTATTATGAGTATTTATCCCCTTGGAATTATTCATATGCAGAAAAAAATCCGGAGAAACAAACTTGCAGAAGAAGTATATATTATCATTCAAAATGAGTGAATTAACATATAAATAGCCATCAATTCGCCGAACCTTGAGTGCAGCTAAAAGACCTGAGAGGCTAAAGTCAAAACGAGATTCGGTGATAGCCATACCGCGAAGCTTTATACGAGTTATCTCCTCGTACGTATCATAAGTATTACAGTTCAGAAAATGTTTCAAGTATGGATCTTTTACTTCGCCAATATCACGCTCAGTCGCCCGAAACAAATCAATAAACCTGTAAGTTTGCCAAAGCTCATATATTGATTTTTCAAGTGCACCAGCAAGCGTTTTTGCATACGACATCCCTGCGCAATACTGGACATGTCGCTGTTTATTATTTTGACCGTAAACGGTCAATATGCAGAAACCAGGATAGTCAGGATCGGATATATCCATGACCGAAAGCTCACCTGATTTATTAAGTGCCTCGTACAGAGATTTAGCACCACTCCCAAATAACGCCTCTTTGACATTTTGATCGGCAATCAAGCTTCGGCATTCTCTTGTGAGCCAAAATCTAGACAAAAACTGCCTTTCCAAAGATTCTTTGATTGCTCCAAAACTCGCACTTTCAAAACACCAGTGAAAGCTACAACCACAAGTATCTCGAAGCGGGTATATTGGATTTTCGCTTTCGATCTTATGATAATTTAGAGAAATACACGCAGTGGGTATGTGGCAAATGGAAAAGTCCGACGTACGAGAAACCTTGGTTAAATTATATGAATGGCTGAAGAGCTGTGCGGAGGTCAAGTCATTATCATTCGTTTGAGAGAACGCAAAGACAAATTTTTCAGCTTCCACGCTCGTCAGCGAATGATTGATATTTCCAACAACATTCGGCATCACCTCCATGTAGAAGTGACGTCTTTCAAAATATTCCCCTATCGCCGCTTTTATAGATGAGGAACCATCTCCTACACCAGACCCTCCATTTAACCAAGAATCCTCCACTTCGACCGATGACGGGAAAGACAATACACACGATGGTTGACAAATAAGCGTACCAGGTAATATTGAGTAGTGACTGGAATTATTCAGGATCATGCTGCTCACCAATAAAGTGTACGCACATCGGGAAGAAAATTGTTGGGTTAAGACCAATTGCTTTACACACCATCGTATCGGTATATGCTGACCATAACCTGCACCGCAAGCCTAGGTTTTTTGCTTGCAATTCGATCAACATATAAATTGAGCCGACCTCCATTAATGCAAGTCGATATCCTCTACATCTATACTTGAATAAAGTTTTAGGGATATATACAGCATAAATTATTGCGACACTAGGTGTACCAATGATGCCTGGAGCAGACAAGATTGCTTTTTTCAGGTCTTCGACGTCATGTGTGCCCTGAACCACTTCAAACTCTTTTGACTTAGGTAGGAGGTGTAAAACTTTCTCAGGGCACGGCCAACTTTCGCTGTCATTCATAAGCGAACAGATAAATATTTCAGCGGGGTATAGCGCACCGCCACTTGGGTACCCCCTCTTATAGCTATCTTTTTTTGGGCACAGAAGCGGGGACACCAACTTTTCGATTCTAGAGAAATCTATAGATTTGTCCGAGAAGATTTCACACGACTCATTACGACAAATAGCCGGAATAGTTTTATCCTTAATGTTTATAGGTAAGGTTAAATCCATATCTGGATAAAGTCGCAACTCGTTCCCAGTCAACTGAGAAAGATCCTTATCACTGATATTGTGCAGACGAGTAGCGTGCCTGAAGGCATCATGAATTGTATAGTTCCCCCTTGCATGAAAAGCTAAAGTCTCTGCATGAACATTCGAATCCATGAATCTAAGATAGTAATCATGAGGAATGTACTTCATTTTTGCATCCTCAAGCAGTCGCACATATTCCAATGGGCAGCCGAAGCTTCTCTCACCAAATTACTAGCAAAGTCAATATGCGTCTCTTGCAGAATGTTGTCCTGATAGCGAAAGTCGCTGTCGGAACTCGTCAGCAGTTTTATCTTCCTAATCAACGCTCCGACCAATAGTGAGCGCTGAAGAACATTCAACGGACTTGCAGGTACTGCAACGTGTTTATTTCTGCAAAATTGAACGAGCTTTGACCAGGCGTTCCTGCTACTTTGATAATCCTCGTAGTTCATAAGCCTATCCACACTGCAAAAATGACACGGATTTCCGACCTTCGGCAAATATGGCTGACTAATGCAATAAGAACCACCCACACAATAGCAGACGCTAATCGCACTTTCAGGCGCCGCAACTACTAGATCAAAGTATAGTTTTTTCAGAAGATCATAATCATAGTTAACACACATGATAACAATGTAGTATTTTTTATTTGAAACGACATCTGTGAGCGAACTTGAGATTTCGCTTATTTCCAACGGCGTATTTATTTCACTTTTTAGTAGTTTTTCCAGGTCGTTGTCCTTACCCCAATCATGAGCCACTATCGTTTTTTCGAAGTACAAGTTGGTGCAATCCTTAATGGAAAGTGCTTTTTCTAAAAACTCATAAGCGCACTCCGGATTCAAGCCGTGCTCCATCAGTATTTTGTCGAATTCGACCTTTGAAATGTTTGTGTATTTTTTCAATTTCGTTAACGCTGCCAACAAATCGGGCGAGCTTATCTTTGACACGCCCCGTCTTGAAACAATCAAACTATCAGTAGGAAAATTTAGTATGTCGTAGCTTTGTATAGTCAACATCATAAAATCCCTCAAAATGGCTTTTCTGGTAAATACCAGAAAAGCCATAGTTTTTTGGTTTTTTAATCGTTATCGGATGATATTGGTGTGGTTATATTATTCCCTCCACACCCGCCGCTACCCCCGCTCCCGCCACTACAACCGCCGCCACCTCCGCATCCTCCGCTTCCCCCACATCCGCCTTGACCACCTGAGCCTCCAGCCATGTGTGGGCATAAGCCATAGTCAAACTCATCTCCAAAGTAAAGAATCTCACCAAGATTTTCAGTGTTCATAATTAATTACTCGCTGTTAGAGAAAGTGCCACCGGTATTTGGTGACGCCTTTATTTCTAATAGCTTCGAGAACTGAACGCAAGAGACTGAGTTGTCTGCATGCAGGAAAATTCATTCAATCTCTCAGGAAATTTCGTACAGAGGCAGAAAGGGTTATTTCTGTTGGTTTTAAGTTTAAAAAACCACATCTAATTAATATTTTTATTTAACTTCTTAAAAATTCGCCACATTGTTTTCGGAAAACTGAAACAAGGCGAATAGCGGCGAGGTATAGCCATCTGTAGGACGGAGTAAGAAGTTTCTTGCTTTCCCCATGAAATCCTTTTTGAACTTGCCTTTTCCACTCGTAAAAATACGACAGACGGTAGCCTTGATGGTCGATTGGCAGGGACACTCAGCCGATGACGACCGTACCGGAACGCAAATCTGGAGGCATATTTCCATACCGGGCAGGCTTGCTCATGGCACTCCTGTGGCCACACGGAGCCAGGTGAAATCTGGCACCCACAACCAACCACCTGGCATGCGCACAAACATGCCGCGTCGCACCCCACGCGTAGTATCGAAGCGCGTAAAGCAACGCTGAACCCCTCGATTCCTCACTAAAACAATAAATCGGCCCTCGGGCCGCGGGAGACGTTTGTGCTCAAGAAAAGTGCGTTGGGCTGGCCAAAGATCGCCGGCCTTGGAATTGCGTTGGTGGTGGCCGGGCAGTTTTCCGGCTGGAACTTTGGCCTGGCGGCCGGTGGTTGGTTGAACATGCTGGTCGCCACTTTGTTGATGGCGCTGCTGTGCGGTGGGCTGGCGTTGAGTGTGGCGGAACTGTCCACCGCGTTGCCCAGCGCCGGCGGTGTGTTCGTGTATGCGCAAAGTGCCTTCGGGCCGTTCGTGGGTTACCTGGTCGGGGTGGCTTGTGCGTTGGCCTTGACCATCGGCACCGGCGCGGCGGCGACCTTCATTTGTGCCTACACCGAGTCGATTTTCGGGCTTGGTGGCTGGCCGGTGAAGATCGCCCTGTTCGCAGTGATCATCGGCATCCACCTGCGTGGTGTGGGTGAGGCCATGGGCCTGACGTTCATTGCCGGTGTGATCGCCGTCGTCGCCCTGCTGACCTTCGGCGTGGCCATGGCGCCGCATGTCGAACTGGCCAACCTGCTGGCATTGCCCGCCAATGTCGCCACCCCGGTCAGCCTCGGCGGCGTCTTCGCCTGCTTGCCTTTCGCGATCTGGCTGTTCATCACCGTCGAGCAGACCGGTTCGGCGGCGGAGGAAGCTGAAAACCCCGGCCGTACGATGCCACGCGGCATTCTTGCCGCCATCGGCACCCTGTTGGTCACCGCGTTGGTGGTGCTGGTGTGCGCACCGGGCGCTGGCGGTGTCGAGTTGGTGGGCTCGGCGGGCGATCCGCTGTACGCGGCGATGTCCAGCAACAGCGCGTTCGGTGCGGACTCGTGGCTGGCCAAGGTGATTGGCTGCGGCGGCGTGTTCGGTTTGATCGCGACCTTCTTCTCCCTGGTTTACGCGGCCTCCCGGCAGTTGTTCGCGATGGCACGCGACGGCCTGTTCCCGCAGTGGCTGGGCAAGACCGGCAAGCGCGGCACGCCCTGGCCGGCGCTGTTGCTGATCGGCGCCATCGGCCTCCCGCTCTCGGAAGTCGATCCGGCCACCGTGATGCTCGCCGTGGTCCTGCTGCTCAACGTCTGCTACCTGTTCATTTTCGGCGCCTACCTGCGCATCAAGCGCAACCAGCCGGACCTGCCACGCCCATTCACCCTGGCCGGCGGCACAGTCGTCGCCTGGCTGGGCCTGGCGCTGACGCTGGTGGTGATCGCCGCCTGCTTCCAGCTCGACCTGCTGATGCTGATCGCCCTCGGGGTGACCTTCGTCCTGTGCATTTTCAACTTCCTGCTGCGCGCCCGTCGCAGCCCTGTCATCGAGGTTCCAGACCATGCCTGAAGCGACCCTGTTGCAACGCCGTCACCGCGTGCTCGGCAGCGCCTCGCCACTGTTCTACGACAAGCCCCTGCACCTGGTGCGCGGTGAAGGCGTGTGGCTGTTCGACGTCGAGGGGCGCCGATACCTCGACGTCTATAACAACGTGCCCTGCGTCGGCCACTGCAACCCCCACGTGACCGACGCCATGCACCGCCAGGCCACCACGCTGAACATCCACACCCGCTACCTCGACGAGCAGGTGGTGCGTTATGCCGAGCGCTTGACCGCGACCTTCGGCCAACCGCTGGACACCGCGATGTTCACCTGCACCGGCACCGAGGCCAACGAACTGGCGCTGCGCCTGGCGCGCTACGCCAGCGGCGGCACCGGCATCATCGTCAGTGACTACAACTACCACGGCAACTCGGCGTCGCTGGCCGAAGTCACCACCGCCCTGCCCTCCCCGGAACCCTTCGCCGCCCATGCCCGCGCCGTGCCGATTCCGTGCCTGTACCACGCGCCGGCCGGCACCACCGAAACGCAACTGGCCGAGCAATACGCGGCCAACATCGCGGCCGCCATCGCTTCGCTGCAGGCCCAGGGCATTCGCCCGGCCGCGTTGCTGATCGATACCCTGTTCGCCAACGAAGGCTTGCCCCGGGTGCCGGCGAGTTTCGTCGCCAAGGCCGCCGAGTTGATCCGCGCCGCCGGTGGCCTGTTCATCGCCGATGAAGTGCAATCGGGGTTCGGCCGCACCGGCGATCATCTCTGGGGCCATCAGGCCCACGGCGTCGTGCCGGACATCGTCACCCTGGGCAAACCCATGGGCAACGGCTACCCGCTGGCGGGGCTGATCACGCACAAAGCGCTGGTCGAGTCCTTCGGCCGCAACGCCATGTACTTCAACACCTTTGGCGGCTCACCCGTCGCGGCGGCAGTCGGCATGGCGGTGCTGGACGTGATCGAGGATCAGCAACTGCTGCGCAACGCGCAAAACGTCGGCGCCTACGTCCAGCAACGCCTGCAAGGGCTGGCAGGCAAACACTCGATCATCGGCGACGTGCGTGGCAAGGGCCTGTTCTTCGCCATGGAGCTGGTGCGCGACCACGCCAGCAAGGAACCCGCCGGGCTGGAAGCGCGCAAGGTCGTCAATGACATGCGCGAGAACGGCGTGCTGATCAGCAAGATCGGCGCCGGCGACAACATTCTCAAGCTGCGCCCGCCGCTGGTGTTCAGCCGCGAGCACGCGGACCTGTTCGTCGACACCCTGGACCACGCCCTGAGCGCAATTTGAGGCCTCTGCCATGACTGAATTCCATACCCTGAACCATGATCAGCAAGTCGCCCGGTTGCACGATCTGGCTCGCCACGCCCTGCAACACTGGGAGGGTGAGTTCGGCGACATCGAACTGGTGAAATACCGCGAGAACGCGGTGTTCTCTGCCCGCCGCCACGACGGCCAACGGGTGGCCCTGCGTATCCATCGCAACGGCTATCACTGCGAAGCGGCGCTGCGCTCCGAGCTGCAATGGATGGAAGCGCTGGAAAGCGCGGGGATTACCGTGCCGCAGATCATTCGCGCCCAGGACCAGCGCCACCTGATCGAAGTGAGCCATGTCGAGATCGGCCAACGCCATGTCGACATGCTCGCCTGGTTGCCGGGCGCTACTGCCGGCACCTCGGAGGCTGGGGTGCAGGCCGACACCGAGATCGACTTTCTGTTTGCTGAGGCCGGCAAGATGGCGGCGCGCATTCATCTGCATTCGGCGGATTGGCAGCAGCCGGACGAGTTTGTCCGGCATGCCTGGGACGAGGAAGGCCTGATCGGGGCGAATCCGTTCTGGGGGCGATTCTGGGAGCTGGAGCATCTGGGCGATGAGCAACGGGACCTGCTGCAACAGGCCCGGCGCACGGCCCGGCGTGACTTGCGGCAATACGGCCGGCACCTGGGCAACTTCGGCATGATCCACGCCGACCTGGTCCCGGAAAACCTGCTGATCGAAGGCCCGCAGTTGCGCCTGATCGACTTCGACGACGCCGGGTTCGGCTGGCACATGTTTGAGCTGGCCACCGCCCTGTACTTCTGTCTCGATGACCCGCGTTATGAACAGATCAAGGCGGCGTTGCTGGAGGGTTACCACGCGCTCAAGCCGCTGACCGAGGCGGATCGACAGACGCTGGCGCTGTTTTTGATGCTGCGCGGTACCACTTACCTGGGCTGGATTCATACCCGCCAGGGCACGCCGACGGCGATTGAGATGGCGCCGATGTTGATTGAGCGGGCGTGCAGGTTGGCTCGGGAATATCTGCAGGCCTGATCCACCGCTTTCGCGAGCAAGCCCGCTCCCACATTTGATCCTCTTCGAACTCAGTCTTTGTGCTCACTGGAGATCGAGTGTGGGAGCGGGCTTGCTCGCGAAGGGGACGGCACATTCAACATCAACGTCGACTGACACACCGCTTTCGCGGGCAAGCCCGCTCCCACATTTGATCCTCGGCGAACACAGTCTTTGTGCTCACTGGAGATCGAGTGTGGGAGCGGGCTTGCTCGCGAAGGGGCCGGCACATTCAACATCAATGTCGACTGACACACCGCTTTCGCAGGCAAGCCCGCTCCCACATTTGATCCTCGGCGAACACAGTCTTTGTGTTCACTGGAGATCGAGTGTGGGAGCGGGCTTGCTCGCGAAGGGGCCGGCACATTCAACATCAATGTCGACTGACACACCGCTTTCGCGGGCAAGCCCGCTCCCACATTTGATCCTCGGCGAACACAGTCTTTGTGTTCACTGGAGATCGAGTGTGGGAGCGGGCTTGCTCGCGAAGGGGACGGCACATTCAACATCAATGTCGACTGACACACCGCTTTCGCGGGCAAGCCCACTCCCACAGGGGTCAGCGGTGGGTCGCTGCGACATTACTCCTCCACCGACAGTGGCTTGTTCAGTTCTCCGATCTTTTCCAGTCGAGCCCTCACGATATTGCGGCTGATGTTCAGCAGTCGTCCGGTCTGCAATTGGTTGCCATGGCAGAAACGGTAGGCCGCACGAAAGATGGTCTCCTCGATGTGCTCGTAGAGATCTGGAATGTTCTGCTCGAACAGCGCGTTGAGCGCCGTTTCCAGGTCCACCGGGCCGGCAATGGCATGACTCGTTTGAACCGTTTGCTCCTGTTCATGGCGGATGCCTGAGGAGCGCATGTCCACCAGGTGCAAGTCCCCCGGTGCGACTCGCTGGTTACGGCACACCAGCAAGGCGTGGTGAATGGAGTTTTCCAGTTCGCGGATGTTGCCCGGCCAACTGTGTTCCAGCAGTTTTCGCTCCGCCTCGACACTCAATGAGGCGCGGTTGTAACCCAGGCGCTGGCAGTGCTCCTCAAGGAAAAACTCGGCCAGTGGCAGGATGTCGCCCGGCCGTTCGCGCAAGGGCGGCAGGCGAATCGTGGCGACGTGCAGACGGTAGAACAGGTCCTCGCGAAAATGCCCGGCAACGACTGCATCGGCAAGGTTGACGTTGGTCGCGGCGACCAGTCGTACGTTGATCGGAATCGGCGTACGCGAACCCAGGCGCACCACCTCTCGCTCCTGCAATACCCGCAGCAGCTTGACCTGCATGTTCAGTGGCAGATCGCCGATTTCATCGAGAAACAGCGTGCCGCCATTGGCCGCCTCGAACCAACCGGCCTTGGTGGTCGTGGCACCCGTGAATGCGCCTTTCTCATGCCCGAACAACTCGCTTTCCACCAGGGTTTCGGCAAAGGCACCGCAATTGACCGCCACAAAGGGCTCACGCCCGCGGCGGCTCAAGTGGTGGATGTGGCGGGCGACCAGCTCCTTGCCGGTACCGGTTTCGCCGATGATCAACGTATTGGCTTCGCTGGGCGCCAGGCGCTCGATTCTACTGAGCAACTCCTGTGAGCGCGGGTCCTTGAACACCAGAACGGTGGCCCGCACCGATTTGGTCAATTCGCGGGCGTTTGGATGTGTGATCAGCGACATGGTGCATTCCTGGCAGTAAAAGCGCGTGCTCAATAGTGCACGAAGATATATAGACTAAAAAATTATTAATTAGTATTTATATATTCCCAATACGAATAAGCCATTGAACTGTTCCTGCCCTGTTGCTGGAGCAGCAATGGGCAAGCATCACCCTGCTGACAGATCAGCACCCAGCCTGGCTTACCACGCTCGCTCACTTCCTCGAAAGCCCCGCCGCGCAAGGCCTGCAGACGTTTTTGCGCGCAGTGGCATGCAATCTGCTCTCTCCCTGGGCGTGTTTGCCAAATAGCCACACAGGGAGATTTCAATGAAAAGTTTCTGGCGCAACGGCCTGGTCGCATTGACCGGCTTACTGCTCAGTGCCATCGCACTGGCCGAACAGGCTCCGACCGCGGTGAAGATCGCCATTGTCGCCTACACCCAAGGTGGCAAACCGGTATTTGGCGGGATCGCCGGGCGAGTGATCGAGGACGGCTGGCTTGAACAACAACTGAGCCAGCGCGACATCAAGCTGGAGTGGATCGCCCTGCCCCACGCCGGCGCCGGTCCGCAGATCAACGAAGGCTTCAGCAACAACAGCATCGACTTTGCCGTGCGCGGCGACCTGCCTTCCGTCATCGCCGGTGCGGGTGGTGTGCCGGGCAAGCTGATCGTGCCCGGTGGTAGCGGTAACAACATCTACCTGGTGGTACCGGCAGGCTCCGAGGCCAAGATCATCGAAGACCTCAAGGGCAAGCGCGTGGCCCTGCACCGCGGTCGCCCCTGGGAATTTGCCTTCAGTAACTTCCTCGCAAGCAAAAGCCTCAAGCTCGATGATTTCAAGATCGCCAACCTCAACCCGCAGGTCGGCGCGGCAGCCGTGTCCGCCGGTAAAGTCGACGCGGCGGTGCTGCTCAGCGAAGCCTATGCCCTGGAAGACAAAGGCGTAGGCAAGATCATCTGGTCGACCAAACAAGGCGCCAACGACTGGCGCCTGGTCTCCGACCTGTGGGGCACCGACCTTTTTGTCCAGCAACACCCGGACCTGACTCAATTGCTGGCCACTGCCTGGGTCAAGGCTGCCTGGTGGATCTCCCAGGAGCAGAATCAGGACGCGTACTACCAACTCTCCTCCCGCGCCGGCACCGCTGAAAGCGTGTTGCGCCGCGACGACCAGAACGATCCCGTGGCCTGGAAAGATCGTTGGGCGCCCAAAAGCGACCAGCAACTCAAGGCCCACTACCAGGCGCTGACAGCCTACGCCCTGGCTAATCACCTTATCCGCGACAACTACGACATCACCCCATCGCTGGCCACCGGTTTCACCAACCAGGCGCTGATCGATCTGAAGCTCACCGACTACTGGCCGGCCCTGCGTGGCCAGGTCAGCACCCTCCATGAATAGGGAAATCCAGATGAAACTGCCGCAAAAATTCGTCTTCGGGCTGAGCGTCCTGGCGCTGTCCTTGAACGCCATGGCCGCCGGCGTGCATGCACCCAAACCCGATCCGCTGCAAGGCGACGGCCGAGTCTCGGCGTTCTACACCTGGCAAGACGTGATCCCGACCACACCGGGCAAACTGCTGCGCAGCGAGCCGTTGGACAAGACCCTTAGCCTGCCCAACGCCGCCAGCGCCCAGCGGATTCTCTACAGCTCCACCGACGGCATCGACAACAAGACCCCGATCGTGGTCTCGGGCACGCTGTTCCTGCCCAAGGGCAAGGCGCCGGCCGGTGGTTGGCCGGTGGCCAGTTGGGGCCATGGCACCGTCGGTGTCGCGGATGTTTGCGCGCCGTCCTGGCAAGGTCGCTCCTATCGTGACGTGCAATACCTCAGCCGCTGGCTGGACGAAGGTTATGCCATTGTCGCCACCGACTATCAGGGCCTTGGCGTTCCCGGTGGCCATCCGTTGCTGAACAATCGCATGGCGGCCTACGGCATCCTCGATGCGGCCAAAGCCGTGGTCGCCGGAGTTCCGGGGCTGGCCAACAAAGTGCTGATCGTCGGGCAGTCCCAAGGAGGCGCGGGCGCGTTCGCCTCCGCCGCCTACGCGCCGACTTATGCGCCCGACCTCGGCGTCAAAGGCAGCATCGGCACCGGCGTGATCTACACCGTGGGTGCGAAAAACGTCGGTGAACAGGACGTCAACAAGGTCGACGCGTCACTCGCCTACGGCTTCTACACCTTGCTGGCAGCCCAGCAGTATGACCCGAGTATCAACCCCAAGGACTTCTACACCGACAAGGCCTTGCCACTGTTCGAGCAGGCCCGCACCAGTTGCCTGGCGGCGCTGGTCAGCGATGTGGTGGGCGTCGGCCTGACACCGGCCAATGCAAAAAAAGACTACCAGGGCGACCAGCTCGCGGCGTGGCAGAAACAGGTGTCCTACCCGACATTGAAACTGGCCCAACCGATATTCATCGGCACCGGTGCCGAAGACAAGACCCCGGCCGCCTCGACCCAGGTCGCGCTGATGCAGGACGCCTGCAAGACCGGCTCGGTGGTTGAGGGCCATCTCTACAAAGGGTTGGGCCACAGCGAAACCGTCAACGCCTCCCTCAAGGACTCGGTGCCGTTCGCCCACAAGGTCATCAACGACCAGCCGATCACCCCGATCTGCAATCCCAGCGTGCAGTGAGACGGAGCCCTCGACATGAGCATTGAATTCTTCACCCGCCTGCCCCTGCATGGCGAAACCCAGTTCCTCCCCGGCGACCCGCGCAACCGTGGCGACTGGCACCGTGGCGGCCCGAGCACCGGCGCTGTCTCGGCCTTCAGCGTCGGTGACCACTTCACTTACATCGATTACCTGGGACAGATCGCCAAAGCCGCGGAAATCAACGGCTTCGGTGGCGCGCTGATGGTCAACGCCCCCTCCGGCGAAGAGCCGTGGACGGTCTGCTCGTTGCTGGCACGGGAAACCCGAACGCTGAAATTCGTCACGGCGTTCCAGCCCTATCACTACACGCCGTGGGTGGCGGTGCAGCAAGCCGCGACTTATCAGCGCGCCACCGGCAACCGGTTGGTCTGGAACATCATCAACGGCGGCTCGGACGCGATTCAGCGCCAGGTCGGCGACTTCAGCGATCACGATGAGCGCTATGAACGGGCCATCGAGTTCATGGACGTGGTCAAGGGTTATTGGCACAACGAGAACTTCCACTACGAGGGCAAGTTCTACAAAGCCGAAGGCGGTGGTTTGCGCGGGCCGTTGAAAAAGGCCGAGCTGCCACTGATCTGCACGGCGGGCTCATCGATCCCGGCCCGGGAGTTCGCGGCCAGGCACGCCGACTTCTACCTGATGCGCGCTGAGCACCCGGACGAAATTGCCGCGCTGATTGCCGATATACGCGCGCGTGCGTTGAAGTATGGGCGCACCGACATTCGTTTTGGTTTGTCGATCGATGTCATTACCCGCGAGACCGAGGAACTGGCCCGCACCGAGGCCAAGCGCTTCTTCGATGAAGGCATCGCCAGGGGCGCGGTCAAGGCTGTGGCGGCCCATGCCGGGCTGCGCACCGCGCGCAAACTCAGCTACGAAAATGAATTCGCGCAAAAAGCCGAGACCCAAGGCTTCGACGACTTTTTCATCCACCCCAACGTCTGGACCGGTTTCGGCTACATCGGCATTCCACCAGGCTGCGCGCTGGTGGGCAGCTACGAAAATGTCGTGGCGCGGATTCGCGAGTACAACGCCATCGGCATCGATCTGTTCTTCCTCGCCGGCTACCCCCATCTGGAGGAAGCCTATCGCCTGGGCGAGCACATCCTGCCGCACTTTCGCAGTGAACGCGTGCAATTGAGTCGACCGTCAGAAGCGCCGCTGGAGTTGCGCTCCGCCAACGGCCCGGCCGGAGCCTGATGCCATGAGCGACGATCACTCATCATTCAGCCGCCGGGATTTTCTCGGCCACAGTGCGCTGCTGGGCGGTGGCTTGCTGCTCGGTGGCGGCCTGCTCGCCGGCTGCGGCCCGAGTAGCGAAAAACCGATCGCCAGCGCCATTGGCGACGATCAACCGCGGTATGGCGGACGTCTGCGCCTGGGCATTCTCGACGGTAACCAGAGCGGCAACCTCGACGCCCACAAACCCATCGGCAGCGGCATCGTTCGCGGCTTTGCTCTCTACAGCAAGCTGTGGGAATGGGACGAGCAGATGCAACCGCGCCTGGCCCTGGCGGAATTCGCCGAGCCGAATGCCGATGCCAGCAGCTGGACGCTTCGCCTGCGTCCAGACCTGGAATTTCACCATGGCAAGACCATCGACGCCGATGACCTGATCTTCTCCATCCGCCGCCTGACCGACCCGCAACTGGCATCGCCCTATGCCGCGCTGCTGCACTGGGTGGACCGCGACAACCTGGTCAAGCTCGATTCGCGCACCGTACGCCTGAACTTTCGCGAAGGCCGCAGCTACATGCCGTTGGCGGAAACCTGGGTCAATTTTGGCGGCATCGTGCCGGTGGACTATCACCCGGTCAACAACCCGGTGGGCGCCGGCCCCTACAAACTGAAAAGCTTCACCCCCGGCCAGCGTTCGTTGTTCACGCGGTTCGAGAACTACTACAAGGACGGCAAACCCTACGCCGACGAGCTGGAGATCATCGACTTCAAGGATCAGGTCTCGCGCCTGGCCGCCCTGCGTTCCGGACAGATCGACATGGCCAACGTGATGCCCACCGAACAGCTGGAAGTGCTGCAGCGCGATCCTCGGCTGAGGGTGCTCAAATCGGTGACCGGCAACTGGCTGTCGTTCGACATGAACCTCGACAAACCACCGTTCAACGATCCACGGGTACGCGAGGCGTTTCGTCTGTTGGCTGATCGGGAGGAACTGGTGCGCCGGGCGCTCAATGGTCAGGGCCGGGTCGCCAACGACCTGTATGCCCCGAGCGATCCGACGTTCAACCATGGCCTTGGACCGCGTGCCCACGACCCGCAACGGGCGGCGCAACTGCTCAAGGAAGCCGGGCATGAAAACCTTGAACTGGAACTGGTGACGACACCCGGTCCGGGACTGACGTCAGCGCTGGTGCTGGCGGAACAGGCCAAGCGCATTGGCGTGACCCTCAAGGTCAAGCAGGTCGACCTGGCCACTTTCCAGGGCCCGCAGCGCAACGACTGGACCTTGAGTACCGGCGGCAGCATCGGCGCACCGTTCCTGGCCAGTGCGATCCATACCGACGCGCCATTTGCCGTGTCAAACAAGACCCACTTCCACGACCCGCAGTTCAGTGAGCTGTTCCTGGCGGCCATGGCCCAACCCGACCTGGAAAAACGCAGGACCCTGGTGCATCAGGTGCAGCAAATCCAGTACGAGCGCGGCGGCCTGTTGATCTGGGGTTACGCCGATCTGCTCGATAGCGTGGCCAACCGCGTAGGCGGCGCGGCGGCCGAGGAGTCGCTGTTCAGCACCTGGCGCTTTGAAAAGCTCTGGTTGAAAGACACGGCCTGACACACCGCGACCTGTGGGAGCCGCCCTGCTGCGGGCGGCGTTCCGGCGATGGTGGCGGTGAACGTTACGACGTCATCGCCGGCAGGCCAGCTCCCACGGGGTTTTGCCGGGTGTCAGGGACATCGCCATACCCATTTTTTTTGTTGCGAGGCTCATTCGTCATGCCCTCTATCGCCTTTCGTTTGCCTGTAAAACGCTCCGCCCTGGCTATGGCGGTGGTGTCGACATTTTCGCTACCAACCTTCGCCGCCGACACCCAACTGCAAACCGTCACTGTCCAGGCCAGCGCCAGCGATTCCGACGATGACGCCCTGCCCACCCGGCCGGAGTCTTCGATCTACGGCGGAATCGAAACCAAGGTGCTCGACACCCCGCGCTCGATCACTCAGGTCAATGCCGAGCAACTGGCCAACGACCCGATCCGCAGCGCCGACGACCTGGTCAAATACGCGCCGGGCATCACCCGTGGTGGCGGCCAGAACGCCGGGATCGCGCCGCAATTTCGCGCCCAGGGCTCTGAAGTCTTCCAGGACGGCCAGCGCGCGTACGGTGTGCGCCACCCGGCCAACTTCAACGCCTATGAAGGCGCCGACATCGTCGCCGGTCCGTCATCCGTCACCTATGGCTCGGTGTCCGGCAGTGGTGGCTACGTCAACTACCTGAGCAAGAAACCCAATTTCAGCGAGTTCAAGACCCGGCTCAGCGGTGAGTTGGGCACCTGGGTACCCGACGGCGAATCCCGTGACTCGAGCAAATTCAGCGTCGATAACACCGGCCCGCTGAGTGACAATCTCGCCTACCGGATCAGCATTACCAAGCAGCGCCAGGAGGATTACTACGACAACGTCGACAACAACTTCGACGCCTTCTACGGCGCCCTCGCCTGGCGCAATGACAACGTGCGCGTCGACTGGAATGCCAGTTACGACGACTACTACGACTACAACATCACCCACGGCTGGAACCGCGCCAACCAGGCGTTGGTCGACCACGGCAAGTATTACGCCGGACGGGCCACGCCGATCATCCAGAACGGCAACACCCTGTGGTCGCCGGTACTCGCTTCCGGTGCGGCTGATGCGCCGACCCTGGGCTGGGTCAAACGCCAACGTAACGCCCAGGGCCAATACAGCGTGGTCGATGGCAGTTTTCAGTCAGCTTCCCCAAACACCCAAAGCAACCCCGGCAGCCTGCGTGGCTGGGTGTATGACCCGTCGCTGGCGGGCAACGGCCTGACCTCGCTATCGTCCCAAACCGGCCAGCGCGACGAGGATGAAAACACCTCCCGGCGCTTCACCACGCAACTGCGGGTAGAAGCCGATCTGACCCCCACCATCACCCTGGCCAACAACACGTTTTACCAACGCTCACGGGACATGACCGACGCCGTCGGTTCTTTCCAGGTGCAGTCCAAGGACAATATTTTCGATAACCGCTTCGAGTTCCGCTCGCGCAACGAAGTGCAGTTGGGCGGCTTGACCCTGCGTGATGACAGCAATACCGGGCTGATCTACCGCCGCGAGTTCAACCAGTCGATCGCCGCCAACAACAGTTTCGGCTCGACCATCAACGCCTATGACCTGACGCAGGACCCTTCGGGCAAAAATCCGGGGGATCTGCTGGGGCTGACCGGTTCCAATCCCGCCGGTGGCAATGCTGCCTGGATTGGCCAGCCCGGCGTGTCGCAATTCTCCAACTTCTATGGTTGGCTGAATCTGCCCCCGATGTACCCGGCCGGTCACGGGCTGTACGCCGAATCTGTCGCGCCTTACACCGCTGAAAGTACCTGGTCCACGCGGACGTTGTTCACCCAGCACAACCTGCGATTGGGTGAGCGCGTCGGCCTGAACATCGGCGCCAGCCGCAGCTGGATCGATGCCGAAATCGAAAACCCGTTCGTGCTCGCCGGCGGCAACCCGCGCAAGGACAGTGACAACTACCGGCTGTTCGCCTTTCAGGTCAGCCCATACGTAAAGCCGACCGAAAACAGCACGCTGTACTACACCTTCGATCGCTCGTTGGCGGTCAACACCGGGTTCTTCTCCAACGGCCTGGGCTGGGGCAGTGGTGCCGGCGCCAACCTGCTCAACCCGCTGGCGTTCGAAAGCCTCAGCGTGCTGCACGAAGTGGGGTTGAAAGTCGAAGCCGTGCCCAACGAACTGTTCATGACCCTGGCAGCGTTCAAGCAGGAACGGGATCAGTCACCCGACAGCAACAACAACATTGCCCGACTGGTGATCAAGGGCGTGGAGTCGACCATTCGCTACCAGCCCGATGATCACCTGCGCACGGCACTGAACCTTTCCAAACTCACCGCCTACAACGAATTTGCCTCCCAGGCCGGTTTTGCCTCGGCGGGGTTCATACCCGACAACGGCACGGTGTTCGGCGACAACAACAGCCTCAACCAGCGGCCGTCCGGGCGCTTCGACGCGGTGCAGATTCCCGAGTACACCGCCAGCGGGTATGTCGACTATCGCTTCGACTCAGGTTTTGGCGCGGAGCTTTCCGGCTGGTGGACCAGCAGCTGGTACCTGAACCTGAGCAAGACCGTGAAGATCCCCGACGAATACAACCTCGACCTTGCCGTGTATTACCGCCAGCCGCAGTGGAGCACCACCCTGCGCGTGCTCAACCTGACCAACGAGCTGAACTTCGTCAGCGGCCTGGCCGGTTCCACCAATACGTTTTTGCAACCCATGCCTGGCCGCACCTTGCTGGCCCAGGTGGATTACCAGTTCTAAGCCCGCGGCCAGCCCGCCTTCCGCCCTCAGGAGTGTTCCAATGTCCATTGAATTTGTCGGCATGATTTTCCCCCGCCAGTGGTCCGAGACCCGGGGCGTGCGCAGCCCGGATTTCGATCTGGGGTTTATCCGCCACCACGCCCGTGCCCATGAACAGGCCGGCTTCGACCGGGTGCTGATCGCCAGCGGCCCGGGCAGCGCCGACAGTCTGCAGATCGCGGCCTATGCCGCCGCTCATACCGAGCGCCTGGGTTTCATGATCGCCCACCGTCCAGCCCTCACTGCCCCGACCGTTGCCGCGCGGGCTTTCGCGACACTGGATCACACCACCGGCGGCGGCCGGATTCGCCTGCATGCCATCACCGGCATCACCGCCGAACCCCAGGAGGGCGACTTCCTGCTGGACAAGACCGAACGCTACAAACGTACTGACGAATACCTGGAGATCGTCCGGCGTACCTGGACGGCTGAAGAGCCGTTCGACTTCGAGGGGGAGTATTTCAACATCAAGGGCGCTTTCTCACCGGTCAAGCCGTTGCAGCAGCCGCACATTCCGATTTCCTTCGGCGGGTCTTCGGACATCGCCTATCAGATCGCGGTAAAGCATGCGGACCTGTATGCCTTGTGGGGTGAACCCTTGAGTGGTGTGGCCGAGCAGATCGGCAAACTGCGGGCGGCTGCCAGCGCGGCGGGTGTCGAGGCGCCGCGAGTCAGCCTGTCCGTACGCTTGATTCTGGGTGCTACCGAGGAACTGGCCTGGCAACGGGCGCAACAGATCCTCGAACAGATCAAGGCCAATCCGCAATTCGCGGCCGGCAGCCCGTGGCAAAAACGTATCAAGGGCACCGGTTCCGAACGTTTGCTTGCCGCCGCAGCCCTGGGTGATCGTCATGACCGTGCACTCTGGATGCCCACCGCCACCGCCGTCGGGGCCTACGGCGACACCACCGCCCTGGTCGGCACCCCGGAAACGGTGGCCCAGGCCTTGCTCGATTATGTCGACCTGGGCGTGACCACTTTCCTTAACCGGGGTTATGACCCGCTCTATGACACCGTGGACTACGGACGCTGGATCATCCCGGCGGTGCGCGAAGAAGTGCGACGTCGGAAGGCGCGGGTGGCATAAGCACAGCGCAATATTCACCAACGCCATCGCCGGCAAGCCGGCTCCTACAGAACGCGTGCATGCCACAAATCCAACTTACCCCGCAAATACTGTAGGAGCTGGCTTGTCGGGCCGCCGCATCGCAGCGAAGGCGGCATAACGGCCACCATCGCTTCGCCAGCAAGCCGGCTCCTACAGATATGTGTCACGTCACAAAATCAACATACCACCGCAAATCCTGTAGGAGCTGGCTTGTCGGGCCGCCGCATCGCAGCGATGGCGGCATAACGGCCACCATCGCTTCGCCGGCAAGCCGGCTCCTACAGAGATGTGTCACACCACAAAATCAACATACCGCCGCAAACCTGTAGGAGCTGGCTTGCCAGCGAAGGCGGCATAACGGCCACCATCGCTTCGCCGGCAAGCCGGCTCCTACAGACGCGTGCATGCCACAAATCCAACTTACCCCGCAAATCCTGTAGGAGCTGGCTTGCCAGCGATGACGGCATAACGGCCACCATCGCTTCGCCGGCAAGCCGGCTCCTACAGAGATGTGTCACACCACAAAATCAACATACCGCCGCAAACCTGTAGGAGCTGGCTTGCCAGCGAAGGCGGCATAACGGCCACCATCGCTTCGCCAGCAAGCCGGCTCCTACAGATATGTGTCACGTCACAAACCCAACGTACCCCCGCAAATCCTGTAGGAGCTGGCTTGCCAGCGAAGGCGGCATAACGGCCACCATCGCTTCGCCAGCAAGCCGGCTCCTACAGATATGTGTCACGTCACAAAATCAACATACCGCTGCAAACCTGTAGGAGCTGGCTTGTCGGGTCGCCGCATCGCAGCGAAGGCGGCATAACGGCCACCATCGCTTCGCCGGCAAGCCGGCTCCTACAGATACGTGTCATGTCACAAATTCAACATGGCCGCGCAAATCCATGTCACCCCAATGTCGGGGAGTTCTCCAGCAGGGTGCGGGTATAGGTCGCCTGCGGTTGGTCCAGGACCTGATCGACCCGCCCCTGCTCCACCACCCTTCCCAATTTCAGCACCAACACCCGATCGGCAATGGCACGGACAACGCCCAGGTCGTGGGTGACGAACAGTAGCGTCAGCCCTTCCCGCTGCAATTGCCGTAACAACGCCAGGATCGATGCCTGTACCGAGACGTCCAGTGCCGAGGTGATTTCGTCGCAGATCAGCAGCTTTGGCTCACAGACCAACGCCCGTGCAATCGCCACGCGCTGGCGTTCACCACCGGACAGGCTGTGGGGATACTGGTCCGCCACCGAGGACGGCAACGAGACCCGCTTGAGTACGGCATGCACTTTTTGCCGAGCAGACGCTCCCTTGATACCGAAGAAATGCTCCAAAGGCGCACTCAGCGTCTGGAAAACCGTTTGCCGCGGATTCAGCGCCCGGTATGGATTCTGGAAGATGTACTGGATCTGATGCCGTAGCGACCCACTGCGCTGCCGCGCCGACAGGCTCAACGACTCGCCCGCGTAACGCAGCTCGCCCTCGGCGTTTTCTCCCAGCCCGGCAACGGTACGGGCCAGGCTGGTCTTGCCCGACCCGGACTCGCCCACCAGCGCCAGGCACTCGCCGGTAGCCACCCGCAGCGACACATCGAACAGCACCTG
This sequence comes from Pseudomonas putida, assembly GCF_028682635.1. Classification (GTDB taxonomy): domain Bacteria; phylum Pseudomonadota; class Gammaproteobacteria; order Pseudomonadales; family Pseudomonadaceae; genus Aquipseudomonas; species Aquipseudomonas putida_AE. The sequence continues at coordinate 60,258 of NZ_JANHLK010000016.1, read as the reverse complement.
CCGGTCGTAGGCCAGGTTCAGGTCCTTGACCTCCAACAGCGGCGGGCACTCCACCGCCTCGGCGATTGGCGCTACAGAGGCTGGGGCAACCCGTTGCATGGCTTGAAGATGCGGGGCCAGGCAGGCCACCCGCTGCCGTAACGACAGTTCCTGCAATGACGGCTCGAGTACCGAACACGCCGCAACGCGACGGGAGCAGCGCGGTGCGAAGGCACATCCTTGCGGCCGCTGTCCCGGTGCCGGTGCATGTCCGGCAATCGCCAGCAAGTCCCGGCGTTGCGACACATCGGGAATCGCCGCCAGCAAGCCCCGGGTATAGGGATGAGCCGGTTGGTGGAACAGCACGTCGCGCTGTGCAACCTCGACGATACGCCCGGCATACATCACCATCACTCGGTCCACCAGGTCCTTGATCACCGCCAGGTCATGGGACACATACACCGCCGCCACGCCCAGGCTTTTACACAACCGGCGCAACGTCGCCAGGATGTGAGCCTGGGTGGTGACGTCCAGCGCAGTGGTCGGCTCGTCGAGGACGATCAATGCCGGACGCAGTACGAAGGCCAGCGCCAGCATCACCCGCTGTTGCTGCCCGCCGGACAGTTGATGGGGAAAGCGTCGCAGGAACTGCGCATCATCGGGCAGGCCGACGTCGCGCAAGGTCTCGACGATGCGCTGCTGTTGCGCGGCGCGATCGAGTTCAACCTGATGAACGCCCAGGGTTTCACGCAGCAGACTGCCGATACGCAACGCCGGATTCAGCGCGGTTGCCGGGTCCTGGGCCACGTAGCCGATCAGGCTGCCCCGAGCCCGACGCAGATCCTCGCCCGCAAGCGTCAGCAGCGATTGACCGGACACTTCGACCTGCCCGCCGACGATCCGTGCGCCCCTTCGGGCATGGGCCAGCAAGGCGGTAGCCAGGGTGGTCTTGCCGGAACCGGACTCCCCGACCAATCCAATAATTTCTCCGCGCTCAAGATTGAAGGTGACGCCGGACAGTACGTCGATCTGCCCCGGCAACTCGACGCGCAAATCGCGAACCTGCAACACCTGCGTAGTCACTACAGGAGGACGGGATTCGATCCCGGCAATAGCGTTCATGGCTGTTTCTCTCCGATCCTTGAACTGCTGCGACCGATGCCTTCGGCCAGGATATTGGTGCCATAGGCGAAGATGCCGATCAGGATCGCCGGGGCCAATACCGCCCAAGGTTGCACCAGCAAACCCGCCTGGTTCTCGTTGATCATCAGCCCCCAATCAGCCGTCGGTGGCGCGACGCCGTAACCGAGGAAACTCAACCCCGAAAGCATGCCCACGCCCCAGGTCAGCATGTTGCCGAAGTGCACCAGCAGCGGTGTAAGGATGTTCGGCAGGATTTCCCTGAACAGAATCCGCCGCCTTGAATAGCCCATCATCTGCGCGGCCTCGACGAACTCCTGCCCCGCCACCGCCACCGCGCTGCCCCGGGCCAGACGAATCACGCCCGGGGTAAAGGCGATGGACACGGTCAATACGATCAGCCAAGGCGCACGCCCCAGCATGGAGACAATCAACAGCACCAGGATCAGGTCGGGAAAGGCCAGCGACACGTCCGCCAGCCAGGTGATCAATTGATCCAGGCGTCGCCGGGAAAATCCCGCCAACAGGCCCAGGGTGCTACCCGCCAGCAACGCGATCGACGCTGCCGCCACTGACATCCACAGCACCGACACGCCGCCACTGAGCAAGCGCGACAACACGTCATGGCCGAGAAAGTCATAGCCCAGCAACGCTGTGCCCACGGGGGCGCCGTACACCGAACCGAGCATTTCCGTTGGGCTGTGGGGAGCTAAAAAAGGGCCAAGCAGTGCAAGCACCACCACCGCCAGGGTAATCAACGCGCCCTTGCGGGTTTGCGGTTGCGCCAGCCACAGCGGCCAGCGCACAGGTCGCGAATCAGTCATGCCTCACCTCTCAAGGTGCCTTGGATGGGGAGCGACGCCACCAGGGCTGGATGCCCCGACGGTTACGCCGGATCATGGTCACCCGGCGGGCGGTGCGCAGTTTTGGCGTCAGCAGCACCGTCAGCAGATCCGCGAACAGGTTGATCAACACCACGCCCAGGGTGATCACCAGCACGATGGCCTGGACCATCGGCAAGTCGCGCATCTGGATCGCCGAGTTAAGCGAAGTGCCGATGCCCGGATAGCTGAAGATCACCTCGGCCAGCAGCGCCCCGCCGATCAAGGTGCGCAAGGTCAGGGCCACGCCCTGGATCGCCGGGATCAATGCATTGGGCAAGGTGTGACGCCAGACGATTCGCCACTCGGGAATACCCCGCAGCCTGGCGGCGACGACATAGTCGGACTCCAGCGCCTCGATCATCGACGCCCGCACCATGCGCGTCAGGTACGGCAACGTCGACAGACTCAGGGCCAGCACCGGCAATACCAGGAACTGCAATTGGCGCAGCAGCGATTTGTCCGGATCGAGAATCGACACCGCCGGCAACACGTCCATGTGCGGCATGGAAAACAGCAGCACCAGACCGATGGCCAGGAGAAAACCCGGGGTGGCCTTGAGGAAAATCAGCAGCGACAGGCTCCAGCGATCCAGGCGACTGTCACGGCGCAAGGCCAATGACACGCCGAGCAACAACGCCGCCGGCACAACCACGGCAATCACCCCGGCCAGCAGCGCCAATGTGTAGCCGAAGCGGCCGAACAGGATGTTGCCGACCGGCACATTGGAGTCCAGCGATACCCCCAGCTCGCCACTCAGGGCATTTCCCAGCCAGCGCAGGTATTGCTCGATGATCGGCCGGTCCAGGCCCAACTGGCGCTGCAAGGTGAGGATGCTTTCCAGCGGCGCATCGGGACCGAGGATCACCCGCGCCGGGTCCGAGGGCAGTGCCTGCGTGGCAATGAACACCACCAGGCTGATGACCCAAGCGGTCAGCAGGCCATAACCCAGGCGGCCGATGAACCAGGACAGCCAGGCTGGTGTGCGCGGATGCTTGCAGGAAGATTCAGGCATGGTTCACCCACATTTCATCGAAACGCCATGAAGCAAAGGTCGTTTGTTCAGGCGCCAGCCCTGCGACTCGAACAGAGGCGGCATCCAGCACGTCATTGAAACCCCAGATCAGCAGCCCGCCCCGCTCGTGTTGAATAGCCTGGGCTTCATGCACGAGCACCTTGCGCTGTTGCAGATCCGGCTGTGCCAACGCCTGTTGGTACAACGAGGTGAAACGCTCGTCGTGGAAATTGCTACGGTTGTAAATGGCCTGGGGCGCGTCGTTGTGCAGCGCCGAGGCAAGGAAACCCCGGGCCGGAGTGGAGCCCGGGGACAACGACCAGTTTTCCCGTTGCGCACCGTTGAACACCGAGCCATCGACCTGGGTGACCTTGATCTCGACGCCGGCCTTCTTTGCCTGCTGGGCAAACACCAGCGCCGCATTGACGCCCGGCCCCGGCGTAGTGGTCAGCTCCACGCGCAGATCGTTTTGCCCGGCCTGGCGCAACAGCGAACGCGCCTGATCCAGGTCGTACGGACGCTGGACGATGCCGTGGTTGTACGTCGGGTCATGGGGCGAATACAGGTCATTGGCGATCCGTCCGAAACCGTTGAGGCCGCGATCGACCAGTTCACGCCGATCAGCCAGCAGGCGAAAAGCCTGGCGCACTCGCTGGTCCTGAAAGGGCGCCTTGGCCAGATTCAGGTTGAAGCCGGTAAACGAGGTGCTGGGCGACGCGTAGAAATTGAGCCGGGAATCGGCCTTGAGCAACGCGCTGTGCTCAGCCTGCACGCCGCTGGCGACGTCGATCTGCCCGGCACGCAACGCGGCGGCACGGGACACCTGATCCTTGAATTCGATGATTTCCAGCTCATCGGCATAGGGCTGGCCAGGCTTGTAGTAATTGGCAAAACGCTCGTAGAGCGAGCGCTGACCGGGAATGAAGCTTTTGAGTTTGTAAGGCCCGGCGCCCACCGGATTGCTGATCGGGTCGTAGTCGGTGGGAACGATGCCACCGAAACTGATCAGGGTTTCATCCAGCGGGAAAAAGCTCTGCCCCTGCTTGAAACGGATTTCAATGGTGCGCTCATCGAGTTTGCGCAGGGCATTGCGATCGATCGCACCCACCAGGCCGGCAAACGGCGATGCCAGTTTCGGATCGGTCAGGCGCAGGATCGAGAACAGCATGTCGTCGGCGCCGATGCTCTTGCCGTGATGAAACTCCAGCCCCGGCTTGATGCGAATGGTCCAGGCGCTGGCATCGGCGTTGGGCTCGGCGAACTCGGCCAGGGCCAGGCGCGTGCTGACGTCGGTGTTCCATTCCCAGAACTTGCTGTACAGAGCCCAGCCGCGAATGATCCCGCCGCCCACCGGTTTATGCGCGTCAAGGTTGCCTGACTGGTCGCCATCGATAATGCCGACCCGCAAACGACCGCCGTGCACCGGTGTACTGGACAATGCCGTTGCGCCACTGACGGCTGCTCCACTGTCGCAACCGCTGAGCAGGCTGCTGCCTGATATCAGGCCACCACAGACCGCCAGGCCGTTACCCAGAAACCTGCGCCGGGAAAATCCTTCGCTCATGAATGACTCCTCAGGCCCGCTCGACCACGTTGGCGCGTTGTGGCACCGGCGTGTCAGCGCGCAGGCGCGGCACGTCGAAACCGTGATCAAGGTCGAGCAATGGGAACAACAGGTCCGCCACCCGGTGCGCCTCATCGATCAACGGGAAGCCGGAGAGAATGAACGCCGATGTACCCTGTGCTTCGTACTCGCGAATACGCTCGGCAACCTGCTCGGCGCTGCCTACCAGATAGGTGCCGGCCGCCGGGCCGAGGATGTTGAAGCCGAACAGGCTCGGACCCAGCCAGACGTTGGGATAGATCTGCAGGTCCCTTGCCTTGGGCAGGCGACCTGCACGGACGGCGTCGACGTTGCGCTGGATCTGCGGGTCGTCGCTGCGGAAGCTGTCCAGGGTCTCGCCCGGTGGCAGTTGCCGTTCGATGGCCGCGCGTGCGGTTTGCAGCGAGGTGCGTTGCAAGAGCTTTTCGGCGTGGGCCCAGGCTTCCTCTTCGGTCTCACGGACAATGATTTGCAGGCGGGTGCCGAACGTCAGCTCGCGACCGATTTTTGCTGCCTCGGCCGCCACTTTGCGGAATTTCTCGCCAAGTTTTGGTGGGGTGTTGGCGAAGCTCAGGTACACGTCGAGCAACTGCACGGAATGGGCAACGCCCGGCCCCGAGGTGCCGGCGCCCCACAACGGGATGCCGGGTTTCTGCCTGGGCGGATGCCAGCCACCCAATGGATGACTGGCAGCGGCCGGTGTGCGCGGTGCCAGCTTGACGTACTGGCCGTCATATCCCGAGGTATCACCGGCGTAGAAGGCCTGGAAGGCTCGCCAGTACTCGAGGCTGAAGTCATAGCGCTCATCGTGGGGGTAATGCACGCCGAGGGTAGCCAGGCCGGCATCGTTGCCGTTGACAACGTTGAACAACAGACGACCGTTGGAAAACTGATCGAAGGTCAGGGCCCACTTGGCCAACACCGCGGGCGATAACTCGCCGGGGTGCTGCGCCACCAGGAAACGCAGGCGCTGGGTGGCATCGATCAACGCGGCGGAAACGGCCAGGCTTTCGTTGGGGCTGGAGCCCAGCAGCGATCCGTAATACCCCAGGCGATCACTGGCCACGGCCAGTTGCTTCAGATGCTCGAAATCGGTTTTCCAGCGGCCCTCGGGCTCCCACGGATAAGGCCCGTCGGGGGTTGTGAGGTACCAGAGAATTTTTACAGCCATGGGCATGTACCTTGGTTATGTGTCGACCTGTGGGAGCCGGCCTGCCGGCGATGAGGCCCTCGGGCCCTGCATCAATTTCTCGGCCGCCATCGCCGGCAGGCCGGTTCCCACAGGTTTTTTGGTGGCTGGGAGATCGGCGGGTCAGGTGCGACGATCGATGGCGGGCACCAGGCCAAGTTCCGTGGCTTTTTCGTACAGCCCGCTCATTTTCCATTGCTGGGTCAGCACACCGGGACCGTAGGCGCGGGAACCGCCCAGGGCATCGGCGAGCAATTGCAGTTGCGCCCCCTCCTCGAGCAACAGGATGAATTCAGCCGTGGCGCGCAAACCCTGTTTGCCCCACACGGTAGAACCACCGTTGGCTTCCAGAATCGCCAGGGTGAAAGGGTTCTCGGCAATCCTGTCGAGGATGAAATCGACTTCCGGCTGACGTCGGTCGATGTAGACCGGCAACTCCCGGGCCAGTTGATAACGCTGCACCGGCACGTAGTGAAATGGCAGGGTGCGATGGGTCTGTGCCCAGGCGCCGAGGTACGGCGAATGCACGTGGGACACGGTGGTGACATCCGGATGCTGCTGGAACAGTCTGGTGTAGCGGCCCAAACCGCCCTTGCCTTTGCCGTAGATCACCTTGCCGTCAAAATCGGTGACCGTCGCTTGCAGTGGTTTGCGGTAGTTCCACGGACCGCCGTAGTTGACCGACACCAGCAGCTCTTCGCCGGGTACGCGTTCGATGAAACCTACCGTGCCATTGGCGGTGATGGTGTTGGTTTCACGGAACACCGTGAAGGCTTCTTCAGCCTCGATCAGCACCTTGTCGATGAAGGCCTTCAGCGCTTGGCTGATCAGTTGTTCATTAATCAGTACGGTCATGGCAGTTCTCCGGATTCAGGCGCGGCGCTTGGCCAACAGTTCATGGGCGGCTTGCAACGGGCGCGGATCGACCCAGTCGGCGATGGAAAAATCGCGTTCCAGGAAGCCGTGCAGGTAAAGGAAGTCTTTCTGGATATCGAGGAACTCAAGACGCTGTGCAGAGAGGTCCGGTGCCAGCGTGGTGTGGAATTCCCCGCGATAGGCCTCGGCGACCCCGGCGCTGCCGGCACGGGTTTCCTCTTCGAGAATGGCATTGAGTGCCTCGCGGTTATTGGCAGCCCAATCGGCGGCGCTGAGGGTTTGCGCGAGGAAACGCACCACCAGGTCGAAATGGTTGTCGAGCAGGCTCTGGTGCACGGTGATCGGACGCGGCGTTCCGTTGTTGATGCGATAGCGCGGTTCAGCGATCAGGTCCAGGTCGATACCCACCACCAGGCCCAGACGCCGTGCGGCATCGGCGGCGGAAGCACCTTTGACATAAACCGCGTCGACTTCCCCACGCACCAGGTAATCGAGACCCGACCACAGGCGCTGCAATCCTTCCTGGGGATTGGCCGCCCGCTCCTGGTCCTGCAGGGCGACCTCCACCAGTTCGACATCACCGAAACCCAGCCCGGCCAGGCTCAGTGCGCCTTTGTAACCGTGCAGGCTCATGGCACGAGCGATGCTCCCCGGGCGGGTTTCACCCCAGGCTGGAAGCGCCAGGCGCTTGCCTTTGAGATCCTGCGGGCGCTGGATGCCGGAGTCAGGGCGAACCAGGATGGTTTGCCATTCCTCGATCCAGGTCAGGCCGATCAAGCGGCTCGGCGCACCGGCCGCACGGGCTGCCAGCGCCGGTACGTTACCGCCTTCGCGAAACAGTCCCGGCAGCTCGTGATCGTAGTGGTGATGCCCCAGTTGACGAGCCTCCTGCAGGGTCGAAACCGGCAGGCCGTCAGCGGCGAATTCATCGCTCAGCCAGCCGAGTTTATAGGCGATTCCGGAAGCCGTCGGCACCGGGCAACGGGTGAACCAGATCTGCTCCAGTTCTGCCGTGGTATCGGGTTGGATGTGTTTCGCAGCAAGCGTCATGAGCAGCTCCATCTGGTTGGGCATGTGACTGTTGCCCAAGCCATTGCAGTGCCCGTGCCAACAGCTGAAACCCCCGGTTTACGTGGCTTGGCGCCTGCAAGGAATTGACCAGGTGCTGCAAATTGCTGGCCTGCCAGCAGCAATGCGCATCGGCTGCTGCTGCTCGAGCAGTCGCGGTCGACAGGTTGCTTCTCCAGCAACACTACCCTTTCTCGCGCTTCACCAAACCCTGTGCCCGGCACGCTTTCAAGCCCTTGGCGCAGAACTTGCTCAAGGCCCTCTCAACACCCGAGAACACCGCAAAACCTGTAGGAGCTGGCTTGCCAGCGATTGGCCTTCAAGCCTTGCGCCGTACTCAAGGACGCCATCGTCGGAACGCCGCCCGCAGCCAGCCGGCTCCTACAAGGTCATCAGCAGATCAACGACAGAGGGACAGCAATGAGCAAGGTCGAACACAACCCCAGCGGGCACCTGATACAGGAACAGGCACCGATCCGACTGCTGCAGAGCGAAGCTCAAGCCATTTCCGCGGCCAGGGAAATAGCTGTGGAGATCGCCGAAATCGCCGCAGACACCAGCCAGAACGGCCAATTGCCCTGGCGTCAGGCACAACTGTTGTCCGAAAGCGGACTGACCGCCATTGGCGTGCCGAAAGCGTTTGGCGGTCTTGGCGCTTCGGTGGAAACCATCGTCGAAACCGTACGCCTCATATCAGTCGCCGACGGCGGCGTCGGCCAGTTGCTGCAAATCCACAACGTCATGTTGCGCGGGATTTTCACCGGCTACAGCGATGAGATTCGCGACCGGCTGATCCGCGATGTACTCGCTGGCAAACGTTTCGGCAACGCCTTGGCGGAAGTCGGCGGCAAGAACAAGTTCGCGCTCAAGACCCGGGTCGAGCGGCGTGCCGATGGCAAGCTGATCCTCAATGGCAGCAAGTTCTACTCCACCGGTTCCTACCTTGCCGAGTGGATCTCCCTGACGGCCGCCAGCGACGAGGGCGGCGCCGGGGTGCTGCTCAACCGCAACACGCCCGGCCTGACACTGGTGGATGACTGGGAAGCCTTCGGCCAGAAGAACTCCGTCAGTGGCACGGTGATCTTCGACTACATCGAGCTCGACGAAGGCTTCGTTTCCCAGCGCAAAGGTCCGATGAAGCGCACCGGCCTGACCTTCCCGCAGATTCTCCATGCCGCCATCGACACCGGCATCGCCGAAGGCGCGCTGGCGGCCGCGGTGGACTACCTCAACCACAACGCCCGGCCATGGGTGGAAAGTGGCGTCGATCACGCCAATCAGGAGCCGCACATCATCAAGCAGATCGGCGAATACGCCGTGGCCCTGCGCGGTGCGCAATCCTTGCTGCGCGATGCTGCACGGGTGTTCGACCAGCACGAACTCGACCCGGACAACAAGACTCTGCAGGACGAGCTGATTCTCTCGGTGGCCACCGCCCGTGCCCACTCGGATGCAGCCTCGCTGAAGATTTCCAGCGACATTTTCTCGCTGCTCGGCGCCAGCTCATCACTGAGCAAATGGAACCTCGACCGCTTCTGGCGCAACGCCCGGGTCCACACCACCCACGACCCAATCCGCTGGCGCCTGCATCACGTCGGCAACTACTACCTCAACGGCGTCGATCCGGGAGAGTACACCGCGATCCTCAACGCCAAGGAAAAACAGGGCGCCACCCGCCCCAAAGAGCAATGACATGATCGAAAAACACCCCCTATTGCGCTGCCTGGCGATCTACCGGGAAATGCCCTGGCGCTTTGCCCTGGTCGCGGCGCTGTTCATTTCCGTGAACCTCGCGCTGGTCTGGCAGCAATGGCTGATCGGGCATGCGGTGAACGACGTCAGCGCCGGTCGCGCCGTCGTGCGCCAGGCCGATGGCACCCTCGACGCCAGCCTGGGCTGGTACTGGCTGTGGCTGATGCTCGCCGTGGCCCTGGGTCGTGGCGTGTTGCAATACGCCGCCAGCGTGTGGTCACTGGTGCTCAGCCAGGAACTGCTGACGCGCCTGCGCGAACGCATCCTGCAACAGGTACAGAACCTGCACCTGGGTTATCACTGGCAGCACGGCATGGGGGAGATGATTACCCGCACCACCCGTGATGCCGACAAGGTTCGCGATGCCCTGATCAGCTTCTGGCGGCAGGTCGTGGAAACACCGCTGGTGGTGCTGGCGACGGTTGGCCTGCTCAGTTGGTACAACCCGCTGCTGGGGCTGGTGCCGTTGTTGCTGACGGTGGCAGGCCTGTGGGTTTTCGTGCGTCAGACCGAACGCCTGGTCAGCCTCGATCGCGCCGTGGGTGCCGCCTACGACCGGGTCAACCAGGAGCTCAGCGAGGGCATCGGCGGTGTCCGGGTAATCAAGTCCTTTGGCCTTGAGCACAGCCGCATCCAGCGTTTCGCCACGCAAGTGACGGTGTTCGCCGACCACGCCCGTCAGGCACTCGCCTATTCCAGCTCGCGGATACCGCTGCCGCAAGCCATCGTCGCCCTGGGTCATGTGTGGATCCTGGTGTATGGCGCGCATCTGGTGGCAACCGCCCAATTGGGCATCGGCGAGCTGGTCACCTCGCTGCTGATCGCCACCACCCTGGTGTTTCGCATCGAGGGCATTGGCCGCGTCATGCAGACCTTTGCGGACGCGCGCTCCAGCGCCGAGCGCATCTGGCAACTGCTGGACGAACCGGCGGCCATCCGCAGTGGCCAGGCCAGGTTGCCCGACACCCCCCTGGGATTGAAACTGGAACACGTCAATGTCAGTGCGCCCGGCGGCGGGCTGGATATTCTCCACGATTGTTCGCTGACCTTGCAGCCGGGTGAAATCGTCGCGCTGGTCGGTGCCACCGGCACCGGCAAAAGCCTGCTGGCCAGCCTGTTGCCGCGCCTGAGCGATGCCGGTTGCGGGCGCGTGTCGCTGGGGTCGGACAGCGCCGGATGGCAGGACATTCGTCAGCTGGACCTGGACGAACTCAGACGCCGGGTGCACGTGGTGCCCCAGGAAAGCTTTCTGTTTTCCGACACCCTGGCAGCCAACTTGCGCCTGACCGCACCCAATGCCAGCGACGAACAATTGCGCCAGGGTTTACGCCTGGCGGCCGCCGAAGATGTGCTGGACCGCCTGCCTCACGGCTTGGCCACGCCCCTGGGGGATCGCGGCGTGACGCTGTCCGGCGGCCAGCGCCAGCGCCTGAGCCTGGCCCGCGCGCTGCTGGGCGAGCCGGACGTGCTGTGCCTGGACGACGCCACCAGCGCACTGGACGCCATCAGCGAGCGCCAGTTGCTGAACAACATTCGCCAGCTGCGCCGCGACCAGGGTCGGGCCACCACCTTGCTGGTGATCTCCAGCAAGCTCTCGACCATTCTCCTGGCGGACCGCGTGCTGATGCTCCAGGACGGCCGGATCGCCGCCAGCGGCACACATGCCGAACTGCTCAACACCAACCCGGACTACCGCGACCTGCTAGGGATCGATCATGGCTAACCCAATCGCCGGCAAAGCCCTGAGCGACATCGAAATCGAAGAAATGCTGGCCAGGAAGGCCCTCGACCGCAGCATGTTCAGCCGACTGCTGCCGCTGCTCAGGCCCATTCGCAAACACATTTTCGCCGTCATCGGCATTGAATTGCTGCTGGTGTTCACGGTGTTCATGCGCCCCTGGTTCGTTCGTCAATTGCTCGACCACGGGCTGATCCAACAGGACGATCACTGGCTGCTCGATGAACGTCTGGTGCTGTGGCTCGGCCTGGGGCTGGCGCTCAGTTGGCTCGGGCGCTTCATGCTGGCCGGGGTTTCGCAGTGCGTGGCTGGCAGTGCAGCGATCCGGGTGCTCAACGACTTGCGGGTGCGCGTCTTTGCCCATGTACAAGGCTTGAGTGTCAGCTATTTCGACCGAACCAAGGCCGGGCGAATCATTTCCCGCGCCGACCGCGACGTCGACGCCCTCGAACCGCTGCTGATCCAGGGACCGCCAGAGCTGCTCGGCGCTCTGCTGCGCTGCGGGCTGGCGGCGGTGATGCTGTGGCGGATCGACCCGCGGTTCTTCCTTAGCCTCGCTGCCACCGTGCCGTTGCTGGTGCTGGCGACCTGGAGCTTCAAGCGCATCTCCCACCGCAACTGGGCGAAGGTCGCGGAGAACCGCAGCCGCTTCACCGCCCATCTGGTGGAGAGCGTCAGCGGTGCGCGCATGCTGCAGCAGTGCGCCCGGCAAACGCCAAACCTGCGACGCTATCGCGGCCTGCTGGATGACTTCAATCAGGCGCTGGTGCGCGGCAGCCTGCGATCCGGCTGGTTCGCACCGTTCACCGCCCTGCTCAGCTCGGCCGGCATGGCGGTGCTGTTGCTGGTGGGTGCCTACGGCCTGGCGCAGGCGGATGTCACCGTTGGCCAGATCGCGGAAAGCCTGTTTTATGTGTTCCTGTTTCTCGGGCCGTTGCAGGAGCTGTCGGACTTGTTCGAGCACTACGCCACCGGCTCGGCATCGGCACAGCGAATTTTCCTGTTGCTCGACACCCGGCCCGACATCAGTGACAGCAGCACAGTGCAAAACCTTGGGCGAGCGAAAGGCCAGGTGAGTTTTGAACGCGTCGGCTTTGCCTACGATCCTGGCGCTGCGACACCGGTGATCAATGAGCTCAACCTGCACATCCGCGCCGGCGAAGTGCTGGCGATCGTTGGGCCTTCAGGCCACGGCAAGAGCACCCTGGTGCAGTTGCTGACACGTTTCTACGAGGTGCAATCGGGTGCGGTGAAACTCGATGGCATCGACATACGCGACCTCGCCCAGCAGGAGCTGCGGCGCAATATCGGCGTGGTACTGCAGGATAACGTGCTGTTCAGCGGCAGCATCCTCGACAACCTGCGCCTGGCCTCGCCCCTTGCCGACGATGCCAGTCTGATTGCGGCCGCACGAGAGCTGGGCGCGGACGAGGTGCTGGAACGCTTGCCGCATCAGTACCAGACCGAAGTCGGGCCGCTGGGCGGGCACCTGAGTCATGGCCAGCGGCAACTGGTCTGTCTGGTGCGCGCTTACCTGGCGAACCCGGCGGTACTGGTGCTGGACGAGGCGACCTCGGCGGTCGATATCCACACCGAGCGCCGTATTCAGCGGGCGTTTCGACGACTTTGCGAAGGCCGCACCGCCATCATCATCGCTCATCGCCTGGCAACCATCCGCGACGCCGACCGCATCGCGGTGATTCGTCACGGCCGCCTGGTCGAACAAGGGCCGCATCATCAATTGATCGAGCAGGGCGGTGCTTATGCGGCGCTGTACCAGACGTACCTGCGCAGTGCCGAAGCCGGTTCATCCATTGACGAGATCGTCGCTACTGCATCGGCGTGATCGCGACCGCCATCGCCGGCAGGCCGGCCCCCACAGGTCAGCGTTGTGACCCCGATTCTGTGGGAGCCGGCCTGCCGGCGATGGCGATTGCCAGATCACCTGAAAACCACCTGCTGCATCCCGAGCAACCATTGCTGACGCACTGCTGCTACAGCAGCACCCCCGCCCTCCCTCCCTCTCCACTCCCCCGCCAAACGCCCGGCCCTGCTGACCAAAACCCCGCTCGCCGGGCATGGCATGTCCGTTGCAACCACCCTGGCAAGACGTCCTCGCACCTGCGCGACGCAACGCGTATCTGAATCAGGAGCACCCCATGAGCACTGAATTTTTCTGGCGCCTGCCACTGGGCACCGATGGTCCGCAGCTGACCACCGACAAACACAATCGCGGCAACCCGGACTACCGCCCGGGTCACATTGCGCCAGGGCGCTTGCCCAATGGCGAACCCGATGACTTCACCTACATTGACTACATCGCCCAGGTCGCGAAAGCCGCAGAACTGGCCGGTTTTGAAGGCGCCCTGCTGCCCACCGGGCCAGAGCCGTGGATTGCCGCGGCGGCCCTGGCCCGGGAAACCCGGCGGATCAAGTTCCTGATCGCGTTCCAGGCCACCTGGACCCTGCCGGCCTACGCCGCACAACAGGCAGCGATACTGCAGAACCTCAGCCGTGGTCGCCTGGAGTGGAACATCATCACCGGTGGCAATCCGGCCAGTCAGCGGGCCAACGGCGACTTCCTCGAACACGACCTGCGCTACAAGCGCACCGGCGAATTTCTCGACATCATCCAGGGCCTTTGGCAAAACGAGCGTTTCTCCTACGAGGGCGATATCTACCAACTGGAGAACGGCGCCCTGCCCCACGGCCTGCACAACGAGCGCAAACCCGGCGTGTACTTCTCCGGATTCTCCGACGCCGCCCTGGATGTCGCCGCCAGGCACGCCGATGTCTACCTCAACTGGGCCGAGCCCATCGACAAGCTCAAGCCACACATCGAGCGGGTGCGCGAACTGGCGGATAAACAGGGTCGCAGCGTGCGATTCGGCCTGCGGGTCGACCTGTTCGCTCGGGAAACCGAAGAGTTGGCGTGGAAAGATCTGCGTCGCCAGTTCGACAAACTCGAAGGCAAGGGCAGCGTGGTCGCCAAGGGTTTTACCAGCGGCTCCGATTCCGTCGGCGGGGCACGGCAAACCGCCTACCACCAGAACATCGATCGCTTCGACGACCTGATCATCGGCCCGAACCTGTGGGCCGGTTTTGCCAAGGCCAAACCGGGACCGACCGTGGGATTGGTGGGCAGCCACCAGAACATCGCCGAACGCCTGGTGGAATATCGCGACGCCGGATTCTCGACCTTCATCCTGGCCGGCAATCCGCACCTGGAGGAAGCCTTGCGCATCGGCCAGGAAGTCCTGCCGCTGGTGCACCAACGCCCTGTCGCAACACCTGCGACCCACTTGAAGGCCAGCGCCTGAGCGCTGCGGGAGACTGATTGATGACCCACCCCCTCGACACCCTCTGGTACACCCGCTGCCCGGTCCCCACCGGGCTTGGCATCGCTGTGCAAAAAGGCTGGCTGCAGGAAACCGTCGGCACCCTGGGCACACAGGTCCAGTCGCTGCGCGAGTCCACCGACAAAGTGGTTCGCGAATCGCATTTCGATCACACCCTGCGCAATTCGGTACGCCACGGCGGCAACATCCCGGCCATCTGGGCCCGGGCCCAGGGTCGGGAAACCCGGGTCATCGGGCTGTCCTGGGCCGACGAAGTACAACTGATCCTGACCCGTGGCGACAGCGGCATCAACACCGTGAAAGACCTCAAGGGACGCCGCTTCGGCCTGCCGGACTGGGCGGGTGCGCAGATCGACTTCACCCGCGCCCAGGCCCTGCGCGGCCTGGAAAACGCCCTGAAACTGGAAGGCCTGCAGGTCGGTGATGTGCAGTTGGTGAACTTCCGTTATGAGGGCACCTTCAGCGATCCGCAGGTGCGCACCGTCAATGGCACGCCGATCAGTACGCAGCGGGTCGAGGGACGCAACCTTGAACTCGTCGGCCTGTTGCGCGGAGAGGTCGATGCCATTTTCCTCAAAGGTGCCAGTGCGGCGCGCCAGGCACATGAGTTCGGCCTGCACACGGTGATCGACACTGGCGCCCATCCCGACCCGCTGATTCGCAGCAACAACGGCACGCCTCGCACGCTGGCGGTGGACCTGCACCTGCTGGAAAACCACTTCGACGTCGCCAGCGGCATCCTCGATTCGGTGCTGCGCGCCGAGCATTGGGCGCACACCCATCCAGAGGAAACCCGTCGCTACCTGGCCCGCGAAACCAATAGCAGCGAGTACTGGGTCAGCGCCGCCTATGGCGACGACGCTCACCTGCGCCTACGTACCGAACTGGATGAGCAGGCGATCGAGGCCTTGCAGGATTTCACCCACTTCCTGCATCGCTGGCGCTTCATTGCGAACAGTTTTGATGTACGTGACTGGATCGATCACCGGCCGCTGCAAGGGTTGCTGGCAACAAACACCGCACTGGCAGGCTAACCCGCCAGATCTCATGGATTCGAACTGAAGGCCATTATGAGCAAACCACTCGATACGCTTTGGTATACCCACAGCCCGGTCCCCACCGGGCTTGGCATCGCGGTGCAGTCCGGTCGACTGGCGCAAGCCTTTCTGCCGTTCGGTACCAACATTCAGTCCTTGCGCGAGTCCAGTGAACGGGAAGTTCGCGAAGCCCATTACGACCATCACCTGAAAAACTCGGTGCGTCACGGCGGCAACATCCCCGCCATCTGGGCCTACGCCAGCGGCGTGCAGACCCGGGTGCTGGGACTGTCCTGGAGCGACGAGGTGCAGTTGATCCTGACCACCGCGGAAAGTGGTGTGAAGAGCATTCGCGACCTGAAGAACCGTCGTTTCGGCATACCGAAATGGGCCAACGTGCAGATCGACTTCACCCGCGCCCAGGCCCTGCGCGGGCTGGAAAACGCGCTCAAGCTCGAAGGCCTGGAGGTCTGCGATGTCGAACTGGTGGACTATCCCTATGGCGGTACTTATAGCGACGACCAGAAGCAGCATGTGTTCGGTTCGGAGGTCAGCCTCGGGGTTTCTCGCTTCAGCCGTCGCAACAACGAGCTGATCGGGCTGTTGCGCGGCGACATCGACGCGATCTTTCTCAAGGGCGCGCATGCCGTGCACCTGGCCAATGAGTTCGGACTGCAGGTGGTGGGCGATACCGGCTCCCACCCTGATCCACTGATCCGCTCGAACAATGGCACGCCCCGGACGCTGACCGTGGACACGCACCTGCTACACGAGCATTTCGATGCCAGTGTGAAGATTGTCGATACCGTGCTGCGCACCGAACAATGGGCCTGGGCCAACCCGGATGAAACCCGGCGCTTTCTTGCACGGGAGTTGAACACCAGCGAGTACTGGGTCGCCGCCGCCTATGGCGAAGACGCCCATCGGCGTTTACGCACCACGCTCGATGGCCGCTCCATTGAAGCGCTGCAGGATTTCACCGATTTCCTGCATCGTTGGGACTTCATCCCACGCCGTTTCGATGTGCGGGACTGGATCGACTTCAGCGTGCTGGAAAATGTCATTGGCTCTACCTCTCGCTTGGCGGTTTGAGTTTTTCGTCACCAGCAATGCCGCCATCGTCGGAACGTCGCCCGCAGCAGGCCGGCTCCTGCAGTCATCACTGATCACACAAAAAGCTGTAGGAGCAAGCTTGCTCGCGATGGAGGTCAACGATGACGCGGGGAGCCTGGCACCCCGCGGTGCTCTCAGTTTTTTCGCGAGCAAGCTCGCTCCTACAGGGTCCGCATCCTTGAGGCCAATACATTGCTGGCCAGGCAACACTCCCACACTCACCGCTTGCTGCTCCAGCAACACCCGCCAAGCAACTTCTGCTGAATGTCTGGCAGACTTTTTACCCCCTACTGGATCCAACTAAAAAAACCCTGTAAAACCTCAACAAACACAACTATCACAAATACTAATATCCTTTAAATACAGCAACTTAATAAAACTAACCGATCCACAAAACCTCTTGGCACGATCTCTGCTCTACCCCCACTAGTGAAACTTTATCGGGGGGAGACTTAAATGCATAAACTTAATCCAATCGCCAAGAGTATCTGGCTAACCTTGTTGCTGGCCGGGGGCGGTGTCAGCGAGGGATTGCTGGCAGCCGAAACCACGGAAGCCGACAGCAGCAATACCACTACCGAACCTTCACTCAAGACCGTGACCGTCACCGCTCAACACAGGGAAGAAACCCTGCAAGAGATTCCGGTGGCGGTCTCGGCGGTACAGGGCACCAGCCTTGTCGCCGACGGCGTGCGCAACATGGGCGACATCACGACGTTCGTGCCCAACGCTTCCGCAAAAAACCCGGACGGCGATGGCCGGCCACGTTGGTACATCCGTGGCCTCGGCACCGGGGATACCGGCCCTGCGACCGTCTTCCCGGTAGGGATCTATGCCGACGACGTGTACCTGAACGCACCGATTGCCGGCGGCGGGCCGTTGTTCGACCTGGAGCGCATCGAAATCCTGCGTGGCCCGCAAGGCACCCTGTACGGCAAGAACACCACCGCGGGCGCCGTCAACGTCATTTCCAAAAAGCCGACGTTCGACACCGATGGCTTCGGCACGATCGGGTTTGGCACCAAGAACGAACGCATCGTCAGCGCAGCCCTGGGCGGTGCGCTGGTGGATGAGAAACTCGCGGCGCGGGTCTCGCTGTATTCCGAGGAGCGTGACGGTTTCCAGGAGAACCTCGTCGACGACAACACCTACGGCGACGTCAACAAGAAAGCCATACGCCTGCAGTTCCTCGCCCAGGTGAACGACGACCTGGAAGCGCTGTGGAAAATCCACAGTCGCGAATACAAAGGAGACGGCAGCAACGGCTCGCTGGCCGTAGGGCGCTATTACAACGTTGGCTATGAAAGACCCAGCGGACGCGATATCGCCATCAATGTGAATGAAGACTCCAAGCTCAACCACGATGGCACATCGCTGACCTTGAACTGGCACCTGGGTGACTACACCCTGACCTCCATCAGTGCCTATGATTACATCCGCGGTCAGTCCACCAGCGATGCCGACTACACGCCTTACGAAGTCAACGGCGCGGCGATTGCCGATAACCGATATGCGCAATATTCCCAGGAGCTGCGCCTGGCCTCGCCACAGCAGGAAACCTTGCGCTGGCTGGTGGGGGCGCATTACTTCCACGAAGACCTCGACAGCTCAGGCCAGCGCATCATCACGCCCGGGCCGACGCCCAACGGCACCGGCTCGAACCAGATCGGCGCGACCGACTTTCGTGACCTCGACTTCGACCACACCACCGATAGCTACGCGCTGTTCGGCAACCTGACATACGACTTCACCGATGACTTCACCGTGACCGGCGGTCTGCGTTATACCCAGGAAAAGAAAGACATCGACCTCGACCTGACCCAATTGACCCGCACCAGCGCCAACGGCCCATTGGTGCCTTTGCCCGGTGTCGGCACCAATGGCAATCGCCAGGAAGCCAACACCTGGGAAGCCTGGACCTACGACCTGACGCCGGAATACCGGATCAACGACAATCTGCGGGTGTTCTTTCGCTATGCCCACGGCTTCCGTTCCGGCGGTTTCAACACCGGGCTGTCGACCAGCCTTGCGCAGCTGACCACGGTGGACCCGGAACAACTGGACGCCTACGAAATCGGCCTCAAGTCCGAATGGTTCGACCATCGCCTGACGGCCAACGCCAACATCTTCTATTACGACTACTCGGACATTCAGGTGAACCTGCTGACGGTCAACAACGGCGTACTCACCACGGCGCTGACCAACGGCGCCAAGGGTAAGGTCAAGGGTGCCGAACTTGAGCTCGAGGCCCAGCCGACCGATTACCTGCACCTGCGTGCGGCGGTGTCGTTCCTGGACACCGAATACACCGACTTCAAGAACACCAACCCCAACACCGGCGTGGTCACCGGTGACTACAGCGGCAACAGCTTCGTGCGCTCGCCGCGCAACGTGGTGTCGCTCGGTGCCGACTACACCTTCCCGCTGGAGATCGGCGGCAAACTGGTGGCCGGTGGTGATGTGAGTTTCCGCGACAAGGAATACTTCCTCGCCGACCGCCAGAGCAGCGCCGACAAGACGCTCAGCCAGCCGCACTACACGTTGGCCAACACCCGCCTGACCTGGTTCAGCCCGGACGATAAAATCAGCGTCACCGGTTTCGTCAACAACGTCACCGACCGTCGCTACCAGGTTCACGGCCGTCCGAATGGCACGCTGGGCCAATACGTCATCACCTACGGCGATCCGCGCACCGTCGGCCTGAGCGTGACCAGCCGCTTCTGACCTTCGCCTGAAAGGAATTTATCCATGTTCCATCACACCCCGTTGGCCGGCGCTATCGCGCTGGTCATTGGCAGCCTTGCCGTGCCTGTGGCGGTTGCCGAAACCCGCCCCGTCGCCGGCAGCGACCACCTGGACACTGTCGTCGTGCTCGGCACCCGTCGCAGCGACGTCACTGCGCTGGAAAGCGCCGCGCCTATCGATGTCCTGTCGGGCGAACAACTGCAGCAGACCGGCGCCAGCGACCTGTCCGGCGCCCTCACGGCCCTGTCCCCTTCGTTCACGTACCCGCAATCACCCCAGGGCGCCTTTGCCGGTTCCATCGCCCAGGGCGCATCGTTGCGCGGCCTGGCGTCTGACCAGGTGTTGGTGCTGGTCAACGGCAAGCGCCGCCACACCAGCGCCAACGTCACCCGCCAGAGCCTGGTCAATGGACGCGGCGCAGCGGCGGTTGACTTGAGCCTGATCCCGTTGAGTTCGATCCAGCGCGTAGAGATCCTGCGCGATGGCGCGGCGGCCCAATATGGCTCGGATGCCATCGCCGGGGTGATCAACATCGTGCTCAAGGAAAAGGACGAGGGTGCAAACCTCGGCTACCGCTTCGGCGGTTACGACAAGGGCGACGGCATCCAGCGCAAGCTTAGCGGCTGGAAAGGTTTCGCCCTGCCCAACGACGGCTTCCTCACCCTGGGTTTCGACGCCGGCAGCCAGGACCCGGCCAGCGACACCAATCCGGACAACCGGATTTTTTACCCGGGTTCCACCAGCATCAACACGCCTCGCGAGCAGAACAACCGTTACCGGACCTGGCGTTGGGGCTCGGGCAATGTGTCGGACCAATACAACTTCGCCGCCAACAGTGAAATCGGCATTGGCGAGGGTTTGACGGCCTATGGCTTTGCCACCTACTCCCACAAGAACACCGACGCCGAGGGATTCTTCGACCCACCGACGACGCTGCGCAACAACTACGGCAGCACCGCGTTGCAACGCTTTCCAGACGGCCGCCTGCCGATCACCCGCTATTCGCTGGAAGACTACGCCATGACCGGCGGCCTGCGCTACGAAGACGATTTGCTGGGCAAATTCGATTTCGCCGTCAACCATGGCGACAACACCCTGAAGTCCGACGACCGCAACGCGATCAACCCCAGCTGGGGCGTCACCAGTCCACAAAGAATCCATACCGGCGAGCGTGAGGCCGATCAGACCAACGTGACCCTCGACTGGGTGCGGGATGTCCCGACCGACCTGTTGTTCAAGCCGCTCACATTGTCTGCCGGCCTGGCCTGGCGCCAGGAGAACTACGAACTGAGCGCAGGCGAGGCCGCGGGTTGGCAAAATGGCCCGCTGTTCAATACCGTCGACCCGGTTACGGGGCGGCGCATTCCGGGTTACTACTCCGGCATTACGCAAGTCGATGCAGCCTCGCTGGATCGCAACGTACTGGGTGCCTACATCGACGTCGAAGGCCAGGTCACGGAAAAATTCCAGGCGGGCGTCGCGGTGCGCAGCGAGCACTATTCGGACTTCGGCGATACCACCAACGGCAAACTGTCCCTGCGTTACGACTTCACCCCGCAGATTGCCGCCCGCGCCACCGCCAGTACCGGCTATCGCGCACCGTCCCTGGTGCAGAGTGGTTTGTCGTCGTTCAGCGTGCAGGTGGTGGAGCAGCCACCCGGCAGTGGCAACTATGTCGAGGTGCAGCAACGCACACTGCGTGCCGACAGCCCGGAAGCGGCGTTGCTGGGTGGCAAGTCGCTGAAACCGGAAGAGTCCACCAGCTATTCGCTGGGCCTGGTGTGGCGCCCACTGCCCAATGCATCGGTGACGCTGGACGCCTACCGCATCGATATCGACAACCGCATCACCCTCTCCGACCAGCTGCCGGCATCGGTTGTCTCGCCGATCTTCGCCGGAACGCCGTACGCGAACATCCAGAGTGCGGCCTTCTACACCAACGTCGCGGACACCCGCACCGACGGTGTCGAACTGTCCGGCAACTATCAGCTGGACCTGCAGCAATGGGGACAGCTGAACCTGAACGCAGGCGTAAGCCAGAACAACACAAAAATCACTGCCCTGAGGGATGTCGGCAACATCAAGGGTTCACAGATCGTAGGCCGCACCACCCAGGGCCTGATCGAAGATGGCACCCCCGAAACCAAGCTGATCCTCAGTGCCAACTGGCTGTATGACGGTTGGGGCATCACCCTGTCCCAGCGCCGCTATGGTGAATGGAAGAGCCTCAACGCGACCAACCCGACCCTGGACCAGACCTATAGCCCGCAGTGGGTGACCGACCTGGACTTGTCCTATACCTTCAACAGGACCCTGAAGGTTTCGCTGGGGGCGATCAACCTGTTCGATACCCACCCGGACGAGGCTGACGGCGTGCAGTTGTACGGTGTACCGAAATACTCGATCACCAGCCCCGAAGGCGCCCAGGGCGCGTTCTACTACACCAGCGTCAGCTACGACTTCTGACGGGACTGCTGGTGGGGTGTTGCCCTGGCAGCAGTGGGTGCTGATCAGGCATCAATCTGCGCTGTTCATTCCGACGCCATCGCCGGCAGGCCAGCTCCCACAGGTCATGCACCGTCCTGTAGGAGCTGGCTTGCCAGCGATGGCGTCATCCCGATCAAACATTATCTTGCGGCGCTGGCACAGCTCTTGCGATACCCCTTGGGTACTTCGCCGAAATAAGACCTGCCATGCGTACCCAACGTCTGCTCTCCTCCCTGACCTGGCTCATCTCCCCCGTTGCCCTGCTGTTGCTGTGGGCAGTGGTGGCCGAGGCCGGGATTTTTCCGCGCAACCTGCTGGTTCCACCCGCGCAGGTCTGGCACACATTCGAGGAACTGCTGGTCAGCGGTGAGCTGCTCGAACACCTGCTCAACAGCCTGTCGCGACTGGGGGCGGGATTTGCCATCGGCTCGCTGCTGGGCCTGGCTTTCGGCGTGCTCATGGCCTTGTCGAAGAACGTCGAGGTCTACTGCTCGCCGCTGTTCCACACCCTGCGCCAGATTCCCAGCATCGCGTTGATCCCGATGTTCGTGCTGCTGTTCGGCATCGATGAAACCTTCAAGATCATCATTGTCGCCAAGACCGCATTCTTCCCGGTAGCCCTGGCCGCCAGCGAAGGGGTCAAGGCCATCCCGCGCAGCTACTTCGAGGTCGCCGACGTCTATCGCCTGCGCTGGCCGACATTGGTCCGCGAAATCGCCCTGCCCGCCGCCGCGCCACCGATCATCACCGGCTTTCGCATCAGCCTGACCCGCGCCTGGGTGGTGCTGGTGGCCACCGAGTTGCTGGCCGCCGACAGCGGCCTGGGGCAGATGATCGAAATGAGCCGGCAGATGTTGCGTATCGATGTGGTGATGGTCGGGATCGTGGTCACCGGCCTCATCGGTTTCACCCTGGATTTCACCTTTCGCCAACTGGAACAGCGGCTGTTCCGCTGGCAGACCCGCTAGGAGTCGTCGATGTCTAGAATACTCGCCAGATCCCGTGGCCTGCTGTTACCGCTGTTGTTGATCGCCGGCTGGGAATGGCTGTCGCGCCAGGACGCCGCCGGGGCCTACGCCTTCGTGCCGCTGTCGGCCATAGGCTCGGCCTTGATCGAACTGCTGGCCAACGGCGAACTGCTGGTCAATCTCTGGGCCAGCCTGGCCCGCACCAGCACCGGCCTGGCCCTGGGCATTTTCTTCGGCGTGCTGCTGGGGGTGCTGATGGCGCTTTCAACGCTGGCCAACCGGTTGATCGGACCACTGTTCCACTCCATTCGCCAGGTGCCGATGCTCGGCTGGATTCCGCTGATCGCCATGTGGTTCGGCAACGGCGAATTTTCCAAGGTGCTGATCGTCAGCCTCGCGGCGTTCTACCCGATGGTGCTCAACACGTATCAGGGCTTCAGCCATGTCGAGCAGCGCTACCGCGAAGTCGGCCAGGTGCTGGTCCTGGGTCGCTGGCAACGCTTGCGCCATGTGCTGCTGCCCGCGGCGCTGCCGAGCATCGCCACCGGCGTGTTGCACGCACTCGCGTTTGCCTGGGTCACCGCCGTCGGCAGCGAGCTGTTCCTGTCTTCAGGCGCCGGCCTGGGCAACCTGATGATGAACGCCGAAGCCGGCTCGCGCATGGAGGTCATCGTCCTCAGCGTTCTGTGCATCGGCCTCTGCGGCTACCTGATGACCCTGCTGTTCACCCTCCTGAGCCGCCACTTGCTGCGCTGGCGCAACATTCGTTGAAAGGCCACTCCATGAACGCAATTGCACAACATGCCTTGCTACACAGCACTCCCTTGCAGTCCGGCGCACTTCAGATCCGCGGCCTGAGCAAGGCTTACCGGATCGAAGGCCAACCACTGCCGGTACTGCAGAAGATCGACCTCGACGTTCGTCCCGGAGAATTCGTCAGCATCGTCGGTGCCAGCGGATGCGGAAAGTCTACGCTGCTGCGGCTGATCGTCGGGCTCGAGGCCGATTACGAAGGTGACATTGTGCTGGACGGCAAGCGGGTCGTTGCCACCAGCCTGGAGCGCGGGATCGTATTCCAGGACCACCGGCTGTTTCCGTGGATGACCCTGAGCCAGAACATTGCCCTGGCGCTGAAGAACCACCCGCTGTCCCAGGCGGAAAAGGACCGGCTGGTGGCCGAGCACATAAGCCTGGTCAACCTTGATGGCTTTGCCAGCGCCTACCCGCACCAGCTGTCCGGCGGCATGGCGCAACGGGCCGCCATCGCCCGGGCGCTGATCAACAAGCCGAAAGTGCTGTTGCTCGACGAGCCCCTGGGCGCCCTCGATGCGTTGACGCGGGTCCACCTGCAACACGAGTTGCAACGCATCTGGGTGCAGCAACGTTGCACGGTGATCATGGTCACCCACGACATCGAGGAAGCGTTGTACCTGGGTGACCGGGTGATCGTCATGGACGCTCATCCCGGGCGGATCAAACACGAAATCAAGGTGGACCTGCCTCATCCGCGTGATCGCGCTTCGACGGTACTCCAGGGCTACAAAGAGCAGTTGCTGGAAGAACTGGTGGGCCATTGACCGCCAATGGCCGATCCGACGCGGCATGGAACAATTGAAGGTTCACAGGAGTAAAGAATGGGCAATGTCCAGAAACTGACGGCCGCCGACCTCGATGACTTCGCCCACGACTTCTACAGCCTGGCGCAAAAACATGCGTTGCGCGTGCACCTGCACCCGCTGCCGGGCAAGTCCGGCGCCAGCGTCGCCGGGCAGAAAGTCAAGGAGGCGTTCTGAGGAGCTGCCGCAGGCTGCTCCTACAAATGCAATTCAGCAATGCGCTCCGGCATGTTCCAGGCGATGGAACAAGCGGTTGAAGTACACCAGGCTATCGCGCGGCTCCCGCACGCCGACATTATCCAGCTCCACGAACATCACCGAGTGCGAACCCACTTCCTTGCACTCGCTGATCCGCCCCTGCAGTTGCACCAGGGCATCGCGCAGCACCGGCACTTCGGCGGCGCCGTCGTCCCACAGGTCCCAGGCAAAACGTTCAGCCATGGGCACCTGGGTCATGCCGGCGAAGTGACGGGCCAGCTCTTCCTGTTCGCCACACAGCACGTTGACGCACAGGCGACCGTTGGTGCGGAACACGTCGTGGGTGGCGCTGTTGCGGTTGACGCACACCAGCACCGTGGGCGGCGAGTCGGTGACCGAGCACACGGCGCTGGCGGTTATGCCGCAGCGGCCGCCCGGGCCATTGGTGGTGATGATGTTCACCGCAGCAGGCAGCTGCGCCATGGCGTTGCGAAAGTCGATTTGCTGCTGGCTCAGGTCGGCCATGTCGATGCCCCTTCCTTCAGGAGGACCGCTTTGAAGCGGCCCGTAGGTGATGGAACAAGACTAAGGCTGCGCGCGCGCTGCAACCATTCTGACGATCCCCATGGCGAGGTTGGGTTTCCGCTAGTCGACTAGGTGGTTTCTTTATCGCAAGGGCCGCCGACAGTGGGTATTCTGCTTACAGGCTGGAAAACACACAGCCGATGCGTGCCGCGCGTTCGCGTGCGAAAACAATAATTAGAATTTTCGTGGCAGCCCTGATGCAAACCCGCAAACCGATTGTTTACATCGTTGACGATGACAAGGACCTGCGCACCTCTCTGGCCTGGCTGCTGGAGTCGGTCAGCGTGCAGGCGCAGTGCTTCGCCGGCGCCGATGAGTTCCTCAGCCAGTACGACCCCCAGCAGCCCGCTTGCCTGGTGCTGGATGTGCGCATGCCGGAAACCAGCGGTTTCCAGTTGCAGGAGATCCTCAACCAGCGCGGCAGCACCTTGCCGACCATTTTCGTCTCGGCCCATGGCGACATTCCGATGTCGGTCACGGCGATGAAGAACGGCGCCCTGGACTTCGTCGAGAAGCCCTACAACCCGCAGCAGATGATCGACCGCATCCAGGCGGCGCTAAAGACCGCCGTGCACGCCCAGGCCGACCAGCAACAGCGGCAGAACCTGCAGGGCAAGCTGGCGCTGCTGACCAGCCGCGAGCGGGAAGTGTTGATGCTGGTGATCGATGGCAAGGCCAGCAAGGTGATCGCCCGGGAGCTGAACATCAGCGTGAAGACCGTTGACGTGCACCGCACCAAGATCAAGGAGAAGATGGGCGTGAGCAGCATTGCCATGCTGGTGCGCGAAGTGCTGCATTTGCCGGTGGATGAGCCGGCGCGGCACTGAGGGATCTGCGGCGGTCATCACACCGCCATCGCCAGCAGGCTGGCTCCCACAGGTTGATCTCGGTTTTACACCGCAGGTCCACTGTGGGAGCGAGCTTGCTCGCGATGAGGCTGGCACATTCAACATTGATGGTGACTGACATACCGCTTTCGCGAGCAAGCCCGCTCCCACAGGTAGATCCCGGTCGTACACAGACTTTGTGTTCACCGCAGATTCAATGTGGGAGCGGGCTTGCTCGCGAAGGGGCCAGCAAATACAACATCAATTGTGGCTATACCGCTTGCGATAAGCCCCCGGCGACACGCCAAAGCGCGATTTGAAGGCCGACGAGAAGTAGCTCGAATCCGAGAACCCCCAGGCATAACACAGCGCCGACAGCTTCTGCTCGACATCGCTGCGGCGCAGGTTTTCCGCGCAGAAGTCCAGGCGTCGGTGCTTGATGTATTGCGCCACCACCAGGCCGCGCTTGGAGAACATCCGGTACAGGCCGCGCACGGAAATGCCCACTTCACGGGCGATCAGTTCCGGGCACAGTTCTTCGTCGCTCAGGTGCGCGTCGATGAAGGCGATGATCTTGCGGAACTGCCGCTCATGGGAATCGGCAGCGCTTTCACGGGCGCTGATCCCCGGCAGCAACAGGCTGGCCAGGGCGTCGAGCACCGCTTCGCTTTCCTGCATGTCCAGCCCTTCCTGCTGGCGAGTCTCCAGCACCAGCTTGTTGGCCATCGCCGCCAGGGGGCTGTTGGCGCCGATGCGCGTGGCGCAGTTGACCGCGTTGAAGTGCGAACCACGCTCCACCACCTGACGCGGCAGAATCAGCGACAGCTGTCGGCAATCGTCGTTGTAGATCATGTCGCTCGGGCGGCTGGCGTCGATCAGGGCGATGTCGCCACAGCCCAGTTGCGCGCGGTTGTCGCCCTGCTCCAGGTGCGAACTGCCGCGCAGCTGGAACACCGCGTAGTAATGGCCGTCGCTGCTGGTGCTGACGTCCTTGCTGGTGCGATACAGATGCACGTGCGCCATGTCGACAACACTGAGGTTGATCGCGCCGCTGCGAAATTCCGTCAATTGGCCATAGAAGTCGGTGTCCAGCGCCCGGGCGTCGAAACGCCCGCAGGCCTGGTTCACCTGGCTCAACCAACTTTCGAACGCCTCATTGCGCACCGTCGATGCTGTAGTCATGTCCGCAAAGCCTCAGGTTTTTTGTTGTTATTTCTCGACCGCTTCGTCGAGCGGTTCGCTAACACGGTTTTTCTGTAGCCATCACCTCCCTCGATGGCCGCCGGGCGCCATTCAACAGGCTCCGGCGTCAGCTTTCCAGTGAAGAAAGCGCTTAAATGTCCAATACCAGACGAGCGGAAAGTGCCCGGGAAACGCAGGCGCAGATCTGCTTGTTGGAGGCTTTTTCCTTGTTCGAAAGGCAGTTGTCACGGTGCTCCGGCACGCCGTCCAGCACCTCGACGATGCAGGTGCCGCAGATGCCTTCGCGGCACTCGGTATCGATGTCGCAACCGTGGGCTTGCAGCACGTCGACCAGGCTGCTGTCGGCCGGCACGTGCAGCACCACGCCGGAACTGGCCAGCTCCACTTCAAAACCGCCGGCCGGGGCACTGTTGGCGGCAGGGTCGGCGGCGAAGTGCTCCAGGTGAATGGCGTCGTCGGAACGGGTGCGCGCGGCCACTTCCACCACTTTGTTCATGAACGGTGCCGGGCCGCAGGTGTAGACGTGGGCCGCAGGATTGGCGCGTTCAAGGCAGGCGCTCAATGCGCCGTCCAGGTCCGCCGGTTCCACGCCGTAGTGGAATTGCACATTGTCGGCAAACTTCGTCGCCAACAGCTCAGTAAACGCCGCGTATTGCGCCGAACGGGCGAAATAATGCAGGCGGTACGGCTGACCGCTCTGCGCCAGTCGATAAGCCATGCTCAGCAGCGGCGTCACGCCGATACCGGCGGCGAACAACACGTGTTCGCGGGCACTGTCATCGAGACGGAACAGGTTGCGTGGCGCGCCCATTTCCAGCTCCATGCCCTCTTCCACCTGCTCGTGCAGCGCCAGGGAGCCACCGCGCGACTGCGCTTCTTTTTTCACTGCCACCAGGTAGGCACGGCGATCCTCTGGCGGGCTGCACAGCGAGTACTGGCGGGTCACGCCGGTCGGCCCGGTGAGGTCGACGTGGGCACCCGGTTCATAGGTGTCGAGCGGCTGGCCGTCACTGCGCACGAGGCGAAAGGAACGGATATCCAGCGCTTCGTCGACGATCCTTTCGATCTTCACCTTCATCATTGCATCACCTGACTATTTATTTTCTTGTTAAACACAGCCCCACCTGTAGGAGCTGGCTTGCCAGCGATGGCGGCCTTCAGTCTTGCATCGCCTATGTTGACGCCTTCGCCGGCAAGCCGGCTCCTACAAGGGTTATTTTCCGGGTTGGACATCAGCGCATGAACAGGCCGCCGTTGACGTCCAGGCACGCGCCGGTTACGGACGTTGCGTTGTCGGCGATCAGCAACAGCACGCTGTCGGCGATGAACGCCGGGTCGCCGAGGGTGCCGACCGGGATCATTTTCAGGATCTGTTCCAGACGCTCCGGGGCCACGGTTTCGCGCACCACCGGCAGGTCCAGGGGACCTGGCGAGATGCTGTTGACAGTCACCCCTTGCGACGCCAGTTCACGGGCGAAGACTTTGGTCAGCGTCGCCACGCCGCCCTTGGCCGCCGCGTAATGCGCGCCAGTGGCGGTGCCGCCGTTCTGCCCGGCCAGGGAGGCGATGTTGACGATGCGGCCAAAACCACGCTCGGCGAAGTGGGCGCCGAACACCTGGCAGGCGACAAAGGTGCCGCGCAGGTTGATCGCCATCGACTCGTCGAACTCTTCGGGCGTGATGTCCATCAGCGCCGCGACTTTCGACACGCCAGCGTTGTTCACCAGAATGTCAGTACCGCCCCAGTGCGCAGCGAGCAGGTCGCGGGCGCGCTGGAAGTCGGCCTTGCTGCGTACATCCAGCTCGATGGCGACGGCCGTGGCGCCGCTGCCGTCCAGCTCGGCGGCCAACGCCTGCACGCCATCGAGGCGCACATCCGCCAGTCCGACGCGATAACCGGCGGCGTGCAGACGGCGGGCGATGCACTCGCCCAGTCCGCGCGAGGCACCCGTTACGAGGGCTACTCGACTCATGATGTTGCCCTCACAGAAGGAAGCCGAGCGCGCTCAGGCTGTCGGTAGAGTTGATCAGCCGCACCACTTTGCGCTCCAGGGTCGGCACGCCATCGGTGAAGCGGATGCGGTGGTTCAGGTCGGCCACGAATGGCGTGTGCACCCCGCGCTTGTAGGCGTACAGCAACTGCGCCGAGTTGACTTCGACGATGTCGCCAGCCGCTTCCACCAGGCGGAAACGCGAGACGGTGCGGATGGTTTTCGCCGCGTCCACCGCCGACGGCGAATAGCCGGCGGTCAGGCGTTCGATGCGCAGGTCACGCATGCGTGCGTCGTCGTAGGCGTAGTTCAGCGTCGCTTCGAAATCCTCGGTGTCCGGGTCGATCGGCACGATGTACTTGCCGCTCTCGCTCCACAGGGTCGCCCACCCGGCGTAATTCTTGTGGTCGAGCAGTTCGGCTTCGCGCCAGATGAATTCGATGGCCTGAGCCAAGGGACCGGTAAAACCGTTCATGTCGTGATTGCTCATTGGCTCATCATCCTTTTCCACATGTCGTAGGCACCGCGCATGCCGCCCTCGTCGGTGGCGTGGCTGACCTTGTCGCCGTTTTCAGCGGTGATTTCGCGGTTCAGGCCGCGGTTGACCAGGATTGGCGCGTCGACGCCGGCGTACGAGCCGCGCTGTACGCGGTCCCAGGCTTCAGCATCG
The DNA here is from genome assembly GCF_028682635.1 of Pseudomonas putida. GTDB lineage: Bacteria > Pseudomonadota > Gammaproteobacteria > Pseudomonadales > Pseudomonadaceae > Aquipseudomonas > Aquipseudomonas putida_AE. The sequence continues at coordinate 30,218 of NZ_JANHLK010000016.1, read as the reverse complement.
TCGGGGCTGCCGAAACCGAACGGGCCCTGGAAGTGTTCGTGAATGCGCATGCGTTCGCGGTTGGCGATTTCCGGGCCGCCGTCCATGCCGAGGGCGACGTGACGGATCTCGGTTTCGGTGACCGACACCGGACGCAAGACGCGGAAGAACGACATCGACATGGCGATGTTGGGGAACAGGTTCAGGTTGAAACCGGCGCCGTGCAGCGAGCGTACGATGCGGCGTACTTGATCCGCCGGCATGGTTTTCGACAGTTCTTCAGTGACGTGGGCGAAGCGTTCCTGCAACTGCTCGGTGCCGTCATCGTGATCCAGATCGACGTGCTCCGGCACCATCACCATCACGCTGTGGCCGTTGCCCAGGGAGTGGGTGACGGCTTGCTCGTCGGTCATGAACGAGAGCATTTCCGAGGTTTCTTCATCCACCGACGACATGAACGACTTGTGCACGATCGGGAAGTGATAACCGTCGGTGGTGTTTTCCAGCTGGATCTTCCAGTTGCCCTTGAAGCTGAACTTGTGTTCGCCCTGGGTCTTGATCGGGTAGCCGGCGCCCTGTTTCATGAACAGGTCCATCCAGTGTCTGGCGCCGCCGAGGAAGTCTTCCAGCGGCTCGATCTCGTCGTTGTAGCTGGCGAAGACCATGCCGGCGTAGCTTTCCACGCGCAGGCTGGTCAGCGGCAGTTCGGACTTCTCCAGGATGCCTTCATAGCCATCCGGATACGGCAACGCGCGCAGCTTGCCGTCCAGGCCATAGGACCAGCTGTGGTACGGGCAGGTGAAACCGGTGGCGTTGCCCTTGTGCTTCTCGCACACGGTGGCGCCACGGTGGCGGCAACGGTTTTCCAGCACGTTGATGTTGTTCTTCTTGTCGCGAACGACGATCACCGGGCGACGGCCGATGGTGGCGGTCTTGAAATCGCCGCTGTTGCGCACTTCGCTTTCGTGGGCAACCCACACCCAGGTGCGGTAGAAAATCTTCTCGAGCTCGGCTTCGAACAGCGCCGGGTCGTTGTACAGCGAGACGTCGACGCGGTCATGCTGGACCAGGTCTTCGGGGCTTTTCGACGTTGCGATCAGCCGGTATTCATGAGTGCTCATGCGGTTCTCCTCATGGCTTCTTTTTATGATTGATTAGTTGAGGCTTGCAGCTGCGCACCGAAGGCGCAGACCAGTTCGTCCTGACCTTTGCGACCGACGATCTGCAGGCCGACTTTGAGCCCGCCGCAATCGAGTTCCACCGGCACGCTCAGCGCTGGGTGGCCGCTGAGGTTGAAGGGGCGCACCAGCGGCGTCATGCCGGCGACGGCCTTGCTGGCGCTACGCGCTTCACTCAGCGTGGGTGGCAGGCTTGGCATCGTCGGCAGCAGCAATACGGCAAAGTCTTCCAGCGCCGCGTCCACTTGTTGGGTGAACGCTGTGCGCACGGCTTCGGCCTGGGCCAGCTCGTCACGCGTAGTGCGGCTGGCCACCAGCAAGCGTGTTTCTACATCGGAGCCAATCAGGCCCTTGCCGGTCAGGTGGCCGAACGCTGCCCAGTTTTCGAAATTGATCACGGTCAGGCCGGCGGCGAAGGCCGCCTCGAATTCGCTCAGGTGCACGTTGCCGCGTCGCCATCCGGCGCGGTCGGCGGCGGCACCCAGGCTGGCTTGCAGGTGCGGCTCACAGCCCACTTCAAGGAAGGCGACTTTGCAACCGGCGCCCGGCAGACCCTGCACTTCAAAGCCCGGGCAAATCACCTGCATGGCGGCGATCAGATCGTCCATGGTTTTGGCGAACGGCCCGACGCAATCGAGGCTGGATTCCAGCGGATGTGCGCCAACACGACTGACCCGACCGTAAGTCGGCTTGAGCCCGGCGATGCCGCAGCAGGCCGCCGGCACCCGCACCGAACCACCGGTGTCGGTGCCGATGGCGATATCCGCCAACCCGGCCGCGACCGCCGAAGCGGAACCGCTGGACGAGCCGCCAGGAACACGATCCGGCGCTTGCGGATTGATCGGCGTGCCCGTCCAGTCGTTGATGCCGGTGACGCCAAAGGCCAGTTCGTGCAGGTTGGTCTTGCCGACGATCTGCCAGCCGGCGTTGAGGATCGCGTCCACCACTTCGGCGTTTTTAGTTGCTGCGGGTGCATCGGCAAAGGCACGGCTGCCCGAGCGGGTCGGATGGCCGGCGATGTCGATGGAGTCCTTGATGGCCACGCGCTTGCCGTTGCCACCGAGGAGGAATTCGCTGATGAACGTACTCATGCATTGAGCTCCGTGTTGAACAGCCGTTGCGTACGGAAATGCGCGATCAGCCAGGTGCCGTCGACACAGCGGAAATCAATGTTCAGGCGGGTGCCGAACAGCTCGTTGCGGCCATCGGCGTAGGTGGAGATCTGCTGCATGATCCACTGCCCTTGCGCCGCGCTGCCGTCGACCACGATCGACTCGCTGGTGAGGTAATGCAGGTTCAACCGGAAGTGGTCCGAAGGCGGCAGGTAACCACCGACAAACGCGGCCACTGCTTCACGTCCGCGATGTTGGCCAAACGTCTGCGCAGTGGAGCTGCCTACGCCTTCCCAGATCGCATCGACGGTGAACAACCGGGCCAATTCACTGGCTTCAACCACCGCCCGCGGCACATCGCACAGGTCCATGTAGCGCGCCATCAAGCGACGCACTGCGCTTTCCCCTTCGAGTGTCTGAAGACGCTGCAGCAAGGCCTCGTTCATGGCTTACACCCTGGCCGCATCAGGGATGGTCAGCGGACGACCGATGCGCGCTTCGATCTTCGCGTAGCGCCACAGGCTGTATTGGCCGACCGGCGTGGTGCGGAACAGGTTGCAGGCGTCGATCACCGACTGGTGGCAGTCGACGTCGGCCATGATGTACACGGTCCAGGGCGAGGTGGTCGACGGGCCGACCATCAGGCGGTCGTCATCCATGGCGCCGAGCACGGTGATGCCGGGCATCGCGCCGAGGTCACCCATCATCTGGCTGAAGCCTTTCCACACGCTCAGGCCTTCGCCGGTGGGCAGGTCGAAAAAGTTCTGGGTGATGCCGATGCAGAAGACGACGCGCAAGGGTTCTTGAGTGGTCTGGGTCATGAGTGTCGATCCTTTTGAAATAGAGAATTCAGATGTAGCCCGGGAACGGCGGTACGCCGAGGAACACCGAGCCGGCGCCGTCGTACAGCCCTTCGCTGAGGAAGGCGTGCTGGGTCACCACCATCGAGTCGCGCAGGTAACGCTGCAGCGGATGGCGCAGGTAAATGGCAGTGGTACCGGCCAGGCTGTAGGCGCTCTGCACCACGGCGGCACCGGCCTGGGACACGTGGATGGCGGACAGGCGCAACAAGCTGGTCTGCTCCGGCGTGACCGGGTTGCCCGCGAGGATCGAGTTCCATACCTGTTCGGTGGCGTTGTAGAAGAAACCGCGCGCAGCACTGAGCTTGGCTTCAGCCTTGGCGATTTCGATACGCACGTAAGCGCGGTCGGCTAATTTCGGCGCGCCGGTGATACCCGAACCGCCGGCCATGCGGCTGATTTCATCCAGTGCAGCACGGGCCAGGCCCAGGTTGACCACCGCCAGCACTTGCGCGGCGTAGGCAATCGACGGGTACCGGAACAACGGCTCATCGATGGTTGCAGCCCCGCCCCGGATAAAGGTCCAGCGCTCGTCGACGCGCTTGTCGGTGACGCGCAGGTCATGGCTGCCGGTGCCTTTGAGGCCAACCACATCCCAGTTCTCGACGATCTCTACCTGGTCCGGACGCAATACCGCTGTGCGCGGCTTGCCGCCTGCGGCACCGATGCCCACACCCAGCAGGTCGGCGCCTTTGCAGCCGCTGGCAAACTTCCAGGTGCCGTTGACCTGGTAGCCACCCTCTACCACCTCGGCCGGTTGCAGCGGAAACAGGCCGCCGGCAAAGACCAGGTCAGGGCTTTGCGAATAGAGTTCAGCCAGGGTTTCTGCTGGCAATGCGGCAAGATAGACGCCGGCGCTGCCGAAGCTCGCGACCCAGCCAGCAGAGCCGTCGGCTTCGGAGATGCGCTCGATCATCTGCAGAAACTTTGCCGGGGCCAGGGCGTCGCCGCCGTAGCATTTCGGCGTGGCGGCGCGGTAGATGCCCACCTGCTTGAAGCGCTCGATCATGTCCCGAGGCACGTGGGAGCCGGCGTCGAAATCGTTGCGGCGTTGGCGTACTTCTTCCAGTACCTGCGCAAAGGCCGGGCTGTCGACGACATTCTCGTCAACGCCGATCGTTGCGTCTTGTTGCACGACCGCTGAACGCAGCATGGGCTTTCTCCGTTTTTCTTATTGTGTAGGAGCGAGCTTGCTCGCGATGGCCGACCAGACACCGCGAGCAATCAGGCGGCCCGCGTCATCGTTGACGCCTTTCGCGAGCAAGCTCGCTCCTACAGGTAATGGGTGGTAGTCACCCTTGCATTGCGGTCCAGTGTAAAAACCGCATGCCGGCGCAACTATTGGTGCGTGCAGCCCCCCAGCTAAAGAAAACCCCTAGAACCACACCGGTAACCTCTGAGCGCATCCCGCTGTGCGAGCAGGTATAAAACGCCATACTGCAAATCTCTGCCGCCAAGGGCCGTGCGATGTACTTGCCAAAACCGAACGATTTTTATGCGCTGATCGAAGCCATGCCGCTGTGCATCATTCTTCACGATGCGCAGACCAAGGAAATTCTCTGGGCCAACGCTGCCGCCCTGGCGGCGCTGGGTTTTACCCTGGAGGAACTGACGCCGCTCAAGGCCCCGGACATGACCCGCGACGCACCGAAGTACCGGCGCTCGGTGGGGCTGCGCTGGCTGGAAGGTGCCGCGCGCACCGGCCAGCGCGCCATCGAGTGGTGCTATCGCTCCAAGCAAGGCGTCGAGATTCTTTCCGAGGCGGTGGCGACCCTGGTGCACCTGGACGGTCGCGATGTGCTGATGGTGCAGTTTCGCGACATCTCCAAGGAGGACAGGGTCAAGCGTGACCTCAAGCGTTTCGAAAGTCGGCTCAAGGCTTTCATGCAGGATTTGGCCGAAGGCGTGGCGGTGCTGGGCCCCGAGGGTGATATCCGCTTCATCAGCGATTCCGGCGCGCATTTGCTCGCTAGCGAAGTGCGTCAGCTGATGGGCAAGAATTTTCTCGGCTGGTGCGACGACGCTTCACGCCAGCGCCTGTTGCAACAGCTCGCCAACGAAACACCGGAGCACGCGCCGTTCAGCGTTCACTACAAAGTGCAGCGGCGCGACGGCGAGTGGCGCTGGCATGACGCAACCTGCCGCTACATCGAGATTGAGGACGATCTGGTCGGGCACCTGCTGTTATTCCGCGACGTCACCGAACAGGTGCAGGCCGAAGAAGCGCGGCGGGTCAGCGAGCAGAAACTCGAATACCTGGCGCGCTACAACGCCATGGGCGAAATGGCCGTGGCCATCGCCCATGAACTGAGCCAACCGCTGGCCGCCACGCGCAATTTCATCGAGGGCGCGGTGATTCGCCTGGGCAACGCCGCCGATGCAGATCAGGGCGTCGCCTGGGGTCTGCAGAATGCCGTGCGGCAGATCGAGCACGCCTCGGTGATCATCAAGAGCGTGCGCGATTACGTAGTGAAACTGGAGCAGAGCGAAGAGCTGATCGACCTCAACGAGTTGCTGCGCGAAACCCGCTACTTCATCAGCCTGCGGGCCGACCCGAGCATGGTGCGCGTGGACGTCATCACCTCTCCCGAGCCGCTGCGGGTGAGCTGCGAGAAGGTGTTGATCGGCCAGGTGATCCTCAACCTGGCGTTCAATGCGATCGAAGAAATGGCCGACCTCCCCGTCGAACGCCGTTTGCTGCGCATCCATGCCCGCGCCGACAACGGCATGGCGCTGGTGAGCATCGAGGACAGCGGCCGCGGCATCCAGGCCCAGGCGCAGGAGAAGCTGTTCGACGGTTTCTTCTCGTCCAAGGTCAGCGGCAACGGCATCGGCCTGGCGCTGTGCAAGAACATCATCGGCCGTCACCGGGGCGATATCTGGGCGCAAAACCTGGAGCCTTGCGGTGCCGTATTCAGCTTTTCCCTTCCCCTGGCCACCCCCGGCCCCCTGTAGGAGCGAGCTTGCTCGCGAAAAACGTCAGGACGATCCGGTCATTCAGGCAGCGCGCGTTATCGTTGACGTCCATCGCGAGCAAGCTCGCTCCTGCAACATGACACTGGCACAGATACACAAACACTTGGCAGGCAGGGCAATTCCTGGGATTGCCGGGCGAGGCACTATTCGATGGTCAGAATCTGCCCACTCACCCGCGATCCGCGTTACCAACAATTCAGGAAGTTCCCCTTATGCGAACAAACAGGATCTCCGTACAGTCAGCGCTAGGCCTGAGCCTGCTTGTACTCGGTTTGAACAGTGCCCGCGCGGACTTGCCGGCCGACACCGGCATCGGCCAGACCACCCTGGCCTTCCCCGCTGAACCGCACCGCGCGTTTGTCGTCGATGTCGAGTTCGAAAGCTTCGTCGCCGGCCGTGTCACCGTGGTCGACCCGGATCAGAAACGTGTGCTGGGCATGGTGCCGACCGGTTTCGCCGCGCCTTCGGCCCTGAGCCACGACGGCAAGCTGCTCTACAGCGCCGACATCTGGTATTCGCGCGGCACCCGCGGCACCCGCACCGACGTCCTGACCGCCTGGGACAGCTCGACCCTGTCGCCGGCCTGGGAAGTGCTGATCCCGAACAAGCGCGCCGAGTCGCTGACCCAGCGCTACGCCCTGAAGACCAGCGGCGATGACCGTTTCGTCTACGTCTACAACTTCACCCCCTCGACCTCGGTGACCGTGGTCGACACCCAGAGCAAGGCCGTCGCCAGCGAAGTCTCGATCCCCGGTTGCGTGCTCAACTACCCGGTCGGCAAACGCCGTTTCGCCTCGCTGTGCGGCGACGGCAGCCTGCAGGTGGTGACCCTCAACGACCAGGGCCAGGAAACCGCGCGCAACCGCACGCCGTACTTCGATCCGAACGCAGAAAAACTGGTGGAGCGCGCGGTCAACGTCGGCGACACCTACTACTTCACCACCACCACCGGCACCGTGCGCGCCGTGGATTTCTCCGGCGACACGCCGAAAATCCTGCCGAGCTGGTCGCTGACCACCGACGAAGAAAAGAAAGCCGGCTGGGCACCGGGCGGCTGGCAGCTGATGGCCGTCGCGCCGAAGCTCAACCGCCTGTACGTGCTGATGCATGACGCCCACGAACCGATGAAATGGGAAGACCCGAGCCCCTTCATCTGGGCCTTCGATCTCAAGACCATGAAGAAAGTCGCCACCCTGCAAGCCCCGGCACCGGTGTGGAGCATGCAGGCAACCGGCGACGACAAGCCGCTGTTGCTGGGCACCGACGTTGAAGGTGGCTTGCAGATCTTCGACCTCAAGACCAACCAGCACACCGGCAGCATGGCCAAGGTCGCCAAAACCGCGACCCAGGTCATGAGCTACTAAACGAGATTCGGCCCATGCAATCAGATCCGATCTTCATTAATGCCTGCGCCCTCGCCATTTCGGCGCTGCTGGCCAGTGCCGCGACCCACAAGGTGCGCGCCCCGGGGCGCTTCGCCAAACAGCTGGCGGATTATCAACTGCTGCCTGCCGCACTGGTTCGCCCGAGCGCCAGGCTTATCCCGCTGCTGGAACTGGCCATCGCTTTCGCGCTGCTGGTCCCGGTCAGCCGGGGCTGGGCGGCGTTGAGCGCGGCCAGCCTGCTGGCGCTGTACGCCGCCGCCATCGGCATCAACCTGTGGCGCGGTCGTCGCGACATCGACTGCGGCTGTGCCGGTCCAGACCAGGCACAACCCCTGCGCCCGGTGCTGCTGCTGCGCAACACCGTGCTGGTGGCGCTGGCGCTGCTGGCCAGCGTGGCGCCGGTGGTGCGTGACATGACTGTGTTCGATGGCTTCGTCACCGTGGCCGCCGCCGCTGTCGCGCTGCTCATCTACGCCGCGGCCGATGGCCTGCTGGCGAACTCCCCTCTTCTGCTCAAATTGATTGGTAGGTAATCGAAATGGAAGGCTTGATAGTTTCCAATGTTCTGCTCTGGGTGCTGCTGGTGGCCGTGGCGTTTGTCGTCATGGGCCTGGTCCGTCAGATTGGCGTGCTGCACGGTCGCCTGGCGCCGGCCGGCGCGCTGATGGTCGACAAAGGCGTGGCCGTCAACGAAGCCGCACCGCAAATCACCGCCGCCGACCGCAAGGGCCGCCCGGTGAACTTCGGTTATGCCGGTGAAAAATCGCAACTGCTGTTTTTCCTCTCGCCGACCTGCCCGATCTGCAAGTCCTTGCTGCCGGCGATCAAATCCATCGCCAAAGAACAGGCCGGTACGCTCGACGTGGTGTTCGTCAGCGATGGCGACATGGATGCCCAGCAAGCGCTGATCCGCGAACACAAGCTCGAAGACGCCACCTACGTGGTCGGCCCGGAAGTGGGCATGACCTACCAGATCGGCAAGCTGCCCTACGCCGCCCTGATCGACAAGTCCGGCACCCTGCGCGCCAAAGGCCTGGTCAACTCCCGCGAACACCTGGACAGCCTGTTCGAAGTTGAGCACTTGAAGCACGCCACGCTGCAGCAATACCTCAACGCGCAGCCCCACGACCATGACCACAGCCACGGCCATAGCCACTGATAAGGCAGGGAGACCTTCATGAAACTGCTGGATCTGTTGTTCGAGCGCTCGACGCGCCGTGTTGCCGACACTACTTCGCGCCGCAAACTGCTGTCGCGCATGGGCTCGCTGATGGTGGCCGGTGCCGCCCTGCCCCTGCTGCTGCCCCTGGATCGCACCAGCAAGGCGCTGGCCGCCACTGACCCGAAGGCCGGTGACCCGGGTGATCCGAACAGTTGCGACTACTGGCGCTACTGTTCCATCGACGGTTTTCTGTGCAGCTGCTGCGGCGGATCGGTGACGTCCTGCCCACCGGGCACCGAAGCCTCGCAAGTGACCTGGATCGGCACCTGCCGAAACCCGGCCGACGGCAAGGACTACATCATTTCGTACAACGACTGCTGCGGTAAGCAAAGCTGCGCGCAGTGCGCCTGCACCCGCAACGACAGTGAAGAACCGGCCTACCGCCCGTTCAACAACAACGATGTGAACTGGTGCCTGGCGGCCAAATCGCACATCTATCACTGCACCGTTTCGATCATCCGTGGCGTGGCGGTCTGACACCCACCGCCGGTTGCCCTGGCAACCGGCATTTGATTTGTAGGAGCCCGGCTTGCCGGCGAAGGCGTTTATAAGGACGCCTTCGCCGGCAAGCCGAGCTCCTACAAAAGGAGACATCTATGCGCAAGTTGCTGGTCCTCGGTCTCGTCTGCGCCCTGAGCGCCCCGCTCGTCCATGCCCGGGCCATCCCGGACCCGACGCAGCGTCACGCCCCCGGCAACGAAGAACTGCAAAAGCCCATCGCCGAAGCCGGCTACAGCGTGGGCGTGAACTACCAGCTGCAATGCGCCGGCTGCCACCTGGGCAACGGCATGGGCTCGGCGGCCAATGACACACCGAGAATGACCGGGTTTGTCGGCAACTTCCTGAAAGTGCCGGGCGGCCGTGAATTCCTGGTGCGTGTGCCGGGCATGTCGCAATCGGCGTTGAACAACGCGCAACTGGCTGACCTGCTCAACTGGCTGATGCGCGAGGATGGCATGGCCGGCAAAAGCAGACCCGCCGACTACCAGCCCTACAGTGCCGACGAAGTGGCGGCGCTGCGCGCCAAGACCATGCTCAATCTGCCGGGCACCCGCGCCGAACTGATCGACAGGATGCGCGCTCAAGGCATCGCCATCGAAGACGGGATGAACAACTGACAGCAGCGAACGCATTGACACAACCGGGGCCCAGGCCTTCGCGCCTGCCCGAATAATCCCCTTGCGACCGATGGTCGTCCAGATACCCGAAAAGCAGGCCAGCCGGCGCCTGCATCACTGCTCCCGACTAAACTTCGTCCATAACGTGAATGAATCCACAGTGCTGCTAAAGTGATAGCACAGGACCCGCATTCTCCCCTGCCTCGGGATTTTCGGTGGAGGGTGGATTTCTCGACTATAAGTAGCTTGCCGCTGAGGCTAAAGCTCTGAAACGAGGGTAGTTTTGACCTGGATCGCGTTCCTGTTGGGCGCGAGGGGGTAGCAAAAATGGGATCTGATCATGATTTTTGAGCCGAGCAGTAGCCGTTCCGTACTCCAGCGAAGAAGCAGCACCAGTATCTTTATCCAGGCCGGCCTCGATAGCCTGGCTGTCACCGGTGTCGCGTGGTACCTGATTGATTATCACATCGGCTACATCACCCAGGCCTATGTGATCATGGTCCTGCTGTTGCTGGGGGCGTTGGCCGTCGTGTACGACCACTACGCCATCTATCGAAGCAACGTCGGGTTCGCCGTCAAGGCCTTCAAACTGTTCAAGGCATGGACCGCCGCCTTTTGTTTTCTCGTCGCCATGGCCTTTCTTACGAAACAAAGCGAAACCTACTCACGACTATTGGTCGGTGAGTTGTTCGTCATCGGTTATTTTGCCCAGCTGCTGTTGCACCTCGGGACGCGTGAACTGCAAAAGAAGTTTCTGGCGCATCCCACCCAACGGGACAACGCGCTGATCATTGGCTCGGGAGAACTGGCCGACTTCCTCCACCAGAAAATCAGTAACAATCCCTGGCTGGGTGAACGGGTCGTCGGCTCCGTACTGATCGGAGCGGCCGATGACCATGGCAAGGATGGCTCGGATAACCCCAACCGCCTGGCGATACTGGGCAATTTGTCCGACCTTGATGACCTGGTCGCGCAACATTCCATTCGCACCGTCTATTTCGTCACGCCCCTGGACGGTTCGCAGGTGATCAAGGATGTGTATCTGAAGTTGTTCGACAAGCACATCTCGGTCAACTGGGTGCCGGACATCTTTTCCCTGCGCCTGATCAATCACAGCGTTCGCGAGATTGCCGGTATTCCCGTGCTGACCTTGTCCGAAACGCCACTGATGGGCATGCGCCTGCTGCTCAAGAACCTGGAAGACCGCGTGCTGGCCTTTCTCATCCTGCTGTTTGCCGCGCCGGTGCTGGCCATCGTCGCCATTGCGATCAAGCTCGACAGCCCGGGGCCGGTGTTCTTCCGCCAGCAACGGATGGGCTGGAGTGGCGGGCCCTTTCGCATCTGGAAGTTTCGCAGCATGAAGGTCCACCAGCCTGAAGACGGCGTGGTCAAGCAAGCGCAAAAGAATGATCCGCGCATGACCCGGGTCGGCGCCTTCATTCGCAAGACCAGCCTGGACGAACTGCCGCAGCTGTTCAATGTGCTGATGGGCGAAATGTCCCTGGTCGGGCCTCGTCCCCATGCCATCCAGCACGATGCGCAATATTCACCCGACATCGCCGACTACTTTGCGCGCCACAACATCAAGCCCGGCATCACGGGCCTGGCCCAGGTGCGCGGCTACCGGGGTGAAACCAAGGATATCGAGCAGATGATCCGTCGGGTCGATTCTGACATCGAATACATCAACAACTGGTCGCTGTGGCTCGACTTCGTCATTCTTGCCCGCACGGTGACCGCCTTCTCGGGCAAGCATGCCTACTAGTTGCGTCATGGATGCATAACCTCGAGTAGCGCTGGTTATCAGCGCTACCGGGTTACAAACGAGACAGGGGTTCAGGCCGGGAACAGATCGAGCGTGCGCTCAACCTCGTCGGGGTCGATGCGGAAACCTTCGCCGTCCGGGGTACCCACCACAAAACCGAAGTTCTGCTGATCGCGATCCGTCAGGTACTTGAAGAAGCAGACGAAACGATCAGGCGGTTGCAGGATCAGCAGCGAACCGCCGGGTTGCAGTAGATTGACGCCATGTATGAGCTGACTGCCTTCGATGCCGATCACTGTCCTGGCCCCGGCACAGGCCGCGACGATGGTCGGTACATCGCACTTGGACGGGTCAATGATGCGAAACCCCCGGCGCTCACGCAGACGTTCGGCCAGCTCCAGTTCATTGCGCAACAAACGCAACTCGCCCTTGTTGCCCCGCAGGACGAACACGCCTGGGTGAGAACTGGCATCGACATGGGACAGCAACTTTTCAGACATTCCGCGAAATCGCAGGTGCTTATGACGGTTGTGACTGATGTCGTCAAAGATCACCAGCTCGCGAAAAAACGCATTGCGCACACGAACCGGATTCATCCCCAGCCAGTCTTCATAACCCGGCGCGTGAAGTATCCCGTGCCTGGCGGCGGAAATGGAGGTTTCAGCGAGCGACGTGGTGACCGGGATGCCCTCCTGGGCGGCCATTGGATAGGTGATACAGTCATCCACCATCCACGAGCCAAACCACTTGTTCCCACCCACGGTGCAATACATCGCCCCGCGATCGATTTCGTTTTCTATGCGAACCTTCGGCAACCACCCGGACCTGGGCGATAACCAGGTTTTGGCATCACCTTTGTACAGCGCGCCGTCGATCAACCAGGCGTCCTTGAGCAGAAACGCGCGTGTCGGGCCGTGCTGGACAAGACCGTTGCCCTCCATGGTGCGACGGGGATGCTCGAAGGGATAAAACTGCCATCCTGTCACCCGCTCAAGCTGGTTGGGCAGGTAAAACGCAGGCGGCGCGACCGATGCATCCGCTGGGGCCATTTCCCAGGTTTTCACCGCGACACTTTGCAGATCCAGCGGCGGTTTCCTGGCAAGTTTCTCTTTGAACATGTGTTTGTACGCAGCAAAACTCCATTTCGCCCCAGCGCCGCTCACCAACAGGTTCGATTGCGACATAAGGATTACCACTCTGAATACGTTTAACTACCAATAACGCTTGTCATCGCTTGCTCGACGTCAGGTTCAGTTGCACATCAGGCTTTCCATGGCAGGGGGCGATTTCAGATGACTGTAGCGACCGCGTAAGGTCTCGAGCAGTTTTTCCGGTGGCGCCTTGGCGCAATGCAGATAGACCCTGGAGAGCCCACCAAAACCCATTTCACGATAACGCTCGGCGATTTCCTCATCGCTTGGCCCGTCCGGCAAACCCAGATGCAAGGTCAGTTTTTTACCCTCTACGGCAAACAGAGGGGTTTCCCAGAGAAATTGCGCGACGCCCACTTTTGGCAACCGGACAAATAGATAGCCGTGGTTGTTCAGCGTATCGACATCGCCGCCGCGCCTTCTTTTCCACTCCAGCAAGCCATCGTCCGGACGCGCCAGGCACGTGCCGATATCGTAATAGTCAAAGCCGTTTTCCAAGGCCCATTCCAGCGCCATGAAGGTGGTGATGGAGTTGATCTCGCGCAGCTTCTTCGCATCCGAGTAGACCGTTTCCGGGTAGCCGAAACGGATCGTGCTCCAGTAGCGCTTGCCCGCGCGGGTGATCACGCAGCCAAGGTGACAGGCGACGACTTCGTCCTCCAGCAGCACCAGATCCAGGCGCCCGGCGGCGGTTTTCGCCACCCGGCGCACTTCCTGCTGCTCGATTTGCGAAGCGGACGTGCCATGCCTGGCGCTGGCATAGGGTTGCAGCATGCCCTGGTCGGCGCTTTCGATTTCGTCATCGTTCAACGCCTGTTTCAGGCGATAGCGCAGGCGGTTCTTGCGAAGATTGCGGCGCAATTCGGAGTTGTATCTGGCGGTTATATCCTCGATCGATCTGCCCAGGGGTACAACAGCGCTAAGATACTGCGGTACACAGAGTGCGCCCGGCGTCGGTATTTCACTGACAAATACCGTTCGACCCGATTTATCCGGTTCAACTTGCTGATTGGCGACCTGAGGTTCAGCGCCCATTAGAACTTTCACAAAGTCGCGCTGGGCTTTGCGCCCCACATAGAAAATGTCGTAAGCGCTCTCTTCGCGCAGCTTGAACCTGACAAATTCCCAGCGCCAGAAACAGGCTCGACCGGCGATATCGCGCAGCCAGGCATGGGCTTTCCTCAGTTCAAAGCGTACCGACGGCGTAATCAACTGACGCAACAGTGCCTTCACATATTCTTTCATTTGGTATTAACACTAATTAATTAAGGAAAGATTATTCGAAAGTTCGAATCAATGAATAAGACACTGCAACCCAGGCTTCGATACGGTGGCGGTTGACGTCAAACTTTCGTCGTTTTTTTCACTAATTACGACACAAGTACCGACCGCGCCAGCAAGTCGTCGCGTATATGAGCAGTAAAGATGCTGCGCCAGAGTTTTGCAAGATATTACAGCGCCGACCCTGTATATATTGGCCCCCGACTTACCCGCCAGTCGGTGCCGTGCAGGCAAGCGTCCTCAAGATGAACATTGGGTTACCGACTACGTATCGACTGAACAGGCGCCTGGGCTCACTGGCCAGCCTGAACACCCATTCGCAACCCAGGCCACGCATCCATTGCGGAGCGCGACTCACCTTGCCGCCGAGAAAGTCCAGGATCGCCCCGCCACACACGATCAGGCACGGCACGCCGCTGGCCGCCAGCCTGGCCGCAACGACTTCCTGCTTGGGCATGCCCATGCCCAGTACCACCAGTTCCGGCTGATGTTGCCGGGCCAGGTCGAGGTAGGTCTGCACCTCGGCGAAACCATGGTGGGCAGACACCACATTGACCGCCCACGCCGCCTCGCAATGCCTGGCCGCATTGGCCAGGAAAGGTTCCTGCGTGCCCCACAAGGCCACGCGCCGTCCCTTGTACGCCGCCAGCAACTTGGGGATCAAGTCCGTGCCGTTCATGTTCAGCCCCGGCACCCGGCCCAGTCGGCGAAACAGGATGGACATGCCGGAGCCATCGCGCAGCAACACGTCGGCGGCCGAGAGTGCCTGGTAGTAGCTATTGTCCCTGGCGATCAGGTTCATCGCATGGGCATTGACGAACCCCAGCACCGTCGCTGCTTGCGGCTTGGACAAGGTCTCGATCAGGCGCTGCTGTTCATCGGCGTCGCTGATGACCCTGAGTGACTGGATGATCGTTTGCCAGTTGTGCTGCCAGGTCAAAGCGTGCATCAGGAGTCGTCTCGCTTGGACCGCACCCATTCAACCTGGCGTTTAACCAGGAAGCCCAGGTACAGGGGAATTTTCTTCAGCGCGTAGAACGGCGCATAGAGCAACGCGGAAAAGGCGATGATGTCGCGACCGAACCGGCTCCACGCCAGCAGGATGGTCACCATCAACAGGGCCACCCCGAGCGAAGCGATCAAGGCCGGCAGCCAGGCGCCGAACAGGAAGAACACCAGCCAGGACAAGGTAAACGCCGCGCCCAGCAACAATGTGAGCAAGGCCAGCGGCGGCACCAGCAGATCCAGGGTCATGGCCAGCAGGTTGAAGTTGCCGCGGGCAATCGACTCGCCGAGCAATTTTGGTGCGTCTCCCAGGATTACCCCCAGGTGGCCGTGCTCCCAGCGCGTGCGCTGGGTCGTGAGGCCTTCGTCACTGCGCGGGAAATAGCTGGTCACCAGGGCGTCGGGGCAAAACAACGGCGGCTTGCCGCCACGACAGAAATCCAGGCCCATTTTCAGGTCTTCGACGATGTGACCACTGGCCAGCGTGATCAAGGGCAGGTCGCGCCAGACGAACGCCATGCCGGTGCCCATCAGTTGGCAGGGCAATCCCAGCCGGGCCCAGCCCAGCGGGCGTGCCTTGTTTTTCACGCACCAGGCAAACTCGGCGATCTGCACCTTCAACCCGGAACCCGCCGGCGCACGCATCAAGTCAAGGGCCTGGGTTGGCCTTCCTGAGTCCATGCACTGGATGGCCAGGCGCTCGATGAAGCCCTCGCTGACCTGGCAATCGGCATCGACAATGATCAAGACGTCCGGCGTATCGCTGGCCAGATGACGCGCGCCAAAATCCAGCGCATAGCCCTTGCCACGCTGTTGATCGTTGCTGCGTTCCACCACCTCGGCGCCCGCCGCGCGAGCCGTCGCCGCGGTGTCGTCGGAACAGTTGTCCGCCACCACCAGCAGGCGGTCGCCCTCCAGCAGTTGCGGGCGCAGGGAATCCAGGGTGGCCGTGATGATCGAGGACTCATTGTGCGCCGGCACCAGCACCGCCACCCGCGGTCGCGGGCGTCGCGCCGGTGCCGACGCTCGCACCGGCAAGCCCGCCAGCAGCACCTGCACGAACAGCACCAGCACCGGCAGGAGGAGGATTGCCAGCGGTACGCCCAGTAGCCAATTGAGGAATGTGATCATGCTTGCGCCTTGAACAGATGAGCCAACTTGGTCGCTTCGGTATCGATATCGTGGCGCTCGAGCACGCGCTGGTAAGCCGCCTCGCCCATGCGCTGCAACACTTCGACAGGTTGCGCGAGGCAGTCCGCCAGTGCCGCCGTCAACTCGTCCACCGCGCCTGCGGGAAACAGCCAGCCGTTCTCGCCCTGGCGTACCAGTTCCGGAATGCCCGCGACATAGGTGGTCAGCACCGGGCGGCGCAACGCCATGGCTTCCATGATGACCACCGGCAAGCCTTCGGCGAAGCTCGGCAGCACCAGGGCCCGCGCGGCGAGAATTTCCGTGCGCACCTGCTCGCTGCTGATCCAGCCGGTGATTCGCACATGGGATTGCAAGCCATGCCGGGTGATCAGTTCTTCGATCTGCGGACGCATTTCGCCGTCGCCGGCCAGGACCAGCTCGAACGCCACGCCTTGCTCAGCCAAGCGGCGCGCGGCCTCCAGCAACAACAACTGGCCCTTCTGTTCACACAGGCGCCCCACGCAGACCAACCGCGGCGCGGACGGCACCGCCACCGCCGGCACGTCGTGAAAGGCCCGCTCCAGGCCACAATGCACGACCTTGACCCGAGCCCAGTGCGCGTGGTCGACCCAACGATACAGCTGGCTTCGCCCATAGGCGCTGATGGCCGCGACAAACGCCGAGCGCCGGACTTTCTCGCCCAGATGAATGAACTGCGGCTTGTCGAACTCTTCCGGGCCATGCACGGTAAAACTGTACGCCGGCCCGCCAAGGGCGTTGGCCAGCATCACCACTTCGGTCGAGTTGGTGCCGAAATGGGCGTGCACATGCCGGGCGCCGAATGCCTGCATCCACGCCAGGACGCGGCACGCTTCGAGCAAATAGACCAGATGGTACGGCCAGGATCGATCGGCGCGCTGGCCCATGCGCAACGCCAGCCACAACGTCGAAAAAAACCGTTTCGGCTGGGCGCGCAACACCTCGAGCGCCGGTTTCAACAGTGCCTTGACGCCGCCCTCCAGCACATACTGGGTCTTGCTGCGCTCGGACTCGTCCTCGGCGTCCACCAACTCGGCATCCCAGCCTCGCAGCGCGATGCGTTGTACCTCAAAGCCCTGGCGTTCCAGCGCCAGGATCTCGCGACGAATGAAGCTATGGCTGACCTTCGGGTATTGATTGATGAAGTAAGCGATACGCATGGGCACCCGGCTTTTGTCGTCGAATTTGTTACTGCAGGTCCCCCCACAGTAGTCCAGTAACCGGTGACGTCAATGCACTGCGTAGCTGCCTGTCAGCACCTTGTCGACCTGGGCAAAGGCATCGTCCAGCAGCTCATAGCGCCGGCGATACATGGCGCGTTTTTTTGAAGCGATGGTTTCAAGGGGCTTTCTGGACGAGGCCATGGGAATTTCGAAGAAGTCTTCGCGCTCCGAGGGGGTCGCCCCGTGTTCGAGCCAGATCGAATCATAATTGGCGGCCAGCTCCTGGGCTTTGTGCGCACCAAAATAAGGGTGGCGATGGTGACGATAGACGTCCCCCACCGCGTAGATCTTGCCGACACCGATATTGCCGGCAATGTACTTGGTCACTTCAATCAGGAAGCTCCGGGGGCGCAAGCCTTCGAAGTCCTTGGTGACATCCCGGTAGATGGCCAGCGACCTGTCGCTCTCGATGCCTTTATGGATGCCCTGGACGGCGCCGATAAAGATGCACAGCTCATCGTCCGTTAAACACAGGGTGAAGGCGATCGAGGCGATGCGCAGATCGCCCTGGAACAGGTTCAGCACCAGCTCGCCCTCACGCATGAACCAGAACGGGCGGTCCAGCACCAGGGTGCAACCTGGCGACCAGGCCGTCAGATCGCTCAGGACCAGGCTGTCGTCACGACCGAACAGCAGCAATTGCGGGCAGCTCTTGCTGACCACCTCGTAGTGCGAGGCCATGACCCCCAGTTTGTCCTGGGCGCCCCAGCTTTTGCTGATGTAGGGCCAGTGCACGACACCCAGGGCATCGCCGCCGAGTTTTTCGATACCGGTACTGCCCAGCGCGTTGGACATGCGCCCGAAAAACAGGTCCAGCTCGGTCCGGTTCCTGACCACCAACAGCAGGAACTTGAGTTTGTTCTTCAATGCCCTCAGGGAATAGCCGGCGTGCACGGAGAACACGCTTTTGACGATCAACCAATAGTCCATCGAAGTCTCACTTGTATTCGATCAGTGCGGATTTGCCGGCACCGAACCTGTTCAAAAGAAACTTGACCTGCCCGACCATCTCGGGAAATTTGCCCAGTACGAGGAAGAACGCCAGCAACCAGTTTTGCCGCGCCGGGCCTGCACCGCGCCGGGCCAGGCGCGCGACCTGCAGGGGATAGACCAGCAGCACCAGCAGCCCCGGCCAACCGAGTATCAGCGTGGCAATCAGCGTAACCAGCGGCACGCCCAGGCCCCAGAACCAGGCACGGCGCGACTCGCGGCGCCAATGGCGCTCCGGCGCGCCGCCATGTAGAAACGCGCCCTCGGCGAAGGCATAACCACCGCGCAGGGTACGTCGCCACCACTGGCCGAAACGGGTCATGCTCGCATCGTGCAAGGTCATTTCCGCAGGCAGGCGCCAGACCTTCCAGCCCTTGGCTCGCAGGCGCACACAGAGCTCCGGCTCTTCCCCGGCAATCAGGTCCGGCCGGTACCCGCCCGCGGTGGCGAAGGCGTCCGCGCGCATCAGGGCATCGCCACCACAGGCGCTGGTCGCACCGGTTGGCGTATCCCATTCGAGATCGCACATCAGGTTATAAATGGAACGCTGGGGAAACCGTTCGCGGCGCCGCCCGCACACCACCGCCACCTCGGGCTGCGCATCCAGAAAGGCCTGGGCATGGGGCAACCAACTGGCGACCACTTCACAATCGCCATCGACGAACTGCACATGACGCATCGACGGCAACAAGCGTTGCAAGCGGGCAAACCCTTCATTGCGCGCCCGGGCCGCGGTGAAGGCAATGTTCATGTCCAGCTCGACCACCTCGACGCCCAGCCTCTGCGCCATCTGCACCGAGCCATCGGTCGACCCGGAGTCGACATAGACGATCTGCTGCGCCGCGCCGACCAGCGATGCCAGGCAACGCTCAAGGCGCTGGCCTTCATTGCGACCGATGACAACGACGCCCACCCCCGTCGTCGTGGTCATGAGTATTCCCCGGCATCGACGAGCTTGCGCTGCTTGATCGTCGCCGGCACACCGACGGCCACCGAGTTGTCCGGTACGTCGGTCAACACCACGGCATTGGCACCGATCACCACATTGTTGCCAATGCGGATGTTGCCCAGCACCTTGGCGCCGGTGCCGATATCGACGTTGTTGCCCATCACCGGAGCAATCGGCTCGTTCACGTTCTTCAGTCCCACGACCACGCCATTGCGGATCCGGCAGTCATCGCCAAACTGCGCGTAACCACTGATCACGATGCCGCCGAAATGATCGATGACGAAGTTGCGCCCGACCACCACTTCACACGGCAGCTCGATACCCGTCACGATCTGCACCAGCTTGAAGAGCACTTTGTAGATGAACGACAGCAATTTGCGCAACGGCGCCGGGCGCACACCATAGCGCCAGCGCCCGAAGCGATACACCAGCATCACCCAGAAACCCTGGGCGCCCCAGTCACCCTCGTATGCTCGCAGGTCCGCACGTATGTTATCGAACATGGACTGTCCTACCGTGTGGGTTGGCTACCGAGTCTGGTTTTGCGCAGCAGCGCCCAGGTCACCCGTGTATGTTGCCAACAGGCCTTGATGGCGGCCCGGCCGCGACCTTTCAACAAGGCCTTGAGCCCCAGGATCAGGTCACACAGGCAGACCAGTAGCATGTGAAACGCCAGCCCCGACACACCGTGATGCTTGCGGAAATACAACAGCTCGCTTTCGATTTGCAGCGTCTGCAGCTGGCGACCGTCCATGTTCAGCTTGTCGACCGACTTGGCACTCTCGCCACCAATATGTACCACCGTCGTGTGGGGGTAGTAGACCACCTTCCACCCCGCCTGCTTGACGCGCCGGCAGTGATCGACTTCCTCGTAGTAGAGGAAATAGCGCGGGTCGAACAAGCCGACCTTGTCGATCACTTCACGGCGGATCAGGTAATAGCAGCCTGGCACCCAGTCACACTCACGCACCGAGGCATGATCCCACTCCAGGTCGTCGACCAGTTTCACCCACGGGAAAAACCGTTCGAGCCCGGCCGTCACGAGGAACACATTAAGCGGCGTCGGAAAATAGCGGCAGGATGGCTGCATTTCTCCGTCCCGACCGACCAGGCGTACACCGAGGATTCCGCAATCGGGATGGGTCTCCATGTACTCCAGGGTCTTGGCCAAGGTGTCGTCGGAGACGAATGCGTCGGTGTTGAGCAGCAACGCGTACTTGCCCTGCAGGTGTTCGACCAATTGATTATTGGCCCGGCCAAAGCCGACATTGTCTTTATTGGCCAGCAGCACGGCCTCTGGGCAAATATCGCCCAGGCAATCCAGCGAATTGTCCGCCGAGGCGTTGTCCACCACCAGGTAGCGCGCCGGATCGGCACGCTTGGACTGGCGCAGTGCATTGAACATCGGCTGCAACAGGCCCGCCGTGTTGTAGTTGACCACGAGCACATCCAGGGGCGCGCTACTCATTGGCTTTCTCGCCGAAGAAGTACTGCGCTCTCATGGCCTTGAGCTTGGGCTCGTAATCCGGGTCGAAGTGAGTGCCGCGCTGGCGGATGAGTTCCATCCACGGATAGTCTTCGCAACGCTCTTCGATTTTCTTGATCAGGTCCTCAACGGTGCAGAGCACCTTCGCCGGGTTCCCCCCCACCACGACACCGGGCGGAACATCCCGGGTGACGACGGCACCGGCGGCGACGATTGAATTCGGACCGATTTTGCGACCCGGCATGATGATGGACTGATAACCGATAAAACAGTTGTCGAATATATCGACCGCACCGACGGAGTCGAGCTGTTTACCCGCGCTGATCTCGAATACGCCAATGAGTCCGTCGTGCCCGAATATCGTGCAATCGGACAAGCCGACGTTGTTGCCAATGCGCAACAGCGAAGGGTCGGGGATGTTGCAGCCGGGATTGATCCATACGCCCTTGCCGACCGAATATATGCCTCCCCAGCGCGCCAGGTAATCTGCCCATTCATAGCCGGTGGGGTGGCAAAACTTCTTGAATAGCCCCTTGCCCCGACCCGTTTTGTTTACGTAGTAACGTATTGCACGCTTTGCTAGCCCAATCATCCTGTCAGCCTCACAAATTTCAGCGTTTCACATCGGTACCAAGACCAGATGCACCATGGTTGTTGTTGTAGTGGCACCCTGCTTTGGTTGCTCTCCCTAAGACTGTTCCACTGAAGAATATCTGCCCTGCGCAGGACCCATTTGATGGTTGAGGTAGTCCGCCAGCCGCAGCGTCAGCTGCAACAGCGGCATGGTTGGATTGCTCGCGCCGGCCGTGGCAAAAACACTGCTGCCGGTGACGTACAGATTGTTGGTGCCGAACACTTTGCAGTTCTGATCAACCACCCCGAATTCCGGGGAAGTCGCCATCCGGGTCGTGCCCATGTGATGGGCATGCGGCCCGACCCTCAGCGGCAAGGAAACGTCATAGACCGCTTCGTCCAGCTTGACATAGCCAAGCCCCTCTTCGGCAAAACACTTGGCCACCTCCAGGCCGATGCTTTTAATGGTCTCGCGGTCTTCGGGGGCGAGCTCCCAGTTGAGGTTGACCTTTCTCATCCCCAGTTCATCGCGCTCTTCAGTCAATGAGAGGCGACTCTTGCGGTTGGGAAACTGCTCGATCATCGTCGCGAGTTCCCCGTCACCGGGACAGTTGAACTTGGCAATGAACTCGATCTTGTGCGCCACGCCAGCCTTGCAGGCCAGATTCTCGAAAAAGCCCTTGATGGCCGCCATGCGCCCATAGGTTTCCACGTGCGACACCAGGGAAGCGGTGACATTGCCTTTGCCGGAATGATGCTCGATCACAAAGGCATCCTTGGTGAAGAACTGCCTGGATTCCCTGCTTTCACCGTCGTTGAGGATGAAGTTACCCAGTGCGATGTTCAGGTGTTCCATGAAGCATCGACCGACCATGCCATCCTCGGTGACCACGCCGGCGGCGGCCAATGACTGGCTGTTAAGCAGCTGCCTGGCATTCTCGATCGCGCCGGTGGCCAGGATGAATTGCTTGGCCGAGATGCGCTCCTGGTTGCGTTCGTAATCGGACACGACAACGGCGACGATACGGCCAGTGTCCTTGTCGAAATCCAGGTCGACACAATTGCAGTTGATGAAGACGTCCAGGCCCTCGGTCTCGTCAAGTTCCTTGGCATATTTCTGGGCAAACCGCGTCGGCGGGCTGAGCAGGAAACGGTCGGCTTCGAATTCGTCGCTGTTGAAGGCCGCGTTGACGGTCTTGAACCCCGAGTCCAGTGGCAGGTCCAGAATGGCCATGGCCGCTGGCAGATTGCGCTCCATCTCGGAAAACGCGATGGGCCAGCCGGGCAGATCCCCCTGCGGGGCGAGGGTAAAGTCCGAAGGCACCAAGGGTCGGCAACGCCCGGCCCAATGGTTGGAGGTGCCGCCCAGGTAGCGCAGGCGGGTTTCTTCCGTGTAGGCCTCAAGCCCCGTGGACGATGTCTTGTAGAGGCTTTGTGAATACGGGGCATATTCGCGGCCCCCACCCTCCAGAAGCACGACGCGCCAGCCATTGCCAGCCAAACGCAAGGCCAGCGTGATGCCGGCCGGGCCTGCGCCAACGATGCAGAAATCATAGTGATCGCGCAGGTCTTTCTGCGTTTGGTAGTCTTTGATCATAGGTGCAGTTACCGGAAATGCGCGGCAGGTAACACCCACCCGTTGATCACGACAAACTCCGATTTTCCTGCAGGAGACCGGGCCCCAAACCCGGAAAATTTCACTACCAGCCCCCCCAGGCTTAACAGGGCAAATGCCCGAATGAGTCCTCTGCGACTGATGGCAGAGTTATTCAACACGCGTTCACTCATCACTCACAGCTCCATGGGATCGAGATTGCATCGCAGATTTCAAGGGTGCTTCAACATTCCCGGCCAACCGGTTCAACCGAACAGCCAGCGGAAAACGACCAGCACCAACTCGCCACACAAGGCGCCTACCACCAGCATAGGCAACACCATCAGCTCGCGCTTGATATCGAGGATACCCACGCGACGATTGACATACACAACCAGCACCAGGGTAGGCAATGTATGCAGCGCGACCCCCCAGATCGCGTATTCGACGCCACCGATAGCCAGCAATACCGGCACCACCACCCATAACGAAACGACACGAATGATGTTGTCGATGGCCTGGTATTTGGTGAGCCCCAGGGCGATCCAGATCTGGTTGGCCACGATGTAGCGCATCATGAAAAACGACGTCGACAGAATGGCCATCATCTTGCCGGCATCGTGGTAACGCTCATCGTACAAAATGCTGATGATCAATGGACTGGTGACCCAGAACAGCCCGCACAGAAACAGCAGCGCAACGTCGACCAACATCTTGAATTTGAAATACAACCGGCGCAGACGATCGAAGTCATTGGTTCTCGCGGCCTCACCGAAGGCCGGCAGGGCCACGGCCCCGACCACTTTCAGTACACCGGTCTGGACCGCGCCGAGGATCAGTACGGCAATGGAATACACGCCCATTTCGGTGACTGTCATGCTGCCGCCGAAAATGATCCGGTCGCCCTGCATGGACAGTACGCCCACGGCCGAAGACAACAGGATCCAGCGACCGAAGACCACCAGTTCGTCAAGCGCTGCGCGTTCCCAGCGCAGGCTGTTGGACGGCCCCTCGAACCAGTAGTGCCCAAGCAGCGTGCTGACCAGCGCGGTGATCAGCCCGGCAGCCACCAGCGACCAGATGGAATGGGTGAAATAACCGATGACCAGCATCGCCAGCAAGCCGACGACCTGGGAAGCGAACTCGGCGATCACCACTTTCTTTTGCTGGAAAGCGCGAACGGCCAGGTCGACTTTTGTCGACTGGAACCCGTAGATGATCGCGGTAACGCCGGTCCAGGCCAGCACCGCCGGCAATTGCGGTGAGGCATAGGTGGAGTTGTGCGACCAGAAATCGATGGCTTGCGAATACCAGGCCGCGGCGGCGAGAAGCAGCGTCAAGGCGAACAGCACAAAGCCGCGCACGATCTGCACGGTCCACAGGGTATTGAGAAACTCCGGGTCGTCGCCCCGCGTGCTCTGCAGGATGTTCTGCCGCAACCCCACGTCGGACAGCAGGTGCAGGACGAACAAGACGGTGGTGGCGATGGCGATGATGCCGAACATTTCCGGCATCAGCAGACGGGTCATCACCAGGTTGCCACCCAGGCGAATCGCTTGCGAGGTGACCAGCGCCCCGAGGTTCCATGCCCCAGCAGATATCGCTTTACGACGAAGGCCAAACGATGGCGATATGTGAACTGAAGGCATAACATCAATCCCCGGTATTGGATGACTCGAAAGGTACTATAGTCGCTATTAGGCAAAGCACTAGCCATTAGCCATCGCTCTCTCATCAAATAAATCGGTAGCCCATGCCTGAGCACTTTCGCGCGTTAGTCGTCATCCTGGTCCTTGCCGGTATCGTCTTCGCTTTTGCACGGCGACCGGCGGCAGACCTGATCCCTCACAGTGATTTCACGCGGCGGCGCAACCTCTGGTTTGCCTTGACGCTGGTGGCCTTTTTTTCCCACAGTTTCTGGGTGTATGCGGGCGTTACCGCCATCATCCTGACGGTGTCGCGGCAGCGCGAACGCAACCCCATGGCGTTATTTTTCCTGCTGTTGTTTCTCATTCCACCCGCGTCGGCGCAGGTCCCCGGCTTCGGCCTGATCAACTATCTGTTTGACCTGAACCATGTACGGCTACTGTCACTGTGCATACTGCTCCCGGCTTTCCTGGCGTTGCGCAGGCGACCAGACACCCTGCCCTTCGGGCGCACCTGGCCGGACAAACTCCTGTTGGCCTATCTGCTCCTGACGTCCGCTCTTTTCCTGCGCCAGACCACGCCCACAGACACCCTGCGCCAATCGCTCTATCTGTTCCTCGACGTTTTCCTGCCTTACTACGTGGCCAGTCGAGCCGTGAAGAATGTCAGCGACTTCAAGGACGTAATGCTGGGCTTTTTACTCGCCGCCATGGTGCTGTCGCTGATCGGTCTGTTCGAATTTTCCCGCCGCTGGCTGCTGTACAACGCGCTGACCTACGCCATGGGCGTGCAATGGGAAATCTCCACCTATCTCAGCCGTGGCGGCTCGCTGCGCGCCAGCGTCACCACCGGCCAGGCCATTGCGCTGGGCTATGTGATTGCCGTGGCCATCGGCTTTTACCTGTTCCTGCAGGAGGGCGTGCGCAGCAAACTGCAACGACGGCTCGGCGCCCTCCTGCTCGCCGGGGGTTTGTTCGCGCCCCTGTCGCGCGGCCCGTGGATCGGTGCCGCGGTCATGATCATCATGTTCATCGGCACCGGCCGTTATGCGGTCAGGCGCCTGATGCTGCTCGGAGTCGCCGCCGTACTCGCCCTGCCGCTGCTGGCCATTGTGCCTGGCGGACAAAAAATCATTGATCTGCTGCCCTTCATCGGCTCGGTAGAAGCCGAGAACATCACTTACCGTCAGCGACTGATCGATAACTCGGTGATCGTCATCCAGCGTAATCCGTGGCTGGGGTCCTTCGATTACCGCAGCACTCCGGAAATGCAGTCACTGATCCAGGGCCAGGGCATCATCGACATCGTCAACACCTATATCGGCATCGCCCTGCAAATGGGCTTGATCGGGCTCACGCTGTTCGTGGCGTTTTTCGCCACCATTGTGCTCGGCATCCGCAAGGCGATGCGTTCGTACCCCAACAAGGATGATGAGTCGCGACGATTGGGACGGGCGCTGCTGGCGACCCTGGCCGGGATTCTGATAACCATCATCACCGTCAGTAGCATCACGGTCATCCCCGTGGTGTATTGGTCGGTGGCCGGACTGGGCGTGTCCTATGCTCAGATGGCGCGCAGGCTCAAGCGCGCGGAGACTGCAAGCAGCAAGAGTGCCCTTCAACAGACCTGGTAACGCTCATGACGTGTTTTGTTCACCGCATGCCTCTGCTATCAGTCTTTCTCCTGTTTCTTGTCATCTGGCCGTCCGGCACCCGGGCGGCGGAGTGGGTCGTCAGCGTCGATGAGCGCAGCGGCCTGCCCCAGGTCACGCGCGGCGGCAGCCCTGCCATGGCCTCTCAATTCGTGTTTTGGGGAAGCAACTGGGACTGGGCGGACTTTACCCCCTCGCTCAAGGTGATCTCGCCCTATGTCTACGCCATGGAAGGCAAGAGCCAAAGGCTGGATTTCGACGCGACCGGGCAGATTCGCAAGGAAGACCAGCAGACATTGAGCATGGACCTGGTCCTCAATGCCCGCAGCATGAAGTCGAACGTGATGGGCGGCGGCATCGTCTTCAATTTCGACCCGGCCCTTGCCGAAGAAATGGGCGTGCCGGTGTTGCTGCCCGGCAACCGTGGCTGGTCCTGGGGTAATGCCCAGGGGCGGCGCATGGAGATGCTTTTTGAGCCCGCGCTGGAAAGTGTGTATTTCGAACCGGGTGATAAGTCCCAGGTGCGGGCGTTCTTCTACAAGGACCGGATCAAGCCCGGTCGAAAAACCGTCAAGGCCACCTTTAGCGTGTCCGGCGATGTGGCGCTGGGGCCAACCGCCGCCGAGCGCTTCGGCGTCGCGGACCCGAAGAGCTGGCCGAGCGACAGGCTGGACTGGAAGACCGCGCCGGTCGACCTGTCCTTTCTCAATGCCCAGGAAAAGCCTGCGGGCAAGCGTGGCTTCGTCAAGGCGGTCGGCGAGCAACTGCTGTTTGCCGACAACACCCCGGCGCGCTTCTGGGGCACCAACCTCTCGGCCTATACGCTGTTTCGCACGCCGGACGATGCGATCAAGCTGCAGGCCAAGCGCCTCTCGGCCCTGGGGTTCAACCTGGTGCGACTGCACCACCATGACTCGCCGTGGGTCTTGCCCAACATCTTCGGTGACGGCAGGGTCGTGCACGATACCCAGCACCTGAACGAAGAATCGCTGAAGAAGCTCGATCTGTGGATCAAGAGCCTGAAGGACGAGGGCATCTATGTCTGGCTCGACATGCACGTCGAACGAGCCCTCTGGGCGAACGACAACATCTTTGGCTTCGATGAATTGCCGAAGAGCCAGTATGGCATCGCCGACCTCAAGGGCTACGCCTACGTAAACGTCACAATCCAGCAGGCCATGAAACGCTTTGCCAGGGATTACCTGAGCCACGTCAACAGCTATACCGGCCTTGCCTACAAGGACGATCCGGCGATTGCCGCGGTGCTGATCACCAACGAAAACGACATCACCCAACACTATGGCAACGCCCTGTTGCCCGACAAATCAGTACCCCGGCACACCGAGCTGTACATGAACGCGGCCAAGGCCTTTGCCAAACAGCACGACCTGTCGCAAGACCAGACCTGGCGATCCTGGGAGCCTGGCCCCGCCAAGCTGTTTCTCAATGACCTGGAACGGCGCTTCAACGTCGACATGATCGCTTCCCTGCGCGAGACCGGCGTGAAAGTGCCGATTGCCACCACCAGCAGCTGGGGCGGCAACGGCCTCAGCGCCCTGCCGGCCCTGACCGCCGGAGACGTGGTCGACGTGCATATCTACGGGGGCCCGGGGTCGCTGGAGAAAAACCCGCTGACCAGCGCCAGCCTGGTGGACTGGATTGGCGCCGGCCAGGTCGTCGGCAAACCCCTGACCGTCACGGAATGGAACAACGAGCCCTTCCCGATCGCCGACCGCCACTCGCTGCCACTCTATGTGGCCGGCACGGCCAGCCATCAGGGCTGGGACGCGCTGATGCAATATGCCTATAGCCAGGAAGGGCTCTCCGAGCAAGGGATGTCGGCGGGCAACTGGCACGCCTATAACGACCCGGCCATGCTGGCCACCCTGCCCGCCGCCGCCTTGCTTTATCGTCGCGCCGACGTTCACGAAGCCAAGACCACCTATGTCTTCGCGCCGACGCCAGAGACCCTGTTCAACCAAAGCATTACACCGGCCAACTCGGCCCTGCTGCGCACCGCCATGGAGAAAGGCAAACTGCAGATCGCCATGCCCCGGACGCCGCAACTGCCCTGGTTGCAACCGGGCGTCATCGCCAGTAACGCCCAGGTGTTTCATGACCCGGCAAAGTCGCTACTGGACGCCTCGGCCACCGAGTCCACCACGGACACCGGTGAGCTCAAGCGCAACTGGAAACAAGGCATCTACACCATCGATACGCCCCGCACCCAGGCGGCCACCGGCTGGATAGGCGGTGAGTCGATCAAGTTGGGCAATATCCAGGTACAGATCAAGACCGCCTACGCCAGCGTTGTCGTGCAAAGCCTGGACGGCGCGCCCGTCGGCAAGTCCGCTGACCTGCTGATTTCCCTGGGCACCCGGGCCATCCCCAAGGACGGCGACAAGACGCCATTTTACGTGGAGCCTCTGGAGGGCACCCTGACCCTCCAGGCCCCGGCGGGATTGACCCTGTACACCCAGGGCGGCCCCGGAGGACGACCTGGGAAACTGCCGGCCACTTACCAGGATGGGCGCTACACGATCAAGTTCGACGGCCTGCAGGCGTCCAATTGGTTGTTCCTGAAAAAAGCATCGCAAGCGAGCATCGCAAGCGAGTGACAGTCTCAAGTGACAGCAAAGGTCTTTTAAAGGACGGGTCGGCCGCCTCGCGCTGACACCGCATCGATATCAAGGAGAGCGGCATGAAATTCCTGGTGATAGGCGGCGCAGGCTACATCGGTTCGCACATGGTCAAGCAGCTCCTTGGCGCGGGGCACGAACTGGTGGTGGCGGACAACTTTTCCACCGGCTACCGCAGCGCGGTGCTGGGCGGGACACTGGTCGAACTCGACATCGCCGACGCCCAGGCCCTGGACACGCTGTTCGGCACCCACCGCTTCGATGCGGTGTTCCACTTCGCCTCCTTCATCCAGGTGGGTGAGTCCGTCACGGAGCCGGCCAAGTATTACCAGAACAACCTGGCGGCGACCCTGACGCTGCTCAAGGCGATGGTTCGCGCCGAGGTCAAGCACTTCATCTTCTCCTCCACCGCCGCCGTCTATGGCGACCCGGCGTATGTGCCAATCGATGAAGCGCACCCCAAGGCCGCGATCAACCCCTATGGCCGCAGCAAGTGGATGGTGGAGCAGGTGCTGGAAGATTTCGACCGCGCCTACGGGCTCAGGTCGGTTTGCCTGCGCTACTTCAACGCTGCCGGCGCAGACCCTGAGGGGCAGTTGGGCGAACGCCACGAACCTGAGACCCACCTGCTGCCGCTGGTCCTGCAGGCAGCCTCCGGGCGGCGCAAGACCATTACTGTCTTTGGCTTTGACTACGACACGCCGGACGGCACCTGTATTCGCGACTACGTCCACGTTGTCGACCTGGTGGCCGCTCACGCGCAGGCGGTGGACTATTTGTTGGCGGGGGGGGCCAGCACGGCTTTCAACCTTGGCAATGGCCAGGGTTTCTCGGTGCAGCAGGTGATCGACACGGCGCGTCGCGTGACCGGCCGGGACATCTTCATCAGTGAAGCGCCCCGCCGCGCTGGCGACCCGCCACGGCTGGTGGCGGATGCTCGACGGGCCAAGAGCTTGCTGGGCTGGCAACCGCGATATGCCACACTGGAACAGATCGTGGCGCATGCGTGGGAGTGGGAGAAGAAGTATCCGTGGCACTGAATGTACTGCTGGGGTTGCTGCGGTGGGACAGTAGGTCCGGGTACACCCGTGAGGGATTAGTCGGCTTCAAGGACGCCTTCGCTGCGATGCGGCGACCCGACAAGCCAGCTCCTACAGGGGATCGGCTACAGCCGTGAGAGATTGGTCGACCTTGAGGCCGCCTTCGCTGGCAAGCCAGCTCCTACAGATTTGTGGGTATGTTGGGTTTGTGGCGTTACACAGAT
>NZ_JANHLK010000015.1 GCF_028682635.1 Pseudomonas putida | reverse complement strand
GGGCCTGGGCCTGCGCGCCAAGCTGGGCCTGGCGTTCAACGAAATGGTGCGCAGCGGCGAGCTCTCCGCGCCAATCGTGATCGGTCGCGACCACCTGGACTCCGGTTCCGTAGCGAGCCCGAACCGCGAAACCGAATCGATGCAGGACGGTTCCGATGCCGTGTCCGACTGGCCACTGCTCAACGCCCTGCTCAACACCGCGAGCGGCGCGACCTGGGTTTCCCTGCACCACGGCGGCGGCGTCGGCATGGGCTTCTCCCAGCATTCGGGCATGGTGATTGTCTGCGACGGTACCGATGAAGCGGCCGAGCGTATCGCTCGCGTGTTGCACAACGACCCGGCGACCGGCGTGATGCGCCATGCCGATGCCGGTTACCAGATCGCGATCGACTGCGCCAAGGAGCAAGGGCTGAACCTGCCGATGATTACCGGTAAATAAAAAACCGGCCTTGGCCGACGCAAACCTGTAGGAGCTGGCTTGCCAGCGAATGACGCACCCAGGTGTGTCAGGAAAGATGCCTTCGCGAGCAAGCTCGCTCCTACAGGGGATCACCAACCCAGAATAACAATCCACAGAGGTTGAATCATGGCTGTCAGCAGCGAACGTGCAGGCAACAAACCGTTGATCGAGAAGCGCTCGATCGACTACATCCCGGAGGCGGAAAGACACGGTCGTCTGTTTAGCCAGTTCACCCTGTGGATGGGTGCCAACCTGCAAATCACCGCGATTGTCACCGGGGCCCTGGCCGTGGTGCTCGGCGGTGATGTGTTCTGGTCGTTGATCGGTCTGTTGATCGGCCAACTGATCGGTGGCGGCGTCATGGCGCTGCATGCGGCGCAAGGGCCCAAGCTGGGCCTGCCGCAGATGATCTCCAGCCGTGTGCAGTTCGGCGTGTATGGCGCGGCGATCCCGATCGTGCTGGTGTGCCTGATGTACCTGGGCTTCACCGCAACGGGGACCGTGCTTTCCGGCCAGGCGCTGGGCCAGTTGTTTGGCGTCAGCGACACCGTCGGTATCCTTCTTTTCGCCAGTGTCATCGTGCTGGTCACGGTGCTCGGTTACCGAGTGATCCATTGGATCGGCCGTGTTGCCAGTGTCATTGGCGTGATTGCCTTTGTGTATCTGTTCAGCCGTCTGATCAGCCAGGTTGATGTTGGCGCGCTGTTGCAGATCCGCCACTTCAGCTGGAGCAGTTTCCTGCTCGCGGTGTCGCTCGCGGCATCCTGGCAGATCGCCTTCGGCCCTTATGTGGCTGACTACTCTCGCTACCTGCCGAGCAAGGTTTCCTCGGTGAAAACCTTTTTCGCCGCAGGCGCAGGTTCGGTGATTGGTGCACAGGTGGCGATGGTCCTCGGCGTGTTCGCTGCCGCTTCGGCGAACGGCCAATTCGCCGGCCACGAAGTGGCCTACATCGTTGGCCTGGGTGGTACCGGTGCCACCGCTGCGCTGCTGTACTTCAGCATCGCGTTCGGCAAGGTCACCATTTCCACGCTGAACTCCTACGGCAGCTTCATGTGCATTGCGACCATCATCAGCGGCTTCCAGGGTGACCTGAAAGTATCGCGCTTGCAGCGCCTACTCTTCGTGCTGGTCATCGTCGGTGCTGCGACCCTGATGGCGTTGCTTGGCCAGCACTCGTTCCTCGGTGCGTTCAAGTCCTTCATCCTGTTCCTGCTGGCGTTCTTTACGCCATGGAGCGCGATCAACCTGGTGGATTACTACTGCATCACCCGCGAGCGCTATGACGTGCCGGCGCTGTCCGATCCGAACGGTCGCTATGGCCGTTGGAACGCCCTCGGTATCAGCGTCTATGTTTTCGGTGTGCTGGTGCAGCTGCCGTTCATCTCCACCAAGTTCTACACCGGTCCGCTGGTGGCGGCCCTGGGCGATGTGGATATTTCCTGGATCATCGGCCTGGTGGTTCCCGCAGCCCTGTATTACCTGTGTGCGAAAAAATGGCACGGCTCAGTGCCCGATCATTTGATCCTGCCGGTCGAGCAGGACGTGGTCACCGAACAAAAGCAGACTGTCGGTCGCGCTGCGGCGCAGGCCTGATTGGACGTGGACAGGGCTGGATGCCTCTTGACTGCCGTAAGCCAATTCATGATTAGGAGCGTCACTACAATGAAATCGAACAAGACCCTGCTGACCACATTGCTATCCATGGGCCTGCTGGCCAGCGCCGGCGCCTCTCAGGCAGCGGGCTGGTGCGAGTCTGGCAAACCGGTGAAATTCGCCGGCCTGAACTGGGAAAGCGCCATGTTGCTGACCGACGTGATGCAACTGGTTCTGGAAAAAGGCTACGACTGCAAGACCGACAGCCTGCCAGGCAACTCCATCACCATGGAAAACGCCCTGGGCAGCAACGACATCCAGGTGTTTGCCGAAGAGTGGGTTGGCCGCAGCGAGGTCTGGAACAAGGCCGAGAAGGCCGGCAAGGTCGTCGGTGTCGGTGCTCCGGTCGTCGGCGCGGTCGAAGGCTGGTACGTGCCGCGCTATGTGATCGAAGGCGATGCCAAGCGTAAGCTGGAAGCCAAGACCCCGGACCTGAAGAACATTGCCGACCTGGGCAAATATGCGGCGGTGTTCAAGGACGCCGAAGAACCCTCCAAAGGGCGTTTCTACAACTGCCCGGCCGGCTGGACCTGTGAGCTGGACAACAGCGAAATGCTGAAAAGCTACGGTCTGGAAAGCACCTACACCAACTTCCGCCCAGGCACCGGCCCGGCACTCGATGCCGCCGTGCTGTCGAGCTACAAGCGTGGCGAGCCGATCCTGTTCTACTACTGGTCGCCGACGCCGCTGATGGGCCAGGTCGACGTGGTGAAGCTGGAAGAGAAACCAGGCGTGAACAAGACCGTGACCATCAAGGTCGGCCTGTCCAAGACCTTCCACGACGAAGCGCCGGAACTGGTGGCCGTGCTGGAAAAGGTCAACGTGCCAATCGACCTGCTGAACCAGAACCTGGCCCGCATGACCAAAGAGCGGATCGAGTCGCCAAAACTGGCCAAGATCTTCTTGAAGGAACATCCTGAAGTCTGGCACGCATGGGTGAGCGAAGACGCAGCCAAGAAAATCGACGCGGCCTTGTAGGTTGGGCTTCTCCGGCTGCCGACGACGGCAGTCGGATGCTTGATCGCAACCCCTTGATTGAGAGTCTCTTATGTTTCCCGAAAGCTTTACCTTTTCCATCGCCGACTGGGTCAACGGTTGGGTCGATTCGCTGGTCACCAACTACGGCGACGTGTTCCGGCACATCTCCGACACCCTGTTGTGGGCCATCGTCAATCTCGAAAGCCTGCTGCGCGCAGCGCCCTGGTGGCTGATGCTGGCCATCGTGGCGGGCGTGGCCTGGCACGCGACCCGCAAGGTCGTGACCACCGCCGTGATCGTCGGCCTGCTGTTCCTGGTGGGCGCGGTCGGCCTCTGGGACAAGCTGATGCAGACCCTGGCGCTGATGATGGTGGCCACGGTCATCTCGGTGCTGATCGGCGTGCCGCTGGGCATTCTCTCGGCCCGCAGCAATCGCCTGCGTTCGGTGCTGATGCCGTTGCTGGACATCATGCAGACCATGCCGAGCTTCGTGTACCTGATCCCGGTACTGATGCTGTTCGGCCTGGGCAAGGTCCCGGCGATTTTCGCCACCGTGATCTACGCGGCGCCACCGCTGATCCGCCTGACCGACCTGGGGATTCGCCAGGTTGACGGCGAGGTGATGGAAGCGATCAACGCCTTCGGTGCCAACCGTTGGCAGCAACTGTTCGGCGTGCAATTGCCGCTGGCCCTGCCGAGCATCATGGCCGGGATCAACCAGACCACCATGATGGCCCTGTCGATGGTGGTGATCGCCTCGATGATCGGTGCCCGTGGCCTGGGCGAAGACGTGCTGGTGGGGATTCAGACCCTCAACGTCGGACGCGGCCTCGAAGCCGGTCTGGCGATCGTGATTCTGGCCGTCGTGATCGACCGCATTACACAGGCGTACGGTCGTGCACGGCATGAGGTGAGCAAATGAACAACGCAACCGTGAGCAAGATCGAAGTCAAGAACGTCTTCAAGATTTTCGGCAACCGTTCCAAGGAAGCGCTGGCCATGGTCGGCCAGGGCAAGACCAAGGATCAGGTGCTGGCTGAAACCGGCTGCGTGGTCGGCGTGAACGATTTGTCCCTGAGCATCGGCAGCGGCGAGATCTTCGTGATCATGGGCCTGTCGGGTTCCGGCAAATCCACCCTGGTGCGCCACTTCAACCGCCTGATCGACCCGACCAGCGGCGCGATCCTGGTGGACGGCGTGGACATCCTGCAATACGACATGGAAGCCTTGCGCGAATTTCGTCGTCGCAAGATCAGCATGGTGTTCCAGAGCTTCGGCCTGTTGCCGCACAAAAGCGTGCTGGACAACGTCGCCTACGGCTTGAAGATCCGCGGCGAGAGCAAGCAGATGTGCGCCGAGCGCGCGCTGCACTGGATCAACACCGTGGGCCTCAAGGGCTACGAAAACAAATACCCGCACCAGCTTTCCGGCGGCATGCGCCAGCGTGTGGGCCTGGCCCGTGCGTTGGCGGCGGACACCGACATCATCCTGATGGACGAAGCCTTCAGTGCCCTCGACCCGCTGATTCGCGCCGAGATGCAGGACCAGTTGCTGGAACTGCAAAAGACCCTGCACAAGACCATCGTCTTCATCACCCACGACCTCGACGAGGCCGTGCGCATCGGCAACCGCATCGCGATTCTCAAGGATGGCCGCCTGATCCAGGTCGGCACGCCGAAAGAGATCCTGCATTCGCCGGCGGATGAGTATGTCGACCGCTTTGTGCAGCGTCGGGCAGCGGTGGTTTAAAGATTTGCGGTGAATGTGCTGGCCTCTTCGCTGGCAAGCCAGCTCCTACAAGGTGTACGCAATCCCCTGTAGGAGCTGGCTTGCCAGCGAAGGCGGCGGTGAAGCTGCATCAATATTTGGATGAGGTTGAAGATGTCCCAGGCTGAAAAAATCGTTATCACCGAGAAGCAGGTCACCTGGCAGGACGTGGTCGCCGTCGCCCGTCATGGCGCGCAACTCGAGCTGTCGGCGCCGATCTGGGCGCGGATTGAAAACGCCCAGGCCATCGTCCAGCGCATCGTCAGCAGCGGCGAGCGCGCCTACGGCATCAACACCGGGCTGGGCGCACTGTGCAACGTTTCGCTGCAGGACGAACAGCTCAGCCAGTTGTCGCGCAACACCTTGCTCAGCCACGCCTGTGGCGTCGGCGCGCCGCTGAGCAACGAGCAGACCCGCTCGATCATGTGCGCCGCCGTCGTCAACTACAGCCACGGCAAATCCGGCCTGCACCGCCAGGTAGTCGAGGCGCTGCTGGCGTTGCTCAACCGTGGCATCACCCCGCAAGTGCCATCCCAGGGCTCCGTAGGCTACCTGACCCACATGGCCCACATCGGTATCGCATTGCTGGGTGTCGGCAATGTCAGCTATCGCGGGCAGATCGTTTGCGCGCAGCAGGCCCTGGCCGAAGAAGGGCTGCAACCGGTCAAGCTGGGTGCCAAGGATGGTCTGTGCCTGGTCAACGGTACGCCCTGCATGACCGGCCTGAGTTGCCTGGCCATTGCCGATGCCACGCACCTGCTGGAATGGGCCGACGTGATCGGTGCCATGAGCTTCGAGGCCCAGCGCGGGCAGATCGACGCGTTCGATGCCGAAATCATCGCGCTCAAGCCGCACCCGGGCATGCAGCAGGTCGGCATCAACCTGCGTGCGTTGCTCGACGGCAGCGAAGTGATTGCCCAGAGCAAGGGCATTCGCACACAGGATGCCTTGAGCATTCGATCGATTCCGCAGGTGCACGGTGCTGCTCGCGACCAGTTGCTGCACGCGACCCGGCAGATCGAAACCGAACTCAACAGCGCCACCGACAACCCGCTGGTGCTGGGCACCGCGGACAACTACCGCGTCGTTTCCCAGGCTAACCCGCACGGCCAGTCCGTGGCGCTGGCGGCAGACCTGCTGGCCATCGCCATGGCCGAAATCGGCTCCATCGCCGAGCGTCGTCTCGACCGTTTGATCAACCCGCATGTCAGCGGTCTGCCGGCGTTTCTGGTGGCCAACCCGGGCGTGAACTCCGGGATGATGATCGTGCAATACGTCGCTGCCTCGCTGTGTGCAGAAAACCGCCAATTGGCGCAACCGGCGGTACTCGACAACTACGTCACCTCCGGCCTGCAGGAAGATCACCTGAGCCTGGGCACCAACGCCGCGCTGAAGCTGCATCGTGCCCTGGAAAACTGCACACAGATCCTCGCCATCGAGTACCTGCTGGCAGCCCAGGCGTTCGAGTTCCTGAAAGAACAGCGTTTCGGCGCTGGCACAGATGCGGCGTGGCGTCTGCTGCGTCAGCGCGTCCCGGCTTACGATCAGGACCGTTGGCTGGCGCCGGACATCGCTGCCGCTGCTGGGGTTTTGAAAGAACCGAATTTGCTGCGCAAGGCTTTGCCGAACCTGAACTGATTTCTAAATAAGCCAGCGTGCCAAGGCGCCAGCCCCCCAAAAGGTGGGAAGCGACGGACAACGGACATCTCCGGAGCGTCTGGTTAGTTAATAAAAACTCTCAAAAGGAGAATGAATGTGACTGCGCTTAATTTGATCCCTGGCCAACTGACCCTCGCCCAACTGCGTGACGTGTATCAGCAACCGGTGAAACTGACCCTCGACAACAGCGCCGCGGCCCAGATCGAAGCCAGCGTTGCCTGCGTGGAACAGATTCTCGCCGAGAACCGCACCGCCTACGGCATCAACACCGGTTTCGGTCTGCTGGCCTCGACCCGCATCGCCAGCGAAGACCTGGAAAACCTGCAGCGCTCGCTGGTGCTGTCCCATGCAGCCGGTGTCGGCCAGCCAATCAGCGACGACCTGGTGCGCCTGATCATGGTGCTCAAGGTCAACAGCCTGAGCCGTGGTTTCTCCGGTATCCGCCGGGTAGTCATCGATGCGCTGATCGCCCTGATCAACGCCGAGGTTTATCCGCACATCCCGCTGAAAGGTTCGGTCGGTGCCTCCGGTGACCTGGCCCCTCTGGCCCACATGTCGCTGGTGCTGCTGGGTGAAGGCAAGGCTCGCTACAAGGGCGAGTGGATGGAAGCCACCGAAGCGCTGAAAGTTGCTGGTCTGACCCCGCTGACCCTGGCGGCGAAAGAAGGCCTGGCGCTGCTCAACGGCACTCAGGTTTCCACCGCGTTTGCCCTGCGTGGCCTGTTCGAAGGCGAAGACCTGTTCGCCGGTGCCTTGGCACTGGGTGGCCTGACCGTTGAAGCGGTGTTGGGCTCGCGCTCGCCGTTCGACGCACGTATCCATGCTGCCCGTGGCCAGAAAGGCCAGATCGACGCCGCTGCCGCTTACCGCGACCTGCTGGGCGAGCGCAGTGAAGTCTCCGACTCTCATGAAAACTGCGAGAAGGTCCAGGACCCGTACTCCCTGCGCTGCCAGCCGCAAGTCATGGGCGCGTGCCTGACCCAGTTCCGTCAGGCCGCCGAAGTGCTGGCCGTCGAAGCCAACGCCGTTTCCGACAACCCGCTGGTATTTGCCGCTGAAGGCGACGTGATCTCCGGCGGTAACTTCCACGCCGAACCGGTGGCCATGGCTGCTGACAACATGGCCCTGGCCATCGCTGAAATCGGCTCCCTGAGCGAGCGCCGTATCTCGCTGATGATGGACAAGCACATGTCGCAACTGCCGCCGTTCCTGGTGGCTAACGGTGGCGTGAACTCCGGCTTCATGATCGCCCAGGTGACCGCCGCGGCACTGGCCAGCGAAAACAAGGCGCTGTCCCATCCGCATTCGGTGGACAGCCTGCCGACGTCCGCCAACCAGGAAGACCACGTATCGATGGCTCCTGCGGCTGGCAAGCGTCTGTGGGAAATGGCCGAGAACACCCGTGGGATTCTCGCCGTTGAATGGCTGGCGGCAGTGCAGGGCCTGGACTTGCGCAACGGTCTGAAGAGCTCGCCGAAACTGGAAAAGGCCCGGGCGATTCTGCGTAACGAAGTGCCGTTCTATGAGAAGGACCGTTTCTTTGCGCCGGACATCAACGCTGCGAGCGAGTTGCTGGCTTCGCGTTGCTTGAACGAGCTGGTATCGGCGAAGCTTTTGCCTAGCCTGTGATGGACTCATCGCCAGCAGGCTGGCTCCCACCCAACCGTGGGAGCCAGCCTGCTGGCGATTCGATTTTGAATACTGTGGAGACTAAGGGATGAAAACCCTCTGGCAACACTGCCACGTCGCAACCATGGCGCAAGGCGTCTACTCGATCATCGAGGACGCGGCCATCGTGACGTCCGGTGCGCTCATCGAGTGGGTCGGCCCGCGCGCTGAACTGCCGGCGGGCGAATACCCGGCGGTCAATGATTTGAATGGGGCCTGGGTCACGCCAGGCCTGATCGACTGCCACACCCACACGGTGTTCGGCGGTAACCGCAGCGGTGAATTCGAGCAGCGCCTGCAAGGCGTCAGCTACGCGGAAATCGCCGCCAGCGGCGGCGGCATCGCCAGCACCGTGCGTGCCACTCGCGCGGCCAGCGAAGACGAGCTGTTCGCCAGCGCCGCCAAGCGTCTGAAAAGCCTGATGCGCGATGGCGTCACCAGCATCGAGATCAAATCCGGATACGGTCTCGACCTCGCCAACGAACGCAAGATGCTGCGGGTAGCGCGTCGCCTTGGCGCCGAACTGCCGGTCAGCGTGCGCAGCACCTGCCTGGCGGCTCACGCCTTGCCACCGGAATATGCCGATCGCGCCGACGATTACATCGATCACATCTGCAGCGACATGCTCCCGGCCCTGGCCGCCGAAGGGCTGGTGGACGCGGTGGATGCGTTCTGTGAATACCTGGCGTTTTCCCCTGCCCAGGTCGAGCGCGTATTCATCACCGCCCAGGAACTGGGCCTGCCGGTGAAGCTGCACGCCGAGCAACTTTCGTCCCTGCACGGTTCGAGCCTGGCGGCGCGTTACCACGCGCTGTCGGCCGATCATCTGGAATTCATGACCGAAGACGACGCCATCGCCATGGCCAAGTCCGGCACAGTGGCGGTGTTGCTGCCCGGCGCCTTCTACTTCCTGCGCGAGACCCAGTTGCCGCCGATGGAGGCCTTGCGCAAGCACGGCGTGAAAATCGCCATCGCCACCGACCTCAACCCCGGCACCTCGCCGGCGCTGTCGTTGCGCTTGATGCTGAACATGGCCTGCACCTGTTTCCGCATGACCCCGGAAGAGGCCCTGGCTGGCGCGACCCTCCATGCCGCGACCGCGTTGGGCATGGCTGACACCCACGGTTCGCTTGAGGCCGGCAAGGTTGCGGATTTCGTTGCCTGGCACATCGATCGCCCGGCCGACCTGTGCTACTGGCTGGGCGGAGACCTGGAAAAACGCGTCGTGCGCCACGGCGTCGAATCAAGTCTGTAGGAGATCTGTTGTGGATAAGGTTCTGAACTTCAAACAAGGCCGCGTACCGCTGCTGATCAGCATGCCCCACGCCGGCGTGCGCCTGACCCCGGCGGTCGAAGCGGGATTGATCCCCGACGCGAAAAGCCTGCCGGACACCGACTGGCATATCCCGAAGCTTTACGATTTCGCCGCCGAGCTGGGTGCCAGCACCCTGGCCGCCGAGTATTCGCGATTCGTCATCGACCTGAACCGGCCGTCCGACGACAAGCCTTTGTATGTCGGCGCCACCACCGGTCTGTACCCGGCGACACTGTTCGACGGCATCCCGTTGTTCCGCGAAGGCCTTGAGCCCTCTGCCGATGAACGTGCAACCTACCTGGAGCAGATCTGGACGCCGTACCACAGCACCTTGCAGAACGAGCTGGCGCGACTGAAAGCCGAGTTCGGCTACGCGCTGTTGTTCGATGCGCACTCGATCCGCTCGATCATCCCGCACCTGTTCGACGGCAAGCTGCCGGACTTCAACCTCGGTACCTTCAATGGCGCCAGTTGCGATCCGCAGCTGGCCTCGCAGCTGGAAGCCATCTGCGCCGGTCATCCGGATTACAGCCATGTGTTGAACGGACGCTTCAAAGGCGGCCACATCACCCGGCATTACGGTAATCCGGCAGAAAACATTCACGCCGTGCAACTGGAGCTGGGGCAGTGCACGTACATGGAAGAGTTCGAGCCGTTCCGTTATCGGCCGGACCTGGCGGAGCCGACGCGGGTGGTATTGAAAGAGTTGTTACAAGGTTTGCTCGCGTGGGGTAAGGAACGCTACAAACGCTGAATGCCAACGCAATTCCCCCGGTAGGAGCTGCCGCAGGCTGCGATCTTTTGATCTTGAAAAATCAGAATCAAAAGATCGCAGCCTGCGGCAGCTCCTACAGGGGGCATGCTCATTGACGTAATTCGGGTTTATGATGCCCAACGGCAGAATAATAGAAGTCCCCCCAGGGATGACCTCGACCCCTTACGGAGCGCGCAATGCAGACTTTGTACCCGCAGATCAAACCCCACGCCCGGCACGATCTGGCCGTCGACGAGACCCACACGCTGTATGTCGACGAAAGCGGTTCGCCGAAAGGTTTGCCGGTGGTGTTCATTCACGGCGGCCCCGGTGCCGGTTGCGATGCCGCGAGTCGCTGTTACTTCGATCCCAACCTGTACCGCATTGTCACCTTCGACCAGCGCGGTTGCGGTCGTTCCACCCCCCACGCGAGTCTGGAAAACAACACCACCTGGGACCTGGTCGCCGACCTCGAGCGGATCCGCCAGCACCTGGGCATCGACAAGTGGGTGCTGTTCGGCGGTTCCTGGGGTTCGACCCTGGCGCTGGCCTACGCGCAAACCCATCCGGAGCGCGTACACGGGCTGATCCTGCGCGGGATTTTTCTCTGCCGCCCGCAGGAAATCGAATGGTTCTATCAAGCGGGCGCCAGTCGCCTGTTCCCGGATTACTGGCAGGACTACATTGCGCCGATCCCGGCGGACGAGCGCCATGACCTGCTCAACGCCTTCCACAAACGCCTGACCGGCAACGACCAGATCGCCCAGATGCACGCGGCCAAGGCCTGGTCCACCTGGGAAGGTCGCACCGCCACCCTGCGTCCGAACCCGATGGTCGTCGATCGTTTCTCCGAGCCGCAGCGTGCGTTGTCCATCGCCCGTATCGAATGCCACTATTTCACCAACAATGCCTTCCTTGAGCCGAACCAGCTGATTCGCGACATGGGCAAGATCGCTCATTTGCCAGGAGTGATCGTCCACGGTCGCTATGACGTGATCTGCCCGCTGGATAACGCCTGGGAACTGCACCAGGCCTGGCCCAATAGCGAACTGCAAATCATCCGTGACGCGGGCCATGCCGCTGCCGAACCGGGCATTACCGATGCATTGGTGCGTGCTGCAGATAAAATGGCGCGGCGCTTGCTCGACCTCGCCCCCGAAGAAGCATGAAAGGTCTGCTGCAACGCGTGCGCGGCGCGCGAGTCGAGGTGGCGGGGGAGGTGGTCGGCGCGGTCGACCAGGGTTTGCTGGTGCTGGTAGCCGTCGAGCCGGACGACACGCGGGCCAGCGCCGACAAACTTCTCAATAAGCTGCTTAACTATCGAGTGTTCAGCGACGCTGAGGGCAAGATGAACCTGTCCCTGGCGGATGTGGGTGGCGGGTTGCTGCTGGTCTCGCAGTTCACCCTGGCCGCCGACACCAAGAGCGGGCTGCGTCCGAGTTTTTCGACCGCGGCCCCTCCGGCCTTGGGTGAGGAGCTGTTCGACTATCTATTAAGCAAAGCGAAACAGGTGCATGGCACTGTGGCATCAGGTAGATTCGGCGCGGATATGCAGGTGCACCTGGTCAATGACGGCCCGGTCACCTTCCTGTTACAGACCTGAAAGCGTTTGAAACATCTTTTTAAGCGCTTTTCGACTGAAAACAGGCGTTTTCCCCGATAAATACTTTGTTACCCCTGATGCGTTGTAACGCGGCCTACTAGATAATCGCGCGCTACGGGGATCAGCGTTCGTTGGTCCATTTTGACTTAGGTAGAGACTTGTCCGGATCCGATTGGGGAATCATTTTGCCCCAGCGGAGTCGGAACAATGCTCGCCAACTTGGCAAGAGTGGTCTGCAGGACCGGTTTTTTCCCACCGGATGCCTACAGGCCCTTTAACTGGCCGTTGGTTTTTTGATCTGTTTTCGGCGAGGGTTGCTCGTGATTGTTAGTCCCTGTAACGCACCAAAATTGACTGCCAAACGGTTTCGTAGCGCATTGGTAGCGGGCTCGGCACTCCTGTGCCTGCTCAGCGCCGGCCAGCTTTGGGCATTCAATCTGGATGATGTATCGGTAAAGGCAAAAGAGCTGGCCGGGCAAAAGTACGAAGCGCCGCGCAGCAACCTGCCGAACGAATTTCGCGAGATGAAATTCGCCGACTATCAGAAAATTCGCTTCCTGACTGAAAAAGCCGAATGGGCCGATCAGAAGACCCCGTTCAAGCTTTCGTTCTATCACCAGGGCATGCATTTCGATACACCGGTGAAAATCAACGAAATCACGGCGAACAGCGTCGAAGAGATCAAGTACGACCCAAGTCGTTTCGATTTCGGCGACGTCAAGTTCGACCCAAAGGCCACCGAACAGCTCGGTTACGCCGGTTTCCGTGTCCTCTACCCGGTCAACAAGGCTGACAAGCAAGACGAAATCATGACCATGCTTGGCGCGAGCTACTTCCGCGTTGTCGGCAAGGGTCACGTCTATGGTTTGTCCGCTCGCGGCATGGCGATCGATACCGCCTTGCCGTCCGGCGAAGAGTTCCCGCGGTTTCGCGAGTTCTGGATTCAACAGCCAAAACCGGGCGACAAGCACCTGGTGATCTTCGCCCTGCTGGATTCGCCACGGGCCACCGGTGCCTATCGCCTGACCCTGCGTCCGGGCAGCGACACCATTGTCGACGTCAAGGCGCAGATGTTCCTGCGTGACAAGGTCGGCAAACTGGGCATCGCACCACTGACCAGCATGTTCCTGTTCGGCGCCAACCAGCCGTCGAAAGTGCTCAACTATCGCCGCGAATTGCACGATTCCAGCGGCCTCGCTATCCATGCCGGCAACGGCGAGTGGATCTGGCGTCCGCTGAACAATCCGAAACACCTGGCGGTGAGCAACTTCTCGGTCGAGAACCCGCGCGGCTTTGGCTTGCTGCAACGTGGCCGTGACTTCAGCCACTACGAAGA
This sequence comes from Pseudomonas putida, assembly GCF_028682635.1. Lineage (GTDB taxonomy): Bacteria > Pseudomonadota > Gammaproteobacteria > Pseudomonadales > Pseudomonadaceae > Aquipseudomonas > Aquipseudomonas putida_AE. Next base: position 153,676 of record NZ_JANHLK010000015.1, on the reverse strand, counting down.
CCTCGACGACCGCTACGACAAGCGCCCAAGCGCCTGGATCGAACCGAAGGGCGACTGGGGCAAGGGCTCCGTCGATCTGGTAGAGATTCCGACCGCCGACGAAACCAACGACAATATCGTGGCTTTCTGGAGCCCGGAGAAGATGCCGGAGCCAGGCCAGCCGCTGGACTTCGCCTATCGCATGCACTGGACCATGGACGAAGCGGCGCTGCACGCACCGGACAGTGCCTGGGTCAGCCAGACCCTGAAATCCACCGGTGACGTCAAACAGTCGAACCTGATTCGTCAGCCGGACGGCAGCGTTGCCTATCTGGTGGACTTTGAAGGTCCTTCCTTGGCGGCACTGGCACCGGATACCGATGTGCGCAGCCAGGTCAGCGTCGGCGAAAACGCCGAACTGGTCGAGAACAGCGTGCGCTACAACCCTGAAACCAAGGGCTGGCGCCTGACCCTGCGCATGAAGATCAAGGACCCGAGCAAGTCCACCGAGATGCGTGCTGCACTGGTGCAGAACATCGTGCCAGCCGATCTGGCCAAGACTTCGCTTCCAGTGTCTAACTCTTCCGTTGCCAAGGCAGACAAGGTTGCTGCCAAGCAAGCGGAGAAAGCCGACAAGGAAGCGAAGGCCGCCGAAGCCAAGCAGGCCGAAGCCAAGCCAGTTGCAGATGCCAAGGATGCGGCGAACAACAAAGACGCCAAGCAGCCTGCTGCTGACGCGGCCCAAGCCACACCGGAATCGGCATCGACTGAAGAAGTCCTGACCGAGACCTGGAGCTATCAGTTGCCTGCCGATGAGTAATTCTCAAGTACAGCCAGAGACGCTTTCCGAGTATCTGGCACATCTGCCAATGACCGACCAGCAGCGCGCGGAACTCGCGGGCTGCCGGTCCTTCAGCGAATTGCACGAGCGTCTGTCGTCTTCCACATTCGACGCTCCGGCCGAGGCCGCCCAGGCATCGGTCGGCAAGCGCCTGACCCTGAGCACCGCCGAAGAATTGCAGGACGCCGAAATGCTGGCGCTCGACGTCAGTGGTCGGGTCGTCCTCAAGGCGACCCCGCCAATTCGCCGGACCAAGGTCGTGCCGGAACCGTGGCGGACCAATATCCTGGTGCGAGGCTGGCGACGCCTGACCGGCCGCACCAACCCGCCGAAGCCGCCGAAGGATGAGAACGTATTGCCGGCAGCGCGCTGGCGCACTGTCGGTTCGATCCGTCGCTACATCCTGTTGGTACTGATGCTCGGCCAGACCATCGTCGCCGGCTGGTTCATGAAAGGCCTCATGCCGTACCAGGGTTGGTCGTTCGTCGACCTCGAAGAAGTCCTGCACCAACCGTTGCTGCAAACCGCCACGCAAGTGCTGCCGTATGCGTTGCAGACCAGCATCCTGATCCTGTTCGGGATTCTGTTCTGCTGGGTCTCGGCCGGGTTCTGGACCGCGCTGATGGGCTTTCTCGAGTTGCTCACCGGTCACGATAAATACCGTATCTCCGGTAAAAGTGCCGGCAACGAGCCGATTCCGAAGGACGCGCGCACTGCATTGGTGATGCCGATCTGTAACGAAGACGTGCCTCGGGTATTCGCCGGCCTGCGTGCAACGTTCGAGTCGGTAGCCGCCACGGGTGACCTGGATCGCTTTGACTTCTTTGTCCTCAGCGACAGTAACGACGCCGACATCTGCGTCGCCGAACAGCAGGCCTGGCTGGACGTCTGCCGCGAAGCCAAGGGCTTCGGCAAGATCTTCTATCGCCGTCGCCGTCGCCGTGTGAAGCGCAAGAGCGGCAACCTCGACGACTTCTGCCGTCGCTGGGGTGGTGACTACAAGTACATGGTCGTGCTCGACGCCGACTCGGTGATGAGCGGCGAGTGCCTGACCAGTCTGGTACGCCTGATGGAAGCCACGCCGGACGCCGGGATCATCCAGACCGCGCCACGTGCGTCGGGCATGGACACCCTGTATGCACGCATGCAGCAGTTCGCCACTCGTGTGTACGGTCCGCTGTTCACCGCCGGCCTGCACTTCTGGCAGTTGGGCGAATCCCACTACTGGGGTCACAACGCGATCATCCGCATGAAGCCGTTCATCGAGCACTGCGCCCTGGCGCCGTTGCCGGGTAAAGGCGCGTTCGCCGGTGCGATCCTGTCCCACGACTTCGTCGAAGCTGCGCTGATGCGCCGTGCCGGCTGGGGCGTGTGGATTGCCTATGACTTGCCGGGCAGCTACGAAGAGCTGCCGCCGAACCTGCTGGACGAACTCAAGCGCGACCGTCGCTGGTGCCACGGCAACCTGATGAACTTCCGCCTGTTCCTGGTCAAGGGCATGCACCCGGTGCACCGTGCGGTGTTCCTGACGGGCGTGATGTCCTACCTGTCGGCGCCGTTGTGGTTCTTCTTCCTGGTGCTGTCCACCGCGCTGTTGGCAGTCAACACGCTGATGGAGCCGCAGTACTTCCTCGAACCTCGCCAGCTTTATCCGCTGTGGCCACAATGGCATCCGGACAAGGCGATCGCGCTGTTCTCGACCACAGTCGTGCTGCTGTTCCTGCCGAAGCTGTTGAGCATCATCCTGATCTGGGCCAAGGGCGCAAAAGAGTTCGGCGGCAAGTTCAAGGTGACGCTGTCGATGTTCCTGGAAATGCTGTTCTCCATGCTGCTGGCGCCGGTGCGGATGATTTTCCACACCCGCTTCGTGCTCGCCGCGTTCCTCGGCTGGGCCGCGACCTGGAACTCGCCGCAACGTGACGACGACTCCACGCCGTGGAGCGAAGCGGTCAAGCGTCACGGGCCGCAGACCTTGCTGGGCTTCTTCTGGGCCTTGCTGGTGATCTGGTTGAACCCGAGCTTCCTGTGGTGGCTGGTGCCGATCGTCGGATCGTTGATGCTGTCGATCCCGGTGTCGGTGATTTCCAGCCGTGTCGGCCTGGGCCTCAAGTCCCGTGACGAGAACCTGTTCCTGATTCCTGAGGAATACAATCCACCGCAGGCACTGCTGGCCACCGACCAGTACACCCACGAAAACCGCTGGCATGCGTTGAACGACGGCTTTGTCCGTGCGGTGGTCGATCCACAGCAGAACGCCCTGGCGTGCTCGCTGGCGACCTCGCGTCACCGTGAGGCCGAGCCGATCGAATGGCTGCGGGTCGAGCGTGTCCGCCACGCCATTAAAGTCGGGCCTGAAGGCCTGACCAACGATGAGCGTGTGCAGCTGCTGAGCGACCCGGTGGCATTGGCTCGCTTGCATGAGCAGGTCTGGAGCGAGGGTCATCCGGAGTGGCTGGGCGCATGGCGCAAATCGGTCCAGGCCGATCCGCATGCACCGCTGTTGCCGCTGCAGCCTTTGAGTGTGCAGGCCCAGCTGGCATAACGAAAAAAACCGCTCCGTAAGGAGCGGTCGCTCAAGAAAAGATCGCAATCTTCGGCGGTTCCTACGGATTTTCCCCTGTAGAAGCTGCCAAAGGCTGCGATCTTTTGCTTTAAGCCACTAAATCCCGCATAAACCCTTAAACATGCGAACCAGCATCAGCATTCATGCCAGGACCATTTGTGGTCGTCCGGATGACGCTCTGTACCTCCGAGCGCCTCCACTCCAGATGGTAGAGCTACTGGTTATCGCGCTGCTCTGGTCATGTGCCCGAACCGAAGGCGTCAAGTCGCAGGGGGTCGGAGTCACTGTAGTTAGAATTACTATCCAGCGCTCTTACTATATATGTACAAGGTCTGAAACTGTCTTCGGTTACGAAGCCCTGCACATCAAAATCTAAATGCTCTGTCGAGCCTAATAGGTTGGTGTTTCGACGAATTTCATATTTTACGACCTTGACGTTGTCAGTTGAACTGTTCCACACCAGGTAATCTTTGCCCCCCATGGAGATTACTTTAAGGTTGGTTGGCTTGCTGGGGGCTCCTCCGTCGAGTGTGCGTGTAAACAGAAATTCAGAGTCGGTAAAGTTTCCAGCGGCATCCAATGCGCGAATTTGGTGAGCGTATGTCGTAGATCCGTCGAGGCCTCTGTCGAAAAAAGAAGTGCTGGTAACTCTGTCGATCGGGTCGCCGTTGCGGAGAACGTCATAGCCAGTAACTTTAACGTTATCAGTAGAAGCCTCCCACTGCAGATTAATAGAGTTGGCCGTAACTGCAGTTGCTTTAAGGTTGTTCGGTCTGGAGGGAGCAATCCCTTCTGGCGTGGTGATATCGAGTGGATCGGAGTTGGTTTCGTTTCCTCCATAATCGAACGCCTGAACGATGTATCTGTAGTTCGTAAGTGGGGTAAGGGAACGGTCAACATATGAAGTTGCGGAGGTCGTGTCGATTGGTGTGGTGTTGCGGTAGATTTTATAGCCGGATATGTCGCCGTTATCAGTTGACGGAGTCCAATTCAGGGTGGTGGAACGGGCCTGGATTTCGGATGCTGTAAGGTTGCCAGGTTTGCTGGGGGGGGTAGTGTCTGTATTTCTGACTTTGATTTCGGAAGGGTTGCCGTCTCCAGAGGCAAAGTGAGCCACTACTTTATAATGGTATTCCCTGCCGGGCGTTAGCTCATGGAATGTATATTCATTGTTTTCAATGTTGAAAGCATATCCATCGATAAATAACTTGTAGTACTCAACCTGCTCGCTATCCTCTGGTTTACTCCAGACTAACGTTGTCGAGGTATCTGTCACCTCGCGAGCCCGAAAATTCAAGGTGGTGCTTTGATGAGCGGCCAACGCCCTTGCTCGCGTGGCGCTGATGCATCGGTCGACTACTCCTGTTGATGCAAAAAAATCAATGTTGATCATGTTGCCTTTAGTTGGCGTTCTATAACGACCAGACCCAATGCTACTAAAGAAATAGTCCCAATGTATTTCGTTAGTTGTAAAGCGGGTGGGTCCTCCTATCGGAGTGTAGCCAGCAGCAAGCATCGACCATAGCTGATTCTTTGGTGGATCGGCCATGATTTCAATCATATGGTTTTTTAGTGTGGTCGGTGTATTAGTGTTTTGGCTGTTCCAAGTCTGATAAACTTTCCCCCAAAGATACAGTCTCGATGGATCCCAATCATCCCAGGCAATAATAATATTCCTGCCAGGGTGTTGCTGCCGGATTTGCCCGATCGTCAAGCCCCGTGCGGCCCACGGAATACAACGATCACTGAGAGCAGCTTCTAGCATGTCTTTGACGCGGTTGTCCGCGTCGGGGAGAACCTTTTCATGAAAATCCATTATCACGATTTCTAAAGGATTTTGTATTGCAAATTGACGAACTTCTTGAATGCAGTTGTGCAAATAGCGGCTGGCATGGTACCTCTCGTGTTGAAATCTAAACTCTTGAATAGTGCCCACGTGATCTATGTGTCTGTAAACTCTTAAGTCCAGAACTCGCATGCCGCCTTGTAGTTGATTGGTGAATGTTTTATCTTGACAGGCGCCCCATCGAACACCTGGAAATTCTGACCCTTCCTTGTCCACGCCAGCATTATGGGCCTCTGGCAGTATCAGTTCGTGTATTTTCAGAAGTTCTATGAGTGGACCACTATCTGTCATCCATCGGCTGTAATTTGTCGAGGCTTCATTGTGTCGGAATTCCAAGTGGTGACGAACGACGTGGAGTGAGTGTTCATTTAGAGTGCCGTCGGTACTTATCATCAAGATGATTGTGATCTTGGTGTTGTCACCAAGCTTGGAAAGTTGCTCAAGCGGTAGTTCGCAGGTGAATGCTGTTTCGCCTGTCGAAACGCCAATGGATACTGCTTCGGCCAAGGTTAGAAAGCCAGGATATCCATTGGCGTAAGTGCATTCACAATGCAGCCATAGCTTTGTTTTGCTATTGAAACCAGTCAGCGACTGGATGTTGATAGTTGGGCTATTTACCAGGTTGTTGTAGATTAAAACATTGTTTGCTGTGTCAGATACGGTAAGACGGGGTAGAAAGTTATCTGAAAGGTCAACGTCGGAGGCTTGGCTCTGCTGCTGAATGGTCATGTTGGTCACCGCTCAAATGTAGGCGGGAACAAGTGGAGCACAAGTAACGTCGTTTGAGACCTATCAGTTCTGATAGGCGGTCAAAGTCCTGATAATGATTTAGTATCCAAAGTTTTTTAGGCGGATTTTAGTGTTATCGATTTCCCTGATCGCCAAGGTCGCGCGCAACAGCCTGCAAGTCGCCCAAGGCGATGACGTGCCCGAAATCAATGTGATTGGCGTCACCCGTCCTGGGGTCGCCGGCCGCCCTTTCGACCATTACATCGAGCGAACGAGGTAATGATGACTTCATGAGCGCTTTTGAGCAGTTCGATAATCCCGCACATGACCGTACTGGAATACCTCTGCCTGGCTAAATTGCATCACCTCGGTCCGTAGTGAACCGAGGCAGGTGAATCACCTCAAACCTTGAACCGCCCCACCAGCATCTGCAAATGCGTCCCCAGGCGCGCCAGCTCAATGCTGGACGCCGCCGTCTCTTCACTTGCTGCGGACGTCTGATCCGACACATCACGCACGTTCAGCACGCTGCGGTTGATCTCTTCGGCCACGGCGCTCTGCTGTTCGGCGGCGGCGGCAATCTGCTGGTTCATTGCCTGGATCGCCGACACCGTGCGGGTGATGTTCTCCAGTGAGCCGCCGGCGCGACGGGTCAGTTCCACGCTGCTGTCGGTCAGGGCGCGACTGTTGTCCATGATGGTCGCCACCTGCTGGGTGCCGTTTTGCAGGCCGACGATCAGCTCTTCGATCTCCTCGGTGGATTTCTGTGTGCGTTGCGCCAGGCTGCGTACTTCATCGGCGACCACGGCAAAACCTCGCCCGGCTTCGCCGGCACGGGCCGCTTCGATGGCCGCGTTGAGCGCCAGCAGGTTGGTTTGCTGGGCGACGGACTTGATCACGTCGAGCACGCTGCCGATCTTGTCGCTTTCGCGCTTGAGTTCGCCCATGGCTTCGGTGGAGTGACCCACTTCCTTGGCCAGGCGCTCGATCTGTGCGATGGCTTCACCCACCACCTTGTCGCCTTCGCGGGCCTGTTGATCGGCGGCGACGGCGGCCTCTGAGGCTTCCTCGGCGTTACGCGCGACTTCTTGCACCGTGGCGGTCATTTCATTCATGGCGGTGGCCACCTGGTCGGTCTCGACCTTCTGGCTGGTGACGCCGGCGCTGGTTTGCTCGGTGACGGCTGACAGCTCTTCGGCGGCGCTGGCAATTTGCGTAACGCCGTCGCTGATGCCGCCGATCAGTTCACGCAAGCCCTGGGTCATGCGCTGGATGGCCCGTTGCAGTTGGCCAAGTTCGTCCTGGCGCTGGGAGAGCAGGTTGTGGGTCAGGTCGCCGGCAGCGATGCGCTCGGCCGCCTTGAGGGTCTGGTTCAGCGGAATCACGATCTGCCGAGTGATAGCCCAGGCCGCAAACAAGCCAAAGACCAGCGCCAGGACGGTGGCCAGCAACAGCATGTTCTTGGCGTGCGCTACGTCGGTATCGCGTACCAGGGTTTGCGAGACGGTGAGCTTGTTGCTGACCTCGAGCAGGATCTCGCCCTGGGCGGCCATGCGTTTGAAGGCGTCGGCGCTGGCGGTCTGGGAATCGCGGTACTGGCTGACCGCGGCGCGGTAGGCCTTGAGCGAGTCGGTCGCTTGCTGCAGGTTGCCGATGTGTTGTTCCGGCAGCTGCGACGGCAGGCTTTGCAGGTATTTCAGGGCGTTGTCGATGGCGTCCAGCGCCGGCTGCTCGGCCTCGGCCTTGCCGCTGTAGGTGTAGCCACGCACCTGGAAGCGCGCCTGCTGGATCAGCTTGCTCAGGTCGATCACGCTGTTGAACTGCGCCACGCTGTCGCCTTGCAGCATGGCTTTTTCCACTTCGGCCACTTTGGCCACGGCATTGTCGGCGGTGGAGCCCAGTTTGCTGCGGGCGTCTTCGCGGCTAACGCCGGCCTGGGTCATGGCGGCGAAGGCTTGCTTGTATTGGCTGACGGCGGCCAGTTGCTGGTCGATCATGGCCACGTCGGCGGGTTGCTCGATCATCTTGCGAGCCGCTTGCAGGCTGGTGTCGAGCTTGCCCAGCAAATCACTGACGGCGCCGGGGCCTTGTTCGCCGCGACGCATTTCGTAATCCAGGCGGGCGATGCGCAGGTCCTTGGTCATCCCGTTGATCTCGGAGATGAACCCCAGCCCATCACCGCGACGGGTGACGTCGCTCAGGCCGGTCCAGCCGGTGAAGGTGATCAGCATCGTCAGCAGCAGCACAAGACCGAAGCCGACGCCCAGCTTGCGGTTTACGCTCACGTTACCCAGTTTATCGGCCAGCCATTGGTACATGCTGCAACTCCCTTGGACCACACATTGGTTTCATGGGAGGTGTATCGGCAGAGGCGCTGGGTTCTGTAGTCGCTGCCCGATGGGCGGATAAATGATGAGCCGGGGGGAGCGTCTGGATTTAGAAGAGTCGTGCCAGCAGTGCCGTGACGGCAGTTTCCACGCGCAGGATGCGCTCGCCCAATTGCACCGGTTGCAGGCCGGATTTGCCCAGCAAGTCGATCTCGTAGGGGATCCAGCCACCTTCCGGGCCGATGGCCAGGGTCACCGGCTCGGTCAGGGCGCGGGGGCAGGGCGGGTATTGGCCCGGATGACCAACCAGGCCGAGGGTGCCCTCGGTGATGGCGGGCAGGCGATCTTCGACGAACGGTTTGAAGCGCTTCTCGATCACCACTTGCGGCAAGACACTGTCCCTGGCCTGTTCGAGGCCAAGGATCAATTGCTCGCGAATGGCCTCAGGCTCCAGGAACGGCGTCTGCCAGAAGCTCTTCTCGACGCGGTAGCTGTTCACCAGCACGATTCGTGGAACACCCATGGCCGCAACGGTCTGGAACACCCTGCGGAGCATCTTGGGCCGTGGCAGGGCCAGGACCAGGGTCAGCGGTAGCTTGGCGGGCGGTGGCTGGTCGAGGGTGACGCGCAGTTCCGCCTCGCTGGCGTCCAGGCGCAGGACCTCGGCCGAGCCCATCAGGCCACCGATACGGCCGACACGCATGCTGTCACCGACTTCACAGCGGTGGACTTCCTGCATGTGGGTCAACCGGCGATCACGCAGCACGACCCGGTCGGCCGCAATGAAGTCGGCCTCTTCAAGGAGCAGCAGGTTCACGGTTGGGTCGCTGGCGGCTGGTCGTTGTGATCGTCGACAGGCTGGTCGTCCGGGTGTTCGCCACGCTTGCTGATCAGGCTGCCAAACAGGATGCCGATCTCGAACAGCAGCCACATCGGTACGGCCAGCAGGGTCTGCGAGAAAATGTCCGGCGGGGTCAGGATCATGCCGACCACGAAGCAGCCGATGATCACATACGGGCGGATTTTCTTCAGGTACTTGACGTCGACCACGCCGATCCACACCAGCAGCACCACGGCCACCGGGATCTCGAACGCCACGCCGAAGGCGAAGAACAGCGTCATGACGAAATCGAGGTAGCTGGTGATGTCGGTCATCATTTCCACGCCGGCCGGGGTGGCGGCGGCGAAGAACTTGAAGATCAGCGGGAACACCAGGAAATAGGCGAACGCCATGCCGGCGTAGAACAGCACGATGCTCGAGCACAGCAGGGGCACGGCGATGCGCTTCTCGTGCTTGTACAGGCCCGGTGCGATGAAGCCCCAGATCTGGTGCAGGATCACCGGGATCGCCAGGAACAGCGACACCATCATGGTCAGCTTCAGTGGCGTCAGGAACGGCGACGACACATCGGTGGCAATCATCGTCGCGCCGGCGGGCAGGTACGCGCGCAGTGGTGTCGAGACGAAGGTGTAGATCTGCTGGGTGAATGCAAACAACCCGGCGAAGATGATGAAGATCGCCGCTACGCAGCGCAGCAGGCGGGTACGCAACTCGGTGAGGTGCGAAACCAGCGGCATGTGCTGGTCGTTTTCAGGAAGATCGCTCATGGGGCTCGCGGCGGCAGTGTTGGGTCATGAGGGGCCGGCGCAACGGGCGCAGCCGCGGGTGCAACGGGCGCGACCGGCGTCGCTGCGACAGGTGCAGCTTGCACAGGCGCAGATTCAACGGCAGGCGCATCAACCGTCTGCGTCGCCACAGGCTCGACGGGCGTCGGCTGCTGCTGGGTCGGCGAGAAGATCTTTCGGGCCTCCTGTTCAAGCGACAGGATGTGCTCGTTGTGCAGTTGCCGACGAATCTCGTCGGCACCGATTTCACGTTCAACTTCCTGTTTGATCGCATTGAAGCTGCGCTTGAGGCGCCCAACCCACAGGCCGGCGGTGCGCGCAGCGCCCGGCAGGCGCTCGGGACCCAGCACGAGCAGGGCGACGAGGCCGACGAGCAGCAGTTCAGAGAAGCTGATACCAAACATTAGTCAGTGCTCACACGTCTTTGCGGATCGGCTCTTCGACTTTCTGCGCCTGCACGTCGATGGTGTGCGGCTGGTTCACCGAAGCCTGAGGCTGTACCGGCGGCACCGGTTGGGCCGGGGTCACGGTGGGCTCGGCGGGTTTTTCGTCGTCGTTCATGGCTTTCTTGAAGCCCTTGATCGACTCGCCAACGTCGGTGCCGAGGTTTTTCAGTTTCTTGGTGCCGAACACCAGAACCACGACGACCAGGATGACGACCCAGTGTTTCCAGTCAAAAATGCCCATGCTGCTGCTCCTCTCTAATCGTTATTCAGGCGGACGGGCGCGAGGCTTTCTCGGCGTGTCCGGACAGACCGAAGCGACGGTCCAGTTCATCGAGTACAGCCTGGGGATGCTGCCCCAACTGGGCGAGCATGACCATACTGTGGAACCACAAATCGGCGGTTTCGTAGATGACATCGCTGCAGTCGCCGCTGATGGCGGCGTCCTTGGCGGCAATGATGGTCTCGACCGACTCTTCGCCGACTTTTTCCAGAATCTTGTTCAAGCCCTTGTGGTACAGGCTGGCGACGTACGAGCTGTCGGCGGCGGCGCCTTTGCGCTCTTCCAGCACCTGGGCCAGACGGGTCAACGTGTCACTCATGTTTGTGTCCTGCGCTATAGATGGCGTGCGGATCTTTCAGTACCGGGTCGACGGTTGTCCAGTCGCCGTTCTCATAGACGCGGTAGAAGCAGCTCTGGCGGCCGGTATGACAGGCGATGTCGCCGATCTGCTCGACCATCAGGATGATCACGTCGGCGTCGCAGTCCAGGCGCATCTCATGCAGGGTCTGCACGTGGCCGGACTCTTCGCCCTTGCGCCACAGCTTGCCACGCGAGCGCGACCAGTAGATGGCGCGGTTCTCGGCCGCCGTCAGTTGCAGTGCTTCGCGGTTCATCCAGGCCATCATCAGGACGCGCCCGGTCTTGTGGTCCTGGGCAATCGCCGGCACCAGGCCGTCGGCATCCCATTTGATCTCGTCCAGCCAGTTGTTCATCTTCAGTTCCTGAAGCAGCTTTAAGCTTAAAGCTTCAAGCTGCTAGTAAAAGCCAGTGCGCTTCGGTCTTTCGTAATGTGTAACACACGTATCTACAGGGTGAATCAAACGTGAGTGCTATGAACATCGCTTGAGGCTTGCAGCTTATAACTTGCAGCTCAATCCTGCTATCGACGAACGACCAGATACAAGCCGACGGCCATCATGATGCCCGCCGGCCAGTAGGCCAGATCGTTCAGCGGCCCACCCGCGGCGAGGATCGCGCCACCGGCCAAATGCGCTGTGCCGAGCAGGCGCAGGAACCAGTCGTCGCGGCGACGGTGCCAGGGTGGCGACGGGTCGTAGGCGTGCGGCTGGGACATGCGTTCGAGCAGGTCGCGGGCCATGTTGGCCAGGTGCGGCAGTTGCTCGAACTGGCTCTGCACGTTGCCGAGCAGGGCTTTGGGGCTGACGCGTTCGCGCATCCAACGTTCGAGGAAGGGTTGCGCGGTGTTCCACAGGTCGAGGTCCGGGTACAGCTGACGGCCCAGGCCTTCGATGTTCAGCAGGGTTTTCTGCAGCAGGACAAGCTGCGGCTGCACTTCCATGTTGAAGCGGCGCGCCGTCTGGAACAGGCGCATCAGCACCTGGCCGAATGAAATATCTTTTAACGGTTTTTCGAAGATCGGTTCGCAAACTGTCCGGATTGCCGCTTCGAATTCGTTGAGTTTGGTTTCCGCCGGCACCCAGCCTGAATCAATGTGCAGCTGTGCCACACGCCGGTAATCACGCTTGAAGAAGGCGAACAGGTTGCGCGCCAGGTAATCCTGGTCTTCCGGGGTCAGGCTGCCGACGATGCCGCAGTCGATCGCAATGTACTGCGGGCTCCACGGATTGACGGTGCTGACGAAGATGTTGCCGGGGTGCATGTCGGCATGGAAAAAGCTGTCGCGGAACACCTGGGTGAAGAAGATCTCCACGCCGCGTTCGGCGAGCATTTTCATGTCGGTGCGCTGGTCGGCCAGGGTCGCGAGGTCAGTGACCTGGATGCCGTAGATGCGCTCCATCACCAGCACTTTCGGCCGGCACCAGTCCCAATAGACTTGTGGCACGTACAGCAGTGGCGAACCGTCGAAGTTGCGCTTCAGCTGGCTGGCGTTGGCTGCTTCGCGCAGCAGGTCGAGTTCATCGTAGATTGTTTTTTCGTAGTCCTGGACCACATCTACCGGGTGCAGCAGGCGCGCATCGGCCGAGAGTTTTTCGGCGGCGCGGGCGAGGATGAACAGCCACGCCAGGTCCTGGGCAATCACCGGCTTGAGGCCCGGGCGGATCACCTTGACCACCACTTCTTCGCCGGTTTTCAGCTGCGCGGCGTGCACCTGGGCCACCGACGCCGAGGCCAGCGGTTCGACGTCGAAGCGGCTGAATACTTCACTGATTTTCTTGCCCAGCTGTTCTTCGATCAGCTTGACCGACAGCTGCGAGTCGAACGGCGGCACGCGGTCCTGCAACATCATCAGCTCGTCGGCGATGTCTTCCGGCAGCAGGTCGCGGCGGGTGGACAGGATCTGCCCGAACTTGATGAAGATCGGTCCCAGGTCCTGCAACGCCAGGCGCAAGCGCGCGCCACGGCTCAGCTCCAGGGTCTTGCGCGGGAACCAGCGCCACGGCAGGGCATAACGCAACGCCCGCAGAAACCAGGGCAGCGGCAGGGCGAACAGCAGGTCATCGAGGCGGTAGCGGATCACGACGCGCTGGATGCGCAACAAACGGCGGACGGCAAGCAGCTTCATGCGTTATCGCTTGGGTCGAGGGATCGGGAAAGGCGCTCGAAACGCGCCTCGAGACGTTCCAGATCGACTTTGATCTGGTCCAGTTCACTGAAACGGGCTTCGGCTTCGCGCTGACCGACAAGGGTGCGCGACTCTTCGGCCAGGTATTCGCCCAGGTTCTGGCCCAGGCTGGCGAACCCTTGCTGATACCAGCGGGCACGACTGCGCAGGTGACCGCCGAGCAGTTGCGTGGCGACCGGCCCCAGCCAGCGCGAGAGTTCGTACTCCCAGTCCAGCTCCAGGTCCTGAAGGATCGCCGCCAGTTCCAGCAGCACGCCGCTGTCGCCGTCGAGTTCGACTTCAGGGCTGTGCAGGATCGCAGTCTTGTCCTTGCTCATGGCCAGTTTCAGCAGGCTCGAAGCCGGTGCACGCAGGGTGCAGTCGGCGCCGGTTTCCCACTGGGAGGCGAGCATCAGGCCTTCGTCGCTGGGCAGGATGAACACCTGCAACGCCGGGCTGCGGCAATCGACGGCAATCACCCTGCCGCTCAAATGCGCCAGCCGCGGCAGCGCCGTGCTGTCGAGACGCAGCACCCGGTTCAGGCCGAGTTCTACGCTGGCGAGCAGGCCGGCGAGCAGCATCAGGGCTTGATGCCGCGGTGCAGGGCGACGATGCCTGCGGTCATGTTGTGATAGGTCACGCGGTCGAAACCGGCCTCGACCATCATCGACTTCAGGGTTTCCTGGTTCGGGTGCATGCGGATCGATTCGGCCAGGTAGCGGTAGCTTTCCGAGTCGTTGGTGATCAGCTTGCCCATCAGCGGCATGAAGGCGAACGAGTAGGCGTCGTAGGCCTTGGACATCAGCGCGTTGGTCGGCTTGGAGAACTCCAGCACCAGCAAGCGGCCGCCTGGCTTGAGCACGCGCAGCATGGAGCGCAGGGCATCTTCCTTGTGCGTCACGTTGCGCAGGCCGAAGGCGATGGTCACGCAGTCGAAATGGTTGTCCGGGAACGGCAGTTTTTCCGCATCGGCCTGGACGAATTCGACGTTGCCGGCCACACCCAGGTCCAGCAGGCGATCACGACCGACCTTGAGCATGGATTCGTTGATGTCGGCCAGCACTACCTGGCCGGTCGGGCCCACGAGGTGCGAGAATTTGCGGGTCAGGTCGCCCGTGCCACCGGCGATGTCCAGCACCCGGTTGCCGGTGCGCACGCCCGACAGTTCGATCGCGAAACGCTTCCACAGACGGTGCATGCCGCTCGACAGGAGGTCGTTCATCAGGTCGTACTTGGCGGCTACCGAGTGGAAAACCTCAGCGACTTTTTCCGCTTTCTGGCTTTCCGGAACGTTTTTGAAGCCGAAGTGAGTGGTGGGTTCGGCGTCGTTGCCTTTGCGCTGATCAGTCATATCGCTGTCACCAAAAGAGAATGCGCGACATTCTAATCCCCAAGGCATGCTTTGTCTTGGCAAGGCTGAAGGTAAGATGGGCAACCATCGGGACGTTTTGACGCAGCAGAGGTCAAGATGTCTCGGGAAAGCATTCATAAAGCAGGAGTCATTCGATGGCCCATATTAGTGTTGAACGGGCCCACGGCCTGGGTAAGGAAGCGGCGCGCGAGAAGGCCGACAAGCTGGCGCAGAAACTTCACGATCAGTATGGCCTGGAGCCGCAGTGGTCGGGTGACACCCTGAATCTCAAGCGTTCGGGTGTGAAAGGTGCGGTGCATGTCACCGATGATTCGATCAAGGTCGATGTGGAACTGGGCCTGATGATGTCGGCCATGAGCGGCATGATCAAAGCGGAAATCGAGAAGGCGCTGGATAAAGCCCTCGTCTGATTTTTCGGACGAAATGAGACCCCCTGTGGGAGCGGGCTTGCTCGCGAAAGCGCCAGGTCAGTCGACATCAATGTTGAATGACACACCGCTTTCGCGAACAAGCCCGCTCCCACATTTTGATTGCGGTGTGTCTAGAGGTTTATGTCAGTTGTTAGGGTGCCGTTTCTAATTTTTCTCCCTACTTTGTGCCTGAGCCCGACACTTTCGCGGGCAGTTCCTCAAACCTTCTGCGCGTGAGGTGCACCATGGCCAAAGTAATTTTGAAGAAAAAAATCGACGCATCGGCGACCGCTGTGCGTGACGTCAAATCCTATGCACGCCGGATCTGGTTGGCAGGCCTGGGTGCCTACACCAAGGTCGGCCAAGAAGGTAGCGAGTACTTTCAAGAGTTGATCAAGGCTGGGCAAGCAGTTGAAACCAAAGGCAAAAAAGTAGTTGCCGAGAAGCTTGAAGCGGCCAATGCCGAGATCGATGAAGCCAAGACTGAAGTCAGCACTTTCAAAGGCAAGGTCGAAGTTCAGCTCGACAAAGTCGAGAGAGTGTTTGACTCGCGTGTCGCAAGTACCTTGAATCGTATCGGCATTCCGTCTAAACATGACGTTGAGACACTCTCTGCCAAGCTCGATGAGCTGACGGCACTGCTCGAACGCGTCGCGCGTAAATCTTAAGGAGAACGGGATGGCTGGTAAAAAGAACACCGAAAAAGAAGGCAGCTCGTGGATCGGGAAAGTCGAAGACTACTCCCGCAAAATCTGGCTGGCTGGTTTAGGCGTGTACTCGAAGATCGACACTGACGGCAGCAAACTCTTCGACTCACTGGTTAAAGACGGCGAGAAAGCCGAGAAGCTGACCAAGAACGCTGTTGGCAAAACTGTCGACGCCGCCAAGGACTCCGCTTCTTCGGCCAAGTCGCGCATCAGCGGCGTGAAAGATCGCGCAATGGGCAAATGGGATGAGCTGGAAGGGGCTTTCGACAAGCGCCTGAACAGCGCCATTTCGCGTCTGGGCGTACCAAGCCGCAATGAAGTCAAGGCGCTGCACAGCAAGGTCGATACCCTGACCAAGCAAATCGAAAAACTCACCGGTGCCAAGGTTGCGCCTGTTGCGGCGAAAACCGCGGCAGCCAAGCCGGCCGCCAAAACCGCAGCCAAGCCATTGGCCAAGCCTGCGGCTAAAACCGCTGCCGCCAAACCGGCTGCAAAAACCGCTGCTGCCAAGCCAGCCGCCGCCAAACCAGCGGCCAAACCGGCAGCCGCTAAAACCGCCGCCAAGCCTGCAGCGAAAACCGCTGCCGCCAAACCGGCAGCCAAGCCAGCGGCAAAACCTGCTGCTGCGAAGAAACCAGCAGCGAAAAAACCGGCCGCTCCCAAAGCTGCCGCACCCAAACCAGCAGTGGCTGCCGCCAAACCGGCAACCCCGGTAACGCCGGCAAGCACCTCGAACTCCGCTACCGCGCCGACCCCTGCTGTGACCCCGACTGCCGCGCCAGCTCCATCGACGCCAACCAGTCAGTCCTGATTCCAGGGCTCAAAAAAACGCCCGGCCTGCCAAGGTCGGGCGTTTTTGTTTGTGCAAGATTCCCTGAGCGCCACAGGCCTCACATTTGTTAGTCGTGATCTTCCAGGTACTGCATCGCCATCTGCTCGGTCGCCGCCTTGATCGACGGCAACAAATGCGGCGCCACCAGCATCATGATCTGGTAGACCACCAATCGCACTTCGCCTTCGCGGCCGAGAATCCGCTGGTAGTCCAGTGAGAACAGCAGCGTCAGGGTGATTTGCTCCACCAGTTGCCCCAGCGCCTGGGTGTCGCTGACCAACTGCCCCAAGGCCTTCAATCGGGCCAGCAATGACGCCAGGGTGCGCTTGAGTGCATTGAGCAGGTTGCGAATGCCCTTGGCCAGTTTCGGCAAGCGCCCGGCCAGGTTCGACAGGTCCTGGAACAGAAAGCGATAGTGGGACAGGCGTTCGACGATCAGGTGCAGGAACAGCCAGTAATCCTCGGGGGCCAGTTCGACGTCGGCCGGTGGGTCGAGCAACGGTGACAGTTCGGCCTGGAAACGTTCGAACAGGCCGAGAATCAGTGGTTCCTTGCCGTGGAAGTGGTAGTACAGGTTGCCCGGGCTGATGCCCATTTCGTTGGCGACTTCCATGGTGGAAACATTCGGTTCGCCCTTCTCGTTGAACAATTGCAGGGCACATTCGAGGATCCGGTCGCGGGTTTTCATCCAGTCTTCTTATGATCGGGTCATGCCACGGCCGGCAGGGGCCGTGGTCGTTGAACATCAGCGCACGCGCACGTAGGTTCCGGGCGCCGCTTCCATCGGTGGATAATTCTGATTGCCGAGGGCCATGTGGGTTTCTTTCTGCGCACCCGAGCGCTCCTGAATCCAGCTCAGCCATTGCGTCCACCAGCTACCGGCGACGGGCTTGGCGTCGTAGTACCAGGCCCTGGGGTCGCTGCTCAGTTTTGTGCCTTCGACGTAGTTGGCTTTCGGATTGTTCGGCGGGTTGAGAATGCTCTGTATATGACCGCTGTTGGACAGGACGAAGCGGCGCTCGCCACCGAGCAGCAGGGTCGAGCGATACACGGCGTCCCACGGTGTGATGTGGTCGTTGATGCCGGCCACGCTGAAACTGTCGACATTGACCTTCTGCAAATCGATCGGGGTGCCGCACACTTCCAGGCCACCGGGATGGCTCAGCGGGTTGTGCTTGAAGAAGTCCAGCAAGTCACCATGCAGGGCGGCCGGCAGGCGTGTGTTGTCGTTGTTCCAGTAGAGAATGTCGAACGCCGGCGGCTCCTTGCCCATCAGGTAGTTGTTGACGAAGTAGCTCCAGATCAAATCGTTGGGGCGCATCCAGGCGAACACCTTGGCCATGTCGCGGCCGTCCAGGACGCCTTTCTGGTAGGAGCGGCGCTTGGCGGCTTCCAGGGTCTGTTCGTCGGCGAAGAGCGTGGCCGGGCTGTCCAGTTGGCTGTCGAGCAGACTCACCAGGTAGGTCGCGCTGGAAACGCGGCGCAGCTGGCGCTTGGCTTGCAGGTGACCCTGCAAGGCGGCAATGGTCAGCCCGCCGGCGCAGGCGCCCATCAGGTTGACTTCGCGCGCGCCGGTGATCGCCCGGCACACGTTCATGGCTTCTTCCACTGCTTCAACGTAAGTCGACAGGCCCCATTCGCGGTGCCGCACATCCGGATTGCGCCAGCTGATCACGAAGGTCTGCAGGCCGTTCTTGAGCGCGTACTGGACGAAGCTGTTGTGCGGGCTGAGGTCGAAAATGTAGTACTTGTTGATCTGTGGCGGCACCACCAGCAACGGTTTCGAATACTGCTTTTCGCTCATCGGCTTGTATTGGATCAGCTCCAGCAGTTCGTTGCGAAACACCACGGCGCCGGTGGTGGAGGCGACGGTCTTGCCGACCTCGAATGCGTGCTTGGTGACCTGCCGGGGCAACCCGTCGTTGTGCAGGAGGTCATCGACCAGATGGCCGATCCCGCGCACCAGGCTGTTGCCGCCGGAGTTGAAGATTTCCTTGATCGCCAGGGGATTGAGCAGGCTGTTGGACGGCGACACGGCATCGTTGAGCAGGGCGAACGCGAAGTGCGCGCGGGCGCGATCGTCCGGGTTCATGTTGCTGTCGTCGATCCAGCTTTTGACCTGCTTCTGCCAGCTCAGGTAGGCCTGCAGGCTGCGACGGTAAAAGGGGTTGAGGCTCCACGCCGGATCGTCGAAACGACGGTCTTGCGGGTTGGTCGGGTGCAGGGTGTCGCCCAGCAGCACGCGGCCCAGTTGACCGCCCAGTTTCAAGGCGTGTCGAGCGGTGTGCACGGGGTTGCGCAGGCCATGGGCGGCCACACTGCGCAAAGTCGAAACCAGATCCCGGCCGCGCAGGCCGGTAATCGCACTTTGTGCGTTGATGAACGCGGCGGGAGTGGGTAGTGACTCCCTCGCAGTTTTATCGCGCATGACTCAACACTCCTTCGTCTTCCAGGCCAAATACAAAACACCGAACCAGAACACCATAGACGCTGTAACGGGTTGTTGCGCGGTGCGATGTGCCGCCGCCCCCTCTTTCCTATACAAAAAATGGGCCGATCAGCTCAGTGGCGCCGGATGCGGGTGCATCACTGCACGCAGGCGCTCCTCCTCGAGGAACTTCATGATGATCGGTGCCACCGCTTCGGCCCGGGTAATCAGGAACAGATGGCCGTCATCGATAATGTGCAACTGGGCATTGGGAATCCGCCAGGCGAGCAAGCGCATGTTGATCAGCGGGATCAGTGGATCGTCGTCGCCGGCCAGGACCAGGGTCGGCTGATTGATCTTGTGCAGCCAGTGGATGCTGGTCCAGCCGAAGCCGGCGAATAGTTGCCAGTAGTAACCGAGCTTGCCTGCCGAACGGACCTTCGCTGCATGGCTCGCGGCCAGCGTCGGGTCGCGACGGAACGCGCCGCCGTAGATCATCGGCGCAATGCGGATCACATGGGAGGGCTGGATGTAGCGCCGTGGGCTGGCCATCATCCACAAGACTTTCGGCTTGCCCGGCACCATCACCGCGCCTGCTGCCGTCGCTGCCAGGACAAGCTTCTTGCAACGCTCCGGATAGTCAAAGGCGAACTGTTGCGCAAGCGCACCACCCCAGGACACGCCGATCACATTGACTTGCCCGTAGTCGAGGTAGTCGAGCATGCGTGCCGTGAGTTTCGCCAGGCTTGGAAAGCGATAGGGAAGATTCGGCGTCGACGAACCGCCGACACCGGGTACGTCGAAGGCGATGACTTCCAGGTCCGGGTCCAGCGCTGCGACGAATGGAAACACCAGCTCCAGGTTGGCGCCGATGCCGTTGAAGATCAGCAAGGGCGTCAAGTGAGGCTTGCCGGGGCGCACCGCCGTGCGGAGGGTCTGGCCATCCAGGTCGACGGTGCGGAATATGAACGGTTGCGGCATGCTTCTGGCCCTGTGGGTGGATCTTGGTTCCTGACACACATCCTGTAGGAGCCGGCTTGCTGGCGATGCGATCACCGCGGTTTGCCAGTCTCACCGTGGTGATGCAATCGCCAGCAAGCCGGCTCCTACAGGTTTGTGGGTTTAACGCTCGTGTACGTAAGTGCCTGGCGCCGCCTCGCCTGCCGGGTAAGCCTTGCTGCCCAGTTTTACCGGGGACTTTTTCAGCTCGCCCGAGCGCTGGGCCTGCCAGGCCTGCCAGTGCAGCCACCAGGAATCGGTGTGCTTGGTGGCATTCTGTTGCCATTCATCGGCACTGCTCGCCGGTTCGGTGCTGGTCATGTAGCGGGATTTCGGATTACCCGGCGGATTCAGGATGCTCTGGATATGTCCGCTGCTCGACAGCACGAATTCAACATTGCCGCCGAACAGTTGCGACGACTTGTAGCAGGACCGCCACGGGGTGATGTGGTCGTTGGTGCCGGCCAGGGAAAAGATGTCGGCCGTCACTTGCTTGAGGTCGATGGCGGTACCGCACACTTCCAGTGCATTCGGGCGAATCAGTGGGTTGTTTTTGAACAGCTCGATCAGGTCGCCGTGGAACGCGGCGGGCAACCGGGTGGTGTCGTTGTTCCAGAACAGGATGTCGAATACCGGCGGTTCGTTGCCCAGCAGGTAATTGTTGACCCAGTAGTTCCAGATCAGGTCGTTGGGACGCATCCAGGCGAAGACTTTCGCCATGTCGCGGCCTTCCAGTACGCCGGCCTGATACGAGTGGCGCTTGGCGGCTTCGAGGGTCTGCTCATTGACGAACAGGGCAACGTCGCTGTCCAGGGTGGTGTCCAGCACGCTCACCAGCAAGGTCAGGGCATTGACCTTGTTCTCGCCGATCGCCGCGTAGTGGCCCAGCAGCGCGGTGCAGGTGATGCCGCCGGAGCAGGCCCCGAGCATGTTCACGTCTTTGCTGCCGGTGATCGCAGTGACGACGTCAACCGCTTCCTTGAGGGCTTCGATGTAGGTCGACAGGCCCCACTCGCGCTGTTCCTTGGTCGGGTTGCGCCAGCTGACGATGAAGGTCTGCATGTTGTTGCGCAGGCAGAACCGCGCCAGGCTCTTGTCCGGGCTCAGGTCGAACACGTAGAACTTGTTGATCTGCGGCGGCACCACCAGCAATGGTCGCTCGTGTACCTGCTCGGTGATCGGCTTGTACTGGATCAGTTCCAGTACATCGTTGCGGAATACTACCGCGCCTTCGGTCACGCCCAGGCTCTTGCCGACTTCGAACGCACCCATGTTGACCTGGCTCGGCATGCCGCCGTTGTGCACCAGATCCTTGGCCAGGTGCGAGAGACCATCGAGCAGGCTCTTGCCGCCGGTTTCGAAAAAGCGTTTGACTGCCGCCGGGTTGGCCGCGGTGTTGGTCGGCGCCATGGCTTCGGTCATGAGGTTGATCACGAAGTGCCCGCGCGCCACATCGCTGGGGCTGAGGGTGCTCTCGTCGATCCAGGCGTGGAGCTCCTTGCGCCACGCCAGGTAGGTTTGCAAATAACGTTTGTAGAGCGGGTTCTGACTCCAGGCCGGATCGGCGAAGCGACGGTCATCGCTGGTCGGTTGCAGCCCGGATTTGCCAAACAGCACGTTCTTGAGTTCAAGACCAAAATGCGCGACATGCTTGACGCTGTGCACCGGTTGCCTGATGGCCTGCCTGAGCACCATTCGAGCAGAAGCCAGTAGATCCTTTCCACGCAGCCCAACGACAGGATTGAGCCCCAAGGTGTTCTCCGAGGCCTGATACTTCAACTCATCGTTACTCTTGTCACTCATCTACGACGCTCCATTGCCCTGAGACGAGTACCTTGGTCCTGCTGTGTAGTCACACAGCAACGGCCAGGTACTACTGCTCGGGTGACGTTAATTCTGCATCACTGCTTTTTAGTTCAGAGAGCACTGCAGGGAACTTGCCAATCCATTGGTTACCCGAGTTTAATTTTTTTCGCAAGCGGGCCAAGCGTCGGCCCTGAAGCCGAGCATTCAAACAGATGAAATTAGAAAATGCCCTCTAAAGAGCAAGAGGCTCGGGCTAGAGCATCAGCTTGACGACGGATTCGTTCGGGTCGCGGGTTTTTCCTGCGGCTTTGAGCTCGGCAAGATAATCCTCCCAGAGCGCGTCATGACGTCGCCCCAGTTCGTAGAGGTATTCCCAGGTGAACAGGCCGCTGTCGTGGCCATCGTCGAAGGTCAGTTTCAGTGCGTACTGACCGGCCGGTTCTATCTTGCTCAGTCCTACGTTGATCTTGCCAAATTGCAGGATGGGTTTGCCGTGGCCCTGGACCTCGGCGGAAGGGGAGTGCACGCGCAGGAATTCGGCGGGCAGGGTGTATTCCTCGCCGGACGCGTATTTGAGCGTGAGGGTTTTCGAGGCTTTGTGCAGCTTGATGTCGGTGGGGAGTTGGGTCATGAGCGCCGTTCCGTTTTGGATGGAACCCTGTAGGAGCAAGCTTGCTCGCGATGGACGTTAACGATAACGCGTTTTCTCTGAAGAAACGCGTCGCTCTCAAGTTCATCGCGAGCAAGCTCGCTCCTACAAGTATGGCTTACAGGATATAACGGGACAGGTCTTCGTTCTGCGCCAATTCGCCCAGGTGGCTGTTGACGTAGTCGGCGTCGATCTGGATCACCTTGTCGTCATGCACGCTGGCCAGGTCGCCGGCACTGAAAGACACTTCTTCCAGCAGGCGTTCAAGCAAGGTGTGCAGGCGACGGGCACCGATGTTTTCGGTTTTCTCGTTGACCTGCCATGCGATCTCGGCGATGCGCTTGATGCCGCTCGGCAGGAACTCGATACCCAGGCCTTCGGTTTTCAGCAGCGCGCAATATTGTTCGGTGAGCGAGGCGTGAGGCTCGCTGAGGATGCGCTCGAAATCTTCAGGGCTCAGGGCCTTGAGTTCGACACGGATCGGCAGTCGGCCTTGCAGCTCGGGCACCAGGTCGCTCGGCTTGCTCAGGTGGAAGGCACCGGAGGCGATGAACAGGATGTGGTCGGTCTTGACCATGCCCAGCTTGGTGTTGACGGTGCAGCCTTCGATCAGCGGCAGCAGGTCGCGCTGCACGCCTTCACGGGACACATCGACGCCGCCGGAATTACCACGCTTGGCGACCTTGTCGATTTCGTCGATGAACACGATGCCGTGCTGCTCGACCGCTTCCAGGGCCTTGGCCTTCAACTCTTCATCGTTGACCAGGCGGCCGGCTTCTTCGTCGCGCACCAGCTTGAGCGCTTCCTTGACCTTGAGCTTGCGGGCCTTCTTCTTGCCCTTGCCCATGTTGGCAAACAGGCTTTGCAGCTGGTTGGTCATTTCTTCCATGCCCGGTGGCGCGGAAATATCGACGCCGGCCATTTCGGCGACTTCGATCTCGATCTCCTTGTCATCCAGCTGGCCTTCGCGCAGGCGCTTGCGGAACAGCTGGCGGGTGTTGGAGTCGGCAGACGGGGTATCGTCGTTGCTGAAGCCCATGCGTGCCGGTGGCAGCAGGGCATCAAGGATGCGCTCTTCGGCGGCGTCTTCGGCGCGGTGGCGAACCTTGACGATTTCCTGTTCGCGCAGCAGCTTGATCGCGGCATCGGCCAGGTCACGAATGATCGATTCGACGTCGCGGCCGACATAGCCGACTTCGGTAAACTTGGTCGCTTCGACCTTGATGAACGGCGCGTTGGCCAGTTTGGCCAGGCGACGGGCGATCTCGGTTTTACCGACACCGGTCGGGCCGATCATCAGGATGTTCTTTGGCGTTACTTCAACGCGCAGCTCTTCTGGCAGCTGCATGCGGCGCCAGCGGTTGCGCAGGGCAATGGCGACGGCGCGCTTGGCATCGTCCTGGCCGATGATGTGGCGATTGAGTTCGTGGACGATTTCACGGGGAGTCATGGACATAATATTCAAAGGACCTCAAGCAAGAATGAGCCGTGGCACGGGGCCGAATCAGGCTTGCTCGGCGCAGTCCTGCTCCTCAATGGTCTGGGTGTGGTTGGTGAATACACAGATGTCGCCGGCAATGCCGAGGGCGGTTTCGACGATTTCCCGGGCCGACAGGTCGGTTTTTTTCAGCAGGGCGCTGGCGGCCGCCTGGGCGTAGGCGCCACCGGAACCCATGGCGATCAGGCCGTTTTCAGGCTCGACCACGTCGCCGTTGCCGGTGATGATCAGGGAGGCGTCTTTGTTGGCGACCGCGAGCATGGCTTCCAGGCGGCTCAGGGTGCGGTCGGTGCGCCATTCCTTGGCGAGCTCGACAGCGGCGCGTACCAGGTGACCCTGGTGCTTTTCAAGCTGGCCCTCGAAGCGTTCGAAGAGGGTAAAGGCGTCAGCGGTGGCGCCGGCAAAACCGGCAATGACCTGGCCGTGGTACAGGCGACGAACTTTTTTCGCGTTGCCTTTCATCACGGTATTGCCAAGGGAAACCTGGCCGTCGCCGCCCATGACGACTTTGCCGTGGCGGCGAACTGAAACGATGGTGGTCAAGGGAAGAGTCTCCACGCTGCGGGGCGAAAATGCCTTATGCCCATTCATATGGGGGTGGTGGAGTGGATTTCAACTGTGGGGCGCGGGAGGGGACGGGCGGTGTTTGTCAAACGGGGACATGTGGTGTTGTACATGATGCCATCGCCAGCAGGCTGGCTCCCACAGAGGGCTGCGCCAACCCTGTGGGAGCCAGCCTGCTGGCGATGAACGATGATGCGGTGTTTCTGACGGAATCAGCGACTCTGGCGTTGTTGTAACAACAAATTGCTGAAGCCTGCGCCCGCCAATTGTTTCTGCGCAGTGGTCAGTTGCTCTCGATTGCTGAACGGTCCAACCAGCACCCGATACCAGGTCTCGTCCTTCACCGTGCCGGATTCAACCGCCACAGCCTGCCCCAGCAGAATGATCTGCGCGCGAACCTTGTCCGCATCAGTCTCTTTGCGGAAGGAGCCCGCCTGCAGGAAAAACTTCGTCACCGGCGCAGCCTTGACCGGTGGCGCAGGTGGCGGAGTAATTCCGGACAAAGCAGCCTGGGCGCGCGCCGTATCGATCTTCGCCGCTTCCGCCGGTGTAACCGGTGTCGTCGGAATCGCAGGCACTTGCGGCGTCGGCAGGGTTTTCTCCGGTACGGCGTCCGGCGGCACGATGACTTCCGATTCCGGCAGCAAAGTGTAGAAGTCGTATTTCGGCTTCACCGGTTGCGTCGGGCTCGGCGGGGTCTTGTTGGCCTCGGCGATCTTGGTGGCTTTCTGTTGCTGTTCCACCTTCTCGCGCTTAACCGTGTCGCTGCCCTTGCCCGGCTCCAGTTTCATCAGGAACACGATGAATGCACCGACCGTCAGGCCGATGGCCATCCACAGCCAACCCGGGATCGGTTGCTTCGCTGGAGCTTGGTAACGGCTGGCGCCACGCTTGGGTGCAGGTTTTTTCTTGGCAGCCAACTTACATACGCTCCAGAGTTTCCAGGCCCAAGAGTTCCAGGCCTTGCTTGAGAGTGCGACCGGTCAGCGCGGCGAGGCGCAGGCGGCTCTGCATTTGCGCCGGGGTGTCGGCGGCGAGGATCGGGCAGTTCTCGTAGAAGCTGGAGAACAGGCCGGCGACGTCATACAGGTAGGTGCAGAGGATGTGCGGCGTGCCTTTCTCGGCCACATTGTTCAGTACTTCGCCAAACTGCGCGAGTTTTGCCGCCAGCTCGTGTTCGTGCGGTGCTTCGAGCACGATCTGGCCTTCGACCTCGCTGAAGTCCTTGCCGAGTTTGCGGAACACGCCAGCCACGCGGGTGTAGGCGTACAGCAGGTAGGGCGCGGTGTTGCCTTCGAAGTTCAGCATCAGGTCGAAGTTGAAGCTGTAGTCGCTGGTGCGGTGCTTGGACAGGTCGGCGTATTTCACCGCGCCGATGCCCACAACCCTGGCGATGTTGCGCAGCTCTGCTTCAGCCAGTTCAGGGTTCTTGTCTTTCACCAGGGTGTAGGCGCGTTCCTGGGCTTCGGTCAGCAGGTCGATCAGCTTCACGGTGCCGCCATCACGGGTCTTGAACGGACGGCCGTCAGCGCCGTTCATGGTGCCGAAGCCCATGTGTTCCATTTCCATCGGATGGGTCACGAAACCGGCCTTGCGGGCCACGGCGAACACCTGCTGGAAGTGCAGGGCCTGACGCTGGTCGACGAAGTACAGCGCGCGGTCGGCATTGAGCTTGCCGCTGCGGTAGCGCACGGCAGCCAGGTCGGTGGTGGCATAGAGGTAGCCGCCGTCGGCCTTGACGATGATCACCGGCAGCGGGTCGCCATCGGCGTTCTTGAACTCGTCGAGGAACACGCACAGGGCGCCGTTGCTCTCGACCAGCATGCCGGCGGCCTTGAGGTCGTTGACCACGTTGATCAGGTCGTCGTTGTAGGCGCTTTCGCCCATCACGTCGGCCATGGTCAGCTTGACGTTCAGCAGTTCGTAAATCTTCTGGCAGTGGGACAGCGAGATGTCCTTGAACTTGGTCCACAGTGCCAGGCAATCGGCATCGCCGGCCTGCAACTTGACCACCAGGCCGCGGGCGCGGTCGGCGAATTCTTCGGATTCGTCGAAGCGCTGCTTGGCGGCGCGGTAGAAGTTTTCCAGGTCCGACAGCTCGTCGCTGGTGATCGGGTTTTCCTGCAGGTACGCCATCAGCATGCCGAACTGGGTGCCCCAGTCGCCGACGTGGTTCTGGCGGATCACTTCGTCGCCGAGGAATTCGAGCACGCGGGCCACGCCGTCGCCAATGATGGTCGAGCGCAAGTGGCCGACGTGCATTTCTTTGGCCAGGTTAGGGGCCGACAGGTCGACCACGGTGCGCTGGACCGGGCCGGCCTTGCGCACGCCGATGTTGGCGTCGGCCAGGGCGGCGTCCAGGCGCGAAGCCAGGGCGTCGGTGTTCTGGAAGAAGTTCAGGAAGCCTGGACCTGCGATTTCGGCCTTGGAGACGTTTTCGTCAGCTGGCAGCGCGGCGATGATTTTTTCCGCCAAGTCGCGCGGCTTCATGCCGGCCGGTTTGGCCAGCATCATGGCGATGTTGCTGGCGAAGTCGCCGTTCTTCTTGTCGCGGGAGTTCTCCACCTGGATCGCCGGCGACAGGCCTTCAGGCAACACACCTTCGTTGACGAGTTGGGTGATGGCTTGTTGGATCAGCTGGCGAATGGTGTCTTTCATGGTCTTCTCTTTCGACCGCTGGCGCGGCGGCGCATCGTGCGCTGGTGGAAAAACTGGGCATTATCCGTTGCCGGGGCGGGCTTGCCAACCTTAGCAGGCAGGTTGTGGATATGTGGTAACAATTAGGCCCCCTTCGCGAGCAAGCCCGCTCCCACAATGAATCTGCGGTGTTCATACCTTATGTGTCAGGCACAAAGCCCATGTGGGAGCGGGCTTGCTCGCGAATGCGATCTCAAAATCAATACAGATCGACGGGATCCACATCGAGCGACCAGCGCACCGCCCGCCCACTCGGCATTTGCTCCAAAACCAGCAACCAACTGGCAAGCAACCGATGCAGCGGCGCCCTTGCCGTAGCCTGCAACAACAACTGCGCACGATAACGTCCGGCTCGACGTTCCATCGGCGCCGGCACCGGCCCGAGCAATTCGATGCCGGTCAGATTCTGTTCGGCCAGCAGGCGTTCGGCCTCGCTGCACGCTTCATCCAGAAAGCCTTCGGCCTGCCCTGGCTTGTGTGCCTCGGCCCGCAGCAGCGCCAGATGCGCAAACGGCGGCAATCCCGCCGCGCGCCGCTCGCTCAAGGCCTGCTCGGCAAAGGCGAAGTAACCCTGTTCGGTCAACTGCACCAGCAGCGGATGGTCGGCCAGGTGTGTCTGGATGATCACCTTGCCCGGCTCTTCCGCCCGGCCTGCTCGACCGGCGACCTGGACAATCAGTTGCGCCATGCGCTCGCTGGCGCGGAAGTCGCCGGAGAACAGCCCGCCATCGGCATCCAGGATCGAGACCAGGGTCACCCGTGGAAAGTGGTGGCCCTTGGCGAGCATCTGCGTGCCCACCAGGATGCAGGGCTGGCCTTTCTGGATGGTCGCGAACAGTTGGTTCATGGCGTCCTTGCGCGACGTGCTGTCGCGGTCGACCCGCAGTACCGGATAGTCCGGGAACAGGATCCCCAGGCGTTCCTCGGCCCGTTCGGTACCGGCGCCCACAGGGCGCAAGTCGACCTTGTTGCACTTGGGGCACTGGCGCGGCACGCGTTCGACATAGCCGCAATGATGACAGCGCAGCTCGCCGTAGCGCTGGTGGACGGTCATGCGCGCATCGCAGCGTTGGCACTCGGACATCCAGCCGCAGTCGTGACACAGCAGGGTCGGCGCAAATCCGCGGCGGTTGAGGAATACCAGCACCTGCTGGCCGGCAGCCAGCGTCTGGCCGATGGCTTGTTGCATGGGCCCGGAAATGCCGCTGTCCAGTGGACGGCTTTTCACATCCAGGCGCAGGAAGCGTGGTTGCTTGGCGCCGCCCGCGCGTTCGTTCAGCCGCAGCAGGCCATAGCGGCCGGTGTAGGCGTTGTGCAGGCTTTCCAGGGAGGGCGTGGCGGATCCCAGGACAATCGGGATGTTTTCCTGACGTGCCCTGACCAGCGCCAGGTCGCGCGCGTGGTACCGCAAGCCTTCCTGCTGTTTATAGGAGCCGTCGTGCTCTTCGTCGATGATGATCAGCCCCGGGTTTTTCATCGGCGTGAACAGCGCCGAGCGGGTGCCGATTATGATGTCGGCTTCGCCGTCGCGGGCGGCGAGCCAGGCTTCGAGGCGTTCGCGATCATTGACCGCCGAGTGAATCAGCGCGATGCGCGCGTTGAAACGCTGCTCGAAGCGCGCCAGGGTCTGCGGGCCGAGGTTGATTTCCGGGATCAGCACCAGCGCCTGCTTGCCGGCCTCCAGGGTTTCGCGGATCAGTTGCAGATAGACTTCGGTCTTGCCGCTGCCGGTGACGCCGGCGAGGAGGAACGCGTGGTAACTGTCGAACCCGGCGCGAATGGCTTCATAGGCGGCCCGCTGTTCCGGGTTGAGTGGCAGTTCGGGTTGGGCCAGCCAGTGTTCGTGTCGGGCACCGGGGGCGTGCCTGCGGATTTCAACCTGGACCAGCTCCTTGGCCAGCAACAGATCGAGGCTGTCCTTGCTCAGCATCAGCTTGCTCAGTAACTGATGGGCGACGCCGTGGGGGTGCTGGGCCAGCGTTGCCAGGGCTTCGCGCTGGCGCGGGGCACGGGCGATTCGCGGGTCGTCGAGGCTGGCGCCTGGTGCGGCGGACCAGAAGCGCTCCTGGCGCGCCTCGGCCAGTTCGCCCTGGCGCAGCAACACCGGCAGCGCCCAACTCAAGGTGTCGCCGAGGCTGTGCTGGTAGTACTGCGAGGTCCACAGGCACAGCTTGAACAGCGCGGGCGGCAACGGCGGCGTGGCATCGAGCAGTGCGAGGGCGGGCTTGAGTTTTTCCGCCGGCACTTCGCTGGTGTCGGTGACTTCCACCAGGATCCCGATCATTTCCCGCCGGCCGAACGGCACCCGCAAGCGCATGCCGGGGTGCAATTGCGCACGCAGCACGCCGGCCGGCGCCCGGTAGTCGAACAGGCGGCGCAGGGGCGAAGGCAAGGCGAGGCGCAGAATGGCGTCGGGCACGCGGGGGAGTCTCGATTAACAGGCAATGAAGGGTTTGACACATAACCACAAGGATCGCGCTTTGGGTCGGGAGCCTAGCAGACGACCGGTTTGAGGGACAGCTTGCGTGATTGGCATTGTCTGGTAGAATCCGCGGCCTAATTACGTGCGGTATTCAACAATAGTGTTGGGTGGCGGCACGCTAGCCTGAGGAAAACACCATGAAAGCTGATATCCATCCAGAATACCCAGCAGTTGCTGTTACCTGCAGCTGCGGCAACAAGTTCGAAACCCGTTCGACCTTCGGCAAAGCCCTGGCGATCGACGTTTGCAACGAATGCCACCCGTTCTACACCGGTAAGCAGAAGACTCTGGACACTGGCGGCCGC
This sequence comes from Pseudomonas putida, assembly GCF_028682635.1. Lineage (GTDB taxonomy): Bacteria > Pseudomonadota > Gammaproteobacteria > Pseudomonadales > Pseudomonadaceae > Aquipseudomonas > Aquipseudomonas putida_AE. Next base: position 123,766 of record NZ_JANHLK010000015.1, on the reverse strand, counting down.
GTTCAGCGCTTCGCAGACCGTTTCGGTGCTTTCGGTGCGAAAAAGGCCTAAGGCCGATCAACCTGGGAAAACGTCACTGTTTTGCCATGCTGATGAAAAAGGCGTCCCCCGGGACGCCTTTTTTGTGTCTGTGATTTGGCTGCACGGGCCAATCTCAAAATATTGTAGACATTTTTTAAGGGGATTGTGAACAGTCTATCCCTTGTGTTCCGTGGCTCTTGGCCCAAAGTCGTAGGGGCGGGCGCTTGACAGGGGTGACCGGTCAGTCTTGTGGGGATTTTGCCAGGCGCGTATCCTCGCTGACCAGTCTGTCCAACAGTAAAAGCGGAATGCCAAAATGTCTGATCTGAAAACTGCCGCTCTCGAATATCACGCCAATCCTCGTCCAGGGAAGCTGAGTGTCGAGCTCACCAAGGCCACCGCTACCGCCCGCGACCTGTCGCTGGCCTACAGCCCCGGCGTAGCTGAACCAGTACGCGAGATCGCCCGCGATCCTGAGCTGGCCTACAAATACACCGGCAAAGGCAACCTGGTTGCAGTCATTTCCGATGGCACCGCGATTCTGGGCCTGGGTAACCTCGGCCCATTGGCTTCCAAGCCAGTGATGGAAGGTAAGGGCGTACTGTTCAAGCGCTTCGCCGGCATCGACGTTTTCGACATCGAAGTCGATTCCGAAAGCCCGCAAGCCTTCATCGACACCGTCAAGCGCATCTCCATCACCTTCGGTGGCATCAACCTGGAAGACATCAAGGCACCTGAGTGCTTTGAGATCGAACGTGCCCTGATCGAGCAGTGCGACATCCCGGTATTCCACGACGACCAGCACGGCACCGCCATCGTGACCGCGGCCGGCATGATCAACGCCCTGGAAATCGCCGGCAAAACCCTGGCTGACGCCAAGATCGTCTGCCTGGGTGCCGGTGCGGCCGCCATCTCCTGCATGAAATTGCTGGTGAGCATGGGCGCCAACATCGAAAACATCTACATGGTCGACCGTACCGGCGTGATTCACTCCGGCCGTGACGACCTGAACCAGTACAAGGCCGTCTTCGCTCACGCGACCGACAAGCGCACCCTGGCAGACGCCCTGCAAGGCGCAGACGTGTTCGTCGGCCTGTCTGGCCCGAACCTGCTGAGCCCGGAAGGCCTGAAGTCCATGGCAGCCAACCCGATCGTGTTCGCTTGCTCGAACCCGGATCCGGAAATCTCCCCGGAGCTGGCGCACGCCACCCGTGACGACGTGATCATGGCCACCGGTCGTTCGGACTACCCGAACCAGGTCAACAACGTTCTAGGCTTCCCGTTCATCTTCCGTGGCGCCCTGGACGTTCGCGCCAAGCGCATCAACGAAGAGATGAAAGTGGCTGCGGCCAACGCCCTGCGCGAACTGGCCAAGCTGCCAGTACCTCAGGAAGTGTGCGACGCCTACGGCGGCATCAAGCTGGAATTCGGTCGTGAGTACATCATTCCGAAACCAATGGACGCTCGCCTGATCACCGTGATCTCCGATGCCGTGGCCAAGGCCGCAATCGAGACCGGCGTGGCAACCCTGCCGTATCCGAAGAACTACCCGCTGAAAAGCGTGGATGACGTGTTCAACGGCTAAGTCGTTGTAGCGCTTCAACCAAAAGCCCCGGCTTGTGAAAGTCGGGGCTTTTTTATGCCTGATGGTTTTGTATTGTCTGTCAGGCCATCGCCAGCAGGCTAGCTCCCACATTGGAATGCGTTCCCTGTGGGAGCCAGCCTGCTGGCGATGGTCTGGCAGGAAGCCCGGGTAAAAAGAAGCCCCGCTTTCTGAAGAAGAGCGGGGCTTTCTGTTGGTCCTGCGATCAGAACAAATCGATCGGTGCCGCTTCATCCGCCGGCAGCGGGCTGCCTGGCGCATTGCCGTTGCCCAGCTCATTGCCCGTCGGCGGCGTATCTTCGACCTTGAACAGTTCGAAGTAGGCTCCTGGCGTGCCTGGAGTGGCTGCACGGCCACTGACAGGGTCTACCCGCAGGCTGAGGATGCCTTCCGGCTCTGGCTGGGTGTGTGGCGGCATGTCTTTGAGCGCAGCGCCCATGTAGTTCATCCAGATCGGCAGGGCGACGGTGCCGCCAAACTCCTTGCGACCCAGGCTCTCGGGCTGGTCAAAGCCCGTCCAGACGGTGGTGACGTAATCGGCGTTGTAGCCGGAGAACCAGGCGTCCTTGGACTCGTTGGTGGTGCCGGTCTTGCCGGCGATGTCGCCACGACCCAGTGCCAGCGCGCGACGGCCGGTACCGAGTTTGATCACGTCTTCGAGCATGCTGTTGAGGATGTAGGTTGTCCGTCCATCGACAATACGCTCAGCCACGGCGGGCGTTTGCGCTGCCGATTGCTCGCCCGGCACCTGGCCAGGTGTTGCATTGACCGTAAAGGCTTCGGCGGCAGGTGCGGCGATTCCGTCGGTCGCGACAGCGCCTTTTGGCACGCTGGGCGGGTTGGCGACGAACAGCGTGTCGCCGTTGCGGCTTTCGATCTTGTCGATGATGTACGGGGTGATCTTGTAGCCGCCGTTGGCGAAGGTGCTCCAGCCCGTGGCGATTTCCATCGGCGTCAGGGTTGCGGTACCCAGGGCCAGGGACAGGTTGGGCGGCAGGTCCTGCTTGTTGAAGCCAAAGCGGCTGATGTAGTCGATGGTCTTGCCAACGCCCATCGCCTGTAGCAGGCGGATCGAAACCAGGTTGCGCGACTTGTAGAGCGCTTCGCGCAGGCGGATCGGACCGAGGAAGGTGTTGGTATCGTTTTTCGGACGCCAGACCTTGTCCAGGTACTCGTCGACAAACACGATCGGTGCGTCGTTCACCAGGCTGGAGGCGGTGTAGCCGTTATCCAGTGCCGCGCTGTAGACGAACGGCTTGAAGCTCGAACCCGGCTGGCGCTTGGCCTGAAGGGCGCGGTTGTAGTTGCTCTGCTCAAAGGCGAAACCGCCGACCAGCGAGCGGATGGCGCCGTTTTGCGGGTCAAGGGAGACCAGTGCGCCCTGGGCCTGGGGGATCTGGCTGAATTTCAGCGAGTTGTCCGCCTGGCGCTGCACGCGAATCAGGTCGCCGACCTGGGCTACGTCCGACGGTTGTTTCGGATTGGCGCCCATGCTGTTGGTGTTCAGGAACGGGCGAGCCCATTTCATGCTGTCCCAGCCAACGTGTTCGCTGCCGGTGCGGGTCAGCACCTGCAGGCCGCTCTTGTCGACCTGGGTGACGATGGCCGGTTCAAGGCCGCTGATGGTGCGTTGCTTGGTCAGTTCGGTTGCCCACGCCTCGCGCGTCTTGCCCGGCAGGCGGGACTCGGGGCCCCGATAGCCATGACGCTGGTCATAGGTCATCAAGCCTTCGTGGACGGCGGTGTTGGCCATTTCCTGAAGGTTGCTCGGCACCGTGGTGGTAACGCGGAAACCTTCGGTGTATGCATCGCTGCCATAGCGACCGACCATTTCGGCGCGGGCCATCTCGGCGATGTAGGGCGCGTTCACTTCCGGCGTCGGCACGTGATAGCTGGCGTTCAGGGGCTCGTTGACGGCGGTGGTGTAGTCGGCTTCGCTGATCTTGCCCAGCTTGTACATGCGCCCCAGGATCCAGTCGCGACGCTCCTTGCTGCGGGCCGGATTGGCCAGCGGGTTGAAGCGTGAAGGAGCCTTGGGCAGGCCGGCGATCATCGCCATCTGCGCCAGGCTGATGTCGCGAATCGACTTGCCGTAATACACCTGCGCCGCCGCTTCGATGCCGTAGGCACGGTTGCCCAGATAGATCTTGTTGACGTAGAGCTCGAGGATTTCGTCCTTGGTCAGCTGTCGTTCGATCTGCAGGGCCAGGAGGATCTCGGTGGTTTTGCGCGAGAAGCTGCGTTCGCTGGTCAGGAAGAAGTTTTTTGCCACCTGCATGGTGATAGTGCTGCCGCCGGACTGGATATGGCCGCTTTTCACCAGTTGCGTGGCGGCACGCATCAGGCTGCTGGGATCGACGCCGTAATGGTTGGCGAAGTTGTCGTCTTCAGCACTTAGTAACGCATTAATGAAGTTGGGGGGAATGTCGGCGAAACGGATCGGTGTGCGGCGCATTTCGCCGAATTCTGCGATCAACTTGTTATCGCTGCTGTAGACCCGCAAAGGGATCTGCAACTGGATGCTTCTCAGTGCCTCTACGGACGGTAATCCGGGACTAAGGTAAAGAAACGCCCCACTCAGACCCAGAAGCAGTCCGCAGAATACGGCGACGATGGACCAACCGAAAAATTTCAGCAGACGAATCAAGGCTTTTGGACATCCAGGGTAAAAAATGAATTTGGCATCAGGGTTCAGGCTAAAGGCGAACGACCCGCGCTTGAGAAAAAGCGGAAAAAAACGCTGGGCATTATAAGCATTTTTCCGTCCATGGCGTTATTTGCGCTGCTGTCAAGACGGGTGGTTTGAACGCAACCCCCGTTATGGAGTCCGTAACACACGGAAAGTCATAGGGAAATTGTTAGTGCCAGGACTCTTCAATAAAAAGGCCAGGTCGCTCCTTGGCATCGATATCAGCTCGACATCGGTGAAGCTGCTGGAGCTGAGCCGGCAGGGCAATGGCTATCGTGTCGAAGCCTACGCGGTCGAGTCGTTACCCCCCAGTGTGGTCATCGAGAAAAATATCGCCGAGCTCGATGGCGTGGGCCAGGCCTTGACGCGTGTGCTGGCCAAGGCTCGCACCAGTCTCAAGGGCGTTGCCGTGGCCGTGGCCGGTTCGGCGGTGATCACCAAGACCATCGAGATGGATGCCGGCCTTTCCGACGACGAGATGGAAGACCAGCTGAAGATCGAGGCCGATCAGTACATTCCTTATCCGCTGGACGAAGTGGCCATCGATTTCGAAGTCCAGGGCGCGTCAGTGCGCAATCCTGAGCGGGTCAACGTGTTGCTGGCCGCCTGTCGCAAGGAAAACGTCGAAATCCGTGAGGCAGCCCTGGCCCTGGCGGGCCTGACTGCGCGCGTGGTCGACGTCGAGGCCTATGCCCTGGAGCGATCGTTCAGCTTGCTGAAGAGCCAGGGAGGGGGCTTGCAAGGGCGACTGGTGGCGGTGGTCGATGTTGGAGCAACCATGACCACCCTGAGCGTGCTGCATGACGGGCGGATCATCTACACCCGCGAGCAATTGTTTGGTGGCCGCCAGCTCACCGAGGACATTCAGCGCCGATACGGCCTGACCGTCGAGCAGGCCGGCCTGGCGAAGAAGCAGGGCGGTTTGCCGGACGATTATGTCAGCGTTGTGTTGCAGCCGTTTCGTGAGGCCCTGGTGCAGCAAGTGTCGCGTTCGTTGCAGTTCTTCTTTGCTTCGGGCCATTACACCGCGGTCGACCACATACTGCTGGTGGGCGGGACCGCGTCGGTGTCCGGTCTGGACCAGTTGATCGAGCAGCAATTGGGTACGCCGACCCGGGTGGCCAATCCGTTTGCCGACATGACCTTGAGCAGCAAGGTCAACGCCGCGGCCCTGGCCAGCGATGCGCCCGCGCTGATGATTGCTTGCGGGCTGGCCCTCAGGAGTTTCGACTGATGGCCCGGATCAATCTATTACCCTGGCGCGAAGAGCGGCGTGAGCAGCGGCGCAAGCGCTTTCTCCTGGTGTTGGTGGGTGTGCTGGCGGGATCGGCAGGTGCATTGCTCATGGCCAACCAGGTCATCAGCAGCGCCATCGAGCGGCAGATTGCGCGTAACGATTACATCGGCAAGCAGATCGCCGTGGTCGACGAGCGGATCAAGCAGATCAGTGATCTCAAGGCTCGTCGTCAGCAGTTGGTCGAGCGTATGCGCATCATCCAGGACCTGCAGGGCAATCGCCCGATCAGCGGGCGAATTTTTGATCAGCTGGCGCGGACCTTGCCCGATGGCGTGTATTTCACTGAAGTCAAAATGGCCGGCAAGACCTTGTCCATCACCGGTGCGGCGCAATCGAACAACCGTGTTTCAGACCTGATGCGTAACCTGGACCAGTCCGACTGGTTCGATGCGCCCAGTCTCACTGAAGTCAAGGCGACGACCGCGGGGCAAGTCGACCAGACCAACGTTTTTCAGTTGACCGTTCGTCAGACCCAGCCTGCGGCTGGGGAGGACAGCGAATGAGTCCGTCCGAATGGATCGAAGGGTTGCGCCGGATCGACATCAACGAGCTGGACAGCAGCAACATGGGTTCCTGGCCACCCGCGATCAAAATCCTGATGGGCATTGTGGTCGCGATCCTGGTGCTGTCGATCGGCTACAACTTTTCCACGAGCGAGCTGGAACATCAGCTCGAACTCAAGCGCGAGGAGGAATCTACCCTCAAGGAGCAATTTGCCAGCAAATCCCACATGGCGGCGAATCTGCAGCTCTACACCCAGCAGATGAAGGAGATGGAAAACTCCTTCGGCGTACTGTTACGGCAACTGCCCAGCGACACCGAAGTCCCCGGCTTGCTGGAAGACATCACGCGAACGGGGCTGGGCAGTGGCCTGGAGTTCGAAGAGATCAAGCTGCTGCCGGAGGTCTCCCAGCCGTTCTACATCGAGTTGCCGATCCAGATCACGGTCACCGGCGCCTATCACGACCTGGCCACGTTCGTCAGTGGCGTGGCCGGATTGCCGCGTATCGTCACCCTGCATGATTTCGACCTGGCGCCGATCAATCCCGACGCCGGTCCGAAGTTACGCATGAGCATCCTGGCCAAGACCTACCGTTACAACGACAAGGGGCTGCAATGATGAGCCGGCTTCGTGGTTTTTCGCCGGTGATGTTGATGGTCGTATTGGCGGGCTGTGGCGGCGGCGATGATGTCAGTGACCTGGACGCCTACATGAACGAAATGCGCCTGCGGGCACCGGGCAAGATTGAACCAACGCCGACATTCCGGTCTTACCCCACATTCACCTATAACGCCGCCAACCTGCGCAGCCCGTTTTCCCGGCAGATCAAAGTCGATCTGGCACTCAAGCAGGGCGCGCGTTATGTCCAGCCGGACCCCAACCGGGTAAAGCAGTACCTCGAGGGCTTCAATATCGAGCAGTTTGAAATGGTCGGTACCCTCTCCAATGCCACGGGCTCCTTTGCCTTGTTGCGCGGCGCCGGTGGGGTGCATCGGCTGAAAGTCGGTGATTACCTGGGGCGTAACGATGGCCGGATTGTCGCCATCAGCGGTTCGCAAGTCGATGTGGTGGAAATCGTTCCCGACGGCGAAGGTGCCTGGCTGGAGCGACCGCGGACCCTTCCTTTGAAAGAGCATTCATAGTGGAACCCGTACGATGAACAGGATTTTCTCCGCCCTCGGAGTATCGCTATGGATAGCGTTGCTGTCGCCGATGGTACAAGCGGCCACCCTCAAGACGCTGGATGTCGCCGCGTTGCCGGGAGATCGCGTCGAGTTGAAGCTGGTGTTCGACGAGCCACCCCCGGCGCCCCGTGGCTACACCACGGAATCTCCCGCCAGGATTGCCCTGGATCTTCCCGGCGTGGTCAGTCAGCTGGCGAGCAAGACTCGCGACCTGGGCAATGGCAATGCCCGCAGCGCGACGGTGGTAGAGGCCAAGGACCGTGCGCGGCTGATCATCAATCTGAACCAGTTGAGCCCCTATGACTTCCGGGTCGAAGGCAACAGCCTCTTTGTCGTGGTCGGGCAGGGTGGCAAAAGCCCGACCCCGCGGGCGGCCGCTACCGCCGTCCCGGTTCCGGCGCCCAAGCGCGCGGTTGCGCCGGCGAGCAAGGCCATTCGTGCAGTGGATTTCCAGCGTGGTACCCAGGGCGAAGGCAATGTCGTGATTGATCTGTCGGACCCGTCCATTGCACCGGATATTCAGGAACGCGAAGGCAAGATCATTCTCGGATTTGCCAGGACCCGATTGCCCGAGCCATTGCGCGTACGCCTGGACGTCAAGGATTTCGCCACCCCGGTTCAGTTCGTCAATGCCAGTGCCAGCGGGGATAAGGCGACGATCACCATTGAACCCGGCGGCGCCTTCGATTACTCAACCTATCAGACCGACAACAAGCTGACCGTCAGCGTCCGCCCGATGACGGTCGACGACCTGCAAAAGCGCAACGCCGACCGCAATGCCTACACCGGTGAAAAGCTCTCGCTGAATTTCCAGGACATCGACGTGCGCTCAGTGCTGCAACTGATCGCCGATTTCACCAACCTCAATCTGGTCGCCAGTGACACGGTGCAGGGGGGCATTACCCTGCGCCTGCAAAATGTACCCTGGGACCAGGCACTGGACCTGGTGCTGAAAACCAAGGGCCTGGACAAGCGCAAGGTGGGTAATGTGCTGCTCGTCGCGCCAGCCGACGAAATTGCGGCCCGTGAACGTCAGGAGCTGGAGTCGCAGAAGCAGATTGCCGACCTGGCGCCGCTGCGTCGGGAGCTTTTGCAGGTCAATTACGCCAAGGCGGCCGATATCGCCAAACTGTTCCAGTCGGTGACCAGTGCCGAGGCGAAAGCCGACGAACGGGGATCGATCACCGTCGATGAGCGCACCAACAACATCATTGCCTACCAGACCCAGGACCGTCTCGACGAACTGCGGCGAATCGTTGCGCAGCTGGATATCCCGGTGCGTCAGGTGATGATCGAGGCGCGCATCGTCGAAGCCAACGTCGACTACGACAAGAGCCTTGGCGTGCGCTGGGGTGGCGCGATCAAGAAAGGCAACTGGAATGCCTCCGGTGTCGGTAACGGCGCCAACGACAGCAGCGCCAGCTCGCCGTTCGTCGACCTGGGGGTCGCCAACAATACGTCGGGCATTGGCATTGCCTTCATCACCGACAACGTCTTGCTGGACCTTGAATTGACGGCCATGGAAAAGACCGGTAACGGCGAAATCGTCTCGCAACCCAAGGTGGTCACCTCCGACAAGGAGACCGCGAAGATCCTCAAGGGCACCGAGATTCCCTACCAGGAAGCCAGCTCCAGCGGCGCAACCTCGGTCTCGTTCAAGGAGGCGTCGCTGTCGCTGGAGGTGACGCCGCAGATCACGCCGGACAACCGGATCATCATGGAGGTCAAGGTCACCAAGGATGAGCCGGACTACCTGAACAAGGTCCAGGACGTGCCGCCGATCAAGAAAAACGAGGTCAACGCCAAGGTCCTGGTCAACGATGGCGAGACCATCGTCATTGGCGGTGTTTTCTCAAATACTCAGAGCAAGGTTGTAGATAAGGTGCCATTTCTTGGCGATGTGCCGTATCTTGGCCGCCTTTTCCGGCGCGACGTGGTTTCGGAGAAAAAATCCGAGCTGTTGGTGTTTCTCACTCCGCGTATCATGAATAACCAGGCGATTGCTGTGAGTCGTTGATTCTGTGCGAAATTTGATACTTGTAGGACCGATGGGGGCTGGAAAAAGCACCATCGGCCGATTGCTGGCCAAAGAGTTGCGCTTGCCATTCAAAGATTCCGATAAGGAAATTGAATTACGCACGGGCGCCAATATCCCATGGATCTTCGACAAGGAAGGCGAACCGGGCTTTCGTGAGCGCGAGCAGGCAATGATCGCCGAGCTGTGCGATTACGACGGCGTGGTGCTGGCGACCGGCGGCGGGGCAGTCATGCGCGAAGCCAATCGTCGGGCGCTGCGCGCCGGCGGACGGGTGGTCTACCTGCATGCCTCTGTCGAGCAGCAGGTCGGCCGCACGTCCCGCGACCGCAATCGGCCATTGCTGCGCACGGCCGATCCGGCCAAGACCCTGAGGGATCTGTTGGCGATCCGTGACCCCCTGTATCGGGAAATTGCCGATCTGGTGGTGGAAACGGATGAACGACCGCCGCGAATGGTCGTGCTCGATATCCTGGAGCGTCTGCAGCAATTGCCGCCCCGTTAAAGCGCCGCCCGAAATGCGCTATCCTCGGCGTCCAGCCATGACCGCTCAAGGTTGTGGCGAACGGCCGACGAACGGCGTCACACAACAGTGGCCGTAGACATTCGTTAACTCAAGGCAGGTTGCCTGATTCCATCTTCACTGTGGGGACACATGCAGACACTCAAGGTCGATCTAGGCGAGCGCAGCTACCCGATTCATATTGGCGAAGGTTTGTTGGACCAGCCCGAGCTGCTGGCCCCGCATATTCGCGGACGGCAAGTGGCGATCATTTCCAATGAAACCGTCGCGCCGCTCTACCTTGAACGTCTGACCCGCAGCCTTGCGCAGTTCTCGGTGATTTCCGTGGTGCTGCCCGACGGCGAAGCCTTCAAGACCTGGGAAACCCTGCAGCTGATCTTCGATGGCCTGCTGACCGCGCGGCATGATCGACGCACCACGGTGATCGCCTTGGGTGGCGGCGTGATTGGCGACATGGCCGGTTTCGCGGCGGCTTGCTACCAGCGCGGTGTCGACTTCATCCAGGTTCCGACCACGCTGCTGTCCCAGGTCGACTCTTCGGTGGGTGGCAAGACCGGGATCAACCATCCGCTGGGCAAGAACATGGTCGGTGCCTTCTATCAGCCGAACGTCGTACTGATCGACACCGCCTCCCTCAATACCCTGCCGGCACGCGAGCTGTCCGCCGGCCTGGCCGAAGTCATCAAGTACGGGCTGATTTGCGACGAGCCGTTCCTCACCTGGCTCGAAGAAAACGTCGACCGCCTGCGCAATCTGGATCAGCAAGCCCTGACCTATGCCATCGAGCGCTCCTGTGCGGCCAAGGCGGCCGTGGTCGGCGCCGACGAGAAGGAGACCGGCGTGCGGGCAACGCTCAACCTGGGTCACACCTTCGGTCACGCCATCGAAACCCATATGGGCTATGGTGTCTGGTTGCATGGAGAGGCAGTGGCTGCTGGCACTGTAATGGCTCTGGAAATGTCCGCGCGCCTGGGATGGATCACCGAACAGGAACGCGATCGCGGCATTCGCCTGTTCCAGCGCGCCGGCCTGCCGGTCATCCCGCCGGAAGAAATGACGGAAGCTGATTTTCTCGAACACATGGCAATTGACAAGAAAGTGATCGACGGTCGTTTGCGCCTGGTGCTGCTGCGCCACATGGGCGAAGCGGTGGTGACCGACGATTATCCGAAAGAGGTTCTACAGGCCACGCTGGGAGCGGATTACCGCGCCCTGGCTCAGCTTAAAGGTTAATAAGAACGCGATGACTAGTTTGCATGCCGACGAGGCTTTCCTCGGCCACTACCAGTTGAGTCATGACCCTTTTGCTCCACGGGTTCCTGGCTTCAAATTTTTCCCAGCCCAGCGCAAGCCGGTGCTGGGGCAGTTGCACCATCTGGCGAGGTATAGCCAGTTGCTATTGGTGGTTACAGGTCCACATGGCAGCGGCAAGACCCTGCTGCGTCAGGCCCTGGTGGCCAGCACCAACAAGCAGACCGTGCAGAGCGTGGTGGTTTCCGCCCGTGGTGCCGGTGATTCGGCTGGCCTGTTGCACCAGGTCGCCCAGGCACTGAACGTTGCCCAGGCCGAGATCGGTGCAATCCTCAAACAGGTGGTGCAGCTGGCTCTCACCGGGCAGGAAGTCTATCTGCTGGTCGATGATGCCGAGCAGCTCGACGTGTCCGCGCTCGAAGCCTTGATGGCCCTGGCCGCGGGTGCGCCGGAAGGCCGTCCACATGTGTTCCTGTTCGGCGAGTCGTCGATGATCGCCCAGCTCGAGGCTTTGCAACTCGAGGAAGAGCGCTTCCACGTCATCGAGCTGCAGCCTTACACCGAAGAGGAAACCCGCGAATACCTCGACCAGCGGCTCGAAGGCGCTGGCCGGGGTATCGAACTTTTCACCGCAAATCAGATCTCTGATATTCACGAAAGCTCCGAGGGTTGGCCTGGCAACATCAACCAGGTTGCCCGCGATGCGATGATCGAAGCCATGATTGCCAGCCGCTCCGCGGTTAAGCGTCCAAGTATGGGGTTCAATATGCCGAAGAAACACGTATTGGCGATTTCCGCCGTCGTTGTGGTCGCGGTAGCTGCCGCCTGGTTGATGCCGGGTCGCAGCAAAGCACCGACCACGGGGGCGCCTGCCAACGAACAGGCGCAACTGCCGCTCGGCCAGGGTTCGCCACAAGCGGGTGGTGCTCCGGCCGTTGAATTCGCCGGCAACACGCAGCCAACGCCATTGCCGTTGGTCGGCAATTCGCAACCGGTCATGCGTGAGCCGCTGGCCGAAGCGGCGGGTGGCATCACCGAGGGCGATGACGGCGTGCCGGTCGAGGGTTCCAGCGCGACACCGCCGACCGTGACCACCATTGCACCGCCAGCAGGCGTTCCGGCCGGTCCTGCGCCAACGCCAACCGCCAAGCCGACGCCAGCGCCGACCCAGGTCGCTACCGCCAAGCCAGCGCCAGCACCGGCTGCCAAGCCTGCTCCGGCCCCAGCGCCGGCCAAGCCAGCCGCCGCTGCCGCCAAACCGGCCGAGAAACCAGCGACCGTCGCCAAGGCAGCCGGTGGCACCTGGTACACAGGTCAAGCGCCGGGTAACTACGTGGTGCAGATCCTCGGCACCAGCTCCGAAACGGCCGCGCAAAGCTTCGTCAAGGAGCAGGGCGGCGAGTACCGTTACTTCAAGAAAGTCCTCAACGGCAAACCGCTCTACGTGATCACCTACGGCAGTTTCGCCAATCGTGATGCAGCCGTTTCCGCCATCAAGGCCTTGCCAGCGAAGGTTCAGGCTGGTAAACCTTGGCCACGCTCTGTCGCCAGCGTCCAACAGGAACTGGCAACAGCTCGCTGAAGATTCGGCGGCCTTACCCAGGCCGCCTCTCCAAGCACCTCAATATTTCTGCACGGCATGCCGCCTCTACAGGCCGCGTGCCTTGTGGTGTCTGCGTCACAGTAGTCTTTGAGTCGTTGCGGTCAAAATTAAAAAAGTTTTGACTAGCACAGCGGATCGCTTTAAACCTTTCACAAATGCGACATAGATTTGCGACATTTCGTCGCCAAATTTGTGAGGCCAAGTGTCGGTGTGTACAATGACCTCCCTTTTGCCCCCGCAAAGCTGGCGTACGTTCGGCGCGGATGGTAAGTGGTTGAATTGAAAAGAAATTTGCCTCGACAAGAGGCAGCCTGGTGAGAAAGTGTCTATGAAAGCAGGTCTGTACCAACCAGATGAATTCAAGGATAACTGCGGTTTCGGCCTGATTGCCCATATGCAGGGCGAGCCCAGTCATACCCTTTTGCAAACGGCCATCGAGGCCCTGACCTGCATGACCCACCGCGGTGGGATTAATGCTGACGGCAAGACCGGTGACGGTTGCGGTCTGCTGATTCAAAAGCCGGACGTATTCCTGCGAGCCATCGCCCAGGAAACGTTCGGCGTCGAACTGCCCAAGCAATACGCGGTGGGCATGGTCTTCTTCAACCAGGACCCGGTCAAAGCCGAGGCTGCTCGCGAGAACATGAACCGCGAGATCCTGGCTGCCGGCCTGTCCCTCGTCGGCTGGCGCAAAGTGCCGATCGACACCAGCGTCCTCGGCCGCCTGGCCCTTGAGCGCCTGCCACAGATCGAGCAGGTGTACATCGGTGGCGAAGGCCTGAGCGACCAGGACATGGCCGTCAAGCTGTTCACCTCCCGTCGTCGTTCATCGGTGGCCAACGCCGCCGATACCGACCACTACGTCTGCAGCTTTTCGCACAAGACCATCATCTACAAAGGCCTGATGATGCCGGCGGACCTGACCGCCTTCTATCCAGACCTGAGCGATGAGCGCCTGCAAACTTCGATTTGCGTGTTCCACCAGCGCTTCTCCACCAACACCCTGCCGAAATGGCCGCTGGCTCAACCGTTCCGCTTCCTGGCGCACAACGGCGAAATCAACACCATCACCGGCAACCGCAACTGGGCCGTGGCCCGTCGCACCAAGTTCAGCAACGACCTGATGGACCTGGAAGAGCTCGGCCCGCTGGTCAACCGCGTCGGTTCCGACTCCTCGAGCATGGACAACATGCTGGAGCTGATGGTCACCGGTGGCATCGACCTGTTCCGTGGCGTGCGGATGATCATTCCGCCTGCGTGGCAGAACGTCGAGACGATGGACCCGGACCTGCGTGCGTTCTACGAATACAACTCGATGCACATGGAACCGTGGGACGGCCCGGCCGGCGTGGTAATGACCGACGGTCGCTACGCGGTGTGCCTGCTCGACCGTAACGGTCTGCGTCCGGCGCGTTGGGTCACCACCAAGAACGGTTTCATCACCCTGGCGTCGGAAATCGGTGTCTGGAACTACCAGCCTGAAGACGTGATCGCCAAGGGCCGCGTTGGCCCGGGCCAGATCTTTGCCGTGGACACCGAAACCGGTCAGATCCTCGACACCGATGCGATCGACAACCGCTTGAAGTCCCGTCATCCGTACAAGCAATGGCTGCGCAAGAATGCCCTGCGCATCCAGGCGACCATGGAGGACAACGACCACGGTTCGGCGTTCTACGACGTCGATCAGCTCAAGCAATACATGAAGATGTACCAGGTCACGTTCGAAGAGCGCGACCAGGTGCTGCGTCCACTGGGCGAGCAAGGCTACGAAGCCGTAGGCTCGATGGGCGACGATACGCCGATGGCCGTGCTGTCCCAGCGCGTGCGTACGCCGTACGACTATTTCCGCCAGCAGTTCGCGCAGGTGACCAACCCGCCGATCGACCCGCTGCGTGAAGCCATCGTCATGTCGCTGGAGATCTGCCTCGGTGCCGAGCGCAACATCTTCCAGGAGTCGCCGGAACACGCTTCGCGCGTGATCCTCAGCTCGCCGGTCATTTCCCCGGCCAAGTGGCGCTCGCTGATGAACCTCGATCGTCCGGGCTTCGAACGCCAGAAAATCGACCTCAACTACGACGAAAGCATCGGTCTGGAAGCTGCGATCCGCAACGTTGCCGATCAGGCTGAAGAAGCCGTGCGCGCCGGTCGTACGCAGATCGTCCTGAGTGACCGTCACATTGCCCCGGGCAAGTTGCCGATCCACGCCTCCCTGGCCACCGGTGCGGTACACCACCGCCTGACCGAGAAGGGCCTGCGTTGCGACTCCAACATCCTGGTGGAAACCGCAACCGCGCGTGACCCGCACCACTTCGCCGTGCTGATCGGTTTCGGCGCCTCTGCCGTTTATCCGTTCCTGGCGTATGAAGTGCTGGGCGACCTGATCCGTACCGGTGAAGTGCTGGGCGACCTCTACGAGGTGTTCAAGAACTACCGTAAAGGCATCACCAAGGGCCTGCTGAAGATCCTGTCGAAGATGGGTATCTCGACCATCACGTCGTACCGTGGCGCTCAACTGTTCGAAGCCATCGGCCTGTCCGAGGAAGTCTGCAACCTGAGCTTCAAGGGCGTACCGAGCCGCATCAAGGGTGCGCGTTTCGTCGATATCGAAGCCGAGCAGAAAGCCCTGGCCACCGAAGCCTGGAGCCCGCGCAAGCCGATCCAGCAGGGCGGCCTGCTGAAATTCGTCCACGGTGGCGAATATCACGCCTACAACCCGGATGTGGTCAACACCCTGCAAGCCGCTGTGCAGCAGGGCGACTACAGCAAGTTCAAGGAATACACATCGCTGGTGGACAACCGCCCGGTGTCGATGATCCGCGACCTGCTGAAAGTCAAAACCCTCGACACGCCATTGGATATCAGCGAGATCGAACCGCTGGAGTCGGTGCTCAAGCGCTTCGACTCCGCCGGTATCTCCCTGGGCGCCCTGTCGCCTGAAGCTCACGAAGCCCTGGCCGAAGCCATGAACCGCCTTGGTGCGCGTTCCAACTCCGGTGAAGGCGGCGAAGACCCGGCGCGCTACGGCACCATCAAGAGCTCGAAAATCAAGCAGGTTGCCACCGGCCGTTTCGGTGTAACCCCGGAATACCTGGTCAACGCTGAAGTGCTGCAGATCAAGGTCGCCCAGGGCGCCAAGCCAGGCGAGGGCGGTCAGCTGCCAGGGGGCAAGGTCAACGGTCTGATCGCCAAGCTGCGTTACGCAGTACCGGGCGTGACCCTGATCTCGCCGCCACCGCACCACGACATCTACTCGATCGAAGACTTGTCGCAGCTGATTTTCGACTTGAAACAAGTCAACCCGAAGGCGCTGGTCTCGGTGAAGCTGGTAGCGGAAGCGGGCGTCGGCACCATCGCCGCCGGTGTGGCCAAGGCCTATGCGGACTTGATCACCATCTCCGGCTACGATGGCGGTACCGGTGCATCGCCGCTGACCTCGATCAAATACGCGGGCGCTCCGTGGGAACTCGGCCTGGCCGAAACCCACCAGACCCTGCGCGGCAACGACCTGCGCGGCAAAGTCCGGGTGCAGACCGACGGCGGCCTGAAAACCGGCCTCGACGTGATCAAGGCGGCCATCCTCGGCGCTGAAAGCTTCGGCTTCGGCACCGCGCCGATGATCGCCCTGGGCTGCAAATACCTGCGCATCTGCCACCTGAACAACTGCGCCACCGGCGTCGCGACCCAGAACGAGAAGCTGCGCAAGGATCACTACATCGGTACCGTCGACATGGTGGTGAACTTCTTCACCTACGTCGCCGAAGAAACCCGTGAGTGGCTGGCCAAGCTGGGCGTGCGCTCCCTCGAAGAGCTGATCGGCCGTACCGACCTGCTGGAAGTCCTTGAAGGCCAGACCGCCAAGCAGCATCACCTCGACCTGACTCCGTTGCTGGGCAGCGACCACGTGCCGGCGGACAAGCCACAGTTCTGCGGCGTGGAGCGCAACCCGCCGTTCGACAAGGGCCTGCTGGCCGAGAAAATGGTCGACATGGCCACCTCGGCGATCAACGACAAGAGCGGCGCCGAATTCGCCCTGGATATCTGCAACTGCGACCGTTCCATCGGCGCGCGGATCTCCGGTGACATCGCGCGCAAGCACGGCAACCAGGGCATGGCCAACGCGCCGATCACCTTCCGCTTCAAAGGCACGGCCGGTCAAAGCTTCGGTGTGTGGAACGCCGGCGGCCTGAACATGTACCTGGAAGGTGACGCCAACGACTACGTCGGCAAGGGCATGACCGGCGGCAAGCTGGTGATCGTTCCGCCCAAGGGCAGCATCTACAAGACCCAGGACAGTGCCATCATCGGCAACACCTGCCTGTACGGCGCCACTGGCGGCAAGCTGTTCGCCGCCGGTACCGCGGGTGAGCGTTTTGCCGTGCGTAACTCCGGTGCCCACACGGTCGTGGAAGGCACTGGCGATCACTGCTGCGAGTACATGACCGGTGGTTTCGTCTGCGTCCTGGGCAAGACCGGTTATAACTTCGGCTCTGGCATGACCGGCGGTTTCGCCTACGTGCTCGACCAGGACAACACATTCGTTGACCGGGTCAACCACGAACTGGTGGAAATCCAGCGGATCAGCGGCGAGGCGATGGAAGCCTACCGTAGCCACCTGCAACGCGTGCTGAACGAGTACGTCGAGGAAACCGACAGCGAGTGGGGTCGTGAGCTCGCCGAGAACCTCGATGATTACTTGCGTCGTTTCTGGCTGGTCAAACCTAAGGCGGCGAGTCTGAAATCTCTGCTCTCCAGTACTCGTGCGAATCCGCAGTAAACGACGCAGCAGCAAGCGGCAAGCTTCAAGCCGCAAGTTAACAGCAGTGCGCGTTGTGCCTGCCACCGTGATTGTCTTGCAGCTTGAAGCTTAGAGCTTGAAGCTGTCGTGTAAGAGGTTTTGAAGATGGGCGAACGACTCAGCAACGACTTCCAATTCATCGAGGTCGGGCGCAAGGATCCGAAGAAGAAACTGTTGCGTCAACGCAAGAAAGAGTTCGTGGAAATCTACGAACCGTTCAAACCCCAGCAGTCGGCCGACCAGGCCCACCGCTGCCTGGGTTGCGGTAACCCGTATTGCGAATGGAAGTGCCCGGTGCACAACTTCATTCCCAACTGGCTGAAGCTGGTGGCCGAGGGCAACATCCTCCAGGCCGCCGAACTGTCGCACCAGACCAATACCCTGCCGGAAGTCTGCGGCCGGGTGTGCCCGCAGGACCGTCTGTGCGAGGGTGCCTGCACCCTCAACGACGGCTTCGGCGCGGTGACCATCGGTTCGGTGGAGAAGTACATCACCGACACCGCGTTCGCCATGGGCTGGCGCCCGGACATGTCCAAGGTCAAGCCGACCGGCAAGCGTGTCGCGATCATCGGTGCGGGCCCGGCGGGCCTGGGCTGTGCCGACGTGCTGGTGCGCGGCGGCGTGACTCCGGTGGTGTTCGACAAGAACCCGGAAATCGGCGGTCTGCTGACCTTCGGCATCCCCGAGTTCAAGCTGGAAAAGACCGTGCTGAGCAATCGCCGCGAAGTCTTCACTGGCATGGGCATCCAGTTCCGCCTCAACACCGAGGTGGGCAAGGACGTGACCATGGAGCAACTGCTCGAAGAATACGATGCCGTATTCATGGGCATGGGCACCTACACCTACATGAAGGGCGGCTTCGCCGGTGAAGACCTGCCGGGCGTGTACGACGCGCTGGACTTCCTGATCGCCAACGTCAACCGCAACCTGGGCTTTGAAAAGTCGCCGGAAGATTTCGTCGACATGAAAGGCAAGAAGGTCGTGGTACTGGGCGGTGGCGACACGGCGATGGACTGCAACCGAACCTCGATCCGCCAGGGCGCCAAATCGGTGACCTGCGCCTATCGTCGTGACGAAGCGAACATGCCGGGCTCGCGCAAAGAGGTGAAGAACGCCAAGGAAGAAGGCGTGAAATTCCTCTACAACCGCCAGCCGATCGCCATCGTTGGCGAAGACAAGGTCGAAGGCGTGAAAGTGGTCGAGACCCGTCTCGGCGAACCGGACGCCCGTGGCCGTCGCAGCCCCGAGCCGATCCCGGGCTCCGAAGAGATCATCCCGGCCGACGCCGTGGTCATCGCCTTCGGTTTCCGCCCAAGCCCGGCGCCGTGGTTCGAGCAGTTCAGCATCCAGACCGACAGTCAGGGCCGCGTCGTCGCTCCGGAACAAGGCCAGTACAAGCACCAGACCAGCAACCCGAAAATCTTCGCCGGTGGCGATATGGTGCGCGGTTCCGACCTGGTGGTGACGGCGATCTTCGAAGGCCGTAATGCGGCTGAAGGGATTCTGGATTACCTGGGCGTCTGATCAACTTCCAATCCTGGAATGCAATACCTGTGGGAGCTGGCCTGCCGGCGATGCAGGCACCTCGGTTTATCTGACAAACCGAGGTGTCTGCATTGCCGGCAGGCCAGCTCCCACAGTGTTTTGGGGTGCTGCAAAGCCTGCATTTCAGCGCGACAAATTGACCCGATAGACAAAAGGCTGACCTGCATCCGTGCCTTTTACGTCCGGCTCTGAGAAAATGCCCGCACTTTTTTTCCGGATGCCGACATGACTGCCCTGAAGAACGACCGTTTCCTGCGCGCCCTGCTCAAGCAACCCGTAGACGTCACCCCCGTGTGGATGATGCGTCAGGCCGGTCGCTACCTGCCTGAATACCGCGCCAGCCGTGCCAAGGCCGGCGATTTCATGAGCCTGTGCATGAACCCGGCGTTCGCTTGCGAAGTCACGATGCAACCGCTCGACCGCTATCCGCAGCTGGACGCGGCGATCCTGTTCTCCGACATCCTGACCATTCCCGATGCCATGGGCCAAGGCCTGTACTTTGAAACCGGCGAAGGTCCGCGCTTCAGGAAAGTCGTCAGCACCTTGGCCGACATCGAGGCCCTGCCGATTCCTGATCCGCACAAGGACCTGGGCTATGTGATGGACGCGGTCAGCACCATCCGCCGCGAACTGAACGGCCGCGTGCCGCTGATCGGCTTCTCCGGCAGCCCGTGGACCCTGGCCACCTACATGGTCGAAGGCGGCTCGTCGAAAGACTACCGCAAGACCAAAACCATGCTCTACGACAACCCGCAAGCCTTGCACCTGCTGCTGGACAAGCTCGCGCAGACCGTCACCAGCTACCTCAACGGCCAGATCATGGCCGGTGCGCAAGCGGTGCAGATCTTCGACAGCTGGGGTGGCAGCCTCTCGGCGGCGGCGTACCAGGAATTCTCCCTGGCCTACATGAAGAAAATCGTCAGCGGCCTGATCCGCGAGCACGAAGGCCGCAAGGTGCCGGTCATCCTGTTCACCAAGAATGGTGGCCTGTGGCTCGAAAGCATCGCCGACGCTGGCGCGGATGCACTGGGCCTGGACTGGACCTGCGACATCGGCAGCGCCCGTGAACGTGTCGGCAGCAAAGTTGCCCTGCAAGGCAACATGGACCCAACCGTGCTTTACGCCAAGCCGGAAGCGATCCGCGCCGAAGTCGGACGCATCCTCGCCAGCTACGGCAAGGGCAGCGGCCACGTGTTCAACCTCGGCCATGGGATCACCCCGGAAGTCGATCCGGAACATGCCGGCGCCTTCCTGCGCGCGGTGCATGAGTTGTCGGCGCAGTATCACGAATAATTGCGTTCAAATTGTATATAGCCCGTCCGGCCTGGTGCCGGGCGGGCTTTTTTATACTAAGTTTTTCTCTCCAATCTAATGGTTGCCTCTTGTAAGATTTTTTTCATTTTGTGTCAGATAAACAATTAAATGGAAAAGTCCTCGTGTAAGTAGCGATTTTCCCTACATATAAATCGCTTTCATCCAAGTAGATTTACAGATCAGTGCTCACCATTGTTGAGCTCAATTGCATTTAACGGCGCAAGCAATACGCGCCCTGATCTTCGATAAGCAGTCTGGAATTTATTGGATGAAAAATACTAACTACAAGGGAAGTGCATCGGCCGCCTGCACTTCTTCAATGATCCTGTTATCGGCAATGTTGGCGTCACAAAGTGTTTCCGCGCATGGCTATCTGGAAGTACCGCCTTCCCGTGCACTGCTTTGCCAAAAAGGCGTGAATACCAATTGCGGTGGCGCCCAATACGAACCTCAAAGTGTCGGTGAAACCTTCAAGGGTTTTCCTGCAGGTGTTGGCGGCGCGCCTCTGCAAGGGCCGGTCGATGGCAAGATCCCGAGTGGTGGTCACTCGTTGTTCTCGGCGCTGGACGCCCAATCGGCCACCCGTTGGCAGATGACGGAAATCAAGGATCGCAACATCGATTTCCAGTGGCGCTACACGGCTGTGCATCCGGCCACCAAACATGAGTATTTCATCACCCGCAACGGCTGGAACCCGAACGAAGCACTCAAGCGGGCAACGTTCGAAAGCACGCCGTTCTGCACCATCGATGGCAGCAACCAGAGGCCGGAGTCGGGTGCCAAACACAACTGCAACATCCCCAACGACAAAACCGGTCAACACGTCATCCTGGCGATCTGGACGGTCGGTGATACCGATGCAGCTTTTTATAATGCCGCGGATGTGAACATCCTTGCCGAGCCGGAACTTCCGGGCGGTTGGTCTTCCGTGGGCAGTATCGCGCCGTCAACCTCGTTGCTGGTCGGTGACAAGGTCAAGGCCCGCGCGTTCACCGCTAATGGCGAAAGCCCCGACTACAGCGTTGAAATCTCCATCAATAGTGCAGAGGAAGGCGCGCCAAACAACTGGTCGTTCAAGTTGGCAGAAGCCATCAACAAGGCTCATGCCCTTATCCGTGCGGGCGTCCGAGATGAAAACGGCACGATCGAACCGGTCAAGGGCAACAACAGCGTGTATGCGCAAAAAGACAGCGGCGTAATACGCTACGAAGTGCAGTTGAAGATGCAGGAAGATGCTGCGGCTCGACTGTCGGTCGCTTCCCGGCAAGCTGAGTATCTGTTGGAAAAAGGTGTGGCCAGGATCGATTTCAGTATCCTTTCCAATCGCAAGATGAACGTCGAAGCGACGCTGTTCGATGAGGGCAACAAGCCGGTAGGTTCCACTTCCGCGCAAGCGGACAGCGGCTCGTCCTGGCTGGCCATCGATGTTCGCAGCAACCCCGGCAAGCACACCCTGACGCTGGTCGGCACGACCCTGGATGGCCGGACCATCCGCCAGGATACCCAGGTGACCCAACTGACCGGTGAAGGCGCCGGTGCCGACTACGACTTCGTGTTCCCGGAAGGCCTCAGCGAGTACACCGCCGGTACCAAGGTGTTGCAGCCGAAGACTAATGAAGTCTTTGAGTGCAAGCCATTCCCCGCGTCCGGTTATTGCAAGCAGTACAGCCCGTCTGCCAATGGTTTCAAACCTGGTACTGGCATCGGTCCGCATTGGCACATGGCCTGGGACAAACTCTAAGTCCCTCGCAGTACTTCAGGTGACCTGAAAAGGTTGCCTGAAGCTTCACTTTTTTATCGAGTTGCAAATGACGGTTTCGGGTTATCGAACGGCTCGAGTGAGCCACTCGTGAAGAATTCGGGGAAGGTGATGAGCCGTCTTGGCCTGCTGGTCATGCCGCTGGGTTATGCAGCGCTGCTGATCTGGCAGGAGTGGCACTTTCGTGAGCGCCTCGCCTCGCCGCCGCTGCCGGTGGTGGCGCCAGCCTCTGTTCCCGCCCCTGTAGCGCTGGATGCTACTGCGGTGGCAGCGGTGCTGGGGCTGACGCAAGGCACCTCATTGCTGGCCAGTGCCGAGCCGCTGACCTTGCAGGCCAGTTTTATCCTCAGCAACGGTTTGTCCAAAGCGTTGCTCGCCGATGCCCAAGGCTCGCGTATGTACCTGGTGGGCGAACGC
The DNA here is from genome assembly GCF_028682635.1 of Pseudomonas putida. GTDB lineage: Bacteria > Pseudomonadota > Gammaproteobacteria > Pseudomonadales > Pseudomonadaceae > Aquipseudomonas > Aquipseudomonas putida_AE. The sequence continues at coordinate 101,228 of NZ_JANHLK010000015.1, read as the reverse complement.
TTGCCCGGTGGCAGCGTCCTGCGTCGCGTCGAAGCCAATCAAGTGGTGCTGTGGAACAAGGGGCGGGAAGAGCGATTAACGCTGCAACCGCCTGTCGCGCGTTTCCTTCGCCGACTCGGGTCGCCAGGCGACAGCCAGGCTTCGGCTATTTCTACGCGTTATCTACGCCCGGTTTCCGGGCCGTCAGAGTGATCAACATCATGAACTGTTTCATTGGCGTGCAGGCCTTGCGCTCCATGCTTGTACTTGTCGTTCTGGCGAGCCTGGCCTTGTCGGGTACGTCGCAGGCGGCGCAAGAAAAGTGGCAGCTGGCGATGAACAACGCCGAGCTGCGCGACATCGTCGAAGAGATCTCCGGCATTTTGGGAACCACCGTGGTGCTTGATCCCAGGGTCTCCGGACGCATCACCGTCATGTCTCAACAAGCCCTTGATCGCGAAGGCGTCCGCCGCTTGTTCTACGGGGTGCTCGACGCCCACAACTTCACGGTGATCGATGAAGGTGACCGGATCCTGATCACGCCAGTAACCGAAGCCAGGACGCGCGCCGGCACCAGCCCTGCAAAAAACGCAACGCCCTCGCAATTTGTCACCCGGGTGATCGAGCTCAATAACAGCAGTGCCGCCGACATCGCCGGGCTGGTCCGGCCATTGGTCTCGGCCAACGGTTATGTCGGACCGTCCGTTTCGGCCAATGCGGTAGTGGTCACGGAGACGGCGGCCAACGCGCATCGCATCGTCCAGGTCATCCGCCAGCTGGATTCCGGACAAGGCAACATGCACGCGGTGGTGCAATTGCGCCACGCCCGGGCCAGTGACGTGGCCCCCGTGATGGAAGCTTCCCTGGGCAAGCGCACTGCCGAGAGCGCGATCCAGGTATTGGCCGACAGCAGAACCAACCGCCTGATCCTGATTGGCCCGTCAGCCGTTCGCCAACGCTTGGCCGAGTTGGCACGCGGTCTCGATGTTCCTGCCACGGCGACTACGGACAATGCCCGGGTGATCCGCCTGCGTCACAGCGATGCCAAGCAATTGGCGGAAATTCTGGAAAGCATGGGACAAGGCCGAAAAGCGCCTCCAGCCCTTGGCAGCAGCAAGGACACAGCGCCTGGCACGGCCTTCATGATCAAGGCCGACGAAAGCCAGAATGCGCTGGTGCTGATCGCCGAGCCGGAGCAGGTCAGGACCATCGAAAGCATCGTGCGCCAGTTGGACCAGCCGCGCGCGCAGGTACTGATCCATGCCGCCATCGTCGAGATTTCCGGGGACATCGCCGAGGCCGTTGGCGTGCAATGGGGCTTTAGTACGGGGGATGCGAAAGGCTTCATCAATTTTCCCGGCACCGATATCCCGATTGTTGGCGGCTTGAATTTCGACGAGAAAAAATCCGCACCCGAAGGCGCGATTTTGCGCCTGGGCAGTGATCGCTTTGGCGCGTTGATTTCGGCCCTGGCCAGCAACACACACAGCAACCTGCTTTCTACACCAAGCCTGTTGACCCTGGACAACCAGGAAGCGCACATCATCGTCGGCCAGAACGTCCCGTTCAAGACCGGCTCCTACGCCACCAACAGCAACGGTGCGGACAATCCGTTCACCACCGTCGAACGCAAGGACGTGGGCATCAGCCTGAAGATCAAGCCTTACATCAACGAAGGCTCGACGCTGCGGCTGGAGGTCGAGCAGGAAGTGTCGGACATCGCACCCTCGGTATCAGGCATCGACTCTTCGGACCTGATCACCAACAAGCGCGCCCTCAAGAGCACCATCCTGGCCGACGATGGCGAAATCATCGTGATTGGCGGGTTGATCAGGGACAGCGTCAGGACCCAGAAAAGCGGGGTGCCGCTGCTGCGGGATATTCCCTACCTGGGCGCTCTGTTTCGCTGGAACCGGGACACCCAGAGCAAAAGCAATCTCATGGTGTTCCTGCGGCCCACGATCGTGCGCAGCAAGGAAGACCTGAGCGGCATCAGCCAGCAACGTTACAACGCGCTGCGTGATTTGAGCCAGTCGGGGGCGCTGGATAACAACTCGTTGCTGCTGCCGGCGGATTCACGTCAGCTGTTCGAACCGGTTTCCGATGCGCCGATGTTCGACCTGCGCAAGCCGGCGCCGAACACGCCATGACCCAACTGCCCTTTGGTTTCGCCCGTCGGTTCGGTGTGCTGCTGGAGTGCGAAGGCGGCGAATCGAGCCTCGCGGTGCGGGCCGATACGCCGCTCACCGCTTTGGCGGAAGCCCGCCGGGTATGTGCTCGCGAGCTGCCGCTACGGGTGCTGGCCTCCGAGGTATTTGCCACACGCCTGGCGGCCGCCTACCGCGAGGGCCAGAGTGCCGCCGAGCAGGTGGCCCAAGGGCTCGACGAAGAGCTGGACCTGCTCAGCCTGGTGGACAAGGTGCCGCAAACCGCTGATCTGCTGGAACAGCAGGGCGACGCGCCGATCATCCGCTTGATCAATGCGCTGCTCAGCGAGGCCATGCGCGAGCACGCTTCCGATGTGCATCTGGAAACCTTCGAGCAGTACCTGTCGGTGCGCATGCGGGTCGACGGACAATTACGGGAAATGCTCCGGCCTCGACGCGAATTGGCGACGCTGCTGGTGTCGCGCATCAAGGTCATGGCGCGCCTGGATATCGCTGAAAAACGCGTGCCCCAGGATGGCCGGATGGCCTTGCGCCTGGCCGGGCATGAAGTCGATGTGCGGGTCTCGACCCTGCCCTCGGCACACGGCGAACGGGTGGTACTGCGCTTGCTCGACAAACAGGCCGGGCGCCTTGAACTGTCGCGGCTGGGCATGCCGGAGGACATCCTGCGCGACCTGCGTCACTTGCTGGGCAAACCCCACGGCATTCTGCTGGTGACCGGGCCCACCGGTTCCGGCAAGACCACCAGCCTGTACGCCGCGCTCAACAGTCTGAACGACCAGACCCGCAACATCCTCACGGTCGAAGATCCCATTGAGTACCACCTGCCGGGCGTAGGGCAGATGCCGGTCAACCCGAAAGTCGACATGACCTTTGCCCGGGGCTTGCGAGCGATCCTGCGTCAGGATCCGGACGTGGTGATGGTCGGCGAAATCCGTGACCGCGAGACAGCTGAAATTGCCGTGCAGGCTTCCCTGACCGGTCACCTGGTGCTCTCGACGCTGCACACCAACAGTGCGGTCGGCGCGGTGACGCGCCTGGTAGACATGGGGGTCGATGCCTACCTGCTGGCTTCGTCGCTGGTGGGGGTTTTGGCCCAGCGATTACTGCGCACCTTATGCCCTCATTGCAAGGCGCCTTATAGCGCGGATGCGACTGCCTGCCAGCGTCTGGGGCTGGGCGCGGCGCCGTTGCAACTGTTCCGCGCCGTGGGCTGTGAGCAGTGTCAGCACGGTTATCGCGGGCGCGTTGGCATCTATGAACTGATCAGCGTGACCCCGGCATTGGCCGCGCTGATTCACCAGGGCGCCAGTGAACAGGCCTTGGCCAACGAGGCGCGCCAGATGTCGCGCAGTCTGTTCCAGGACGGTCGCCAACGGGTGCTGGACGGGCTGACCAGTCTCGACGAGCTGCTGCGCGTGACTCGGGAGGACTAGTCAGTGCCGACATTCGATTACCGGGCCGATGACTATCAGGGCCGCCGGCGCAAGGGGCGGCTGGAGGCCGATAATCCCCGGCATGCGCGGCAACTGTTGCGTGAGCGCGGGTTGTGGCCGCGCGACATCAAGGAAATCCGCGTCGCTGCTGGCGACAACAGGCCTGGGCGGTTGAGCACCGCCGACCTGGCACTGCTGACCCTGCAGTTGTCCACGCTGGTGCAGGCCGGTTTGCCCCTGGAAGAGTCCCTTGAGGCCGTGGCTAAACAGAGTGCCAAGCGCCGGGTTGCCAGTCTGCTCTCAGCGGTCAGGAGCCGGGTCATGGAAGGTCATGCCCTGGCCACTGCATTGGAGCAGTTTCCCAAGGCGTTCCCCGAACTGTTCCGCGCCACCGTGGCCGCCGGCGAACGTTCCGGTCATCTGGGCCATGTACTGGAGCAATTGGCCGCGTATACCCAGGCCCGCCAGGCCTCACGGCAAAAAATCCAGATGGCGCTGGTGTACCCGTTGATCCTGATGTTGGCAAGCGTAGTCATCGTTGGCTTTCTGCTCGGCTACGTGGTGCCGGACGTGGTGAAGATTTTCGTCGACAGTGGCCAGGCGTTGCCGTGGTTGACTCGGGCGTTGATCCGCACCAGTGACGGCTTGCGCCACCATGGCCTGTTGTTGATCGTCGCGCTGGCGCTGTTGATCGCCCTCTGGCGCTGGAGTTTGAGGCAACGGGCCTGGCGCCTGCGCTGGCATCGCCTGGCGTTGAACCTGCCGGTCTGTGGCGACGTGCTGCGCGCGATGGAAGCCGCACGATTTGCCAGCACCCTGGCCATCCTCGGCAAAAGCGCCGTGCCCCTGGTCGATGCACTGGAAATCGCTGCTGCGGTGATCGGCAACCTGACCATCCGCGCGCGCATGGCCGATGTCGCCCGCTCGGTCCGCGAGGGTGGAACCCTGACCCATGGCCTGGAATTGAGCGGCGACATCCCGCCGATGATGCTGCACATGATCGCCAGTGGTGAACGGGCGGGCGAACTCGATCGCATGCTGGCCCGTGCCGCCGAACAACAGGAAAGCAGTCTGGCAGCGCGTATCGCCCTGGTGGTGAGCCTTTTCGAGCCGGCCATGCTCGTGCTGATGGGCGGCGTCGTGCTGCTGATCGTCCTGGCCATTCTGCTTCCGATTCTCAGCCTCAACCAATTGGTGAATTGACCCATGAATGCTCTGCGTCACAGAACGTCCCAGCACGGTTTTACCCTGATCGAGATCATGGTGGTGGTGGTCATCATCGGCATCCTGGGGGCCATCGTGGTGCCGCAGTTTATGAGCCGTCCCGATCAGGCCAAGGTCACCGCCGCCAGAATCGATCTACAGGCCATCGGCACCGCCCTGGAAATGTATCGCCTCGACAATCTCCACTACCCCTCCACGCAACAAGGGCTGGAGGCCTTGAGCAAGCGTCCTTCCGGGGTGCCGACGCCGCGGAGCTGGAACCCGCAGGGTTACCTGAAAAGCTTGCCCGTTGACCCGTGGGGCACGCCCTATCAGTACCTCAATCCCGGCGTGAAATCGGACGATGGCGGCTATGACCTGTATTCCCTTGGCTCCGATGGCGTAACGGGTGGCGAGGGGCACGCGGCGGAAATCGGCAACTGGGGTGGTTGAAGCATGCCACGCCGATGTCGGGGATTTACCTTGCTGGAAATGATGATCGTGATCGTCCTGATCGGCGTGCTGGTGGGCATGGTGAGTCTGGCTGCTGGCGTTAACCCGGCTCAGCAAGCCAGGCAGGAAGCGGGTGCGCTTGCTGGTTTCATCCGCCAACTGCGTGAACAGGCAGTGCTCGAGGGGCGGGAATACGGTGTGCGACTGAGCGTCGAAGGATACCGGGCAATGCGCCTCGATGGGCGTGGCTGGGAGCCGCTGGCAGCCTTCTACCGATGGCCCGACGGCTTGCGCCTGAGCCTTGAACAGGAGGGCTATTCCATGAGCCTGGGCGCTGATGCCGGTCAACCCCAGATTCAGCTGTACAGCAGCGATGAAACCAGCACCTTCTCCCTGACGTTTGCTGGCAAAGACAGAGTCTGGGCGAGCCTGTCCAGCGATGGCGTCGGCGAGGTCATGATCGATGACTGAGCCATCGCGCATGGGTGGCTTCACCTTGCTTGAAGTCATGGTGGCCCTGGCGATTTTCGCAACCCTGGCCACCGCCGTGCTGTCCGCCAGCCAATACGTGGTGAGACAGGCGGGCGCTGCCGAGGAGCGCCTTCTCGCGGCCTGGGTGGCGGACAACCAACTGAACGAGTTGCGCCTGCAATCGTCCCCGGTGATTTCACAGTCCCAACGGGTGGTGAGCATGGGAGATCGCGACTGGGTTGTACGTCAATCCGTACGTATGGCGAGTGATCCGCATGGGTTGGCGGTCGAGGTCGAGGTCGGCCTTGCCGGTCGTGACCACAGCCTGTTCCGCGCCACCGGCTGGATGGCCAATCGGCATGAATGAGCAGGGCGGATTCACCCTGCTGGAACTGGTTATTGCCATTGCGATTTTCGCATTGCTGGGGCTGGCCAGCTGGACGCTGTTCGACAGTGTGGTGCGCGTGCAGCAGGGCACCCAGAGCCACGAACGAGAACTCAGAAAGCTGCAACGCGCCGTGGCAGTGATCGAACGCGACCTGCTGCACATCGCCCAACAGCCTGTGGTGCCTGACCCGACGCAGCTGCAACTGGTGCGCAGCAATTGGCGTAATCCACTGGACTTGCCACGCAGTGAGCGCCAGGTGCTGACCTATCGACTCGACAACGGCGTGCTGTGGCGCGACAGCCGGGCAGAAGGGGCGCAGAGCGTACAGCGACAAAAACTGCTGGACGATGTTCGAGACCTGCGTTGGCGCCTGTACGACAGTCAGGTTGGCTGGCGCGCTGATTGGCCGACCGGGCCGAACCAGAAGGCGCCCCTGGCGGTGGAAATGCAGGTGTCGGCAGGGCGTTTCGAAGCGATACGCCGAGTGCTGTCATTGCCGGGGTCATTTCCATGAGGGCCAATCAACGCGGCGTTGCATTGATCAGTGTGTTGCTGGTCATGAGCCTGGCGCTGTTGATCATCGGCGGCATGCTGCGCAGCCATCGCGCGTTACTGCAAAGCACCGGGCAACAGCTGCAGCAGATGCACCTGCGGCAACTTGGCGTCGCCGGGGAAACCTGGGGCCTGGGCTTGCTCGAGGCCCAGCAAAAAGATAGCGACCCGATTGCTCAGCCATCCAGCGCTTTCGCTATTGAAGACGCGCAGATCCTTGTCGATATCGAGGACCTGGCCGGGCGCTTCAACGTCAATGCCCTGTTGATTCAGGGCCAGATCGACCAAGTCACGCTCAATCGCTGGATGCGTTTGCTGGTGCTGCTCGAACTGCCGCCGCTGCAACTGGAGCAAGTGGGGGCGTTGCGCGAGCTCAGCCAATTGCGACTGCTTCCGGGTGTCGACGGTGAGTTGTTGAGTCGCCTGGCGCCCTGGGTCGCGCTGTTGCCGGTAGAGGCCGCGACGAACATCAACACGGCACCGGCGTTGGTGTTGCGCGCGCTCGACGGTGTCGAGAGTACAACGGCCGAAGCCCTGGTACGCCAGCGTTCCACGGCAGGCTGGCCAAACGTTCAAGCGTTTACCCAGGACCCGCTGTTATCCGGCTTGGGCTTGAGCAGCCATGGCCTGGGCGTTGACAGCCGCTGGTACCGGATCACCGTGCAAGTGACCCAGGGCCAGGGCCATCTGCGTCTGGCCACCGATGTCGAACGCGACCCGAAGACGCGACAACTGAACATCCTGCAACGGCGTGTCCTACCCTCGACCCTCAACGAGATACCGCAATGAAAACCTGGCTTTACCTGACGGCCGAAGGCTTGGCCCTGCCCACGCTCGCCTGGCCTTGTTGCCTATGGACCTCGACCGGCGAACGGCAGCTCTTGCCCTTGGACCAAGCGGCACAGGCACTGGTTGGGCAGGAGGTCGATGTGTTGCTGCCCATGGAGCTGTGCAGTTGGTTAATCAGTGATCCATGGCCGTCCAGGCGCCAGCCTGATGCCCAAGCCATCGCCTTCGCCGTCGAAGAGCAACTGAGCGAAGCCCTGGAAAAGCTGCACCTGAGCACCGGTGCGCGCGATGCACAAGGTCGCTACCCGGTGATGGTGATCGACCGCGAACGATTCGCCGCCGTGCTCGCGCTGCTTGCCGGTGTGGGTGTTGTAGTGCGATCCGTGTTTGTCGATGCCGATGTGTTGCCCCGTGACCAGGCGCTCGGTATCCGCTGGTTTGGCCGCTGGTTGCTCGGGGGCGGCTTGCCGGCTCGCCTGACCTTGTCGGATGAGGATTTGCTGGCGCTCAAGCCGGGCTTGCCCATGGACGTGCAGTGGCGCGATGAGCGTCAGGACTGCCCTGATATCGATCAATGGCTGGCCTCGGTGCATGGACAGGCAATCAATCTGTTGCACGGTGATTTCGCTGCGCGTCGCAAGCGCCTGCCCTGGCGGCTCGGCGGACTGGCGCTGTTGCTGCTCGACTGGGGCGCCAGCGCGGCACGTATCGGTTTTCTCGAAAACCAGACCCGTCAGCTATACAGCCGCAACGAGCAGCAATTCAAGGCGTTTTACCCGGACCAGACCCGCATCGTTGACCTGGGGTTACAACTCAAGGCCTTGCAAAGCCCGAATGCGGCCTCCCAGGATGGTCATATCGCCGGGCTGGTCAAGCTCGTCGAGCAAGTCATCGGTGCCAGCAACGTCGATGTCCAGCGCATTGAGTTTCGCGAAAGCGATGGTTGGAAAGTCCAGCTGACCGCCAACAGCTTTACCGAACTGGAGTTACTGCGCGAGCGTGGCCGTCAGCAAGGTTTGCCTGTGCGACTCGACAGCGCGAGCAAGGAAGGCGATCGGGTGCGGGCGACCCTGACCCTGGAGCAAGGCGCATGACTCTGAATGGATTGATCCCATGGCTGGCGCTCCCGCAGCGCTGGCAACGCCTGTCGCTGCGCGAACGTCGGCTGTTGCTGATGTTGGGGGTGTTTGTCTTTGGCGTCGCGGCATTCAGCCTGGTCTGGCAACCGACACAGCAGCGCCTTGCGACTGCCGAGCGTCAGTACCATCAGCAACTGGCACTGGCGGCGCAACTGCAGCTGGCGCGTCCGCGCAGCACACGCGAACCTGTCACCCAGCCGCTGTCGCTGCACGTCAGTGAAAGCGCCACCGAGGCGGGGCTGGAACTGCATCAGGTCAACACCGACGGCGATCAGTTGCGCCTCAGTCTCAGCGGTGATGCCAAGGCCTTGCTGGCCTGGCTGGACCGCATCGAACGCAATGGCACCGTGTTGCAATCCTTGACCCTGGAAAAGCGCAACACGGTGCTGGAGGCGCGGATGGTACTCAGATAGTCGCGCCGGCTCCCGGCAGCGGCGGCAACTTCGCCAGTTTCAACGCCACCAGCAACGCCACCACCAGCAGCCCACCAATGAACAGACCGATGCCATTCCAGCCGCCCAGGTGCCAGAACACGCCGCCCGCCGTACCGGCAATGCTCCCCCCGGCGTAGTAGCAGAACAGGTACAAGGACGATGCCTGGCCCTTGGCCTTGATGGCACGGCGGCCGATCCAGCTGCTGGCGACCGAGTGGGCGCCGAAGAAACCGAACGTGAAGATCAGCATGCCGATGATCACCAGCGGCAATGGCGTGAACATCGTCAGGGCGAGACCGCCGAGCATCAGCGCGATCGTGCTCCAGAGCACTTTGCGGCGGCCGAGCCGGTCGGCCAGCGAGCCGATTTTCGCCGAGCTGTAGATACCCGAGAGGTACACCACCGAGAGCAGTCCGACGAAGGCCTGTTCCATGTGATAGGGCTCGGCCAGCAGGCGGTAGCCGACGTAGTTGAACAAGGTGACGAACGCCCCCATCAGCACAAAGGCTTCGAGGAACAGCAGCGGCAGGCCGGCGTCGCGAAAGTGCATGGTGAAACCGTCGACCAGGCTACGCGGGTGCAGTGAGCGGGGGCGGAAGTTGCGTGATTCGGGGAGGATTTTCCAGAACACCGCTGCCGCCATCAGCGCCAGGCCGCCGATCACCAGCATTGCCGTGTGCCAGCTGACGAAGTCGATCAGTACGCCGGTGATAAGACGCCCGCTCATCCCGCCAATGGCATTGCCGCCGATGTACAGGCCCATGGCGAGGCCGATGTGCTGCGGGTGAATCTCTTCGCTCAAATAGGTCATCGCCACCGCTGCCAGCCCGCTCAACGACAAACCGATCAGCGCGCGCATGACCAGCACGCCGTGCCAGCTCGGCATCATCGCGCTGGCCATGGTGCACAGTGCGGCGGCGAACAGTGCCGCCACCATCACCGGTTTGCGGCCGATGCGGTCGGATATGGGGCCCGTGATCAGCAGGCCAATGGCAAGCATGCCTGTAGCCACCGAGAGGATCAGGCTGCTCTGCGCCGCGTTGATGGAATATTCGTGGGACAACAGCGGCATCATCGGCTGCACGCAGTAGAGCAGGGCGAAGGTGGCGAAGCCGCCGCAGAACAGCGCCAGTACCGTGCGCATGAACGCAGGCGTGCCTTTTTCGATGTAGATCTCCGCCAGCTCGGCGACGACTTCGCCCTGTGCGGCAGGTGGAACTTCATGGGCGAGTGGAGCAACAGCAGTTTTCACGGTGGACCTCGGAGGAGCGCAGCCGGTCAGGCAATGAAAAAAGCATATAGCCGGCTAATGATTCAATCCAATATATTGTTCGACCTGTTTGATAGCTTTAACGACCTAATGGGGTATTCATGGAATTGCGTCATCTGCGCTACTTCATCGCCGTCGCCGAAGAACTGCACTTCGGCCGCGCCGCGCAGGTGCTTGGCATCTCGCAACCGCCGCTGAGCCAGCAGATTCAGGCGTTGGAGCAGGAAGTCGGCGCACGCTTGTTCGAACGTACCAATCGTCGGGTCGAGCTGAGCGAGGCTGGTCGGCTGTTCCTGGAAGAGGCGCGGTTGGTGCTGGCGCAAGTGGACAAGGCGGCGGATGTCGCGCGGCGGGCACAGCTGGGCGAGTTGGGTGAACTGAAAATTGGCTTCACCTCTTCGGCACCGTTCAACTCGACCATTCCCCAGGCGATTTTTTCATTTCGCCAGCGTTTTCCGGCAGTGCACCTGAACCTACGGGAAATGAGTAGTACCCAGGTGGCCGATGCGCTGGTGGATGAGTCGATCGAAGTCGGCATCATGCGCCCGCTCGGGCTGCCCGATTCGCTCAGTGTGGTCGAGCTGATGCGCGAACCGCTGGTCGCCGTTCTCAGCGCCAAGCACCCGTTGGTAGAGGGCAGCGAGGAGGGCTTGTTTCTGTCAGCCCTGGCGCTTGAGCCCTTTGTGTTTTTTCCGCGCAGCTACGGCAGCGGCCTGTACGCGCAACTGCTCAGCCTGGCCCGGGATGCCGGCTTCAGCCCTCACTTCGCCCAGGAGGCCGGCGAGGCGATGACCATCATCGGGCTGGTAGCGGCGGGGCTCGGTGTTTCGGTGCTGCCGGCGTCTTACCAGCGAATGCGTATTGATGGCGTGATCTATCGACCACTGCTCGATCCGGCGGCGGTGTCGGCGGTGTGGCTGGTGCAGCGCAAGGACCAGAAATCGCCGATGGCTCGGGCGTTTGTTGAACTGCTCACACGCAAGGTTGAACCGCTGTAGGAGCGAGCTTGCTCGCGATGAACCAAAGCACACTGCGTGCACCCAGGAACCCCACGTCATCGTTAACGACCATCGCGAGCAAGCTCGCTCCCACAGGCTCAGATTTTTCGCCGCTGCTCGTGGGACATTTCTGAACTATCCCGGAGAGGCTACAGCGCCTTGCGGCGTTGCCTACAACTACTCCAGAATCGGCCGGCTTGTGCGTTTTGAGGGCCATCGGTAGCTTGAACGGGGTCACTGATTGTCAGTGATCGGGTTTAGTAGCCCTTAGCAAATCGAAGTGCACATGCGCTCCTGATAGGCAGGTATGTCCATACCTGCCCTTGACGGTAGCTGTGCGCAGGGCGCCTTCGGGCGCGCCGGTTTTCGCTTTGCCCGGTCTACTAACCTGCGTACAGCTGCCACCCTTTTGATCAGTAGCGATTCGGTGTGGCCCCCACTGTCAGGACGCTGAATCATGACCAATAGCTCAAACCCACCGGATTCCGACCCAGACACTCCACACCAACCCAGCAATATCTTCCTCATCGCCCCCGAAATCGACAACCACACCCTGCTGGAGTACGCCTGCGTTTCACTGGCATCAGCCAATGTCATGGCGAGCGACTTCGCGAGGAGCCTGAACGCCACGCAGAGCCACACACTGCTGGGGATTCAGCAATCGATCATGCTGGGGGAACTGGCGGTGAATCGGGTCCTGGATAACCTCGATCCACCCTGAAAAAACCATATTGCACGTTAGAAAAGATCGCAGCCTGCGGCAGCTCCTACAGGTGTACACCATTCCCTGTAGGAGCTGCCGCAGGCTGCGATCTTTTGATTTTGCTTACGCCCAGCGCTTGAAAATCAACGAAGTATTCACCCCGCCAAACGCAAAATTATTGTTCATCACATACTGATTACTCATCTGCCGGAACTCGCCCCGCAGGTAATCCAGTTTGCCGCAGTGCGGGTCGACCTCATCAAGGTTCAGCGTGTGCGCATACAGGTCGCGGTTCATCATTTCGATGCTGAACCAGGACTCCAGTGCGCCACAGGCGCCAAGGGTGTGGCCGAGGAAGCTCTTTTGCGAGCTGATCGGCATGTGTTCGCCGAACAGGCTGCTGGTAGCCAGGGTTTCGGCGATGTCGCCCTGTTCGGTGGCCGTGCCGTGACCGTTGACGTAGCCGATGTCGGCAGGGCTCAAGCCCGCGTCTTCCAGGGCCAGCTCCATGGCCCGGCGCATGGTGACTTGCTCCGGTCGGGTGGTGTGTTGGCCGTCGGCATTGCTGCCGAAGCCGACGAGTTCGGCATGGATACGGGCACCCCGCGCCAGGGCGTGTTCCAGTTCTTCGAGCACCAGCATGCCGCCGCCTTCACCGATCACCAGGCCGTCGCGCCCTTTGTCGTAGGGGCGTGGGGTGGTGTGCGGGGCGCTGTTTTTCAGGCTGGTGGCGTAGAGCGCGTCGAAGACCATGGCTTCGGTGGGGCACAGTTCTTCGGCGCCGCCGGCGAGCATCAGCGGCAGGCGGCCGAACTTGATGGCTTCGTAGGCATAGCCGATGCCCTGGCTGCCGCTGGTGCAAGCGCTGGAGGTGGGGATCAGGCGGCCGGTGAGGCCGAAGAAAATGCTGATGTTGGCCGCCGTGGTGTGCGGCATCATGCGCACGTAGGAATTGGCGTTCAGGCCTTCGGCCACCGAGTTGAGCAGCATGTTGCCGAATGCCTTGATCTCGTCGGTGCTGCCGGTCGAGGAACCGCAGGCGACGCCCATGCGCCCGTCCTTGATCGATTCGTCACCGAGCAGTCCGGCGTCGGCCAGCGCCTGTTCCGCCGCGCCGACGGCCAGCCGTGAAACACGGCCCATGCTGCGCAGTTGTTTGCGCGTCCAGTGGCTCGGCACCTTGAAGTCATCGATGGGCCCGGCCAGGCGCGTATTGAGTTCGGTGAAGCGGTCCCATTCATCCATTCGACGAATGCCGCTGCGGTTGGCCACGAAGTGGCCAGCGATGGTTTCCCAGTCGCTGCCCAGGGAGGTGATGCCGGCCATGCCGGTGACGACGACGCGCTTCATCAGCACAGGCCTCCATTGACGGCCAGAACCTGCCGGGTGATGTACGAGGCTTCCGCCGACATCAGGAAATTCACCGCGCCGGCCACCTCTTCAGCGGTGCCCATGCGCCCTGCGGGGATCATTTTCATCAGTTCATCCACCGGCACGTTTTCATCGAGCATGGCTGTGTCGATCAGGCCGGGTGCGACACAGTTGACGGTGATCTTGCGCTTGCCCAGCTCGATCGCCAATGCTTTCGCCGCGCCGATCAAGCCAGCCTTGGAGGCGCTGTAGTTGACCTGGCCGCGATTGCCGATCAAGCCCGACACCGACGTGATGCAGACAATCCGCCCGGCGGCGCGACGACGAATCATCGGCATCATCACCGGGTGCAGCACGTTGTAGAAACCGTCGAGGTTGGTACGCATCACCACATCCCAATCATCCTCGCTCAGCGCCGGAAAAGCACCATCACGCGTCAGCCCGGCGTTGAGCACCACGCCGTAATAGGCGCCATGGGTTTCGACGTCGGCTTCAAGCTTGGCCTTGCAACCGGCGCGGTCGGACACGTCGAATTGCAGGATGCGCACAGTGCGACCCAGGGCCTCGATCTCGCCTTGCACGGCTTGGGCGTCCGCCAGGCCACTGCGGCAATGCAGCACGATGTCATGCCCGGCCCGTGCCAGGCGCAGGGCGATGGCGCGGCCGATGCCACGGCTGGAACCGGTGACCAGTATGGATTCAGTCATGACTGGACTCCTTCGGATTCATGAAGATATTGAGCCGCCTGAGGCGGGCGATACACGTTCAGCCGGGCGCTGGCATGAATGCCGGGTGCGTTGATGTGGCACTCGAACACGCCCATGCCGTTGTCGTCTTCCAGCGAACGGATGCCGTGCAGGGTCAGCTCGGTGCCGGCGGGGAAACGGTCGACGTTGCATTCGAACTTGCGCGAACCGAGCAAAAAGCCCAGCTCCACGGCATCGCCGCGCTGGCGCGCATGGCAACCGGCGAAGGCCGCGACGCTCTGGGCCATCAGCTCGATACCGACCCAGGCGGGCAGGCTGCCGTCGGGCAGGTTGAACAGGCCGTCGGGCTTGACCCTGAGGCGGGTATGAATCTGTTCTTCATCGAATGCCAGGATCTGCTCGATGAGGATCATGTCGCCAGCATGGGGCAGCAGTTCGGCGAGCGGCCAGTCAATCATGGGGCGTCTCCGATAATCAGGCTGACGTTGTTGCCACCGAAGGCGAAGGAATTGCTCATCAGGTAGCGAGGTCCAGTGGACGCCAGGCGATCGGCGGGAGTCACCCATTTCAGGGCCGGCAGTTGCGGGTCGGGCTGGCCGTCCCAGACATGCGGCGCCAGACGGTGCTCGCGGTTGTCGCTGCTCAGGCTCAACCAGCAGAACGCGGCTTCCAGCGCGCCGGCCGCGCCAAGGGTATGACCGGTCATGGGTTTGCTCGAAGAACAGGGCACGCCGGCCGGGAACAACGCCGCCACCGCGTGGCTTTCCATGGCGTCGTTGTGTTGGGTGGCCGTGCCATGCAGGTTAAGGTAGGCGATCTGCTCAGGCTCAAGTCCGGCCCGGCTCAACGCCTTGCGCATCGCCTGCTGGGCGCCACGGCCGGTGGGTTCCGGGGCGGAAATGTGGTGCGCATCGGAACTGGCGCCACTGCCCAACAGGGCAATCGGCTGGGTGTCGCCAGGCTGTTTGCTCATCAGGAACAGCACGGCTGCTTCGCCGATATTGATGCCGTTGCGGTTCACCGAAAACGGATTGCAGCGTTGCCCGGACACCGCTTCGAGTGCCGAGAAGCCGTTGAGGGTCAGCTTGCACAGGGTGTCGACACCTCCGCACAGCACCACGTCGCAGATGCCCAGGTCGAGCAGGCGCTGGGCACTCATCAACGCGCGTGCGCTGGAGGTGCAGGCGGTGGAGATCACATAGGCCGGGCCGCTCAATTGCAGCCAGTCGGCGAGAAAATTCGCCGGCGCGCCGAGTTCCTGTTGCTGGTAGTCGTAGTCGGCGGGGAATTGCTGTTCGCGCACGTAACGCGCCAGGCCCTGGCTGGCTTCGTCGATGCCCGAAGTGCTGGTGCCCAGCACGATACCGATGCGCTCGCGGCCGTAAGTCTGGATGGCCTGGTCGATGTCGTGGCGAATCTGCAGCGCGGCCTCCATCAGCAGTTGATTGTTGCGGCTGCGTTGGCAGCGCAGTTCTTCGGGAATAGCCACGAGCTCGCCCGTGACTGCACCGACCGGTAATGACCGCTCCCCCACCCAGCCGGCCTCGCTGCGCATGCCGGAGCAATCGCCGGCAAACAGGTTGCGGGCGACTTCGTGCTTATCGTGGCCCAGGGCGCAGACGACCCCGAGGGCATTGAGGTAGGCCGTCATGGCGTGTCACCGCTCAGGGACGTGATTTGATATTTCGGGCCTTTGGGCAGGTTCAATTCGAAGCTCAATGGTTGTGAATAACGGACATCCCAGCGCTCTGGCAGCGAGCGTTGTGCGCCATGTTGCCACGCGTCCGGGTAGTTGCCAGACAGCTCATCCCTGGGGGTCAGCGCAAACAGCAGTGCGGCGAACAGCTCCCGGGCTTCCGGGTTCGGCGGCAACAGGCCATCGGCGTGCCAATGGCCGTCGATCAGTTTCTGACGGGCCTGGGGAATGCCCAGCAGGTCCATCATCGACCAGCGTATCGCCGGGCCTTCACGCTGGATGACCAATACCCAGTCCTGGCGCTGTTCGGCCTGCAGGCGCTGGATGTGCAATTGCAACGGCAACGCCACGCTCGGGGTCTGCTCGGGCAGCGGCGCCTGGCTGGCGCAGGCACTCAGCAGCAGGAGGCAACCGAGCAGCAGGCATCGAATCATCAGACGCACCCTTCAACGGGCTGGCGCACCATGTTGCTCATGTCGCATCCCTTGCACAGAGTTCTGACAACATCCGCAGCCGGCGTTTCGGTTCAGCGACGAATGGATTGCGCTCGTCCCAGGCATAACCGGCGAGGATCGAGCTGATCATGCGGCGGATTTCCGGATTGCCATCCGGGTAGTAGATCACGTCCTGGAAAGTCCCGGCGTACCAGCCCTCGACGTAGCAGCGGAACGTATCGACCCCGCGCTTGAGCGGTTCGGCGAATTCACGCTGCCAGTCCACGGACTCGCCTTGCAGCTGGCGGTGCAGGACGCTTGCGGCCATGCTCGCCGAGCGCATGGCGATGGTCACGCCGGAGGAAAACACCGGGTCGAGAAATTCCGCGGCATTGCCCAGCAAGGCGAAACCGCGACCGTGCAAGGTTTTGACGTTGGCCGAGTAACCGCCGATGGTATTTGCCTTCGTATCCCACACGGCGTTGTCCAGTACCCCGGCCAGGCTGGGAGTCTCGGCAATGAAACCGCGCAGACAATCGTCGAGGTTATCGCTGCGACCCTCGAAATGCTCCGCAGCGGCCACCACGCCGACCGAGCAGCGGCCATTGCTGAACGGAATGGTCCAGAACCAGACGTCACGCTGGGTGGGATGGGTGGTGATGAGGATCTTGGTGCGATCGAAGTTCGGGTGGTCGATATGGTCTTCGACATGGGTGAACACCGCCTGGCGCACCGGGAAATTCGACGGTGCTTCAAGGTCGAGCAGGCGCGGCAGGACACGGCCGTAACCGCTGGCGTCGAGCATGAAGTCAGCCTCGATGCGGTACTCGCTGCCGTCTTCGCGCCGTACGCCGAGCAACGGCTTGGGCTGTTCGATATCGACGCTGACGATGGTTTCGCCATAGCGGATTTCCACGCCCTGCAGCGCTGCCTGGTCAGCCAGCAGTTTGTCGAAATCGGCGCGCTGGACCTGGAAAGTCGTGGGTTTGCCCTGGGTGAAGGTGTCGCCGAAATCGAAGGTGCTGTAGCGCTCGCCCCAGGCAAACGCCGCGCCGGTTTTCAACTGAAAACCCGCCGCATTGACGGCGTCGAGCATGCCCGCTTCCTCGACGAAATCCAGGCAGTGGGACAACAGGCTTTCGCCGATGGAAAACCGCGGGAAATGCTGGCGTTCGATCACCAGTACGTCATGCCCCTTGCGCTTGAGCAGCGCGGCGGCGATGGCCCCTGAGGGACCCGCGCCGATGACCACGATCTGACGACGTTGCGTTTCAACGGTTGGCATGGGGGCTCCTTGCCTGGGCGGCAGCTATCAATGGGATCCGGTGCATGCCGGCCAATGCCGGCAGCAGGGTCGCGACCAGGCCCATCAGCATCAGCGCAAAGTACAGCGCCGGGCTGATGAGCTGTTGTTGCAGCAGCAGGTTGAGAAAGACGATTTCGCTCAAGCCGCGAATGTTCAGCAATACGCTTTCGCGCCAGCGACTGGCGCCCTGGAACGAGGCGCCGGCCCAGCCAAGGCCGAGCCAGTTGCCCAGCAGCTTGCTGGCGATCGGCAACAGCAGCAGGGCCGCCAGCTGCACCCAGCCGAGGCTGTCCATGGCGCTGTGCACGTTGATCTGCACGATACCGAAGGTGAGTATCAGCGGAATGGCGATGTACGTCTGCAAGCGGTTCATCCAGATCGCCGGCAATGGCAGCACCAGCGGCGCCTTGAGCGCCGCCATGACCAGTACATAGCCGATGCCGAAAATCAGCGCATTGAGCTTGTAGTGTTCGGCGACCACCAGTAACGCGAAAAAGCCCAGGCTGTAGAGCCAGGTTTGCCGCAGGCCCAACAACCGCAGCAGCACGGGCAGGCAGGCGCCGGCCAGGGGCAGCAACAGGCTGCTCAGGTGCAGGCTGCCCTGGGCGATGGCGAACAGGGTCCAGCAGGCCAGGTCGATGATGATCGCGGTCTGCACCAGTCGCCGGGTGGCGCTGTGCGGGTAATTAATATGCCGCAGGTACAGGTATAACACCGGGATCGCGGTGATGGCGAACAGCAGCCCGACCGCCAGCGAACTGATCCAGGGTTGCGGCGGCAACAGCCAGATGGCCGTGGCCAGGCCGCACGCGAACGGAATGCAGAAACTCGGCAGGGCGATTTTCAAGCTCTGGCGGTCCAGTTGCAGATCGATCACATCGCTGAGGATATAGCCCAGCAGCAGGGCGAAACTCAGGCTGTAGAGGTTTTTCAGCCAGCCCGGTGATACCAGTGCTGCGCCGCTCAGTTGCCATTGTGGTTCGATCCAGAAGTACATCAGCAGGGGCAAGCCGAGGGTCGCCAGCAGCAACTGGCTGACGATGGGGATCAGGCCGCAATGGCGCCCGACCCGGGTCGCTACGGCGAACAGTACCAGGGCCATCGCCCAGAACAGCCCGATCATCATTGAGTTGGCTCCGTGAGGCTGGCGGCGTGCACCTGGCGACCGGCCCAGGGCGCGAGCAGGAAGCTGAAAATCAGCCCCAGGCTCACCGACAGGCCGAAGTTGCTCACCGCTGGCGTGCTCGATACCGCCAGCAGGCCGAACGACAGCCAGGTGGTCAGCGCGGCCAGCAAGGTGCCCAGCAGGCTCACGGCGGCGCCGCCAACCTGTTCGCGCATGAGGATGGCGTAGTCGACGCTGATCGCCGTCACCAGCAGCAGGCCGAACAGGCTGAACAGGGTCAACGGCTGCCCCAGCCAGCCGAGGCTGGCCAGGCTGCACAAGGCCGCCAGCAAGGGCAGGGAGACGATGCGCAGTGCGCCGCCAAGACCGAACGGCAGGATCAGCACCAGCACGATCAGCACGCAGGAGGCGAGTTTCAGTTCGGCGGCGCTGATCTGGGTGGCGGCGAACACGCTGTTCAACTCGCCCAGTCGGTCCACCAGTTTCACGCCTGGCAAATCCTCGGCCTGTACCCGCAACAGGGCAGGATTGTTCAGGCCTTGCAAGCTGACCATCGCTGCCACGCCGTCAGCGGTCGGCCCCAGCCACAATAGGCGATACGGCTCGGCCAAGGGACCGGCCAGCGCGCTGTCGATGTCTTCGACGGGCAGCGCCTGCAATTGGCTCAACTCCGCCTGCAGCGCCTGAGCCGGGACGCCGACATCGAGCAACGGCTGCCAGAAAGCCGGCAATTTGCTCAATGCCTCGCGAACCTTGCGTTGTTCGCTGGGCGGGCTGACCAGTTGATTGAGTGACAGGTACCCCTGGAGTTTCTCCAGGCCAACCAATTGATCCAGGCGTTCACTCAGGGCGCCCTGGCGTTCGAGTAATTGCTGTTGGTCGGCCGCCTGCACCAGGAAGAACTGGCTGGTGGGTTGATAGCCGGTGATTCGCGCAATGGTCTGCGCTTCGTCGGTCAACTGCTGCGGCGCGCCGACCCACTGGCGGATGTCGTTTTTAGTCTGGAGCTGCACCAGGCCGCCGGCACAAAAAGCGATCAGCAATGCCAGCAATACCGGCGTGCTCAAATACCGCAGTAACGCTTCGCGGCAGCCCAGTAAATATTCGCAAAGCCGCAGTGGCCATTGCGCCGGGCGCAGCTCGGCACCCTTGAGCAGCGCCGGCAGCAGGCACACCGCGGATAAATAGGCACCCAGCAGGCCTGCCGCCGAAAACACGGCGATCTGGGTCAAGGCCGGAAAGGGCGTCCAGGCCAGGGCCAGGTAGCCGATGGCGCTGGTGACCAGGCTCAGGGTCAGGCCCGGCAAGGTCAGGCGCAGCGCCGGCCAGCTGTGCCAGGGTTTCAGGCTCCAGCTCTTGGACAAATAATGCAGGGGGTAATCGACGGCGACACCGATCAGGCTCGAACCCAGTACCAGCGTCATCACATGCATGTGGCCGAACAGTGCCACGCAGGCCACCGCGCCGAACAGCATGCCCACCAGCACCGGAACGAACGCCAGCAGGACACGCCAGCGGCGGAAGGCCAGCAACAGCAACAACAGGATCCCGACGGTGGCACCGCCCCCGACCCAGGTCATCTCCCGGGACGCCTGGCGCTGGCCGTTGGCTGCGTACAACAAGCCACTGGCGGCGAGCAGTTGCACGTCGGCCCGGGCGGCTTCATCGCGGCTGTGCTGGAGCAGGTCGGCCACTTGCAGCGGCAGGTTCATGTCGAAGGCGTTGCCGGTGGCCCGCGCCCGCAACAGCACCCAGTGCTTGCCATCGGCCTCGGCGATCAAGGCGCCACTGCCAATGTCCAGTTGCACGGCACCGTGCTGTGGCTGGCTGTTCTGGATGCGCCCGGTCAGGCCCAGCCAGTCATCCTGGCTCGGCACCAGGCTGAAGCCGGTGAAGGGGTCGAATAGCGCCTGCACCCGTTGCTGGATAAAGGCGTCGGGGTGGTCGATCAATTGCTCGCGATCGTCGGCCGCGAGCATGGCCAGTCGGCCTTGCAGCAGTTGCGTGCGCAACGCCGGCAAGTCGGCTTGCAGGTTCCATTGGACCTTTTCGAACAGGCCGCTGGCTTGCCACTGATCCCCCAGCGTTTGCGCCATGGCGATGGCTTGCTGGCGATCGGTGTGGCCAACCAGCACCAGCATGTCGCGGTTCAGCGGCTCCTGCATGCGTTGTTCGGCGCGCAGTTCCAGCGCATCCGGCGCGGTGCCGGGCACCAGTTCCATCAGGTTGGCCGACAGTGGGGCGCCGTTGCGCCATTGCCAGCCGGCGAGCGCCAGCACTGCCACCAGCAGGATCAGGAACAGCCACGGCAGCCTGCGTTCACTCGGCAAAGTCATGCTGCTCCGTGTCGCTCAAGGGTTGCGCGCTGGTGCTGTCCTGCATGCGCAACAGGGTGCTGTCGCCCTGGGTTTCCAGCAACTCGATGCTGTGCACCAGTTCGCCGCCGGTGATGTTGATCTGGTTGAACACCTGCTTGAGCAGCATCGAGCGCGGCGTCAATGTCAGTGTCCAGTTCTGCGCGTCGCCCGCGAGAGACAGCTCGAAGTCCCGTTGCAGCCCGCTGCTGTCGCCTTGCAGGACGGCCAGGAACAAGCGGTTCTGCTCGGCGCCGGCACTCTTGCCCGGCAGCATCTGCCAGCCGCTGGCGTCACGTCGGGCAATGCCTGCGGAGTTGATGCGGTAGTCCTGTTGCAACGGCGTTTTCAGCAGCCACAACAGGCCATGATTTTTCGCCAGGACGAAAGTGCCCTTGCTGGTCAGTGGCTGGGGCAGGGCGCGCAGGTGTTTTTCCTGGATGAAGTTGCCGTGGATCACCTCGGGCTTCGCCAATTGATCGCTGAGTTGCTGCAGGTCGAAGGCGTTGGCCAGCCCTGGAATGCCCAGCAACACGCAAAACACTGTAGGAGCGAGCTTGCTCGCGAAAAACCTGAGAGCACCGCGGAGTGTCAGGTGCCCAGCGTCATCGTTAACGACCATCGCGGGCAAGGCCGCTCCTACAGGGGACACAATCATGGTAGAGCCCTCGCTACGGCATCGGTGAACACCTTGGGCGAAGCCAATTGCATTTCGCGATTGCTCATGTCGACGGCGACCTGCACGGACACGGCGCGAGTCAGGCGCTCGCCGGTTTCCAGGTCACTGATCAGGTAGTTGATCTTTAACCGGTTCTCCCATTCCACCAGATTGGCGCGCACGTTGAGCTTCTGCCCGAACTCCGCACCGCGTACGTAGCGCAATTGCAGGTCGATCACCGGCCACGCATAACCCGACTCGGACATCGCCGTGTAGTTGTGGCCGATCTTGTCGAGCAATGCGCAGCGGGCGATTTCCAGGTATTTGACGTAATGACCGTGCCAGACGACGTTCATCCGGTCGACGTCGAAGAACGGCACGACGATTTGTGTATCGGTGTGAAGCACTCCCTTGCTACGCATGCAGCCTCCAGTGTTGTGCGGCGATTCGTTGCAGACACAGGCGCAATTCGCCTTCCAGCGCGCGGTCTTCGATGACCGGCGGAAAATCCTTGGCCAGTGCTTCGTGCATGGCCGCCAGGGCCGGTGGCAGCGGCCGTGCATCCTCGGCCTGGGCGCGCAGCCACACGCCTTGATTGGCGGCCAGCAAGGTCGCGGCGGCGACCTGCTCGGTCAGCTCCAGCACGCGGATCGCATCACGGGCCGCGATGGTGCCCATGCTCACTTTGTCCTGGTTATGGCACTCGGTGGAGCGCGAGAACACGCTGGCGGGCATGGTGTTTTTCAGTGCTTCGGCGGTCCAGGCGCTGGTGCCGATCTGCACGGCCTTGAAGCCGTGGTTGAGCATGGCGCGGTCGGCCGTGGCGCCGGACAGGTTGCTCGGCAAGCCGTGGTTGTAGCGCTCATCCACCAACAGGGCGAGTTGTCGATCGAGCAGGTCGGCGACGTTGGCCACGAGGTTTTTCAGGCTGTCCATGGCGAACGCGATGTGCCCGCCGTAGAAGTGCCCGCCATGCAGCACGCGCTCGGCCTCGGCATCGATGATCGGGTTGTCGTTGGCGCTGTTGAGCTCGATTTCAATGAACGAGCGCAGCCAGTTCAGGCTGTCGGCCAGCACGCCGAGTACATGGGGCGCGCAACGCAGCGAGTAGCGGTCCTGCAGGCGATGCAGCGGCGCGGTCGGTGCGTCGATGGCCAGGTCCTTGCGCAGCCACGCGGCGACTTGCATCTGCCCCGGGTGCGGTTTGGCGGCGAACAGGCGCTCGTCGAAATGCTCCGGGTTGCCTTGCAGCGCCACCACATTCAGCGCGGTGATGCGCGTGGCCAGTTGCAGCAGGTAATCGGCGCGGGCGTAGGCCAGGCAGGCGAGCCCGGTCATCACCGCGGTGCCATTCATCAGCGCCAGGGCTTCCTTGGGCCGCAGCACCAGCGGCTGCCAGCCAAGTTCGCGGTGCACATCGGCGGCTTGCCGGCGCTCGCTGCGATACATCACTTCACGCTCGCCGGACAGTGTGGCGGCGACGTACGACAGCGGCGTCAGATCGCCGCTGGCGCCCACCGAACCTTCTTCCGGGATCAGCGGCAAAATGTCGTGTTCAAGGAACGCCTGCAGGCGTTCCAGCAGTTCCACGCGCACCCCGGACACACCCTGGCAAAGCGACTGCAAACGGGCCGCCAGCACCGCGCGGGTGGCCTGCGCGTCCAGCAGCTTGCCCAGGCCGCAGCCGTGGAAGGTGTACAGATGACGCGGCAAGGCCTCGACGTGATGCAGCGGCACCGCGACCACGCAGGAATCACCGTAGCCGGTGGTCACGCCGTAGATCACGCCTTCCTTGTCCAGCAGGGAATCGAGGAACTGCGCGCCTTTGGCGATGCGCTGGCGGAACGGCGGGTCGCCCTGCAATTGCGCCGGCGCCTGGCGGTTGGCCAGGGCCAGCACATCGTCGATGCGCAAAGGGCGTTCGCCGAAGATTACAGGCTCAAGCGTTGGCGTCGTCATCGGTCTTCCAGAAAGGGTAAAAGTTGAACCATTGCTGAGGCGCTTCGAGGCAATAGTGACTCAGGCGCTCGGCATAGCGGGAGGCCCACTGATGAATGACCTGTTCACGGTCGCTGCGTTTCCAGGCGATCGCGTCAGCGAAGGGCTCGAGGGTCAGTCGATAGTCGCCATCGGGCTTCTTCAGGCACAGCAGCAGGTTGACCGGGCATTTCAGCAGCCCGGCCAGCAGCCACGGCCCTTGCGGGAATTTTGCCGGGTGACCCAGGAAGTCCACCGTCACACTACGCCCGCCGTGCAGCGGCACGCGGTCGCCGGCAATCGCCAGCCATTCGCCGCGTTCCAGGCGTTCGTGCAGTTGCAGCATGATCACCGGGTCCAGCTCACTGACCTGGATCAGCCGCAGATTGGTCGCACCGGCTTCGCCCAGCAAGCGATTGAAGCGTTCGGCATGCTTGGTGTGCACCAGCACGTTCATGGTGACACGTTCGCCGATCTCCGCCAGGGCGCGGCAGACTTCGAGATTGCCCAGGTGAGCGCCCACGAGCATTTGCCCGCGGGTGCCGCGCAGCTGGTTGCGCAGCAGCGCCGGGTCGATGATTTCGATCTGCTCGATGCTCAGCTTGCCGTTCCACACGTCGAGCTTGTCGAGCAGGGAGTCGGCGAAAGCCATGAACTGGCCGAACACTCGCCAATGGCTCGGGCGCAGTTCGTCGCGACCGCTCCAGTCGGCGAGCCGTTGCTGGTACTGCCAGGCACTGTGGCGGGCACTGCGGCCGAACAGGAAAAAGTACAGGACGATGCCGTACAGCAACGGGCTCAGCAGTCGACGACCCAGCAGTTTGGCGGCGACGGCGGTGAATTTCATCAGCCAGAAGCTGCCGCGTTCCTCGCGATCGGCCCAGTGCTCCTTATTGACGCTCATGGGCGCCACCGTCGCCAGAGAATCACCGGCGAGCGCAATAACATGCCGAAGAACAACCGGGTGTGCATGCTCGAAATCAGCACGTTGTCGTGGAACATGCGGAAATGTGAAACACCGTCCATCGGGTAATGCACCCTGGTTTGCAGCCATAACATCGGCAGTCGGCGCCAGGCCAGGCGGACCAGGATGTCCGAGTCGAAGTCCATGCGCTTGCCGATCTTCGCCGATTCGATCAGCGCCAGCACCGGCGGCAAGGGATAGACGCGATAGCCGCACATGGAATCGCGAATCTGCAACGACAGGGTGTTGATCCAGACCATGACGTGGGTCAGGTAGCGGGCGTACAAACGACCCTTCGGCACGCTGTCATCGTAGAGCGGATAGCCACAGACTACGGCTTCGGGATGGGCGCGGGAGCGTTCGATAAAACGTTGCACATCCTGCAGGTCGTGCTGGCCGTCGGCATCCACCTGCAAGGCGTGGCTGAAACCCAGGCGCGAGGCTTCGCGAAAACCGGTCATGACCGCTCCGCCCTTGCCCTGGTTGGCGGCGAGGCGGACCAGATGCACGTTGTCGCGCTGCGCCAATTGATCGAGCACCCTGGCGCAGGCCGGGCTGCTGGCGTCGTCCACCAGAATGCACGGCAGGTGGCTGGCGAGCAGCGCATCGACCACGGTGGTGATCGCGGTTTCGTGGTTGTAGACCGGCACCACGGCGCAGGGATTATGCATGCGCCGCCACCAGCAGGATCCGCCCGCTGGAGCAGGTGGCGGTTTCGTTGCGATAGGCGAAATACAGTTTGCCGCGGCTCGGGTCGAAGCGCAGGTGCAACTGGACTTCATCGCCGGGACGGATCAGTTGCTGGAACTTGAGCACTTCCATGCCGGCGAATGTCTCTGGCAGGTTCATCAGCTGTTGGCCCAGATGCATTGCCCACTCCACCTGCACCACACCGGGCAGCACCGGCGCGGTAGGGAAGTGCCCGCTGAAATAGGCAAGGTCCGGGGGTACAGCCAGTTGCAGGCTCCACTCACCGTTGGCTTCGACCTGTTCGAGCACCACAGGTGCCTTGGGGCGCGGCGCCAGCAGCAGGGCTTCGACGTCGGCCTGGGGCAGTTTGCCCTGGGCGTTGAGCGGCAGTTGTTGCAGCAGGCGCCAGCGCCTTGGCAAGGCCAGGGTTTCGCAATGCAGGCTCAGGTGTTGCCGCAATTGTTCCGTGAGTGTGCGTCGTCCTTGATTGCGCAGTACATGCAGGCCCGCGTCAGTCAGGACCACCAGCGCGCCCAACGAGGCGCGGTTTTCCTGAACGACACCCAGGCGCGCTTCGGCCACCCAGTCGTGGGCCATCAGCGCCTGCTCCAGCATCGGCAGCGAGATGCGTTTCTCTTCCAGCTTGACGATCCGATCCAGGCGTCCGAGCAGTTCGAAGCGGCCGTCAGCCGCAATTCGCGCGGCATCGGCCGTGTGCTCGATATGGCCGTCAGGCAAGTAGGGCGAGGTGATGAGCAAGGCCCCCTGGTCGTCCTGGCTCACCTGAACGTTGGCAAAGGGCTGCCACAGGGACTGACCCTGGCGCCAGGCGATGCCGCCCGTTTCCGAACTGCCGAAAATTTCCGTCGGCCATTGGTGAAGGCGTTGTTGCAGGCGCTGCGCGGCCTCGGCTGGCAGTGCGCCACCGGAGGAAAATACCCGACGCACCGCGCTCAGCGCTGCCCAGTCGAGGTTGTCGCCCATGCGCTTGAGCAGGGCCGGGCTGGCCACCCAGGCGAAGGCCGGGTACTCGCGACTGGCGCGCTGCAGGTCTTCCGGGAAGGCCAGTTGCCTGCGCACGAACGGGCGCCCCGCGCACAGTGGCCACAGTACCCGAAACAGCAGGCCATAGATGTGCTGGGTGGCGACGCTGCCAATGATGCAAGCCGAACCCAGGTCGGCGCCCCACAGCTGTTCCAGGGCCTCAACTTCATTGACCAGTTGGCCCAGGTTTTTTTCGATGCGCTTGGGTTCGCCGCTGGAGCCGGAGGTGCACAGGCTCAGCGAGCAGCCTTCAAGGTCGAGGGCGGCGGCGCCAAGGGGGGAATCCTGGTAATCGCCCAGGTGTGCATCGTCCGGCTGATCGGTGAGCCATACATCCACTTCACCGGACCAGCGCTGGCGGGTCTGCGGTTGCAGGTCGGCCGGCAGCAGCACGCCTACCCCGGCACGCCATGCGCCCAACAGGGCAATCGCCAGGTCGGCGGCGTCTTCAAGGTGCACGGCAATGCGCCGCACACCGCGGTTTTGCAGGTTGGCGGCCAGGCGCAGGGCCTGCTCGCGCAATTGTGTGTGATCGAGCTGCGGTTCGGCCGTCACGGCACGCTCCGGCTCGGCCTTGAGCAGCAGGTGCTCAAGTTTTATCCAGTTCATGGGCGGCCTCGTACCCGTTGTCGTATCAGCCATTCAATGGCAAACATCAGGCCTATCAATCCGTAGGAGATCAGGCCGGTGTACAGCATCCACCAGCTCAGCGGCGCCCACAGTGTCAGGGCTGCAGCGCAGATCCCGTTGCACAGGAAAAAGACGCACCAGGCGATAGTCACCTGGCGGGTATAGCGGATGGCCTTGACCGGCAAATGCGCTTCGCGCAGGCGGGCCAGGCGTTCAACCATCGGCGGGCCGTATTTCAGGCTCAGCCCGAACAGTCCCAGCATGAACCCACTGATCAGTACCGGATACCAACGCAGCAGCGACGGACTGTCGAACAGCGCCAGCAACAGGCAGAACAGGATGGCCACGCATGCCATCCACAAGCTGCCCGGTCGTCGCTTGCCGGTCAGCGCGCGGGCCAGCCACAGGCTGCCCAGCAGCAGCCCGAACTGCCACGGCGCGAAATGCTCCATGCCGAAATACACCGCAAAAGGGTATAGCAGGCCCGCCAGCAGCAGGCTGAGGCCGATCAGTCGACTCATGCGGCCGGTTGAACCAGACGGTAGACCGCCTCGACCACGTCGCTGACGGTACGCACCGATTTGAATTCTTCGGCCGCGATCTTCTTGCCGGTCTGGCGCTTGATGTGATCGATCAGGTCGACCGCATCGATGCTGTCGATTTCCAGGTCCTGATACAGGTTGGATTCGAGGCTCACCCGTTCGGGGTCCAGTTCGAACAGCTCGACCAAGGCATCGCGCAGGGTTATGAAAATGTCGTCACGAGTTTGCATGGTCCGGTCTCAAGCTGCCTGTTTTGCGGTGACGAAGGCCGCAAGGCTCGCCACGTTACTGAAGTGATTGCGCGTGTCCTTGGCGTCGGCATCGATCTTGATGCCGTATTTTTTCTGGATGGCCAGGCCGAGTTCCAGGGCATCCACCGAGTCCAGGCCCAGGCCTTCGCCGAACAGCGTCTGCTCGTCGCCGATGTCGTCGGCGCTGATGTCTTCGAGGCCGAGGGCGTCGATGATCAGGGTTTTTATTTCCAGCACCAGGTTATGAGTCTGCAGATCGCTCATCTTTGGCGAGCTCCTTAGTAAAATAGGTATGCAAGTAATCGTTGAGCTTGCGCGAGGCCTGAGGGGCAGGGCCTAGCGCTGCGAAAGTCTGGGGATCCATATCGGCCCCGACGCGAATACTGAAGTGTACGCGGCGCTTGGGGATCCGATACCAGGGTTCGGCCTTGGTCAGTGTGGTCGGGCTGACCTTGATCACCACGGGGGTGAGAATTTTCGCACCCCGCAGGGCAATTGCCGCGCCCCCCCGATGAAAGGCGGGTGCCTGGCCCGGCTGGGTGCGGGTGCCTTCGGGAAAGATGATCAGGGGCTGGCCTTGTTTGAGCGCATCGGCGGCGGCATCGAGCATGTCCATGCTGCCGTCGTTGCTGATGTATTCGGTGCGACGCAGGGGGGTGCGAGTGAACGGGTTATCCCAAAGGCTTTGCTTGACCACGCAGTTGGCGTGGGGGACCAGCCCGATCAGGAACACCACATCGATCAGCGATGGATGATTGGCGATGATCATCTGGCCCGGTCGCCCGAGTTTGTCCGCACCTTGAATCTCGTAGGTCAGCACGCCAGTGCGGGCCATGAACCGGACGAACAACCAGAAGCAGCGGCTGACGGTTTGTCGCGCGCGCAACCGGTGGGTCCGGGCATCACCCGGCAGGCAGGCCAGCAGCGGGAAAACCACCAGGCGCAGGCACAGGCCGCCCAGCCCGAACAGGGCAAAGCTCGCGGCCGTGGCCAGCAGCCGCCAATAATAGGCATCGCGGTTTTTTTCAGTCACAGGCTGCGTTGCCAGGTCCATACACGATTTTTCCAGGCATGTTGGCAGGTGGTTTGCGGGCCGAGCAGCGTGCACAACAGATTCAGCGCGTGAGGCCAGCGAGCTTTGGACAACGCATCCGTGGCGCTGTTCAGGGTCAACTGCCAGTCATTGCCCGGGGTAATCAGCAGGCCGACGGCATAGGGGAAGGGCACATCGTCGATCCAGGTCGAATAGGCCTGCGGTGGCTGCTCTTCGGTGATCACCAGCAATACCGCGGGTGCGCCTTCAGCCAGCAGGGCCGCGGCCTCCAGCATGCCGTGCTCCAGGCCGTCGCCAGCGGCGGCCAGGGCAGTCATTTCGCTGGTTTCACCGCGCATGATCGACCACAGGCCGATGATCGCGTTATGCACTGACAGGCTGAACTGGGTCGGCGACAGCGGCTGGTCGACGGCCAGGTCGCTGAGAATATCGAAGGTCCGTGGGGTTTCGCCGTGACGGGAAACAAAGACCAATGGCAGGTCCTGACGACCTTCGGCCAATGGCCAGCCGACACTGAAGGCCATCCGCGCCAGACGGCTGAGCCGCCGACGCTGCATGGCCGGCAGGAACGAGACATCGGGTGCGGCATCGCTGCCCGGCAACATCGAGGGTTGCCGGCACCAGGCCTGCCAGTCATCCACGCTTTCAAGCCCCGGGGCCCAAGCGCGCCACTGGGCGATGTTGAAATTGATCACAGACATTCAATCCCGCCCTTGCAGGCTTCCTGACGCGGTGAGTGACGCATTGGCACGGCACACCCTACGTGGCGCTTGGCGCCGAGTGGTGCGCATTATCCCGGTGCGGCGAACCTGTAGCAAATGCTGGTTACATTTTGCCCAGTGGGATTTACCGGTCAGTTCGCAAAAACTGAACGATTGGCAATCATTCACGTTTTCATGGGCCGTCTGTCGGCTTTGAACTCGGTTCAATAAGGCGCCAGCGGCTTTTTCAGCAGGAAAAGGCTGATGACCGTGTAGTCCCTGTGTTTGTGAGGTAGCGAAGCCATGCCGTGGACCACTACACTCGGTCATTCTTTGATACACGGAGGTTTTGCAATGCGGCGCGTGGTGTTCAATCAGAAAGGTGGCGTGGGCAAATCCAGTATTGCCTGCAATCTGGCGGCGGTCAGCGCCAGCGAGGGTTATCGCACCTTGTTGGTCGATCTCGATGCCCAGGCCAACTCCACTCAGTACCTGACCGGCCTCACCGGTGACGATATCCCGATGGGTATAGCCGATTTCTTCAAGCAGACCCTGTCCTCCGGGCCTTTCTCCAGGAAGAACCAGGTCGACATCTACGAAACCCCATTCGAAAACCTTCATGTCGTGACCGCTACTGCCGAATTGGCGGACCTGCAGCCAAAGCTTGAGGCCAAGCACAAGATCAACAAGCTGCGAAAATTGCTTGAAGAGCTGGACGAGGATTACGACCGGATTTACCTCGATACCCCTCCTGCTTTGAATTTCTATGCTGTTTCAGCATTGATTGCCGCCGATCGTGTGCTAATTCCTTTCGATTGCGACAGTTTCTCGCGTCAGGCGCTATACGGTGTGCTGGCGGAAATCGAAGAGCTCAAGGAAGACCATAACGAAGGGCTGGAAGTCGAGGGCATCGTCGTCAACCAGTTCCAGGCCCGCGCCAGCCTGCCACAGCAAATTCTCGATGAGCTGATCGCCGAGGGCCTGCCGGTGCTGCCGGTGTACCTGGCCAGCTCGGTGCGTATGCGCGAATCCCACCAGGCGAATACGCCGCTGATCCATCTCGATCCGCGGCACAAGTTGACTCAGCAGTTTGTCGAGTTGCACAACCTGCTGGAAAACACCTGATTCCATTGTTTACACAGAACCCATGTGGGAGCGGGCTTGCTCGCGAAAGCGTCCCCTCAGTCGACATCGTCTTTGACTGTAACGCCGCATTCGCGAGCAAGCCCGCTCCCACATTTTGAATGGTGGTGCGATCAGGATCGTTGTCAGATCCCTTGGCTACGCAGCCAGCTCAGCAACTGCGGTAACGGGAAGGCCCCACTCTGGCGGGCAACTTCCCGGCCGTTCTTGAACAGAATCAGGCTCGGAATCGAGCGTATCCCCAATTGCGTCGACAGTTGCTGG
This sequence comes from Pseudomonas putida, assembly GCF_028682635.1. Classification (GTDB taxonomy): domain Bacteria; phylum Pseudomonadota; class Gammaproteobacteria; order Pseudomonadales; family Pseudomonadaceae; genus Aquipseudomonas; species Aquipseudomonas putida_AE. The sequence goes on along the minus strand of NZ_JANHLK010000015.1, from coordinate 70,333 downwards.
TTCGCCTCGCTGTCCAGCTTGGCCAGCCGGCACTTGCCCGCCAATTGCCCTGCCGCCTGCTCGAACACCGGCGCAAACGACTTGCACGGCCCGCACCAGTCTGCCCACACATCCACCAAAAGTGGCAGATCGCCCTTGATCTGACTGGCGTAATCGCCTTGCTTGAGTTCGAAAGGCTTGTTCAGCAGGAGTTCGGCCTTGCAGCGTCCGCATTTCGGATGGTCGTTGAGGCGCTCCGCCGGAATACGGTTCAGGCCGTTGCAGTGGGGGCAGGGGATGAGGAGTGGGTCGGTCATGAGGAAGGTCCTGTTGAGAAGCCGATCATTGCTATTTGGAGACGTTTGCTCATATTTTCAATTGTGCGGTGTCGCTCGATAAAACTAGGCTGAGTCGTACTAAGCGAGACCACTGGTCTGCTTTGGGTTATCGCATATTGCGATATTTTCAGTTTGTGATTAACTCACCATAGCGAAATGCGATAAGGATGTTGCATGCGAGTGTTTTCCGAAAAACGAATCTGGGATGCCAAGGAAAAGTGGCCGCAGGCGGCCAGTGCACTGGACCAGTGGTATCGAACGGTAAAGCGCGTCACGCCAAATGATTTTGCAGCAATGAAGTCTTCATTTCCCGCAACCGACAAGGTTGGTGAGCTTCATGTTTTCGATATTGGTGGTAACAAATTACGGCTGATCGCCTACGTTCGATATCGGCATCAAAAAATCTACATCAAGCATGTGCTGGATCACCGCGAATATGACCGCGGTAAATGGAAGGAGGGTAGGGTATGAGCATTCTGATAAAAAACGCAGCGGAGCATTGGGAGTTTGTAGCGCCATTGCTACGCAAACCCAAAAACGAAGACGACTATGACACGCTGGTGCAGGCACTCGACGAGTTACTCGAGATGACCGGAGTTGACGAGTCGCATCCTCTGATGAGTCTGGTGGACATCATCGGTGACTGGATTGAGGAATGGGATCACAAGCATCACCCAATGCCCCAAGCCACAGGTGCTGAAGTGCTTGGATACATGATGCGTGAACATGGTTTGACTCAAAGCGACCTGCCAGGCGTCGGGCCTCAGTCGGTCGTTTCCGAGATCCTGAGCGGCAAGCGCCAGCTCAACCTGCGGCAGATCCGCTGGTTGGCCGAGCGCTTCAATGTGCCGGTGGACGTCTTTATCTGACGCGTCTCACGACGAACAACTGATCTCCAGATGCTTGCCCCACTCCGGCGGCCGTTCGGCGTAGCTTTCCATCCCCGGCTGTTCCTCGAACGGCTTGCTCAGTACGGCGTGCAGTCGGCGAACCTCCGAGTAGTCGCCACTTTCTGCCGCATCGATAGCCTTCTGCGCCAGGTAGTTGCGCAGGATGTACAGCGGATTCACGGCATGCATCCGCTTGCGACGCTCCTCCTGATCCACCTCGCCTTCTCGGGCCACGCGCGCGACATAGAGCTCGCCCCAGGCATCGAAACCCTTGAGGTCGACGAAGTCATCGCGCAAACGGGCGATAGCCGCTTCGGGTGAGTCTTCACCCAGGCGCCGGAATAACAGGCTGTAATCGACGCCGCTGTTCTGCATCAATTGCAGCAGATGCTCCAGCAGCTTCTGGTCGTCGTCCTCGGCGGTGGTCAGGCCCAGGCGGCGGCGCATCAGGTCCAGGTAATGGGCCTGGAACAGCGGCAGGTACAGGCCCAGGGTTTCGCGCAGGGCTTCGACACTGATGAACGGTGTCAGGGCCTGGGCCAGGGCGCTGAGGTTCCACTGGCCGATCGGCACCTGGTTGCTGAATGAATAGCGACCCTGATCATCGGAGTGGTTGCAGATGAAATTGGCGTCGAAGTCATCGAGGAAGGCGAACGGGCCGAAATCGAACGTGATACCGAGGATCGACATGTTGTCGGTGTTCATCACCCCGTGGCAGAAGCCATAAGCCTGCCACTTGGCGATCAGTTCGGCGTTGCGCTCGACGATTTCGCGGAACATCGCCAGGTACGGTTCCGGTTGTTCCAGGCACTCGGGAAAGTGCATGGCCAGAACATGCTCACCCAGCACTTTCTGCTGCTCGGGGCGTTTGGTGTAGTAGAAATATTCGAAATGCCCAAAGCGCACATGGCTCGGTGCCAGGCGCAGGACCATGGCCGCGCGCTCCTGTTTTTCCCGCCATACCGGGGTATCGGAGCCGATCACGCACAGCGCCCGGGTGGTCGGGATGTTCAGGGCATGCAAGGCTTCGGAGGCGAGGAACTCGCGGATAGAGGAGCGCAGCACCGCGCGGCCATCGCCCATGCGCGAAAAGGGCGTCTGGCCGGCGCCCTTGAGGTGCAGGTCCCAATGTTCGCCGGCTTCGTTGTACACCTCGCCCAGCAACAGGCCGCGACCATCGCCCAGTTGCGGGTTGTAGGAGCCGAACTGATGACCGGAATAGACCATCGCCCTGGGAATCGCGTCGGCCCAGAGTTTGTGGCCGCTGAACAGCTCGGCGAACTCTGGGGTCTCGGCCACTGCGGGGTCGAGGTCGAGTAGGGCCATGGCAGCCGGGCTCGCGACTACCAAGCGTGGGTTATCGATAGGTTCGGGCAGCACGTGGGCGGAAAACGCATCGCCCAGGCGGTCGAAGCGGTTGTCGAAGGTCAGTTCGTCGAGGGCTTTCAAGGGCCGGCTCCAGCAGAATGTCCGAGCATTCTGCTGGGGATTGGCCGGTTAGTCGAGTTTGGCGGCGGGCGGTTCCTGCGCCGGCTTGCCGTCGACCATTGGCACGATGGTTTTCGTTTCCGGTTCGATCGGCACCAATTTATATTCCTGGCCGTGAAGGTTCTTGAGGTAGACCTCCATCTGGCGGAACGAGATGTTGATGTGCTGCTTCTTGAACTCGCGGTTGATGAAGCGGTTGACCTCATCGAGCACCGGGTTGCGGTCGCCCAGGTCGCGCACATGCATGCGCAGTTCGTGGTCGAGGGTGCTCTCGCCGAAGTTCAGGAAGTACACGTGCGGCTCGGGTTCCTTGAGCACCCGCGGGTTTTCCCGTGCGGCTTTCAACAGCAGTTCTTTCACCAGGTCGAGGTCCGAGCCGTAGTCGACCCCAAGCTTGAGGGTGACTCGGGTGATGGTATCGGTCAGCGACCAGTTGATCAGTTGCCCGGTAATGAACGTCTTGTTCGGGACGATGATGTCCTTGCGGTCGAAGTCGGTGATGGTGGTGGCGCGGATGCGGATCTTGCTCACCGTACCCGACAGGTTGCCGATGGTGATGGTGTCGCCAATGCGCACCGGGCGTTCGAACAGGATCATGATGCCGGAGATGAAGTTGGCGAAGATCTCCTGCATGCCGAAGCCAAGGCCTACCGACAGTGCCGCGACCAGCCATTGCAACTTGTCCCAGCTCACGCCGAGGGTCGACAGGGTCGAGACGAAGCCGATGCCGGCGATCACATAGGACAGCAGCGTGGTGGTGGCGTAGGCGCTGCCCTGGGCCAGGTTCAGCTTCGACAGCACGAACACTTCCAGCAGACCCGGCAAGTTACGCGCCAGGGCAAAGGTGATGCCGATGATGATCAGCGCGCCGAGCATGTCGCCGATGCTGATCGGCACCATGCTCATGTTGGCGCCGGTGCCGCTGGTGTATTCGTAGAGGGTGACGTTGTCCAGGTACGAGAACACCGTGATCAGGTCGGCCCAGACCCAGTAGAGCGCGGCGATGAAGCCGCCCAGCAGCGCCAGGCGGATCAGGCGCAGGGACTGTTCGTTGACCTTCTCGATGTCCATCGTCGGTTCTTCGATGACCGCTTCGCCATCGCCAGCTTCCTTCGCCGCCTGGCGTTTGGCCAGGGCGCGCTGGTAAGCCAGGCGGCGTGCCGCCACGCTCAGGCCGCGCACGAAAGTCGCTTCGATCACCAGCCAGAACATCAGCAGGTAAAGGGTGTTGATCAGCCGGTCACTGAGTTTCAGCGCGGTGTAGTAGTAGCCAAAGCACACGGCCACGAACAGCGCGATGGGCAACGCGGTAAACCCGATGCCCAGGACCTTGCGGAACAGCGAGGCGTTTTCGTGGGTCGGGCTGCTGATCAGCAAGCGGCTGAGCAGCCAGGTCATCAGTGCGTAGCAGATCAGCACCACCGGCATGCCGAGCACGTCATCGGCCAATGCCGCCGGTTGCAGCTCGGCAACCGCCACCACGGTGACCAGCGCCATCACTACCATGCCAAGGCGACGAACCCAGCCGCGGAGGAATTCGACCTGGGGTTTTTCCCAGCGGAAATGCAGTTCCGCTACGCCACCTGGCGCCAGGATGCGGTAGGCGGTGTAGAACACCAGCCAGGCCCCGGCCATTTGCAGCAACGCCGCGCCCATGCTCGCGTTCTGCCCGCGGGCGTCGATTTGCAGGGCCAGGCCACACAGGGCGAGGCCCAGCGACACCGGCATCGCCAACAGGATGTTGATCAGGATGGCCTGGGGCGTGTGCCACTGGCTGTCGCGCTTGAAGTGGCCGATGTCCTGGTGAACCTTGTTGAGGCGCGCATACAGCTGCTTGCGTCGCCACAGCAGTGCGCCAATCAGCAACGCCAGTGGCAGGAATAGCAGGGGGCGCTGGGTCAGGCCGTCGACCAGTTCACTCAGGCTCGAGGCCCAGGGCAGGGTGTCGACCTGACGGTTCAGGCGTTCCGGCACAGCCCGCATCCACTCGACATCCAGCGGCTTGTTGCTGGGAATCCAGAACATCTGCTCATCGAGGGTCGCGCGCAGGCTCTGCGCCGTGCTGAGCAATTGCTTCTGGTTCAGTTGCAGGGTGATGGATTCGTTAAGCACCGCGCTCAGTTCGCGGTTCAGCCGCTCCAGCAGGTCGGCGCGGGTGGTGGCCAGTTCCAGCAGGCTCTTGCGCAGCTGCGGCGTGACTTGTTCCGGCGGCTGGGTCGACAGCAGGTTGTCGACGTAGGCGGCCGGGTTGCTGAGCAATTCCCGTTGCTGGCTGACTTCGAACTGATACAGGCGAATGTCGGCGATCTGGTCCGCCAGGTCACGGTCGACCCGAAGGCGCGGCAAGGCCTGTTTCTGCTTGTAGAGAATCTTGGAGAGCAGCAGGCTGCCCTTGAGCACGTTGATCTGTTCGTCCAGGGCGGAATCGCTCTGGGTCAGGCTGTCCAGTTGTTGCTTGGTCTGCAGGTTTTTCTGGGTGACTTCGTTGAGGCGGTCGGTGCTTTTGAGCAGGTAGTCCGAGAGCTTCAGGTTGGCCGTGCTTTCGATGGCCAGCAGGCTGCTGCCGCCGGCCTTCTGGGCTTCGATCGATTGCTGGGTGACCGTTTCCTGGGACTGCGCGAGGCGCTTCTGGTTGATCAGGTTTTGCAGCTCTTGAATTTCCTGGTCCAGGCGATCTGATTTTTCCGACAGCAGATCATGCTGGCTGTTGCCCAGGTCTTGCAGCTGAGTGTTGCCCGCCAGTTCCTGGCGGCGCAACGGGATCAGGGCGTTCAAGGCCGCGAGCTCGGCATTGAGCTGGTCCCGTTGCTCGCCGCTCAGGGTCTTGCCGGCGTCTTTGCCGGCCTTGAGGATGTTGTTGATCTGCTGGATGCGCGTCTGGCTGGCGGAAATTTCCGCCTGTGCGCGTTCGGGGCGAGTCTGGGCGGTGATGATCAGGCTGTTGGCGTCGCCCAGGGCTTTTTGCAGATCGCTTTGCTGGGTTGCCCGTTCGGTGAGCATTTGCTCAAGCTGCTGGATCGACTCCTTGGCAAAGCGTTGCGCCACCGGCACCACGCTGCTGGCCTTCAGGCGGGCCAGTTCACGCTGGTTCTCGATGGTCAGTTTGGGCGCGGTCGCCAGTTGTTGCTTGAGGTCGACCAGCTTCTGCTCGTAGTCGCGCTGGTTGTTGAGCTGTGTCAGCGTGCTTTGCAGGACCGATTGCAGGGCCTTCTGGTCGGCTTCCGGCAGTTTGCGGTCGGCGATCTTGTCCAGGCTCGCCTGCACGGATTCGCGGTTCGGCGGTTCGGCGGCTTGTACTGTACCGACAGAGAGGCTCAGCCCCAAAAGGACCATGACGAAAAAAGTGCGCAGGCTTGACATAGAGACCGATCAAAAACAGGACGAAGAGTGGAGTTTAGAGGAAGAGTCCCGGACCCGGGCGACTTCCTTCGGGGAATCTGACGCCCACTTTGCCGATCTTGTTCCCCTCCATGACCGCGACGGTCCAGATGGTATTGTTCCATTCCACCTGGTCACCGACCACGGGTGCACCGCCAACTTTCTGGGCAATGAAGTGGCCCAGGGACATGTCCGGATCGATGCCTTCGACCTTCAACCCGTACAGGGCAGCAACCGCGGCCAGCTGGGCGTCTCCTTCGAGTACGAAGTCGCCGAAGAAGCGCAAATCGAGGCCGCGTTGCGGTGCCTGGCTGAACAGTTTTCCGAGGGCCGCCAGGTTGTGTTCGTGGCCGATAACACACAGTAAATCATCGACTTCGAGCACCGTACTACCCGACGGATGGAGCAGTTGCTGGCCACGAAACAGGGCGGCGATGCGCGTGCCTTCCGGCATTTTCAGTTCGCGAAGGGGCGAGCCGATGCACCATTTTTCGGCGCCAAGACGATAAACGAACAGTTCCCACTCGCTGGTGACGTGCACTTCCAGGGCGGAGCGGGAAATTGGCGCAGGCTCGGGTGGCACGGTTACCTTCAGGAGCTTGGCGATCCATGGCAGGCTAGTGCCTTGCACCAGCAGCGACACCAGCACGATAAAGAAGGCGAGGTTGAAGTACAGTTGGGCGTTGGGCAGGCCCGCCATCAGCGGGAACACCGCCAGAATGATCGGAACCGCACCGCGCAGACCAACCCAGGAAATAAACGCTTTCTCTCGCCCGTGGAAGGCCTTGAACGGCAGCAGGCCGACCATCACCGACAACGGCCGGGCAAACAGGATCATCCACAGCGCCAGTCCCAGCGCCGGCAATGCAATCGGCAACAGGTCGTGGGGCGTGACCAGCAGCCCCAGCACCAGGAACATGCCGATCTGCGCCAGCCAGGCCATGCCGTCGAGCATGTGCAGAATGCCATGGCGGCTGCGCACCGGCCGGTTGCCAATGACCAGCCCGCACAGGTACACGGCCAGGAAACCGCTGCCATGCAGGGCGTTGGTCAGGGCGAACACCACCAGGCCGCCGGCAATCACCAGGATGGGATAGAGGCCGGTAGCCAGGTTGATCCGGTTGACCAGTTGCAGCATGAGCCAGCCACCGCCGAGGCCGATCACACCGCCGATGCCGAACTCGCGCAGCAGGTGGGTCAGCAGGCTCCAGTGCAGGCCGGTCTGGCCACTGGCAAGCATGTCGATCAGGGTCACGGTGAGGAACACCGCCATCGGGTCGTTGCTGCCGGATTCGATCTCCAGGCTGGCGGTCACCCGTTCGTTCAGGCCTTTGCCGCCCAGCAGCGAAAACACCGCCGCGGCGTCGGTGGAGCCGACGATGGCGCCGATCAGCAGGCCCTGGATCAGGTTCAGGTCGAACAGCCAGGCCGCGGCCATGCCGGTCAGCCCGGTGGTGATCAACACCCCGACCGTGGCCAGCGACAGCGCCGGCCATAACGCCACGCGGAAACTCGACACGCGGGTACGCAATCCGCCGTCGAGCAGGATCACCGCCAATGCCAGGTTGCCGACCAGATAAGCGGTGGGGTAGTTGTCGAAGATAATGCCGCCGCCATCGACGCCGGCCGCCATACCCACGGCCAGGATGATCACCAGGATCGGGATGCCGAGGCGCGACGAGAGTGAACTCACCAGAATGCTCGCACCTACCAGCAACGCGCCGATCAAGAACAGGCTGTTGATGGTCGTCGCATTCAAAGGCAGTACTCCGGAAGGCTGGAAAGCGGGCACAAACTGACCATGCAGTCTGCGTGCCAGCGATTCTAACCTGTTGAAATGTGATGCTGTCAAAAAGCTTTGCACGGGCACACGGTCGATGCTCGTGGATTTGCACCATGGCGACGAAGTGCAGGAACCAGATCGGCCAATCACAGTCTCTACAGTTCGCGAGAATGGTCACCGGCCAGGAAAATCAAGGCCTTGCGCCCGCATAACCCTGGCATCCATCGTGACTTTTCTTTATCGTACGCGCCCTTTGAAAATGCCCGGAAAATCAAAATGTTGGAAGCATCCCTAAGCCAATTGGAACAACTGGTCAGCGACCTCGTGCAACAGAACCAGGCGTTGGTCGGCACCAACCAGGCCCTGAGCGCCGAACTGGCCCAGGCCAAGGACGAAAACGAAAGCCTGCAACTGAGCCTGATGGAACAGGAAGAGAAGCAAGGCGCCACCGTAGCACGCATCCAGGCCCTGGTTGAGCGCGTCAGCGCTGGCCCTGTCAACGCATGAGTTACGGCCCAGGTGTGAAAGTCGTCTCGATCCTGGGGGAAGACTATTCGATCAAGGCACCGGCCGGGGAAGAGCAGACCCTGCTGGACGCTGCGTTGATGCTGAAAGCTGCCCTGGCCGACACCAAAAAGAAGTACCCGACCCTGATCGGTGACCGACTGCTGGTGCTGGCGGCGATGAATCTGTGTTCCCAGCAGATCGAAATGCAAAAGCAGCACAAACAGGAACTCGACCGTTACCAAGAGCAAGTCAGCGCCACGGTTGAAGTGATCTCCAAGACGATCAATCAGGCCTGATCGGCTTTGTGCACAACCAAAGAATAAATTGTCGGTTTAGTTGTATACAATCGGCACGGCTGTTGCAGTGTTTCAGCCTCTTATTCTTTGGGGGTGCTCCATGCAGTTCTGGCGTCGCAGTATTCAGTGGCAATTGATCCTGAGCATGGGCACCGCCCTGCTGGTCAGCATCGTGATCGTGGTTGGCGTTTATACCCTCGTGGTCAACCGCCTCGCCCAGCGCTATCTGGTCGAACAGGCGCTGCCGTCGAGCATCGAAGCGATGCGCAACGACATCGAACGCATCCTCGTCCAACCCCTCACCGCCGCCAAGGACATCGCCAGCAACAGCATGGTGCGTGACTGGCTGGCTGCGGGTGAAGACAGTGCCCAGGTCGACACCTTTACTGCCTATCTCGAAGGCATCCGCGCCGAGCACAAGGCCTTTACCACGATTATCGTCGGTACCGCGTCCAATCATTACTTCAACGAAAAAGGCCTGGACCGGACCCTCAGTCGTTCCAATCCGAAAGACGCCTGGTTCTACTCGTTTCTCGACAGCAACCAGCCGCGCACGCTCAATATCGACAACGACACGGCCACCGGAGAATTGGCGCTGTTCATCGACCTTAAAGTCGAGAAGGCAGGAAAGGTGGTGGGCGTCGCCGGGCTGGGACTGAGCATGAAAGGGCTCTCGGAGCTGATTCACAACTTCAGTTTCGGTGAGCGCGGCAAGGTCTATCTCGTGCGTTCCGACGGTTTGATCCAGGTCCATCCTGAAGCGCAATTCAGTGGCAAACGCACCTTGGCTGAGCAGGTGGGTGGCCCTGCGGCGCAAGCGGTCATGAGTCAAGGAAGCGCAGCGAGCAGCAACTTCCAGCGCGATGGCGAAGATTTCCTGGCATTTAGCCTGCCCCTGCGCGATCTCGGCTGGACCCTGGTGGCCGAAGTGCCACAGGCGCAAATCTACGCCGAGGCCCGTCGCGCCATGTGGATGAGCGGCGGTATTGGCCTGGCGGTGGCACTGGTGTGCCTGCTGCTGGTGGTGTTGCTGGCCCGTGGCCTGGTACGGCCGATTCGTCAGGTAACAGCGGCGCTGGTCGCCATCGGTAGCGGTGGTGGAGATTTGACCCATCGGCTGGATTCCAGTCGCGCCGATGAACTGGGCGATCTGGCGCGTGGCTTCAATCGGTTCCTTGATAGCCAGCGCGAAATGATCGGCGAAGTGCTGGCCACCAGCGAACGCTTGCGCACCGCAGTCGGCCAGGTGGCGCGGGTGGTGGACAACACCGCAGAGCGTTCCGGACGCCAGCAGGAGATGACCGACATGGTTGCCACCGCTGTTCACGAAATGGGCTTGACCGTGCAGGAAATTGCGCAAAACGCCGGCAACGCGGCAGTCGCTTCGCAAAACGCCCGGGATGAAGCCCTGCAGGCTCGGGAAGTGGTCGGCGGTTCGATCCGCCATATTGAAAGCATGTCCGACGAAATCGGTGTTGCCGCCAGCGCCGTGGGCGAGCTGGCCAATCAGGTGGCATCGATCGATCAGGTGCTGGCGGTGATTCGCGGGATTTCCGAACAGACCAACCTGCTGGCGCTCAATGCCGCCATCGAGGCTGCGCGGGCCGGGGACATGGGCCGCGGATTTGCGGTGGTGGCCGATGAAGTGCGCACTTTGGCTCGGCGTACCCAGGCTTCCACCGATGAGATCCAGCAGATGATCGGCAGCCTCAAACAGGGCGCGGAGAACGCGGTGTCTTCGATGCATTCCGGGCAAGCGGCCACGGGCACGGGGGTTGAGTCGAGCCAGCGCACCGGGGCCTCGTTGACGGCGATTACCGGGCAGGTCGAACGCATCAGCGACATGAACCACCAGGTGGCGACGGCGACTGAAGAGCAGTCGGCGGTGACCGAGGAAATCAATCGCAACGTGCAGGGGATTTCCGACCTGGCGCGGGCGACGGCGGGGGAGGTCAGGGCTTGCCGGGAGGATTGCCAGACGTTGCAGCGGTTGGCGGATGATCTGGCGCGGCAGATGGGTGGGTTTCGCTTGAGCTGATGGGTTGTCGGTGCGGGCCTCTTCGCGAGCAAGCCCGCTCCCACAGTGGATCGCATTTCAACTGTGGGAGCGGGCTTGCTCGCGAATGGATTTCAGCTGCACCTCAAGACTTGGATCAGAACCACTCATCCTGCATGTTCAAGCAAACATCATCCCGCGCCTCAAGAATCGCTAGTTCATGGTGGCAACCCGGCACTTCCCAGGTCAGGAAGTACCGTGCCGCCTGCAACTTGCCTTTATAGAAACTCACATCCGCCGCATTCCCCTTGGCCAGCCCTTCCTCGGCGCGAATCGCCTGTTCCAGCCAGCGCCAGCCAATCACCGCATGGCCGAACACTTTCAGGTACAGCGCGGAGTTCGCCAGGCTGCTGTTGACCTTGCCCTGGGCCAGGTCCGTCAGCAGGCCAATGGTCACGGTTTGCAGGCGCGCCACCAGTTTCTCCAGCGGCTCACGCAGTGCAGTCAGCGATTCATGGGCGTGCGCGCGCTCGGTGGTATCGGCGATCAGGCGGATCAGTTGCTTAAGCCCGGCACCGCCGTTCTGTGCCAGTTTGCGCCCCAGCAGGTCCAGCGACTGGATGCCGTGGGTGCCTTCGTGGATCGGGTTGAGGCGGTTGTCGCGGTAGTACTGTTCCACCGGATATTCGCGGGTATAGCCGTGACCGCCGAGGATCTGGATCGCCAGCTCGTTGGCTTTCAGGCAAAACTCCGACGGCCAGGATTTGGCGATGGGCGTCAGCAGGTCCAGCAGTTCATGGGCCTGCTTGCGTTCGGCTTCGGTGTCGAGGGTGGTGGTGTCGTCGAACAGGCGGGCGGTGTACAAACCCAGGTCGAACGAGCCTTCGACGTAAGCCTTCTGGGTCAGCAGCATGCGTTTGACGTCGGCGTGCTGGATGATCGCCACGGGCGCAGTGTTCGGGTCCTTGCTGTCCGGCACGCGACCCTGCGGCCGCTCGCGGGCGTACTCCAGGGAATACAGGTAGCCGGCGTAGCCAAGCATCACCGCGCCCATGCCGACGCCGATCCGCGCTTCGTTCATCATCTGGAACATGTAGCTCAAGCCATGGTGCGGCTTGCCCACCAGATAGCCGACGCACTCACCGTTATCGCCGAAGTTCAGCGCGGTAGACGTGGTGCCACGCCAGCCCATCTTGTGGAACAGCCCGGCCAGCAGCACATCGTTGCGCTGGCCCAGGCTACCGTCATCGTTGACCAGGAACTTGGGCACGATGAACAGCGAAATGCCCTTCACCCCGGCGGGTGCATCCGGCAGCTTGGCCAGGACCATGTGCACGATGTTTTCCGACAGCGGATGATCGCCGCCGGAGATGAAGATCTTGTTGCCCTTGAGTCGATAGGTGCCGTCCAGCGCAGGCTCGGCCCGTGTACGAATGTCCGACAGCGACGAGCCCGCATGGGGTTCGGTCAGGGCCATGGTGCCAAAGAAGCGACCGTCGATCATCGGTTGCAGGAAGCGGCGCTTCTGTTCTTCGGTGCCGAAACTTTCGATCAGGTTCGCCGCGCCCATGGTCAGGAAGGGATAGGACGTCGTCGCCGCGTTGGCGGATTGAAAGTGGGCGAAGCAGGCCTGGGACAGCAGGGTGGGCAGTTGCATGCCGCCGGCGTCGAAACTGCGTGCGGCATTGAGGAAGCCCGCTTCGAGGAAGGCATCCACCGCCGGTTTCACTTCGGGAATCAGGATCGCCTTGCCGTCTTCATAACGCGGCTCGTTCTCGTCGCCCTTGCGGTTGTGCGGGGCGAAAAACTTCTCGGCGATGTTGCGGGCGGTGCCGAGGGCGGCATCGAAGGTCTCGCGATTGTGCTCGGCGAAACGCTCACGCTGGGTCAGGCCCTCGGCATCGAGGACTTCATACAGCTCGAAAGCCAGATTGCGGGAACTGAGCAACGTCTCGGACATGGCGGCCTACCTTTTGTTGGGATGGGCCGAGTCTAGGCGTGGGAATAGTGGTTGAACAGGATGATTGATGAGCGTGATGGTAGGACAGAGCAGGGCCTTAGCCGGCGCCACAATAACAAATGTGGGAGCGGGCTTGCTCGCGAAGAGGCCGGCAAATTCAACATCTTTGTTGAATGACACACAGCCTTCGCGAGCAAGCCCGCTCCCACAGGGGTATTGCATATCGGGCAGCCATTGCGGCTGCCCGATCGTGTTGCGGTTTATCCGATGGTCATCAAGCTGGCATTACCACCCGCCGCAGCCGTGTTAACGCTCAAGGCCCGCTCAATCACCAGGCGCTCCAACGCAATGTTGGTCTCACCCTGCGACAAGCCCTGAACCCCGACAATGGCGCCCGCACGCTTGGCCACTTGCTGGCAAACCGCGCGCAACTGGTCGGAATGGCCGTGATGCAGCACCGCATCAATTACCACTTCATCCTTGTTCCAGTCGGACACCAGCTTGATGCGTGCCTGAATGTCTTTCGGCAGACGGGCGAACAAAGCCTTGGTCAGCTCAGCTTCCGGCCATACCGCCGAACCGCCGACAGCCAGTACTGCCGCCAGTTGCGTCAGCAGATCGCCTTCGACTTCCGCCAGGCACAGCACGTGCTCACGCGGCAGGATCGCATAACTGTTGCGCTCGCCGGTCGGGCCAGCCAGAACGCGGGTGATACCGCTTTGCGATTGTGCGGCGAACTGTACGCACAGAGTGCTCAGGTCGGTGAACTTGTTGCTGTCGGCCCAGGCTTTCAGGGCGGTCAGCGGCTTGCTCATGGCGTCGCGCAGGCGAACGTCCGGTGCGGCAATCGCGTCGCCTCGGGCGAAGGATTGTTCGATCGCATCGGTAGGACGGGTCGACAGCAGGCGGTACAGGTACAGCGGGCCACCGGCTTTCGGACCAGTACCCGACAGGCCTTCGCCGCCGAACGGTTGTACGCCGACCACGGCACCGACGATGTTGCGGTTCACGTAGACGTTACCGGCATTGACGTTGTCGATCACCTTGGCGATCGTCTCGTCGATGCGGGTGTGCACACCCAGGGTCAGACCGTAGCCGGAAGCGTTGATCTGTGCGATCAGTTGATCGATGTCCTTGCGCTTGTAGCGCACCACGTGCAGCACCGGACCGAAGATCTCCCGTTGCAGTTCGTCGAAGCTTTCCAGTTCGATCAGCGTCGGCATCACGAAGGTGCCGCGTTTGACTTCTTCGGCGTCGGTGATGGCCACCTGGTACACGCTGCGACCTTTGTCGCGCATGGCCTGGATGTGCTTCTCGATGCCAGCCTTGGCTTCGGCGTCGATCACCGGGCCGATGTCCACGGACAGGCGCTCAGGGTTGCCGAGGCGGCTTTCAGCCATGGCGCCCTTGAGCATTTCGATCACGCGGTCGGCGGAATCTTCCTGCAGGCACAGCACGCGCAGGGCTGAGCACCGCTGGCCGGCGCTGTCGAAGGCCGAGGAAACCACGTCGATCACAACCTGTTCGGTCAGTGCCGAAGAGTCGACGATCATCGCGTTCTGGCCACCGGTTTCGGCGATCAGCGGAATCGGGCGACCCTGGCTGTCCAGGCGACCGGCAATGTTGCGTTGCAGCAGACGAGCGACTTCGGTGGAACCGGTGAACATCACGCCTTTGACGCGATCGTCACCCACAAGGCCAGCGCCGACGGTTTCGCCGCGACCCGGCAGCAGTTGCAGCACGCCCTCGGGAATGCCGGCTTCGAGCAGCAGGCGCACGGCTTGAGCAGCGACCAGCGGAGTCTGTTCCGCAGGCTTGGCCAAGACCGGGTTACCGGCTGCCAGTGCCGCAGCTACCTGGCCGCTGAAAATCGCCAGCGGGAAGTTCCACGGGCTGATGCACACCACCGGGCCCAGCGGACGGTGGGCGTCATTGGTGAAGTCGTTGCGTGCCTGCACCGCGTAGTAACGCAGGAAGTCCACGGCTTCACGCACTTCGGCGATGGCGTTGGCGAAGGTCTTGCCGGCTTCGCGAGCCAGCAGGCCCATCAGCGGCTGGATCTCACCTTCCATCAAATCGGCAGCGCGTTCCAGGATCGCAGCGCGTTCGGCCGGCGGGGTGGCCTGCCAGATCGGCGCAGCGTTCAGGGCGCACTGGATCGCGTTGTCGACGTCTTCGACGGTCGCTTCCTGTACATGGCCAACCACGTCACGCAGGTCGGACGGGTTCAGCACTGGCGCGGGGGTTTCGCTGCTGGACGCGCAACCGAGCATCGGCGCGGCCTTCCAGTGGTTGTGCGCGGTAGCCAGCAGGGCGCAGGACAGGGAAGCCAGACGATGTTCGTTGGCCATGTCGATGCCGCTGGAGTTGGCGCGCTCGGCACCGTACAGGTCACGCGGCAGCGGAATGCGCGGGTGCGGCAGGCCGAAACCACCTTCCACGGTCGCCATCTGCTCGATGCTGGCTACCGGGTCGGCTACCAGTTCCTGGATCGAAATCGACTGGTCGGCAATCCGGTTGACGAACGAGGTGTTCGCGCCGTTTTCCAGCAGGCGACGCACCAGGTAGGCCAGCAGGGTTTCATGGGTGCCGACCGGTGCGTACACGCGGCACGGACGGTTCAGCTTACCTTCGGAAACTTTGCCTACAACCTGTTCGTACAGCGGTTCACCCATGCCGTGCAGGCACTGGAACTCATACTGGCCCGGGTAATAGTTCTGACCGGCGATGTGATAAATGGCCGACAGGGTGTGGGCGTTGTGCGTGGCGAACTGCGGGTAGATGACTTCCGGCACCGACAGCAGTTTGCGTGCGCAAGCGATGTAGGACACGTCGGTGTACACCTTGCGGGTGTAGACCGGATAGCCTTCCAGGCCTTCGACCTGGGCGCGCTTGATCTCGCTGTCCCAGTACGCGCCTTTCACCAGGCGGATCATCAGGCGATGACGGCTGCGGCGAGCCAGGTCGATCACGTAGTCGATCACGTACGGGCAACGCTTCTGGTAAGCCTGGATGACGAAACCGATGCCGTTCCAGCCAGTCAGTTGCGGCTCGAAGCACAGGCGCTCGAGCAAATCCAGCGACAGCTCCAGGCGGTCGGCTTCTTCGGCGTCGATGTTCAGGCCGATGTCGTATTGCTTGGCCAGCAGGGTCAGCGACAGCAGGCGCGGGTACAGCTCGTCCATCACGCGCTCGTACTGCGCACGGCTGTAACGCGGGTGCAGGGCGGACAGCTTGATCGAAATGCCCGGGCCTTCATAAATCCCACGACCGTGGGACGCTTTGCCGATCGAGTGGATGGCTTGTTCGTACGAGGCCAGGTACTTCTGCGCATCGTGCTCGGTCAGTGCGGCTTCACCGAGCATGTCGTAGGAATAGCGGAAACCCTTGGCTTCGAACTTGCTGGCGTTGGCCAGGGCTTCGGCGATGGTTTCGCCGGTGACGAACTGCTCGCCCATCAGGCGCATGGCCATGTCGACGCCCTTGCGGATCATCGGCTCGCCGCTCTTGCCGATGATGCGGCTCAGGGACGACGTCAGGCCGGCTTCGTTGTGCGTGGACACCAGCTTGCCGGTCAGCAGCAGGCCCCAGGTCGCGGCGTTGACGAACAACGACGGGCTGTTGCCCAGGTGCGGGTGCCAGTTGCCGGTGCTGATCTTGTCGCGGATCAGGGCGTCGCGGGTGCCTTTATCCGGGATGCGCAGCAGCGCTTCGGCCAGGCACATCAGCGCCACGCCTTCCTGGGACGACAGGGAGAACTCCTGCAGCAGGCCTTGAACGATACCGGCACGGCCGCCAGCGCTCTTCTGGTTGCGCAGTTTTTCCGCGATAGACGCGGCGAGTTTGTTGGTGGCTTCGGCCATAGGCGCCGGCAGGCGTGCCTGCTCGATCAGCATCGGCACCACTTCCGGCTCAGGGCGACGGTAGGCGGCAGTGATCGAAGCGCGCAGTACGGATTGCGGCAGGATGCTTTCGGCGAATTCGAGGAAGCACTGGTGGGCGTGATCCAGAGGCGCGTCGACGCTGTCGTCGGAATCCTTGGTCAAACCGTTCAGCTCGGACAGGGTTGCACCACCCTCGAGTTTTTCCAGGTAATTGAAGATTGCCTGCTTGATCAGCCAATGCGGCGTGCGATCAATCGAGGTCGCGGCAGCCTTGAGGCGTTCGCGGGTCGGGTCGTCAAGTTTGACCCCAAGGGTGGTGGTAGCCATGTTTTTATCCTCATGTTTGCCACGACTGCGTGGCATCAGCTGGCGGCAAGATTAGCCGTGCGACTGTTGAGGTGCAACCGGGTGCAACCCTTTTTTTGTCGGAATGTTACGCAGCTCGTCAGGAAATAAATTCTGGTACGCAAGTGCCGCCTCTGCTTGGTGCTTTTTAGGGTGGCTGCTCCTTCTTCTTGCTCCGAAAAGGAGCAAAAAACCGGTTTTGAAATTTATTTCCGACTAGGTGCAACTTATTCTCGAGAAACTGGTTGCACCTTATTTGCTTTGTTGAATAGCATTCGCGCCCAAGGTGCAACCCGAACTCGATTCGGGTGCTCCGGCTGATGGCTTTCCTGGGGAAACATCAGTCATAAATGCGCGGGATCCCGGATCGCCTGTCAAACGTCACCGTTTGCCAGCGGTTCACCAGCCGCCGCTACATAAAAACAAAGCCAGGGCGTCACTTAAATGAGCGTAAGCAATCCAACCCTGATCACGTTCGTGATCTACATCGCAGCAATGGTGCTGATCGGCTTCATGGCCTATCGCTCTACCAACAACCTTTCCGATTACATCCTGGGCGGCCGTAGCCTGGGCAGCGTCGTGACCGCGTTGTCCGCTGGTGCCTCCGACATGAGCGGCTGGTTGTTGATGGGCCTGCCGGGCGCGATCTACATGTCCGGTCTGTCCGAAAGCTGGATCGCCATCGGCCTGATCGTCGGTGCGTACCTCAACTGGCTGTTCGTCGCTGGCCGTCTGCGTGTGCAGACCGAGCACAACGGCGATGCGCTGACCCTGCCGGACTACTTCTCCAGTCGTTTCGAAGACAAAAGCGGCCTGCTGCGGATCATCTCCGCCGTCGTGATCCTGGTGTTCTTCACCATCTACTGCGCTTCCGGCATCGTGGCCGGCGCCCGTCTGTTCGAAAGCACCTTCGGCATGTCCTACGAGACTGCGCTGTGGGCCGGCGCTGCGGCGACGATTGCCTACACCTTCGTCGGCGGTTTCCTGGCAGTGAGCTGGACTGACACCGTACAAGCGACCCTGATGATCTTCGCCCTGTTGCTCACGCCGATCATCGTGCTGCTGGCCACCGGTGGCGTCGACACCACGTTCCTGGCCATCGAAGCGCAAGACGCCAGCAACTTCGACATGCTGAAGAACACCACCTTCATCGGCATCATCTCGCTGATGGGTTGGGGCCTGGGCTACTTCGGCCAGCCGCACATCCTGGCGCGTTTCATGGCAGCCGATTCCGTGAAGTCGATCGCCAAGGCCCGTCGCATCTCCATGGCCTGGATGATCCTGTGCCTGGGCGGCACCGTGGCGGTAGGCTTCTTCGGTATCGCCTACTTCTCGGCGCACCCGGAAGTAGCAGGTCCTGTGACCGAAAACCACGAGCGTGTGTTCATCGAGCTGGCGAAAATCCTGTTCAACCCATGGGTTGCCGGTGTACTGCTGTCGGCCATTCTGGCGGCGGTCATGAGCACCCTGAGCTGCCAGCTGCTAGTGTGCTCGAGCGCCCTGACCGAAGACTTCTACAAGACCTTCCTGCGTAAATCCGCTTCCCAGGTTGAACTGGTCTGGGTCGGCCGCGCCATGGTGCTGCTGGTTGCCCTGATTGCCATCGCGATGGCCGCCAACCCGGAAAACCGCGTACTGGGCCTGGTGAGCTACGCCTGGGCCGGTTTCGGCGCTGCATTCGGTCCGGTCGTACTGATCTCCGTGATCTGGAAAGACATGACCCGCAACGGCGCACTGGCCGGCATCCTGGTCGGCGCGATCACCGTGATCGTCTGGAAGCATTTCGAACTGCTGGGCCTGTACGAAATCATCCCTGGCTTCATCTTCGCCAGCCTGGCGATCTACATCGTCAGCAAGCTGGGCACGCCGACTGCCGGCATGCTTTCGCGCTTTGCTGCTGCCGAGGCGGATTTCCGTTTGAACAAGTGATAAGTGATGGGGTGAACGCTCCCCGTCGCTGATGAAAGAACGGCTCGCAGCCTCAAGGTGCGGGCCGTTTTTTTTTGGCGCGCCAGGACCGAAAACCGGCGTTAGTCATCCCGTTTCCGTGGTCCTTTTCCGTCCAGCTCGTAAGGCATTTCCTGATTTTCTAGACCGTCTTGAGTTTCCTCTCTGTCCACGTACTTTGCGTTAAGCCGCTCATCCCGAGTCGGCTTATCGATGGTTAACAGTGGTGCGCTTTCCATGACTGGGGCGCCAGCAGAGAGGGAGATCAGCAATGGCCAAAGGACATTTCATTCGCCTGGGTGACGAGACCACTTGCGGCGGCAAGGTGTTGGAAGCCGACACACGCGTCATGATGTTTGGTATCGCCCATGCGCGTGAAGGCGACCGCGTTTCCTGCGGCGGTTCAGGATGTGTGTTCTGCGGGAAACACCGAAGCTTGTGAGAGAGTCAAATTCACTGAGGCGGGAAGCTTTGCTGGAGGTCTGGCCGGTGGCTGGGCATCCGGTATTGTGTTAAGTGCCCCTCTAGTTGGAGGGCTCTGCGTGGGACTTGGTGGTTATACCAGAGGATTATCCGTATTGGCTTGCGGAGTTTTGGTGGTCGGAGGAGCAACCTTTTCTGCAGGTCAAGCGGGTGAAAAAGTTGGTGAGAATATCGCTGAGAAAATTTATGAGTTAGTGAAGTGACTTTGAGCACGGCTGATAAATTATTTCTCGTAGTCGGACTAATTGATTTCGGAGGGCTCATCGCATGCATTGGATTTACCCTGTACCTGGCCTATACAAAAATGAAGGTCTTGCTGGGTTATTTCCAAAACAGCCCTGCCGTTATAAGTCTTGCACCTCTAAGCTGCGGCGGACCTTGGGGGAAATTGATGGTGGTAGGGGGGATCTCTGGGTTTGTGACATTCCCCGATTTCTACATTAAACGCGGTCGTATCAGTGCCGACGATATAAGAAGCCTACCGTCATCACTTAGATTTAGGCTGATTGTATTGCAGTGGTCTGTGATCGTTCTTCTATTGATTATGTTCTGCCTCGCAGCGATGGTTGAAATGGAGATTTTCTAGTCGGCCTCTGCAGCTTAAAGATGTCGTTTATATGCGTCCGTAAGATCAGTTGCGGCGGCTACGCGCGGGCACGCTTCGGCGTGGTCGAGTTTTCCCAAGGTCTCGATATTCCTACCCCGCGCTTAGCTGCCACCCTAGCCTGTAGGAAGGCTGATGGCAGCTCCGATTCATCTTTAGGAGCTACTAATGAAAACAATTCACCCCGATCCGCCCTACGAAAAACCAACTCCCCATCCCGACAACCGCTTCATGGCATTGACCAGCAACTGCACCGATATGCCCACCCTGTTCGTCGACACCCACGCGCCACTCGACGTCCTTGCGGACGCCGCAAACTACAGAGTCCGCGCAGTTACCCAGGTGCTTGAGAACCTGTCGATGCGCGGTTCCATTGAGTGTGAGTCCTTTATCCTCAGCGACTTTGCCTTGCTTTGCGCTATTCCGCTGCGCGATGGCTGTGACGTGCTGGATGTGGTTGGGCGGCGATTGCGGGCGCGGCATTCGGCAGGGGTGTAGGCGTCGTCACAAGATCAAGATCAAAAGATCGCAGCCTTCGGCAGCTCCTACAGGTGTCAGATCCATCTTGCGCGATCCTTGTAGCTGCCGAAGGCTGCGATCTTTTGACGTTGAGGGCCACTCAGCCCCCAACCCCTGACTTGCTGGCCGGTAAAAGGTAAACTTGCCGGCCTTCGCAGGAGCAACCATGAATTATCGCCACGCCTTCCATGCCGGCAATCACGCCGATGTGTTCAAACACCTGACCTTGACCCGCCTCATCGCACTGATGTCGCGCAAGGAGCAGCCGTTTGCCTATCTCGACACTCACGCCGGCATTGGTCTGTACGACCTTCAAGGCGATCAGGCCAGCCGTACCGGTGAGTACCTGGAAGGCATCGCGCGTTTGTGGGATCAGCCGGATCTGCCGATCCTGACGGCTGATTACATGCAGGTGCTGCATGAGATGAACCCGGATGGACAGTTACGCTATTACCCGGGGTCGCCGGAGTTGGCGCGGCGCCTGACGCGTGCGCAGGACCGTGTGTTGCTCAACGAGAAACACCCGGAAGACGGCGTGTTGCTCAAGGACAATATGGCCGGGGATCGGCGGGTCAAGGTGCATCTTGGTGAAGGCTGGCATGTGCCGCGGGCGTTGCTTCCAGTGCCCGAGAAGCGCGCGGTGATGTTGATCGATCCGCCGTTCGAAAAGCTCGACGAGATGCAGCGCTGTGCAGCGTCCTTGAAAGAGGCTGTGGGGCGGATGCGCCAGACCGTGGCGGCGATCTGGTATCCGGTGAAGGATCAGCGCGCGTTGCGGCGTTTCTATAAGGATCTGGCCGGTACCGGTGCGCCGAAGTTGTTGCGGGTCGAGTTGCTGGTGCATCCGTTGGATACGCCTAACAGCCTGAACGGCTCCGGTTTGGCGATTGCCAATCCGCCGTGGGGGCTGGAGGAAGAGTTGCGTGAGTTGCTGCCGTGGTTGTCCGAGAAGCTTGGGCAGACGCAGGGCGGGTGGCGGATGGATTGGTTGATTGCCGAGTAATGCTCGGCCTGTAGGAGCCGGCTTGCCGGCGAAGGGGCCCGTAAACCTTGTGGTGATCTATCGGCCGTCTTCGCTGGCAAGCCAGCTCCTACAAAAGATTTTGCGTCAAATCAGATCGGGCAAGTCACGCCCGTACCGCCAATCCCGCAATAACCTTCCGGGTTTTTCGCCAGATACTGCTGGTGATAAGCCTCGGCGAAGAAAAACGTCGGCGCTTCGTCGATTTCGGTAGTGATGGTGCCCTTGCCGGCCTTGGTCAGTTCGACCTGGAACACCTGCGCGCTTTTTTTCGCGGCTTCCAGTTGGCTCGGGTTGGTCGCGTAGATCACCGAGCGATACTGGGTGCCGAGGTCATTGCCCTGGCGCATGCCCTGGGTCGGGTTGTGCAGTTCCCAGAACATCTTCAGCAGCGCTTCGTAGCTGACTTTTGCCGGCTCGTAGACCACCAGCACGACTTCGCTATGGCCGGTCAAGCCAGAGCAGACTTCTTCGTAAGTCGGGTTCGGGGTGAAGCCGCCAGCGTAACCCACGGCCGTACTGACCACGCCTTCACGCTGCCAGAACCTGCGTTCCGCGCCCCAGAAGCAGCCAAGGCCGAAGATCGCGAAATCCACGTCCATCGCGAACGGGCCCAGCAGCGGCGCGTCGTGGACGAAGTGTTTTTCCGGCACGGTCATGGGGGTTTCACGGCCAGGCAGAGCTTGTTCTTTGGTAGGGAGCACGTTTTTGTTCACCAGAATTTCCGAGCGCAGAACCATCTTCAGTCCTCTCAGTCATTGAAATAGTTAGAGATGCAGTGTGCCCGAGTGTTGGCTCGCTGTCAGGCGATCGGGCCGCGCGGATAGCGTTTGAGCCTGTCGATCAGGTCGAGGCCCGGGATCGGTTTGTCGAACAGGTAGCCCTGGCCAACGTCGCAACGGTGGCGACGCAGGAAGGCCAACTGCTCGGCGGTCTCGATGCCTTCAGCCACGACCTTGAGCTTCAGGTTGTGGGCCATGGCGATCACCGCGGAGGTGATTTCCATGTCGTCCTGGTTATCCGGGATCTCGTGGATGAAGCTTCGATCGATCTTGATGATGTCGATGGGGAATTTTTTCAAGTAGCTGAGCGACGAGTAACCGGTGCCGAAGTCGTCCATCGCCAGGGTCAGGCCCAGGCGCTTGAGCTGGTCGAGCTGCAGGTGAGTGTCTTCGGTGGCTTCCAGCAGCAGGCCTTCGGTCAGTTCCAGCTCCAGCAGGCGCGACGGCAGCGCTTCTTCCTTGAGGATGTTGGCGATGGACGCCACCAGGTCCGGGTCGGAGAACTGCTTGGGTGACAGGTTGATGGCCACCTGCAGGTTGCCCAGGCCGGCGGCCGTCAGCGCCTTGCTCATGCGGCAGGCCTGGCGGGCGATCCATTTGCCGATCGGTATGATCAGGCCGGTTTCTTCCGCGACGCTGATGAACTGGTCTGGGCGGATCATGCCTTTTTCCGGGTGATTCCAGCGCAACAGCGCTTCCATCCCCAGCAGGCGTCCGCTGCGCAGGCAGAGCTTGGGTTGGTAGAACACGTCCAGTTCGTTCTGGGTCAGGGCGCGACGCAGGTTGTTTTCGACGAACAGCTTGTAGCTGGCCTCGGCGTTCAGGGCTTCGGTGAAGACCTGCACCTGATGTTTGCCGTTGGCCTTGGCCTTGTGCAGGGCCAGCCCGGCGTTGCGCATCAGGGTCTGCGGGTCGCGCCCATGCAAGGGGGCACAGGCCAGGCCGACCGAGCCGGTCACGCTGATCAGCTGGTTGTCGACGAACATCGGTTTGTCGAGGGTCGTGAGCAATTGGTTGGCGACCTGCTGCCCGAGTTCAAGGCCCGTGTTGTCCAGCAGCACCGCGAATTCGTTACTGGCAAACCGCGCCAGGCTACCACCCGGGTTGAGGCTGTTGCGCAGGCGCCGGGCCAGGCTGATCAGCAGCTTGTCGCCGGTCTGATGGCCGAGGCTGTCGTTGATCCGCTTGAAGTTGTCGATGTCGACCAGCAACAGGCTGATCGGCGCGTCGCTGTCGCGGGCGAAGCGTTCGTCGAGGTTGCGAATGAAGGCCGGGCGGTTGCCAAGGTTGGTCAGGTTGTCGGTATAGGCCAGGCGCTCGATGCGTTGCTGGGCGAGCTTGGTCTGGGTGATGTCTTCATAGATGCCGATGTAATGGGTCAGCTCGCGGTTGTCGCCATAGACCTTGGAGATCGACAGCTGGCCCCAGTAGGGTTCGAGGTTTTTGCGGCGGCTCTTGAACTCGCCCTGCCAGCTGTTGCTCTTGGCCAACGCGGAGGGCGCGTCGAACAGCAGTTCACTGAGGTTCTCCAGTGCCGGCAATTCCGCCAGGCGCTGGCCGTGGACTTCTTCGGTGGTGTACTGGGTAATCGCCGTGAAGCTCGGGTTGACGTACTCCACGATGCCATCGCAATTGACCAGCAAAAAGGCGTTGGCGCTTTGCTCGACCGCCCGCTGGAACAAATGCAGGGCGCTGGTGGCGGTGCGTCGGTTGTGATTGTTGATGACCTGGGCAAACTGATCCGCCAGCTCACCGGCGAAAGCGATTTCGTCCGACTGCCAGGCGCGGGTCGCACCGGTTTGTTCCAGGCACAACACGCCGACCACCTGGCCGTCGACACGGATGCTGGCATCGAGCATCGCATTGACATCCCGCGGGCGCAGGCTTTCGGCCATGTCCCGGGTGCGCGGGTCGCGCATGGCGTTGTGGGCATCGATGGCGCGGCCGGTATGCAGGGCGTCGAGGTAATCGGGGAATACGCTGACGTCGATCGGCGCCGGCAACAGGTATTCCTGGGTCGAGCGGTGATAGGCCGAGATGGGCGCCAGCATCGAGCCTTCCAGGTGCCACAGGCTGGCGCAGTCGATCTGGTAAATCTCGCAGGCGCTGCGCGTGATCAGTTCGGCGGCTTCCCGCAGGGAATTGTTGCTGCTGTAGCGCTGGCGGGTCAGCAGCAGGATCAGGTCCTGCTGGGCACGCGCCCGGTCCAGATGTTGCAGTTGTTCCTGCTGGGCGCGCTGGTTGAGCTCCAGGGCGATTTGCAGGCGCGAGTTCTGGGTTTCGAGGTCCAGCGCCGGCAGCAGCGGGTCATCCTCGAACAGGCCGTCAATGACCAGCAGGTAACCGCGCAACAGGTGTCGATTGTGTTGTTTGTAGGCTTCGCCCAGCTCCAGCAGGCTCAGCGAGCCAGAGGCGGTGTGCAGGGTGTAGCGGATCAGATAGTGCGTGCTTTCGCTCAACTGCGCCTGAATCGCATCGTGCAGCTGATAGCGAGCTTCCGGCTCCATCAGGCTGGCGTAGGGCGAGCCGACCAGGGCGCACAGCTCCACCGCCGGCAGGCCGAACTGGCGTTCGCAATTGGGGTCGAGAAACAGCAGCGCCCAGCTTGGTTCATTCAGCCGTTCGAAACGCAGCATGCCGAGCCGCGAGGGCACAGGCAGCTGCGTCACTACCTCGGCCACCATACGGCTGGCGGCATCGGGTTGGCTTTTCATGGAGGGAAACTCGCTTCGAATATGCTGATCGCGCCGGGCTCTCGCCCTCTTTACTGTTGCCTGCGGCAAGGTTGCATCATTGCGACACTGACTGACAAGAGAGATGAAGGCCAAGTGCTATAAGAATATGTCGGCAGCAGTGAAGATTTCTCCAGCGCACGACTGAAAGATTGTATTAGGCCGAAAGGTTCCCAGCCTTCGGCAGCTCTACAGGGGGGGTTGTGTACTCCTGTAGGAGCTGTCGAAGGCTGCGATCTTTTGCTTTTAACGCAGCAAAATACTGACCGCCTGTAACAGGCCGCCATCCCGGTCGTGATAGCGCACATGAACCTGCTCCGAATCGACGATCAGGTGCGCGAAGTTATCCTGGCTGATCACATCACTGGTCAGCGCGTGTCGGTAATCGCCCCCAGCGGTTCGGGCCAGGGGTTTATCGAGGATGAAGGTGGAGGCCTTGGCATAGGGCAGCAGCTTGCTGTTGCACAGGGGCGAGGAGACGATGGTATGCACTTCGAAGCTCGGGTCCGTGCTGTGGGTCAGACGGCTGGTCAATGAGCCGTGGACGTCGCCTGAAATGATGAAGACATTTTTGATGGCGTATGTGCGAATCGTTTCAAGCAGCCGTAGTCGTTGCGTGGGAAAGCCTTGCCAGGCGTCGTTGTCCGGGCGTTTGTTGTCGGGGTAGAACATGACGCTGGTGACCACGAATTTGACCCGGGCCGAACTGTTGATCAGCCACTCGCACAAGGCCTGCTCCTGCTCGATATCGAGGATGCGTCGGTCGTTGGCTGCAAGATTGCGTCGGGTACGGGTGTCGGTGACGAACCATTCGATATCACCGTCGGTGAACTGGTACCAGTATTTGTCCAGTTTTCGGTTGATTTGCCCATCGGCGCAGAGTTCGTATGCCGGGCCATGGCTGGCCTGGTACAACTCATAGGCGTTCATCGCATTGGCATATAGAAAGTCATCGGACTTGTTTCTGTTGGCTGGCCAATTGTCCTCGATCTCATGATCATCGAGGGTCATATAAGTTGGCAGGGCTGACATTAACTTTGCGATGTGTGGCTGTGAAAAGGCCACGCGATATTTGCGAAGAATATCCTTGAGTTCGCGGTCCGGGGCAATGAAGTTCAGATCATCGACGTAGATCTGGTCACCGGTCATCAACATTGCACTGACAGGCGGATCGGCCTGCTCGGCCAGTCTTGCTATTGACGCGAATATCCTGTCACCCAGATGCGGTTCGGCCGCAATGCCTGCGGTCAGCCGCAGATAGCGACAAGAGCCCGTGACATAGGCCTTGGGTTGTGCGGCCTGGCTCGAGCGGGTGCGCAGACGATGGATTTGCCGAGGCCACTGCAAGGGCAGTTCCTGGATTGTCTCTACAGAGGAAACAGGCTTGATCGGGTTGAACCAGCCGGCTTGATATTCATGCACGGTGTCGGCGGTCAGGTTGTTGAGAACCAGGACGGCGGACATGTCACGGGCTTTCTCGAGTTCGGCGAAAGTACCCTTTGACCAGTTCTCGTCACCGAGGCGCCGATAACGAATGCCGGCAAATGCACGTGCGTCTTTATTTGCCTCTCCACGCAAAAAGATGCGTGCGTGGTTAGTTGTGGTGTGGCCAATGATTGGCCCGACTGTAGGTTTAAACATGTTCGAATCCATTCGGTTGGTATTAACGAGCAATCGGCTTTAAATGGCCGTGCAAGCAGGCTAGTTATTTGGCCTTGAAAAATACCGGGCTGAAATGGACTCGACTTGTGGGGGATATCAGCCACAAATGTAGGACGTCATCTACTGAGTTAAAAAACGCTGGGCAAAAAAAGCCCCGCCAAATTGGCGGGGTTGAGGTACGAGCGTGGCGCTCGGAAAACGTGAAACGCGACAGGCCCTCCGGTAAGGGAGGGCCGGCCGGTGTTACAGCAGGATGGTGCGGATGTCCGCCAGCAGGTCGCTCAGACGCTTGGTGAAGCGTGCAGCAGCGGCGCCGTTGATCACACGGTGATCGTAGGACAGCGACAGCGGCAGCATCAGTTTCGGCTGGAAGGCTTTGCCGTCCCAGACTGGCTGGATGGTTGCCTTGGAAACACCGAGGATCGCCACTTCCGGCGCGTTGACGATCGGCGTGAAGCCGGTGCCGCCAATGTGCCCGAGGCTGGAAATGGTGAAGCAGGCGCCTTGCATCTCGTCCGACGAGAGCTTCTTGGTCCGGGCTTTTTCAGCCAGGGAAGCAGCTTCGGCAGCCAGTTGCAGCAGGCTCTTCTGGTCGACGTTCTTGATGACCGGTACCAGCAGGCCATCCGGAGTGTCGACGGCGAAGCCGATGTTCACGTATTTCTTGCGGATGATCGCTTTGCCGCTTGGCGCCAGCGAGCTGTTGAAGTCCGGCAGTTCCTTGAGCAGGTGCGCGCAGGACTTGAGCAGCAACGGCAGGATGGTCAGCTTGACGCCGGCCTTCTCTGCGACGGCTTTCTGGGCGGTACGGAACGCTTCCAGCTCGGTGATATCCGCCGAGTCGAATTGTGTCACGTGCGGCACGTTCAGCCAGCTGCGGTGCAGGTTGGCAGCGCCGACCTGCATCAGGCGGGTCATCGGCACTTCTTCGATTTCACCGAAGCGGCTGAAGTCCACGACCGGAATCGGCGGGATGCCCGCGCCACCGGTAGCGCCAGCAGCAGCGGCCGGTGCTTCCTTGGCCTTCTGCATCATGGCTTTGACGTAGACCTGCACGTCTTCCTTGAGGATGCGACCGTGCGGACCGCTGGCACCAACGGCGCTCAGCTCGACACCGAATTCGCGGGCCAGTTGACGCACGGCAGGGCCGGCGTGAACCTTGGCGCCAGGCCTGGCTGGAGCGGCAACCGGTGCGGCGGCGGCAGGTGCTGCAGCAGCAGGAGCCGCAGCGGCTGGCGCAGGAGTACTCGGCGCGGCAGCGGCAGGTGCCGCAGCAGCGGCCGGGGCAGCGCCTTTGACTTTCAGCTTGAGGATCAGGTCGCCGGTACCGACTTCGTCGTCCAGCTTGACGGAGACGCTCTCCACCACGCCAGCGGCAGGCGATGGAATTTCCATGCTCGCCTTGTCGGATTCCAGGGTGATCAGCGACTGGTCGGCTTCAACGGTGTCGCCGGCCTTGACCAACACTTCGATGATCTTGGCCTTGCCCGCCGAACCGATGTCCGGAACGTGGATGTCCTGGACGCTGTCGGCAACCGGAGCAGCCGGAGCGGCAGCGGCTGGCGCAGGAGCAGCGGCAGCAGGAGCGGCAGCCTGGGCCGGAGCGGCAGCAGCCGGTGCCGCAGCACCCGCCACTTCCAGGTCCAGGATCAGGTCGCCGGTGCCGACTTCGTCGTTGAGCTTGACGCTGATGGCCTTTACCACGCCAGCGGCAGGCGACGGGATTTCCATGCTGGCCTTGTCGGATTCCAGGGTGATCAGCGACTGATCAGCTGCGACGGTGTCGCCTACCTTGACCTGGATCTCGATGATCTGGGCCTTGCCCGACGAACCGATGTCCGGCACGTGCACTTGCTGAACCGAAGCGGCAGCAGGCGCAGCAGCAGGAGCGGCCGGCGCTGGTGCAGCGGCCGGTTTCTCTTCTGCTTTTGCAGCAGCAGGCGCAGCTGCAGCCGCAGGAGCAGCAGCGGCACCTTCGACTTCAAGCTCCAGCAACTCGTCGCCTTCTTTCAGGCGATCGCCCAGCTTCACTTTCAGGCTCTTGACGATACCGGCCTTCGGCGCAGGCACTTCCATGCTCGCCTTGTCCGATTCCAGCGTCAGGATGCTTTGCTCGGCTTCGATACGGTCGCCGACCTTCACAAACAGTTCAATTACTTCACCTTCACCGCTGCCGATGTCAGGTACGCGAATGAGTTCGCTCACAGAATCTCTCCTCAGCAGTCCAGTGGGTTGAGTTTTTCCGGGTTGATACCGAACTTCGCGATGGCTTCAGCCACGACCTTAGGTTCGATGTCACCACGGTCAGCCAGTGCTTCCAGGGCTGCCAACACCACGAAATGACGGTCAACTTCGAAGAAATGACGCAGTTTCTTGCGGCTGTCGCTGCGGCCGAAACCGTCGGTGCCCAGGACTTTGAATTCCTTGGACGGTACCCACTGACGGATCTGCTCGGCGAACAGCTTCATGTAGTCGGTCGAGGCAATGACCGGACCTTTACGGCCGTTCAGGCACTCTTCCACATAGCTCAGCTTAGGCTTCTGGCCAGGGTGCAGACGGTTGGTGCGCTCAACGGCCAGGCCGTCGCGACGCAGTTCGTTGAAGCTGGTGACGCTCCACACGTCGGCGCCGACGTTGAACTCTTCACGCAGGATCTTCGCCGCTTCACGGACTTCACGCAGGATGGTGCCGGAGCCCATCAGCTGGACGTGGTGCGCCGCTTCGCGGGTGTCTTCCTCGAGCAGGTACATGCCTTTCTTGATGCCTTCTTCGGCACCGGCCGGCATGGCTGGCTGCTGGTAGGACTCGTTCATCACGGTGATGTAGTAGAAGACGTCCTGTTGCTCTTCGGTCATCTTCTTCATGCCGTCCTGAATGATCACCGCCAGCTCGTAGCCGTAGGTTGGATCGTAGGTGCGGCAGTTCGGGATGGTCGCGGCCAGCAGGTGGCTGTGACCGTCTTCGTGTTGCAGGCCTTCACCGTTCAGGGTGGTACGGCCGGCGGTACCGCCGATCAGGAAGCCACGGGTACGGCTGTCGCCAGCTGCCCACGCGAGGTCGCCGATACGCTGGAAACCGAACATCGAGTAGAAGATGTAGAACGGCAGCATCGGCTGGTTGTGGCTGGAGTACGAAGTACCGGCAGCGATGAAGGAGCTCATGGCGCCCGCTTCGTTGATGCCTTCTTCGAGGATCTGGCCCTTCTTGTCTTCCTTGTAGAACATCACCTGGTCTTTATCGACTGGCTCGTAGAGCTGGCCGACGGACGAGTAGATGCCCAACTGACGGAACATGCCTTCCATACCGAAGGTACGGGCTTCGTCCGGGATGATCGGCACGATGCGCGGACCGATTTCCTTGTCCTTGACCAGTTGCGCGAGGATGCGCACGAAGGCCATGGTGGTGGAGATTTCACGGTCGCCCGAGCCGTCCAGGATAGC
Source organism: Pseudomonas putida (assembly GCF_028682635.1). GTDB lineage: Bacteria > Pseudomonadota > Gammaproteobacteria > Pseudomonadales > Pseudomonadaceae > Aquipseudomonas > Aquipseudomonas putida_AE. Next base: position 40,299 of record NZ_JANHLK010000015.1, on the reverse strand, counting down.
CTTGAGGGTATCCAGTGGCGGCGTCGGTACGCTGAAGCTTTGTGCGCGACGTTGTGGCACGAAACCGCCCAGTGCAGTGCGGCGCTCGCTCAGGTAGCGGGCTTCGGCGCTGTTTGGCTCCGGCTTGAAGAACGGCAGGTTTTCCAGCTCTTCATCTTTCACTGGAATGTCGAAGCGATCGCGGAACAGCTTCAGGCTTTCAACATCAACCTTCTTGGTGTTGTGCGCGGTGTTCTTCGCTTCGCCGGCACCGGTGCCATAACCCTTGATGGTCTTGGCCAGGATGACGGTCGGTTGTTCCTTGTGGTTGACCGCTTCGTGGTACGCCGCGTAGACCTTGTACGGGTCGTGGCCGCCACGGTTGAGTTTCCAGATCTCGTCATCGGACAGGTCTTCGACCATCGCCTTGAGTTCTGGCGTGTTGAAGAAGTGTTCACGCACGAACGCGCCGTCTTTGGCTTTGTAGTTCTGGTACTCGCCGTCGATGACTTCGTCCATGCGACGTTGCAGGATGCCGTCGACGTCCTTGGCCAGCAGTGGGTCCCAGAAACGGCCCCAGATGACTTTGGTCACGTTCCACTGGGCACCGCGGAACACGCCTTCGAGTTCCTGGATGATCTTGCCGTTGCCGCGAACCGGGCCGTCGAGGCGCTGCAGGTTGCAGTTGATGACGAAGATCAGGTTGTCCAGCTTCTCGCGGCCAGCCAGGGAGATCGCGCCCAGGGATTCCGGCTCGTCGCACTCGCCGTCGCCCAGGAAGCACCAGACTTTCTGCTTGCCGGCAGGAATGAAGCCACGGGCTTCCAGGTACTTCATGAAACGCGCCTGGTAGATCGCCTGGATCGGGCCCAGACCCATGGATACGGTCGGGAACTGCCAGAAGTCAGGCATCAGCCAAGGGTGCGGGTAGGACGACAGGCCCTGACCGTCCACTTCCTGACGGAAGTTGTTCATCTGGTCTTCGGAAATGCGGCCTTCCATGAACGCACGGGCGTAAACGCCTGGCGAGGTGTGGCCCTGGAAGTAGATCAGGTCGCCGCCGTGTTCGTCGGTCGGGGCCTGGAAGAAGTAGTTGAAGCCGATGTCATACAGGGTCGCACTGGAAGCGAAGCTGGAGATGTGACCGCCGAGGTCAGAATCTTTCAGGTTCGTACGCATTACCATGGCCATCGCGTTCCAGCGTACCAGCGAGCGAATGCGGCGTTCCATGAACAGGTCGCCAGGCATGCGTGCTTCGTGGGTTACCGGGATGGTGTTGCGGTAAGGCGTGGTGATGGCGTAAGGCAACTGCGAACCGCTGCGGGTTGCGAGTTCACCCATACGGGTCATCAGATAGTGAGCACGGTCTTCGCCTTCTTTGTCGAGAACCGATTCCAGGGCGTCCAGCCATTCCTGGGTTTCGACGGGATCGAGGTCTTGCATGGCTTGCTCCAGGGCGGAAAGGCTACCAGAATCGGTTGCCTGAGTTAGCGACTGGCCTTGTGGGCAGACGTTATGAATTCTTGGATTGCCGATAGGTTGGTCCGGCGGTGTGTAGTTTTACTACAAATCATCCGGCATTTCAGCCTTGCTAATGTATATACGAGTAGTAAAACTACAGATGAGCGGCTTGTGGCCCCCGGCTGCGTTGTGAGAATAATCGTTAAGGTTGGTATTTTGCCAACCGAAAAAGGTGAAAGCTTGATGTTCGCTGCCGATAAAAAAGAATTTTCAGCTATTTCTAACCTTTGTTCGACACTCCTTCAGGTAGTGGGTTTGCGAGATTCACTACATGCTGACCGTCACACGCCGATCAAGGATAGACCATGAGCCTGCCCCCGCTTGCCGACCTGCCCGCCATTCTGTTGCCGTTTGTCACTCGCGCCGAGCAGTCGTTCCGTACTGCCGTCGAGGCATTGGATGACGACCATCGCCTGTCCGCGTGGACACCTGAACGCTGGGCGCAATTTGCCCGCGTCACCGCTGCCAGCGACTTCGTCACTGAACAAAGCGTGCGTGATCCGCGGATGCTGCTGGAACTGGTGCAGTCCGGCGAGCTGGACCGAAGCTTTGCCTCCGGCGAGTTGTGCGCGCAAATTGCGGCAGCCGTGAACCTGGCCGAAACCGATGATCAACTCGGTCGGGCGTTGCGCCGCCAAAGGGCGCGCCACCAAGTGCGAATCATCTGGCGGGACCTGACCCGCCAGGCTGATCTGATCCAGACCTGCCGCGACCTTTCGGACATGGCTGACGCCAGCATCGATCAAGCCTATCAATGGCTATACGCGCGGCACTGTCAGCAGTTCGGCGTGCCGACCGGCCGCCGCAGCGGCGAGCCGCAGCAGATGGTCGTCCTTGGCATGGGCAAGCTCGGTGCCGTTGAGCTGAATCTGTCGTCGGATATCGACCTGATTTTCGCCTACCCCGAAGGCGGCGAAACGGTCGGCGTTAAACGCTCGCTGGATAACCAGGAATTCTTCATTCGTCTCGGCCAGCGCCTGATCAAGGCCCTGGACCCGATGACCGTCGACGGTTTCGTGTTCCGCGTCGACATGCGCCTGCGACCTTATGGATCGTCGGGCGCGCTGGTATTGAGTTTCAACGCGCTGGAGCAGTACTACCAGGACCAGGGTCGCGACTGGGAACGCTACGCGATGATCAAGTCGCGGGTGGTGGCCGGCGATCAAGTGGCCGGTGCGCAGCTGCAAGAGATGCTGCGCCCCTTCGTCTACCGGCGCTACCTGGACTTTTCCGCCATTGAAGCGCTGCGCACCATGAAGCAGCTGATCCAGCAGGAAGTGCGGCGCAAGGGCATGGCCGACAATATCAAGCTCGGCTCCGGTGGCATCCGTGAGGTGGAGTTCATCGCCCAGGCCTTCCAGCTGATTCATGGCGGTCGCGATCTGAGTCTGCAGCAGCGTCCATTATTAAAAGTGCTGAGTACGCTGGAGGGTCAAGGTTACCTGCCGCCAGCGGTGATCAGTGAACTGCGCGAAGGTTACGAATTTCTGCGTTATACCGAACACGCGATCCAGGCGATTGCCGATCGCCAGACGCAAATGCTGCCCGACGGTGTCCAGGACCAGGCGCGCATTGCCTTCATGCTGGGCTTCGCCGACTGGTCGGCGTTCCATGAGCAATTGATGTACTGGCGTGGCCGTGTGGCCTGGCATTTCGGTCAGGTGATCGCCGACCCCGATGAAGAGCAGGGTGCCGAAAGCGAAGTGGTGGTGGGCGGTGAATGGCTGCCGTTGTGGGAGGAAGCCCAGGATGAGGAAGCCGCCTGCCGTCAGTTGCAGGAGGGCGGCTTCCTTGATGCCAGCAAAGCATTGAAGGCCTTGGCCAACTTGCGTGGCAGCCCGCAGTTGCGCGCCATGCAGCGTCTGGGGCGCGAACGTCTCGATGCCTTTATTCCGCGCTTGCTGGCTCAGGCCGTAGAGCATGCCAATCCGGATCTGGTGCTGGAACGGGTATTGCCACTGGTGGAAGCCGTGGCGCGTCGTTCTGCCTACCTGGTGCTGTTGACCGAAAACCCCGGCGCACTGCGACGCTTGCTGACCCTGTGCGCGGCTAGCCCGTGGATCGCCGAACAGATCACCCGTTTTCCGCTGTTGCTCGACGAGTTGCTCAACGAAGGCCGATTGTTCAAACCGCCGTTGGCGCCGGAGTTGGCCGCCGAGTTGCGCGAACGCCTGACGCGGATTCCCGAGGACGACCTCGAGCAGCAAATGGAAGCCTTGCGTCATTTCAAGCTGGCGCACCGCTTGCGGGTCGCCGCTTCGGAAATCGCCGGCAGCCTGCCGTTGATGAAAGTCAGCGATTACCTGACCTGGCTCGCCGAAGCGATCCTGGAGCAAGTGCTGGCCCTGGCCTGGCGGCAAACGGTCGCCAAGTACGGCACACCGCTGCGCACCGATGGCACCTTGTGCGATCCCGGCTTCATCATTGTCGGTTATGGAAAAGTCGGTGGCCTGGAATTGGGGCATGGTTCGGACCTGGACCTGGTGTTCATCCATGATGGCGATCCACAGGCAGAAACCGACGGGCCGAAGTCGATCGATGGCGCGCAATTTTTCACCCGGCTGGGGCAGCGGATCATTCACTTGCTGACGGCGCAGACCAACTCCGGTCAGCTCTATGAAGTCGACATGCGCCTGCGGCCGTCCGGTGCATCGGGGCTGCTGGTGAGTTCGCTGGGGGCCTTTGCCCGCTATCAGGAAAATGAAGCCTGGACCTGGGAGCATCAGGCGCTGGTCAGGGCGCGGGTGCTGGTGGGGAGCGAGGATGTCGGTCGGGCGTTCGAGCAGGTTCGCGCGGCGATTCTGGGCAAGGCGCGCGACTTGCCGACCCTGCGCCAGGAGGTCAGCGAGATGCGCGCCAAGATGCGCGATAACCTGGGCAGCAAGAGTACCGCGGCCGGCACCGGGGCAAATGCCTTCGAGGCCACGGCGCCCTTCGACCTCAAGCAGGACGCCGGAGGTATCGTCGATATTGAATTTATGGTGCAATACGCGGCCCTGGCGTGGTCCGAAACACACCCGCCACTGCTGCGCTGGACGGACAACATCCGCATTCTGGAAGAGCTGGAGAAGGCAGGGCTGATGCCCGTCGAGGATGCCAGCCTGTTGCGTGAGGCTTATAAAGCCTACCGCTCCGCCGCCCACCGGCAGGCTTTGCAGAAGGATGCCGGGGTGATACCGGGCGACCAGTTCGCGGACGAGCGGCGACAGGTCATGCGGATCTGGCGTGAGCTGGGGCTAAGCTGAAACGCGCCTGTCGGAGCGACTGGATTCAAATGTGGGAGCGGGCTTGCTCGCGAAAGTGGAGTGTCAGGCAACATCAATGTTGGATGTGATGGCCCCTTCGCGAGCAAGCCCGCTCCCACAGTAGATCTGCAGTGTCATGCAGGTCGAGGTACACCAATACCCAATGTGGGAGCGAGCCTGCTCGCGATAGCGGAGTGACAGTCGACAGCAATGTTGGAGGTGATGACCCATCGCAAGCCGCCTTGCTCCCACAGTGATTCTCGAGGCGGGGAGGCGTAGGCCTCCCCGGTTCGTTTATGGAAACCACATGAAAATTCTGATCGTTGGGCCCAGTTGGGTCGGTGACATGGTGATGGCGCAGACACTGTTTCAGTGTCTCAAGCAACGCCACCCGCAATGCGAAATCGACGTGCTGGCCCCCGAGTGGAGCCGGCCGATTCTTGAGCGCATGCCCGAAGTTCGCCAGGCCTTGAGCTTTCCGCTCGGCCACGGTGCACTGGAACTGGCGACGCGTCGACGCATCGGAAAATCCCTGGGCGGCCAGTACGACCAGGCGATCCTGCTGCCCAATTCCCTGAAGTCGGCACTGGTGCCGTTCTTTGCCGGCATCCCCAAGCGCACCGGCTGGCGTGGCGAGTTCCGCTACGGCCTGCTCAACGATGTGCGCACGCTGGACAAAGAACGTTACCCACTGATGATCGAGCGCTTCATGGCCCTGGCCTATGAGCCGGGCGTTGAACTGCCCAAGCCTTACCCGCGCCCGAGCCTGCGGATCGATCCGGTGACTCGCGAGGCCGCATTGGCCAAGTTCGGCCTGGCCCTCGACCGTCCGGTGTTGGCCCTGTGCCCCGGTGCCGAGTTCGGCGAGTCCAAGCGCTGGCCGTCGGAGCACTACGCCAAAGTCGCCGAAGCGAAGATTCGCGAAGGCTGGCAAGTCTGGCTGTTTGGTTCGAAGAACGATCATGCCGTGGGTGAAGACATCCGTTCGCGGCTGATCCCCGGCTTGCGTGAAGAGTCGGTGAACCTCAGTGGCGGCACATCGTTGGCCGAGGCCATCGATTTGTTGTCCTGCGCCGATTCCGTGGTGTCCAACGATTCTGGCCTGATGCACGTTGCCGCTGCGCTGAACCGCCCGCTGGTGGCGGTCTACGGCTCGACGTCGCCGGGCTTCACGCCGCCGCTGGCCGAGCATGTCGAGATCGTGCGCCTGGGCATCGAATGCAGCCCATGCTTTGATCGCACATGCCGTTTCGGCCATTACAACTGCCTGCGCCAGCTGATGCCGCAAGCGGTGAACGAAGCCTTGCAGCGTTTGCAGGGCACTGTGGTCGAGGTCAAATAGTTTGCGGGTACTGCTGATCAAGACTTCATCGCTGGGCGACGTGATTCATGCGCTGCCGGCGCTGACCGACGCCTCGCGGGCCATCCCCGGCATCACGTTCGACTGGGTGGTGGAGGAAGGTTTTGCCGAAATTCCGAGCTGGCACCCGGCGGTGGGCAAGGTGATCCCGGTGGCGATCCGGCGCTGGCGCAAGAACATCTGGCAGACCATCAAGAGTGGCGAGTGGAAACGCTTCAAGCAAAGCGTCCGCGCCTCCAAATATGATCTGGTCATCGACGCCCAGGGCCTGCTGAAAAGCGCTTTGCTCACCCGGTATGTGAAAGCCCCGGTGGCGGGTCTCGATAAAAGTTCGGCACGCGAGCCCGTCGCCGCGCGGTTCTATAACCGTCGCCTGGCGGTTGCCCGCGGACAGCATGCGGTGGAGCGGGTGCGTCAGCTGTTCGCCATCGCCCTGGGTTATGACCTGCCCAAGGGCCTGGGCGACTACGGCCTGAGCGTCGAACGCCTGGTCGAGCTGCCGCGCAAGAATCCCTATGTGGTGTTCCTGCACGGCACCACCTGGGACACCAAGCACTGGCCCGAAGCCTACTGGCGCGAGCTGACCGAACGGGTCGGATATCTCGGGGTGGGCGTGAAACTGCCGTGGGGCAACGCGGCGGAGAAGGCCCGCGCCGAGCGCATCGCCGCCGGCTTCAAACACGCCGAGGTATTGCCCAAGTTGAATCTGGCCGGGGTCGGTAAAGTCCTGGCTGGCGCGCAAGCCTGCGTGGCGGTGGATACCGGTCTCGGTCATCTGGCCGCGGCACTGGATGTGCCGACGCTGTCGCTGTTCGGCCCGACCAATCCGGGCCTGACCGGGGCCTACGGCAAGTCGCAGATACACCTGGCCAGCGACTTCCCCTGCGCGCCGTGCCTGCAAAAGAAATGCACCTATCAACCGACGGCCGAAGATGCCCGTCAGTTTGACCTGAAACGCGAGTGGCCATTGTGCTTCACGCGTCTGAATCCCGAGCGTGTCGCGAGCCGACTGAGCACGTTATTACTGGCTGAGGAGCTGCGCTGATGCAATTGGCATTTGTCCTGTACAAGTATTTTCCCTTTGGTGGCCTGCAGCGCGATTTCATGCGCATCGCCCTGGAGTGCCAGAAGCGCGGCCATCAGATCCGCGTCTACACGCTGATCTGGGAAGGTGAGGTGCCGCCGGGTTTCGAAGTGCTGGTGGCGCCGGTCAAGGCCTTCTTCAACCATCGACGCAACGAAAAGCTCAGCGAGTGGATGGAAGCGGACCTGGCCAAGCGTCCGGTGGACCGCTTGATCGGCTTCAACAAGATGCCGGGCCTGGATGTCTACTACGCCGCCGACGGCTGCTTCGAAGACAAGGCGCAGAACCTGCGCAACTCGCTGTACCGACGTTGGGGCCGCTACCGCCACTTCGCCGAGTACGAGCGGGCGGTGTTCGCCAAAGAGGCGAAGACCGAAGTGCTGATGATTTCCGAGGTCCAGCAACCGCTGTTCATCAAGCATTACGGCACGCCGCTGGAACGCTTCCACCTGCTGCCACCAGGCATTGCCCAGGATCGTCGTCGGCCGGCGGATGCGGACGAGATTCGCGCCGGGTTCCGCGCCGAATTCAATCTGAAGGACGATGACTTGCTGCTGGTGCAGATCGGCTCCGGGTTCAAGACCAAGGGTGTGGATCGCAGCCTCAAGGCCTTGGCCGCATTGCCCGCTGATCTGAAGAAGCGCACCCGGCTGTTTGTAATTGGCCAGGACGACCCCAAGTTATTCCAGATGCAGAGCGCCACGCTGGGGCTCGGCGACAACGTGACGTTCCTCAAGGGCCGCAGCGATATTCCGCGTTTCCTGTTGGGCGCCGATCTGTTGATCCACCCGGCCTACAACGAAAACACCGGTACCGTGCTGCTCGAAGCGCTGGTGGCCGGGTTGCCGGTGCTGGTGAGCGCGGTCTGCGGGTACGCCCATTACATCGCCGAGGCCGACGCTGGCCTGGTGCTGGACGAGCCGTTCGATCAAGCCCAGCTGACCCAGTACCTGACCGGCATGTTGAACGACGCTCAAGCAAGGGCGGCCTGGAGCCGCAACGGTGTGGCCTTCGCCGAGACGGCCGACCTCTACAGCATGCCGCAGCATGCGGCCGATGTGATTCTGGCGGAGCACGCTTAAATGAAGTTGATGCTGGCTGAACCGTTCAAGAGCCTCTGGGCCGGACGCGACCCGTTCGCCGAAGTCGAGGGATTGCAGGGCGAGGTGTACCGTGAGCTCGAAGCTCGCCGTACCCTGCGCACCGAGGTGGACGGCAACGGGTTTTTCGTGAAGATCCACCGTGGCATCGGCTGGGGCGAGATCTTCAAGAACCTGCTCACCGCCAAGCTGCCGGTATTGGGTGCCGGCCAGGAGTGGAAGGCCATCCAGCGCCTGCAGGAAGTCGGCGTGCCTACCATGACCGCCGTCGCCTATGGCGAAAAAGGCAGCAACCCGGCGGACCAGCATTCGTTCATCGTCACCGAAGAGCTGGCGCCGACCGTCAGCCTTGAAGATTTCAGCATCAACTGGTCCAAGCAGCCGCCGGAGCCAAAACTCAAGCGCGCGCTGATCGCTGAAGTGGCGCGCATGACCGGCATGATGCACCGCGCCGGGGTCAACCATCGTGACTGCTACATCTGCCACTTCCTGCTGCACACCGACAAGCCGGTGACCGCAGACGATTTCAAACTCTCGGTGATCGACCTGCACCGCGCCCAGACCCGTCCGACGATCACCTCGCGCTGGCGTAACAAGGATCTGGCGGCGCTGTATTTTTCCGCCCTGGACATCGGCCTGACCCGGCGCGACAAGTTGCGTTTCCTCAAGGGTTATTTCCAGCGGCCGCTACGCCAGATCCTGGGCGAAGAAGCGGGGCTGCTGAGCTGGCTCGAAGGCAAGGCCAACAAGCTTTACGAGCGTAAACAGCGGTACGGAGACGCGCTCTGATGGCGGGTTGGAGACTGGAGCCTGCTTATCGCGATCTGGCACAAGACTTCGGCAGCCTTGATGCCGTGTTTGCGCTGCAGGGCGAGCGCCTGACCCGCGATCCGCTGTCGGAGGTCATTCGCGTCCAGCGCAATGGCGTCAACTATTACGTCAAGCGCTACGTGGGGGCAGGCAAGGGCTTGCGCCGCTACCTGGGCAAGCCACGGGTGAAGATGGAGTGGCAGAACCTCAAGCGCTTTGCCAAGTGGGGCATCCCCACCGCCGAGGTGGTGGCCTGGGGGCTGGAGCGTCGCGGTGCAGCCTATGATCGTGGGGCGATGATCACCCGCGAACTGCCACATACGGAAGATTTGTCGGCCCTGGCCGAGCGGCACGATGCGAAACTGGCGGACCGCGCCTGGGTCGACAGCATCAGCCGACAACTGGCCAATTACACCCGCACGATGCACGAGCATCACTTTACCCATAACGATTTGAAGTGGCGCAACCTGCTGGTCGACGATCAGGCCCGACTGTTCCTGATCGATTGCCCCAACGGTGATTTCTGGAGAGGTTTCTGGCTCAAGTACCGAATCACCAAGGACCTGGCCTGCCTGGACAAGGTCGCCAAGTATCAACTGTCGGCCACCCAGCGCCTGCGCTTTTACCTGCAATACCGCCAACGGACCCGGCTCAATGCCGCCGATAAAAAACGCATCCGGCACGTGGTGAGATTTTTCGAGGGACGCGAATGACTGATTTTCTGGCCGCTGAAGACCGTGCGCTGCTTGAGCGTCACGGCCTCGGCACGTTCGACGCGCTCTGGGCCCGGCAGCTCGATGCCGTGGACGAACCCAACACCCTGCGGGGTGGCTGGAGCAGCGTGTTTCGACTGGAACTGGAAGGTCGTGGCTACTACCTCAAGCGCCAGAGCAACTACCAGATGCATACCTTGCATGCGCCGTTTGGCGAGCCGAGTTTTGCCCGGGAGTTTCGCAACATCAGCCGTTACGAAAAGCTCGGCATACCGGCGCTCAAGGCGGTGTTCTTCGGTGAGCGCAAGGTGGACGGTGAAACCCGGGCCATTCTCCTGACGCGTGCCCTCGACGGTTGGGATGATCTGGATTCGCTGTTGCATCGTTGGACGGATCTCGGCGAGGCGCAGCAGGTAGCCATTCTGCAAGCTTGCGGGCACCTGGCGCAGCGTCTGCACGGCATGCGCCAGGTGCATGGCTGCTTCTACCCCAAGCATATTTTTCTGCGGGCCACCGGCGACGGGTATCAGGCGCAGCTGATCGACCTGGAAAAGACCCGGCACCTGTTGTTCGGGCTGCGCGACCGCGTAAAGGACCTGGAGCCGTTGCTGCGTCGGGCGCCCGAGTGGAGCGAAGGGCAATTGCGGGTGCTGCTGGGCGCTTATCTGGATCAACCCCAGGACAGCTCGTTGATCGACACCTGGCTGACGCGCCTGACCGCGCGACGCAGCCATAAGGAGAAGCGCTGATGCGTTTATCCGAACTGAAAAGCGCTGGCCGTCACCCGAGCCTGCCGCTCAGTCTTTCACTGGCCGATGCTGCCGGGCCGGCGCAGCTACAGTTGCTGACCCTGTTGCGGGTCTTGCCCGGGCAGCGTTATGTCGGTGCGGGTGTCTGGCGCGGTCGGCCCGTGCTGGCCAAGTTGCTGGTTGGCAGCAAGGCTGCGCGGCATTTCCAGCGCGAGCTGGACGGTGTACGACTGCTCGCCGCCCAGGGCCTGACCACGCCGCTGCTGTTGGCTGACGGTCTGAAGGATGGCGAGGGTGGCTGGCTGCTGTTTGAATTCCTTGAGAGCGCCCAAAGCCTGGGGGATGCCTGGCAGCAGGTGGAAGGCCTGCCGGTGCTGGCCGATGAGCAGTCAGCCGTTTTGGCGCAAGCCTTGGGCGCGATCGGTCAAATGCATCGCAAAGGTTTGTGGCAGGAAGACCTGCACCTGGACAACCTGCTGCGCCAGGGCAATCGACTGTATTTGATCGATGGCGCCGGTATCTGCAGCGAAACGCCAGGCCAGCCGCTCTCGCGGCAAAAGGTCCTGGAAAATCTCGGGGTGTTTTTCGCCCAGTTGCCCAAGTCGCTGGAGCCGTTCACCGAAGAATTGCTGGTGTACTACCTGCTGAGCAACGGCGAGCATGCCCTGCCCATGGAGGCGCTGCAGAAACAGGTCGACAAGGTTCGCAGCTGGCGCCTCAAGGACTTCCTGATCAAGGTCGGTCGCGAATGCACGCTGTTCAGCGTCCAGCGCGGAGCGTTCGGCTTGCGGGCGATTCGTCGCGAAGAAGAAGCGGCCATGCTGCCCGTACTGGCCCAGGCCGATGCCTTGCTGGATCAGGGGCACCTGTACAAGACCGGCGGCGCGGCGAGCGTTGGCAAGGTCGAGGTGGATGGCCGAACGCTGGTGATCAAGCGCTACAACATCAAGGGTTTCGCCCACTGGCTCAAGCGCTTCTGGCGCCCGAGCCGTGCCTGGCACTCCTGGCGCGAAGGCAATCGCCTGGCCTTTCTCGGCATCGCCACGCCCAAGCCCCTGGCGGTGCTGGAGAAGCGTTTTCTCTGGTTGCGCAGCCGTGCCTATCTGATCACCGAACATCTGTCGGGGCCGGACATCATCGAGCGTTTCGCACCGTACATCGAGAGTGGTGATGCGCCTGAAGCCGAGTTGCTGGCGCTGGATCACCTGTTTGCCGAATTGATTGCCGAGCGCATCAGCCACGGCGACTTCAAGGGTCACAACCTGTTCTGGCAGCAGGATCGCTGGGCGCTGATCGATCTGGATTCTATGTGCCAGCACGGCTCGCTCGCCAATTTCGCCCCGGCGTATGCGCGGGATCGGGCGCGGTTCATGCGCAACTGGCCTGAGAGTAGTGCGCTTTATCAGGTCATCGATCAGCGTCTTCCGAAAGATATCTCCAGCGCAGTCTGAATCTCTTCGCGAGCAAGCCCGCTCCCACATTTCAACCGCGTTCACATAGATGAAAGCGGTCGAAATGTGGGAGCGGGCTTGCTCGCGAAGGGGCCGGAACAGCCAGCGAAGATAAGGGACAACTTCTTAAGCATCGTCCTACAGGAACTTGGGAAGCCATGAACTGTGGCGTGAATGACCACGATGCTAGCTTGCCTGACGTTCACGGAGGGCAAGCTTTGACGATCAAAAAGGCAGTCACATCAGGTGTCATCTCACTGGCTTTGACAGGGTGCGGGACCGTCTCGACGGTCTTGCAGGACGATGCCGACGCGGCCCAGGCGCTTCGACGGCAAAAAACTTATTGTCAGTTCATCCCACGGGTCTACAGCGGCCTGGCCTACGACTTTTGCGTATTGAATGCGCCTCCCGATCCAACGGGTATCTTCGTTCCAGTCATTTTGCTGGACCTGGCATTGTCCGGCACGCTGGATACCGTAGTCTTGCCCTACACCCTTTACCGGCAGGGCACGGATGGCAACATCCGTATTTACTGGCGGCCTGCCCGAGGCTGATAACCGTAGGGTCATTCCCGGCATCTTTAAGCTATAATCCCGCCCTTTAGCTGTCTCTCGCCCGTTGCGAGGGCACATTAATTATTGAGGCGCATTGCGCCTGCACGCAGACTAAAGAGGCTAGACCCCTGTGGCATTGACGATTCTTGGCCTGTCCGGCGCCCTTAGCCATGATCCTTCCGCAGCCCTGTACATCGACGGCAAGCTGGTCGCGGCGGCGGAAGAAGAGCGCTTCGTACGCGATAAACATGCAAAGAACCGCATGCCCTACGAATCGGCGAAGTTCTGCCTGGAACAGGCCGGCATCAAGCCTTCCGACGTTGACGTGGTAGCGATTCCATTCGCACCGATCAGCCTGTTCGGCAAGGCCCGCTGGCAGTACGCCAAGCGTTACTGGTACGCCCCGGATCGTGCACTCGACGCGATCCTGATGGGCAACCGTCGCTACAAGCGCTATCGCAACAAGATCGTCTGGTGCCTGGAGCAACTGGGCTTCGACCCGAAGAAGATCAAGATCGAGCCGGTCGAACACCACTTGGCCCACGCTTCCAGTGCCTACCACTGCTCCGGTTTCAAAGAGAAAACCGCGATCCTCGGGATCGACGGCAAGGGCGAGTACGCCACGACCTTCTTCGGTTATGGCGAAAACGGCAAGATCCACAAGATCAAGGAATTCTTCGATCCGGACTCCCTCGGTGGCCTATACGGCGCGATCACCGAGTTCCTCGGTTTCGATATGCTCGACGGTGAGTTCAAGGTCATGGGCATGGCGCCGTACGGCGACGCCAGCAAATACGATTTCTCGCGCCTGGCCTCGTTCGAAAACGGCGAATTGGTGATCAACACCGACTATGCCAACGTCATCGGCCTGCGTCGCTACAAAGAGAAGGGCAAGGGTTACTACTTCTCGCCGAAGCTGATCGAGTGGCTGGGTCCGAAGCGCGAAGGCGACATCGCCGACGAGCCGTACATCCACTACGCCGCGAGCATCCAGGCGCTGTTCGAAAAAATTGCGCTGCAGATGATCGACCACTACCTGGGCGACGTGCTCAAGGAAACCGGCAAGCTGGCCTACGCCGGTGGCTGTGCGTTGAACGTCAAGCTGAACCAGAAAATCATCGCCCGCGACGACGTCAAGGAACTGTTCGTCCAGCCTGCATCCGGCGACGCCGGTACCGCGGTGGGCGCGGCAGCCTATGTGTCCCACGCCCGTGGCGTCCCGGTCGAGAAGATGGAACACGTGTACCTCGGCCCGTCGTACAGCAACGAAGACGTGATCGCGGCCTGCGCCCGTCACGAGAACAAGCCGACCTGGCGCAAGCTCGACAACATGCCGGAGCAGATCGCCAGGATCATGGTCGATGGTAACCCGGTGGCCTGGTTCCAGGGCCGCATGGAGTTCGGTCCGCGCGCACTGGGTGGTCGCTCGATCATCGGTTGCCCGAGCATTCCCGGCGTGGCCGACCGCATCAACCACCAGATCAAGTTCCGCGAGCGCTGGAGGCCTTTCTGCCCGTCGATGCTCGACACCGTGGCGCCGCAGATGATCAAGATCGATCACCCGGCTCCGTTCATGACCTTCACCTTCGAAGTGGCTGAAGAGTGGAAAACCCGCGTGCCGGAAGTCGTCCACGAAGACGGCACTTCCCGTGCCCAGGTGCTCAAGCGCGAATACAACCCGCGCTACTACGACATGATGAAGGCGCTGGAAGTCCTCACCGGCAATGGCGTGTCGCTGAATACCTCGCTCAACCGTCGTGGCGAGCCGATGATCTGTTCACCGACCGACGCCTTGAACATGTTCTTCGGTTCCGATCTACAGTATCTGATCATGGAAGACATCCTGGTGGTCAAAGAGGGCGCGGACACCTATGACACGCTCGGCTGAACGCCATGTGCTGCAGTTCTGCCACGGCTATGACGGGCCGTTCCTGGACTGCGCGCGGCAGTACGCCAGCCTCTTCGCGGGGACCGGTTACCGGGTGACCACGGTGTTCCTGACCGGGGTCGCCGATGCCGAGGTTGCCGCCGGTTGCGCCTCCGATGAAGTGTTGTTCATGGAATACAGCTCCAAGGCCATTCGTGGCTTGAAGCTGGGCGCCATCGGCGATCTGCGCAAGATCGCCGCTTCGCGCAATTTCAGTTTCTGCATTGCCCATCGCTTCAAGCCCATCTACATCGCCTTGCTCGGCACCTCGTTGCCGGTGATTGGCGTGCACCATGCGTTTGACGATTACAAACGCGGCACACGCAAACTCTTCGCGCAGGTTTTCCGCAAGCGCCTGAGCCTGCTCGGGGTGTCCGATGCGGTGCGCGATGACATGCGCCAATGCCTGCCGAAGTGGCCGGCGGCAAAGATTCAGACCCTGTATAACCGGATCGATGTGCCGGCTTTGCAGGCAAGCCAGGTATCGGTTCGCGAGGCGCGCGAGACCCTCGGCCTGTCGGAGGACGCCTGGATTGTCGGCAACGTCGGTCGCCTGCATCCGGACAAGGACCAGGCCACCTTGCTGGACGGTTTTGCCCAGGCGCTGCCCGGGTTACCGGCCAACAGCCAGCTGGTGATCCTCGGTAGCGGTCGACTGGAGCAGGATCTGAAAGCCCAGGCGCGCGAGCTGGGCATTGGCAACCGCGTGCTGTTCCTTGGTCAGGTCCCTGAGGCCCGACGGTATTTCAAGGCATTCGATGTGTTTGCCCTGAGCTCCGATCATGAACCTTTCGGCATGGTGCTGCTCGAAGCCATGGCGGCGGGCGTGCCGTTGCTTGCAACGGCGTGTGGCGGCGCGAAGGAAGTGGTCGAAGGCGTGGGCATCCTGTTCCCGCTGGGCGATGCCGAGCACCTGGCTCAAGGCCTGCAACATCTGGCCGCAATGGACGAGCAGCAACGTCGCCAGTGTGCCGAGCTGATGCTCGAGCGCCTGCGCGAACGCTTCTCCGACCGCGCGGTGCGCGATGCTTTCTGGCACTTGCCGCACGTTACCGAACTGGCACAGAGGGGCTGATGCTCAACCGATTTCAAGGCTGGCGCGAACGTGGCTGGTCGCTCTCCGATGCCCCGACCTATGCCCAGGCCTGGCAGCGTTATGGCGGCAGCGTCGCCACTCACCCACTGGTGGTCGAGCGCCTGGCGCAGCTGGCCGGTATCCCCGTGCGATACCTGGCCTGGGAGCAGGACGGCGAAATCAAGGCCGCAATCCCGACCTGGGGGCGCGACCTCGCCTTGTCCAAGGACGTGCTCAAGCGTAACGGCAAAAAGGGCCTGTTCGACCTTGGCAATGCCGAGATCATCCTGCCGGCTGCGGCCGATGCCCAGGCACCTTTGCGCCATCGCGGGCGTTACCTGTCGGCGCTCAACGAAAACCGTTTCACCGGCATCCGGCTGCAGGCCGAGCAACTGGCCATGGCCCGCACGCCCGAAGAGTTGTCGAAGAAGTTTCGCTACAACCAGCGCCGCGAACTCAGGTTGCTGGAAGAGGCAGGCGGCGTAGTACGACCGGTCAGCGAATTTTCCAGCCAGGAGCTGGGGGCGATCTATTGCGATCTGTTCCAGCGCCGCTGGGGGTTCCCGGCGACCGGTGCCGAGCGCATGGCCGAGGTCATCGAGTTGTTGCGCGAGCTGCTGATCGGTTCGGTGATTTTCCTCAACGATGCCCCCATTGCCATTCAACTGGTGTACCGCGTCGAGACGCCGCAGTGGATCAGCGTCGAATACATCAATGGCGGTGTCGACCCCGAAACCCGCGAGTTCAGCCCCGGTAGCGTGCTGAGTTTTCTCAACACCCAAAGCGCCTGGGAGCACGCCAGGGCACTGGACAAGCCCCTGCGCTTTTCCTTTGGCCGCGCCGACCGGGAATACAAGGATCGCTGGTGCAACCCTGTGCCGGTCTACACCGTATGAGTCAGCCCATGAACCGCAAACAGCAATTGCTCAAGCGCCACCGGCGCAACAAACGCATCGGTCTGCTGGTCGCACTGGTGCTGTTGATCCTTTGCGGCATCCTGGTGGCGTGGTGGTTGCCGCTGGTGCTGGCGGTGGTGGGCTGGGTGGTCCACGAAGCCTGGTTTGCCGATCACCTGTTCTATTCGCCGAACGACCACTATCAATACACGTTTGCGCCCTACACCCCGCAGCCCAAGGTGCACCTGAGCGGGGAGCATCTGCGCCTGGACGAGGGTGTCATGCTGGTCGACGACGCGACGCTGGTGCTGGCCCTGAAGGTAAAAAGCACGTGGCTGGGACGCTTCTTCGATCCTGTGGTCGAGTTGTTGGGTGGCGATAACCCGGACCGGCAGACCTTCGAGCGGGGTGTGAATGGCCTGCGTTACCTCAATCTCAGTGGCCAGGCTCAGGTGCTGTCGCGTGGTGAGTTGCGTCTGCGCGGGCGTTTCTGCCGGCTGGTGGGCGAGCCGGTCCTGTGGGCATTCGAGCATCCGGACTTTCGCCGGCAACGGGTGATGGTCATCGCCCCGCACGCCGATGATGCCGAGCTGGCCGCCTACGGTTTGTACAGCCAGGCGGACGAGACCTGGATCGTGACGCTCACCGCCGGTGAAATCGAAGCCGAACATTATCAGCGCATGGGCATGGACAAGGTCGAGGCGGCGCGCCTCAAAGGCCGGTTGCGCGCCTGGGACAGCATCGCCGTGCCGCGCTGGGCCGGTGTACCGCAAGCCCATTGCGTGCAGTTGGGCTATTTCTGCCTGCAACTGGCGGCCATGCAGGCATCGCCCGCCAAGCCGATAGGCTCGCGGGAAGCGGATTTGGACGACACCCGGTTGTTTCGTCAGTTGAACCCGTTTGGCCTGCCGGGCGATGTCGATGGCGCGCCCACCTGGAACAACCTGCTGGCGGATCTGCAAGCCCTGCTGCTGCGGGCTCGGCCTGAGGTGATCGTGTTGCCGCACCCGACCCTCGACCCCCATCCCGATCACATTTGCGCGCAGGCCGCGGTGCTCGAAGCGCTAAAGGGTCTTGATTGGCAGCCGACGCTGTTGGGGTATGCCAATCACCTGCACGACAACGATCGCTGGCCCATGGGTGACACCGGAGCCGGTATTGCCCTTCCTCCTGTGTTCGATCCGGGCCAGCAGATGCATCCCTGGTGTCTGCAGCTTTCCCTGGCGCAGCAGCGTGACAAGGCCATGGCATTGGCAATGATGCACGACCTGCAGCCACCGGCTCCCTTCAAGCGTCGCCTGCGGCGTGGTTTGCAGCGGTTGCTCGCGGGGCGGGGCGGTTCGCCATACGGCGAAAATGAATTTTTTCGCAAGGCTGTGCGACGCCAGGAACTGTTTTGGCGTTTGTAAGGTGTCATGGGCCTGAAGGTCGGCTGCCTGGCGGCAGGTTCGGATTCAGGTGTTGCTCCATTTGCCTGTTGTGGCAAGGAAGACGATGAAAGTTCTATTTCTGGTGCAGAAAGATCAGCGGGCCATTCTGGACCGTCTGTACGACGGGGTCGCGGCTCATTGCGAGTGCGACTTGCGGTGGTTGAGCAGCAAGGAACAGCGCAACCTGCGCAGTTATTTCCGGCGTGAAGTCGATGTGTCCCGATACGACCGGATCGTGTTTTTCCTGCGTTTCAAGCAGGAGATCCGCCAGGTCGGATTTATCCGCACGATTCCCAACCTGGTCATTCTCGAACACGATGCTTACCAGAACTACATTCCTTGCAAGTACACCGGCAAGTTCAGCGCGCACTACCGTCGCCTGCCCTGGGCGCGGGTCATCAGTTCCGGCTTCGTTGTCACCGAGCGCCTGCGTGCAGAGGGTTTCGATGCGGTGTTCGTGCCCAAGGGCTATGACCAGACGCAACTTGCGGATCAGGGGCGCGAGCGGGATATCGAGCTGGCGTTCGTCGGCAGTACCAACAGCGTTGCCTACAGCGGTCGCAAGGCCTTGCTCGATGAACTGGGTCGCGTCGAGCCTTTGGTGGTGACTCGCACCAAATCCGGCGAGGAGTACCGCGATACGCTCAACCGCATTCGCTTTTTCGTCAGTGCCGACGTCGGCATGGGCGAGTTCATGATCAAGAATTTCGAGGCCATGGCCTGTGGCTGTGTCTTGCTGGCTTATGATCAGGGCGCAGCGGAAAACCAGGCGCTGGGCTTGCAGGACATGCAAAACGTGGTGTTCTACCAGGACATTGCGCAGCTTCAGGAGAAACTGGCCAGACTGCGCAGCGAACCGCAACTGGCGCAGAGCATCGCTCGCAATGGTCGGGAGTTGGCGGTCAACCAATTCAGCTTTGCCCGCATCGGCCAACGTATCGTCGAAGAACTTGAGCCTGCACTGCGCCCTCGCGCGCCGTTGAGTCTGTTGGAAAGAATTCGACTCAATTTGGGTGTTTGACAAGCGTTGGCCAGCCATTGATATTGCTGGCCACTTCTACTTTGTTGAGACAACCGTGCATTTTTCCCACGAGAGTGACATCACGCTGGTGGTCACAAGCTGTGGTCGCCTGGACCTGCTCAAGACCACCCTCGAGAGCTTCGATCGATTCAATACGGCGCCCATCCGCGAAGTGTTCATCACCGAGGATGCAGGTGACGCAGAGGTACACGCGGTGATTCCAGCCCACTGGAAGGATCACTGCACGGTCTTCGTCAATCGACCCAAGCTGGGTCAGCTGGCGTCGATCGACCTGGCGTACGAACACGTCAGCACGAGCTATATCTTCCATTGCGAGGATGACTGGGAATTCTACCGCCCAGGGTTTGTGGAGGACTCCATGACCGTTCTCCAATCTCGCCCGGAAATCCTGCAAGTATGGTTGCGTAGCTATACTCATGATCTGCGGGTTCACAGCCCCTACATTCATCTGGGGCCGCGTGAAGTCGTCGGTGGAGTGGCTTGCCATCCATTGATTTCCGACAAGCCGGAGTGGCAGGGGTTCTCGCTGAACCCAGGCCTGCGACGGGTCAAGGAATATCGATTGTGCGCGCCTTTTTCCGGGCACGCTGGCGAGAAAGCGCTGTCACAGCGATACGCACAGTTGAACCTGACTGCCCTGACGCTTGAAGCGGACGCAGTCATGCACACCGGGTTTGGCCTGCACGTGCAAACGCCTGTAGAGCGACAGCGCAAGGCGCGTCGCAGCCGGCGCGAACAGGTCAAGTTCGTTTTGTTTTTGTTGTTGGGAGTCTGCATTGGCTGGTCCATCAAGTAGCGACACCGCAGCTTATCCCCATAACCTTTTGTATTGGCTGCTTGCCCTATGAGTATTCTCAACGTGATGTGGGCAGGTGGTGCTCCGTTTGCCTCGATCCACAAGGTGCATCAGCAGATACTGTCTCAAGCCTTGCCCTCGGCCCCGGTGAAAACCTGGTTGCTCCAGGGAGACGCCGCCGAATGCGGAGTGGACGTCGGTGAGATACGCGAGTGGGGACTGTCTTCTGCCCGATTGAAAGGGCGGCATTTCTGGCGATTGACCAAACCCTGGATGCGAGCCCGCTTTCACCGCGCCCTCCAGGACAGCGACGCACGACTGTTGTTGCTCGACGGATTGGGCGTAGCGCGCACGCTGTTACCGATACTCAAGTCCTTGCCGCATATCCGCGTCGTGGTCATCTTTCATGGGGCGACTCGGCTGCATGCGGGTGATCGAGTGCTCTTTCAACAGCTCCCGGCTTCCCAGCTGGCCTTGGCTGCAGTGTCGAACACCCTCGCAGCCTCACTGAGCAGTGACTTGCAAATACCGGTCATGACCTTGCGCAGTGCCTTTGAGCCTGCCGCCTTCTGTTGCGCTTTGCTTCCTCGGGAAGAGGCGCGGACCCGGTTGGGCTTGCCTGCGGACGGTGGGCCGGTATTGGGAGCGGTGGGGCGCCTGGTTTCGGAAAAGGGCTTCGGCTGCCTGCTTGATGCTTTTGCGGCGGCATTGCGGGAGCGCCCCGACCTGAAATTGGTGATTGTCGGGGAAGGCAGCACCCGCGCCTCGCTGCAGGCTCGTATTGATGAGCTGGGGCTGCATGGGCAAGTCTTGCTGCCGGGCCATCTTGATGATGCGGCGCGTCTTTATCGTGCGTTCGACTGGGTCGCGATCCCGTCGCGGGAGGAAGGTCTGGGGCTGATCATGCAGGAGGCGGTCATGGCGGGGGTTCCGGTACTGTCCAGTGACCTGGCGGTATTTCGCGAACAGCTGGCCGATAGTGGCTGGTACGCCCCGGTTGACGATGTGAACGCCTGGCGCGACGCGATCTTGCGAGCGTTCAGCGTCTCTGCCGCAGCGGTCGCCGCTGATCAGTTCCAGGCATTAGGGCCGGATCAAGCCTGGCTGAGCTTCAGCCAGACCGCCCGTGCACTACTCTCATGAGGGCAGCACTGCCTGCTCCAATGCTTGCATCGGAAAGGTGTCGTTCAGGTTCTCGCGTGCAATATAGCGCGCGAAGTGTTGCAGGTTGCGTTTGATCAGATGCCGAGGCAAAGGGGCTCGCAGGAAACGCATGTCAGCCACATCGATCAGGCCCATTTGATTGTCGGGCGTGATCACAATATTGCCCAGGTGCAGTGAGCGGAAGTAGATCCCCGATTGATGCAGTCGACGTATCAATCCGGCCAGTTCAGGCAAGGCTTGCGGCCAGTTGAAACCGTCCTTGCTGGCGATCTGGCGCAGGGTCTGGCCTGGCAGCGGCTGGTACAGCACGGCTGTCATGCCGGGCGCCTGCAGTCGGTAATACTGCAGGACCTGCAAGGTCGGCACACCGAGCTTCTGCAGTTCGACGGCATTGTCGATGAAGCGTTTCGAGTAAGGCCGAAACAAGGCGGATGAAAATATACGCTTGCGACGAAACAGTTTGAGGATATTCCCGTCTTGCAACAGGTAGACTTTTGGCCCGTAACTGTCGGCCTCCAATACTTTGGCACCGTCAATCATTTGATTCAGGGTGGCTTGAGGGAGCCGGGAACATTGCATCGTAGAAAGCCTTGTTGGAAGAACGGGGCGCCATGGCGGGCAATGATGCCGAAAAAATTCAGCTTTAACCATGTCGGGTTGGGTGAGCGAACGCTTACAGGAGCAATTTGATGCAAGAAACTCGTTGGGCGCAAGCATGGATGACAGTAGGTCTTTTGTGGTTTTTGTTGGCCATCGCCATTGCGCCTACCAACAAGCTCTATCAGCAAGGCTTGGTGGTGTTTCTCTGGTTGCCTGCAATCATGCTCTGCTGGTCCGCACGGGCCCGGCTTCGGGAATTGTTCCATGAACAGCGCTGGATCTACCTGCCGTTGCTGGGGCTGGTGATCTGGTCACTGCTCAGTCTTTCATGGTCGAACACGCCTGATCCTGATCGCGCAGCCAAGCGCGTGCTGTACATCGTGGTGTTCCTGTTGTTCTTTCCGGTTTTCGCCA
Organism: Pseudomonas putida; assembly: GCF_028682635.1. Classification (GTDB taxonomy): domain Bacteria; phylum Pseudomonadota; class Gammaproteobacteria; order Pseudomonadales; family Pseudomonadaceae; genus Aquipseudomonas; species Aquipseudomonas putida_AE. Next base: position 18,389 of record NZ_JANHLK010000015.1, on the reverse strand, counting down.
ATGCCCGACCCGAGCGCGTGATCCGCGTCATGCAATGGGGAGGTATAGGGCTGGCTGTCACGGCGCTGGTGGCGATCGTCAAATTTTATGGAATGCATGGCAACGTCTGGGTTTCACGCGTGGAAGGGCTGGGCGAATTGTCCCATCCGATCCTGGGCGGCTACGTCATCGGCCTGGCAGCCGTGTGGCTGGTACTCTGGACACCGCGTACGGGCTTGATGCAGGTAGTCTATGCCCTTGCATTGGGCGTTCTGGGGATATTTGTCCTGCTCAGCCAGAGTCGCGGCGCGGCCCTGGCACTGTTTCTCACGATACTGGCCATGCCGGTCTGGTGCCGTGACCGACGCAGTCGTCTCGTCGCGGCGCTCGCATTGATCATCGCGATGCTGGCGTTCTGGCTTTTCGAATCCCTGGTCCTGTCGCGCGGTGTTTCCTATCGCCCGCAGATCCTGATGGCCAGTTTGCAAATGATCGCGGAACACCCATGGCGCGGCCTGGGCCTTGGCAGTAACTACAATGTGTTCGCCGATGGGCAGCATTTTGACCACGCCCATAACCTGTTCACCCACGTAGCCATCGAATTGGGCCTGCCAGGGTTGTTGTTGTGGGTGGCGACCTGGATCGCAGTACTGCGCGAGGCCTGGAAGGTTCGGGAAACGCTCTATGCCAAGGGGGTCATCGGCATCTGGTTGTTCTCTACCCTGGCGATGCAATTCGATGCCGCCAGCCTGAACGGCACACCGAGGGCCGAATGGTTTATCAGCTGGTTACCCATTGGCCTGGCCAGTGTTTTGGTATGGGCGCGGGCCAATCCCGACGCTTGTGATAAAATTTCGCGTTCTTCCTAACCAGTGAGCTCTACGATGAGTGACGCACCGCCCAAAGCGGGACAGGACTCCAGCCTGAAAATCTATTTTCGGCTGTTGGGGTATGTAAAACCTTATCTCGGCCTTTTCTTGCTGAGTATCGTGGGCTTCGTGATCTTTGCCTCCACACAGCCGATGCTGGCGGGGATTCTCAAATATTTCGTCGATGGCCTGAGCAATCCTGAAGCGGTGCTCTTCCCCAACGTCCCTTATCTGAAGGACTTGCAGCTGCTGATGGCCGTGCCATTGCTGATCATCCTGATCGCGGCGTGGCAAGGCCTGGGCTCCTTCCTTGGCAACTATTACCTGGCGAAGGTTTCGCTGGGGCTGGTGCATGACCTGCGGGTCGAGTTGTTCAACAAGTTGCTGGTTCTGCCAAACCGCTATTTCGATACGCATAATTCCGGGCATCTGATCTCGCGCATCACGTTCAACGTGACCATGGTGACCGGTGCCGCTACCGATGCAATCAAGGTGGTGATTCGCGAAGGCCTTACCGTGGTCTTCCTGTTTGCCTACCTGCTGTGGATGAACTGGAAACTGACCATCGTGATGCTGGCCATCCTGCCGCTGATTGCACTCATGGTGGGTAACACCAGCAAGAAATTCCGCAAGCAGAGCAAGAAGATCCAGGTGGCCATGGGCGATGTGACCCATGTGGCGTCCGAGACCATCCAGGGTTATCGCGTGGTGCGCAGCTTCGGTGGCGAGAGCTATGAAGAGCGGCGCTTTGCCGAAGCCAGCCAGGGCAATACCGACAAGCAACTGCGCATGACCAAGACCGGGGCGGTCTACACGCCGATGCTGCAGTTGGTGATCTACACCGCCATGGCCGTGCTGATGTTCCTGGTGCTGTTCCTGCGCGGTGATGCCACCGCCGGTGACCTGGTGGCCTACATCACGGCGGCGGGTCTGCTGCCCAAGCCGATCCGGCAGCTGTCGGAAGTCAGTTCGACCATTCAGAAAGGTGTCGCCGGTGCCGAAAGCATTTTCGAGCAACTGGACGTCGAGCCGGAAGTCGACCACGGTACCGTTGAGCGCGACCGCGTCAATGGCTACCTGGAAGTGCGCAACCTGAGCTTTACCTATCCCGGGACAGAGCGTGAAGTGCTGAAGAACATCAGCTTCACTGCGGCGCCAGGGCAGATGATCGCACTGGTTGGTCGCTCTGGCAGCGGCAAGTCGACACTCGCCAGCCTGATACCGCGCTTCTACCATCATGAAGTCGGCGAGATCCTGCTCGATGATGTCGAAATCGAAGACTACCGCCTGCGCAACCTGCGTCGGCACGTAGCACAAGTCACACAACATGTGACCCTGTTCAACGACACTATCGCCAACAATATCGCCTACGGTGACCTGGCTGGCGCACCTCGCGCAGACATTGAAAAGGCTGCTGCGGACGCCTATGCCATGGACTTCATCGCGCAGATGCCGCAAGGCCTGGATACCCAGGTCGGGGAAAACGGCGTACTGCTGTCCGGCGGCCAGCGCCAGCGCCTGGCGATTGCCCGGGCCTTGCTGAAAAATGCCCCGTTGCTGATTCTCGACGAAGCCACCTCGGCGCTCGATACCGAGTCCGAGCGGCACATTCAGGCAGCCCTGGATCAAGTCATGAAAGGTCGTACCACGCTGGTCATCGCTCACCGGTTGTCGACTATCGAAAAGGCCGACCTGATTCTGGTGATGGATCAGGGTGAAATCGTCGAGCGTGGCACCCACACGCAATTGCTGGCGCAAAATGGCTACTATTCGCGCCTGCATGCGATGGGGCTCGATACGCCGGCCGAAGACATCGCCTGACACCGACTTCAGGGTGAGCCTGGCTCACCCTGATGCTCAGCCGGCGTGCAATGCGCCGCTCGAGTGAATCCATGCGCGATTCTTGCTCAATAATTGATCAAAAAGCCTTGGCGCAAGATCCCGTTGCAGCCGTCACACAAGCCTGTGCCCACCCTGTGTTAATATCGCGCCCCTGTTCATTTTGTATGTGGGTTGCTCCATGAAGTTGTCCATGCCGCGATTCGATCAAGCCCCTGTCTTGGTGGTCGGCGATGTCATGCTCGACCGTTACTGGCATGGTGGTACCTCACGGATTTCCCCTGAGGCGCCAGTACCGGTAGTCAAGGTCGAACACATCGAGGACCGCCCGGGCGGTGCCGCCAACGTTGCGTTGAACATTGCCGCCCTTGGCGCGCCAGCCTCGCTGGTCGGCGTCACTGGCGACGATGAAGCCGCCGACAGCCTGGTCAATAGCCTCAAGGGGGCCGGTGTGCGCGCGTTGTTCCAGCGCATCGCGCACCAGCCGACCATCGTCAAACTGCGGGTCATGAGTCGTCACCAGCAACTGCTGCGAATCGACTTCGAAGAACCGTTCGCCACCGACTCCCTGGCGTTGTCCGTGCAAGTCGACGAACTGCTCGAAGGCATCAAGGTGCTGGTGCTGTCCGACTACGGCAAGGGCGCACTGAAAAACCATCAGGTGTTGATCCAGGCCGCCCGCGCCCGTGGCATTCCGGTGCTGGCCGATCCCAAGGGCAAGGATTTCTCCATTTATCGCGGAGCGAGCCTGATCACGCCGAACCTCAGCGAATTCGAAACCATCGTCGGTGGTTGCGCCGATGAGCACGAATTGGTCAGCAAAGGCGCGCAGCTGATGCACGACCTGGACCTTGGCGCCTTGCTGGTGACCCGTGGTGAGCACGGCATGACCCTGCTGCGGCCTGATCATCCGGCATTGCACCTGCCGGCACGCGCCCGTGAAGTGTTCGACGTGACCGGTGCTGGCGATACGGTGATTTCCACCCTGGCAGCGGCGATTGCTGCGGGTGAAGAGCTGCCGCACGCGGTGGGCCTGGCCAATCTGGCGGCCGGCATCGTGGTCGGCAAGCTTGGTACGGCGGCCATCAGCGCGCCGGAACTGCGTCGGGCTATCCAGCGTGAAGAAGGCTCCGAGCGCGGCGTGTTGGGCCTGGAGCAGCTGTTGCTGGCAGTCGATGATGCGCGTGCGCATAAAGAGAAGATCGTCTTCACCAACGGCTGCTTCGACATCCTGCATGCCGGGCACGTGACGTACCTGGAGCAGGCGCGGGCGCAAGGCGATCGCCTGATCGTCGCGGTCAACGACGATGCGTCGGTCAGCCGCCTGAAAGGGCCCGGCCGTCCGATCAACAGTGTCGACCGGCGCATGGCGGTGCTGGCAGGTCTGGGCGCGGTCGATTGGGTGATCAGTTTCGCTGAAGGCACACCGGAGAACCTGCTGCGCGAGGTCAAGCCGGACGTGCTGGTCAAGGGTGGGGACTACGGGATTGACCAAGTGGTCGGTGCGGACATCGTGACCGCTTACGGCGGGACCGTGAAAGTGCTGGGGCTGGTGGAAAACAGCTCAACGACCGCCATTGTCGAGAAGATCCGCAAGTCCGAATAAACCCAAAAAAAATCGCAACTTGCGGCACGTGACCCTGTAGGAGCTGCCGCAGGCTGCGATCATTTGCTTTTAAGAGTTGACCTTTTTACGCGGCACAATCTTCTTCAGCAGTTGCCTGGCCTTGCCACGCAATCGCGCCAATCCCGAAGCCTTCCCCGGCGGCGTCAAACCCTGCTGCCGCACCCAGTCCTTCCAGCGAATCCGCTCATCTTTCACCAGCCAGCCTTCCTGCCGGGCGAAACTTTCGGCCAGGTACAGCCCACGCGTGCTCGCCGGGTGCAATTGATCCTTTTTCAAGGTGTAGAGCTCGGCCAGGGGGTGGCCATCCTGCAAAGGCATCAGGTACAGGTCGGGACGCTTGCGATCCAGGCGGGCGACCAATTGATCGCCTTCCAGGCGTTCGTCGACGTGAAACAGGCTCAGGGACTTGGCTTCCTTGGGCACCTCCAGGCGCAAGTCGTAGATCAACTGCAGCGATGCGGTCGGCAAGTGCACGTAGGCCCGTGGCCGTTCGATCAATGGCAGGTTGGCGCAACGTACCGGACGTGCCGAGCCGGACAGCGGCGACAGGCGAAACGGCAGGGCTTCGCGGTAGTGCAGGGCGCTGGAGTAGGGCGCGGGTAGCCAGGTGTCGTTGAAGCGTCCGCCGAGCCAGCCTTCCGGGGTTTCCAGCAGGCATTCCTCGGCAATTTCCTGGATGGCCGTGTGCAACGGCAGGTTCAGCTCATGGGCCGGCACGTAGCCGGAAATCAGCTTGAGCACCACGTCGCCGCGGTCCTGCCGCCGTTGGCGCACCAGTACCCAGTAATCGCGATTCTGCCAATGCAGTGTCAGGCGAACCGAAACCCCGAGGTTGGCCAATTCCAGGGAAAAGCGTTGCGTATCGGCGACGGTCACCGGGCGCCGACGTTGCAGGATCTGGGAGAAATTCAGCGGCCTCCCGACGCTCTGATAACTCAGGCCTTCGGGAGTCGCTTCGACGAATAACGGCAGGGTCTTGAAGTTGCTCGGGTTCTTTCTAATGAGCGTACGCGGCATGTCGGCTCCTGCTTTAGGCCGCGTGGGGCGGCATCAGTGGCTACGTAGGACCTGGGCAACGGTCGCCACGTTATGGGCGAGGTGCAGCGGGTTGATCGTTCCGACAATAGCACTGGCCACGCCGGGATGTTCGAACAACAACTCGAAACTGGCGCGCACAGGGTCCACGCCTGGGCTCAGGCACACATGACCGCTGGCGAGGGCTTTCTTGACCAGAATGGCTTTGCCGTGAGCAGCAGCATAGTCAATCACGGCCTTTTCGCTTTGCTCGTTCAGATTGTAGGTGACCATGGCGCAATCACCTTGCTCCAGCGCCTTCAAGCCGCCTTCGACGGTTTTGCCGGAAAAGCCGAAGCCGCGAATCTTGCCTTCGGCCTTGAGTGCGGCAAGGGTTGCGTAGACTTCGCAGTCGTTGAGGATCGCCAGGTCGTTGCCGTCGGAGTGCACCAGCACCAGGTCGATAAAATCAGTTTCAAGGCGTTGCAGGCTGCGCTCCACCGAGAGGCGGGTGTGGGCGGCGCTGAAATCATGGCGGGACTGCCCGTCGGCAAACTCTTCGCCGACCTTGCTGACGATCACCCAATCCTGACGCTGACCCCGCAGCAGCGGGCCGAGGCGCTCTTCGCTGCGACCATAGGCCGGCGCGGTGTCGATCAGGTTGATGCCCATATCACGCGCGAGTTTGAGCAGCATGCGCGCTTCGTCATCATCGGGAATCTGGAAACCGTTGGGGTACTTCACCCCTTGATCGCGGCCGAGTTTTACCGTGCCCAGGCCTAGTGGCGATACTGTCAGGCCAGTGCTGCCCAAGGGGCGGTGAAGGTCGTGCAAAGTCGGTTGGCTCATGGCAGCAGTTGCTCCCAGGCCGGGACGCCCATCGGCGGTTTTGGCAGCGGCGGCAATGCGCTGGCGGGGCCCGGTTGAATGCCATCGCGGGCGAGGCTGGCGATCACCCGGTCGGCGAAGTCCGGCGCCAGTGCCAGTTTGGTTGGCCAGCCCACCAGCAGGCGACCTTCCTCGGCCACAAAGGCGTTGTCGGGGCGGGTCAGCCCCGATTGCAATGGCTCCGCGCGGTCCACGCGCAGGGTTGCCCATTGCACCGTGCTGAGGTCGATCCATGGCAACAACTGGCCGAGTTCTTTTTGCGCGGTGGCGATCTGTTCGGCGGGTTCACGGGCCACGCCTTCGGCTTCGGCAATGTCGCCGCCCAGGTACCAGACCCACTGGCCATCGGCCGCCGGGTGTGTGGTCACGGTAATGCGCGGTTTGGTGCCGCCACCCAGGCAATGGGCGTACAGCGGCTTGAGGCTCGGGCCCTTGGCGATGATCATGTGCAGCGGGCGACGTTGCATGGCGGGCTGGGTCAACCCCAGCGCTTCGAGCAACGCCGCCGTTCCGCCACCGGCGCTCAATACGATGCGTTGGGCGCGGATCTCGCGTTCATCCACCTTGAGGCCGACCAGCACACCACCCTCCAGCAGCGGTTCGATCTTCTGGCCGGCGAGCAGGCCGTCACCCGCGAGGTCTGCCAGGCGCTGGATCAGGCTCGGTACATCGATCACCAGTTCCGCCAGGCGATAGACTTTGCCCTTGAAGCGTTTGTCTTGCAGGGCCGGTGGCAATTGGTCGCCCTTGACCTGATCGACGCGACCGCGCACGGCCTTGCTGGCGAAGAAGCTGGTGAGGTTGCCGGCAATGGTCCCCGGTGACCAGAGATAGTGGGCCTCGGACAGCAGACGCACGCCCGACAGGTCCAGTTCGCCGTCGCCAGCGAGGGCTTCACGCCAGCGCCGCGGCATGTCGGCAATGGCTTCCGAGGCGCCGGTCAGTGCGCCATGCAGAGCATATTTGGCTCCGCCATGGATGATGCCCTGGGACTTCACGCTCTGCCCGCCGCCGAGGCTGGCGCTTTCCACCAGCACGGTCGAAAAACCCTGGCGGCGCAGGCGCGCATTCAGCCAGAGGCCGGCGACACCAGCGCCGACAATGAGAACGTCGGTGGAAATAACGGATGGCATGCGGCGACCTCAGTGTTCAAGACGAGGGCGCAGTATACAGACTCGAAGAAGCGTGGATTTGTTGGTGATCAATTGTGGGAGCGGGCTTGCTCGCGAAGGCGTCGTGTCAGTCGGCTTCAACGGTGGATGACACACCGCATTCGCGAGCAAGCCCGCTCCCACATTGGATTGTGCGTGAGTCTTAGTGTCCGGCGGTTTTGGAGAACAACTGAATCACCACGACACCCAGGACGATTAGCGCCATCCCCAGCATCGCCGGCACATCCAGCTTCTGCCCGTAGATAAACAGCGCCGCGACGCTGACCATTACGATGCCCATGCCGGCCCATACCGCGTATGCCACGCCCACCGGTACGCTGCGCACCACGAGGGTCAGCATCCAGAAGGCGATGCCGTAGCCGACGATCACCAGCAGCAGCGGCAGCGGGGTGCTGAAGCCTTTGACCGCTTTCATCGAAACAGTGGCAATCACTTCGGCGCAGATGGCAATGGCCAGGTAGTAGTAAGCGGTCATGGGTCAATCCTCGTATGAAGTGTTGCTTGTTGAGTTCGGCATTCTAGAGATTCTCCAGATGCGGTAAAGTCATTACCTATCTGTTATGAAGATGGGTTTGTCGATGCAATGGAACCTTGAACAACTGCGCCTGTTTGTCGGCGTGGCGGAGCAACGCTCGTTTTCTGCCGTGGCACGGGACCAGCGCAAAGCCCAGTCGGCGGTCAGTAGTGCAATTGCGCTGTTGGAGGAAGACCTGGGCGTGAGCCTGTTCGACCGCAGCAGCGGCCGCCAGCCGAAACTCACCGAGGCCGGCAACGCCTTGCTGGAAGAGGCGCGGGAAGTGCTGCGCCAATGTGAGCGTCTCAATGGCCGGGCGCTGGCGATGATGCGCGGCCAGGAGGCCCGTCTGCGCCTGGCCCAGGATGAGGCGATGCCGTACCAGCCGATCATCGAAAGCTTCGAAGCCCTGGCGGAAAAATTTCCCAGCATTGAAGTGCAACTGACCAGCGCTGCCCAAGGTGATGTGGCGCGCAAACTGGTGGAGCGTCGGGCCGATCTGGGGTTGCTGTTTTACCACGATCAAATTCCTGAAGCCCTGGAGCGGCGGGTACTGGGCAGTGTCGAGATGGTCACGGTATGCGGCGTCGGGCATCCATTGGCGGCAAAGGCTGAAGTGAACTGCCAGGAACTGGCGCAGCATCGCCAGTTGCTGATGTCCACGCAGTCCAGCGTCTACCCCGGCAGCGAACCGGCCAGCCCGCAGGTCTGGCGGGCCGACAGCTTTTATGTGATGGCTGAATGGTTGGTGCGCGGTCTTGGCTGGGCCTGGCTGCCACGGCACGTAGTTCAGTACCCGGCGTATCAGGATTTGATGGTCGAACTGGTCAGCGAATGGACCCCGCCGGCCCTGGTGGTGGAACTGGTCTGGCGGCGCGATGAGCCGCTGGGTCCGGCGGCTCGCTGGTTGGCGGAACGTTTTGCCGTGCATCTGCAGGCGATCGGTGAAAAAACCGATAAACTCCGCCGCCATGAATAGAACTCTCTACACCGTGCTGTTTTACCTGGGGCTGCCATTGGTGGCGATTCGGCTGTGGCTGCGCTCGCGCAAGGCGCCGGCCTATGCCAAGCGCATCGGCGAGCGTTTCTCCTACGGGATGCCGACGATGAAACCCGGAGGAATCTGGGTGCACGCGGTGTCCGTAGGCGAAAGCATTGCCGCCGCGCCGATGATTCGCGCCTTGCTGCAACGTTATCCACAGCTGCCGATCACCGTGACCTGCATGACCCCCACCGGTTCGGAGCGCATCCAGGCGTTGTTCGCCAACGAGCCGCGCATCCAGCACTGCTATCTGCCGTACGACTTGCCGTGCGCCGCCAAGCGTTTTCTTGATCGCGTCCAGCCAAAGCTGGCGGTGATCATGGAAACCGAACTCTGGCCCAACCATATCCATCAATGCGCCAAGCGCGGGATTCCCGTGGCGCTGGCCAATGCGCGGCTGTCCGAGCGTTCGGCCAGGGGCTATGGTCGCTTCAGAAAACTGACCGCTCCGATGCTCGCCGAGATGAGCCTGTTTGCGGTGCAGACCGAAGCCGAGGCCCAGCGTTTTCGTGAGTTGGGCGCGCGGGGGGAAACCGTCGAAGTCACCGGCTCGATCAAGTTCGACCTGACCATCGACCCGCAACTATTGCAGCGTGCCGCCGAGTTGCGCGGGCAATGGCAGGCGCAGGAACGCCCGGTGTGGATTGCCGCCAGTACCCACGATGGCGAAGACGAGGTGGTCCTGGCAGCCCATCGCCAGTTGCTCGCGAGCCATCCCGATGCCTTGCTGATTCTGGTGCCGCGCCATCCTGAGCGCTTTAACCCGGTTTTCGAATTGTGCCGTCAGCAGGGTTTCGAAACAGTCCGTCGCTCCACGGGCGAACCCGTAACCGCAAAGACTTCGGTGCTGCTGGGTGACACCATGGGCGAGTTGCTGTTTCTCTATGCCCTGGCTGACAGCGCGTTCGTCGGCGGTAGCCTGGTGCCCAATGGCGGGCATAACCTGCTTGAGCCGGCGGCACTCTCCAAGCCAGTGCTGAGCGGCCCTCATCTGTTCAACTTCCTTGAAATCGCAGCGCAGTTGCGCAGTGCCGGGGCGTTGCAGGAGGTTGAGGATGCGCAAGGTCTGGCGGTGGCGGTGCAGCGCCTGTTCGAATTGCCGCGCGATGCGCAGCGGATGTCGGAAGCGGGGTTGAAGGTGATGCGCGCCAATCAGGGGGCGCTGCAGCGGTTATTGGATGGGTTGGGGCGGTTGATCGACCGTTAGAAACAAAAAGATCGCAGCCTGCGGCAGCTCCTACAGGGGGATGCATTCCAATGTAGGAGCTGCCGAAGGCTGCGATCTTTTGCTTTTAAGGCCTTGCCTTGAGTTGCTCAGCCGCGGCCTTCGCCAGATCCGGCGGCAGGAAGTCCTTGTCCGGGTTGTAGTTGGGATTGAGCCAGCGTGCCAGATCCTGCAAGTCCCCCGGGTTCAACGTACCGGCCTGCTGCTTCAAGCGCAGGTTGTCGAGGATGTAGTCGTAGCGGGTGTTGTTGTAGTCACGCACCGACGTGTAGAGCGAGCGCTGTGCATCCAGCACGTCGACGATGTTTCGCGTGCCCACCTGATAGCCGATTTCGGTCGCTTCCACCGCGCTCTGGTTGGAGATGATCGATTGCTTGCGCGCCTGCACCTGCTCGACATCGGTATTCACCGCGCGGTGCAGGTCACGGGTGTTTTCGACGATTTGTCGACGCAGGGATTCGCGTTGCTGCTCGGTCTGGTCCAGCTGCGCATAGGATTGGCGCACCTGGGAATTGATCAGGCCACCGCTGTAGATCGGGATGTTCAGTTGCAGGCCAACCGAGGTCTGCTCGACGTCGCCCTTGTACGGTTGGCCGAAGGCGCTCGGGTTGCTGAAACCCAGTGCATCGTTGTCGCCTTTCTGGTATTGCGCCACGGCGTCGAGTGTCGGCGCATGGCCGGACTTGCGCTGCTTGACGGTTTGCTCGGCGGCGCTGACGGCGTAGTTGCTGGCCAGCAGGTTGAGGTTCTGCCTGGCCGCCGTTTCGACCCAGGCCTTGGCGTCGTTCGGCGCGGGCGGCAGGATCGGCAGGTTGTGGCTGATGCCCTGGATCGAGTTGTACTGACGGTTGGTCAGGGTGACCAAGGCTTCGAAGGCATCATCCACCTGGCGCTGGGCAACGATGCGGTTGGCGCGTGCGGTGTCGTAGCTGGCTTGCGAGTTCAGTACGTCGGTCTTGTCCGAGAGACCGACATCGAAGCGTTCGTTGGACTGGTCGAGCTGACGCTTGAACGCGGCTTCCTCGGCCTTGGTCGAGGCCAGGTTGTCCTGGCTGCGCAACACGTTGAAGTAACTGTCGGCCGTCTGCAGGATCAGGTTCTGCTGGGTCGCGGAAAGCTGCAATGCGGCCTGTTCGTTGACGTCCTTGGCGGCCTGGAACTGGAACCAGCGATCGGCGCGAAACAGCGGTTGCGCCAGGGTCGCCTGGTACGAATGGGCATTACGGTTGGCCGTGGCCGACGGCTGATCGATCGCCGTGCGTACGTTGGCAACATCGGCACCGCCCGACAGATTGGGCAGCAGTCCGGCACGGGCCTGGGGCACGACTTCCTTCTGGGCGCCATATTGGGCGATGGCAGCGGCGAGGTCGGCGTTGTTGTTCACCGCTTCCTGGTAGACGCTGACCAGATCGGTCCTGGTCGATAAGGGCGCTTCTGCTGCCCAGGCCATTCCATTGGACGCACAAGACACGGCAAGGGCCAGTGAGAGTTTGCGCAGCATAGGCGTTCCCTAGTAAAAATATTACACAAGTAATTTGAGCGCCAAGGCTAAGGCGCTGCCTGTGCAACGTCAATGCGCAGCTTGGCGTAGCGAGTGTAGTTGTGCATTGGAGCGGCAACAATCCTGGCGATCGCGCTAATTGCGCCATTCATCACGGTGTTTGCAACGGAGTTGGCGTTCTCTGCCAGTTGTGTCTAGACTGGCCGGGTTCTTGTCGGGGTGCCTTGCTATGAGGCTGAGATCGAATAATTTCGGATCCCGTTGAACCTGATCAGGTTAGCGCCTGCGTAGGGAACAAGATTTCTCGTCACCCGGCGAGTCCTCTTGTGCTTCGTCCGGGATGTTGTTCGACAATCGAACACCCCTCGAGCACTGAGCACAGCACAGCTGGTTTTTCAGCGCCCGTGCGTCCATTCGTTTACAGGTTCGCTCCGACAAAATTCCACTGCCTGGATGCTGTCTGGAGAGCCCGTGATGACTACAAAAGCAAAAATCGCCACCAACCTGAGTGACTCGGCCAAGGTCGATCAACAATCGGTGCAGCCGTTTACCCGCTCGCAAAAAATCTATGTCCAGGGCACTCGCCCGGACATCCTCGTGCCGATGCGCGAAATCAGCCTCGACGTGACGCCAACCGACTTCGGTGGCGAGGTCAACGCGCCGGTCGTGGTCTATGACACATCCGGCCCGTACACCGACCCCAACGTCATCATCGACGTGCGCAAAGGCCTGGCCGATGTGCGCTCGCCCTGGATCGAATCCCGCGGCGACACCGAGCGCCTGAGCGGCCTGAGCTCCAACTTCGGCCAGGAACGCCTCGCCGACCCGGAGCTGACCAAGCTGCGTTTTGCCCACGTGAACAACCCGCGTCGCGCCAAGCCGGGTGCCAACGTCAGCCAGATGCACTACGCGCGCCAGGGCATCATCACCGCCGAGATGGAATACGTCGCCATCCGCGAAAACATGAAGCTGGAAGTGGCCCGCGCCGCCGGCCTGCTGGACCAGCAACACGCCGGCCACAGCTTCGGCGCCAGCGTGCCGAAAATCATCACCCCGGAATTCGTCCGTGACGAAATCGCCCGCGGCCGCGCGATCATTCCGGCCAACATCAACCACACCGAACTGGAACCGATGATCATCGGCCGTAACTTCCTGGTGAAGATCAACGGCAACATCGGCAACAGCGCCCTGGGTTCGTCCATCGAAGAAGAAGTGGCGAAACTGACCTGGGGCATTCGCTGGGGTTCGGACACGGTCATGGACCTGTCCACCGGCAAACACATTCACGAAACCCGCGAGTGGATCATCCGCAACTCGCCGGTGCCGATCGGTACCGTGCCGATCTACCAGGCCCTGGAAAAAGTCGGCGGCGTCGCCGAAGACCTGACCTGGGAGCTGTTCCGCGACACCCTGATCGAGCAGGCCGAGCAGGGCGTCGACTACTTCACCATCCACGCCGGCGTGTTGCTGCGCTACGTGCCAATGACCGCCAAGCGCGTGACCGGCATCGTCTCCCGTGGCGGTTCGATCATGGCCAAGTGGTGCCTGGCGCACCACAAGGAAAACTTCCTCTACACCCATTTCGAAGACATCTGCGAAATCATGAAGGCCTACGACGTCAGCTTCTCGCTGGGTGATGGCCTGCGTCCTGGCTCGATTGCCGATGCCAACGACGAAGCGCAGTTCGGCGAGCTGGAGACCCTCGGCGAGCTGACCAAGATCGCCTGGAAGCACGACGTGCAGTGCATGATCGAAGGCCCGGGCCACGTGCCGATGCAGTTGATCAAGGAGAACATGGACAAGCAGCTGGAATGCTGCGACGAGGCGCCGTTCTACACCCTCGGCCCGCTGACCACCGACATCGCGCCGGGCTACGACCACATCACCTCCGGTATTGGCGCGGCGATGATCGGCTGGTTCGGTTGCGCCATGCTCTGCTACGTCACGCCCAAGGAGCACCTGGGCCTGCCAAACAAGGATGACGTCAAGACCGGGATCATCACCTACAAGATCGCCGCGCATGCCGCCGATCTGGCGAAGGGGCATCCGGGCGCACAGATCCGCGACAATGCCTTGAGCAAGGCGCGTTTCGAATTCCGTTGGGAAGACCAGTTCAACCTGGGCCTTGATCCGGATACCGCCCGTTCGTATCACGATGAGACGCTGCCGAAGGATTCGGCCAAGGTCGCGCACTTCTGCTCCATGTGCGGGCCGAAATTCTGCTCGATGAAAATTACCCAGGAAGTCCGCGAGTATGCGGCCAACCAACGGATCGAGGCGGTCGACGTGGATGTTGCCCAGGGCATGGCCGAACAGGCTGAGCGCTTCAAGCAGGAAGGCAGTCAGCTGTATCAGAAAGTTTGATCTGACCTGAAAGGGTGGGGCCTGCACAGGCCCCATCGCCAGCAGGCTGGCTCCCACATTGGATCTGTGAGTTTCACAAGTCCCCTGTGGGAGCCAGCCTGCTGGCGATAGCGATCAACACAACAACAAATGTCCCTCTGAGATAACACCCTTGAGCATTCAACCGAGTACTTATTCCCCCGACATCGCGGTGCCGACCGACAAACGTGTGTTCGGCGGCCGCGATCTGTTTTCCCTGTGGTTCTCCCTCGGCATCGGCCTGATGGTCCTGCAGACCGGCGCACTGCTCGCGCCAGGCCTGGGCCTGTCCGGCTCGCTGCTGGCGATTTTCCTCGGCACGCTGGTCGGCGTTCTACTGCTGGCTGCCGTCGGCGTGATCGGCAGCGACACCGGCCTGTCATCCATGGCCGCGCTCAAACTCAGCCTCGGCAGCAAAGGCGCCAGCCTGCCGGCGGTGCTGAACCTGCTGCAACTGATCGGTTGGGGCTCGTTCGAGATCATCGTCATGCGCGATGCCGCCAGTCTGTTGGGCGCCAAGGCCTTCAGCGAGGGTAGCGTACTGTCCAATCCAGTGCTGTGGACCCTGTTCTTCGGCGCGCTGGCGACCCTGTTGGCCGTCAGCGGTCCGTTGACCTTCGTGCGCCAGATCCTGCGTAAATGGGGCATCTGGCTGTTGCTGGCAGCGTGCATCTGGCTGACCTGGAACCTGTTCGCCAAAGCCGACCTGGCTGCCTTGTGGGCGCAGGCCGGTGACGGTTCGATGCCGTTCGCGGTGGGCTTCGACATCGCTATCGCGATGCCGCTGTCGTGGCTGCCACTGATTGCCGACTATTCGCGTTTCGGCAAGCGTGCGAAGAATGTCTTCGGCGGGACGGCGATTGGCTTCTTCATCGGTAATTTCTGGCTGATGAGCCTGGGCGTGGCCTACACCCTGGCGTTCGCGCCGAGCGGTGAAGTCAATGCCTTGCTGCTGGCATTGGCGGGTGCGGGCCTGGGCATTCCGCTGCTGCTGATCCTGCTCGATGAGTCGGAAAACGCCTTTGCCGACATTCACTCGGCAGCCGTTTCCAGCGGGATCCTGTTGCGCCTGAAAGTCGAGCACCTGGCCCTGGCCATTGGCGTGATCTGCACCCTGATCGCCTTGCTGGCGCCACTGGCCCAGTACCAGAACTTCCTGCTGTTGATCGGATCGGTGTTTGCGCCGCTGTTCGGCGTGGTGCTGGTGGATCACTTCATCCTGCGCAAACGCAGTGGCCAAGTGGCGTCAGCCGCATTGCGCTGGCCGGCGCTGCTCGCCTGGTTGGGCGGGGTGAGCACCTATCACTTGCTGGCCAATCTGTATCCGGACATCGGCGCAACCCTGCCGGCGTTGATCCTGGCAGGGCTGCTGCAGCTGGTGCTGGGCCGGGCCTTCAGTTACGGCCGGGAAACAGCTCGGGCTTGATGATGCCGTTCAGGCGAGGGTAGCGGATCTTCAGTTCGACATGGCCCAGCGCGTAAGGCGCGATGCTGCTTGTTTCGTACTTGAGGATCACCCCGCCGTAGGTCAGCGCCACGTTCTGGGTTTTCTGGAACGGCCAGCTCTTGACGAACTCCGGTTCCTGATCGAGCTTGGTGCTGATCAACCAGCTGTTATGCGCCACCTGCGCGGCTTTCCAGAACGCCTCTTCCTGCCCGGGCACCAGCATGTCCGACAGTGTCAGCACTTTATGCTGCTGACGCGAGTAGTTGATGAACCCCCGACCCGGCGTGCCATGGGCGCCGCCGGTGTCCAGGTAGCTGGACAACTCGATGATCACCAGTCCGTCATGCTGCTCACGTACCTTGGCCTGCAGGTAAATGCTGTTGCGCGGACCTGCGGTGCGCAAAAACTGTTCGCGATAGGCCGCCAGCGTCGGCGCCACCGGGGCGTCGGGTGAGGTGCGGGTCATTTGCAGCAGGCGTTTTTCGATGATGCCGTCCAGTTCAGGCTCGGCGGGGAAGTGCAGGGTATCGATGTTCACCAGCGGACAGTCCTGGTCCGTACAGCCTGGCTTGAGTTGCTCGGTGGCGTCGCGGGTAGTTTCCAGCGGCGCGCGATAGTTGGGCTGGAACAGGCTCTGGCAAGCGCCCAGGGTCAGGGCGAGAGCGGCCACGGAGGCAATTTTAAAAAGCGACATGGGCGTCCTTCATAAAACAGGGAAAGGCGAAAAGTTACCCGCTTCGACTGTCAACGGAGCAGTCAGTTCGCCACTAAGCTAATTAGAGTGGGTTTCGCCCTCACCGTCCATCTCGATGAAGGTAAAGGGGCTGCATCAAACCTCACGGGCGCGTTAGGATGGCGCGAAGTCGAGGTTGGAGCCTCGGTGTCAGATACGAGGATAGTCATGACTGATTTTGCCAAAGCCATTCCGACCGCCGTGGATATCGTTCGGCGCGAAAAGTGCTTCGAGGGTTTCTACAAGCTCGATCGCGTGCACTTGCGCCACGAACTGTTCGCCGGCGGCATGAGCCGCGAAATCAGCCGTGAACTGTTCGTGCGCCACGATGCGGTGTGCATGCTGCCCTACGACCCACAACGCGACGAAGTGGTGCTGATCGAGCAGTTTCGCGTCGGCGCCCTGGGCAAGATCGACAATCCATGGCTGATCGAACTGGTCGCTGGTCTGATCGACAAGGATGAGCAACCGGAAGAAGTTGCTCACCGCGAAGCGCAGGAGGAAGCTGGGCTTGTCATCGGGGCGCTGTGGCCGATGACCCAATATTTTCCATCGCCGGGCGGCAGCAACGAATTCGTGCATTTGTACCTGGGACGTTGCGATAGTAGTGGGGTAGGCGGCCTGCATGGGCTGGAGGAAGAGGCTGAAGATATCCGCGTCACGGTGTGGGCGTTCGAAGATGCCCTGCAAGCCGTACGCGACGGACGTATTGCCAACGCGGCCAGCATCATTGCCTTGCAATGGCTGGCACTGAACCGCGTTGAAGTGAGGGGGCTATGGTCGTAAACAAGCTGCGCGATCGCTATCGGGTGGACCTCGTGGGGCTACAGGCATCCTGCGAGGCGAACTACGCGCGCCTGATGCGATTGTTGCCGGACATGCGCAGCGAGCCGGCGGCGCGGCGGATCGCCGTGACCCATGGCGACCAGATGCTGGGCGTGCTGGCGCTGGAGGTGCTGCAGGTCTGTCCCTACACCACGACCCTGCAGGTGCGCCAGGAGCACAGTCTGCCCTGGCTGCCGGTGCCGCAACTGGAAGTGCAGGTCTATCACGACGCGTGCATGGCCGAAGTGGTCAGCGCCGAACATGCGCGGCGCTTTCGCGGCATCTATCCTTACCCGAACGCCTCGATGCATCAGCCCGACGAGAAGGCCCAGCTGAACATGTTCCTGGGCGAGTGGTTGAGTCATTGCCTGGCGTTGGGGCACGAGTACGAAGTGGTCCGTTGACGTTCTTGTGAACTGCGTCAGGTTCGCGGATTCCCCTTTTTGATCATCCCCCAGCATAATTGCGCCATAATTCAACCCCGCGATCACGCCCTGGGAGAACGCCTTGCCGAGCGTATCCAACTTGACCACCGCCGATCCGGCGTTGCTGGTGCAACTCTCCGACAGTCACCTGTTCGCCGAAGCGGACGGGATGCTGCTGGGCATGAATACCCGTGACAGCCTGCAAAAAGTCATCGACTTGGTACGCGAGCAGCAGCCTCGGATCGATCTGATCCTGGCCACCGGCGATTTGTCCCAGGACGGCACGCTCGAGTCATACCAGCAGTTTCGCGAGTTGACCCGACAGCTCGACGCGCCGGCGCGCTGGATTCCCGGCAATCACGACGAGCCGCGGATAATGGCCGAGGCCGCGGTGCAGAGCGCCTTGCTGGAGCCGGTGGTGGATGTTGGCAACTGGCGGGTCACCCTGCTCGATTCGGCCGTGCCGGGCTCGGTACCGGGGTATTTGCAGGATGAACAGTTGCAGTTGTTGGCCCGTTCCTTGAGCGAAGCGCCAGAGCGGCACCATCTGGTGTGCCTGCACCATCACCCGGTATCGATCGGCTGTGCGTGGATGGAGCCGATCGGTCTGCGCAATCCTGAAGCGTTTTTTGAAGTCCTGGATCGTTTTCCACAGGTGCGTGCCGTGCTGTGGGGGCATGTGCATCAGGAAATCGATCAATTGAGTAACGGCGTGCGTCTGATCGCCTCGCCATCGACCTGCATTCAGTTCGAACCGGGCAGCGAAGACTTCAAGGTCGGGGAGCAGGCGCCGGGGTATCGCTGGTTGCGGTTGTTGCCGGATGGGCGGCTGGAAACCGGTGTGGAACGCCTGACCGGGTTCGACTTTCAGGTCGATTACGGCTCCAACGGCTACTAACCCATCCCT
>NZ_JANHLK010000014.1 GCF_028682635.1 Pseudomonas putida | reverse complement strand
ATTGGCCGCTAGCCGGCGATTTTCCAATCAGCGATTCACATCCACCACCACCCGCCCACGCAATTGCCCCGCCAGCAGGCGCGGCGCAGCCTCGATCGCTTCGCTCAATCCGATTTCATGGCTGATCAATGGCAACAGGTCGAAGTCCAGATCCCTGGCCAAACGCCCCCACGCCTCTACACGCCGGGCTTTCGGCTGAGTCACGCTGTTGATCCCGGCCAGGGTCACGCCACGCAGGATAAAGGGCGCGACGGAGGCCGGAAAATCCATGCCCTGGGCCAGACCACAGGCGGCCACGGTGCCTTCGGACTTGGTGCTGGCACAGGCATTGGCCAAAGTGTGGCTGCCCACCGAATCGATGACCGCTGCCCAACGCTCCTTGGCCAAGGGCTTGCCCGGCTCGGACAAGGTGGCGCGGTCGATGATTTCGCTGGCGCCCAGCTGCTTGAGGTATTCGTGCTCCGACAGGCGACCGGTGGAAGCGACCACCCGATAGCCCAGCTTGCTCAGCAAGGCGATGGCGAAACTGCCGACACCGCCGTTGGCCCCGGTGACCAACACTTCGCCTTGGTCCGGTGTCACGCCGTTGCGTTCCAACGCCATGATGCACAGCATCGCCGTGTAGCCCGCCGTGCCGATGGCCATTGCCTGTGCTTCAGTGAAGGCCTCGGGCAGCGCAATCAGCCACTCGCCCTTGAGCCGGGCCTTTTGCGCCAGACCGCCCCAGTGCCCTTCGCCCACGCCCCAGCCATTGAGCAGGACTTTGTCACCGACCTTGTAGTCCGGATGCCCGCTGGCTTCGACGGTTCCTGCCAGATCGATCCCCGGCACCATCGGGAATTTTCGCACCACCGGGCTGCTGCCGGTGATCGCCAGGCCATCCTTGAAATTCAGCGTGCTGTACGCCACACGTACCGTCACGTCGCCCTCGGGCAGTTGGTCTTCATTGATCTGTTGCAGTGTGGCCCGGTAACCGCTGTCGTCTTTGTCGATCAAAATACCTTGGAACATTGCTGCCTCCTGGTGAGATCACCCGTTGTGGTGGGATTTAAATACCATATCGCAAAAAAATACCGTACTCGACTTTAAGCCAATATGATGGACCGCTATCAACGACGGAGGACTGCTGAAATGAGCCAATGGCCAGATACTCGTCTGCTTGACCTGCTTGGGATCGATCTGCCAATCATCCAGGCCCCCATGGCTGGTGCCACCACTGCGGACATGGTCATTGCGGCGAGCAACGCCGGCGGCCTCGGCTCGATGCCTGCCGCCATGCTGAGCGTCGAGCAATTGCGCGAAGAGCTCAAGCGCATCCGTCAAGAATGCCAGCGCCCGATCAACGTCAACTACTTCTGCCATCAACCACCGGCGGTGGACGAGCAACGCGCCCGGGACTGGAAGAACCTGCTGCAACCTTATTATCGCGAACTGGGTGTCGACTTCGATGCGCCGACGCCAGTATCCAACCGCGCGCCGTTCGATCAGGCCGCCTGCGAAGTGGTTGAAGAATTACGCCCCGAGGTGGTGAGTTTCCACTTTGGCCTGCCGGAAAAATCCCTGCTGGATCGAGTGAAAGCCACCGGAGCAAAAGTGCTGTCCTCGGCCACCACGGTCGAAGAGGCCATCTGGCTCGAGCAGCATGGCTGCGACGCAATCATCGCCATGGGTTACGAAGCGGGCGGACACCGGGGCATGTTTCTCAGTGATGACCTGAGCAGCCAGGTCGGCACCTTCGCCCTGGTGCCACAGATCGTCGATGCCGTTAAAGTACCGGTGATTGCCGCGGGCGGCATAACCGATGCGCGGGGTGTGGCGGCGGCATTCATGTTGGGGGCATCGGCGGTGCAAGTGGGCACGGCGTACCTGTTCACGCCTGAGGCCAAGGTCAGCGCCTCGCACCACAAGGCATTGCGCACCGCCAGGGAAAGCGAGACGGCGCTCACCAATATTTTCACCGGTCGCCCGGCACGGGGCATTCTCAATCGGGTGATGCGCGAACTCGGACCGATGAGCGCCCAGGCTCCGCGCTTCCCCCTCGCGGGCGGTGCATTGATGCCGTTGCGCGCCAAAGGCGAGGCAGACTTCAGTAACCTCTGGGCGGGGCAGGCGTTTACCCTGGGCGTCGAGTTGAGCAGCGCTGAACTGACCCGGCGCCTGGCCGAAGAGGGCTTGGCGAAATTGCTACATCGCTGAGGGTTTGTGGCGAGTGACACCCTCACTCGCCATAACCGCGCTGCAACGCATTCCGTTTACAGGCATTTCGCTATATATTCATCTATATAACGAATCACCCCTCGCAACACCTGCCCATGACGGAGCCGTTTCATGACCCTTCGCGCCTCACGTTTTGCACCCACCTGCCTGGCGAGCGTGCTTGCCGTGTTTGCCTTCGGCTCTGCCCAGGCGGACGAGGTGCAGGTCGCTGTCGCTGCCAACTTCACCGCGCCGATCCAGGCCATCGCCGCCGATTTCGAGAAGGACACCGGGCACAAGCTGGTGACTGCGTTCGGTGCCACCGGCCAGTTCTACACCCAGATCAAGAATGGCGCGCCGTTCGAAGTGTTCCTCTCGGCAGACGACACCACCGCGCAAAAACTTGAGGCCGAAGGCGACACCGTCAAGGGCTCGCGCTTCACTTACGCCGTCGGCACGCTGGCGCTGTGGTCGGCCAAGGAAGGCTACGTCGATGACAAGGGCAAAGTGCTGGCCGATAACACGTATCAGCATTTGTCGATCGCCAACCCGAAAGCCGCTCCCTACGGCCTGGCAGCGACCCAGGTACTGGCCAGGCAGGGCCTGACCGACAAGGTCAAGGACAAGATCGTCGAAGGCCAGAACATCACCCAGGCCTACCAGTTCGTGTCCACCGGCAACGCCGAACTGGGTTTTGTCGCCCTGTCGCAAATCTACAAGGACGGCAAGATCACCAGCGGTTCGGCGTGGATCGTTCCGGCCAACCTGCACGACCCGATCAAACAGGACGCGGTCATCCTCAACAAAGGCAAGGACAATCCGGCCGCAAAGGCACTGATTGACTACCTGAAGGGGCCAAAAGCCGCTGCCATCATCAAATCCTACGGTTACCAAATCTAAATGTCGCTGACGAGTGCCGACTTTTCCGCCATCTGGCTGACCCTGAAACTGGCGTCCCTGACGACCGTCATCCTGTTGCTGGTTGGCACTCCGCTGGCGTTATGGCTCTCGCGCACCCAATCCTGGTTGCGCGGCCCGGTCGGGGCGATCGTCGCCCTGCCCCTGGTGCTGCCGCCCACGGTGATCGGGTTCTATCTGTTGCTGGCGCTCGGCCCCCATGGGTTTGTCGGCCAGTTCACTCAATCCCTGGGCCTGGGCACCCTCACGTTCAGTTTTGCAGGCCTGGTGATCGGCTCGGTGCTGTACTCGATGCCGTTCGTGGTCCAGCCCCTGCAGAACGCTTTTTCCGCCATTGGCACCCGCCCTCTGGAAGTGGCCGCGACCTTGCGCGCCGGTCCCTGGGACAGCTTTTACAGCGTCACCTTGCCCCTGGCCCGCCCCGGTTTCATCACCGCGGCCATCCTCGGCTTCGCCCACACCGTCGGCGAATTCGGCGTGGTGCTGATGATCGGCGGCAACATCCCCGACAAGACCCGGGTGGTCTCGGTACAGATCTACGATCACGTCGAAGCCATGGAATATGCCCAGGCCCATTGGCTGGCCGGGGTCATGCTGGTGTTCTCTTTTGCGGTGTTGCTGGTGCTGTACTCCAGCCGTAAAACCAAAGCAGGCTGGAGCTGATCGATGATTCACACGCGTCTGAAGTTGAGCTATTCGGGATTCGCCCTCGATGTCGACCTGCAGTTGCCCGGCCGAGGGGTCACGGCGCTGTACGGTCACTCCGGGTCTGGCAAGACCACCTGCCTGCGCTGCATCGCCGGGCTGGAACGGGCCGACCAGGGGTTTGTCCAGGTCAACGATGAAGTGTGGCAAGACAGCGACAAGGGGATTTTCGTCCCGCCGCACAAGCGCGCACTGGGTTACGTCTTT
Source organism: Pseudomonas putida (assembly GCF_028682635.1). GTDB lineage: Bacteria > Pseudomonadota > Gammaproteobacteria > Pseudomonadales > Pseudomonadaceae > Aquipseudomonas > Aquipseudomonas putida_AE. Next base: position 169,046 of record NZ_JANHLK010000014.1, on the reverse strand, counting down.
CAGGAAGCCAGTCTGTTTCCTCACCTGTCAGTGCTGGCCAACCTGCAGTTCGGCCTCAAGCGCATCCCCCGGCAACAGCGCCGGGTCGACATGGCCCATGCGACCGAGCTGCTGGGCATCAGCCACCTGCTCGATCGCCATCCGCAGCACCTGTCCGGCGGCGAACGCCAGCGCGTGGGCATGGCACGCGCGCTGCTCACCAGCCCGACGCTGTTGTTGATGGACGAACCCTTGGCCGCGCTGGACGCTCAACGCAAAAGCGAGATCCTGCCTTACCTGCAACGGCTGCACGATGAGCTGGACATCCCGGTGCTGTATGTCAGTCACTCCCAGGACGAAGTCGCGCAACTGGCCGACCACATCGTCCTGCTCAGCGACGGCAAGGCGCTGGCCAGCGGCCCCATCGGCCAGACCCTGGCCCGCCTCGACTTGCCGCTGGCGCTGGGGGACGACGCCGGCGTGGTGATCCAGGGGCATGTCGCGGCCTATGACGCCCACTACCAGTTGTTGACCTTGCAACTGCCCGACACCGACCTGAACATCCGCGTGGCCCACACGCCGATGGCCGTGGGCCAGGCGCTGCGCTGCAAGGTTCAGGCGCGGGACGTCAGCCTGAGCCTGCACGGCGACGAACAAAGCAGCATCCTCAATCGCCTGCCGGTCACGGTGGTCAGTGAAATGGCCGCCGACAACAGCGCCCATGTGCTGGTGCGCCTGGATGCCGCGGGCAGCCCGTTGCTGGCGCGTATCACCCGCTATTCCCGGGACCACTTGAACCTGCACCCGGGCCAACGACTCTGGGCGCAGATCAAGGCCGTGGCGGTGCTGGCGTAAAGCCGGGGGCACGACTGCCGCGGCGCGGGGTCAATGGCTGTAACGGCCCCCTCGATCCCTCGCCCAGGACATTCGCCATGCCCGATGCACTGCCCCGTGACCTGCATTACGTCGATGACACCCAGCCGGGCATTACCCGACGCAAACTGCGTGGCAAATTCTGCTACTTCGAGCCCTCGGGCCAGCGCATCGTCGACCCGGAGGAGATCCAGCGCATCAATGCCCTGGCGGTCCCACCGGCCTACACCGACGTGTGGATCTGCACCGACCCGCGCGGCCACCTGCAAGCCACCGGCCGCGACGCCCGCGGGCGCAAGCAGTACCGCTATCACCCGCGCTGGCGAGAAGTGCGCGACAGCGACAAATATTCACGCCTGCGGGATTTCGGCCTGGCACTGCCGAAGTTGCGCAAACAGCTGGAAGCCTTGCTGGCGGCGCCGGGTTTCAGTCGCGACAAGGTCATGGCCACGGTCATCACCCTGCTCGACGCGACGCTGATCCGTGTCGGCAATGCCCAGTACGCCCGGGACAACCGCTCCTATGGCCTGACCACCCTGCGCGACCGGCATGTGGAGGTCAACGGCAGTGCGATCCTGTTCCAGTTTCGCGGCAAGAGTGGCATCGAACATCAAATTACCGTGAAGGACCGGCGACTGGCGCGGATCGTCAAGCGCTGCCAGGAGATTCCCGGGCAAAACCTGTTCCAGTACCTCGATGAAAACGGTGAGCGACACACCATCACTTCCGCCGACGTCAACGCCTACCTGCAAGACCTGACCGGCGCCGACTTCACCGCCAAGGATTACCGAACCTGGGCCGGCAGCGCCCTGGCCCTGTCGGTGTTGCGCGAGCTTGAGTGGCAACCCGAATCACAGGCCAAGCAGCATGTGGTGGCGATGGTCAAGGACGTCGCCCGGCAGTTGGGCAACACCCCGGCGGTGTGCCGCAAGTGCTACATCCACCCGGCGGTGCTCGAGGGTTTTCCCCTCGGCGCCCTGGCGCAATTGCCAAGGCCGAGGGTGCGCAAAGGCCTGCGGGCCGAGGAAGTCGCGCTGGCGATGTTGCTTGAGAAAATGGCGTCTGAACCGACGAACTGACCTGCCTATTTTTTGCACGATTGCAAATGGCTTCTATAGTAGATCTGTACACGAATCAGCTGCGGTGAAGCCATGGAAGACATTTTTGTCGTCAAGCGCTGCAACAAGATCATCATCCATGGACGCCGGGCTGGAGAAACCGTGCATCAACCCGCTGACGCCGCCGTCTGGTACCGCATCGCCGATACTCGCACCAATGGCTTCATCGGCGACGGCTACGATCTTGAACGCGATGCCCAATACGTATGTCGAGAGCTCAACGCCCGATCGCAAATGACGGTCCGGCAAGGCTGACGAGCATTCGCCAAGCGGTTACGGGTCTATACTGAGACAGTGCTGAAGGATCAGCGCCTCATCGGTGGAAGCTCGCTGGCGGCGGGCTTTTTACTGCCAATCTTCAGGTTTCTTAACGGAGGTGTTCCCCATGTCCGAAAAAGAGTCCATCACCACCCTGCTCACCCTGCTCGACTCCCGTCAGGTTCGCCTGGCTGCCGCGTGCAAGGAAATCGCCGACTGGGTCGATCATCAAGGCGGACACCCGACTGCGCTCAGGATCCGTGACCGGCTGAACGATATCGAAAAGGATACGCCGCTGATCCGCAACACCCTGTCGGCGCTGCGGCCAGTCGATCCGCCGCTGCCACGGTTCAGATAATTGCGATTCGGATACCGCTGCACAGACACGACCTGACGCGGGACACATGACCGGCGACACTATCGTCACCGCGTGTGTGTGTCTCTGCGATTCTGGCCCCCCAACCCAGCCCGGCGCTGGGATTTTTTACGCCCTCAAGCGGCGAACGTCAGCAAGCCTGGGTTGTCCAATGATCACCTCGCCACGAAGGAGGCGTTCAGATGGTTACCCACTTCAAAGTCAGCGGGCACCTCGCCTGCGGTCACACAGGCAACAACCTCACCTCAACCCGGGAACTGAATCGGGTCAAATGCAGAAGCTGTCGCAACACCGACGCTTACAAAGAGGCGCGCAAGAGCGAGCGCAACGCCGCCCGCCGCGCCGCACGCAAGGCAAGAACCCCTCATGTGCTCATAGACTGGCGCCAGGACTGGATCGAGCGCCTGTCCGCCATGGCAGGCCTGCAACGGCTGCCGCGGGGTTTTCATGGGCAGGGATTTGTCTAGAGGCAACAGGATTGGGGTCGATCCTGTCGACTCCGATCCTTGGTGGTCAATGGCACACCAGCCCGAGGATTTCGTGCAGTGACATGCGCTTGAAGGACTCCACCAACCTGCACCCTTCCTCTGGCCCGGACGACACCGCCAGCCGCATCGTCGCTTCGCCCAGGTGCCAGATCAAGAAAGCCGCATCCGCCAACTGCTGGGCGTCGGCGCCTGGTGTTACCCGCAACATGGCCTGGGCCAACAAGTCGCCAGCGATTCGACTCTCCTGCAGTTCCAGCTCGAGCAGTTGCTTGTCGGCCTGCATGCCGGACCAGATGTCACGCATCGCCGGTGTCGCCAGGACAATGTCGTAATACTGGTCGAGCAACGTCGAATAGGCCGCCTGCAACCCTTGCACATCCTCGACCTCCCCCAGCGCCTGTTCGATGCAGCGACGACTTTCAGCGTTATAGCGCTCGGCCAAAGTGCGGATGATCGAGCTCTTGTCGGGGAAGTATTGATAAAGCGAGCCAATTGAAATCTGCGACAGCGCGGCGATTTCACTCATCTTCACCTGGTCGCTGCCTTTGCTCGAAATCAAGTCCGTCGCCACGGCAAGTATGCGCTCCTGACGCTCGCGACTGCGTTGTTGCGCAGGGACGCGTCGAATCGTTGCCTGTTGGGGCGTTTCAGTGGCCTTGTCTGTCACTTGGGTTCCTCCCCTTTTCTATAACATGACGATGACTCACCTTAGCATTGTGTGAAGGCGTGCCCATACGTCGGTTTTTGCACTTCGGTCGATTGACGGAAAAACATGAGGGTTTATCATCTTTAAAACATGAGCATCACTCACATTGGTGGCTGGAGATGAACGCGATGACAACCTCTCAAGAAACCCTGCTGATTCTCGGCGCGACCGGCAAAACCGGTGGGCGCATCGTTCAACGCCTGCAAGCACTTGGCTTGCCCGTTCGCCAGGGTTGCCGAGGGGCGACCCCGGCCTTTGACTGGGAGGATCGATCGACCTGGGCCGCGGTGCTCCAAGGCGTCCACTCGGCCTACATCAGCTATCAACCCGACCTTGCGGTTCCAGGCGCCTTGGAGAGCATCCAGGCATTCACCGACCAGGCTGTTCAATCAGGCGTGCGCAAGTTGGTGTTGTTGTCGGGCCGCGGGGAGGTCGAGGCGCAACAGGCCGAACGCGTAGTGCAGAACAGTGGCGTCGACTGGACCCTGCTCAGGGCCAGTTGGTTCTGCCAGAACTTCAGCGAAGCGCACTTTCTCGAACCGATCCTCGAAGGTGAACTGGCCCTCCCCGTCGGACCGATCCCGGAGCCTTTTGTCGACGCAGAAGACATCGCCGACGTCGCGGTCGCGGCACTGACTCAACCCGGACATTCAGGCCAGCTCTATGAACTGACCGGACCACGCGCGCTGACATTCGCGGAGGCCGTCACGGAGATTGCCCAAGCCACCAACCGCGACATCGGCTTCCTGTCCGTACCGGCCGATGACTATCGCCAGGCGCTGGAACAGCAACAACTTCCATCGCCCCTGATCGACCTGGTCATGTACCTGTTCACCACCGTGCTCGACGGCCGAAACACAGCGGTCGCCGACGGCGTGCAACGCGCGCTTGGGCGTCCGGCGCGGGACTTCAGCGACTACGTCCGGCGCACTGCGGCGACGGGTGCCTGGAACCGTCCGATGTGAGGCATTGGCAACAATGGCCTTCCTCGGCTAGGGTCACTTTGCGTATCGAACCAAGGCGTCTTGATTGGCAGAAGTCAGCCCATGGAGGAAGCGATGTCATCCACTCGTAATGCCGAACAAACCTATCGCCAGTGGTCCAGCCCGATCCTGCTTGAACTCAAGGAGCGAGAACATCAAATGACCCCGTCGGACCGCGAGGCCCTGCAAACCATTCTGCTGGAAAGAAGACTGATCGATGTCGGCAATCCCAACGGCAGCGATCGACGCAAGGCAGACCTGAACGCTGAACACAAACAGGAGTAACGGCGCAAAGGACAGCAATAGACGAAGCCGAAACACACAAGGGTTTGCATTAGCTTTAGTCCGCAAACCCTTGATCTCCGGGAGCTCCCTAAGCAGCTCGTTCCAGGGCATCCAGCAAGTTGGCAAACTCCAGCGACAGCTTATGCCGAGGGGCGAAATGCACGAGGGGAACCGACACATCATGAGACTCGCGCATCTTCACCGAGCTGCTCAGGTAAACCGGCAGCACCGGCAAACCTTCGGCCATCAGCTCATCCACCAGCATCTGGTGCAAGCCGGTGTGACCGGTGAACTGGTTGACCACCACCCCTTCCACTGTCAGTGATTCATTGTGATCAAGGCGCAACTCTTCCACCTGGGCGATGACACGATACAACGCCTGGCGAGAAAACCTGTCGCAATCGAACGGAATCAGCAAACGGTCCGCCGCCACCAGCGCGCTGAAGGTGTAGAAATTCAGTGACGGCGGTGTGTCGATATAGATGCGCTCATAGTCTTCGGACAGTGCGATCAGCAACTTGCGCAGCTTGTTGATCTTGAACTTGCTCTCCAGTTTTGACTGCAGCTCGGACAGTTCGGCACTGGCCGTCACCAGGTCGAGATTGGCGTAAGGCGTGCGGGTGATGTTCACGCGATTCTTCCTGCCCTCGAACCCGCTGGACAAGGTCTGCTTGAAAAAATCGGCGATCCCCGCAGGAATGTTCTCGTTCATCAGCCCGGTGAGATAGTGGGTCGAATTAGCCTGGGGATCGAGATCAACCAGCAGCGTCCGGTAACCTTCGGCAGCACTGACGGCGGCGAGGTTGCAGGCAATGCTGGATTTTCCGACACCGCCTTTCTGATTGAATACGACACGACGCATGGGACTTGCTCATCCATGAAAAGGCCAGAGGCCGACTGAGGGAAACTGTAAGAAGTCGTGTCAATTCTATGACTGAATTATTACAGTATTGCGACAGTGGTTGGCGCAAGCCGCGAGTTAGAGCGCTGGGCTCATAAAAGAGCTCTTCAAGGCCTGTATCTCACATCAACGTTCGCCGAAGCGCTAGTGAAGTACTCGAACAAAACTCAGCCATGCCGGGCCTCCTGCTCGCGCATCCCTTGGATGATCGTCGACGCAGACAAAACAAGGTGAAGTGGGTTGTCCTTTGATACCGAGGCAACTTCTTTTTCATCTCATCACTGAGCTGATCGAGCGCCACAGCGGTGTTGGCCAGGGTGTAGTAGCCCAGCAGAACTCCGTCCTGCAGATACATGAACGTCCGGGAAATGTTACGCTTTTCGTCCTGACCAGCGTGCTGGGCAATATATGTGTTGAGGGCTGGATGAACTCCGCAGTCGAACGCAGCGCGATCTATCGACTTATCAAAGTCGACGGTGATGAAATCCATTAAAAGCCCTTAGCGTAAGGCAAGCAGATTGCGCAGCGCCTGATTAGGCTCGGGAGGATTGTCGAGCAGCTGGTATGCAGTGTCAGCATCCAGCACCGTCATGCCCTCGAAATCAACAGAGTCAGAAACCTGGGCCGACTGATCGTGCACAACGGAGCGGACCGCGAGGGCATCGACGACTTTTTTCAGGTCGCGAAGCTCCCGCTCCAGATTCTGAAGGTGCGGGACTCGTGGAGTACGAGGGGCTTTGTATACACCCGACTGACTCAGACCACTGCCGGCAAAAGCCTTTGCGGCTTGTCGCTCAACCACTTCGCTTGCACGCGAGGACACAACCACAATGCGATCGTCGCCGAGTCGGACGTCGAAATGCGCCTTCTTGCTGCCTGTCGGTGGCAGTGGTTTGTTTTCTGCTTGCTTGGTCACGGTGTTGCTCCTGTTGAGAAGCAAGAATATCACAAACTGCTTGACACCCCAGGGTTACGAAGTAACCGCCGATTTCAGGCGCTAATAATGTTTGCGGTAACCGGCGCGCTCCCAGTGAGTGAAGCGAACGAGCACCTGGCTGCCGATGCCAAGAAGATCAGGACATTGCTGCCATCAACGTTTACATGATCGTGCTCACAGGCGGCATCATGTACTCACCCTTGACCACGCTTTGTCCCGGGCTGTACAGGCGCAACAACAAGCTGAAGTCGCCCTTGGGTACCGGCAGCCAGTTGCTTTCCTTGTCAGCCCCTGGCGAAGGGTGTTGCAGGTAAATCGTCAGCGAACCGTCGGCATTCTTCTTCAGGTCCCGATTCTTGGTGCCGATTGAATAGCGATTGATCGGGTTGGGCTCGAAAAAGTGCTCACCGTCGTACGCCGATATTGACCAGAACGCCTCGGCCGGCGGTAGTTGATCGGCCGCAAATGTCAGGCTGTACGGCTTCGAGCCCTCAAGCCGTTCCCCGCGGCCATCGTAGTCGGTGCCCAGATACAGCGCGTCGTCCGGCTTGTTTTCCACATTGACCACCGGAATCTTGCCGATGCCCATGCCCCGCAGCACCACTTCGCCACGGATCATTTCCTGGCCGGTCACCACACCGGCGGCGGCATTGCCCATCCACGCCGCCTGTAGCTGCGTCTTGTCCAGCCCGGCATCGTTCAAGGCCAATTGGATCGCCTGTCCGGCCAAGCCCTTGAGCGTCTTGTCCAGGTGTTTGCCGAACGGCACCATGCCCACACCGGCAACGTATGCATTCATCTTCATGTCGAGGTTCTCAGATCCGTGAAATCAGGGTGCCGCCCTTGATGGCGAGCATTTCGTTGCAACCGTCCTCGATCATCGAGGCGCGGGCATCGCGCAGCAGCTTTTCGACCGGGTACTCGCGAGTGACGCCGTTGCCACCGAACAGCTGGATCGCTTGCGAGGCCACGTCGAAGGCGGTCTGCGTCGCGGTGATCTTGGCGGCGATGGAACCTTGCAGCGCCGGGCGTGGCGCCAGCTGGTTGAACAGCACCGCACGGCGCGCCAGGGCACGGGAGGCCTCGACGCGGGAGAACATGTGGAACAGGCGATAGCGCACGTTCTGGTGGACGATGATCGGCACCCCGCCCTGCTTGCGCTGGTGGGCGTAGGTGTAGGCGAGCTCATAGGCAGCACGGGCCACGCCGGTCCAGATCACGCCCATCAATGCGTTGGCCTCGGCGAGCACGCCCTGCTCGACCCTGGCGTAGTCTTCCGGCCCGGCCACCAGGTGGTCGAGCGGCAGGCTGACGTTGTCGAAATACAATTCACCTTGCGGCAGCGCACGCTGGCCCATCTTGTCCAGCGGTGCGCCGCGGCTGACACCGGCGCTGTCGAGCGGCACCAGCACCACGCAGCGCTGGTCGCGGCCGGAGCCATCGTCGAAACCGCAGAACAGGATGCAGGTTTGCGCAATCGGTCCATTGGACACCCAGGCGGACTTCTGCCCGTTGATGACGATGCGCTCGCCCTGGATTTTCGCGTTGCAATTCAATCGGCCATGCCCCACGCCGGGGTGGCGTACGTGGCCGCTGCTGTCGAGCATGTCGCTGCCATGGTCCGGTTCGGTAATGCCCCAGCAGCCCAGCGGGCGGTCGATGTAGCGCTGCATCAGGTCCTGCCGATCGACCAGGTCCAGGACAATGCCCGGGATCATGGCGGCGCCCAGCACCACGGCCAGGCCCCCGTCACCGTGCCCCAATTCCTCGAACACCAGGCTCATCAGGCGTGCGCGATCGGCCGCCGGCAAAGCCTGCAGATCGGCCAGGTTCAGGCCGAGCCCGGCGAACTCCTCGAACACCTGCCACAACGGCGAGTCGGCGGCGATCACCTGCGCCGGGGTCATCTGGTCGAGCTGCTGGCCGAGCGGTCGCATCACATTGCAGGCAAAGCGCCGCGCACTTTGCTGCATCGCCGATTCCAGCTCGTTGAGGTCGGCATCGAGGCCGGTTGGTTCAAGTTCCACTCGCAAGGCATACCCAGTCATTATTGTTTCTCTCGGGAAATGGCGGCAGCGGGCCGCACGCAAGGCGCGGCTGTCGCGACAAGGACGAGCTGGATGGTATGCGCAGGAACGAGGGGGATTGACCCCCTTGATGGGGGATGGGGGGTGTTCAGACTTGCAGATCAAGGGGCCCGCCTTGCCTGCCCGATTGCCGGGCAGGCAAGTGAATAACTACGGTTACCCAGGTCCTTGTTACAAGTGCCTGGGGAACAGTGCAGCGCTCAAAAACCTCGGATGAATCTTAACCACCTTGCGGTACCACACGAGCATCATTGCCTGAGCCCTGGATATACACCTTCGTCCCTTTAGCCAGGGAGGGATTGATCGGCTGGGTCACTGAGACCAGTACGCCACTGTTGACCCGCACGATAATCTGCTGCGCCTCTACCGGTTGATCGTACTTTTTCTTCTCGGCGTAATTACCACCCACCGCCCCGGCGAGCGCGCCGGCGACCATGGCGACATCCCGCCCGGTGCCCCGGCCAATCAGGCTGCCGATCCCCAGGCCACCCAGGCCACCGAGGACAGCACCGACGCCACTGTCGTGATTGGTCTGCATTTGTGTCAGCGAAATCTGCTCGATTGTGCCTGAGCGAATTTCAACTTCACCGGCGCCGCCGTCGGTTGAGCTGACGGCCGAACAGGCACTGATCAGTACAGCCGCCAATGTGATCGTCAGCCAGGACATGATTGCTTTCATAGCGGTGTACCTCGTTATTGATATTTGATGGCAATGCCCTTGAGCTTGCGTCCCTGAATCGTTTCGATGTCACGGCTCCAGAGTGGCCCGCTCACGTAGGCAGCGACGGGCTGGATCTGGTCATAAACGACAACCACTGCATCTGCGCCAAGCTTGGCTGCTTCTTCGCGCAGTTTTTGTTCGACCTGGGTGATGGGCGGTGCCGGGTCGACACTGGCATCGATCAGGATTTCGCCCAACCGCACGTTGGGCCGCGTCGGCGCTGTACGGAGTATCTGAACCTCACTGGCCAGGGTTGGCGCGGGGTGCTCGACGCCGACGTAAGCGGTTGTCTGCGCATCCACCGACGCACAGGCACTGAGCATCAGCACGCTGGTCATCAGCGCGGCCACAAGTAACGGTCTTTGCAAGCTTGCGCATCGAAGCGATGAATAAAGACGCATGTCAGCAATCCTCTGCTTGAGGGTTTCGAGCAGCCGCCGTGACGGCTACGCTAAGGTTCAACTGCGAATGAACGCCCAAAGATCAACATTCAATTTATCGATGGCGGCCTTGAAGTCCTGGGCGGTAATTTTCTGGCTTTCATTTTCCAGGGTGCTACCAAATACCTTGCGAACCACTTTGGCGACGGTTTGATTGGTTTTCGCATCGATGAGTTCGGCTTCGATGAACAGGTTCGTGTCCTGATCCCGGTGACCGGTGGCCGCCTGTGTGGCTCCGACAACGGCGGCGATGGGCACCACTTCATACCATTTCATGCCTTCGTTGGAGGCACTCACGCCGGTGACCGCCGCACGCATGATCAGGGGCTTTGAGCCGGTCGGCGCTTCTGAGATGTTCGACACCTGATGCCGCCCGCCTGCACCTGATGGCAGAACAGAACAAGCACAGCTGGAATCGCAGCCTTCCTTGGTTGCATGGACTTACCTCGACAAGAAAGCTTTCTCGAACATCCAAATTAGTTCTGATTCAGAAAGTCTGAACTACGCTGGACGGAGCCGGGGACAGACCACTAAGTGGTAGTTCATGTTTTCGAGATCGGAAAGGTGTACGTATGAATAAAGCTCTTCAATTCATGCCCGTCATGACATTGGCAACCCTTTGGCCCAACATCGGGTTCTCCGCCGACAGCCAGGCCGAATTGGCCAAGCAATCGCTGAACCCGGTGGCGGCGCTCTACAGCGTGCCCATTCAATACAACTGGAACCAGAAGCTCGGGCCCAGCGGCGAGGGTTATCAAAGCGTCACCAATATCCAGCCCGTGTTGCCTTTTAGCATCAACGAGAAATGGAACCTGATTTCCCGAACCATCCTGCCGGTCATTGACCAACATGGCCTGGTACCCGGCGGGCAAGCCGACAAATCCGGTATCGGTGATATCACTCAGAGCTTCTTCTTTTCACCCAAGGAACCCACCGCCAGCGGCTGGATTCTGGGGGCCGGCCCGGTGATTCTGGTGCCGACCGGCAGTGATGACCTGCTGAGCGCTGAACAATGGGGCGCCGGGCCTACGGTGGTCGCGCTTAAACAAAGTAATGGCTGGACTCGCGGTATTCTGGCCAACCACATCTGGTCCGTGGAAAGCAGCCCGCCCGACGACAAGGAAAAGATCAACCAGACGTTCCTGCAGCCGTTCTTCAGCTACACCACCCATACCTACACAACCTTTGGCATCAACACCGAGTCCACCTACGACTGGCAAACCCGCGAATGGTCGGTGCCGATCAACCTGTTCGTGACCCAGTTGTTCAAAGTAGGTCATCAACCCATGAGCTTGCAGGCCGGACCGCGCTACTGGGCTGATAGCCCGAAAGACGGTGCTGAGGGCTGGGGGTTTCGGGTCGCGTTCACGCTGTTGTTTCCTAAGTAAATTCAATTCTGGCCAGAATCATTTCTGTTTCACCGCTACTGCAATGCCCTCGACGGTGTAGATAACAGCTCGAGCCTCAGCCAACTCATTGATGGAGATTGCCAATGAAATACAGCGCCCCGCTGGTAATGCTATTGGGCTCGGCAGGCCTCTTGGGCTGCGCCAGTTCCTCCAGCCATCCGGTGACACTGCCGTTGACCGCTACCCAACAGAATACTGGCCAGATCGGCAGTACGACTCTGACCACTGTGGATAATGAAACCAGTTTTGACTTCTACATTTCTGGTGTCCCTGACGGAACCACTCTGCCGTTGCGTCTCTACACTTTTGTCAACAAAGGCAGCTGCCAGCAGCCAGGCCCAGCCGCTTATGACATGAACAACAGGATTACCACTCAACGTGCTGCTGAAGCCGGCTGGACTTTTTACCGAACTGCGCCTGTCGCCGTCCCTGAACTGCTGTCCGGGAAGTACTCCATCGTCGTGCGTACGACTCCCGAGGATGGCAGCGTCGATATTTTTTGCGGAGATATCGCACAAGCGGTCAGGTGAAGCGATTATGACAGCGTTGACCGGCCGCTTCTTGACCTCGCCATTCGCTGCGCAAGGCGTCGCCTTACTTGGCTACCCCGTCAAGCAGCACTCCATACGACTGAAGAAACTCCACCGTCCCGTGGAAAATCAGGCCGACGCCCATCGCCGAAACGAAGAAGCCGACGATGCGGGTCGCTGCGTCAATGCCTTGCGGGCCAATCTTTTTCAGGATGACATTGGCGTAAGCCAAAGAAAGGTAGGTTGTGAACATAGTGGCACAGATCGCCAGTGCCACCACGGCGAAGGACAGTATGGCGCGGTCGGAATCTTTTATGGTGCTGGTCAAGCCGATCACGGTGGCAATAGCGCCGGGGCCGAACATGATCGGCATGGCCATGGGGATGAAGGATACGTCCTGGTCGCCTTTGCCAGCGCTTGGAATCAGATTGCTGTTGGGCGAAGGGGCGAAAAGCTCGAAGCCGATGCGCATCAGGATCAGCCCACCGACCACCCGAATCATACTCAATGGAACCTCGAACAGGCGCAGCAGCAGGTTTCCGAAAATCAAAAAGAAAAACATCAGCAGCAGCGCATAGAGGCAAGCCTTGCGCGCCACTCGACGCCGTTCGACAGCGTCTTTGTCTTGCAGCAGGCCAAGGAATACCGGAATGGCCTCAAGCGGATTGATGATTGCCAGCAGGGTAGTGAACATGCCGAAGAACAGTGTGAGGTAGGCGTTCATGGATGATCTGCCAAGTGGGTTGTGTACCGGCTTACCATAGCTGATCAAAAACAGCGCGCCTCAAATCATGGGCATAAAACCAGCGGATCCCGATTGTCCGCCTGAAAACGTAGATGCCTGTGCAGGCCTTGCCTGCCCGATTGCCGGGCAGGCAAGTGAATGACTGACGCTACACGGGCAAGCCGCACCAGGGTCAGTTGGTTTTCACCACATCAGGCGGCGTCCAGCTGCCGTCGATGATCGAGGCCTCAGGCCAGTAATTGCGCAGCAGCAACGAGAACGGCCCCGTGGGAGCTGGCAGCCAGTTGCTTTCCTTGTCCGCGCCCGGGGACTTGGCGCCGAGGTAGAGAGTCAGGGAGCCGTCGGGATTATCCTTGAGCGTCTTGTTCTTGGTGCCCAGCGAGAAGCGCTGCAAGGGGTTGGCGTGGAAGAAGTGCTCGGCGTTGTACAGCGTCAACGACCAGAAGCCCTTGACCGGTGGCGTCTGTCCTTTGGCAAAGGTCACCGTGTATTGATGATTGCCGTCCAGGGGTTGCCCCTGACTGTCGTCTTCCTTGAATTGGTACTGGGTCTCCTCGGGCGTGTTCTGGTACATGCTCGACTTGGAGATGGCCGAGCACCTCAGCCAACTGGCGATGCAGCACAATCATCGATTGATGCAGATCCGCATCTCAACTAATTCCGGCCTGGCAGGCAAGACAGCGCCGGAGCATTGGTCATCATTCACCTGAGTCCTGACCGCTAGGCTCGTTGTCCCAACATGCTAAGAAACTGTCCCGCTGCGCTCATAGCCTCGTGCCCGGGATATCTACGATAGGACCACTACCTCCGCCCCATCAGCGGGGGCCAGTTACCTATAACGGGCGCATATCTTGCGCACCGCCGTACAAGCACGGATTGGAGACAACAATGACAAAAATCGCCGAAATCCAGGACACCCCTTCACCAGCCTCTCCCTCGGCACCGAACATCATCCGGTCGTCGGTGCGACAGCATTCGATCAAGGTGGAGCTATGCACGCCCGCCATCGGCGCCGAGCTCAGCAACGTCAGCCTTGTCGACGCCGCTGAGGACCCCGAACTGATCGCGCAAATCCGGGAGCTGTGGCTCAAGCACAAAGTGCTGTTCTTCCGCGACCAGAACATCACTCCAATGGAGCAACAGCATTTCGCCGCGCAATTCAGCGAACTGGAAGCCCATCCCCTTGCGCCGAGCCATCCGGAGGCGGACAAGCTGCTGATGCTGTACCGCAACCTCGATCCGAACAAGCCTAAAAACTATGTCGAAAAGGCCAGCCGCGAGAACCTCTGGCATGCCGATGTCACTTACAAGAAGGCGCCGCCCCGCGGCGCGGTGTTGCGCTGCGAACTGGGTCCGGAAACCGGCGGAGACACTCTGTTTTCCAACATGGTGATGGCCTACGACAATCTGCCCGACACCATCAAGCAACGGATCGAGGGCTTGTATGCCAAGCACGGCGCCGAGCAGACCTTTGGCGCCCAGTTGCCACGCGAAGAACGTCACGCGATGGCCCTGAAGAGTCCCGGCGCTGAACACCCGGTTGTGCTGACCCATCCCGAGACGGGTGAAAAGGTGTTGTTCGTCAACTCGGCGTTCACCACCCATTTCTCGAATTTCTTCAACTTCGAGGACATCCGTTACGGCCAGGACTTCATGCCCGAGGCTCATCATCTGATGAACTACCTGATCTCCCAGGCCGCCATTCCTGAATATCAGGTTCGCCTGAAATGGCGCACCAACACCGTTGCCATGTGGGACAACCTGCAAGTCCAGCACTACGCGGTGGCTGACTACGGCAATGCACCACGCAAGATGCTGCGCGCGACCCTGGCGGGCACCCCGCTGACCTGACCCTGACTGCCTGACAGGCTGCCAGAACACCCGACCCTCCGTGAGGGTCGGGCGATCCCGGCCGCCGAAAAATTCCCGATCACAACAACAATCAACGGAGATACCTATGCTCTACGAACACGTCGACACCGCCGTCATCGATGGCGAATCCCTGCCCTGGATTCCGTTTACCCCGTATGCGGAAAACGTATTGCTCAAGTACTTCAAGCTCGACCCGATCCGCGGCGAATGGATCGTCATGATGAAGGCGCCGATCGACATGCAGCTGCCCAAGCATCACCACACGGGCACGGTGATGGTCTACACCTTCGAAGGCCAGTGGAAATACAAGGAACATGACTGGGTCGCAGGTCCGGGCAGCATCGTCTACGAGACGGCCGGGTCGACTCACACACCGGAAGTCGTCAGCACCGGCAATGGCGACGGCTATGTGCTGACCCTGGTCCAGGTCAATGGCGATCTGGCGTTTGTCGATGACAACGACAACATCGTCGCGTTGGAAAACTGGAAGTCCGGCCTCAAGCGTTACCTCGCCTATTGCGAGCTGCATGACATCGAGCCGAAAGATCTCACGGCATTCAACTGATCCGGTTCCAGCAACGCTCCCGGCACGCCCCGATTCACGGGGCAGCCGGGTCGGTTACCTGAGCGCCAACATCCAGGGGAGGAAAACAGGCTGTCCCGGTTCGCGGTCTTGACGTGGAATCTGACAGAGAGCCCTGGCCGCCTGTCCGCTCCCCCGATCTCAGACTTATGAACGGAGCGATGCCCATGCATGGCTTGATGATGCACAAGCAGCTGTTGATTTCCTCTCTGATAGAACACGCCGACCGCCATCATGGCGATACTCAGATTGTGTCCCGCCGGGTGGAGGGCGATATCCATCGCTACACCTTCCGTGACTGCCACCGTCGCGCGCGCCAGTTGGCCAGCGCCCTGACCGGCCTGGGCGTGCAGCCGGCCGACCGCATCGGAACGCTTGCCTGGAACGGCTATCGTCACCTGGAGTTGTACTACGGCATCGGCGGCATGGGTGCCATCGTGCATACCATCAACCCGCGCCTGCATGAAGACCAGGTGGCCTACATCGCCAATCATGCCGAAGACCAATACATCTTCTTCGACATGACCTTCCTGCCGTTGATCAAGCTCATCGCTGGCCGCTGCCATACGGTCAAGGCGTTCATCGCCATGACCGATCAGGCCCACATGCCAACGGACGCCGGTATCGACAACCTGCTGTGCTATGAAGATCTGCTGCAACAGGGCGCCTGCGACTATGCCTGGCCGGATCTCGACGAGGAAGCCGCCTGTACGCTCTGCTACACCTCCGGCACCACGGGCAACCCGAAAGGCGTCCTGTACAGTCATCGCTCATCGCTATTGCACAGCTATGCCGCCGCACTGCCGGATGCCCTGAACTGCTCGGCGCGGGACGTCATCCTGCCGGTTGTGCCCATGTTCCATGTCAATGCCTGGGGGCTCCCGTACATCGCGTGCATGGTCGGCGCCAAGCTGGTATTTCCCGGACCTGCGCTGGACGGCCAATCGCTGTTCGACCTGCTGGAAGCGCAGCAGGTGACCCTCTCCGCCGGCGTACCGACAGTCTGGCAAGGGTTGCTGGGGCATCTGGAGCAAACCGACAAGTCTTTCTCCAGCATGAAACGCACCATTATTGGCGGTGCAGCCTGCCCCACGGCCATGCTGCACAGGTTTCAGGAGACCTTCGGCGTGGCGGTGTTGCACGTCTGGGGGATGACGGAGTTGAGCCCGATCGGAACCATCGGCACCCTCAAGGCCAGGCACCTGGTCATGTCCGCGGCCGAGCGTAATGCCGTGCAGTCCAAACAAGGCCGCGCAGTGTTTGGCGTCGACATGAAGATCGTCGGTACGGACGGCGTGGAACTGCCTTGGGACGGCGCGACGTCGGGTGACCTGATGGTGCGTGGCCCCTGGGTGGTACGCGACTATTTCAGAAACGAAGGTGAGTGCTCGCCGCTTCTCGAGCACGCCGGCCAGACATGGTTCCCGACCGGCGATGTGGCGACCATCGATGGCGATGGCTTCATGCAGATCACCGATCGCAGCAAGGATGTGATCAAGTCGGGTGGCGAGTGGATAGGCTCCATCGACCTCGAGAACATTGCGCTGAGCCATCCGTCAGTCGCCCAGGCGGCCTGCATCGCGGCCAAACATGCGAAGTGGGATGAGCGGCCGTTGCTGGTCATCGTCAGGAAAGCGCAGGCAGCCCTGACGCGGGATGAACTGCTGGCCTTTTATGAAGGCAAGATTGCCAAGTGGTGGACGCCGGATGATGTGGTCTTCGTCGATACGATTCCACTGGGTGCTACGGGCAAGGTCTTGAAGAACCGTCTGCGCGAGCAGTTCGGCGATCATCTGCTGGTCAAGGTTGTCAGCTGAGTAGCCAGGTAAAAATCCAGCCCTGTCCATGTGCAAAGGCAGGGCGGACGTTACGGCAGATGCCGCTAGCGTTCGCCCTGCCTTTTGCGTTGACGCCATGAAGTGGCTTAGCGTGCCGCTGGCTCACAGGACATCGACTGCTCGAGAAACTCCAGCAGCAACTCGTTGACCTGGGCGGGGCTTTCCTCTGCGGCGCTATGGCCTACACCGGGTAGCAACACCTTTTTGCGCAGTGCGGGCAGGTAGGCGTCCATCTGCTCGTAGAGGCCGCGGATTTCAACCGGCTCCAGGGAAGGGTCGGCAGCACCGCCGATGAACAGGCTCGGCTGGCTGACCTTCGCGCCGTCGAGAAACGCGGTGATTTCCCAGTTGCGGTCACGACAGCGGTAATAGTTGAGGGCTCCGGTAAAGCCCGTGCGTGTGTACTCGGCGACGTAGTAGTCCAGCGACCGCGGGCTCAACCAGGACGGAAACTCCCCCTTCGGCTCGGTGAAGGCATTGAGAATGGGTTCACCGGCCTCGACGAACAGACGCCAGCGTTCGGCGCCGACGGCGCTGCCGGAGATCGAATAGAAGACGCTGCTCAAGGTCTTGCGCGGATCATGGGCCAACTCGCGATCCGGCTTGTCGAGCTGTTGGAAATACAGGTGGTGGTAGACCCTTCCTTTCGCCATGGCCTGCAAACCCACGGTCGGCTTGACCTTGCCGCGCGGTGGCACCGGCGTATTGAGCATCACCAGGCCACGGAACAGATCCGGTCGCAACAGGGCCGACGCTTGAGCCACCCAGGCCCCCAGGTCGTGCCCAATGATGACCGCGGACGTTTCGCCCAGGGCCGCCATCAAGCCCACCATGTCGCCGACGGCCTGGCTCATGTCATAGGCTTCGATGGCATCGGGTCGGTCCGACTGCCCGAACCCGCGTTGATCGGGCACGACAACCCGAAAGCCGGCCTCGGCCAAAGCCACGATCTGGCGCCGCCACATGTACCAGAGGTAGGGGAAACCATGCAGCAGGATGACGAGCGGGCCCTGGCCCTCGTCGATGTAATGCATGCGGATGCCGTTGACTTCGGCAAAGCAGTGATTGAATGCATCAGGATCGTCGGCATCCGCAGGCGCCATTGCAGCGAGCGGCTGACCGATACGCATTGAAGTGCGCGTATCCATTTTCTACCTCCATCTTATCAATTGTGGGCCTGAAGGTAGCGCCGTGTGGGTGCTCTGCACTGAGCTTCCCGGGACACAATCTTGTGAAACTGGGACAGCGCCAACACCTGCAGCGCGGCGCCTTACGCCATCGTTCCAGGCTCTTCGACTGTGTCCCAGTATGCTAAGAAATTATCCCGCCATGCCCATGCCACCGGGCCCATGCTCCCTAAAATGGATCCGCGCTACCTGCTCTGCATCACGCCAGACCAGGGTTGAAGATCGCTGGCGCCAGCAGTTCCGCCACAAGCGCCCTCTTCCCGCGCAAAACACCTTCGATGAAAAAAGCAACGCCGCCATCGGCCGAGGGAGATCCTGCACATGCCCAAGCTTGTTCGCGCCGCCGTCTTGACCAAATACCTGGAAGTCACCCAGGACCTCGGATTCAACCCGTGCGACATCATGACCGTCGTCGGGCTGAGCAAGGCTCAACTGCGAGTCCCGGAAAACCGTATACCCATCGATTCCGCCGTGCGCCTGCTGGAAGATTCTGCCGTCGCCAGTGGTTGCCAGACCCTCGGCCTGCGCATGGCCGAGTCGCGTCAGCTTTCAGACTTCGGCGCGGTCAGCCTGCTGCTCAGCCAGCAACGCACCCTGCGTGAGGCCTTTCAGGTAATGGAGCACTATCGTCATCTGATGAATGACTCCCTGGGGATCTTCGTTGAAGAAGCCGGCCGGATGGTGATCATTCGTGCCGAGATGGTCACCGAATCGCTGCTGCCCAGCCGCCAGGCCTCGGAACTGGTCATCGGTGTGCTGTTCGGCCTGTGCTCGACACTGCTCGGCGCGCAGTGGCGCCCGTACAGCGTCAACTTCATGCACCAGCCGCCAGAGAACCTGCATCTGCATCGGCGCCTGTTCGGCTGCAACCTGGAGTTTGGCAGCGATTTCAACGGCATCGTCTGCTCCGATGCCAGTCTGGACATGGTCAACGCCAATGCCGACCCGGCCATGGCAAGTTATGCCAGACACTACATCGACTCGCTGCAAAGCGATGTAAACACTTCGTTGCTGTTCGAAGTGCGCAAGGCAATCTACCTGCTGTTGCCCATGGGCCGCGCCACGATCGAACAGATCGCGCTGTCACAGGGCATGAACGTGCGCACCTTTCAACGCCGCCTGCAAGACGACGGCTGTGCCTTCAACGACCTGATCAACGAGGTGCGCCGTGACCTGGCGCTCCGTTATCTGGAAAACCCGAACCACTCGATGAGTAGCATCGCCGACATGTTCGGCTTCTCCATGGCCAGCTCCTTCACCCGCTGGTTCATCAACCAGTTCGGCATGCCGCCAGCGGCGTGGCGTCGCGCGCAGAAACAAGCGGTCGCTCCCTGACAGGGAGCGCTGTTCCCGCCTTTCAACGCACACAAAAAAAACGGCGACTGCTGGTACAGTCGCCGCGAAAACCGGTGCTTGTCACACCGGTGGTGAGCCTCACTGTAACGAGGAGCCAGCCCAGTGAAGCCCTGCATGCCCGGGGCACTGATGGAAATCACCAGGCACCAGCGCGAGAACTCATTGACCCCGCCCTGCACCGCCGGCGCGATCCAGCCGGTGCTGTTGATGCAGGCCAGCATCAGTGATAACCCGTGAGCAATCATTGGATAGACGATCATCGCCAGGGTCGACAACGCCGACACGCCGATCACCGTGAACAGGGTCGCACGCTCTTTCTGCGGATGGTTAGGCAACGCCGCGGCCAGGGCCAAGGCTGCCGATGCACCGCAGATGGCGGTGGCGCCACCGGTAAGCATGCCGAACAAAGCCGAGCAGCCTGGCGGCGATCACCGAGACGCCGATGGTCACCACCAGGATCACCACCAGCGCCATCGGCTTCCAGCCCAACGCCGCCATTTGTTCCAGGGTGATACGCATGCCCAGTAGCGCCACGCCGATGCGCAGCACCATACGCGCGGTAAACTCGACACCGGCCTTGCACGAGCCTTCGTCCGCCAGAAAGTTCAGCGCCATGCCCAGCAACAAGGCGAACAGCATGAGCGGCGCACCATAGTGCTCGGACAAAAACGAAGCGGCAGCCGCCACGATCAGGCTGACGATAAAACCCGATGCCAATTCGCGCACGCGGGTATGGGCTTGGGTGCGAGCAATGGCGCTCATGGCATGGACTCCTCGCCAATCAGCATCTGCTCCAGCTTGCGCTTGCCGATCAGGTTCCAGGGGCGATCGAAAAACACATCAACACTTGAAAAACGACTCACAACTTCACCTCTAACGCGGCGTCACTGACAGGGGCTGCGACGCTGTCACCCGTTAAACGGGCAATATCTTTGTGGTAGTGACACTTGGCGTAAAAGAACACCGCCGCGGCCGCGAGGCTGACCAGTGGCACCAGTTGAAACGCGGCATGCAGGCCGATCAGGTCGGAAACCCGGCCGGTAATAAATGGCCCCGGGGCCAGGCCGAGCAGGTTGTTGGCCAGGGTCAACGTGGCAAACGCCGTGCCGTGTACCGAGTAATGGGTCAGGTTGGCGACCATCGCGCCAGCCGGGCCCGTGGTCCCGGTGGCAATCAGCATGCCGAGGCAAATCAACAGCAATTGCACGGGCCCCGCCTGCAGCGCGAACGCCGCCGACAAGAGCAGGCAACTGCCCAGGCAGAAGGCGATGGCCAGGCTGACCTTGCGCTCCGGTGAGTTGCGACACAGCCGATCGCTGAGCATGCCGCACAGAATCATCCCCACACCGCTGCACAGCACAATGAGCGCTGCCAGGCCGCCGGCCTTGTCCGTCGGCATGTCGTAGTAGCGGTTCAGGTAGCTGGGAATCCACACCATCACCGTGCCGCCGACAAACAACTGCAAACCACTGCCGAAATAGGTCGCCACCACCGAACGGCTGGACCACAGGGTACGCAACGGGCGCTGGACCTGCGCGCCCTGGTTCAGGGCCCGCGCCGCACGTTGCGGCGCAATGCGCGCTTCCTTGACGATGATTGGATACAGTACCGCCAGGCACAGGCCGAACAACGCCATGCCGGCAAATGACCAGCGCCAGCCCAGCTTGGCGGCGATCGCGCCGCCCAGGGCCATGCCCAGCACAGCGCCGAACAAGCCGCCGGCCATGAACGCGCTGGCCAGGGTGGCGCGCATGTGTTTTGGGAATACCGAAATCACCACCGCGATGCCCACGCTGCCGTAGGCGGCTTCGCCGACGCCGACCATGAACCGGGCGATGAACATCTGCGGGTAGTCCTGCGCCAAGGCGCAGCCCAAAGTGGCCAGGCTCCACAGTAGCGCCATCAGCGCCAGGCTCTTGACCCGGCCGAAACGGTCGGCCATCAGCGACAGCGGGAACGTCAGCAGGCCGACCATCAGGGCGACAATGCCACTGAGCAGGCCGAGCTGGCCGTCACTCAGTGCCCACTCGCTCTTGAGCAGCGGGAACACCGCATTGAGCACTTGGCGCGACATGTAATCGGAAATCAACAGGCCGAAGGTCAGTGCAAAGACAATCCAGGCATATCTACGCGCAACGTTGACGCAACCAGCGTCGTCATCGTCGGCGATTGGGTGAAAGGCCATGCAGCCTCCTCATGGGTTTTATTGTTGTTATAAAGCGGATGGCCAATACGGCTCTGCCTCCACTATTATCAGTGACCTGAAGGTAGCTCTGGCGGGGCGTCCTGCACTAAGCTTCGCAGGACACATTCTTGTGAAATTGGGACAGCCCAGCATGTACACCCTGACCCGCAGTGCCAGCCTGACCCACTATGAGCAAGTGGCCCGCTCCGTAGGGCTGGACCCGTTTCGCATGCTGCGCCTGGCCAAGCTGCCGGCCAGTACCCTGGCCGATCCGAACATCATGATCAGCAGCGATTCGGTCGGCTGGCTGCTGGAAGAGTCGGCGCGCCTGTCTGGCCATGAGGCGTTCGGGCTGTTGCTGGCGCAATCGAGGCAGCTGTCCAACTTCGGCATGCTGGCGCTGCTCATTCGCGAAGAGCCGACACTGCGCGCAGCCTTGCTGTCCTGCGCGCGTTACGCCCGGTTGCATAACGCCGGTGTGGAGCTGCGGCTTGAAGATGTCGGGGACCTGGTCCTGTTGCATATGGGTGTGAACATGCAGGGTCATCATGGCGTTTGGCGCCAGGCGATCGAACAGGCGACGGGGATTATCGTGCGCACCTTGAACAATCTCAGCGGCCAGACTTTCCGGCCAGTCAGGGTCAGCTTTACCCACGAGCGACCCGCCAGCCTGGAAGTCCATCACCGCGTGCTGGGCACGGCGATCGAGTTTTCCCAGGAGTTCAATGCCATCGTTTGCCGCGCCCGCGATCTCGACGCGGCCATTCCCGCGGCAGACCCGACGCTGCATCGCGAAGTGAAGCGCTCCCTGGACCTGCTGCTGGCCAACCTGCGCGACGAGCCGGCGCAGCGGGTGCGCCAGGTGGTCAAGATGTTGTTGCCGGGCGGGCTGTGTTCCGTCGATGGCGTTGCCCAGCACCTCGGCGTGCATCGACGCACGCTGAACCGGCACCTCGCGGAGGAAGGGCAAAGCGTCACCACCATCATCAATGCCGTGCGTGCCGAACTCGCCGAAGAG
This sequence comes from Pseudomonas putida, assembly GCF_028682635.1. GTDB lineage: Bacteria > Pseudomonadota > Gammaproteobacteria > Pseudomonadales > Pseudomonadaceae > Aquipseudomonas > Aquipseudomonas putida_AE. The sequence continues at coordinate 146,171 of NZ_JANHLK010000014.1, read as the reverse complement.
TACCTGGCCAACAGCAAGCGCCGGTTATATGAGGTCGCCGAGCTGCTTGGTTTTTCCTCTGCCGGTGACTTTTCCCGCTGGTTCCGTGGCCAGTTTGGCCAGACGCCATCGAGTTGGGTCACAGCCTACCGAGAGAGCCAGGTGACACCCGGGTCACTCACCTGAGTAAGTGGAACGGGCGGTCCCAAGGGAGCGCGCCCGCGAGCGGACCGACTTTGTCCCAATACGCTAAGAAAACGTCCTGAAATGCACAGGATTGCCCGTGCCTGCCAACTAGGATAGGCGCGCGGCATCGCTGTCGGCTCCTGCCGCAGACTCCCGCGGATTCACCTGTCCCACACCGCCGCAGCCAAAAAACTGGATCAACAATAACAAGCGCCGCCGTCACTCAAGGCATGGCTTTCACCTGTCACGCCCACGGCCCGGCCATAGACCAAGTAAATGGAGACGCAATGCGAGTCGAACAACTGACCTGCGCCATCGGCGCGGAACTGCTCGATGTGAACCTGGGCGACGCAGTGCGCGATGACGACCTGTTCAACGAAATTTACGCCGCACTGCTCAAACACAAGGTGCTGTTCCTGCGTGACCAGGATCTGGACAAACTTTCCCGTCGCGATCACGAGGCTTTTTCCCTGCGCATGGGGCAGCTCGAAACCCACCCGATGCTGCCCAGCCATCCCGAAGCGCCCGGCCTCGTGCAAATCTACAAGACCCCCGAGAACCCGGCGGATCGCTATGAAAATGCCTGGCACTGCGATGCCACCTGGCGTGAATCGCCGCCGATGGGCGCGGTGCTGCGATGCGTCGAATGCCCTCCGGTCGGCGGCGACACCATGTGGGCCAACATGGTGCTGGCCTATGACAAGCTGCCGGCGGACGTGAAACAGGAAATCGGCAACCTGATCGCCAGCCATAGCTTCAACGCCTCCTTCGCCGCCGCCATGCCCAGGGAAAAGCGCCTGGCGATGAAGGCGCAGTACCCGGATTCTGAGCATCCGGTCGTGCGCACCCACCCGGAAACCGGCGAGAAGGTGCTGTTCGTCAATGCCTACGCCACACACTTCGTCAATTACCACCGCGATGGCCGTGTCCGTTTCGGCCAGGATTACAACCAGGCCGGCGTCGACCTGCTCAAGTACCTGATCAGCCAGGCCTACAATCCCGAGTATCAGGTGCGCTGGCGTTGGAAGAAAAACAGCGTGGCGATTTGGGATAACCGCTGCACCCAACACTATGCCGTGATGGACTATCCGCCTTGCCATCGCAAGATGGAGCGCGCGGCTATTATCGGTGACAAACCCTACTGATCAGTCAACCGGTTCAGACCCCAGAGACGCTGCTGAGCGTCTCCTTTGGGTCGTTTTTTCCTCTCACCATTGGAGGAAACGGCCAATAGTTGCCCGTCACCCAAACCGCTGTTACGGCGTTTTTCCGGGAGTTCGACCCGGTTTGCGCCCAACAAAAAAGGCCTACGCCATCAAGCGTAAGCCTTTGATATATGGTGCCCGAAGCCGGAATCGAACCGGCACGCCCTTACGAGCGGGGGATTTTAAGTCCCATGCGTCTACCAGTTTCGCCATTCGGGCGGTAGCGCGGTGAAGCAGAGGGGGGAATATATACATCCCGTCCGGGTGAAGCAAGTTTGCGACGGTGTTTTTTGGCGATTGGATCGAGCCGATTGCGTAAAAAAAAGCTTCTTAAATCATGCGTCTACGGAGCTTTTTTACAGTGCTGGGCAAGATCGATGGTGACCCCGCGCCCAGCACATCGCAAGAACCGGAATATCACTTTATATTTCAATAGCTTACCAGCATAACCCAGGCACATCCAGCGGCCGCGCCAGCCAATGCCTGACACCGGGGAAGTCTCCGATTTCCACCCTCACAAGGACCGCGCCGATGGGGTGGTCTTGCTGCAGCGCGAAATCAAACACATGACACCCTCCATAGCTGATCCAGCCTCGTGGTGTAGCTCTGGCTCATCATTTCCCGGCGCATGCCCCAGTCGGGATTGGTCGGCACACTGGCCGCGCGAAGCGTCCCCCTTCCCCACCGGCCATTGATCTGATCCAGCACCGCCATGACACGGCTTGCCCCGGCCGGTTGCGAGGTGGCGAACAAATCATCGGTGTACTCGCCTGGCTGGCACAGGTTCAGCAGCATGACCTCCGCTTTGCTGTAGGCGAAGCCAGGGCGGAATACCCGATCCAGTGCATCTACGGCCGTCTTGGTCAGCAGACGCACGTCATCCGTGGGATACGGCAGCTCCACCACCACACCGTTGGCGTATTTGGCTTCCTCGGGGTTGAACATGCCGGTCCGGATGCTGACCCGGATCTTCTTGCACAGGGAATGCTGCGCCCTGAGCTTTTCCGAGGCGCGCATCATGTAGGTGGCGACGGCCTCCTTGATCGGTGCAAGCTCCTTGAGCCGCATGCCGAACATTCGGCTGCAGCAGATCTCCTGCTTCGGCGGGTCTGGTTCATCCAGTTCCAGACACGGGGTGCCGGCCAGTTCCCGGGCGGTCTTCTCGATCACCACGCTGAAGTGCTTGCGCAGCGACCAGGCGTCCGCCTTGGCCAGGTCCATGGCCGACTTGATGCCCAGTGTGTTCAAGTGCACTTTCATGCGCCGGCCCACTCCCCACACTTCACCCACGTCGGTGTTGCGCAGCACCCAGTCACGTTTTACCGGATCGCAGATGTTCACCACGCCGCCAGTCTGCGCCTGCAAGCGTTTCGCCGTGTGGTTGGCCAGCTTGGCCAGGGTCTTGGTGGGGGCGATGCCAACGCCGACCGGGATACCGGTGCAGCGCAAAACCTGGCTGCGAATCCGTCGACCCAGTACGTCCAGGCCTTCGATACCGGTCAGGTCGGCAAACGCCTCATCGATGCTGTAGACCTCGACCGCCGGCACCATCGACTCGATCAGCGTCATCACCCGCTCGCTCATGTCGCCATACAGCGCATAGTTCGACGAGAAGGCGACGATGCCTTGCTGGCGGAGCTTGTTCTTTATCTGGAAATACGGCTCGCCCATTTTCACGAAAGGCTTGGCGTCGTAGCTGCGCGCAATGACGCAGCCATCGTTGTTCGACAGGACGACGATCGGAACCTTGGCCAGGTCCGGGCGAAACACCCGCTCGCAGCTGGCATAGAAGCTGTTGCAATCGATCAGACCGAAGACCGGCGCGGGCTTAGACATGGCTGCGCACACTGCCGGTGATCACACCCCAGATCGACAGCTCGTCACTCTCCAGCACATAGCGTGGCGGGTATTTGGGGTTCTCCGACAGCAGGATCACGTCCTTGCCGCGAATGCACAGGCGCTTGCACACCGGATCGTTGTTCAGCAAGGCCACGACGATATGGCCATGGGCCGGTTCAAGCGAGCGATCCACGATCGCCAGGTCCCCCTCGAAAATCCCGGCGCCCTGCATGCTCTCCCCGGTGATCGATACCAGGTAGACGTGCGGTGCACGGATGTTCAGCACCTCATCCAAGGAGATGTGCGCCTCGATGTGGTCCGCTGCCGGCGATGGAAAACCCGCCGGCACCTGGAACAGGCAGAGCGGCAGTTTCCGACCGCCCTGGCCGATAGGTCCTAAAATTGCAAAGCTCATGACGCACGACTTCCAATACTGTACGAATATACAGTTAACGTCCAGAAGGACTTGCGGTCAATTTCTTTGTAGGAAAAATCTGATGGGTGGGTGAGTTAATGAGCAATCGGTGTGGTGGTTGCGGAAAGCCTTGCAAAAGTTGCGGAACACATCACTTTCCTGAGAGCAATAAAAAACCCCGCAGACGTTAATCTGCGGGGTTTTCAATAGTGGAGGCCGAGGTCGGAATCGAACCGGCGTAGGCGGATTTGCAATCCGCTGCATAACCATTTTGCTACTCGGCCTCAAAACATCTGTTGTCAGTAGCGCGACATCAAATGCGTAAAACTTGGAGCGGGAAACGAGACTCGAACTCGCGACCCCGACCTTGGCAAGGTCGTGCTCTACCAACTGAGCTATTCCCGCTTGGTGTGGCGCATTCTATAGAAATCAGAAGCGCCGTCAACCCCTTGATTCAAAAAAGTTTTATTTCTTTTGCACGTCGGTCCGCAGATGCGGCCAGGCCGCCCGCAAGTACTGGACCATGGACCACAATGTCAGGCCCGCGGACACCATCAGCAGGGTGTAGCCCAGCAGGACCCAGAAGCTGAAGTCCGATGGATTGGCCAGCAGGATCACCAGCGCCAGCATTTGCGCGGCGGTTTTCCATTTGCCCAGGTTCGACACGGCTACGTGCGCACGGGCGCCGAGTTCGGCCATCCATTCGCGCAGCGCCGAGACCACGATCTCGCGACCGATGATCACCGCAGCCGGTAGCGTGAGCCACAGGTTGCCGTGTTCCTGTACCAGCAACACCAGGGCCACGGCGACCATCAGCTTGTCGGCCACGGGGTCGAGGAAGGCCCCGAACGGCGTGCTTTGTTCCAGGCGTCGGGCCAGGTACCCGTCCAGCCAGTCGGTGGCGGCGGCAAAGGCGAAGACCGAGGCTGACGCCAGGTAACTCCAGTGGTACGGCAGGTAGAACAGCAAAATGAAGATCGGTATGAGCAGGACGCGTAGAACGGTAATCAGATTAGGGATATTCATCGGCACAACTGGCTACGAGGTGAGGGGGCATTCTACTCGCTGTGCAGATTTGCATAAATCAACTCTGCGAGCTTTTTACTGATCCCGGGGGCTTTGGCGATTTCGTCGATGCTGGCACGAGACAGCTCCTGCAATCCACCAAAATGTTTGAGCAAATCGCGCCGACGTGTCGGCCCCACCCCGGCAACGCCTTCCAGCGTCGAGGTGCGGCGGGTCTTGCCGCGGCGCGCGCGGTGCCCGGTAATCGCAAAACGGTGGGCTTCGTCGCGAATCTGCTGGATAAGGTGCAGCGCGGGGGAATCACCGCGCAAGGTGAATTCGTGGGCGGCGTCGTTGAGGTACAGGGTTTCGAAACCGGCCTTGCGCGTCGCGCCCTTGGCCACGCCGAGCAGGATCAGGTCGGGCACCGCCAGCTCGTTGAGCACGTCGCGGGCCATCGACAGCTGGCCCTTGCCGCCATCGACCAGGAGGATGTCGGGCAGCTTGCCCTCCCCGTCCTTGAGCTTGCTGAAGCGTCGGGTCAGGGCCTGGTGCATGGCCGCGTAGTCATCGCCCGCGGTAACGCCTTCGATGTTGTAGCGTCGGTAATCGGACTTGATCGGGCCTTCGGGGCCAAACACCACGCAGGAGGCCACGGTCGCCTCCCCGCTGGAGTGGCTGATGTCATAACACTCGAGGCGCTGGGGCGGTTCATCCAGCTTGAGCACTTCTGCCAGGGCATCGAAACGCGCGGCAACGTGTTGCCGGTTGGCCAGGCGCGCACCCAGGGCCTGCTCGGCATTGGTTACCGCCAGTTGCTGCCAGCGCGCACGGGTACCGCGTACCCGGTGGCTGATGGTCAGTTCGCGACCGCGCAGCTCGTGAATGGCCGCGATCAGTGTCGGAAAGTCCTCGTGGACCACATTGACGATCAGCTCGCTGGGCAAGTCGCGTTCGGGGCTGCTGACGTAGTACTGACCGAGAAACGCCGCCATGACCTCGGAAACGTCTTCCTCGATACCCACCTGCGGGAAGAAGTTCTTGCTGCCCAGCACTCGCCCGCCGCGCACGCTGATCAGGTGAACGCAGGCACCGCCCGGGTTGACGAACGCGGCAATCACGTCGACGTCACCCGTGCCGCCTTCCATGCTCTGTTGATCCTGGACCCGGCGCAGCAGTGAAATCTGATCGCGAAGTTCGGCAGCACGCTCGAACTCGAGGTTGATCGCCGCCTCTTCCATGGCTGCCGACAACTCGTCGGTCAGCGCATTGCTGCGCCCTTCGAGGAACATCACCGAGTGACGCACGTCTTCGGCATACACCTGCGGGTCGACCAGGCCGACACAAGGCGCCTTGCAGCGCTTGATCTGGTATTGCAGGCAAGGCCGCGTGCGGTTCTTGTAGTAGCTGTCTTCGCACTGCCGGACGAAAAAGGTCTTCTGCAACAGGCTCAGGCTTTCGCGGATCGCGCCGGCACTCGGATAGGGGCCGAAGTATTTGCCCTTGGCCTTCTTCGCCCCGCGGTGGATGCTCAAGCGCGGAAACTGGCCGTCAGAGAGAAACACGTAAGGGTAGGATTTGTCGTCGCGCAGCAGGATGTTGTACGGCGGCCGCCATTCCTTGATCAGCGTCTGCTCGAGCAGCAAGGCCTCTGTTTCATTGGCCGTGATGGTCGTTTCGACCTGGGCGATGCGGGCCACCAGCGCAGCGGTCTTGGGCGCCAGGCCGGTTTTGCGGAAGTAGCTCGACAGGCGATTCTTGAGGTTCTTGGCCTTGCCGACGTAGAGCAGGCGTGCGTCGCTGTCGAACATGCGATACACACCGGGTCGCCCGCTGACCGTCGACAGGAAGGCGCTTGGATCGAAGATTTCAGTCATTTTCAGAGGCTGGCATCAACCATGCCGTGACGAACCGCCAACAGCGTCAACTCGACATCGCTGCTGATCGAAAGCTTTTCGAAAATGCGATAACGGTAGGTGTTCACGGTTTTTGGCGACAGGCACAACTTGTCGGAGATGATCTGGACTTTCTGGCAGCCGACGATCATCAACGCGATCTGGATCTCCCGTTCAGAGAGGGCGTCAAAGGGCGAATCGTTGGTTGGCTGGAAAGACTTGATCGCCAGTTGCTGGGCAATTTGCGGGCTGATGTAGCGCTGACCGGCAAACACCAGGCGGATGGCCTGGACCATTTCCGGCAATCCGGCGCCCTTGGTCAGGTAGCCTGCCGCACCGGCTTGCAACAGTCGCGTGGGAAACGGATCTTCCTCGCACACGGTCACCGCGACGACCTTGATGTCGGGATGGCTGCGCAATAATTTGCGGGTGGCTTCAAGACCGCCGATCCCGGGCATCTTGACGTCCATCAGGACCACATCGGGTTTCAACTCGCGCGCCTTCAGCAGGGACTCTTCCCCGGACTCTGCCTGGCCGACTACTTGCAGGCCATCGATGTCAGCCAGCATTCGTGTAATGCCTGTACGAACGAGATCATGGTCATCGACTACTAGCACCCTAATCAAGCAGACACCCCGCGATATGATCTTGTTGGATTGCCCGCCACCTTAGCAAAAAGCAACTGGCAGACCTAGCGGCAAGCGTTATATAAAAAGTTTCCACTCGTCTTGCAGGGCTTGTCGCCAGCGTGTTTCAGCGCATTGCCGCGGAGGCTTCACGCTCCATGCGCAGGAAACACTCGTCCCTGCCCACCACTTTCAAGCCCTTGCGTTCGTACAGGGCTCGCGCCGGATTATTTTCAAACACCGTCAAGCGCAGGGCCCCGCGCCCTTCCCTGCACGCCAGCGCCAATACCTGATCGATCGCCCAGGACCCAGCCCCCTGCCCTCGATACGCCTGGCCCACCTGAAGTTCGCGGATGTACAGCGCCCGGGCATCCCGGCTCAGGCTGACGAACCCCAGCCGACGATCAAAGTGCACGATCACCCGGTTGTCACGCCCCGCCCAGGCGACATCGAACGCTTCGTCCAGCCACAACAGATCGTGCTGGATGTAATAGCGCAGCATATTGATGCGTGTCAGGTCCCGGGCGAAATCGAGGTCGTGATCGGTCGCCGGGCGCCAGTCAACATCGATCAATGGCGTCATGCTGATCCCGTGGCAAAAAACCAGAAGTGTGGCACATCTTCATCGGCGCTCAAGCGATAGAAAACGCCGGCGCCGAGCGATAGCATTTTCTGATTGAAACCTCGTACCAGCCTCTAGTAAGCTCGGTGCACTCATCGGAGACAGACCATGTTCAACGCCCGCCCACCGCTTCATACCGCCAGCGCCCCGCGCTCGGTTGCGGCTGCCCGGGTGAATGACGTGTGCACTCCGGCACGCTTTTATTTTGGGTATTGGTTTAGCCACTGGCGCGCCTGATACCCACACGGCGCCCACTTCAAACGGGTCGCCACCAGAGAATTCTCAACCCCCGGTCGGCCTCCCGACCGGGGGTTTTGTTTTTTGGGCCCGAACACATTTAGCGACACTCCGCCATCAAGAGGATTTTACAAATGAACTACGCCACTTATTACCGTCACGACAGTTTTACCGCCTGGCGATTTACCACCCTCCGCTCGGGACAGCCTGCCGCCTCCGATCGGTCACCCACAGGTGGCAAGCACACACACGCAGCCAATCCGGCCAATTGTCGAACACCCCAGTAGGGCCGAGCGCGCGGGAATGAACCCGCCGCCGCCCAGGAAGCCTGAACATGAATTCGTCCGTCTCTGCTCTGCCACTGTCGACCCTCACCTCTGCCAACGAAGCGCTGACCCTGCGCCTGCCCAGTTCGTTGCAACTCAAGCAGCAATTGCCACTGACCAACGCCTTGGCCCGGCAAGTCGCGACTCACCGCCAGGCGGTTCGCGCAATCCTCGACGGTGAAGACTCCCGTCTGCTGGTCATCGTCGGCCCCTGCTCGATCCACGACCCGAAATCCGCACTTGAATACGCCGACAACCTGGCCCGCCTGAGCGCCGACGTCAGCGACCAGATGCTCCTGGTGATGCGCGCCTACGTCGAAAAACCTCGCACCACGGTGGGCTGGAAAGGCCTGGCGTACGACCCGCACCTCGATGGCAGCGATGACATGGCCGGCGGCCTGACCCTGTCCCGCGAACTGATGCGGGAAATGCTCATACTCGGCCTGCCGGTGGCGACTGAACTGCTGCAACCCATGGCCGCCGGGTACTTCGACGACCTGCTGAGCTGGGTGGCCATCGGCGCCCGCACCACCGAGTCGCAGATCCATCGCGAGATGGCCAGCGGCCTGGGCATGCCGGTAGGCTTCAAGAACGGCACCGATGGCGGTGTCGGCGTCGCCTGTGACGCCATGCGCTCGGCCGCCCATCCACATCGCCACTTCGGCGTCGACAGCCAGGGTCACCCCGCGATCATCCAGACCCCGGGCAATGCCGACACCCACCTGGTGCTGCGCGGCGGTCATCACGGACCGAACTACGACCGCGCCAGCGTCGCCCGCGTGCACGGCGACTTGACTCGACTGAAGATCCCGGCCCGGATCATGGTCGACTGCAGCCACGCCAACAGCAGCAAAGATCCACTGCGCCAACCCGCCGTGTTCAACGACGTGCTGGAACAACGCCTGCAGGGCGATCGCTCGCTGATCGGCATGATGATCGAAAGTCATTTGTTCGAAGGCTGCCAACCGCTGAGCCCGTCGCTGAAGTACGGCGTTTCGGTCACCGACGGCTGCCTGGGCTGGAGTGCGACAGAGCAACTGTTGCGCCAGGCGGCAGAACGGCTGCGGGCACAGTAAACCCGCTGACCACCGGCATGATCGGGCTGCACCAACCCGTCTTCATCCGAAGACGGGTCGGCAGCCACCAGAATTCGTACCCTGCCTATGCCTTTTTCCCCAGGCCACAGCGGCCATTTCATGCATCGCTGCGGCGCTGGAGTCTTTAGAGTGACATCGAAGTCACTTTCTTGAACCCTGGAAAAGGAATGAACATGCAACGGAATGCAAAGACTCATTATCCCATCCTGCTGGTGCACGGGCTGTTCGGCTTCGAGCGGATCGCCAGCGTGCACCTCTTCCACGACGTCAGGCAGGCCCTGCGCAGCGCTGGCACGAGGGTGTTCGTCCCGCATCTGTCCGCCACCCACAGCAACGAAGTACGCGGCGAACAGCTGCTGGCCCAGATCCAGCGGGTACTGGAGGGCACCGGGGCCGACAAGGTCAATCTGATCGGCCACAGCCAAGGGGCGTTGGCCGCACGCTATGCCGCCGCGACAGCGCCCGGCAAGGTGGCCTCGGTGACGTCCGTCAGCGGACCCAACCACGGCTCGGAACTGGCGGACCTGCTGCGCAAGGCACTGACACCGGGCCACCTGCCGGAAATCGTGGCCGAGACCATTGCCACCTTGTTCGCCGACTTTCTTTCGTTACTCAGTGGCAAAGGCCGGATGCCGCAAAATGCCGTCGCCGCGTTGAACGCCCTGACCACGCAAGGCGTGAACGCCTTCAACCAGAAGTACCCCCAGGGGTTGCCGCAGACCTGGGGTGGCAAGGGCCGCGAGCAGGTCAACGGCGTGCGCTACTATTCCTGGAGTGGCATCCTGCAGGGCAAGCGGCGGGCTGAAGGACTTGACGTAGCTGATCCATCCCATGGACTGATGCGCGCGCTCTCACGTTATTTCTCCCTCGAGCCCTTGCAGAACGATGGCCTGGTCGGCCGCTACAGCTCCCACCTGGGCACCGTCATCCGCTCGGACTATCCGCTGGACCATCTGGGCACCCTTCGCCAGTCAGGCGGTCAAAGTGTAAGGCGCGTCGACCCGATCGATCTGTATGTGCAGCACGCCGAGCGCCTGAAAAAAGCCGGGCTTTGACCCAGGCCCGCCGTCCAGAGCGCTGGCAACGGAACTTTGGGGAGAAATAGCCCACTGAATCCGGTAGGCTCAGCACTTTACCGTACATTGAATGGAGAGTTTTCCCATGGCCAAAGCCACTGCCCGTCACATCCTTGTTGCCAGCGAAGCCAAGTGCAACGAACTGAAAGCCCAAATCGAAGGTGGCGCAGACTTCGCCGAAGTCGCCAAAGCCAACTCCACCTGCCCTTCCAGCCGCCAGGGCGGTGACCTGGGCTCGTTCGGTCCAGGCCAGATGGTCAAGGAGTTCGACACCGTGGTCTTCAGCGCACCGCTCAACGTAGTGCAAGGTCCGGTCAAGACCCAGTTCGGCTACCACCTGCTGGAAGTGACCAGCCGCCAGGACTGATAGACGCCTGGATTTACTGTGCAGCGGCCCGCCTTCTGGTGGGCCGTCGTGTTTCAGATACGTAATACGGCTGGCGAGGGACGCGCCGCTAGCGTACAAATCGTGGTTGACGACCACCCGGCTCTAAGGCTGAAAATGCGACTGGCTTTCCCGACTTCATTGTTCACTGCCGTGGCCCTGCTCCTGGGCGCCGCCGGTGTGAATGCCGCACCGCAACATGCGTTGACCGTCTACGGCGAGCCCGCCAAGTACCCTGCCGGCTTCAGTCATTTTGCCTACACCAATCCGCAGGCGCCCAAGGGCGGGACGATGCGCCGTTCGGCGATCGAGATCGGGCATTTCGACCATGTCCTGCCTTACATAGACAAGGGCATCGGCGTGAGCCAGATCGATGGCCTGCTCTACTCGCCCCTGGCGCAGCGCTCGCTGGACGAGCCTTACACGGTGTACGGCCTGGTGGCGCAGCAGATGGAGCGCTCCGACGATGGCCTGTCCCTGCGCTTCTTCCTTAACCCCAAGGCGAAGTTTGCCGATGGCAAGCCGATCACCGCCGAGGACGTGCGCTACACCTTCGACCTGCTGATGACCCAGGGCAGCCTGCGATATCGCACGCAGTTCGCCGACGTAAAAGGCGTGGTAGTCGAATCGCCATTGACCGTGCGCTTCGACTTCAAGAACAACGAAAACCGTACCCTGCCGCTGGACATCGCGACCTTGCCGGTGTTTCCCGAACACTGGTGGAAGAGCCGTGACTTTACCGATGGCGGCGGTTACGAGCCGCCCCTGGGCAGCGGGCCGTACAAGGTCGGCAAGGTCGATTCGGGGCGCAGCATCACCTTCGAACGCAATCCCGACTGGTGGGGCAAGGACCTGCCGGTCAGCCGTGGCCTGTACAACTTCGACCATTTCAGCATCGAGTACTTCGGCGACACCGATGTCGCGCGCCAGGTTTTGCGCGGCGGCGCCTATGACTACAACCGCGAGTTTTCCGCCACCGGCTACTCCATTGGCTACGACAGCCCGGCCCTGAGCGACGGTCGCCTGCAAAAAGCCCACCTGGCCACCGAAGCGCCGCAATCGGCCCAGGGCTTCGTGTTCAACCTGCAAAAACCGATGTTCCAGGACCGCCGGGTGCGCCAGGCCCTGGCGATGCTCTGGGACTTCGAATGGAGCAACCGGCAGATGATGCGCAACCTGTACATCCGCCAGCAGAGCTACTTTTCCAATACCGAGCTGGCGGCCCGGCGCTTGCCTGATGCCGGTGAGCTGGCGATCCTGGAACCCTTGCGCGGACAGATCCCCGATGAAGTCTTCAGCCAAGTGTTCGAGGCGCCGAAAACCGATGGCAGCGGCTTGATTCGTGACAAGCAACTGCAAGCCCTGGAGCTGCTGGAACAGGCTGGGTGGAAACCCCAAGGCGATCAACTGGTGAATGCCGAAGGCGAGCCGCTGAGCTTCACCTTCCTGGTCAGCCAGAACGGCATGGACCGCTTGCTCCTGCCCTACAAGCGCACCCTGAAACAGATCGGCATCGACCTGAACATCCGCCGCATCGATTCGTCCCAGTACGTCAATCGCCTGATGAGCCGCGACTACGACATGATCGTCACCGGCTATCCGGTCACCACCTCCCCCGGTGGCGAACTGATCAACTACTTCGCCTCGGTCTCGGCCACCGACCCCGGTGCCAACAACTACATGGTGTTGAAGAACCCGGCGGTGGACACCTTGATCAATGGCCTGATCCGCGCCAACACCCAGGCCGACATGCTGCACTATGCCCACGCGCTCGACCGGGTGCTGCAATGGAACTATTACTGGATTCCCAACTATTACCCGCCGGGCAGTTCCACCGTGTGGTGGAATCGCTTCGGCATACCGAACGTGCAGGCGAGCAATGACGAAGCCATCGAGAGCTGGTGGGAAATGAGCACCACGCCACTGACCAACCAGCAGATGACCGCTGAGCGAATCCGTCGCGGCAGCCCCGGAGGACCGCACTGATGTGGGCTTATATCCTGCGGCGCCTGCTGCTGATCATCCCGACCCTGGTGATCATCCTCCTGGTCAACTTCGTCATCGTCCAGGCCGCCCCGGGTGGCCCGGTGGAACAGGCCATCGCGCACCTTCAGGGCATCGGCGGCGCCAATGTCGGTGGCGGTTCCAGCGAGACCATGGGCCATTCCCGCGCCAGCCGCGGCCTCGACCCGCAGTTGATCAAGGACATCGAAAAGCAATACGGCTTCGACAAGCCGGCACCGGAACGCCTGTGGCTGATGCTCACCAGTTACGCGCGCCTGGACTTCGGCAAGAGCTTCTTTCGCGGCGCCACCGTCACCGACCTGATCCTGGAAAAGATGCCGGTCACCATTTCCCTCGGGCTCTGGGCGACGCTGATCACCTACCTGGTGTCGATTCCCCTGGGGATCCGCAAGGCGGTGCACCACGGTAGCCACTTCGATGTCTGGAGCAGCACCGCAATCATCATCGGCTATGCCATGCCGGCCTTCCTGTTCGCCATGTTCCTGATCGTGGTGTTCGCCGGTGGCACCTCGCTGAACTGGTTCCCGGTGCGCGGGCTGGTCTCGGACAATTTCGAGTCGCTGTCGACCCTGGGCAAGGTCGCCGATTACTTCTGGCACCTGGTGCTGCCGGTGACCGCCCTGGTGATTGGCGGTTTCGCGACCCTGACCATCCTGACCAAGAATTCGTTTCTCAACGAAATCACTCGTCAGTACGTAGTCACCGCCCGCGCCAAGGGCCTGAGCGAGCGCCGGGTGCTGTACGGCCACGTATTTCGCAACGCCATGTTGCTGGTGGTGTCGGGGATTCCCCAGGCCTTCATCAGCGTGTTTTTTGCCGGGTCCCTGCTGATTGAAGTGATCTTCTCCCTCGATGGCCTGGGCCGCATGAGCTACGAAGCGGCCGTGTCCCGGGACTACCCGGTGGTGTTCGGTTCGCTGTTCATCTTCACCCTGTTCGGCCTGCTGATAAAACTGGTCGGCGACCTGTGCTACACCCTGGTCGATCCGCGCATCGATTTCGCCGCGAGGAACGCCTGATGCTCAAGCTTTCGCCGCTGGGCCGACGCCGCTTCGAGCGCTTCAAGAAAAACCGTCGCGGCTGGTGGTCGTTGTGGCTGTTCGTCGGGCTGTTCCTGCTGACCCTGGGGGGCGAGCTGATCGCCAACGACAAACCGCTGGTCGTCAGCTATCAGGGTTCGTTGTACTTCCCGGCGCTCAAGCGCTACACCGAGCAGGAATTTGGCGGACAACTGCCCTTCCAGGCCGATTACCGCAGCGATTATGTGCAGAACCTGATCAAGAAGGACGGTGGCTGGCTGCTGTTCCCGCCGATCCCCTTCAGCGACGACACACCGAACTACGACCTGAACAAACCGGCCCCGAGCCCGCCATCGAACGTGAATTGGCTGGGCACTGACGATCAGGCGCGGGACGTGTTGGCGCGGGTGATCTTCGGCGCGCGGGTTTCGATCCTGTTTGCCTTGATGCTGACGTTCGTCAGCGCGCTGATCGGCATCGCCGCCGGCGCGTTGCAAGGCTATTACGGTGGCTGGGTCGACTTGCTCGGCCAGCGGCTGCTGGAGGTCTGGTCCGGGTTGCCGGTACTGTACCTGCTGATCATCCTCTCGGGGTTCGTCGAGCCGAATTTCTGGTGGTTGCTGGGGATCATGGCGCTGTTTTCCTGGCTGGCGCTGGTGGACGTAGTGCGCGCCGAATTCCTGCGCGGGCGCAACCTGGAATACGTCAAGGCGGCTCGGGCGCTGGGCCTGAGCGATCGCAAAGTGATCGTGCGGCACATCCTGCCCAACGCCATGAACGCGACCCTGAGTTACCTGCCGTTCATTCTGACCGGGGCCATCTCGACCCTCACCGCCCTGGATTTCCTCGGCTTCGGCATGCCGGCCGGCAGTGCGTCCCTGGGCGAGCTGATCGGCCAGGGCAAGCAGAACCTGCAGGCGCCCTGGCTGGGCCTGACGGCGTTTTTCACCCTGGCGTTGATTCTTTCTCTATTGGTGTTCATCGGCGAAGCCCTGCGCGACGCCTTTGACCCTCGTGCGTGAAGCGGACCGTTGATATGAGCAACCTGATCGAAATCCGTGACCTCAGCGTGGCCTTCAGTGGCCAGACCGTGGTGCGCAACCTGTGCCTGGACATCCGCCCCGGCGAATGCCTGGCGCTGGTCGGCGAGTCGGGTTCGGGCAAGTCGGTGACCGCCCACTCGATCCTGCAGCTGCTGCCCGAATGCGGCACCGAGACCACCGGCAGCATCCGTTATCGCGGCCAGGAACTGGTGGGCGCCGATGCGAGCAAATTGCGCAAACTGCGGGGTAATCGCATCGCGATGATCTTCCAGGAGCCGATGACCTCCCTGAACCCGCTGCACAGTATCGAGAAGCAGATCGGCGAGACCCTGCTGGTGCACAAAGGCCTGGCCGGCAAGGCGGCACAGGCGCGGATTCTCGAATTGCTGCACCTGGTGGGTATCCAGAAGCCCAAGGAGCGGCTCAAGGCCTACCCCCACCAGTTATCCGGTGGCCAGCGCCAGCGGGTGATGATCGCCATGGCCCTGGCCTGCGAGCCGGAACTGTTGATCGCCGATGAACCGACCACAGCGCTGGACGTGACGGTGCAGCGCAAGATCCTGCTGCTACTCAAGTCGCTGCAACAGCGACTGGGCATGTCGCTGCTGCTGATCAGCCACGACCTCAATCTGGTGCGCAGCATTGCCCAGCGTGTCTGCGTGATGAAGGCCGGCGAAATTGTCGAGCAGGCCACCTGCGAGACGATGTTCACCGCACCGAAACACCCTTACAGCTGCGTGCTGCTCAATGCCGAGCCGGAAGGCGTAGCGCTGCCCCGGGACGAACGCGAGAAAGTCCTGGAGGTGCACGACCTGCGGGTGCAGTTTCCGGTCAGTGGCGGACTGTTCCGACGCAAGACTTACCTCAAGGCCGTGGACGGCATCAGCCTGAATATCCAGCGGGGCAAGACCCTGGGCATCGTAGGCGAATCGGGTTCCGGCAAGTCCACGCTGGGCCAGGCGATCCTGCGCCTGCTGGACTCCGAAGGCAGCATCCGCTTCCAGGGCCAGGCACTCGATGGCCTGACGCAGAAACAGTTGCGGCCGTGGCGCAAGAAAATGCAGGTGGTCTTCCAGGACCCGTTTGGCAGCCTCAGCCCGCGCATGTCCGTGGCGCAGATCATCAGCGAAGGCCTGGAAGTGCATAGCCAGTTGAGTACTGAGCAATGCAACGCCGAGGTGATCCGGGCGCTGCAGGAAGTCGGGCTCGACCCGCAAAGCCGGCATCGCTACCCCCACGAGTTCTCCGGTGGCCAGCGCCAGCGCATCGCTATCGCCCGGGCGCTGGTGTTGAAACCGGCGCTGATCCTGCTGGACGAGCCGACCTCGGCGCTGGACCGTACCGTGCAAAAGCAGGTGGTCGCCCTGCTGCGCCAGCTTCAGGAAAAGCACGGGCTGACCTACCTGTTCATCAGCCATGACCTGGCGGTGGTGCGCGCCCTGGCCCACGACATGATCGTGATCAAGGACGGCAAGGTGGTCGAAAGCGGTGCCAGCCACGACGTGTTCGATTCGCCGCAGCATCCGTACACCAAGGAGCTGTTGGCGGCGGCGCATGTGGGGCAGGCATAATCCCGTCAGACCGCGTCGCGGCCTTCGCGAGCAAGCCCGCTCCCACAGGGGATTTGTGACCGACACAGATCACCTGTGGGAGCGGGCTTGCTCGCGAAGACGGCCTTATCGGCAATACACATCCAGGACCTTGCGCATGAACACCACCGAAAGCCTCAAGGACTACCAGCGCGTACGCCTGCTGGCGATCCGCTCGCTGTTCGAGATCATCGAGCAGTCCAGTGAAGGCACGGTGATCGTCGACCGCGACGCCAACATCGTCTGGATGAACGAACGTTATGCCAAGCGTTTCGGCCTGCAATCGGCCGAAAGCGCGATTGGCAAGGCCTGCGAAAGCGTGATCCCCGGCAGCCTGTTGCGCGAAGTGGTGCGCACCGGCCGACCGATCCTGCTCGACATGCAGGACACCCCCAAGGAACCGCTGGTGGTGATGCGCCTGCCGATTCACGACGATGCCGGCGAGGTGATCGGCGCCATCGGTTTTGCCTTGTTCGACGAGTTGCGCAGCCTGTCACCGATGCTCAAGCGCTACATGAGCATGCAGCAAGAGCTGGCTTCCACGCGCTCGCTGCTGCGTGCGCGCCAGACCCGCTACAACTTCGCGCACTTCATCGGCACCAGTGCCGCCAGCCTGGAAGTCAAGCGCCGCGCCCGGCGCAGCGCCAGCACCGACTCGCCGGTGTTGCTGCTCGGTGAAACCGGCACCGGCAAGGAATTGCTGGCACAGGCGATCCACAATGCCTCGCCACGCGCGCACAAGGCGTTTGTCAGCATCAACAGTGCCGCGATCCCCGAATCGCTGCTGGAAGCCGAATTCTTCGGCACCGCCCCTGGCGCCTTTACCGGCGCCGACCGCAAAGGCCGCGCCGGCAAACTGCAGATCGCCCAGGGCGGGACGCTGTTTCTCGACGAGATCGGCGACATGCCGTTGCCGCTGCAAAGCAAATTGCTGCGGGTGCTGCAGGAAAAGGAATTCGAGCCGGTCGGTTCCAACGAGGTGATCCAGAGCGATGTGCGGGTCATCGCCGCGACCTCGACCGACCTGGAAGCGGCGATCAAACGCGGCGAGTTTCGCGCCGACCTGTACTACCGCCTCAACGTCCTGCCGATCCAGGTGCCACCGCTGCGTGACCGTCTCGACGACCTGCCCGCCCTCAGTGAAGCGATCCTTGAAGAGCTGCGCAGCCAGCACGAACTGAACGGCGAAGCGCTGGAGCTGCTGGGTCAACACGCCTGGCCGGGGAACATTCGCGAGCTGCGCAACGTGCTGGAGCGGGCGGCGTTGCTTAGTGATGATTTGCGGCTGACGGAGATGGATATCCGGGCTGCGATCGGCACGTTTATGCCGGTTGCGCGCGTGGCGCCGTTGAGTATCGAGCCGGTGGCGCATGAGACGTTCAGTGCGGCGCGGGAACGGTTTGATCGGCAATTGATTGAAAACGCCCTGGCGCAATGCGGGGGCAAGGTGATTGAAGCGGCGGCACGATTGGGGTTGGGGCGGTCGACGTTGTACAAGAAGATGGTGGCGCTGGGGATTGCCGAGTCTCTATAAAGAGACATAAATCTTCATTGGTAGATATGGCCTCTTCGCGAGCAAGCCCGCTCCCACAGGGATACCGTATGGCAGGAAGAATACGATCCCTGTGGGAGCGGGCTTGCTCGCGAAGAGGCCGGAAAGACCACCGAAAATCTCAAAACCGAGACAACTCAAACCATCGCAACCTGGCCTTCTTTAATATTTCTTTATATTTCAACAACTTAACCACTTGGCACAAATCTCGCTATAGCCCCTCCCCACAACGTACTACCTTAAAAAAATAACAATCCAGGAGACACACCATGAGTGTGATCATTGCCTTGGCAGCCCTCACGCTGCTGATGCTGGCTGCCTACCGTGGCTACAGCGTTATCCTCTTTGCCCCGATTGCCGCCCTCGGCGCCGTCCTGCTCACCGATCCTTCTGCCGTCGCCCCTGCCTTCACCGGGGTGTTCATGGAAAAAATGGTCGGTTTCATCAAGCTGTATTTCCCGGTGTTCCTGCTCGGCGCAGTGTTCGGCAAGCTCATCGAACTGTCGGGTTTTTCGCGCTCGATCGTCGCGGCGGCCATTCGCTTGCTTGGCACCCGCCAGGCGATGCTGGTGATCGTGCTGGTCTGCGCCCTGCTGACCTACGGTGGCGTCTCGCTGTTCGTGGTGGTGTTCGCGGTCTATCCGTTCGCCGCGGAAATGTTCCGCCAGAGCAACATCCCCAAGCGCCTGATCCCGGCGACCATCGCCCTCGGCGCCTTTTCGTTCACCATGGACGCCCTGCCCGGCACCCCGCAGATCCAGAACATCATCCCCAGTACCTTCTTCAACACCACCGCCTGGGCTGCGCCATGGCTGGGCTTGATCGGCGCGATCTTCGTGGTCTGCGCCGGCATGCTGTTTCTGCAGCGCCAACGCAAAAAGGCTCAGCTGGCCGGTGAGGGTTATGGCACCGAACTGCGCAACGAGCCGGAAACTGCCGCCGACATCAAGCTGCCCAACCCCTGGATCGCCCTGTCTCCGCTGTTGGCCGTGGGCATCATGAACCTGCTGTTTACCCAATGGATCCCACAGTGGTACGGCAAGACCCACAGCCTCGCACTGCCAGGCATGGCCGCGCCGGTGACCACTGAAATCGCCAAGCTGACGGCTATCTGGGCCGTTCAAGCCGCGCTGCTGGTCGGCATCCTCATGGTGTTGGTGTTCGGCTTCCAGGCGATTCGCGGCAAACTCGCCGAGGGCAGTAGAAGTGCGGTCGGCGGTTCGTTGCTGGCGGCGATGAACACCGCGTCGGAGTATGGATTTGGCGCAGTGATCGCCTCCTTGCCGGGCTTCCTGGTCTTGGCCGACTGGCTCAAGAGCATTCCCAATCCGTTGGTCAATGAAGCGATAACCGTGACCTTGCTGGCCGGCATCACCGGTTCTGCGTCGGGCGGGATGAGCATTGCGCTGGCGGCCATGGCCAATGACTTCATCGCAGCCGCCCACGCCGCCAACATCCCGCTGGAAGTCCTGCACCGGGTGGCCGCCATGGCCAGTGGCGGCATGGACACCCTGCCGCACAACGGCGCGGTGATTACCTTGCTGGCGGTGACCGGCCTGACCCACCGCGAGGCCTACAAAGACATTTTCTGTATTACGCTGATCAAGACCCTCGCGGTTTTCGTAGTGATCGGCACTTTCTACGCCACTGGCATTGTGTGAGGTATTGATGACGTCTCTTTCGGGCAAGACCGCACTGGTCACCGGTTCCACCAGCGGCATCGGCCTGGGCATTGCCCTGAGCCTGGCCAAGGCTGGCGCCAACCTGATTCTCAACGGATTTGGCGATGCATCCAAAGTGATCGCCGAGGTAGAGCAGTTCGGCGGCAAGGTTGGCCATCATCCGGCCGATGTCAGCGACGCGACGCAGATCGCCGACATGATCGCCTACGCCGAGCGTGAATTCGGCGGCGTCGACATTCTGGTCAACAACGCCGGCATCCAGTATGTGGCGCCGGTGGACGAGTTCCCGGTGGAGCGCTGGGACTCGATCATTGCCATCAACCTGTCGTCGGTGTTCCATAGCACCCGCCTGAGCCTGCCGGGCATGCGCGCCAAGGGCTGGGGCCGGGTGATCAACATTGCCTCGGTGCATGGCCTGGTGGGTTCGACGGGTAAAGCCGCCTATGTCGCCGCCAAGCACGGGGTGATCGGGCTGACCAAGGTGGTCGCCCTGGAAACCGCCACCAGCAACATCACCTGCAACGCGATTTGCCCGGGCTGGGTGCTGACGCCGCTGGTGCAGAAGCAGATCGACGACCGCGCCGCCACCGGCATCGACCCGCAGCAGGCGCAGCATGATTTGCTGGCCGAGAAGCAGCCGTCGCTGGAATTCGTGACGCCACCGCAATTGGGCGAACTGGTGCTGTTCCTGTGCAGCGAAGCCGGCACCCAGGTGCGTGGCGCGGCATGGAATGTCGATGGTGGGTGGTTGGCGCAGTAACCATCCACCCTGTGAAATGTGTCTACCTCGGCTTGTGCGTGAATAATAAAGAAGAGGCAACTCATGTCCGACATCCTCTGGCAACCCCGCGCCGAGCGCATCGGCAAGACCCGCATGGAGGCCTTTCGGCGCTTCATCAATCAACGCCACCACCTGCACATCGACGACTACCCCGCCCTGCAACAATGGTCGATCGATCAGCGCCCGGATTTCTGGCAGGCCATCGTCGACTTCTTCGACATCCGCTTCCATGAGCAACCCGACGCGGTGCTGCTCGAAGGCCCGCAGATGCCCAGCGCCCAGTGGTTTCCCGGCGCGACCCTGAACTTCGCCGAACACCTGCTGAGCCGTCGCGACGATGCCGTGGCCGTGGTGGCCGTGGCTGAAAACGGTCAGCGTGAACACCTGACCTGGGCCGAACTGGCCGAGCATGTCGCCGGCTTCCAGAATGGCTTGATCGCGGCCGGTGTCGGCCTCGGCGACCGGGTGGCGGCGTGCATGCCCAACACCTGGCAAACCCTGGTGGCCATGCTCGCCACCACCAGCCTCGGGGCCATCTGGTCCTGCTCGTCGCCAGACTTCGGCACCCAGGGGGTGATCGACCGCTTCGGCCAGATCGAACCGAAAGTGCTCGTCACCTGCGCCGGCTATCGTTACGCCGGCAAGGAGATCGACCAGACCGCCAAGGTCAACGAAATCCTCGAACGCCTGCCGACCTTGCAGCAGTTGGTCATCGTGCCATACGCACAGCCCAGAACTCACATCGAAGACTTCCGTACCCCGGCCAACGTCACGCTCTGGGACGACTTCTATGACCCTGGCGGCGAACCGGATTTCGTCCCGGTGCCCTTCGCCCATCCGCTGTACATCCTCTACTCCAGCGGCACCACCGGCGTGCCCAAATGCATCATCCACAGCACCGGCGGCGTGCTGCTGCAGCACGTCAAGGAACACGGCCTGCATTGCGATCTCGGCCCCGGTGACCGCTTGTTCTACTACACCACCTGCGGCTGGATGATGTGGAACTGGCTGGTCTCGGCCCTGGCGGTGGGCAGCGCCGTGGTGCTGTACGACGGCTCGCCGTTCCAGCCGGATGCCGATCGCTTGGTCGATCTGATCGACGACGAGGGCATCACGGTATTCGGCACCAGCCCCAAGTACCTCGCCACCCTGCAAAGCAGCGGCGTGAAGCCTGCGCAAAGCCATGACCTGGGCAGCCTCAAGACCCTGCTCTGCACAGGTTCGGCGCTGTCGCCGCAGAGCTACGACTACGTCTATCGCGATTTCAAGGCCGACCTGTGCCTGGCGTCGATGTCAGGCGGCACCGACATCGTCTCCTGTTTCGTCAACGGCAACCCCTGGCAGCCGGTGCGCCGTGGCGAGATCCAGGGCAAGAGCCTGGGCATGGCCGTGGAGGTATGGAACGACCAGGGTCAACCGGTGATTGGTGAAAAAGGCGAGCTGGTGTGTACCCGGCACTTTCCGGCGATGCCCATCGGCCTGTGGCACGACCCCGACGGCGAAAAGCTCAAGGCTTCCTACTTCAGCCAGTTTCCCGGGGTCTGGGCCCAGGGCGACTACGCCGAACAGCTGCCTCATGGCGCGATGATGATCCACGGCCGTTCGGACGCGGTGCTCAACCCCGGCGGCGTGCGCATCGGTACCGCGGAAATCTATCGCCAGGTGGAAAAGGTCCCGCAGGTGCTCGACAGCGTGGCCATCGGTCAGCAATGGCAGGATGACGTACGGGTGGTGCTGTTCGTGCGCCTGCGCGATGGCGTGGAACTCGATGAGGCGTTGCAGCAGCAGATTCGCCAGGTCATTCGCGCCAACACCACACCCCGGCATGTGCCGGCGAAGATTGTCGCGGTCACCGACATTCCCCGGACCATCAGCGGCAAAGTCGTCGAGTTGGCGGTGCGCAATGTGGTGCACGGGGAAAAGGTGAAAAACACCGATGCGCTGGCCAATCCCCAAGCCCTCGAGCAATTCCGCAACCGCCCTGAACTCCAGGACTGAAACACCTGCAGGGGTTCGATTTCCATGGCAAAAAATATCTGTGGAGCATTCAATGATAAAAAAAATGACCTGAAGCAGGCCATCCAGCGTCTACTGCCCTGCAGGAATAGTAGAGGTCGCCACACCGAATCATGTTCAGGACAACCAGATGAACGCATCACCCACCGGCAGCGATGCCCAGGCCCTGATTGCCAGGCTCGACTGGGCGAGCAGCCCCCTGGGCGCCGCCGGCACCTGGCCGCAGAGCCTGCGTACCGCCGTGGACATCGTGATTCACTCGCCGATGCCGATGCTGCTGCTCTGGGGGCCGCAACTGACGCAGATCTACAACGATGGCTTCGCGCTGCTGGCCGGCAGCAAGCATCCGCACGCTTTCGGACAGCCAACCCACCTGATCTGGCCCGAATTGAAGGACTTTACCGACCCGATCTACAGCGCGGTCCTGCAAGGCCAGGTGCGAACCTACAGCGAACAGCGCTTCACCCTGCAGCGCGACGGCATCGATTCCGACTTCTGGCTTGACCTGACCTACAGCCCCATCCGCGACGAAAACGCCCAGGTCGCCGGCATCCTGGTCACTGCAATCGAAACCAATGAACGCCGGCGCATCGCCCTCGAACTGGAACAGCGCTCCGCCGCGAGCCTCAAGGCCCAGCAAGACACCGAGGAGCGCCTGCAACTGGCCCTCGCCGCCACCGACGCGGTCGGTACCTGGGACTGGGACATCAGTGAGGACCGCTTCATCGCCGACGCCCATTTCGCCCAACTGCACGGCATTGAACCGGCGCTGTCCGGCCAGTTGCCGATCAGCGAATACCTGCACGGCGTCCACCCGGAAGACCGCACCCTGATTGCCCGCAGCATCAAGCACTGCATTACCCACGGCACCGAATACGCCGAGGAATACCGTCTGTTGCTAGCCGATGGCCAGCTGCGCTGGGTGTTCGCCCGCGGCCGTTGCTACAAGGATCACCACGGCCGGCCGATCCGCTTCCTCGGCGCCGCCCTCGACCTGACCGAGCGCAAGAACACCGAGCAGGCCTTGCGCCAGAGCCAGACCGAGCTGCAGTTGATCATCAACGCCATGCCGATCCTGATCAGCTACGTCGACCGCGAGGAACGCTTTCGCCTGAACAACGCCGCCTACCTGGACTGGTATGGCCTCACGCCCCAGGAACTCTTCGGCCGCACCGTCCGCGAAGTGCTGGGCGACGAGGCCTATGCCCTGCGCGCCGGGTACATCGCCCAGGCCCTGGCCGGCAAGGCCTGCAGCTTCAGCATCAGCACCCCGCACCGCGATGGCAGCACCCGCCAGGCGCTGATGAATTACCTGCCGCGTCACGGCGCGGATGGCGCGGTAAATGGTTTCTACATCTTCGTCATCGACGAAACCGAGCGCAAACAGACCGAAGAAGCCTTGCGCAACCTCAACGAAACCCTAGAGGAACGGGTGAGCGCCCGCACCCGCCAACTGGCCGAGGCCAATGAAAAACTGCTCAGCGAGATGTTCGAACGCGAGCGCGCCGAAGAAGCCCTGCGCCATGCGCAGAAGATGGAAGCAGTGGGCCAGCTCACGGGCGGCATCGCCCATGACTTCAACAACATGCTCACCGGGATCATCGGCAGCCTGGACCTGATGCAACGCTACATTGCCGACGGCCGCGCCGCCGAAATCGCCCGTTTCACCGAAGCCGCGGTGTCCTCGGCCAACCGCGCCGCTGCCCTCACCCATCGGCTGCTGGCGTTCTCCAGGCGCCAGTCGCTGGATCGCAAGACGCTGAACGCCAATGACCTGATCCACTCCCTGGAGGACCTGCTCAGCCGAACCAAGGGCGACCATATCGAACTCAAGCTGCAACTGACCGAAGACGTGTGGCCGGTCAGTACCGACGTCAGTCAACTGGAAAACGCCCTGCTCAACCTGGTGATCAACGCCCGGGACGCCATGCCCGATGGTGGCCGGTTGTGCATCGAAACTGCCAATGTCTATCTCGACGGCAGTGACATCACCACCCTGGAACCGGTCAAGGCCGGGGATTACCTGATGATCGCGGTCAGCGACAACGGCACCGGCATGACCCCCAAGGTATTGGCCAAGGCGTTCGACCCGTTCTTCACCACCAAACCCATCGGCCAGGGCACCGGATTGGGCCTGTCGATGATCTACGGTTTTGCCCAGCAGTCCGGTGGACACGTGACCCTGTTCAGCATGCCCGGCCAGGGCACCAGCGTGCGCCTGTACTTGCCGCGACTGCTCGACGTTGAGCCGCAGGACGTGCTGTCGCCGGTGATCAGCGAAGCACCGTCGGCGATTGCCGGCGAAACGGTGGTGTTGGTGGAGGACGACCCGGCGGTGCGAATGCTGGTGTTCGATCTGCTCAAGGAGTTGGGTTATCACGCCTATGAAGCCGAAAATGCGAAGACGGCCCTGCCCTTGCTCGAATCCGACTTGCGAGTCGATCTGTTGGTCACCGATGTCGGGCTGCCCGGGATGAATGGCCGGCAACTGGCGGAGATTGCCCGTCAGCATCGCCCGGAACTGAAAGTGCTGTTCATGACCGGTTACGCGCAAATGGCCGCCGAACGCCAGGGCTTTCTCGAAGAAGGCATGGACATGGTGGCCAAACCGTTTTCCATCGATCTGCTGGCCAACAAGATTCGCACGATGATCGGTCAAGCGCAGTGAGTTAAGGCATAATCGCCCGCCCCGCTGTCACGACCGTTGCAAGGTACCTGCCCCATGAAAGCTCAAGCCCGCCATATCCTGGTGAAAACTTCGGAAGAAGCCGAACAACTCAAGCAACGCATCGCCAAGGGTGAAGCCTTCGATGTGCTGGCCAAGAAGTACTCCACCTGCCCGTCCGGCAAACGCGGCGGCGACCTGGGTGAAGTGCGGCCGGGGCAGATGGTCGGTGCGATCGATGCGGTGATCTTCAAGAAACCGCTGCGGGTGGTGCATGGGCCGATCAAGAGCAAGTTTGGGTATCACCTGGTGCAGGTGTTTTACCGCGACTGATGGGTTGGCTTTGGGGCCCCATCGCCAGCAGGCTGGCTCCCACAATGGATCTTCTGTGTCCACAAGGCCCTTGTGGGAGCCAGCCTGCTGGCGATCCGATGGCGCAGCCAGCGGCCATCCTCCACTTACCTGGGAATCAACGCCCCCGGCACCTGAATCACCCGACTCGCCAACCGATGCCCCGCCTCCGCCGCTTCAACCGGGCTCCCCCCCTTGAGCCGCGAAGCCAGGTACGCCGCGCTGAACGAATCCCCCGCCGCCGTGGTGTCCACCACCCGCTCGACCTTCTGCGCCGGCACTTCGAACGACTCGCCGTCACACCGAATCAAACACGCCTCGGCGCCGCGCTTGAGCACCACTTCAGGCGTGCCGATCTGCTCGTACGCTGCAAACACCGCCGCACAATCAGAGAAATGAAACAGCGCCTGCTCGTCATCGACAGTCAGCAGCGCTAGGTCGACATAGGGCAGGACCCTGCGATAAGCCGCCTGCGCCTCCTCCACCGAGGCCCACAAACGCGGGCGATAGTTGTTGTCGAAGACGATTCGGGCATCGCGCTGGCGGGCCTCGATCAGGGTTTCCAGCAATTTTTCCCGACCTTGTACGCCCAGCACCGCAAGGGTGATGCCGCTGAAATACAACACGTCGTAATCCGGCAGCGCCGCCAGGATCGGCGCGGCGGCCGGGGTGGTGAAGCAATCGCGCACCGCCGCTTCATTGCGCCAATAGAGAAAACGCCGCTCGCCGGCGGCGTCGGTCTGGATGCAATACAGCCCCGGCAAGCGACCGGGCAAGCGCTGGACCATGCCCAGGCCAATGTTTTCGCCGGCCCAACTCTGGCACATGGCATCGCTGAAACTGTCATCGCCCAGGGCGGTGACGTAATCCACCGTGCCGGCGGCGCCCAGTTCCCGGGACAGGTAGACCGCGGTGTTCAGGGTATCGCCGCCGAAACTCTGTTGCAGACTGCCGTCGGCGCGGTGCTGCAACTCGATCATGCATTCGCCGATCAGGGCGATGCGTGGGGTGTTGATGGTGTTCATTATTGTGGGGTCTCTGGTATTGCGATGTTGTCTGTCAGGGCCCCATCGCCAGCAGGCTGGCTCCCACAATGGATCTTCAGTTTCCACAAGACCCTTGTGGGAGCCAGCCTGCTGGCGATGGCCGCGCCGCGGTCGAAATCTTAGAAACAGGTTTCCATGTTCTCGATGACGTTCAACTGCTCATCCACCAGGCACCCCGTGCGCCACTTGTCGAACGTCAGGCACGGGTGCGAAGTGCCGAACGAAATGATGTCGCCCACCCGCAGATCAACCCCCGGCGCCACGGTCATGAAGGCATGCTGGTCCATCACGGCGGTGACCTTGCAGGCACTCACGTCATCGCCCTTGGCCGGCACCACACCGGCCTGGTAACGCAGCAACGGCACCGGCAATCCGGCGTCATAGGCCACGTCGCGCTTGCCCAGGGCAATCACCGCGAAGCCAGGTTCGGGCAACGACTGCACGTGCGCCCAGACTTCCAGCGCCGGGCGCAGGCCTTCCTGCAGATCGCTGCGACGGTCGAGCACGCAGCATTGCGCTTCCTTGTAGATGCCATGGTCGTGCGCCACATAACTGCCGGGGCGCAGGACGCTGAGGAAACGCCCGCCCGCGTTCTGCGCCTCGAACTCTTCGGCAATCAGGTCATACCAGGCCGAACCCGAAGCGGTGATGATTGGTTTGTTGATCGCGAAGGCACCGCTGTCCTGCAACTGCACCGCCAGACGCACCAACGAGCCTGCGAACGCGCGGATGCCGCTCACCGCGTGATCGCCGTGGATCACGCCTTCATACCCTTCGATCCCGGTCAGCGCCAAGGCCGGTTGCGCGGCGATCGCCTTGGCCAGGTCCAGG
The DNA here is from genome assembly GCF_028682635.1 of Pseudomonas putida. Classification (GTDB taxonomy): domain Bacteria; phylum Pseudomonadota; class Gammaproteobacteria; order Pseudomonadales; family Pseudomonadaceae; genus Aquipseudomonas; species Aquipseudomonas putida_AE. The sequence continues at coordinate 118,678 of NZ_JANHLK010000014.1, read as the reverse complement.
ACTTCCTGTTCGCTGCGGCAACCGCAACGACCGCCAACCACGCCGTATTCGATCATCACGTTCAGGCGCACGCCACGGGAAGCGAAATAGGCGCCGAGATCGGCGACGTTGTCCGGGTGATCGACCATGCAATAGAAGTCGAACGCCGGGTCCGCCAGAAGATCGGCAATCAACGCCATGTTTGGTGTGCCGACCAGCTGGTTGGCCATCAGCACCCGGTGCACGCCGTGGGCGTAGGCCGCACGGGTTTGCGTGGCGCTGGCCAGGGTGATGCCCCAGGCGCCGGCGTCCAGTTGCCGGCGAAACAGCGCCGGGGTCATGCTGGTCTTGCCGTGGGGCGCCAGTTCAGCGCCGCTGTTGCTGACAAAGTCCTGCATCCAGCGGATGTTGTGTTCCAGCGCTTCGCGATGCAGCACCAGCGCCGGCAGGCTGACGTCGCGCACCAGGTTGGCGCCGGTGTGGGCAAAGCCCTTTTCCACGGCGGCAGTATTTTTCGCAGAAGACATGGTCGAACTCCTCACATTCGCGGCCGCAGGCAGCCGCTGTTATTCGTTGATGCGACGGGCCAGGCTGTTGGCGCTGTCGATCAGCACCCGGCGGTAGTCGTTGTAATTGTTCCTGGCATCGGCCCGGGGGGCGACGATGCACAGGGTTGCGATGGCCACGCCATTCGGGTCTTTGACCGGGGCGGCGAAACAATGGGTAAAGGTGTCGGCCACGCTATCGAAGGAGAAAAACCCGTCGATACCGGCCTGGCGTATTTCCTTGAGAAACTGCTCCAGCGGCAAGCGTTCACCGTTGGGCAGGATGAAGTCGTCGTGGTCGATCAGGTCGACGATTTCCTGGTCGCTCAAATGCGCCAGCAACAGGCGCCCGGACGCGGTCCAGGGAATGGGCGCGTTTTCGCCGATGTCCGAGGAAATGCGGAAATGCCGCTCGCCCTCCTTCATCAGCGCCACGGTATATTTACGCCCGTTGAGCAGGCACATCTGCGCGGTTTCATGGGTCTGGCTGACGATGTCCTGCAGGGCGTGATCGGCCTCGCGGCTCAGGTCGAAATGGCGCAGGTGCGCCTGCCCGAGGAAGTACAGCTGGCGACCGAGGTAGACGTGACCGTCCCTGCCCACCGGCTCGAGGATCCGCCGTTCGAGCAACGAGGCCACCAGCTCGTAGACCGTGGATTTGGGGCTGCCGATGCCGCTGGCAATGTCGTTCGGGCGCAGGGGCTGGCCGATCTCCTTGAGGAAATCGAGGATATCGAACGCCCGGTCCAGACCGCGTGCCCGGCGCTTGATGGTGTCTTCGGTCATGTCAGTGGTTCCCCTTCAAAATCCCGGGAGTTTACCGAGAGTGCGGTGGCGACTGTTAGGCCGCCATCGCCAGCAGGCTAGCTCCCACAGGGAAACGCATTCCAAATGTGGGAGCCAGCCTGCTGGCGATGAAGCCACCTCGGTTCAGGCCTTTTTCTTGTACGCGATGCAGTCGATCTCGACCTTGCAGTCAACCATCATGTTCGCCTGCACACAGGCCCGCGCCGGAGCATGTTCAGGCTTGAAGTACTCGCCGAAGACCTTGTTGAAACTGGTGAAATCCCGCGGATCCTCCAGCCATACGCCAACACGCACCACATCTTCCAGGCCGTAACCGGCCTCCTGGAGAATCGCGACCAGGTTCTTCATGGTCTGGTGGGTCTGCTCGACAATGCCGCCAGTGATGATCTCGCCGTCCACCGCCGGCACCTGCCCGGAAACGTGCAGCCAGCCATCGGCTTCAACGGCGCGGGCGAAAGGGCGAGGCTGGCCGCCCGCGGCGGTGCTGCCGGTGCCGTAACGAGTAATGCTCATGGGTGTTTCTCCTGATTGAAAATCGAGTGTTTAAAACCGCGTGCTTTTGAGAAATTCAGCCAGACGCGGTGACTGCGGGCGTTCGAACAGATCCTTGGGCGACCCCTGCTCCTCGATACGCCCCTGGTTCATGAAGACGATCTTGTCCGAGACCTCGAAGGCGAAGCGCATTTCGTGGGTCACCAGCAGCATGGTCATGCCGTCTTCGGCCAGGCCCTTGATCACGCTGAGCACTTCGCCCACCAGTTCAGGGTCCAGCGCCGAGGTGACTTCGTCGAACAGCATCAGGCTCGGGTTCATCGCAATCGCCCGGGCAATCGCCACGCGCTGCTGCTGACCGCCGGACAACTGCCCGGGAAAATGATCGCGGCGCTCCAGCAGGCCGACCCGCTCCAGCCATTTTTCCGCCAGGGCCACCGCTTCGTCCTTGTGCAGCTTCTTGACCTTGAGCAGACCCAGGGTGACGTTCTGCAGCGCGGTCAGGTGCGGGAACAGGTTGAATTGCTGGAATGCCATGCCGGTCATGGCCCGATGCCGGGCGATGACCTTCTCCGGGTGGCGGATGCGCTTGCCGTTGACTTCGTCATAGCCGATGGATTCGCCGTCGAGCAGGATCTGCCCGCCCTGGAATTCTTCGAGCATGTTCACGCAGCGCAACAGCGTGGTCTTGCCCGAACCGCTGGAACCGATCAGCGTCACCACGTTGCCGCGCTGCATGCTCAGGTCGACGCCCTTGAGCACTTCGAGCTGGTCGTAACGCTTGTGCAGGCCGCGGATGTCCAGCAGCGGCTGGCCGTGTTGTGCGTGGGTTTGAGTCTGAGTCATGGCAAGGCCACCCGCTTTTCAATGTGCCGGCCGAGTAACTCGATGCCGTAGTTGATGACGAAGAACAGGAATCCGGCGAACAGGTAGAACTCCAGGGTCATGAAATTCCGGGCGATGATCTGCTGGGTGCTGAGCAGCAGCTCGGCCACGCCGATCACCGACAACAACGTCGACGCCTTGACGATCTCGGTGGACGAGTTGACCCAGGTCGGCAGGATCTGCCGCATCGCCTGGGGCAACAGCACGTAGCCGAGGGCCTGGTAAAACGTCAGGCCGATGGCCTGGCTCGCCTCCATCTGCCCGCGCGGCAAGGCCTGCAACGCACCGCGCACGATTTCGGCGACGTGTGAGCCGCAAAACAGCGTCAGCCCCAACGCTCCGGCCTGGAACGCGCTGATCTGCCAGCCCAGTGCCGGCGCCATGTAGAAACAGGCCAGCACCAGCACGAACACCGGCGTACCGCGAATCACATCAACGTAAAAACGAAACGGTGCGCGCATCCAGAACTTGCCGTAGGTCAGCACCAGGCCAGCGAACACGCCGAGCAGCGTGCCCAGCAAAATCGCCAGCGCAGACACCTGCACGCTGGTCAGGAAGCCTTGCCAGAGCGGCTCACGCGCGACCCATAACTCATGCAACCAACTGGGAGATTCGTACATGGGGGGCCTCCTATCGGCGGATCGCCAGGCGCTGCTCGAGGTAGCGCAGCATCATGGCAATGAGGTAGCAGGCCGCCACATAAAGCGCCGTGGTCACCAGCCAGGTTTCAATCACCCGGTAGCTCTCGACATTGATCTTGCGCGCGTAATAAGTCAGCTCCGGCACGGCGATCGCGGCCGCCAGCGAGGTGTCCTTGAACAGCGAAATGAAGTTGTTCGACAGCGCCGGCAACACATTGCGCAGCATCACCGGCACGGTGACGTAGGCCTTGACCTGCCATTCGCCCAGGCCGATGGCCAGGCCGGCTTCGCGCTGGCCCTTGGGAATGCTCAGCAGACCGCCGCGGAACACTTCGGTCAGATAGGCCCCGGCGTACAGCGACAGGGTGATGATGAACGACGGAATCTTGTCCAGGCGAATCCCCAGGCTCGGCAAGGCGAAGTAGATCAACAGGATCAACACCAGGATCGGCGTGTTACGGATCACCGTGACATACACCGAAGCCAGCACCCGCAACGCGCGATGCTTCGACAGCAAGGCAAACGCCATCAGCAGGCCGATCACGCAGCCAATGGCGATCGACATCAGCGCCAGTTCAAGGCCCAGGCCGAGCCCCGCCAGCAAGCTGTCGAAATCGCGCCATACGGCGGCAAAGTTCAACTGATAATTCATGGTCGGCAGTACCTTGAGCGGGGCGCGAACGCCCCGCCCTCACGGGATCATTTGAATTCGGCGGGAAAACCGATGGCTGGCGTCGGCAGGTCGACACCGAACCACTGCTTGAACGACGCCGCGTAGGTCGGGAACTCAACGCCGGTCATGGCTTCATGCAGGGTGGTATTGACGAAGTTCAGCCAGTCCTGATCGCCGCGCTTGACCGCGCAGGCATAGGTTTGCGGGCTCCAGGCATAAGCCGGGCTCCGGTAGCGGCCAGCGTTCTGCACCATCAGGTACTTCACCGAAGACTGGTCGGTGGCCGCCGCATCGGCACGGCCGGAGTTCACCGCCTGGTACATCAGGTCGACGCTGTCGTACTGATCGACCTTGGCCTTGGGCAGTGCCTGGTGCACCAGCTCTTCGGCGTAGACGTTTTGCAGCACCGCCACGGTAACGCTGTCCCCCGCGGCTCGCATGTCGTCGATTTCCTTGTACTTGCTGTTGGCCGGCAACAGCAGGCCGACGCCTTCACGGTAGTACGGCAGCGTGAAGGCCACCTGCTGGGCACGGCTGGCGGTCACGGTGATGAACTGGCAGCTCATGTCGACCTTGTCGGTCAGCAGGTTGGGGATCCGCGCATCGGACGACTGCACCACGAACTCGACCTTGCTCGGGTCGTTGAACAGGCCTTTGGCGACCATGCGCGCAATATCGATATCAAAGCCCTGCAACTTGCCATCCGCCCCCTGGAAATGCCAAGGCGCGTTGGTACTGCCGGTGCCCACGATCAGCTTGCCGCGGGCAAGAACACTGTCGAGCTTGCCGTCCGCCGCCTGGGCCACGCCCACGACTGCAGCAGACGCTGCAAAAAGAAGAACACACGCTTTGAACAAGGAAGGTCGGCGATGCATGGCAAGCACTCCAGGGTGATGTTTATTCCGCTATACCGGAATACGGTATGTAACAACGGAATAGACAGCAGAAAGTGTGCCACAGGTTGTGGACGAGATGTAGGGGGAATGAAAAGTGTTTTGAATCAGGTGGATGCGTGAAAACCGGGAAACAACTCAGCGAAAGGGACGATTTTAGAAGCGCTACCGTTGGCTACGGGGGGCGGGTAGCAGGTTCACAACTAGTGCGCCCTTGCTTGTGAAACGAGCAGTCACGCAGCGATTACTTAGCGGGTGCCAGCGTCTTTATACACATCACCCCGCTCTCTTTTTCCGATCGCAATGACAGTCACCACCAGCACTTCATCCACGACCCGATAAACCAATCGATATCCGGCACTGCGTAGCTTGATCTTGTACGCGTTTCCTAGACCGCTCAGACGGTCCGCCGGTACGTGTGGATTGACCAGTCGCTCTTGAAGCTTCTTTTTGAACTGCTCTCGAAGATTTACCCCCAGCTTCCTCCACTCCTTCCAGGCCTTTTCGGAAAACTCCAACTCATAGGTCATCAATCGAAACCTTTATCGTCGGATCGTTTTCTCGCTCTCTACAAAGGGCAACCAACTCCAGATCTTCTAACCGGTTCATCATCGCCTCGTATTCTTTGGCCGGGACGCAATAGAACGCGGGCTCGTTGCGGTTGAGGATCGCGACGGACGACCCTCCACCGGCTGCGACTGTACCCATCGGGTTTTTCTTGAGCTCCGAGATACTCGCTACTACATGCGAAAGCACGATATGCGGCATGAAAGTGTTCCTTAGAGTGCTATTAGAAGTGCTAAAAATAGCACTCGCAAGCAAATCTGACCTCACTACTTTTGCCATAAGACCCCTTAATATCGATTGTTGAGAACGTGCAAAAGTTAGCACTTTGTGCGCTTCTCAGTTTCCGAGAGTCCTATGGGGCAAGTCCTGAAGTCAGGTGAGGGAGTGTCTGAACTTCTGTAGGAAAATTCTCCAGAACGCGGCACTCGATCCACACAAGGCCCGGCAATGAATCAACCGCCCAAACGCACCAGAGATACCCGCGTCACCCGCCGCTCTTCAACCGACATGACGGTCAACCGCCAACCTTCCCACTCGTGGCTATCCCCGATCATCGGCAGCCGATCCAGCAGGCTCACCACCAAACCGGCCAGGGTTTGATAGTCGTCGGTCGGTTGTGCCGCAAACCCGGTCCGCTGATGCACCCGCGCCAGGTTCAATGCGCCGCTGACCACGAAACCGCCCTTCTCCTCGACCACGTCCGGGCCTTCGATTTCGCTGGCGTCGGGCAGCTCACCGGCTATCGATTCAAGAATGTCGGTCATGGTCAACACGCCGACGAAGTCACCGAACTCATTGACCACGAACGCGATGTGGGTCGAGGCCTTGCGCATCTGTTCCAGGGCATTGAGGATCGAATAGCTGTCCAGCAGGTTGATGGTCTGGCGCGCCAGGTGTGCAAGATCGGGCTGGTTGCCGCCCAGGTATTCCTTCAACAGCTCCTTCTTGTGTACGAAGCCCAGTGGCTCATCCACCGCGCCGTCGCGAATCAGCGGCAGCCGCGAGTAGGACGAATGCATCAGCCTTGTACGAATCGCCTCGGCGTCTTCAGCCAGGTCGATGTGATCGACGTCGGCGCGTACGGTCATCAAGCTGCGGATCGGCCGCTCGGCCAGTTGCAGGACACCACTGATCATCACCCGCTCACGACGATCGAACAGCTGTTCGCCCGGGGCCTCACCGTTATCCAGCATGTCGGCAATGTCTTCACCAACCTCTTCCACCGCCAACTTGCGCCCGCCGAGCAAGCGCATCACCGCATGGGCGGTACGCTCACGCATCGGTCGCAAGCCCTGCATCGAGCGCTTGCGGCGTGCCCGGGCGATCTGGTTGAACACTTCGATCAGGATCGAGAAACCGATGGCCGCGTACAGATAACCCTTTGGAATGTGGAAGCCCAGGCCTTCGGCGGTCAGTGCAAAGCCGATCATCATCAGGAAGCCCAGGCACAGCATGATCACTGTGGGATGCGCGTTGACGAAGCGGGTCAACGGCTTGCTGGCGACGATCATCAGGCCAATGGAAATGATCACCGCGATCATCATCACAGCGAGCTCGTCGACCATGCCCACTGCGGTAATCACCGCATCGAGGGAGAACACCGCATCGAGCACCACGATTTGCGCCACGATGGGCCAGAACAGCGCGTAAGTCGTGTTGGACGTGCGCTCGCCGACATGGCCTTCGAGCCGTTCATGCAGCTCCATGGTCGCCTTGAACAACAGGAACACACCGCCGAACAGCATGATCAGGTCACGCCCCGAGAAGCTCTTGTCGAATACCTCGAACAGCGGCTGGGTCAGGGTCACCAGCCAGGAAATACTCGCCAGCAGGCCCAGGCGCATCAACAAGGCCAGGGACAGCCCGATGATTCGCGCGCGGTCGCGCTGTTCGGGTGGCAATTTATCCGCCAGGATCGCGATGAACACCAGATTGTCGATGCCCAGCACCAGCTCCAGCACAATCAACGTCAACAAGCCCAGCCACGCGGTGGGGTCAGCTAACCATTCCATTTAAACGTCTCGATCTCTTCAGTGAATTCAGAATGCCGGGCACGGCAAGGCACGGCGCAGAGGCCGGGGAAGTGCAATGACAGGGAGATCGGGACGCCAGAAGACCGGATGTTTCGCGTACATCAAGACCGCGCGTTGGCGCGAGGGGAAAGGATAACTGGGGGGCTCCGTAAGGGTGTTCATGCAAGTCCTGAAAAGGAAAAAGGACTTGAATCGTACAGGCGATAGAGACAATTCCTACAGCTGGAAACTATTTCAAGATCTGTAGCAACCCTGGAGTTGTGTTGCTCTGGAGGCGATGCTTTTCAACCATTCTTCACTCGCTCGATGTACCGCACCACAGCAGGGGACTTTTCGAACCGCCGATGAATCAACGCCAGCCATGACGATGCCTTGCAGTCGTTGATCTGGCGATAAACCACATTCGGCAAACTGACGTGGCCGACCACCGACTCCGGCACCACCGCCACGCCCTGCTCCAGGGAAACCAAGGCAATCACCGCCACCAGCCCACCGGGCTGCGCACCGAGTTTCGGGACGAAATGACCTTGGGAAGCGACTTGCAATGTACCCACGACCTGTTCCGGGAGAATGAAGTTTTCATTCTGTAAATGCGCCGAATTGATCACCGGCAAACGGTTCAGCCACGAGTCGACCGGCAACGCCAACACAAAGCCTTCGTCGCTCAACTGCACAGCCTCGATGCCCTCGGGCAGGGCCAGCGGGCAACGGATATAGCCCAGGTCGAAGCGCCCTTCAAGGATCATGTTCGCCAGGCTGGCCATGGGGCTTTCCCGCACATTGAGGCTGACATCCGGGTACTCGGCGGCAAATCCCTGCACCTGTTTTTGCAGCAGCCCCGAATACACCGCCGACGCGACATAACCCAGTTCGATGTGGCCGATATCGCCACGCCCGGCACGTTGGGCGTTTTGCTGGGCGTATTCGAATTGCCGCACCGTCGCCTCGGCTTCGATCAACAGTGCGGCGCCGGCTTCGGTCAAGCTGACTTCACGGGTCTGGCGCACGAACAGGCGCGTGCCCAGTTCGTTTTCCATGTCCTGGATCTGCCGAGTCAAGGTCGGCGGTGCGATGCCGAGTTGCTCGGCGGCGCGAGTGAAGTTGCCTTGCCGGGCAACAGCGAGGAAATAGCGGAAATGACGGATATCCATCGATGCATTAGCTCAAAGGTAATGAAGTGACGGTGCGCGCCTAACAAAGGCCGCGTCAGCCAGCGATAAGCTGCACTCAACCTCACAGTAGAGAACCCTGGCCATGTCCGTCAAACCCAAGGTGAGCCCGCGCCTGACCTTGCTCACTGCCTCTGCGGTATGCTCGCTGATCGTGCTCGACACCAACATCGTCGCCGTTACCTTGCCCAGCATCGCCCGGGACCTGGGGGCGAATTTCGCCGACATCGAATGGGTGGTCAGCGCCTACATGCTGGCCTTCGCCGCGCTGTTGCTGCCCGCTGGCAGCCTGGCCGATCGCTTTGGCCGGCAGAAAATGCTGATGTGGGGGCTGGGCATTTTCATCCTTGCGTCGATTGGCTGTGGGGCAGCGCCGAATGCACTGTTTCTCGACATTGCCCGCGCCATCAAGGGCGTCGGTGCGGCGCTGCTGTTGACCTCAGCGCTCGCCTCCATCGGCCACACCTTCCACGATGAAGTCGAACGGGCCAAGGCCTGGGCATTCTGGGGCGGTTGCATGGGCGTGGCGATGACGGCGGCGCCGACCCTGGGCGGCTTGATCACCGAGTACATTGGTTGGCGCTGGATCTTCTATCTCAACCTGCCTGTGGGGATGGTGCTGATGGTTATGGTCTGGCGCGCGGTGCCGGAATCCCGCGATGCCCAGGCTGCGCGCCTCGATCCGTGGGGCAGCCTGGCCTTCAGCGCCAGCCTGTTGTGCCTGATCTGGGGCTTGATCGAAGCCAACCGGATCGGCTGGGACAACCCCGTCACCTACACCCGCCTCGTGGGCGGCGCCCTGTTGCTGGGGTTGTTCGTGGTGATCGAGCGCCTGCAAGAGCGGCCGATGATCGATCTGCAACTGTTCCGTCACCCGCGCTTCATCGGCGCGCTGCTCGGCATGTTTTCCTACGCCGCGTGTGCCCAGGTGATGATGACCATGCTGCCGTTCTACTTGCAGAATGGGCTAGGTTTTACCGCCATTTCCGCCGGGCTGGGCATGCTACCTTTTGCCGTGACCATGCTGATCTTTCCGCGCATTGGTGCACGCCTGGCGGGACGTGTGACGCCGGCAAACATGATGGCCATCGGACTCACCTTGGTGGGCAGCGGTAATTTGCTCAGCGCCTGGGCGGTCAATAGCGGCGGTTACCTGCCCTTCGCCCTGGCCATTGCCGTGACGGGTGCCGGCGCGGGACTGCTCAATGGCGATACGCAAAAAAACATCATGGCCTGCGTGCCTAGGGAACGCACCGGCATGGCCTCGGGCATGAGTACGACGATGCGCTTCAGCGCGGTGATGCTGGCGATTGGTGTGTATGGTGCGTTTCTTTCGGGGCATAGCGAACAATTGCTGCACGACGGCCTGGCGGCACAGGGTGGGCAATGGCTTGAACAGACCCAAGGGGTTGCCTCGCGGGTGGTGGCCGGTGACATGGCGGCGGCGTTGAGTCTGGTGCCGGAGGCTGCGCGGTCGGTGGTCGAGCCGCTGGCGAGAGAAGCGTTTGTGGGTGGTTTCAGTCTCTTGCTTTGGGTCGCGGGGTTGGCGGGATTGTTTGGTGCGTTGGTGGTGGGCTTGCTGATGCGCAACCCGATTCCAGTGCCCCGGACTGCACTGGTGCTTGAGTGACGCGTACCTGGCAATTTCAGCTTTGAACCTGAGGCCCTCATCGCCAGCAGGCTGGCTCCCACAGGGGAATCCGGCGTTTATGATTTCTGTGTCTCACCCGCATCACTGTGGGAGCCAGCCTGCTGGCGATTGGGCCAGCACAGACAACGCAGAACTCAGCTGGGAAGCAGTTCGTCGATATGCCGATATTCAGATTGCAATTGCGCCGCCAATACCTTGCTGCGTTCGAGACGAATCGGCCCGCGTTCGATGTCGATCACCAATGCAGGACAATCGAGCGTGGGCAACGACGGCCATTCTTTCAGACGGCCATCGGTCACCAGCAACAAGCGTTGCTGCTCCGCCGGAAAGCGCTTTTGCCGCACGGCCAGCCAGCGCCCCGCTTCACCCAGCGCCGCCAGCAACGGCGTACCGCCACCGGCGCCCAGGCCATCGAGCCATTGGCGCAACCCCGTCGACGCTTTCAGCCCCTGCACCTGCCACTTCGGCAGCGCACCGCTGGCCGTCAGCAAGGCCAGGCGCGCGCGCTGTCGGTAGGCGTCGTCGAACAATTGCGCCAGCAAACCCTTGGCATCACTCAAGGCTTGATGACGCCGGGTGGACGCCGAGGCATCGACGATCACCAGCCACAGTTCATGAGCCGAACGCGTGCGTTGCTGGAACAACACGTCCTGGCGCTGGCGCGGCCGACCGTTGAGCAGCGTGCCTGGCCAATTGATCGAGCCACCATCGGCCGCGTGACGTTTACCCTGTTTGCCGGAATCGAGCCGTCCGGCACGGGGTCTGGCATTCGCCCCCGCGTCAGATCGAGGGCGAATGCCTAGGGCTTTTTTGGCCAGCTCGGCACTTCACGTCGCGCACCCACCGGCAGCGCTTGAGCGGGCATTTCGCCCCACTGGCCCTGGCCTTCGCTGGGGTTGGAATTCTGCCCGGACTGGGCCTGGTTCTGTTGTGGTGCAGGTGGCGTATGCTCTCGACGACGATGGCGCAGGGCAAACTCGGCGACCGCGTCGATATCCTCTACATCAATCGATGCAGCCCCGCGCCACGCCGCATGCGCACGCGCCGCGCGCAACCAGACCAGATCGGCGCGCAAGCCATCGACACCGGCGGCGAAGCAGCGCTCGGTAATCTGCGCCAGCGCTTCGTCGTCGAGGGGAATGCCCGCCAATGTGCTGCGGGCTTTTTCGCAGCGCTCACGCAACGACTGCTGCTGGCTCTCCCATTCGGCGCAGAATCGTTGCGGATCACTGTCGAAATCCAGGCGCCGACGGATGATCTGCCCGCGCTCGGTCGGGGCGGTGTGACCACCGAGGACGACGTTCAAGCCAAAGCGATCGAGCAATTGCGGACGTAACTCGCCCTCTTCCGGGTTCATGGTGCCGATCAGCACGAACTTCGCCGAATGCCGATGGGAAATACCGTCGCGCTCAACCAGATTGGTGCCGCTGGCGGCCACGTCGAGCAGCAGGTCAACCAGGTGATCGGGCAGCAGATTGACCTCGTCGACATACAACACGCCGCCGTCAGCCTTGGCCAGCACACCCGGGGAAAATTGTGCGCGACCCTCACTCAGGGCCGCGTCGAGGTCGAGGGTGCCAACCAGGCGTTCTTCGGTGGCCCCCAAGGGCAAGGTGACGAACTGGCCGCTGGCCAACAGGTCCGCCAGGCCGCGGGCCAGGGTCGACTTGGCCATGCCGCGCGGGCCTTCGATCAATACGCCGCCGATCTTCGGGTCGATGGCGGTCAGGTACAGCGCGAGCTTCAGATCGTCGGCGCCGACCACGGCGGAAAGCGGGAAATGGGGGGTGTCGGTCATTGTTCAATCTCGGTCATGGTCGGTGGTGTTTATCAGCTGTCTTCTTCTATATCCAGCAACAGGTTTTCCAGTGCCTCGCGGTAATCCCCCGGCTCTTTCCACATCCCTCGCTGTTGCGCTTCGAGCATGCGTTCGGTCATGTCGCGCAGGGCATGAGGGTTGTGCTCACGCACGAAATCCCGCGTACCCGGATCGAGCAAATAGGCATCCGCCAGCAGCGCGTACTGGTGATCGTCGATCAACTGCGTGGTGGCGTCGAAGGCGAACAGGTTGTCCACCGTCGCCGCCATTTCGAAGGCGCCTTTGTAGCCATGGCGCTTGACCCCGTCGATCCACTTCGGATTGGCCGCCCGGGAGCGGATGACCCGGTTCAGCTCTTCCTTCAGTGTGCGGATCTTCGGCAAGTCCGGCTGGCTGTGATCGCCGTGATAACTGGCCGCTGCCTCGCCACGCAGGCTTTCCACGGCGGCCAGCATGCCGCCCTGGAACTGGTAGTAGTCATTGGAGTCGAGCAGGTCGTGCTCGCGGTTGTCCTGGTTTTGCAGCACGGCTTGCATCTGGCCCAGGCGCTGGGAGAACTGCTCACGGGCTGCGGTGCCTTCGTCGGAACCGCCGTAGGCGTAGCCGCCCCAGTTCAGGTAGACCTCGGCCAGGTCCTCGCGGCTTTGCCACAGTCGACCGTCGATGGCGCCCTGCACACCCGCGCCATAGGCGCCGGGTTTGGCGCCGAAAATGCGCCATCCGGCCTGTCGCCGGGCAGCGTCTTCATCCATCCCCGATTGCAGCAGCGCCTGACGTTCGGCGCGAACCTTGGCGGCCAGGGGATTGAGGTCGTCTGGCTCGTCCAGCTCGGCCACCGCTTGCACGGCGGCATCGAACAGCCGGATCAAGTTGGCAAAGGCATCGCGGAAGAAACCCGATACACGCAGGGTAACGTCCACCCGCGGTCGATCAAGCAAGCTCAACGGCAGGATTTCAAAGTCGTCTACCCGCTGACTGCCGGTGGCCCAGACCGGGCGCACGCCCATCAACGCCATGGCCTGGGCGATGTCGTCGCCGCCGGTGCGCATGGTCGCGGTGCCCCAGACCGACAGGCCGAGTTGACGCAAATGATCGCCATGGTCTTGCAGATGGCGTTCAAGAATCAGGTTGGCCGACTGGAAACCGATGCGCCACGCGGTGGTGGTTGGCAGGTTGCGCACGTCCACCGAATAGAAGTTGCGCCCGGTCGGCAGCACGTCGAGGCGACCGCGACTGGGTGCGCCGCTTGGGCCGGCGGGGACGAAACGGCCACTGAGGGCGTCGAGCAGGCCGCGCATCTCCGCCGGACCGCAAGCATCGAGTCTGGGGGCGACGACTTCGCGCAGATGGTCGAGGATGGCGTTCACTTCAGACCAACTCGCCTCCTGTGGGAGCCAGCCTGCTGGCGATGGAGTGCCAGCCACATTGATGTCGACTGACACTCCATCGCCAGCAGGCTGGCTCCCACAGGAGATCACCTGTGTGGCGAATAGCTCGAGACGTTCGCGGGTATCGCCGGTGGTGCGCCAGGGTTCCTCGCTTAGCGATAATAATGCGTTGGGGCGCGGTCCGCTCCATGGGTCGGCCAGCGCACAATCCAGCGGATCGAAGCCCAATTCGAACGCCTTGGCCAACGCCCGCAGCAGACTCGACTGTGCACCACGACCATCGCCCCGGGGAATACGCAACAGCGCGAGCAAGGTATCGATGCGCAGCCGTCCCACCGGGGATTCGCCAAACACGTGCAAACCATCGCGGATCTGCGACTCTTTCAAGTCGCACAGGTAGGTGTCCAGGCGTGGCAGCCAGATCGCCGCGTCGGCATCGCTGTCGAGTTTTTCGTCCAGCTGCAATTCGCGATCAATGTGCGTGTCGCGCACCAGTTGCAGGATATCGCGCTGCAATTCCCGGGCACGGCGCGGGTCGAGCAATTGCGCCTCGTAATACTCGTCGGCCAACAGTTCGAGGTTGCGTAGCGGCCCGTAGGTTTCGGCGCGGGTCAGCGGTGGCATCAGGTGATCGATGATCACCGCTTGCGTGCGGCGCTTGGCCTGGGCGCCCTCGCCCGGATCGTTGACGATGAACGGATAGATGTTCGGCAGCGGCCCGAGCAGTGCATCCGGCCAGCAGTGCTCCGACAGCCCGACGCCCTTGCCCGGCAGCCATTCCAGGTTGCCGTGCTTGCCGACGTGGATCACGCCATGGGCACCGTAGGTGTTGCGCAACCAGAAATAGAACGCCAGGTAGCCGTGGGGCGGCACCAGGTCCGGGTCGTGGTACACCGCACTCGGGTCCACCTGATAACCCCGCGCGGGCTGGATGCCGACGAAGGTCAGGCCAAAACGCAACCCGGCGATCATCATTCGCCCGCCACGGCACATCGGATCGCTGTCCGGCGCACCCCAGCGGTCCAGCACGGCCTGGCGGTTGGCTTCGGGCAAGGCATTGAACATGAGCCAATAGTCGTCCATCGCCAGGCTTTGCTGGCACGGACGCTGGTCGAGGGTATCGAGGTCGTTGCTGACACCGCCGAGCAATTGCTGGATCAACGCGGTGCCGCTGCCTGGCAACTGCGCCGGTAGCGGATACCCTTCCCTGTGAAGCGCACGCAAGATGTTCAGCGCTGCGGCCGGGGTATCGAGGCCAACGCCATTGCCGATACGACCATCGCGGGTCGGGTAATTGGCCAGGATCAGCGCAATGCGTTTTTGCCCGTTGGGTACCCGCGCCAGCTCGATCCAGCGCCGCGCCAGTTGCGCGACAAAGTCCATGCGTTCCGGCTGCGCGCGGTAGCAGACCACGTCGGACTGACTGCGCTCGCTGCGCCAGGCCAGGTCCTTGAAGCTGATCGGCCGGCTGATGATGCGCCCGTCCAGTTCCGGCAACGCAATGTGCATCGCCAGGTCTCGCGGGCCAAGCCCCTGTTCGCTGGCGCGCCAGCCCGGTTCGTTGTCCTGGGCACAAATGGCCTGGATCACCGGGATATTGCGGCGAAACGGTCGCAAGTGCGGTGCTTCAGGGCTCGATTGGGCGAAACCGGTAGTGTTCAAGATCACTGAGGCTGAAGTTTCATCCAGCCAGTCCTCGACTACGCAAAGGCAGCCAGGCTCTTTCAAACTGGCCAGCGCAATCGGCAACGGGTTCAACCCCGCCGCCTGCAGGCGCTGGCAGAAAACATCGATGAACGCGGTGTTCGCCGCCTGCAAATGCGAGCGGTAGAACAGCACCGCCGCCACCGGTTGACCGGCCTGCCAGTCGGCTTGCCAATCGCTCGGTTGCGCGGGGCTTTTTCGCGGGTGGTAAATCGCCGTTCGCGGCAGGGTTTGCGGTTCGGCCCAGGCGTAGCCGCGATCCAGCCAGCGATTGGCCAGACAGCGGAAAAAGTCGAGGGCATTGCCCATGCCGCCCTGGCGCAGAAATTGCCAAAGCCGGTCACGATCCTCAGAACCTACGGTGCTGAGGTCGCTGAGCTCCGGGTCCGGGCGGTCATCCCCTGGTACCAGAATCAGCTGCACGCCGCGCTGCGACAGCTCCACCAGCCGCTCGACGCCATAACGCCAATAGGCAATGCCGCCGTGCAGCGAAATCAGAATGACTTTGGCGTGGCGCAACACTTGGTCGACATACAGGTCGACCGACGCATGGTTCTGCACCTGCATCGGGTTGGCCAGGCGCACGCTCGGGTAGTCGTCGGGCAACTGCTGCGCCGCTTCGGCGAGCAGCGCCAGGCTGGAGTCGCCGCTGCACAGGATCACCAGCTCGGCGGGGGTTTGTCCAAGGTCGGCAATGTTGTCATCCGACACGAATCCGCCGGGCTGGGTCCTGAGCAGGTGCATGGGTTACACGCTGAGCGCGGCGCGCAATTGCGCTTCGAGCAAGGTGGCGTCCAGTGCCTGGCCGATCAATACCAGGCGCGTGGTACGTGCCTCTTCAGCGCCCCACTGGCGGTCGAAGTGTTTGTCGAAACGGGTGCCCACGCCCTGGATCAGCAAACGCATAGGCTTGTTCGGGATCGCCGCGAAACCCTTGACGCGCAGGATGCTGTGCTCGACCACCAGTTGGGTCAACGCATCCATCAGCAGGCTTTCGTCGGCTTGCGGCAGTTCGATGGAGATGGAATCGAAGGCGTCGTGATCGTGGTCGTCATGATCATCGCCATCGTGGTGATGATCATGGTGGCTGTGACGGCTGTCGATGTGCTCTTCGGAACCGGCGCCAAGGCCGATCAGCACGTCCAGCGGCAAGCGACCGCTGCTGGCTTCGATAACTTTCACCGCCGGCGGCAATTCCTCGGCGACTTCCAGGCGCACGCGAGCCAGGTCTTCAGGGCTGATCAGGTCGGCTTTGTTGAGGATCACCAGGTCGGCGCTGGACAATTGGTCGGCGAACAGTTCGTGCAGCGGTGATTCGTGGTCCAGGTTCGGGTCGAGTTTGCGCTGGGCGTCGACCTGATCCGGGAAGGCGGCGAAGGTGCCCGCCGCCACGGCCGGGCTGTCGACCACGGTGATCACCGCATCGACGGTGCAGGCACTGCGAATTTCCGGCCACTGGAAGGCTTGCACCAGCGGTTTTGGCAGGGCCAGGCCCGAGGTTTCGATCAGGATGTGGTCGAGATCGCCGCGACGGGCCACCAGTTCGCGCATCACCGGGAAGAACTCTTCCTGCACGGTGCAGCACAGGCAGCCGTTGGCCAGTTCATAGACACGGCCGTTGGCTTCTTCTTCAGTGCAACCGATGGAGCACTGCTTGAGGATTTCGCCGTCGATGCCCAGTTCGCCGAACTCGTTGACGATCACCGCGATGCGGCGGCCCTGGGCGTTGTCGAGCATGTGCCGTAGCAAGGTGGTCTTGCCCGAGCCGAGGAAGCCGGTGACGATGGTGACGGGGAGTTTGGCCAGTGTTTTCATCGGATGCCCTTTGGCAAGGTGGCGGGCATACGGGACGAGGACCGGCCACGCACAAGCGCGCCAGAAGCGTTCGCCACCGGATCACCCCGCCCGGTTGTAGTGAGAATCTGTATCGAGGCAGGTCTCCTGGCTGACGGTGTGCTGGCCTTCAAGCCTGGCATTCGCTGCGCCTTCCCGCGGGCTCGGACTTGAGCGTGCAGTGGCGTGGCAGCGAACATCACCGTTCACAGTTGCGGGGGCAGCCGCGGCATTGACCGCGTTCCCTTCTTAGCTTCGACAAACGCCGAAGAACCTCGAATGCGCAAGGCTACGCATGGTAATGGGGCGGGTCAATGTCTTGTGGTGCCTGTACGGGCCCCTTCGCGAGCAAGCCCGCTCCCACATGGAAATGCGATCACCTGTGGGAGCGGGCTTGCTCGCGAATGAAGCGACTCGGTCCCGAGTTGAGAACCCTTGCCAATTGACGCCCGCCCCTCGCCCATGCTCTCCTACGCACCTTGTTACGGGTGCCCTTCACAGGGTGAAACGGGAAACCGGTGAATCATGTGCTTTACTCAAGCCCATGTCAGTCCGGTGCTGCCCCCGCAACGGTAAGCGAGCGAAGCGTCAGATCCACTGTGCCAATGTGGCATGGGAAGGTGACGCTTGCAGGTCAAGGCTAACGCCTGCCCCCTCGTGAGCCCGGAGACCGGCCCGCAACACAAAGTGACCAACACGATCACTGACTCAACAAACCCGCGGTGGGCGGGCGCTGTTCGGACTTCTGCGCGCTCGGTCGTGCGCCGTCCTGCCTGCGCTCTTATTCCCCGCTGACAGAACAGAGGGAAGCGCCATGTCGATCATCAGCAGCACCGGCCACAGCACCACCACCAGCAGCACCACTACCCTGACTCAACGCCTGACCGCCGCCGCTTGCGCGTCGATTCTTGGCGCGTGCCTTGTGTATTTCGCCGGTTTCTCGCACATCGAAGCGGTGCACAACGCCGCTCACGATACCCGCCACAGCGCTGCGTTCCCGTGCCATTGAGACCTGCTGACATGATCAAGCGTATTGCGCAAACCGCAGGTTTCAGCGGGCTGCTGGCTGCCCTGCTGCTGACCCTGCTGCAGAGTTTCTGGGTTTCTCCGCTGATCTTGCAGGCCGAAACCTACGAGAAATCGGAACCTGCCGCCGTTGAAGTCCACGAACACGCCGCGGGCGTCGCTGCCCACAGCCACGACGCCGAAGCCTGGGAGCCGGAAGACGGCTGGCAGCGCGTGCTGTCGACCACGGGCGGTAACCTGGTGGTGGCAGTCGGTTTCGCCCTGATGCTCGCCGGCCTCTATACCCTGCGCGCGCCGACCAAGACCTCCCAAGGCCTGCTCTGGGGCCTGGCCGGTTACGTTACCTTCGTGTTGGCGCCGACGCTCGGCCTGCCGCCCGAGTTGCCGGGCACCGCGGCGGCGGATCTGGCGCAACGGCAGATCTGGTGGATCGGCACGGCCGCCTCCACGGCTGTCGGCATCGCGCTGATCGTATTCAGCCGAAACTGGCTGATGAAGATCCTCGGCGTGGCGATCCTCGCCGTTCCGCACGTGATTGGCGCACCGCAACCGGAAGTGCATTCGATGCTCGCCCCAGAGGCCCTGGAAGCTCAGTTCAAGATCGCTTCGCAGTTGACCAACGTGGCGTTCTGGCTGGCCCTGGGCCTGACCAGCGCCTGGTTGTTCCGCCGCAAAAGCGACGGTCAATACCAAGCATGACTGAACTTGGCACAGCGCCGACCCTGGTGGTCGGCCTGGGCTGCCAGCGTGGCTGCCCCGTCAGCACGCTGCGGGCATTGCTCGACCAGGCATTGCAGGCGCACCAGATCGAACTGCATCAGATCAAGGCCCTGGCCAGCATCGACCAGAAGCGCGGCGAACCGGCCCTGAGCGAACTGGCCGAGCAGCTTGGGCTGCAGATGATGTATTTCAGCAGTGAACAACTGGCGGGCTATCACCCCCGACTCAGTCACCATTCGGACATCGCCTTTGAACGGACCGGGTGCTATGGCGTGGCAGAAAGCGCCGCCCTGGCGCTGGCCGAACAACTGGCCAACGCCCCGGCCAAATTGCTGATCCCGCGACAAAAATATGCCCAGGCCACCCTGGCATTGGCCGGCGCCGCGTAAAATCCCCGATAATCCACGCATTCGATCATGAGCAATCTTCATCTGAAGCCTTGCCCACCCCCTTTTTTCACAGGAACCGACGATGACCGTCTACTTTATTGGCGCAGGTCCCGGCGACCCCGAACTGATCACCGTCAAGGGCCAGCGGCTGATCCGCAGTTGCCCGGTGATCATCTACGCCGGCTCGCTGGTGCCCGCCGCAGTGTTGGAAGGACACCGCGCCGAACAGGTGGTCAACAGCGCCGAATTGCACCTGGAGCAGATCATCGAACTGATCAGCGCGGCCCATGCCAAGGGTCAGGACGTGGCTCGCGTGCATTCCGGTGATCCGAGCCTGTATGGTGCCATCGGCGAGCAGATTCGCCATTTGCGTGAACGGGATATTCCTTTCGAAATCATTCCCGGTGTCACCGCAACGGCAGCCTGCGCGGCGCTTCTGGGCGCAGAACTGACCTTGCCGGACGTGTCACAGAGCGTGATCCTGACACGCTATGCCGACAAGACCGTGATGCCCGCCGGAGAAGAACTGGCCAGCTTGGCGCAGCACGGGGCGACCATGGCGATTCATCTGGGGGTCAATCACCTGGCAAAAATCGTCGAGGAGTTGCTACCGTTTTACGGCGCCGACTGCCCGATTGCGGTGATTCACCGGGCGACCTGGCCGGATCAGGATTGGGTGGTGGGGACGCTTGAAGATATTAACGGGAAGGTTGAAGCCAAGGGGTTTCGGCGTACGGCGTTGATTCTCGTGGGTCGGGTGTTGGGCAGTGAGCATTTCAGTGAGTCGTCGCTGTATCGTGCTGGACATGCGCATTTGTATCGGCCATAGGGCCTCTTCGCTGGCAAGCCAGCTCCTACAGATCTGGTGTTGACCGCGATAGGGCCAGTGGATTTCACCCATAAAAAAACGGCGCTCACGGGGCGCCGTTTTTTTATGCCGCAGCGAACACCTTAGTAGTAGGCGTTTTCTTTCTGCGTGTGGTCGGTCACGTCACGCACACCCTTGAGCTCGGGAATACGCTCGAGCAAGGTGCGCTCGATGCCTTCCTTCAAGGTCACGTCGGCCTGGCCGCAGCCCTGGCAACCGCCACCGAATTGCAGGACGGCGATGCCGTCTTCGACCACGTCGATCAGGCTGACCTGGCCGCCGTGGCTGGCCAACCCAGGGTTGATCTCGGTTTGCAGGTAGTAGTTGATGCGCTCGTTGACCGGGCTGTCGGCGTTGACCATCGGCACTTTGGCGTTTGGCGCCTTGATGGTCAGCTGGCCGCCCATGCGGTCGGTGGCGTAGTCGACTACTGCATCGTCCAGGAAAGCTTCGCTGAAATGGTCGATGTAGGCGGTGAAGCTTTTCAGCCCCAGCGCGGTGTCTTCGGGTTTTTCTTCGCCCGGCTTGCAGTAGGCAATGCAGGTTTCGGCGTACTGGGTGCCAGGCTGGGTGATGAAGACGCGAATGCCAATGCCCGGGGTGTTCTGCTTGGAGAGCAGATCAGCCAGGTAATCGTGGGCGGCGTCGGTGATGGTAATAGCGGTCATGGAAACTCCTCGCAGGCTTGGACGCAGTTTACGCCAATCATCGCCGCGGACAAAGTCCTAGTATTTTTGTCGGGAAAAGATGCGGAGCTTACCCCTGTGGGAGCGGGCTTGCTCGCGAAGGCGTCATGTCAGACAACATCAATGGTGACCGCTCCACCGCCTTCGCGAGCAAGCCCGCTCCCACAAGGGGTTCTAGAGGTTCTCGTAGCGATTCATGTCCAGCACGCCCTCTTCCACCGGTTCGGTTTCGTGGATATAGCGACTCAAATCATGGAAATACTGCCAGAACTGCGGGTGGCTGCGACGGATCCCCCAGCGCTCGACGATTTTCTCCAAACGATTGGCATCCTTGGCATTCTCCATCTCATCGACAAATTGTGGCACTTGATCGGCGGGGATATTGAACATGAAGTTCGGGTAACTGCTCAGAACCCCGGGGAAAATGGTCAGCGTGTCGAGCCCCGGCTGGTACCGTAGCGACTCACCGAGCAGGAACGCCACATTACTGTGCGCGCGGTTGCGCAGCAGGCTGTAGACCACACGCTGACCGCTCGCGGTTTCGACCCGCAGCATGGTCGCTTCCGGCAGTAGATCGATGACCCTGAGCCCGGCAGCCGGCCGTGAGGCCAGGCGACTCAACGACTGCTCGGCGGCCTGCAGCGCTGGATCGATGTTCGGCCGCGAGCAATAGGCGCCTTCGCAGCGGTTGATCGGATCAGGCCTGGCATCCAGCTCGCCGTAGCGTGCCAGCAGCTGCATGGCGAAGTCGCGCTTGGGGTCCTGTTCGTTGAGCTTCAGTGCAGTCGGCGTGTCGTCGTCGATGGACTCATAGTCCAGCCACATCTTGAATCTCCCGCTGTTCTGGTACCAGTCGTCGAGGTACCCCTCCCGCGAGTCAGCCGGCATCAGGCGCAGGAAATTCTGCTCGGCGCCATTGCGGATCAGGTCGAAATACAAGCGCGTCTGGGCCTGGTGGGACACATTGCCGAACACGTCGAAATTCACCGCCAACTGATAATAGGTGCGCTCCAGCAGCGGGAAATCGAACAGCCACATCGTCTGTGGCACGTCGCCGATCAGGCCCTTGGTCACCGCGGCGCTGTCGAAGTGGCGGAAAATGCTCAGCAGCGCGTTATCGTTGCCGGCCCACAGGCTCGACCAGCTTGGCGGCGGCAGATCGGCATAGCTGTCCCGGCGCAGGGCTTCGTATTCGTTGCGTTTGTCGCGGTAGTCGTGCCACAAGGTGAGGACGCTGCCAACGTCGTCGTTCTGCCCTGGCATCGCCAGCAACGGCGTGGCCTGGCCGCGATAGTTCGGGTCGGTGATGTAGAGGTCGTGTTCCGGCGCCTGGAACAGCGCCCAGAAGTTGTCGCGGATCACGTCAGTGGCGATCTGCCCCCGGCAGACCGGGCCGCGAATGAAGGTGCGCACGAAATACTCGGCGTTATCGAGCATGAACTGATAACGCGCCTGGGCCGGGATCGCTTCGAAGGTGGAAAAGGGGTTGGCCCGGCGTTCCGGGCCGTAACCCGGCAAGGCATTGACCTGCCAGTTGCCGTTATAGAAGAGGCTTTTGACCCGTGCCAGCTTCGCCGCACTCAGCGGATAGGTGATGTGCGTCTTGTGCACGATCACGCCCTGCACCGGCCACAAGCGGTAATACACCTGGGTGCCGGGGTCGTCGTTCGGCCGACGGGTATTGATCAGGTCGATGGGCTGGCCGGTGGGCGTGCGCGAACGCACCCACTGGAAGAAATGCCCCGGCTCGCCATCCTTGAAATAAATGTGCGCGAGAAACCAGTGCTCGAACAACCAACGCCCTACCAGGCTCTGCCGTGCGCCCGGTGCATTGAGCAGGTTTTCCCACTGCACCACCTGCAACGCTTCTTTCACGCTCGGCACCAGGGCCTGTTCATCGATCGGCGCACCGGAAGCCAGCCAGCGTTGCAGCGTCTGGTACTGCTGGTCGGTCAGGCCGGTGACCGCCAGGGGCATGCCTTCCTTGGGGTGAGCGCTGGCATATCCGTCGAACTCGCCCGGCAAGGCGCACATGTTCTCGCGATTGAGACCCAGGACGATGTCCGCAGGCAATTTGGCATTGGGTTGCAACGCATTGCTGTGCCCCAGTTCCAGCATGCGCGCCATCAATGCGGCCTGGCTGCCCTGGGCGTCGAGCACCGAATAGAAGCCTTTGTGTTGCCAGGCGCGCTTGCCGAATGCGTCAAAGAACAGCCGGCTCGGCGCCACCGCCTGGCTGCGATCGCCGTCATACACCGGGACTTTCGTCGCGCCACGGGCCGCGCCCTCCCCGCTGCCCAGGTTGAGCTGACAGGCGGCGTCGTTACAGGCGTGGCAGGCCACGCACTTTTCAGTGAAGATCGGCTGGATGTCGCGACTGTAGGAAATGCCGGCGGATAGCGCCGGGTCCTGCGCAACCGCGCCCCAGCTTAATAGCAGCAATACACTGCTGATGACGACGCGATACGACATGTCCCTGGTCCCGATCCTTTAGAAAACGCCGAGATTCTACCGGGCTGGCCGCCACACCAACATGAGCGATATTCATGGAAAACCCGGACATGCTCTAAAAGCGCACAGGTTTGCTATTATCCCGGCCCTTCGTCATGGTCTTTCCGAGTAGTCCCAATGTCCGATCGCAGCGTTCGCCTCCAAGCCCTCAAGCACGCCCTCAAAGAGCGCATCCTGATTCTCGATGGCGGCATGGGCACGATGATCCAGAGCTACAAGCTCGAAGAGCAGGATTATCGTGGCAAACGCTTCGCCGACTGGCCGAGCGATGTCAAAGGCAACAACGACCTGTTGGTGCTCACCCGCCCGGACGTGATTGGTGGCATCGAGAAAGCCTACCTGGATGCCGGTGCCGACATTCTGGAAACCAACACCTTCAACGCCACCCGGATTTCCATGGCCGATTACGGCATGGAAGAACTGGCCTACGAATTGAACGTAGAAGGCGCTCGCCTGGCGCGCAAGATCGCCGATGCGAAAACCCTCGAGAACCCGGACAAGCCGCGTTTCGTCGCCGGCGTGCTCGGTCCTACCAGCCGCACCTGCTCGCTGTCGCCGGACGTGAACAACCCCGGCTATCGCAACGTGACCTTCGATGAACTGGTAGAAAACTACACCGAAGCCACCAAGGGCCTGATCGAAGGCGGCGCCGACCTGATCCTGATCGAAACCATCTTCGACACCCTCAACGCCAAGGCCGCGATCTTCGCCGTACAGGGCGTGTTCGAAGAACTGGGCATCGAGCTGCCGATCATGATTTCCGGGACCATCACCGATGCCTCCGGCCGTACGCTGTCCGGCCAGACCACCGAAGCCTTCTGGAACTCCGTGGCCCACGCCAAGCCGATTTCGGTAGGCCTGAACTGCGCACTGGGTGCCAGCGAGTTGCGCCCGTACCTGGAAGAGCTGTCGAACAAGGCCAACACCCACGTTTCCGCGCACCCGAACGCCGGCCTGCCCAACGAGTTCGGCGAGTACGACGAACTGCCGGCGCAAACCGCCAAGGTCATCGAAGAGTTCGCCCAAAGTGGCTTCCTCAACATCGTCGGCGGCTGCTGCGGCACCACGCCGGGCCACATCGAAGCCATCGCCAAGGCCGTGGCCGGCTATGCGCCGCGGCAGATTCCGGAAATCCCCAAGGCTTGCCGCCTGTCGGGCCTGGAGCCGTTCACCATCGATCGCAACTCGCTGTTCGTCAACGTCGGCGAGCGCACCAACATCACCGGCTCCGCCAAGTTCGCCCGGCTGATCCGTGAAGACAACTACACCGAAGCCCTGGAAGTCGCCCTGCAGCAGGTCGAAGCCGGCGCCCAGATCATCGACATCAACATGGACGAGGGGATGCTCGATTCGAAGAAGGCCATGGTGACCTTCCTCAATCTGATTGCCGGCGAACCGGACATCTCCCGCGTACCGATCATGATCGACTCCTCCAAGTGGGAAGTGATCGAAGCCGGCCTCAAGTGCATCCAGGGCAAGGGCATCGTCAACTCGATCAGCATGAAGGAAGGCGTCGAGCAGTTCATCCATCACGCCAAGCTGTGCAAGCGTTACGGCGCCGCCGTGGTGGTGATGGCTTTCGACGAAGCCGGCCAGGCCGACACCGAAGCACGCAAGAAAGAGATCTGCAAACGCTCCTACGACATTCTGGTCAACGACGTCGGCTTCCCACCGGAAGACATCATCTTCGACCCGAACATCTTTGCCGTGGCCACCGGCATCGAAGAACACAACAACTACGCCGTGGACTTCATCAACGCCTGTGCCTACATCCGCGACGAGCTGCCCTATGCCCTGACGTCGGGCGGCGTGTCCAACGTGTCATTCTCGTTCCGCGGCAACAACCCGGTGCGCGAGGCGATCCACTCGGTGTTCCTGCTGTACGCGATCCGCGCCGGCCTGACCATGGGTATCGTCAACGCCGGGCAACTGGAGATCTACGACCAGATCCCGGTGGAACTGCGCGACGCCGTCGAAGACGTGATCCTCAACCGCACCCCGGAAGGCACCGATGCCCTCCTCGCCATCGCCGACAAATACAAGGGCGACGGCAGCGTCAAGGAAGCCGAGACCGAAGAGTGGCGCAACTGGGACGTCAACAAGCGCCTGGAGCATGCCTTGGTCAAAGGCATTACCACGCACATCGTCGAAGACACCGAAGAGTCGCGCCAGTCGTTCGCCCGCCCGATCGAAGTGATCGAAGGCCCGCTGATGTCCGGCATGAACATCGTTGGCGACCTGTTCGGCGCCGGCAAGATGTTCCTGCCGCAAGTGGTGAAGTCCGCCCGGGTGATGAAGCAGGCCGTGGCCCACCTGATCCCGTTCATCGAGGCGGAAAAAGGCGACAAGCCGGAAGCCAAGGGCAAGATCCTCATGGCCACGGTCAAGGGCGACGTGCACGACATCGGCAAGAACATCGTCGGCGTGGTGCTGGGCTGCAACGGCTACGACATCGTCGACCTCGGCGTGATGGTGCCGGCGGAGAAGATCCTGCAGGTGGCCAAGGAACAGAAGTGCGACATCATCGGCCTGTCCGGCCTGATCACCCCTTCGCTGGATGAGATGGTCCACGTGGCTCGCGAGATGCAGCGCCAGGACTTCCACCTGCCGTTGATGATCGGTGGCGCCACCACCTCCAAGGCGCACACGGCGGTGAAGATCGAGCCCAAGTACAGCAACGACGCGGTGGTGTATGTCACCGACGCCTCCCGTGCTGTCGGCGTGGCGACCCAGTTGCTGTCCAAGGAACTCAAGGCCGGTTTCGTCGAGAGAACCCGCGAGGAATACATCGAAGTCCGCGAGCGCACCGCCAACCGCAGCGCCCGCACCGAACGCCTGAGCTACGCCGCCGCCATTGCGAAAAAACCGCAGTTCGACTGGAGCACCTACGAGCCGGTCAAGCCGACGTTCACCGGCGCCAAAGTGCTCGATAATATCGACCTGAAAGTGCTGGCCGAATACATCGACTGGACGCCGTTCTTCATCTCCTGGGACCTGGCCGGGAAATTCCCGCGCATCCTGGAAGACGAAGTGGTCGGTGAAGCCGCCACCGCGCTGTACGCCGACGCTCAGGAAATGCTCGCCAAGCTGATCGACGAAAAACTCATCAGCGCCCGCGCAGTGTTCGGCTTCTGGCCGGCCAACCAGGTGCGCGACGATGACATCGAAGTCTACGGCGATGACGGCAAGCCATTGGCCAAGCTGCATCACCTGCGCCAGCAGATCATCAAGACCGACGGCAAGCCGAACTTCTCCCTCGCCGACTTCGTCGCGCCCAAGGACAGCGAAGTCACCGACTACGTGGGTGGCTTCATCACCACCGCCGGGATCGGCGCCGAAGAAGTGGCCAAGGCCTACCAGGACGCTGGCGACGACTACAACTCGATCATGGTCAAGGCCCTGGCCGACCGCCTCGCCGAGGCCTGCGCCGAGTGGCTGCACCAGCAGGTGCGTAAGGAACACTGGGGCTACGCCAAGGACGAGACGCTCGACAACGAGGCGTTGATCAAGGAGCAATACAGCGGCATCCGCCCTGCTCCGGGCTATCCGGCCTGCCCGGATCACACCGAGAAAAGCACGCTGTTCGCGTTGCTCGACCCAGAGGCGAGCGAAATGAAAGCCGGCCGCAGCGGCGTGTTCCTCACCGAGCACTACGCGATGTTCCCCGCGGCTGCCGTCAGTGGCTGGTACTTCGCTCACCCGCAAGCGCAGTATTTCGCCGTGGGCAAGATCGACAAGGATCAGGTGCAGAGCTACACCTCGCGCAAAGGCCAGGAGTTGAGCGTGACCGAGCGCTGGCTGGCGCCGAACCTTGGCTATGACAACTGATTGATTTGCAGCCTTGGGCTCTGGAGGCGGACCTGCGCCGACTCCAGAGCTTTTTGCGCTGACGATCAGGCCTGAGCGCCCAACTCGGCTACCTCACGTTCGCTGAGTGTGGTCAGCAGTTGCAGGCGCTCGGCTTTATTGGCCGTATCCAACGCCTCCATCTCCTGCAGATAGGCCGTATTGAGCTGCGGGTATTTATCCTCCAGCTCACTGGCCTTGGCCTGGAAGCCCTGCTGCACCCGGGTAAATTCCCCCGGGTATTTCTCCTCCAGGTAATCGCGCCAGTATTTGCGCGCCGTCAGTTGCTCGATGAACACCGGGGTCCGTTCCCTGGCAAGGATCGATGCGTACGCCTGGTCCAGATCCCCTGTCGTCACCTGCGCCAGGTTCTCATACAACATGCCTTTGGGCTGGTTGGGCAATCCAAGACGCCGGGCCAGGCCGACTCGATAGGCCAGGCGAATCTCGGCAGGATCGATATTGGGTCTGAGCTGGATACGCGTACTGGCGATCTCTTCGACCTGCGCCAGGCGGAACAACTCCCTGGACAGTTTCAGCAGCTCGCGACCCTTGTGTTCCGGGGCAATGGACTTCAAGGCATTGAACTCATGGACCTCGACTTCCAGCTCGTTGAACAACAGGATCCGACCATCGCCACAGGTCACGCGATTCCTCAATGCCCTCGACAGGTCCATCAAGCGCCTGCCCAGCGCTTCATCGCCATGGGCGGCTTCCAGGACACGCCAGACGCGCTGCGTCAGATCCAGGCGATCGGCGACGAAGTCCTGGGTGTGCTGAAGTTGCGAGAGGATGTATGAAAAGTCGTGGGTAGTGTCCTGCTCCATCAAGTCGCTCCACACCTGGTGTTTTTCCGAGTCGGCCGCCACGCCGGAAAACCATCGGGCTTTCTGTGCCTGCGGCGATTCATGGTCGGGATGATCCTCCTCGTCGGAGGCCTCGGAACCCTCGGAAGATTCAGGCCCGAAGCCCTCCAGATGGCGTTCAATCTGTTGCGAGGTAAAGCCCAGGCCTCGGCCAGTTTCCTGCAGGTACTCCTGCAATCGTATGAGTTCCACCTGTTCCAGGTAAATGTTATCGGACAAGTTGGTGCCAGCCATCAAGGCTGCGTGCCCTGGCAGAAACGCATCGGGAGGAATGATCTGTATTCGGTTGCCACTCAGGTCCAGGGTTGCCAGCGCTGGCGCTTGCAGCACACCTTGCGGCCAATCCCAAAGAAGGTTACCGCTCACATCCAGCGCTTGCAGCTGCTCAAGACCGGTGACATCGAGACTGACCAGCCTGTTCACGCTCAGGTCCAGCGATTGCAAATGCCTCAGGGAGCGCACTTGACGCTGCCACTCATCACTGGCGCCAAGATCGTTATAGCTGGCGCTCAAGCGGATGAGGTGTTCACATTGCCCCACTGCGTCGGGCAACGCGCCCAGGCGGTTGTGATTGAGCGTCAAGCTGCGCAACTTGGGAAACGCACGCAGGAACCCATCCGAGTTTTCCGTGAGCCCGACACCGCTCAGGTCCAATGCACCGACATGCTCGAACGAAACCGGCAAGGCCGGCAAATCACCGATGACCAGGCCGGCAAAGTCCAGCACGGCATCAGTCGCTGCGCCCTCGGCCGCAGGCGCCTCGCGCAAGGTCGCCCGCCAGCACTCCAGGAGCTGGTTAGCCGCCCGGCGGCGGTCCAACGCGCCCACCCAGCCCTGATGGCCGCGAAAGGCCGGGACATCGATCCAGTCATTCAACTGCTTGATCAATTGCGTCCGCTGTTGCTGCCACTGGACCAGCCGGGCTTCAATTTCCAGAGCGCTCATGCCCCGGGTGAGCCAGGCATCAATCCGTTCAACGGCTTGAGCAGCGCCGAGTTGAGGATCAAGACGTTGCAGCCTGGCGGCCGCTGTCCGGGGCACGTCACCTTCGCCCGGCTCCAGGTGCAACGGCAGTATCAGGTCCGGGCGCTCCGATACTTCAATCGGATAGAACTCCGGATCGCCTCCGGTTCGTCCGGCAGACAGGTGCAATCGTTCGATACCCAGCGGGTTGCGCGATGCCGTGCGGTCAGCGTATGTCCGTACCGACGTCAACGCTTGCGGACTCAGCCGGCAACCTTGCAGCGAAGTCGCCGCCAACAGCTGGTCATGCCCGGCCAGGGCCGCCGCGGGGATGTCCGTGATGCCGCTGTGATTCAGGGCCAGACGGCGCAGGTTGGGCAACGCCAGCACACCCTCGGGCCAGTTGCGGATATTGCTATGGCTCAGGTCCAGGCTTTGCAGGCCCGTCATCGAACCGACCTGCAAGGCGCCGACCCGGTTGTAGGCCAGGTTCAGGGTTTCCAAGGCGGTCATACGGTTCAACCGCGCTTGCGCCGACGCCGTGATCGTCAGCTGATTATATGAGAGGTTCAACTCGCGCAGTTGCCCGAGCCCGTCAAGTGCCTGGGGCAGCCCGGTCAGCCGGTTGGCGCTGAGGTCGAGTGCGCGCAGCTGGGGAAATCCACTCAGAAAATCACTGACGTGCTCGGTCGATAGCGCGCTGTTACTGAGCTTCAGGCTGCGCACATGAGCAAAGACCGTATCGCCAAGCTCGGGTAAATCGCCCAACGGTCCAAATCCCGTCAGGTCCAACCCTTCAAACAGCGCGTCACCTTGCCCCCACGACGGGCCTGCCACAGGCTGGGCGGGTGCATACCGGGCACGTAGCCCCTTGAGAAAGCATTCGCGGATCTTTTCAGCGATCAGCGCGCGGTGGTGTAACTCCATCTGCCTGCCGTCAACCCGAACAACCCTATCCTTCCAGGCGTCCAACGACTGACTCAATGCCAGCTGCTGCTGATGCAGTGCCTCGACCTGATCCAGTAATGCCCGTCCGGACAGCCCGTCTTTACTGAATTGCGCCATTGCGTCCGATGCAAAGGTGTCATCATTGGGTGCCAGTTCTGACAATCGCCCCCTGCAGTACCTGGCAACCATTTGCGGCTCGTTGAGTAAATGGGCCGGGTTGTCGTGCACATAACCATAGGCTTTCTTGAAGGCCTGCGGTTCCAGCGCAGCCCAATTGAGCTGCATGCGTCGCCATAGCGACTCATTGCCACTGAACAGCTCGTCAGGCAGCGACCTGATCGGCATCCGTCGTAAATCGAGGGTTTCCAGCCTGCTCAAGCCGAACACCCCGTTCGGCCATTCGGTCAGATCCCCCGCCAACCTCAGGGACCGCAGATTGGTCAGCGTGCTGAAGTCCATGGCGCCCATATTGCCCGTGAGCGCCAACTGCTCAAGCTGAGTCATCCCTTCGAGCGCCTGCACCAATGGCGGCGCAAAGGTCGGCAACGGGCTTTCAAGCGCCAGCTCGGTAATAGCCGTCAATCCCGGCAGTTTCTCGGCCAAGGCAGCCATATCCTGCCCTCGCACGGAAATCTCCAGTTTTTTGAGCTTCGCAAACCGCCGCAGCAGCGCAACGCCCGAATCACCGATGAGCTGATCACTGGTCAGTCGTACGCTACGCACATGAGTGAAGTCGGCATCCAACTCGGGCAACGCGTCAGCCCCACTTAAATTCAGCTCAAAAGCAGGCTCCAATCCTCGATCAAGACCGTTGCGCCAGCACTGGATCAACCGATCGGCGATGACCCGGCGCGACGGCCCACCCGCAGGGGCCTGCACGCCAGCGTCGACCCAGTTGTTCAAGGCGCGATCCAATGCCTCGAACTCCCGTTGGCGGTTGCTCAACAGATTGAACACTTGCCGATCGGTGTCTCCCGCGCTCAGGCGGCCTCTGACGAACTGACTGGCTTGCGCATCGGAAAGGTTCGGGTAGAGGTCTCGCACCCTGGAGACCAACGCGCCGTCCGGGAAACCGACCCCACGGCCACTGGCCAGGTATCCGAGGCGGCCATCGGGCAATCGCAGCGACGGCCCGGCGCCATTCAACGGGCGCTGCTTGAGGATCAGCGACATCTCGTGGCGATGAGCACCGGCATAATTCGCCAGTTTGTTTTGCAAAGCCTGGACTTGATTGCCATCCAGGTTCGCCCGTGCCGCTTCGGGCAAGTACTCCAGCAGCGATTCGAAGAGATTGCGGCCATGGACGGGCAAATTGTTGAGAGCCCTGCCCTGCGCGTCATAGGCGCGAAAGTAACAGTCGCCCTTGACCAGGTAATAGCGAATCGTCGCACTGTCGCTGCCGACGCTGTCCAGCAGTGGGCCCTTGATCGAACCGGTACGCATTTCCACGCGTATATCAGCCGACCAGCCGGGCAACTGCTCCAGACAGTGCAGCGCCAGACGGTCGCTGGCCAATGACGCCATGTCTTGCAGATGCAAACCGCAGAGCGCCCGATTCAGGCTGGCTTGCTGTAGATGGGCGCAAATCTCGCTGGCCTGGCGCAAGGGTATTTTCGCGGTGTCGCGCAATTGGGCCAGCTCGGCAGCACTGGCATTGTCCAGCACCTGTCGCGCGCCCTCCGGCGACAGCGTCGGGAAACTGCGTTGCAGTCGCTCAATAACAGCCTCGTGAGCACTCCCCTGTCGATCGCCTCTGAACCACCTGATGGTCTCGGCCAACAGCGGCGGCGGTGGCTGGTGATCGATGTGCATCTGGCGCAACGCGTCATCACTGACGCCGCTGACCTCGGCAATCTGCTGCAACTGCGCATCGGAAAAACCGTCCATCTGCGGCCCCATCCGCCGCAACAGTGTCGAGCGATCCCACTCCAGTGGCCGTTCCAGCGTGTGACGCCAGGCGCCGTGCTGGTTGTGCCGCAAGACAGGTTGATAGGCCTGGGGGTCGCTGGGGTGTTTGATCCGCCATTGTTGCAGCGCCGGGTCGAAGGTCTTTTCGTAGACATTGCCCTCTTGTCGAATGTAGGTCCTGCCCCCGATCTTGTACTGCCCCAAAGCGTTCGGCTCAATTCCATCCAGGGAAACACTGCTCTTGTAGGGGGCCAGATCCGGACTCCACAAACGCGGCTCGCCAAAAGGCGTGGCGATCCGGGTCATGCCATTGACAAACCGTGAGGTCGTGATCGGTGGTGCCTTGTGGGCCACCGCACCCAACACGGCCATGAACGCCACGTTCTGCAAAACCGAACTGAGGTGGCCCCAGGCCTCCTCGGCGTCTGCCTCTTTCCACGCTTGCATCCCCTGGTAAACCTCGTAGGTCAATTGCACGGCGGTGACGGCCAGCATGACCTCGCCCAACCCTGGCACGAAAAAGGCTGCCACGTTCAAGACGCTCAGCCCACATTCGGCATAGTGTTCGAGTCGGGCAATCCAGGCCTCGTGGTCAACCTCGGCGGTGGGTATTGCCAGCAACCTGGCGTTGGACTTCACCCGGGCCAGATGAAACTCATAACAGGCGCCAAACACTTCGCCATCCATGAAGGTTTCATCCATGCCCAGGTCGACTTCCTCGTTCCACACTTCTACATACATGCCATTGCGGAACGCCTCCGGGTCATAAGGCGGGCCGGGATAAACCGGGGCCGGGTCCCACTTCTGGACCTTGAGCTGGGCCTTGAGCCTGCGATAAAAACGGCTCGATTCATCCTGTGCGACAAAGCTGGTGAAGAACCGCTGGTAACTGTACGTACGCAGCTTGATCGCAAGGTCCCGGGCAAACTCGCGGCCCGAGCCGTACGCTTTGAGAGGGCTGACGGGATCGCCCGGGATGTAGACGATGATCCGGGTATCATCTATTTGGGTGGGCAGCAAGGATGAAAACGGCAGAAGACCGAGCCAGGGATTCTGCAGGGCCGCCCTGGTTCGACGCGACGCAGCGCCAATGATCAGCACGTCGTTCAACTCCGAGCCAAAAACATGCAACCGACTGTAGGCGACCAAGGCCCCATCGAGCCGCACGGGCGAGGCTCCGTCGAGTAGCGCCAACACCGTGGCATGGTCCGCAGGGTCAATATTCGACTGTAGCAACGCGACATGCGCCTGCACGCGCATCCTGTCCTTGTTCGCCGCAATCGTCTGCTGGCGGACAGTCGCCGCCTTGTCGGGCGCATCGAACACGGCACTCAGGTGGTCCTGATACTGCTTGCCCACGTCCAGCTCGCGGCACAGGCTGGCGAACGCCGCGGGCTCGATCGACAACTTGTCACGGATGCTGTAGCGCACCTTCGCAAACGGGTAGTGCTCGCTTTGATCGTAGCGGTGACTTTCCAGTGCCCCTGCAGGCGCCAGCGCGCTGGTCTCCTGCAAGGCCACTTCGTCAAAGGGCTCGTCCTCTTCGAAGTTGCGCAGCGCCGCCTGCAACAATGACTGCTCTTCGGCCCGATTGGGCGAGCGCAGATGAAACAGCGCCGTGTCGGTCACATCCGGCGCCTGGCCGAATGTTTTCTGTAGCGCATCGGTCAGCAATGGCTTGGCAAATTCGGTAATGCCCTGCAAATCCTTGAGCGTCGTGGCCAGCGCCTGAGTGGAAACATTGCTCCGTGCCTGGCTGTCGAGCAAAGCCTGGCGCAACGCCGGTGACGCCTTGGCATACAGTTCGGGGTAAGCCTCGATGAAACGCTGGGCAGGATTGCGCGCCAGTGTCATGGCCTGCAGATGGGGGGTGGCCAGGTGACGCGTCCAGTCGGGAACACGGCTCTTGATAAACGGGACATGAAACCCGGATTCAGCGGGTGTGGAAAGGTCCGGCATGATGTGATTCCTGTTGCTCGATTGAGAGCGGGTCAGGACATCACGGCCATCCGCCGGCGTGGCGGTACATAGTTATGGGGTTTGGCTATGCTTAGCTCTCACACCTTGGTGAAGAGGGGTTTATGGACGATCCAGCCGACAACAAGCCGCCGACCTTCTGGCAAATGCTTCACAGCGTCATGGCGGCGGCGTTCGGGGTGCAGAGCGGGAAGAACCGGGCGCGGGACTTTACCCACGGCAAGCCCAGTCATTTCGTGGTCCTGGGGATTGTGTTCACGGCGGTGTTCGCCTTGACGCTGTATGGCATCGTGCAACTGGTGCTGCATCTGGCCGGCATTTAACGCATCAGGGTTTGCAGGCTGAACGGATAGCGATACGACGTCGGCCGGCCTTTGGCTGACAGTCGACGGAAGTTCACACCGTAGGCCGGTGATTCGCCCATGGCCAGCAATCGCCGGGCCTGTGCCATGTCGATCAGTTGCAGCAACGGGATCCGCCGGTCCCGGCCGCCGTAATGGTCGAGATCCACACCCTGATCCACGTCATGCAACTCCACCAACGCCCAGCCACCCAGGGTGAAGTGCCCGCCCACCAGCACGCTGAGGCGTCCGTCGAGCAACGCCTGTAACGCCGTCGGCGAGCTGTTGACCGCACTGAACAAGGCATCCTTGCCCGGAACCCCGCCCGTCTCCGAATACGCCTGCATGGCGCCAAACGCCATTTCGTCATTGGCTGACCACACCAGCGAGACCTTCGGGTAACGCCGGAACAGCAGCCCGGCCTGTTCATACGCCCGCTCCCGGGTCCAGCCGCTGTAAACCAGCTGGCGCAAGCGCACGTGCGGGTGCTCGGCCAGGGCCCGCAGCATGCCCTGTTCGCGCAGCTGCGCCGAAGGGGTGATTTTCAGGCCGGAAAATGCCAGTAGCTCGATGACCTCCCCGGGCGCCACGGGGGGATGCTGGCGAATCAGTTCCTTGAGCATCAGGTAGCCGCCCTCCTCGTCATTGGGCACCAGGCTGCCCAGGCGCTCAGGGCGCTCGCCCAGCAGGCTCATCTGGTTGGCAGTCAAGGACGCGTTGACCATGAACAGCTTCACCCCGCTGCCCTCGGCCAGGCGAATGATCTGCGGGGCGACGTATTGTTCGTTGACGAACACCAGGTAGTCCGGACGCCCGGGGCCTTGCAGCGCCACACGCGCTTGCGCCAGGGTAAGTTCCGGCATGCGTTGGGAGTAGAGAATCCGCAGGTCGATGCCCAGGTCCGTGGCTGCCGCCTGCATGAACTGCGAATAGCTGACCCAGAAGGCTTCTTCGGTCGTTCCGGGGTTCAGGAACAGCACCGATTCCGCTCGGGCAGCAGTGCCGTGAACCGCGCCGAACAGCAGCAGGAAGGAGTAGAAGAACTTGAGCATTGATCGTCCGAGCCCCCGGAAATTCGCCGCGCATTATAGCCAGCGAAACCCCGGAAAACGGCGTTTATTCGGGTTTTTGTCCGACAATCGTCGGAATGGGACCCGGACGGGTTGGTTTATTGGTGACTGACCCAGAATACCGCAGTGCCAACGACCAGGATGATCAGGAACAGGATCGCCCAGGCATCGACCGAACTATCGCTTTTCGTTGCTTTGGTAGGGTTGCTCATTGCATCGCCTCTTGTCGGTTTTATCGGTGATTGCATAAAGACTCGATCACATTAAAGACGACGATTGCCCGCACCACAAACAGGGTCTTTGCAACAACGATTCTCATTAGTCCTTTTGGTTCTTTACATATACTCAAACATCACTTTTGCGCATAACCGCAAACTGGTATCTTGCCCCGGCTCCGTAGGGAGTGCGCGGCCGTGCGCGCAGAATTGCAGAGGTTTTATCGGACTCCGGCAAGCACAAAAACGCAGCGGTATCCGAGCGACCCAAGCCTGAGAACAGGACTTATATGTACGTATACGACGAATACGATCAGCGGATCATCGAGGACCGCGTCAAGCAGTTCCGTGATCAGACCCGACGCTATCTGGCAGGCGAGCTGAGCGAAGAAGAATTCCGCCCCCTGCGCCTGCAAAATGGCCTTTATATCCAGCGTTTC
This sequence comes from Pseudomonas putida, assembly GCF_028682635.1. Classification (GTDB taxonomy): domain Bacteria; phylum Pseudomonadota; class Gammaproteobacteria; order Pseudomonadales; family Pseudomonadaceae; genus Aquipseudomonas; species Aquipseudomonas putida_AE. The sequence goes on along the minus strand of NZ_JANHLK010000014.1, from coordinate 82,825 downwards.
GCGCCGATGTTGCGAGTCGCCGTGCCTTACGGCCAGCTGACTTCGCGGCAAATGCGAATGATGGCCAGGATTGCCCGCGACTACGACAAGGGCTATGCGCACATCAGCACCCGGCAGAACGTGCAGTTCAACTGGCCGGCCGTGGAAGACATCCCGGACATCCTGGCTGAACTGGCAACTGTGCAGATGCACGCGATCCAGACCAGCGGCAACTGCCTGCGCAACGTCACCACCGACCAGTTCGCCGGTGTCGCTGCCGACGAATTGATCGATCCGCGCCCATGGTGCGAGATCGTCCGCCAGTGGACCACCTTCCACCCGGAATTCGCCTACCTGCCGCGCAAGTTCAAGATCGCCGTCAACGGTTCGACCTCCGACCGTGCCGCCATCGAAGTCCATGACATCGGCCTTGAGCCGGTGCACAACGCCGCTGGCGAACTGGGTTTCCGCGTGCTGGTCGGCGGTGGCCTGGGCCGTACGCCGGTCGTCGGTGCGTTCATCAACGAATTCCTGCCGTGGCAGGACCTGTTGAGCTACCTCGACGCCATCCTGCGGGTCTACAACCGCTATGGCCGTCGCGACAACAAGTACAAGGCGCGGATCAAGATCCTCGTCAAGGCGCTGACCCCTGAAGTCTTCGCCCAGAAAGTCGATGCGGAAATGGAGCACCTGCGCGGTGGCCAGACCACGCTGACCGAAGCCGAAGTGCATCGCGTCGCCAAACACTTCGTCGACCCGGACTACAAGGCGCTGGACGACCAGGCCGCCGCCCTGGCCGAACTCGACCAACAGCACCCGGGCTTTGCCCGCTGGCGCGCACGCAATACCCTGGCCCACAAGAAGCCAGGTTATGTTGCCGTGACCCTGTCCCTGAAGCCGACCGGCGTCGCCCCGGGCGACATCACCGACAAGCAGCTCGACGCCGTGGCCGACCTGGCCGAGCGCTACAGCTACGGTCAACTGCGCACTTCCCACGAGCAGAACATCATCCTGGCCGACGTCGAGCAGGAAAAGCTGTTCACCCTGTGGGGCGAGTTGCGCGAGCAAGGTTTCGCCACGCCGAACATCGGCCTGCTGACCGACATCATCTGCTGCCCGGGTGGCGATTTCTGCTCCCTGGCCAACGCCAAGTCGATCCCGATCGCCGAATCGATCCAGCGCCGTTTCGACGACCTGGACTACCTGTTCGACATCGGTGAACTGGACTTGAACATCTCCGGTTGCATGAACGCCTGTGGTCACCACCACGTCGGCCACATCGGCATCCTCGGGGTGGACAAGAAAGGCGAAGAGTTCTACCAGGTGTCCCTCGGCGGCAGTGCCAGCCGTGACGCCAGCCTGGGCAAGATCCTCGGCCCGTCCTTCGCCCAGGAAGCCATGCCTGACGTGATCGAGAAGCTGATCGACGTGTACATCGAACAACGTACCGAAGACGAGCGTTTCATCGACACCTACCAGCGTATTGGCATCGACCTCTTCAAGGAACGCGTCTATGCAGCGAATCATTAAGAACAACGAAGTCGTCGACGAAACCTGGCACCTGCTGCCCAAGGATTTCAGCATCGACGAAATCACCAACTGCGACGACTACATCGTCCCGCTGCAGTTGTGGCGTGAACACAGCCGCATGCTCCTGGCCCGCGACGGCGGCCTGGGCATCTGGCTGGACGCCGATGAAGAAGCGGAAGAAATCGGTGAAGACGTGGCGAGCTTCCAGGTCATCGCCCTGAACTTCCCGGCCTTCACCGATGGCCGCAACTACTCAAACGCCCGGCTGCTGCGTGACCGTTACGGTTTCAAAGGCGAGCTGCGGGCGATTGGCGACGTGCTGCGCGACCAGTTGTTCTACCTGCACCGCTGCGGTTTCGATGCGTTCGCGATTCGCCCCGATAAAGACCCGTACGAAGCCCTGGAAGGTCTCAAGGACTTCTCGGTGACCTATCAGGCCGCCACCGACGAACCGCTGCCGCTGTTCCGTCGCCGCTGATCGTCCAGCCTTGAACCCCGTTCGGGGTTCAAGGCTCCCTCCTTGCAGGCACCACGGATAAAATCCGTTCAAAGGCCTGCGATTTGTTCCAGCATCCTGAAAGCCACCCATGGGTTTTCCAGCCGCCCACGCACCGCGATCAATCGACTCCATACGATCTCTGAAGCATCCGCCTCCTCCAGGAGTCGCCAGACGCGTGCCTGCAGTGTCGGATACGCGACCCGGAAGTCGGGGGTCAGGCTTAGCCTGTCTATTGCGCTCAAGAACCGCGTACCGGAGGGTTTGCCTGCCAACCGCTGCCAAAGTGCTTGCCGGGATTGTTGCAGCGCTGCGTCGCAGTCTCGGAGCCAAGCCATAGGCTGTCCATAGTCGGCGCCTGGCGCGCCCAGCCATAAATTGATCCCCGTTTGCTCACGATGAATGATCAGACGGCGCAGCGTGTCCTCGTCCGTCAATGGATTGCCCCACAGCAGCACACGATCCACCGAGACAGCCTGATTCATCACCGCGGGCGGAATCCGCGCAATCTGGTTGTCACGCAAATCCAGTGAGATCATGTACGGCTCATCCCTGATGCCGTAAGGGCACCGGGTAATTTGGGTGTTGTTCAAGTTCAGCCGCCGCAAGTCATTCATCCGCAGCAGCACAGGGGGTACTTCCAATGGATTGTCACTCAGGTCCAGGGTGTGAAGCCTGACCAACCCGCTCAACTGCCCTGATGTCTCTACGGTGAACTTCAGGCCGGTGGACTTGAGATTGAGCGAAGTGAGACGCGTCAGACTGAAGATGGCCGTCGGCAGTACAGTCTGCCCATTGCCCTGGGCGTCGAATTCAATCAGTTCGGCGCTTTCGAGATCCAAGGTCTGCAGATTCGGAAAACACTCCAGGAACCCGTTCAAGGTTCCACGTTCGGCCACATGGAAGCGTGGCATCGATAACTCGACGACATGGTTGAACCGGATGTTCAGGACCGGCAATCGGTGATAGTTCTCGAAGCCCATGTGGAGCCTGAATCCAACAAGTTCTGCGCCTTCATAAACGCGCAGGTCGTCTTTCGCACGCCTTTGCCAGATGTCTTTAAGCTCGTCAGCCAGCTCGATCCTGGTTTCCCGTTCGTAGTTGATCGCGTTCTGGACCAGCTCTTCGTTATGCTCTTCGATCTCCTCATCCGCCAGCCCCTCTGCCCCGTCATCGTCTGCGTCGAGGAAGTCAATGTCCATGTCCTCGATGTCGTCCATCACCTGATCGATCCAGGCATTCAAGTCCGTGTTGAGCTGCTGGAACTGTTGTTTCAGCCAATCGATGTGTGCCTGCGCACCGCCACCGGTACGCTGTAGCAGTTCGTCGGCTTCAGTATCGGTGAAATCCGGGTAGATCTCCTTGAGTTGCAGCCTCATCATTTCGTGCGTCAGCGCCGCGCCCTGCGGCGTACCGGGGAAACCGCCGCCACGCAGCCCTTGCGTCTCGAAGGGCAGGCCGCTGTCCATCCTGTGCAGTCCGAGCACCAGCTCCGGGCGTGGCAATGCCTGCTTACCGACTTGCAGCCGCAACGCCAATGCCGGGTCAACCGCAGACAGTTGCAATGCCGAACGCTCGTCCTCGGACAAGACTTCGACAAGCGCTGCATAAAAGTCTATCTGCCCGGCTCGCCCCTGGTAATGGCCATCCACCTTGATCAGTCGACGGACGCTCGAGGCGTCAAGCGCGCCGCTACGGTCCAGCATTGGGCCGATGACGGAGTGCTCGCGCACTTCAATTCGCAGGCTCCTTGGCCATCCGGGCAGGTTTTTCAGCGAATGCAGGGCCAGGGTGTCCGATTCCGCAGTGACCTGCGAGCGAATGTACAAGCCTTCATAGGCACGATTGAGCCGCACATGCTCCTGATATTGCAGGGCCTTTTGGTTCAGCTGCTTGAATGCTTGCCGCACGCGTGCAGCGTCCACCGGGCTCTGGAGGTCCACGCCATAGCGCTCGAGCATTTGTTCGATGGCGCTCCTGGGCAGGCCAGGGTATTGCCGCTGGAACAACCGCACCCACTGATGTTCCGAGTGCTGAAGCGCCTGGTACCGGGTGGAAAACAGCTCGGCGCGCGCGCGTTGAGATATTGCCGCCTGCCCGAGTTCCTGATCGATCCTGAATCGGCTGATGGTATCGGCCAGCAAGGGCGTCGGCGAGCGCCCACTGTTCATCAGGCGCAGCATGTCATCATCGATTTCGCTGACCTTGCCGATCTGCGCCAGCACTTCATCGCTCAAGGATGCCACTGAGGGTCCGATTCCGCGCAGAAGCTGCACACGGTTCAGCGCTGCGGGATCCGCCGGCGCTGAAGGCTCCGCGGCCTGATCCGGCAATGGCCTGGCATCGCCCGCATTCTGGCCTGGTTCGCGGGAACGCTCGGCAATGGCGCCTGCCTCAGCATCGTCCTTCAGCACCGCGCCTACGCCCGCCAGCGGCAGCGCGTTGAGCAAGCCAAACACTGTTCGGGTGACGCCCGCCCCTCGATCATCCGCGGTTTCACCGTTGACCGCCTGATCAAGACCATAACCGGCGTCGATGATGCCGGCCAGCGCCAGCAATCCTTCGCCACCGGGGACGAACAGCGCCAGGGGGCCAAAACGGTTGATCCACTGCACCACAGGTTCGACGGCGGCACTCAGGTTATCCCGATTGACCTGGGCATCGTCACGAATGGTTTTGACACTGGCCAGGGAGGCCTCCTTCATGGCCAGCACCAGTTGGGCAAACGGGTCGGCGCCTGCTGGCGAGTCGTCGAAGGCGATGTAGCGGGCAGGTTCCCAGAAACCGTCGTCATTGAAGAAACCCGCTTCGTTGGTCAACCGGTGTTGCCGCGGATAGACCGCCATGCCGTCCAACGCCGTCACCACACCCGCATGGAACGTACCGTCCTTGCGGTCCTCCTCGGCAAAGTGCGCAGCCAGGGCCAGTTTCGTCGCGTCACTTTTGCCCTGCTCCACCACCCATTGATGCAGTTGCCCGGCATCGCCGAAGATGTGCAGCGGAGAAGAGTTACCTGGGATGTACAAAACAATCCGGCCATTCGGATCACGCCAGCCCCAGATATCCTTCGAGCTGTAGCGATAGAGCTTCAGGCGACCCGACTTCAGATTCGCCAGCCTGCAGCCCGGTGCCTGCAGTTGTTCGAGTTTCAGGGTTGCCCATGCCTGGTCAGGCGGCAGTCCTGCCGCCTGCAGGGCCAGTTCCAGACCTTTCTGGCTCAGGCTTTTCTCACGAAACTGCAGAAAAGCAGCCATGACGAGGGCGGCTTTGGCCGAGGTTTTCAGGGCGTTCGGTTTGGCTGCGACGATCTCGGCGTCCGCTGGCCAGGTTTGCCCGAGATAGGCCTGGTACAGGCCCTGGAGATCCAGTCCCCAGACCCACTGCTTGAAATCGGCGGGCCTAACGGCGATCTGAGTGGCGGGTCCGTAGCCTTGCGGCACAGTCTGGCGGTAGATGCCTTCATAGCTGGCGTGGTTGCCGCTGCCAATGTCGGCAAACTCGTCAACGTGGGCCACGATCCTTATCGACGGCCCGACATCCGGTGGCGTGTACAACCCAAACGCGGATTCACCGAAGCGCCCGTCGCCCTCGGTCTGATAGTTGGACAGCAACGCTTGCACCAGGGACATGGAACTTGCCACCCGTCCCTGGTGGATGCCGTTCTGCGCAGGATGCCCCTTGTAATCGTAATCCAGGGTCACCAGCTGGGCTGTCGCCGGATCGATGTACTGGCCCCACTGTTTTTTGATCAACTGCTCGCCAAACTGACCGGGGGTTTGCGGCAGGGAGATGGCCAAAGCGGTTTTCAGTTCATCGCGCATTCGCAGAAGCGGCGAGGGATCAGGGCTTGCAGCATTGGCGGGAGGTATTTCATTCATGGTGCATTCCTTTGCGCTCATTTCAGGAACACCACCATACCCGGCCCCGATCCCCCTAAAAGCGGGAGCAATCGTCAGGGGGCTTAGGAAACTTCCCTTCTTCGCAAGGAATTTGGATCGCCCTGAAAGAAAAAAACCGTGGAATTACCCACGGTTTTTTTTCAACGACCCAGGAAATTACCAGAAGCGTTGCTGGGTCAAGCGACTCCACCAGCTCAGCAGCACACGATCAACCGAACCGCTGGCCGCCATGCCAATGCGCTCCTGCAGGCTTTTGCGTTCGGCGTAATGCAGGTGATAAAGCTCGGATTGCTTGGCGCGCTCGGCCAGGTACTCGTCACTGGTCTTCAGTTCGTCCACCAGTTGCTTGTCCAGCGCTGCAATGCCCAGCCAGATTTCACCGGTGGCCACATCGTCGATGGCCAGTTGCGGGCGATAGCGGGCAACGAAGTTCTTGAACAACTGATGGGTAATGTCCAGGTCTTCCTGGAATTTCTCCCGGCCCTTCTCGGTGTTTTCGCCAAATACCGTCAGGGTGCGTTTGTATTCGCCGGCGGTCAGCACCTCGAAGTCGATGTCGTGCTTTTTCAACAGGCGATTGACGTTGGGCAACTGCGCGACCACACCGATCGAGCCGAGGATTGCGAACGGCGCGCTGATGATCTTCTCGCCAATGCACGCCATCATGTAGCCGCCGCTGGCCGCGACCTTGTCGATGCACACGGTCAGCGGTACGCCGGCCTCACGGATACGGGCCAACTGCGAGGACGCCAGGCCGTAGCTGTGGACCATGCCGCCGCCGCTTTCCAGGCGCAGTACCACTTCGTCCTTGGGCGTGGCGAGGGTCAGCAGCGCGGTGATTTCGTGGCGCAGGCTTTCAGTGGCCGAGGCCTTGATGTCGCCGTCGAAGTCCAGCACGAACACCCGCGGTTTGGCCTCGGGCTGCTTCTTCTGTTTTTTCTCGCTCTTGACCTGGGACTTGCGCAAGGCCTTGAGCTGGTCCTTGTCGAGCAAGGTTTGCTCCAGGCGTTCGCGCAGCCCCTTGTAGAAATCATTCAGTTTGCTGACCTGCAACTGGCCGGCGGATTTGCGTCGACCTTTGCTGCGCAAGGCCGCAAAGCTGGCCAGCACCACCAGGATGGCGATCACCAGGGTCACGGTCTTGGCCAGGAAAACGGCGTACTCGGACAAAAACTCCACAGGGACTCCTTAAACGTTGCGCGGCATGCAAGTGCGCGGGATATCACCAGCATACCCATGCGCCGCGCCTGCGACCAGTCGTGAAACCTCTGGCAACAGGGCTGTAACGGGCATTTCAAACAAGCGTATGTTTTTTCATTGACAGCTCAGCGCCATCCTCATAACCTCGCCAAACCTTCAACGTACCGGGACGACGCGGACGTGGGCAGCATCTATTTGATTCGACATGGCCAGGCCTCCTTTGGTGCAGACGATTATGACGTCCTGTCGCCCACCGGTATTCGCCAGGCGGAAATTCTCGGCCAGCACCTCGCCGAACTCGGTATCAGCTTCGATCGGTGCCTGTCGGGCGACTTGCGTCGCCAGCAACATACGGCCAACAGCGCACTGGAACAATACGCCGCCGTGGGCCTGCCGGTGCCGATCCTGGAGACCGATTCGGCGTTCAATGAATTCGATGCTGACGCGGTGATCCGCGCGCTGTTGCCGGCCATGCTGCCGGACGAGCCCGACGCGCTGAACATCCTGCGCAACGCCGCACAGAACCGAAGCGAGTTCCAACGCATCTTCGCCCTGATCATCGAACGCTGGCTCGCCGGCACCTATGACACGCCGGGCCTGGAAAGCTGGCTGGGTTTTGTCGAGCGGGTTCAGGCCGGCTTGCAGCGCATCCTCGAACAAGCCGACAACACCCAGAAAATCGCCGTGTTCACCTCCGGCGGCACCATTACCGCCCTGCTCCACCTCATTACCCAAATGCCTGCCAAACAGGCGTTTGAACTGAACTGGCAAATCGTCAATACCTCGCTCAACCACCTGAAGTTTCGTGGTCGCGAGGTGGCCCTGGCTTCCTTCAACAGTCATGCGCACCTGCAACTGTTGAAGACCCCCGAACTCATCACGTTTCGCTGAGTCCGGACTATTGTGACCCTGGCTGTAATCACCCAGCTCTAATTACCCTGCTCTAATTACCACAAAAAGGATCAAACCATGACCTCCGTAGCTGATGCCGTACAAGCAATGAAAGCCAAGTTCAACCCAGCCGCTGCTGCCGGTCTGGACCTGGTCTTCGGTTTCCGCATCGACGACACCAAGAACTTCTCGCTGGTCGTCAAGGACAGCACCTGCGAGCTGCTGGAAGGCGAAAACCCGGACGCCCAGGTGACCCTGGTGATGGACGGCGAAACCCTGCAAGGCATCGTCAGCGGCGAAACCGACGGCATGCAAGCGTTCATGGGCGGCAAGCTGCGCGCTGAAGGCGACATGATGCTGGCGATGAAACTGTCCGAGCTGTTCCCGGCCTAAGCGCGCCGCTTGCGGCTTTCGCAAGCGCGCCTGGCTGCAAACGAATCCCGCCCCTTGTGGCGGGATTCGTCGTTTTCGGCGTTTGAAAACCACTCACTGCGAATTTGCCGACTATATTCCTTCTGGCCGCATGCGGCTGGCTTCAGCTGTTTGCCCTCAACTCACGTTGCGCAGAGCACTGATATGAGCCCACCCGAGGAACACAACGGCGTCAACCGCCGTCACGTACTGCAAGGTCTTGGCGCAGGCGCCGTCGGTGCCTGGATCAGCCCGCTGTTCGCAGGGAGTAAAACCATGCCAGACACCCCCGCCGACCTTATTCTCTACAACGGACGCCTGCACACCGTCGATCGCAAGAAACCCCAGGCCAGTGCCGTCGCCATCAAGGACGGGCGCTTCGTGGTGGTCGGCAGCGACGCCCAGGCCATGGCGTTGCAAGGCCCCGGCACGCAAGTCATCGACCTGCACGGGCGCACGGTGATCCCCGGCCTCAATGACTCACACTTGCACCTGATCCGTGGCGGCCTCAACTACAACCTCGAACTGCGCTGGGAAGGCGTACCCTCGCTGGTCGATGCCTTGCGCCTGCTCAAGGACCAGGCCGACCGCACGCCAACGCCGCAGTGGGTACGGGTGGTCGGTGGCTGGAACGAATTCCAGTTCGCCGAAAAGCGCCTGCCCACGCTCGACGAATTGAACAAGGCCGCCCCCGACACGCCGGTGTTTGTCCTGCACCTGTACGATCGTGCTTTACTCAATCGCGCCGCGCTGAAAGTGGTGGGATATACCCGCGATACGCCGAACCCGCCAGGCGGCGAAATCCAGCGCGATGCCAACGGCGATCCCACTGGCATGTTGATCGCCCGGCCCAATGCAATGATTCTCTATTCGACGCTGGCCAAAGGACCGAAACTGCCGCTGGAGTACCAGGTCAACTCGACCCGGCAATTCATGCGCGAACTCAATCGCCTGGGGGTCACCAGCGCGATCGACGCCGGCGGTGGTTATCAGAATTACCCGGACGACTACCAGGTCATCCAGCAGTTGGCCAAGGACCAGCAACTGACCGTGCGCATCGCCTACAACCTGTTTACCCAGAAGCCCAAGGAAGAACTGACCGACTTCAAGAACTGGACCAGTACCTCGCGCTACGGCCAGGGCGACGATTTCCTGCGGCACAACGGTGCCGGGGAAATGCTGGTGTTCTCGGCGGCGGATTTCGAAGACTTCCTTGAACCGCGCCCGGACCTGCCGGCTTCCATGGAACAGGACCTGGAACCGGTGGTACGGCACCTGGTGGAGCAACGCTGGCCGTTTCGCCTGCATGCCACCTACAACGAATCCATCAGCCGCATGCTCGACGTGTTCGAAAAGGTCAACCGCGACATTCCGTTCGACGGCTTGCCGTGGTTTTTCGACCACGCCGAAACCATCACCGCGCAGAACATCGAGCGGGTCAAGGCGCTGGGTGGCGGCATCGCCATCCAGGATCGCATGGCCTTCCAGGGCGAGTACTTCGTCGACCGCTATGGCGCCAAGGCGGCCGAACACACGCCGCCGATTGCCCGCATGCTGGCCGAAGGCGTACCGGTGGGTGCCGGCACCGATGCGACGCGGGTCTCGAGCTACAACCCCTGGACTTCGCTGTACTGGCTGGTCAGTGGCCGCACGGTCGGCGGCCTGGCGTTGTACCCGCAGGGCTTGAGCCGTGACACCGCGCTGGAGTTGTTCACCCATGGCAGCGCCTGGTTCTCGTCCGAGCAAGGCAAGAAGGGTCAGATCAAGGTCGGGCAACTGGCGGACCTGATTGCCTTGTCAGGGGACTATTTCCATATGGAGGCCGAAGGCATCAAGGGGATCGAATCGGTGCTGACCCTGGTCGATGGCAAGATCGTCTACGCCAGCGTCGAGTTCGAAAAACTCGGGCCGCCGCCCATCCCCGTGGTACCGGAGTGGTCGCCAGTGACCAAGGTGCCTGGGCACTGGAAAGCATCGGCGCCGCTGACGGCCCAGGTTCATCAATGCGTCGGGGCGTGTGCGGTGCATGCGCACAGTCATGAGCGGGCGCGCTTGTCGAATGCGCCGGTCAGTGACTTCCGTGGGTTCTGGGGGGCGTTTGGCTGTTCGTGTTTCGCGTTCTAAACGACAATCTCGCTAGCATCGCAACCCAATGTGGGAGCGGGCTTGCTCGCGAAGGCGGTAGTTCAGTCAACATTTCCGTTGATTGACATGACCCCTTCGCGAGCAAGCCCGCTCCCACATTGGATCTGCGTGGAAGGTGCATTCTTCATCGCTGAACACCACCTGTGACAGCTGGCGAAGCCTGCTCTTACAATGCGAGCATTTCCTGCACCGGCCACCCCATGGACATCGACCTCGCCCGCACCTTCCTGGAAATCGTCCGCCACGGCAGCCTTGCCGCGGCCGCCGAGAAACTCCACGTCACCCAGACCGCGATCACCGCGCGGGTACAGAAGCTCGAAAGCCACCTGGGCAGCACGCTGTTCGTGCGCAACCGCGCCGGGGCCCGCCTGACGCCCAATGGCGAAGCCTTCGTGATCTATGCCAATCAACTGGTGGAAACCTGGGAGGCCGCGCGCCGGGACTTGCCCTTGCCCGAGGGGTTCCACGACGTCCTGCACATCGGTGGCGAGGTCAGCCTGTGCAATCCGTTGATGCTCCGTTGGGCCGGCGTGCTGCGCGACAGGATTCCCGGCCATGCGCTGCGCATGGAAATCCGCGACGGCGAAAACCTGCTGCGCCAACTGGAGCTGGGCGTGCTCGATGCGGCGCTGGTCTATCAACCCGAATACTGGCCGCGCCTGCAGGTCGAGCAGATCCTCGAGGAAAAACTCATCCTCGTACGTCACCCCGAGCGCCCCGAACCCTATGTGTACATCGACTGGGGCCAGCACTTTCGCCGCCAGCACGACGCCGCCCTGCCGGAAAAAGCCAAGGCGGCGCTCAGTTTCAACCTTGGCCCCCTGGGGTTGCAGTACATCCTCGAACACGGTGGCAGCGGCTACTTCCGCACCCGGGTGGTCCAGAGCTACCTGGAAAGCGGCATGCTGGAGCCTGTGCCCAAGGCCCCGGAATTCAGTTACCCGACCTACCTGGTCTACTCCCGCGACCGCGACTCGCCGGCGCTGCAACGGGCCTTCGACCTGCTGCGCGAGGTGATCAGGAGCGATGATGATTGGTCGCAGCGGTGGAATCCGCTGACTTGAGTAGGCTTTGAATACTGCACTGTTCTTTCGGGCGCCATCGCTGCGATGCGGCGACCCGACAAGCCAGCTCCTACAGGGGAACGCGTACCCACCCAACAACGAGGTCGAGCGTTAGCTCGCCTCGCTTTGGCTTTGGCTTTTGATCTGGCTTTTGATTTTCTTGCCCCATCGAGAGGCCGAGTGGAGGTTCTGCGCAGTGGGCCCACGGAGCAGGACCGGAGCGAGGGCATGCCGAGCATTAGCGAGGCACCGAACGCCAGGGGCAAGAGCCCTTGGTTACTTGGGGCCGGGCGGCGTTCCGTTTTTCCAAGTGACTCGCTGTAAGAGCGAAACCATAAGCGGCCGTTACCGCAGGAATGGATATGTACTCGGTTAGCAAATATAGCTCGTCTGTCAGGACGCCATCGCCGGCAGGCCGGCTCCCACAGTAGATCGGGTACAGCCGCGAGAGATTGGTTGGCTGTGAGGCCGTCATCGCCGGCAAGCCAGCTCCTACAGTTTGATCGGGTACAGCCGCGAGAGATTGGTTGGCTGTGAGGCCGTCATCGCCGGCAAGCCAGCTCCTACAGTTTGATCGGGTACAGCCGCGAGAGATTGGTTTGCTGTCATGCCGCCATCGCTGGCAAGCCCGCACAGTGGATCGGATACAACCGCGGGAGATGGGGCGGCAATAAAATCCAGCGGCTGCCAGCCAAAACCGCGGGATCGACTAATCTGCTGGAGATAACAAAAAAGACAGGTGATTGCAGTGAGGCAGACCACCGAAGCATTCCGCGCCCGTTACCGTTGCGACATTCATCCCCGTTATAACCCCTGGCTGCATGGCACCTTCGTACTGGTGTTCGGCCTGGTGGCGATCGGCGTTTTCTGGAGCACCGTGCACCAGGTAACGCTCCTCGAATGGCTGTCGGTACCGGTGGCCTTGCTGTTCTTCAATCTCGTCGTGTACCTGGTGCATCGGCACCTGGGCCATCACAAGAAAAGCTTCGCGCGGATGTTCTATGCCCGCCACGCCGGCGACCACCACAGCTTTTTCGCCCCCGGCCACATGACCTACGAGAGTGCTCGCGACTGGCGGGTGATCCTGTTCCCGGCCTGGCTGATCGTGCTGCACACACTGCTGGTCACCCTGCCCCTGTGGTGGCTGCTCAAGCCCCTGGATGCGAACGTTGCCGGACTGGTTGGCGGCTGTCTGGTCCTGGGGTACCTGACCTATGAAGTGTTCCATGCCTGTGAGCATTTGCCGGCGCACAACCGGATCACGCGCCTGCCCTGGATCCGCCAGATGCGGCGCCTGCATGAACTGCATCACCGCCGCGAAATGATGCAGCAGCGCAATTTCAACATCGTTTTTCCGTTGATGGATTACCTGTTCGGCACCCTCTATTGGGAGCCGGAACCGGAACCGGACTTCCAGCACCTGAAGAGAACGCCCATGACCCGCATGCAACATAAAGTCGATATCGCCGGTGATCCCATTACCGTGCTGGCCTATGCCAGCACCGTGATCCACTGGCCGGATTGGCATCCCTCTTCCCTCAGGATCGATGGCCAGAACGGGCCCTTGCATGCCGGCGCGCGGTTCGAGGAGGACATCCGCGCCGGTGGGCGTGACGGACACTTGAGCTGGGTGGTCGATGAGTATCTGCCTGGACGCCGCTGGATTGCCCGGGCCCATGGCGATAATGGTCTGTCATTGTTGCTGACCTACGAATGCGCGGCCGAGGGCGATGGCACGCGCTTTGTTCGCACGCTGGAATACCGGTTCAGTGGATTGGTGATGCGCATGGCCAACCAGTTGCTGCTCAAGCGACGGATCGAACGGGAATCGGCGGCGTCGATGCTGGCACTTCGCGAAACCGCAGAAAGATACCTGGCGCCGACAGGAGTGCGTGCGTGAGCCGAACGATCAGGTTTCATCATTGGCTGTTGCTGCTGATCGTTGTCCTCGTCGCCTTCCTGCTGTTGATGCCGACCAAGGTCAAGCCCGTCGCCTGGACCCCGCAACCGGCGCCGTCACTCAGCAGCGGCCCGTACGCGGACAACCAGCGCCTCAAGGGCGTGGAGCGCGTCGGCGCCGCAGACATCGACGGCCCCGAAGCGCTGCTCATGGAAAACAACGCGCTGATCACCGGCTTGCATGATGGCAGGGTCATTCGCACCAGCCTGGACGGCCAGGACACCAAGGTCTTGGCCGACACCGGCGGCCGCCCCCTGGGGTTGGCCCGCCACCCCAATGGCTTGCTGGTGATCGCCGACGCCGTGAAGGGCTTGTTGTCGCTGGACGCCCAGGGTCGCCTGGTGGCCTTGACCACCGACGCCAATGGGGTGCCGTTTGGTTTCACCGACGACGTGGCCATCGACAAGCCCGGGCACTACGCCTACTTCAGCGACGCCTCCAGCCGGTTCGGCTACGGCAAGGACGGCCAGGCCATCATCGAACATGGCGGCGACGGGCGCTTGCTGCGCTATGACTTCCAGACCGGCAAGACCTCGGTGCTGCTGGACAAGCTGGAGTTTGCCAATGGCGTCACCCTGGGGCCGGACGATGCCTATGTGCTGGTCAACGAAACCGGCGCGTATCGCATCACTCGCTACTGGCTGAGCGGGCCGAACGCCGGCAATCATGACCTGTTCATCGACAACCTGCCGGGGTTTCCCGACAACCTGGCCTTCAATGGTCGCGACCGCTTCTGGGTGGCGCTGTATGCGCCGCGCAACGCCTTGCTCGACAAAACGGCGGCGCACCCTTTCGTGCGCAAGATGATCGCCCGAGCGATGACCCTCCTGCCCAGGCCGGTGGAAAAACGCGCCTTTGTGCTGGGGCTGGACCTTGAGGGCAAGGTGATCGCCAACCTGCAGGACGGCAGCAGCGACAGCTACTCGCCGATCACCACCGTGCGCGAGTATGGAGAGTGGTTGTATCTGGGCTCGTTGAAAGCGAAAAACATGGCGCGGTTGCCACTGAGCACGGCGTTGCAGAATTAACGCAGATCCAAATGTGGGAGCGGGCTTGCTCGCGAAGAGGCCATTACATTCAACTTCTATGCTGAATGGGACACCGCTTTCGCGAGCAAGCCCGCTCCCACAAGGGGATCTGTGGTTTCTGGGTTATCGCGGATCGGCCTCGCCATCGCGCACCGCATTATCGGTTTCTTCCCGCACCCGCTCCCGATCGATGTCAGTGCCGTCGTCCTGATCCATGGGAATGGCACCTTCATTGTTCGGCAATTCATCAATGCCCGGCTCGTCCTCCGGATTGACCGCAGTACGGCCGGGGCTCAAGGGTTCGGGATGGGTCGGAATGGGGTCGTAGCCCCCTTGTTCTTCGCTGGGAAATTTTGGGTCGGACATGAGGCACCTCGCATGAAGCCGCGTCATCGGGCTCTAGACATTCGAGGTGCCGGTCAATATCGCCGTTCCAATTATTCAGCCACCGATTGTCGGTGGCTCACGGCAACTGGAGTTGCTTGACGATCTTGTCCTTGACCTCCAGGCGCTTCGCCTTGAGCTTTGTCACCGTGTCATCACTGGATTTGGCTTGCTCTGCCTTCACCACTTCGGCGTCCGCCTGGGAGTATTTGTTGATCAGTGAATCCAGTAACGGATCCTTGGTGCGTTTCTGCTGGATATCTTCCTTTGTGCAACTCAAATCCTGATAAAGGTCATGGGGCACCGGCATGGAACACCTCCGTTTGTTAATCGGTAGCAAACGCGATTGATTGCGTTCGCCAACTATCAGAATGGCCTTGGTTGGCCCGTTCTGTCGACCACCTGTCAGACCAGCGGTGTCCGTTCGTCGTCCTGTCGCAAATGCGATAAAACCTTTGCCCTACCCGCGACCTCCACAGCATAACGATCAACTCGATCGCCCATGAACTACCGTGTGGAGAAGAACCAATGGACGGATTTAACCTGCGCCACCTCACTCTGGCCATCGCCCTGAGCACCACCATGGGCGCGGCATTCGCGGCAACCGATAACGATTTTGTCGACAAGGCAGCCGAAGGCGGCATCGCCGAGATCGAGACCAGCCGCCTGGCCCTGGAAAAAAGCCAGTCAGCCGATATCAAGGCGTTCGCCAACATGATGATCACCGATCATTCCAAGGCCAACGATGAACTGGCGACCATCGCGAAAAAGAATGACATTGAAGTGCCGGACACCACGACACTGGTGAAACAGGCCAAGGAAAAGCTCCTCGACATGCGTGACGAGTCCTTCGATTCGGCCTACGCCAACAACCAGGTCAAGGCACACGAAAACACCATCGAACTGTTCAAGAAACAAGCCAATACCGTGACCGACGACAAGACCAAAGGCGCCACGGAGCTCAAGGGCTTTGCGCAAAAAATGTTGCCGGGGCTGGAAAAACATCTGGAAATGGCGAAGAAACTTCAAGCCGCGCATCCGGACAAGTAATCCGCTCATCAAACAAAAAGACCGCATGAATCCATGCGGTCTTTTTGTTTGGGGCCGAGCCTAACCGCCGTCGGTATCGATATCGGCATCCGTGTCATCGCCAGGCTTGGGGCGATCAGGATCAGGTTTGAAGCCCGGGCTGAACTCGTTGTCGTTATCGCTGTGCACATTTTTCTGATCGACCGCTTTGTCGGCACTTTCCGGCTCGGGGGTCTTGGCGTTTTCGTCTAGTTCATTTTCATCTTTCATAAGTACCTCGTGCGTCGCGTTCGAAACCGTCGGGTCATAACCGTTCGAACTCCACCACGCGACCAACGTTCCCTTCGTCTTTGTCCTACAGTCCTTGTGTATCGGATGAAAATACCTGTCGAACGCAACAACTATTTCATCCGCCAAATGTCATTGCTTTGCGCCGGTCATTTTTTGGGGAATCGGCCGCACACATTCAAGGAGACAAGTCCCATGGCGGCACTGCAAACCAGCACGCTCGATGCGATGAAGAACAACCAGGCACAACTGCTGACCGAATGGAAAAATGGCCTGGAGTCCAGCGGCGCCACGCGCAATCTCAAAGAGCAGGACCTGCAACAGCAGGCCTCGGAATTCCTGCAGTTGGTGATCTCGGGCCTGCAAAATGGCAACGGCCAGAACATTGCCACGCCCGGCTGGGATGAAATTCGCCAGTTCCTCGACAAGCTCTCCCAGAGCCGTGCCCAACTCGGCCAGGATTCTCACCAGACCGCCAGCTTCATCTTCTCGCTCAAGGGTCCGCTGTTTGCCCTCCTGCAGAACCATTACCAGGACAGCCCGGCGCTGTTGGCCGAGCAACTGTGGGAAATCTCCGAATTGCTCGACGCCCTGGGCATGCACACCATCCGCACCTTCCAGAAATCCCGCGAGGCGGTGATCAAGCGCCAGCAGGAAGAACTGCTGGAGCTGTCGACCCCGGTGGTCAAGCTGTGGGACGGCGTCCTCGCCCTGCCTATGATCGGCACGCTGGACTCGCAACGCACCCAGGTGGTGATGGAATCGCTGCTGCAGCGGATCGTCGACACCGGCTCGGAGATCGCCATCATCGACATCACCGGTGTTCCGACCGTCGATACCCTGGTGGCCCAGCACCTGCTCAAGACCGTCACCGCCATTCGCCTGATGGGGGCCGACTGCATCATCAGCGGCGTTCGCCCGCAGATCGCCCAGACCATCGTGCACCTGGGCCTGGACCTGCAAGGCGTGGTGACCAAGGCCAACCTGGCCGATGCCCTGAAACTGGCCCTGACCCGGCTGGGACTGACCGTCAGCAAGGCGCATTGAGATGGAGCGCATTCCGATTCTGCAAATGGGCGACTTCCTGCTGGTGACCATCCAGGTGGACATGCATGACCAGTTGGCCCTGACCCTGCAAGACGACCTGTCCGAGCGCATCAGCCGGACCTCCGCCCGCGGCGTGCTGATCGATATCTCCGCCCTGGACATGGTGGATTCGTTCATCGGCCGGATGATCGGGACCATTTCCGGGCTGTCGAGCATCATGGACGCCCAGACCGTGCTGGTCGGCATGCAGCCCGCGGTGGCCATCACCCTGGTGGAGCTGGGCCTCACCCTGCCCGGCGTGAGTACCGCGCTGAACGTCGAGCGCGGGATGAAACTGCTTCAGGCACGAGTACGCGAACAATGACTGTGCGCAGCAGCGGCACTCATCCGATTCACATCGAGCAGGACGTGGTCCTGGCCAGACAACTGGCGCGCAAACTCGCCCAGGAATGCGGCATGCGCCTGATCGACCTGACCAAAATGGTCACCGCGGTCAGCGAGTTGGCGCGCAATACCATGGTGTACGGCGGTGGCGGCGACATGGACTGGCAAATCCTCGATGAAGACCCGCGCATTGGCCTGCGCCTGGTGTTCCGTGACGAAGGCCCGGGCATCCCCGACATCAAGCTGGCCATGACCGATGGCTGGACCTCCGGTTCCGGGCTGGGCCTGGGCCTGACCGGCGCCAAGCGCCTGGTCAATGAATTCGAACTCGACACTGCGCCAGGAAAGGGTACTCGCGTGACGATTACCCGATGGACATGAACTTCGGTGGAACGATGACCCAAGTGCTGGTCATCGAGGACAACAGCCAGATCGGACATGCACGGCGCACCGCGCAAAAACTCGCAGAGCTTCATGGCTTCGACACCACGGACGCGGGACGGGTAGCGCTGGTCGCCACCGAACTTGCCAGCAATATTCTCAAGCACGCCACCCGCGGCGAATTGCACCTGAGGGTCTTGCCCCGGGTTAGCGGTGCCGGCATCGAGATGCTCGCCATCGACCGCGCCCAGGGCTTTGACCTGCAGGCCTGCCTGGCCGACGGGTTTTCCACCGGCGGCACCCAGGGCATCGGCCTGGGCGCAGTGTCGCGCCAGACCGAGGTGTTCGATGTGTATGCCGATTCACGGGGTGCCGTGCTGCTCACGCGCTTGTACCCACGCACGGACAAGGCCGCGGACCTGCGCATCGGTGTCAGCCAGCATTCGTTGCGCGACGATCCCGCCTGCGGCGATACCTGGCACCTGGCGTTCGACGGACCACGCATCAGCGCCCTGGTGATCGATGGCCTGGGCCATGGCGAAGAAGCCGAACTCGCCGCTCGCGCTGGCGAAAAAGCCTACGCGCTGCAGCCCTTCGCCTCACCGTTGCTGGCGCTGGAAGACATTCATCAGGCCATGACCGGCACCCGTGGCGGTGCGCTGGCCATTGCCCAGTTCGACGCTGGCCGCGATGCGTTGCAGTTCGTCGGCATCGGCAACATCGGCGCCTGCCTGGTCGCACCGGACAAGTCCCGCGGCCTGGCCTCTCACCCCGGCATCGTCGGCGGGCAATATCGAAAGGCGCAACCCTTTGACTATGCTCAAGTGAGCGGACAATTGCTGATCATGTACAGCGACGGCCTGCAGTCGCGCTGGAACCTGGCGGACTACCCTGGCCTGGTGCACCGCCATCCGGCCGTGATTGCCGCCATCCTGCACCGCGATTTCTGCCGTGGACGAGACGATGTCACGGTACTGGTCATTGCCCTGGAGGCAGCCCATGGCTGAAATGCCCATGAGTCAAATCGACGAACAAGCCGCCATGATCGCGCGCTTGCAGGGTGAAGCCAACGCCCTGCGCGCCGAGCTGGATGAAACCAACCAGGGCGTACTGGCGCTGTATGCCGAACTCGACAACCAGGCCGAACAGCTGCGCCAGGCTTCGG
Organism: Pseudomonas putida; assembly: GCF_028682635.1. Classification (GTDB taxonomy): domain Bacteria; phylum Pseudomonadota; class Gammaproteobacteria; order Pseudomonadales; family Pseudomonadaceae; genus Aquipseudomonas; species Aquipseudomonas putida_AE. Next base: position 63,544 of record NZ_JANHLK010000014.1, on the reverse strand, counting down.
ACCTGAAAAGCCGCTTCCTGTCCTACATGAGCCATGAGTTTCGCACGCCCCTGGGTTCGATCCTGAGCATCGCCAGCCTGCTGAGCGATGAACTCGACGGGCCCCTCAGTGACGAGCAGCACAAGCAGGTGGCCTTCGTCAGCAATGCCGCGCGGGAGCTGAGCGACATGGTCGACGACCTGCTGGACCTGGCGAAGATCGAAGCCGGGCGCATCACCATTTCCCCGGCCTGGTTCGACATGTTCGACCTGTTCGCCGCCCTGCGCGGCATGTTCAGGCCAATTGTCGATACCAGCGCCGTGGACCTTATCTTCGAGGAGCCGGTGGGCCTGCCCCGGCTGTACACCGACGACAAGAAGCTCGCGCAGATCCTGCGCAACTTCATTGCCAACTCGTTGAAGTTCACCACCCGGGGCGAAGTGCGGGTCTCGGCGCGACTGGAAAACGATGACTACGTGCGTTTCGCCGTCAGCGACAGCGGAATTGGTATCGCTCCAGAGCTACATGGCGCATTGTTTGAAGACTTCTCCCAGGTCGACTCTCCGCTGCAAAAACGCCTGCGTGGAACCGGGCTCGGGCTGTCGCTGTGCAAACGCTTCGCGCTGCTGCTGGGGGGCGAAGTCGGGGTCCAGAGCACACCGGGCGTGGGCTCGACCTTTTTCGTGATCATCCCGCTGGCCATCGCCATGGAGCCTGCCGATGAAACGTGACCTGCGCTTGCTGATCGTCGACGACAACGTCGCCACGCGCTATGCCCTGCGCCGGCGCCTGGAACGCCACGGCTATGAGGTGCTGGAGTCCGGCACGGGCAGCGAAGGCCTGGAGTTGATCGCCAGCGTGGCGATCGACGCCTTGATCCTCGACGTCAACCTGCCAGACATGAGTGGCTTCGACATCGTTCGTAAACTGCGCTCGGAGCCTGTTACCGCCCTGCTCCCGGTGATTCATGTGTCCGCAGCGTCGATCCAGACCGGCGACATCATCACTGGCCTCGACGCCGGCGCCGACGCCTACCTGATCCACCCGGTGGACCCGGATGTGTTGCTGGCGACCCTGCGCACCTTGCTGCGGGTGCGCGAAACCGAGAATGCCCTGCGGGAAAGCGAGGCGCGCTTTCGCGAGATTTTCGTCAATGTTTCGGCCCCCATCGCCGTGCTGGATGCCCAACTCAAGGTCCACGAGTGCAACCATGCGTTCGCCCAACTGATCCAGGACAACCTCGACCCCGAAACCCTGCGCCAGTGTTTCGCCGACGACCAGTGCGCGGTCATCGAGGAACTGCGCCTGCGCCTGGCCTATGGCGAACGCTGGAAAGGCACCTTGAGCATGAGCGTGCAGGGGGAGATTCGCGAAACCGAGTGGCAGATTTCACCCTACCGCACGCCAGAATTGAGCCTGGTGTTCGTCGAAGATGTCACCGAACACCGGCACCGCGAACGCTCGCACCTGGCACGACTGGACGACGCCACGACCCAACTGGCCAACGAAGTCGCCGAACGCGCGCGCACCGAAGCCCAGCTGTTGCAGGTGCAGAAAATGGACGCCTTGGGCAAGCTGACCGGCGGCATTGCCCACGACTTCAACAACCTGCTCACCGGCATCATCACCAGCCTGGAACTGATCCAGAAGCGCGTTGCCGAGTCACGCACCGACAAGGTCGCGTTCTATGCCGAAGCGGCGCTGAACTCGGCCATGAGTGCCGCCTCCCTGACCCATCGCCTGCTCGCGTTCGCCCGTCAGCAGCCCCTCGATACCCGGCCCGTGGACATCAACGAGCACATCCGCTCCCTCGAGGAATTGCTGGTGCGCACCATCGGCGAACGCATCGCCCTCAAGCTTGAACTGACGAGCAAACCCGCCATCGCCCTGGTCGATCCGATTCAACTGGAAAGCGCTGTGCTCAACCTGGTGATCAACGCCCGGGATGCCCTGCCCCAGGGCGGCAATATCTGGGTCAACACCTATGCCGCCTATTCCCACGGCGACCCCAACCTGGCCGATGGTGCCTATGTCGCCCTGTCGGTGCGCGACGATGGCACCGGTATCGAACACCATGTGATCGACAAGGTGTTCGACCCGTTTTTCACCACCAAGCCCCTGGGCCAGGGCACCGGGCTCGGCTTGTCGACGATCTACGGTTTCGCTCGCCAGTCAGGGGGCGATGCGCACATCCGCAGCGTGGCGCGACGCGGCACCGAAGTCACCATCATGTTGCCGGCCAGCGCCGACCCTACCGCCGCCGCCGTCGAAGCGGCGACGCAGCCTGCCGAGGGTGGCGGTGAACATGTGCTGATTGTCGAGGACACGCCGTCGGTGCGCATGTTCGTCGCCGAAGTGCTGGTGGATGCCGGCTATCGTTGCACCCAGGCGGCCGACATCGAGGGCGCCCTCGAACGCCTGCAGAACGACGAATCCATCGACCTGTTGCTGACCGATGTCGGCCTGCCGCGCATGAGCGGCCGGGAACTGGCCGACATCGCTCGTGGCTGGCGCGAGCACCTGCCGATCCTGTTCATGACCGGCTATGCCGAAACCGCGATCAACCGCCAGGTGTTTCTCGGCGACGGCATGGAGATACTGATCAAGCCGTTCCAGATCAATGAGCTGCTGGACAAGGTACGGCGCACCATCAACGGCGCCTGATTAAAAGATCGCAGCCTGCGGCAGCTCCTACAGGGGTACGCGTTTCCCTGTAGGAGCTGCCGCAGGCTGCGATCTTTTGATCTTCAATGCCCAAGAACCCTGGCGAGAAATGGCGCTGTTCGGCTCTTTTTGCTGCTCGCGACTTTCCGCGGCTCCCCCGCCACCACAACCTTGCCCCCCTGATCCCCCGCCCCCGGGCCGATATCGATCACCCAGTCACTCTGCGCCACCACGCGCATTTCATGTTCGACGACGATCACCGTGTGCCCAGCCGTCACCAGGTTGTTCAACTGCTCGAGCAGACGATCGACGTCGCGCGGGTGCAGGCCCGTTGTCGGTTCATCGAGCACGTAGAGCGTCGCCCCGCGCTGGTTGCGTTGCAGCTCGGTGGCCAGCTTGATGCGCTGGGCTTCACCCCCGGACAGCTCGGTCGCCGGTTGGCCGAGGCGCAGGTAGCCCAGGCCGATATCGCGCAGCACCTCCAGGGACCGACGCACCGCCGCTTGTTCGGCGAACACGTCCACGGCCTGGTCCACGGTCAGTTGCAGCACCTGGGCAATGGTCAGGTCCTGCCAGGTGATCGCCAGCGTCTCGGGGTTGTAGCGCGCGCCGTGGCAGGTCGGGCATGGCGCGTAGACGCTGGGCATGAACAGCAATTCGACGCTGACAAAACCTTCGCCTTCACAGGTCGGGCAGCGGCCCTTGGCGACATTGAAGGAAAACTGCCCGGCGTCGTAACCCGCCGCCTGCGCCTCGGGCGTGGCGGCGTAGAGCTTGCGTACATTGTCGAACAGCCCGGTGTAGGTCGCGAGGTTAGAGCGCGGCGTACGGCCAATGGGCTTCTGATCGACCTGCACCAAACGCTTGATCGACGCCAGCCCCGCCGCAACCTGCCCGCCACTGACGGTCGGCGCTTCATCTTCCAGGCTCAGTTCCTGCGGTTCGCTCTCAGTGCCCGGACGCCCCAGATGCGCACCGACCAGCTCCAGCAACGCCTGGCTGACCAGGCTGGATTTCCCCGAGCCCGACACCCCGGTCACCGCCGTGAAACAGCCCAACGGAAACTCGACGCTGAGGTTGTCCAGATTGTTGCGCGTGACGCCTTCAAGACGCAGCCAGTCGCTGGCCTTACGCGGACGACGGGATTGGTTGGCGTGTTTGGCGAACAGGTAGGCGCGGGTCTGCGAATCCTTCACTGCTGCCAGCCCCGCCGGCGCACCGCTGTACAGCACCCGGCCGCCATGCTCGCCCGCCGCCGGGCCGACATCGATCAACCAGTCGGCGCGGCGCATGGTTTCCAGGTCGTGCTCGACCACGAACAGGGTATTGCCCGCCGCTTTCAAGCGTTGCAGGGCTTCGAACAGTGCTTCACCGTCGGCCGGGTGCAAGCCGGCCGAGGGCTCATCCAGCACGTAGATCACGCCGAACAACTGCGAGCCCAGCTGGGTCGCCAGGCGCAGGCGTTGCAATTCGCCAGACGACAGCGTCGGCGTACTGCGCTCCAGGGCCAGGTAACCCAGGCCCAGGTCGGTCAGGGTGCTGACCCGCTCCAGAAGATCCTGGGCAATGCGTTGCGCGGCGAGGCGTTTTTCCACTGAGAGATTCGGCGTGTGGCGTACATCCGGGGCGTTGGCATGGCCACTGGCACCGTGGGCCACGCGCTGTTCACGGGCCTCGCGGGTTTGCTGGTGAGTTAATACCTCTCCCGCCTCATCGCCCTCTTCGAGGTAATGCCGGGCCGCCACTGGCTTGAGTACTTCTGCCACTTGCAGCAAGGGCATTTGGGACAGTTCGCCGATGTCGTAGCCGGCGAAAGTCACCGAAAGGGCTTCGTGCTTGAGGCGCTTGCCGTCGCACAATGGGCAAGGGCTACCGAGCATGAAGCGCGAGACGCGCTTCTTCATCAACGCACTTTGCGAATGGGTGAAGGTGTGCAGGATGTAGCGCCTGGCGCCGGTGAAGGTGCCCTGGTAACTCGGTTCCATCTTGCGCTTGAGGGCCACCCGGGTTTCCTTCGGGGTGAGCCCGGCGTACACCGGCACCGTCGGGGTTTCTTCGGTGAAGAGAATCCAGTCACGCTGCTTCTTCGGCAGGTCGCGCCAGGGCACATCGACGTCATAGCCCAGGGTCACCAGGATGTCCCGCAGGTTCTGGCCCTGCCAGGCCATGGGCCAGGAGGCAACCGCACGCTGGCGAATGGTCAGGCTCGGGTCCGGCACCATCAGTGCTTCGGTGACCTCATACACCCTGCCCAGGCCGTGGCATTGCGGGCACGCGCCCTGGGGCGTGTTCGGAGAAAAGTCTTCGGCGTAGAGCATCGGCTGCCCCGGCGGGTAACTGCCGGCACGGGAATACAGCATGCGGATCAGGCTCGACAGGGTCGTGACGCTGCCCACCGAAGAGCGCGTGCTCGGCGTGCCCCGTTGTTGCTGCAAGGCCACCGCGGGCGGCAAGCCCTCGATGGAATCGACATCCGGCACGCCCACCTGATCGATCAGGCGACGCGCATAAGGCGCCACGGATTCGAAATAGCGGCGCTGGGCTTCGGCGTACAGGGTCGAAAACGCCAGGGACGACTTGCCCGAGCCGGACACCCCGGTGAACACCACCAGGGCATCGCGGGGAATGTCGACATCGACGTTCTTGAGGTTGTGCTCCCGGGCGCCACGCACCCTGACCATGCCGGAGGGAGGGTTGGAGGTGCGAGTGGAGGTCATGGGGCCAGCCTCGATCAAGGATTTGAAAAATATGATGACTGTGGGAGCGGGCTTGCTCGCGAATGCGGTGTGTCATTCAACATTGATGTGCCTGACATATCGCATTCGCGAGCAAGCCCGCTCCCACATGTACTGTGCTCAGCCGTTGAGAACAGTACGAATCATCTGCGTCAACGCTTGCGGCCCATAGGGCTTGCTCAGTAAATGGGTATCCGGGCTGAGCTGGTGGTTGCGCGAAATGATGTCACGGGTGTGGCCGGAGGTGAACAACACCGCCACCGGGGGTTCCTGTACCTTGGCCCATGCCGCCAGGTCCGAGCTTTTTATCAGGCCGGGCATGACCACGTCGGTGAAGATCAGGTCCACCGCCGCGCCCTCCAGCAACATCTGCATGGCAACGTCGGCATTGGCGGCGGTGAGCACCTGATAGCCTTCTTCGCGCAACAACTCCACGGTGGAAACGCGCACCGCCTCATTGTCCTCGACCACCAGGATCCGCTCGTTGGCGCCCTGTTGCGACACTTCGGCACGGGGCGTTTCACTGTCCATCGAACGCAGGCTGCGCGGGAAATACATCTGCACCCGGGTGCCCTGCCCCTCGACGCTGGACATCTCGATGTGCCCGCCACTCTGCTTGACGAAACCGAACACCATGCTCAACCCAAGCCCCGTGCCCTGGCCGTCGGGCTTGGTGGTAAAAAACGGTTCGAACGCCTGGGCCAGCACCTGCGGCGGCATACCCGCACCGCTGTCAGCCACGGACACCCGCACATAGTCGCCGGCGGCAATGCCCTTGCCGGCGCAAAATCCCTGGTCAAGGCCGATGTTGTCGGCGCTGAGGTCGATGGTCCCCTCACCCTTCATGGCGTCACGGGCATTGATCGCCAGGTTGAGGATGGCGTTTTCCAGTTGATTGCGATCGACGAAGACCTGCCAGGAATCCGGTGGCGCGCTCATATGGACGTGGATGGTTTCCCCCAGCGCACGCTGCAACAGTTCGCCAAGTTCGTCGAAGATCGGCTGCGGCGTACAAATGGCCGGGGACAGCGGCTGGCGACGGGCAAACGCGAGCAATTGCGCAGACAATTTTGCCCCACGCTCGACGGCGGCAATCGACGCCGCCACCCGACGCTGGACATTGGCGTTCTGCGGCTCATGCCGGGCCAGCAGGTGAAGGTTGCCGGCGATCACCTGCAACAGGTTATTGAAGTCATGGGCCACACCCCCCGTCAGGCCGCCAATGGCCTCGAGTTTCTGTGACTGGCGCAATTGCTCTTCCGCCGCGAGACGTGCCTCGACTTCGTCGGCGACCCGCTGCTCCAGATTGCGGGTGAACCTGAGCAAGGATTCTTCGGCGCTCTTGCGTTCATGGATGTCGATCAGCACCCCGGGGAAACGAAACGGTTCGCCCTCTGCATTGAACTCGCAGCAGCCACTGGCGAGTACCCAACAGTAGCTGCCATCGGTGCGCAGCACCCGGTATTCGGCATTAAAGGGCTCGCCGGTTTCCACTGATTGCTGGACCTGTTCCTGCATCCAGCTCAGGTCGTCGGGATGAATCCGTGCTTCGGCAATGTCCGATGGCAAGTCGGCCAGGTCTTGCTCGGCCGGGTAGGAAAAAGTCCGGGCGAAACGCTCGTCACCGCTCAGCACATTGGCCTTGACGTCCCAGACGAACGAACCGAGCAAGGCGCCCGCATTCAATGCCAGGCGTACCCGCTCGTTATCGGCGCGATAAGCATCTTCGGCCACCTGCCGAAGGCGTTCGGAAATCACATGCTCCGTGGTCTCGACGACCATCGCCATGACCCCGGCCGGTTTGCCGTCATCGTCAGCCACCGGGCTGTAATAGAGGTCCATCCAGACGTCTTCGGGCACGCCGTCGCGCAGCAGCACCAGCTCTTTGCCACGGTAGGACAAGGTGCCGCCGGCCAGGCAGGTATCGACCACATGCCGATTGAATTCGGCCACTTCCGGCCAGCCCAGTTCCACCGGCGCCCCCAACAGATAGGGATGGCGCCCGCCGGCAAATTTCGAATAGGCGTCGTTGTAGATCATGTAGCCGGGCCGCCCCCACAACATCACCATCGGCAACGGCGAGGCGAGCATCAACTGCACCGAACTGCTCAGGCTTCTCGGCCAGGCATCGAGGCTGCCCAGCTCGGTTCGGCTCCAGTCGAACGCACGAATACGCTCGGCCATTTCGCCGTCCCAGCCGGCACACCCGTGGCTATCTTCTAGAAACTGCATCGACTGGCTCTGCGTCCCGGTTATTGCACCCGTTTGATTCGAGCATCGCGGATGGCAATGGTTTCATAGAGGTATAGCTGATTCGAGAAATTGACGCAGCCCCCCCTGTAGGAGCTGCCGAAGGCTGCGATCTTTTGACTTTGATTTTCTCAAAGCAAGATCAAAAGATCGCAGCCTTCGGCAGCTCCTACAAGGGGTGCGGGGAGCATTAGACCTCGATCAGGTGCTTGAGCGGGTGATAGCCAGTTTTCAAAGTCGCCGCCACATCCAGAATCGCCTTCTCGATCCCGTTCAAATGGATGCAGGTCAGCTCGATCGCCGCGCTCTGGTTGCCCGCCTCGATGTACTCGATCAACCGCAGGTGTTCGTCGTCGCGGCAGGCTTCGTGGCTGTCGTCGTCCAGCGCGGCGGCGTACAGCGAGGCTCGGGAGATCAGCTTCTGGAACCAGTCGAGTAAGACCGGGTTGTTCAGGCTGCGGGCCAGCTTGATGTGGAACTCGCCGAGCAGGTGGATCAAGCGTTCGTGGTCACCGTTGCGATGCGCCTCGTCCTCCAGCAGCAGGTGATCGCGCAGATCCCGGGTCACCGCCGTATCGCGTCGGCGACACAGTTCGCTGACGATGCCGATCTCGACCAGGCGCCGGGTTTCGAACAATGAACGGATCTCTTCGTCGCTCGGCAGCGACACCGACGCACCTTTATTGGGCTCGGTTGTGACCAGTCCATCGGCTTCCAATTGCTTGAGCGCGGCACGCACCGACGTGCGGCTGACATTGAAAAGTTCGGCCAACGAAGCCTCGCCCAGCTTCATGCCAGGCCGCAGCGAGCGTTTGCTGATCGCCTCGTAAACCCCTTGGTAGACGCGGTCGACCGTGGTTTCCAGTTTCTTTTCCGCCATTCGATGACTCCTTGATCGCTACGCAACCCACTCCAGGCGAATCCACAGCCTTGCAAAAGGGGGTTGCACAAGCAGGTTAATCCGGGTATTTCTAAATTGCATCCAGATTTTGCATACAATAATTAGAGGAATGCACCATTATGGGTCATCCAGTTGCAATTGAAGTGCGAAACGTCTCAAAACGCTATTCCGACGATCCCGGACTGGCGCCAGCCCTGGACAATGTGTCTGTCGACATCGCCGACAACGAATTCTTCACCCTGCTAGGCCCCTCCGGCTGCGGCAAGACCACCCTGCTGCGCACCATCGCCGGTTTCGAGCACGTCAGCGAAGGCGAGATTCGCCTGGCCGGGGAACCGGTCAACGATCTGCCGCCGTTCAAGCGTAGGGTCAACACGGTGTTCCAGAGCTACGCGCTGTTTCCGCACATGAGTGTTGCGCAGAATATCGCCTTCGGCCTCGAGATGCAGGGTCTTGATCGCAAGCTGATCCCGCAACGGGTCGATGAGATGCTGGCGCTGGTGCAAATGCAACACCTGGCCCAGCGCAAACCGGCGGAATTATCCGGTGGCCAGCAGCAGCGCGTGGCGCTGGCCCGGGCCCTGGCGCCGAAGCCCAAGGTGCTGTTGCTCGACGAGCCGTTGTCGGCTCTGGACCTCAAGCTGCGCAAGGAAATGCAGGTCGAACTCAAGCGCGTGCAGAAGGAAGCCGGGATCACCTTCATCTTCGTCACCCACGACCAGGAAGAAGCCCTGACCCTGTCCGATCGCATCGCTGTGATGTCCGCCGGCAAGATCCTGCAGATCGGCACACCCAACGACATCTACGAAAACCCCCAGCATCGGTTCGTCGCCCAGTTCATCGGCGACATCAACTTCCTTCCCGGCCATATCAAACGTGGCCAGCAGAACGAAAAGCTCTTCGTGCCCAACGGCATGCCGGTGGAAATCCCCTGCCCGGCCCAGGGCTTCGACGGCTCCAGCGTGCAACTGGCGTTCCGCCCGGAGCGTTCGCAACTGGTCGACCCGACGCAACCACACCACCTGCGCGGGGTGATCGAGGCGGTGTTGTATGTCGGCACCGCGACCCTCTACCAGTGCCGCCTGAACAACGACATCAAGGTCATGCTGCGCGAAAACAACGAAGGCCTGAACCGCAATCGCGGGGTCGGCGACCGTGTCGCGGTCAACCTTCCGCCCCACGCCTGCCTGTTGATGGAGGCCTGAGATGAGCGTCAGCAGCACTTCCCCAGCCCTCAACCGCGCGCTGTTGCTCAGCCCGGTGGTCCTGACCCTGCTGTCTCTGATCGCCATTCCGCTGGGCATCATGGGCTATATCAGCCTGTTGCCGCGCAACGTCTATGGCGGCGTCGACTGGCAGGCCGACTGGCAATTGCAAAGCTACGTGCAGCTGTTTTTCCAGGAAGGTTTCGACGGCGAACTGGAGCTGAACTGGGTCTACGCCCAGGCGCTGATCCGCTCGGTGTTCCAGGCCGGCGGCACCACGGTGCTGTGTTTCCTGTTCGGCTTTCCGGTGGCGCTGTGGATGTCGAGCCTGACTCCGCGGCGGCGCAACCTGATGGTGTTGCTGATCACCATCCCGTTCTGGACCAACCTGCTGATCCGCAACTACGCCTGGCTGATCATCCTGCGCGAACAGGGCTGGGTCGCCCAGAGCCTTAACGCGCTGTTGCCCCAGGCCGGCGGCATCACCCTGCTCTACAACGACTTCGCGGTCAGCGTCGGGCTGGTCTACAGCTTCCTGCCGTTCATGATTTTGCCGATCTACTCGACCCTGGAAAAACTCGACTGGCGCCTGGTGGAAGCCGCCTATGACCTGGGTGCCAATCGCTGGCATGCGCTGCGGCGGATCATTTTGCCGCTGTCGATGCCGGGGGTGATTGCCGGCTCATTGCTGGTGTTCGTGCCGAGCCTCGGCGCCTTCATCACCCCGGCGATTCTCGGCGGCGGCAAGACGCTGATGATCGGCAACCTGATCCAGCAACAGTTCGGCACCGCGCGTAACTGGCCACTGGGCAGTTCGCTGTCGTTCCTGCTGCTGGGGATTCTGCTGCTGTCTCTGGTGCTGTACGCCCTCTATAGCCGCAGCGCCGCCAAAACGCTTCGCCGAGGAGCCACCGCATGATCGCCCTGCACTTGAAAAAACTGCCGATGACCCGGGAAGTCAGCCTGCTGATCCTGGCCTACCTGTACCTGCCGATCTTCGTGCTGATCGCCTACAGCTTCAACGCCAACCGCTCGGCGACGGTGTGGACCGAGTTCTCGTTCGCCTGGTACGGGCGGATCCTGGCCAATCCGTCGATCCAGACCGCGGCGCTGAACTCGATCATCGTCGCCAGCATCGCCACGGTATGTGCCACGGCAATTGCGCTGCTTGCGGCACTGGCGACCTACCGGCCGTTCTATGGGCAGAAAATGGTCGAAGGCGGGATTAACCTGCCGCTGATCCTGCCGGAGATCGTCACCGCCGTCGCCACCCTGCTGCTGTTCATGGCGCTGGGAATCAAGCTCGGTTTGCTGACGGTGATCGTCGCGCACGTCGGCTTCTGCATTCCCTTCGCCTACCTGCCGATCCGCGCGCGGCTCAATGACCTGGACAAGAGCCTGCTGGAAGCGGCGAACGACCTGTACGCCAATCCGTGGCAGGTGTTCCGCCGGGTGACGCTGCCGCTGTTGTGGCCGGCGGTGCTGTCCGGGTCGGTGCTGGCGTTCGTGGTCAGCCTCGACGATTTCATCATGACCTTCTTCGTCGCCGGTCCCGGTTCGACCACGTTGCCGGTGTACATCTTCTCCGCGATCAAGGCCGGCGTGACGCCGGAGATCAACGCGATCTCGACCCTGATGCTGGTGATTTCCATCGTGCTGGTGGTGCTGGCCTTCTGGCTGGGACAGCGCGGCAAAAACCAATAATCCTGGAGCGCTTCAACCATGAAAACAAAAAGCATGTGCTTCGCTGTTGCCGGTCTGGCCCTGAGTTGCTTCACCGCGTTGAGTACACAGGCCGCTGAGCCCAAGGAACTGTTCTTCTACAACTGGACCGACTATTACCCGGTCGACCTGCTGGCCAAGTTCGAAAAGGAGACCGGGATCAAGGTCACCATGGACGGCTACGACAGCAACGAAACCCTGCTGGCCAAGTTGCAGGCCGGCGGCGCGGCGTACGACGTGATCGTGCCGTCGCAATCGATCATGCGCACCCTGATCAACCAGGACCTGCTACTGGAAATCGACGCCTCGGCCCTGCCCAACTTCCAGCACGTCAAGCCGGCGTTCCGCGACCCGAGCTTCGACCCCGGCCGCAAGTTCTCGGCGCCGTACCTGTGGGGCACCACAGGGTTCTCCTATGACAGCGCGCGGGTGCCGGGCGGCAAATTGGACGACTCGTGGAAAGAGTTCTTCGAGCCGCGCAAGGAACTGCAAGGCCAACTCGCCGCCCTCGACACCTCCAGCAGCGTGATCAACGCCGCCAGCCACTATCTGAATGTCGACGAATGCAGCGAAAACCCCCAGGACGCCAAGCGCATCCTGGAGCTGCTGCAAAAGCAGAAGCCCTTCCTGAAGATGTACAGCTCGGACAACACCGTCGATCGCATGGCCTCCGGTGAAGTGATCATGATGCAGAACTGGAACGGCTCCACGGCCCGGGCCACCTTGCAGAAGAGCACCATCAAATACGTGTACCCGAAGGAAGGCCTGGCGATGTTCCAGGACAACTTCGCCGTACCGAAAAGCGCGCCGCACCCCGGCAACGCGAAGATTTTCATCGACTGGATGATGAAACCGGAAAACGCCGCGGCCGTGTCCAACGCTATCGCCTACGCCAATGGCATCCAGAGCGACAAGCTGATCGACGCCAAGTGGCGAGTGATGGACGCCATCAACATGCCCGACGAATTCGCCTCGCGCCTGCGCCCGGAAAAGGAATGCAGCAACAAGGCGCGGGAGCTGCAGGACCGCATTTGGGCGAAGCTCAAGGGCTGATCCTGGACCGAGTCGCGGCCTTCGCGAGCAAGCCCGCTCCCACAAGGGATCTCCAGTGTTCACACGGACAATGTGGGAGCGGGCTTGCTCGCGAAGAGGCCCGCCTGAACAACACAGAATTGGAGGTATGAAATGACCCAACCCCGCTGGCTACGCAACGTACGCCCCTACGGCGCCCCCGCCGAAGACCTGCTGATCGAAAACGGCCGCTTCACCCAACGTCGCCCGGCCTCGACCACCGAGCTGCTGGCCACCGACATCGACGGCCAGAACCAGCTGCTGACCCCCGCCCTGGTGGAAAGCCACGTACACCTGGACAAGACCCTCTGGGGCCAACCCTGGCGCCCGAACAGCGCAGGTCCCACCCTCAAGGACTACATCGCCAACGAACGCCGAATCCTGCGGGAAGTCACCGCCCCCATCGCACATCGGGCCGGCGCCCTGCTGGAAAACTGCATTGCCCGCGGCTCGCTGACGATGCGTTGCCACGTCGACATCGACCCCGAATTCGGCCTGCGCCATGTCGAAGCCATGCAGCAACTGCGGGAAAAATACCGAGACCTTATCGACCTGCAACTGGTGGTGTTCCCGCAAACCGGCCTCATCAGCCGCCCCGGCACCGCCGAGCTGATGCGCGAAGCCATGGCCCTGGGCGTGGAGAACGTCGGGGGGCTTGATCCCTGCGGCATCGACAACGACCCCGTGGCGCAGCTCGACTTCGTGTTCAACCTGGCCAGCGAGTTCGAGCGTGGCGTCGACATCCACCTGCACGACAAGGGCGAGCTGGGCCTGTGGCAGATCGCGCTGATCGCCGACTACACCGAGCGCTTCGGGCTGCACGGCCGGGTGATGATCAGCCATGCCTATTGCCTGGGCATGTTGCCCTGGAGCCAGGTCAAGCCTGTGGCCGAACGCCTGGCGGCGCTGGGTATTTCGCTGATGAGTTCGGCGCCGGCCGACTGCGCAGTGCCGCCGTTCCTGGCGTTGCGCGAGGCTGGTGTCAACGTCTGCCTGGGTTCCGACGGGATTCGCGACGCCTGGTCGCCCATGGGCAACGGCGACATGCTGGAGCGGGCGATGCTGCTGGCGTTTCGTTTCGACTTGAACAAGGACGAAGAACTGGCGGCGGCGTTTGCGGCGGCGACGGACAATGGCGCTCGGGCGCTAGGCTGTGAAAACTATGGCCTGGAAATTGGTCGGCCAGCGGATTTCCTGTTGATGCCGGTTCAGACCCTGGGCGAAGCCGTGGTTTCGCGGCCGGTTCGCCAAGTGTATCGCGGTGGTCAACTGATCGCGTCTGGCGGTCGTCTGCTGGAAAGCCGCCGGTGAAACGCATCGGCTTGCGGGCCAGCTGCGTAGTCGGCTTCGACGGCGCGCAACATGTGCTGTGGCGCGACGGCGAAGTGGTGTTCGAAGGCGCGCACATCCTGTTTGTCGGGCGAGATTACGCCGGGCCGGTGGATCAGTGGATCGACCATGGCAACGCGCTGATCGGCCCGGGTTTCATCGATCTGGATGCGCTGGGCGATCTCGATTCCACGGTGCTGACCCTGGACAACGGCGACGAGCGCGCCATGGGCCGGATGTGGTCGGCGCAGTATCTGGCGCGCGGCCCACGGGAAAGCTACAGCGCCGAAGAAGAAGTCTTCAAATACCGCTACGCCTTCACCCAATTGATCCGCAACGGCATCACCACGGCCATGCCGATCACCTCGATGTACTACCGCGAGTGGGCCGAAACCTACGACGAGTTTGCCGCGGTGGCCGGGGTGGCGGCCGAGCTGGGGCTGCGCACTTACCTTGGCCCCTGCTACATGAGCGGCATGAGCTACTGGCAGGCAGACGGCACGCTGGCCCATCACTGGCAGGAAGCCCGGGGCATGGCCGGGCTCGAGGCGGCCGAGCGGTTTTTCCGGAATTTCGATGGCGCTCATGGCGGCCTGATTCGCGGCGCGCTGCTGCCGGATCGCATCCAGACCTGCACGCCGGCGCTGTTGCAACGCACCGCGGCACTGAGCCGCGAACTCAACGCGCCGATGCGTTTGCACTGCTGCCAGGGGCTCGGCGAGGTGGCGATGGTTGAACAACTGCGCGGTTTTTCGCCGCTGGCTTGGCTGGAGGATCTGCACCTGCTGACCCCGCGCAGCCTGTTGCCCCATGGCATCTACACCCGGGGCGACGATGATCTGCAACGGCTGGTGGATAGCGGCGCCAGCCTGGTGCATTGCCCGGTGGTGTTCGCCCGGGATGGCGAGGCGCTGAATTCCTTTGGTCGCTATCGCGCCAAGGGCATCAACTTCGCCCTGGGTACCGACACCTGGCCGGCGGACCTGTTGGACAACATGCGCCAGGGCTTGAACATCGCGCGCTTGATGGAAGGCGGCAATGCACTGACCAGCACCCTGGACCTGTACAACGCCGCCACACTCGGCGGCGCCAAGGCCCTGGGACGCGACGATCTCGGGCGCCTGGCACCGGGGGCCAAGGCCGACATCACCGTGTTCAACCTGCGCGGCCTGCACCTGGGACCGCTGTTCGACCCACTGAAAAACCTGGTTTTGGCCGGGCGCGGTGACGATTGCATCGCCAGCTACATCGACGGTCGCTGCGTGATGCAGGACCGTCAGGTGCAGGGCGTCGACTACCCCGCCCTGCAGCGCCAGGCCCAACGGCAATTCGAAAAACTGATGCGCAGCCACAGCGACCGAGCCTTCGGCCAACCGGACTGGAAAACCCTGTTCCAGCCGGCTATCCCGTTCGCCGACGACTACAGCGCACAGGCGCCGCTCTGCGCCATCGATCCACTCCTTTAGAGAATCCTGCCTATGCAAAGCTTCGATTTCAGCACGCTGAGTGCGCGAGACAAATACAAGATCCTGATCGGCAGCGTGGTGCCACGGCCGATTGCCCTGGTCACCACCGTCGACGCTGAAGGCCGCGTCAATGCTGCGCCGTTCAGCTTCTTCAACGCGCTGTCTGCCGATCCGCCGATCCTGGCGCTGGGCGTGGAAAACTACGGCGACCAGAGCCCCAAGGACACCACGCGCAACATCCAGCTCAACCAGGAGTTCACCGTGAACATCGTCAGCGATGCCCTGGTGGAAGCCATGAACGTCTGCGCCGTGCCCTTCGCTCCGGGTTTCGACGAGCTGACCGCCGCCGGCCTCACCGCCATCCCCGGCACCACGGTCAAATGCCCACGCATCGGCGAAGCGCCGGTGGCCCTGGAATGCCGGCGGATGATGGCGCTGTCCATCGGCCAGTCGCGGGAGATCATCCTTGGTGAAGTGTTGATGGCCCATGTGCGCGATGAGCTGATCGACCCGAAGACCCTGTACATCGATCAACTGGGGCTTGATGCGATCGGGCGGATGGGTGGGCATGGGTATGCGCGCACGCGGGATTACTTTGACCTGCCAACCCGTTCTTTGCAGGCGTGGACGGATGCACCCGGCGGTGGCGAACGCTTCTGGCCCTCCACCAAATAACCAGACACACCCCAAAACCTGTAGGAGCGAGCTTGCTCGCGATGGTCGTCAACGATAACGCTGATAACCTGACAGCCCGCGGCGCTCTCAGGTCCATCGCGAGCAAGCTCGCTCCTACAGGGGGTTGTGTGTGTCAGTGGAAGTCGCGGCTGCGCACGGTGATGCCGTCGAGCAGTGGGCTCAGGTCGCTCAAGCGTCCGGCAATCAAATGCCGCACCTCCCCCTCCTTCTCCCAACGCCCATCGACCTTGAGCAGCTGCGACCCCACCAACACCTGGCGCTGACGCTCGGCCAGGTCGCGCCAGACCACCACGTTGACGTTGCCGAACTCGTCTTCCAGGGTGACGAAGGTCACACCGCTGGCGGTGCTCGGCCGTTGGCGACCGGTCACCAGCCCGGCGACGCTGACCGGTCGCCCGTGCTCAACCTCCAGCAACTCCCTGGAACTGCGGCAGCGACGGGCTTTCAATTCGCCGCGCAACAAGGCCAACGGATGCGGCCCGAGGGTGGTGCCCAGGCTGTTGTAATCGGCCAGCAGGTCCTCACCCACCGTGGGTTTAGGCAACGCCACCGCGTCCTCCTCCTGACGGGGCAGACCGGCAAACAGGCCGAGCTGTTTTTCCACCCCCGCCACTTCCCAGCGCGCCCGATGCCGGTCGCCGGCCAGCCCGCGCAATGCACCGGCATCGGCCAGTTGTTCCTGGGCGCGGGCATCCAGGCGGGCCCGTTCGCCCAGGTCGGCGATGTCGGCAAACGCGCCCTTGGACCGCGCCGCCTCGATGCGCCGGGCATCGTCCTCGCGAAAACCCTTGATCATGCGCAACCCCATGCGAATCGCCGGCTGCGCGCCGGCAATCGGCTCCAGGCTGCAATCCCAGTCGCTGGCCCGCACGTCCACCGGGCGGATCTGCAAATGGTGGCGACGCGCGTCCTGCAGAATCTGGTCCGGGCTGTAGAAGCCCATGGGCCAACTGTTGATCAGGGCACAGGCGAAAGCCGCCGGTTCGTGGCATTTCAACCAGCAACTGGCGTAGGTCAGCAAGGCAAAACTGGCGGCGTGGGATTCGGGAAAACCGTAGCTGCCAAAGCCCTTGATCTGCTCGAAGATCTGCGCTGCGAAGTCGGCGCTGTAGCCTTTTTTCTTCATCCCTGCGGCCAGGCGTTCCTTGTGTGGCTCCAGTCCGCCATGGCGTTTCCAGGCGGCCATGGAGCGGCGCAACTGATCGGCTTCGCCGGGGCTGTAGTCGGCGGCGACGATGGCGATCTGCATCACCTGTTCCTGGAACAGCGGCACGCCCAAGGTGCGTTTCAACACCTCGCGCAATTCTTCGGAGGGATAGCTTTCCAGCTCTTCCTTGTTTCGTCGGCGCAGGTACGGGTGCACCATGCCGCCCTGGATCGGCCCGGGCCGCACGATGGCCACCTCGATCACCAGGTCATAGAACTCGCGCGGCTTGAGCCGGGGCAGCATCGACATCTGCGCCCGGGACTCGATCTGGAACACGCCGATGGTGTCGGCGCGGCCAATCATGTCGTAGGTCAGCGAGTCCTCAGAGGGGATGGTCGCCAGGCTCAAGTCGAGGTTGCGATGACGCCGCAGCAGATCAAGGCAACGGCGAATCGCGCTGAGCATGCCCAGCGCGAGGATATCCACCTTGAGCAGGCCGACCGCGTCCAGATCGTCCTTGTCCCACTGGATGATGGTGCGCTCGGCCATGGCGGCGTTTTCCACCGGCACCAGGTGGTCCAGCGGCTGCTCGGAAATCACGAAGCCGCCAGGGTGCTGGGACAGGTGCCGGGGGAAACCGATCAACTGCTGGGTCAAGCTCAACACCCGGCGCAGCACCGGGCTCTCGGGATCGAAACCGCCTTCACGCAGGCGCTCCACGGGCGGTGTTTCATCACTCCAGTGTCCACAGCAATCGGCCAGGGCATTGATCTGGTCCGGCGGCAGCCCCAAGGCCTTGGCCACATCGCGCACGGCACCGGCCGCGTGGTAAGTGCTGACCACGGCGGTCAAGGCCGCGCGGGTGCGGCCATAGCGCTGGAATACGTACTGCAGGACTTCTTCGCGGCGCTCGTGCTCGAAGTCCACATCGATATCCGGGGGCTCGTCGCGTTCCTTGGAAAGAAAGCGTTCAAACAGCATGTTCATGCGGTCGGGATCGATCTCCGTGATGCCCAAGGCGAAACACACCGCCGAGTTGGCCGCCGAGCCCCGGCCCTGACAGAGGATTT
The DNA here is from genome assembly GCF_028682635.1 of Pseudomonas putida. GTDB lineage: Bacteria > Pseudomonadota > Gammaproteobacteria > Pseudomonadales > Pseudomonadaceae > Aquipseudomonas > Aquipseudomonas putida_AE. The sequence continues at coordinate 45,309 of NZ_JANHLK010000014.1, read as the reverse complement.
TTTCGCGCCGGGCGAAGGCGACGATGTCCTGGACGGTGAGGAAATAACTCTCGTAACCGAGCTCGGCGATCAGCCCCAGTTCCTTGTCGATCAGCCCGCGCACTTTCTCGCTGGCACCCTGGGGCCAGCGCTCGCGAATGCCGCGCTCGGTCAATTCCCTCAGCCAGGAGGTTGCGCTGTGTCCATCTGGCACCAGCTCCCGCGGATACTGATAACGCAGCTGGCCAAGATCAAAGGTACAGCGCCGGACAATGTTCAGGGTTTCGTCGAGCAAGGCAGGCGGATAGAGCTCGCGCAGCACATCGAGGCCGCGCAGGTGCCGCTCGCCGTTGGGGTGCAGTCGCAGCCCGGCATCGGCCACCGGCAGGTGATGGCGGATCGCGGTCATGGTGTCCTGCAGGGCCCGGCGTCCGCGCGCGTGCATGTGCACATCGCCGCTGGCCACCGCAGGTATCCGCAGTTCCCTGGCCAACGCCAGCAGATCACGCAGGCGCCGGCTATCGTCCTGGCCGCGATGCAGCTGGACCGCCAGCCACAGGCGCTCGGCGAAGACCTGCTGCAACCACTGGCCTTGTTCAACGTCATCGACCGCGTCCGGCACCCACAGCGCCAACAGCCCTGGCAAGGGTTCGTCGAAGTCTTCGCGCAGCACTTGATACTGGCCTTTCTGTGTACGGCGTCGGGCGCGGGTGATCAGTCGGCACAGGGTCTGGTAACCCTCGAGGTTTTCCACCAGCAACACCAGTTTCGGGCCATTTTCGATGCGCACTTCACTGCCGATGATCAGTGGCAACTCCACCGACTTCGCCGCCTGCCAGGCACGGACGATACCGGCCAGGGTACATTCGTCGGTGATCGCCAGGGCCTGGTAGCCCTGTTTTTTTGCCCGCTGGAACAGCTCGAGGGCACTGGAAGCACCGCGCTGGAAACTGAAGTTCGACAGGCAGTGCAGCTCGGCATATCCGGCGTTCATGCGAACCAGCCCTGCAGCCACAACGGGCCACCCTCGCCCACCGCGCGATAAGCCCAACCCTGCTGGCCGGCGCGGGTTTCGATCAGGTAGTAATCGCGGCGCACATCATCGCCGTCCCACCAACCGGACTCGATGCGCTCCGGCCCCATGAGGATGCGCGCCGAGCCTTCGTGCACCGCCAGCGGCTCGGTCAGCAGCCAGCCCGGCCGCTGCACGGTCGGCAAGCCCGTACAGGGCTGGTTGTCTGCACTGGCCTGCCACGCGCACTCGGGGCGGTGATCGGCCTGGAAGCCCAGGCCATGCACGGCATCATCCCCCAGCCGCGCGCGCAGGCGCTCGCGCAGTTGCGCCCAGGGCAAGGTCTGCTGCGGGCGATCGTCGAACAGCTCCTGAAACTGCGGAACGAAGCTCGGCAAGTCTTCGGCGCGCAGGCGAAAACCGCGCACCGGGGCCTCGACCTGGACTTGCTCCAGTCGCCCCCGGGCCAGTTCGAACAGCATGGCCGGATCGCGCTCGGCGCTGAGCAGGCCGACCTTGATCAGCGTGTCGGGCAGCCCGGCGTGTTCCAGGTGCAGGTCGAAACGCTGCACGCCGCTGTCCCGACCGCAGAGGAACGCCGACAGGTCACCGGTCAATCGGCGCAATGGAAACAGCAAGGCCTGATGGGACTGCACATCGAAATTGAGCTCGATGCGCACATCAAAACGGTCCGGCGGCAGGTAGAACGTCAGCGCCAACCGCCGTGTGCCCAGCAAGGCATCCAGGTGCTTGAGCACCTCGGCCTCAAAACGCCGGGCCAGGCTGTGCCGGGGCAACGCCTGCACTTGGCTCAAGGTGCGCAGGCCCATGCGCGACAACGCCGTGGCCACGCTGGCTTGCAACCCGATACGGTCGACGGGCAATTGCCCGAGGTGATGCTGCAAGGCTTGCTCGTCGGGCACCACCAGGCCGTCATGGGCGTTGGCCAGCATCCGCGCCGCCACCGGGTTGGGCGCGGCGACGATGCGGTGACGAAACCCCAGCTCGCCGAGTTCTGCCCGCAAACGCGCCTCGAATGGCGCCCAGCCGCCAAACAAACCCAGGCTGGACTCGATTTCGAACACCAGCGCCCGCGGGTAATGCACGCTGACCTGGGAGCTGAAGCGATAGGCCCAGGCGGCGAGAAATTGCTGCCAGTGTTCGATGGCGGCGACGTCGTACTCGGCGGTGGCAAAACCCTTGCTCAAGGCCTGGGCGGCGCTCATGGACTGGCCGGGACGCAAGCCCAGGGCCCGTGCCGGACCATTGACCGCCTGCAACACCCGACGCTGGGCCGGGCCGGTCAACAGCGCCAGCGGTTCGTCGGGGTCGGCGCGCTGACGCAGTACCGCGTCCAGTGCCAATTGCGGGAACAGAATACACACCCAGCGCATGGCAACCTCAATGCCCCACGGCGAAGGCAATCGGCGCCGAACGGGCCAAGCCGCCCCGGCACTTGAGCACCCGCAACTGTGCCGGCCTGGCATCGATGGCGATGCGCAGGGCCGCTGGCGACGGGTTGATCGCTTCACTGAGCGAGCGATAGGCGAAGGCCAGGGTCGAGCCGGTTTCCGCGGCCACCTGCAAGCGGCGCAAGGCGCGGTCATCGGCCTTGTGCGGCCAGCACAGCACCGCGCCGCAACTGCCCGAACGCAGGCACTGTTCCGCCGCCCACAACGCATCGCGCTCGCTGGTCTGGATGATCGACAATTGGCGCAGATCGACCCCGGCGCTCTGCCAGGCCTGGGGATACGGCACATACGGCGGCGCCACCAGGACGATGCGTTCGCCCGCCGCCGACAGCCGCGCCAGCGCCGGCCACACCAGTTGCAATTCGCCCACACCCTGCCCGGCCAGGAGGATTTCCGTCAGGGCCGCCTCCGGCCAGCCGCCCGTGGGCAACGCCGCATCCAGCGCGGCATGCCCGGTGGGTTGCGGGCTGACGGCCGGCGGCGCAGGCCGGCCTCGCCAGACCTGGCCGCCATTGAACAGCGTATCCAGCGCAACGACGGCACCCATCAGCCTTGCCTCACCAGGCCGCAGAACACCCCTTCGATGGCCAGGTCTCGATCACTTTCGACGATGATCGGCTGATAGGCCGGGTTGCGCGGCAACAGGCGAACCCGGTCGCCGACCCGTTCGAAGCGCTTGATGGTGACTTCGCCGTCGAGGCGCGCCACGACGATCTGGCCGTTCAGCGCCTCGGGGCTGCGGTGCACGCCCACCAGGTCGCCGTCGAGAATGCCATCCTCGATCATCGAGTCGCCGCGCACCCGCAGCAGGTAGTCCGGCACCCGGGAGAACATCGACGGATCGAACAGCAAGCGACTATGGACCTCGGCATCGGCACCGATCGGCGCACCGGCCGCCACCCGGCCGAGTACCGGGATGTCCAGCAGCTCAGGGCGCGGCGGCTGCCCGAGCAGGCGAATGCCCCGGGCCTGATGCGGGTTGACCTCGATAAACCCGGCTTCGGTCAGCGCCAGCACATGCTTGCGCGCCACGCTGCGGGAGGCGAAACCGAACGCCTCGCTGATTTCAGCGAGGCTCGGGGACTGACCGTGCTCGGCGATACGTTCGCGGATGAAGGTCAGGATGGCGGTACGGCGGGGAGTCAGGGTCGTCATGGAGTACATTTGTACTCCTGTGGGAATTATCTGACAAGCACCTGTGTGTAGGAGCTGACGAGTGAAACGAGGCTGCGATCTTTTGATCTTGCTCTCTGAAAACAAAATCAAAAGATCGCAGCCTCGTTTCACGAGACAGCTCCTACAGGGGGAATCACGGGTACGCCCAAACCACGGGATGCCAGGAAACCTGCGATGTAATCGATGAACGCCAGCACCTTGGCCGTGGCCCGTCGATGGCTGGGGTACACCGCCAGGATGTGCGGGCCGAAGCTGTCCGGGTCTATGTCGTAGTCGGCCATCAACCGCACCAGCCGGCCATCGGCGATGTACGGCGCCGCGCTCCACAAGGGCGTATGCAGCAGGCCGCGTCCGGCCAGGGCATTGGCTAGCAGCAGGTCGTAGTTGTCGCTGCGCAGGCGCGGTGCCTGAGGCTGCGGCAGGCTCAGGCGCTGGCCGTCGCGCTCGACCCACCAGAATTCGCGACTGAGCAACGGATGCCAATACAGCAACCAGTCATGCTCGTCGAGGGTTTGCGGGGTGACCGCCTGCCCCTTGCGTTCGAGGTATTGCGGGCTCGCGCACAGCGCCAGGCAATTGCTGCCGACCACGCGCGCGATCAACCCCGGCAAGTCGTCGTGCCCTTCGCGCAAGGCCAGGTCATGGCCGCTCTCCAGCAGATTGACGAAGTCGTCGCACAGGTCCACCTGCAGGTTGATCTGCGGATACTGGTCAAGAAAACCGCCACATACCTGATCGAGAAAGGCCTGCCCATAGGCCAGCGGCGCGGTGATTTTCAGGCTGCCGCGCAAACCATGCTGCAGCTGCTCGATTTCCTCGCCGGCCTCGTCCAGTCGCTGCAACACCTGGCGCGCAGTTTCAAGGTACAGCCGCCCGGATTCCGTGAGCAGGATCCGCCGGGTGCTGCGTTCGAACAAACGCGCGCCGAGTTCCGCCTCCAGGTGGTTGACCGCTTTGGTCAGCGCCGACGGGGTTTTGCCCAATTGCTCGGCGGCGCGGCTGAAGCTGCCCAGTTGCGCCGTGACCACGAACATTTTCAGTGCACCCAGCTTGTCCATACTTTTTCCATTCAGGCAAAAACGTTTTTCGTGAGTGAGGCGTTCTGCCAAGCGCGGCAAGCCACTAATCTGGCCATCAGACGCAATAACAAGGAAACATTCAATGAAAAGATTCATCCCGAATCTGTTGATGGTGGCAGTCAGTTTTGCCTCGTTGGAAGCCATGGCGGCGACCGACCTGGTGCTGTTCAACGGCAAGATCTTCACCGCCGACCGTAACCAGCCCAAGGTCCAGGCGCTGGCGGTACAGGATGGCAAGGTGTTGCAAGTGGGCAGCGATGCCCAGATCAAGGCCCTGATCGAGTCGGGCACCCAAGTCATCGACCTGGGCGGCAAGACCCTGATGCCCGGCCTGATCGACAGCCACTCCCACGCGATTTTCGGGGGCCTGGAAATGGTCTCGGCCAACATGGCAGACGAGGTCGTCGAACTCGACGAACTGGAAAAACGCCTGCGCGCCTGGCGTGACGACGGCAAGGCCAAGCATGGCGATGTCCTGAGCGTGGCCGGCATGAGTTCGGCTTACTGGGCCCAGGCCGAAGCGCTGGGCAAAAAATTCAACAGCGGCGAATGGGCCGACGTCGGCGTGGTATTCACCGGCAGCGACCACCACACGGCCTGGGCCAACAACGTGATGCTCAAGCGCGGCGGCATCGATGCCGCGCTGCTCAAAACCCTGCCAGACGCCGAGAAAGACACCATCGGCAAACTCGCCGACGGCAGCCCCAACGGCTTCCTGGTGGACGCCGGGTGGGACCGGGTGGCCTCGAAAATGCCATCGCCGAGTGCCGCCGACATGTTGAAAGCGGCGCAAACCGCCGTGAGTTACAACAACAGCCTCGGCATCACCGCCTGGATGGACCCCGCCGCCAACGCTGCGCCCGGCGAGCCGGTTTTCGCCCTCAAGCCCACGGAGAAAACCGTCGGCGTGCTGCCGGTGTACAAGGCCCTGTCAGAAAGTGGCGGCATGACCGCCCACGTCGCCGCGCTGCTGGTGGCCAACGGCAAGAGCGTTCCGGCCGATCTCGACACCCTCGACAAGGTCCGTCAGCAATTCCAGGGCATTCCCAACCTTACGCTGCCCGGCATCAAGATCTTCGCCGATGGCGTGATCGAGTACCCGGCACAGAGCGCAGCGATGATCGACCCCTATACCAACTCGCACAAACCGGGCGAACTGCTGATCGATCCGAAGCACTTCGGTGAGCTGGTCAGCGCCATCGATCAGCGCGGCTGGCTGGTGCACATCCACGCCATCGGCGACCGTGCGGTGCGCGAATCGCTGAACGGCATTGCCCAGGCGCGCAAGGACCGGCAGAGCGGCGTGCCCCACTCCATCACGCACTTGCAGATCGTCAACCCGAAAGAGTTCGCCCGCTTCAAACCCCTCGACGTCATCGCCTCGATGCAACTGCTCTGGGCCAGCGCCGACGACTACACCACGGACATGATCAAGCCGTACGTCAGTGCCCAGGCGTTCCGTTACCAGTACCCGGCGCACTCGCTGCTCACACAGGGCGCGACCCTTTCCGGGGCAAGCGACTGGCCGGTGTCCACGCCGAACCCGTTCAACGCCATGGCCCAGGCCATGACCCGGGTCGGTCCATTGGGCGTGCTCAACGCCGAGGAGCGCATCGACCGCGAAACCATGCTCTATGCCTACACCCTCAACGCCGCCCGCACCATTGGCCTGGACAAACAGATCGGCTCGCTGAGCGCCGGCAAACAGGCCGACTTCATCGTGGTCGACCGCGATGTATTCAGCGTCGACGAAAAAGCCCTGCACGACACCCAGGTGCTGCAGACCTGGTTCGCCGGCCGGCAAGTCTACGCGGCAACCCTCTAACAAAAACCGCCCCCCCTGCCCGACCTCGTGTTTTACGACACGAGGCCCGGCGCAGCCTTGCTTGAAATCTGCCCATAACAATCACAATAGCGGGACGTACCCCCCATGAAAGCTTTCACCCTGTTCGCCCTCGGTTCCTTGAGTTTGCTGCCCTTGTGCAGCCAGGCCGTGCCCTTGAACGATGATTTCTCCTTGCTGCTGGACGTGACCCTGGCCAGCGACTACCGCACCCGCGGCATCTCGCAAACCCAGAACGACCCCGCCTTGCAGGCCGGTGCCACCCTGCAACACAGCAGCGGCCTGTACCTGGGCGCATGGACGTCCAACGTCGATTTTGGCTACGGCCTGAAGACCCGGCAGGAAGTCGATTACTACGCCGGTTGGTTCTGGGAGGCCACAGACGCCATCAACCTCGACCTGGGTTATCTCAAGTATTCATATCCGAAAGAGAGCCAGTTCAATCAGAGCGAGGTCTACGGGATTCTCAGCGTCTATGGGGTGAAACTCGGCGCCTATTATTCCGACGATGCACCGGGCATCGACAGCGAGCAGAACTCGCTCTACAGCTATGTCGGCTACGAGACCGAATTGCCCTACGACACCGGCCTGAAACTGCGCTACGGCTTGATGGACTTCAAGGACCCGCACCTGTATTCGAGCTCGGGTGAAGCCGAGGATTCCTACCGTGAATGGGAGGTCAAGCTGACCCACGAACTGGCGGGTGTGATGCTGGGCCTGAGCTATATCGACACCGATTTGTCCAAGAGCCAGTGCACCAGCAACTGGGGCTTCGACGACGTGTGCAGCGCGACTGTGGTGGCAAGCATCAGCAAATCCTTCTGAATGCCCTACTCTGTATTTTGCCTTTGAATCTTGTGCTGAATTTGAGATTGCCTTCGCTGGCAAGCCAGCTCCTACAGGGACCCAGGCGACCACATTATTGGTGGCAACACCGATAAATTGTAGGAGCTGGCTTGCCAGCGAAAGCGGCATTCCATTCACCGACCAAGCCCGGCGAGGTAAGCCCATGGGTAGATCCCGCGTTCGTGGCCATCACTGAATACCAACTGCAACCCATACCCCTGGGCATTCACCTCGACCAGCCGAACACGGTCGTCCACCAGCGGCGTCATCCCCCGCAATCGAAACGCCCGGCACTGCGAACACGGGCATTGCCGGCGCAACTCTGCGTGATTGAGCAACTGCTCGCGGCCATCCGGCCAGTTCAAGCGCAGCTGTTGTGTGCTCCGGGAATTGCCCACCGCCACCGGGTTCATTGCAGCTGACTCAGGGCAATGCGTACCGCCTTGCGCACTTCCGGATCGCCATCGTCCTGCGCCGCCTGCAACGGCGCGATGGCGCCTTTATCGTTCAACTCACCAAGGGCCAGGGCGGCTTCCTTGCGCAGGTTGCTGATGCGGTGGCCAAGGGTGTCGATCAGCGCGTCTAAAGCCTGGGCGTAACGCAAACGACCCAGGCTGCGGGTCGCGCGCAGGCGCACTTGCCAGTAATCGTCGCTCAAGGCTTGGACCAATGCCGGGCCGGCGTCAGCGTGCCCAACCTTGCCCAGGGTGGTGGCGGCTTCCTCGCGCACTTGCCAGGCCTGGTCCTGCAAGGCCTGGCGCAGGGCCGGCAGCACCTGCGCGTCGGACGCCAGGCCGAGGGCGCCGGTGGCGGCGCGGCGCACTTCGGTGTCCGGGTCGGCGCTGGCCAGGCGCGCCAGGGCCGGCAAGGCGTCGAGCTGTTTGAGCCAGCCCAGCACACCCACCGCTTCACGGCGGACATTGGCGTCCTGATCGCCCAACGCCAACAGCGCCGCCGAAGCCGCCTGTGGATAGCGCAACTCGCGCAAGGCCCTGAACGCGGCGATGCGCACGCCGATGTCAGCATGCCCGGTCCACGGCAGGATCACCCGGCCCGCCGTTTCGCTCTTGAGCAGGCTGAGGCTTTGCGCGGCAGCAGTTTGCACCGCGGCGGATGAGTCGGTCAGCGCCTGGCACAGCGCCTCGACCACCGGTTCATCTTCCCAGGCCTCCAGCAAGCGTGCGGCTTCGGCACGGACCTCTTCGGCCGGGTCCTCAGCCAGTCGATTGACCAGCCACAGCAGGCCGTCCGGCTCTTCCAGGTCGGCCAGTTCGATCAATGCAATGCGGCGCACGCCGGCATCGTCATCGGTCAGTCGCGGTTGCAGGGCGAGAATGTCGTCGTTGTCGGTTACATCGAATAGTGAGGTCATAGGGCAAATCGCGGCAGTTTGTTTTCAGGGGGCAGTCCGAGAGGGTTCAGGCGCGGTAATTGCCGACCATCTTCGTGACGCAATAATTCGAGGCAGTGTCGCTTCAAGCGGGAAAACTCATGGCTGGTCACCAGTTCGCTCGTGCGTGGCCGGGGGAAATCCAGGCGCAAGTCTTCGATGATCCGCCCGGGACGCGAACTCATGACGAGCAGGCGATCAGCGAGGAACAGCGCTTCGTCGATGTCATGGGTGACAAAGACCACGGTGGTGCGGATGCGCGTCCAGATGTCCAGCAACAGCTCCTGCATGTTCAAACGGGTCAGGGCATCGAGGGCACCAAAGGGCTCGTCCATGAGCAACAGCCGTGGCCGATTGACCAGCACCCGGGCGATTTCCACCCGCTGCTGCATGCCGCCGGAGAGCTGGTCCGGCCAGCGCTCGGCGAAGTCTTGCAGGCCCACCAGGGCGAGGATTTCGTCGGCGGCCTGGTGTCGCTCGACTTTACCGACCCCGCGCATTTTCAGGCCGAAAGCCACGTTGTCGCGCACGGTTCGCCAGGGGAACAGCGTGTGATGCTGGAACACCATGCCGCGTTGCGGCGACGGTCCCGAGACTTTTGCACCGTCGACATTCAGGGTCCCGGTGTACGTTGTCAGATGCCCGGCCAGTGCGCCGAGCAAGGTGGACTTGCCGCAACCGGACGGCCCGAGGATGCACACGAACTGCCCCGGTTCGATCAGGCAGTCCAGGCCCTGCACGGCTTCGAATGCTGCACTGCCCTCGCCCAGGCTGATCGACAAAGCGCGGATATCGATACGCCCTTCAGGCTGTTGAAAAACGCTCATCAGGCTTTTCCTCGTGGTCGGTGCCAGGGCGTGAACACGCCGCCCAGGCGTTTGATCAGCAGGCTGCTGCCCATCCCGAGTACGCCGATCAGCAGCATGCCGACCACGATGTCGGGGTAGTTCTGGATGGTGTAGGACTCCCAGGTGTAATAACCGATGCCGTATTGGCCGGAGATCATCTCGGCCGTCACCAGGCAGAACCACGAGGTGCCCATGCCGATGGCCAGGCCGGTGATGATGCTCGGCGCGGCGCCCGGCAGGATCACTTCCAGCAACATCGCCCGGCGCCCTGCCCCGAGGCTTTTCGCCGAGGCGATCAGCCGTGGGTCGACACCTTCGACGCCGTGCACGGTATTGAGCAGGATCGGGAACAAGGCGCCGGTAAAGGTGATGAAGACCATCGACAGCTCGGACGAGGGAAACATCAGGATCGCCAGGGGAATCCAGGCCACGGCGGGGATTGGGCGCAGTACTTCCAGGGGTGGCAGCAACAAGTCTTCGGCCCACTTTGAGCGGCCGATGGCCAGGCCCAGGGCGACGCCAATGACCAGGGCAGCGAGGTAGCCAGCGAACACGCGGCTGAGGCTGCTGCCCAGGTGCCGGGCGAGCTTGCCGGAGTCGCCGAGGCCCAGCGCCGCTTCAATAACGGCCAAGGGGGTCGGGACGTTGGTGAAGGTCACCAGGCCAAGGTTCCAGTGTTGGCTGGCGGCGACGTGCCAGAACAGCAGGCAGAGCAGCAAGGATGCTGCCCTCGGAATCCAGCGTAAAAATGATCCGTACACAATATTCCCTCTCACCGGGAAACCTGTAGGAGCTGGCTTGCCAGCGATTGCGGTGTGTCAGTCAACATTGATGTTGGCTGGTCGGGCGCCTTCGCTGGCAAGCCAGCTCCTACAGGTTCGAGGTGTTTTGCGGTTAGCGGACCGCCACGGCCTGGGTAGTGGCGTCGGTGAAATCGAACACCTTGCCGCCCTGTGCCGTGGCGAATTGTTGGGCCTGGCCTTTGAGCAGGAATGCACTCAAACGCCCCTTGGCATCACTGGCAAACCACGCCTGGTCCGCCAGCAACTTGATCCCGCTGTCAGCGGCCTGGGCATACACCGCGCGGATGTTCTTGCCTTCCTGCTTCAGCGCGGCCAGCGCGGTGAATGCCGCTTGCGCCGAAGCGTACTGACGGACTTTCGGCTCGCCGCGCACCCAGATCTCGGCCACATGGCTGAAGTCGGTGATGGCTTCGCCGCTGGAGGCATCGACGGCTTTAAGCGGCGTCTGCTGGTAGTTCGAGAGCTGCGCGTTGTAGTCCAGGTTCGAGGCCTTGAACGCGGCGCGGATGTACTGGTCGTCGATGAAGGTATTCAGGTCGAGACCGCGATCGGCTTTCTTCAGCAGCTTGAGGGTGTCGATGGCGGTGCCGACGGCCTGGCGGTATTCAGGTTTCCAGGTGAGGTCGCGAGTCTGTACGCCGAGGGGGCCGTGGAACAGGTAGTTGACCTCGGCGTCGACCCCGGTGACCTTGGCGATCAGTTCGCTGTACTTCTCAGGCTCGGCGGCGAGTAGCTGATTGGCTTCGAGGCTGGCGCGCAGGTAGGCGACGACGACTTCCGGGTATTTCTTCGCATAGGCCTGGTCGACCAGCGCCCCGTGGAAGGTCGGCGCGCCGGCCTGGGAACCGTCGTAGATCTTGCGCGCGAACCCGCGGCTCGGGAACAGTTCGGCGAACGGCACGAAGTCGGCATGGGCGTCGATCTTGCCGGCCTGCAACGCGGAACCGGCGACTTCCGGCGGCTGGGCGATGATGTTCACGTCCTTGAGCGGGTCCCAGCCTTGGGCCGCCACCGCGCGCAGCAACATGCCGTGGGCGGTCGAGGCGAACGGCACGGAGATGGTCTTGCCCTTGAGCTCGGCCAGCGACTGCACACCCGAGGCGCTCGGCACCACGATGCCGTTGCCACTGCCCTGGGTGCTGCCCGACAGCACGCTGATGAACAGGCTGTGCTTGCCGGCGGTTTCAAACGCCACGCCGTTGAATGAACCAGGGAAGTCGGCCATGGCGCCAAAGTCGAGCTTGCCGGCGACCATCTCGTTGGTCAGCGGCGCGCCACTGGTGAAGTTCTTCCACTCGATGTCGTACTGGGCGTTTTTGTACTGGCCGTCGTGGGGCAGGTATTTGTCCAGCAGGCCCAGTTCGCGAATCAACAGGCCGCCGGCGGCGCAGTTGATGGTGGTGTCCTGGGTGCCGATGGCAATGCGGATGGTTTCGGCCTGGGCCGACAAGGTGAATGAAGCCAGTACCAGACCGGCAATCGCTGCACGTAAGAGCATGAGTGTTTCCCCTCGAATCATTTATAGGATGTTCGTCTCCGCCACGATCAGGGCGTGGTGGGAAACGAGGGGTGTCTTGAAGCAAGCGTCCGGGGGTGGCCGGATGGCGTTTTGATTTGTCTGTACGCGATCCCCTGTGGGAGCGGGCTTGCTCGCGAAAGCGTCCTTTCAGTCAATGGAGATGCCAGCCATGCCGGCGTCTTCGCGAGCAAGCCCGCTCCCACATTGATTGTGTTTCAACGCAGCAAATAAGGGATGTCCACTTTCACCGCCCCCGTCGGGCAGTCCTTTTCACAGGGCATGCAGTACCAGCATTCATCAAAGGCCATGTAGGCCTTTTGCGTGGCCGGGTTGATCGCCAGCAGGTCCATAGGGCAGACGTCGACGCACACGGTGCAGCCTTTGTGGGCGATGCACAGGTCCTCATCGACGGTGACCGGTGCATTGGAGCGAAAGAATATTTCCTGGGGTTGGTAGGCCATTTCACGGTCTCTCTCTAGTGTCATGCTCAAGCCGCATCGGCACCGACCCGCAACCGGTCGTAGGCCTGCATTTCATCGGCGTCCAGCGGGATGATGTAAGGCTCGACGGATTTCTTGAAGCTGGTCATCAAGCCGTTTTCACCCTTCTTCAGATGGCAGTGACAGAACCAGTCGCTGTCGTTGCGTTGCGGATGATCGACCCGGTAGTGGTAAAGCCCCCAGCGACTTTCGGCGCGGAACAGCGAAGCGCGGGCGGCCATTTCGGCGCAGTCGCGGATCATGCTGACTTCCATGGCACGCATCAGCTCATGGGCGTTATGGGCCTTGATCTGATCGAGGTCGCGCTGGATGTCGCTGAAGCGTTGCAGGCCGATCTGCATCTTTTTCGTCACTTTCGGCGGCTGCAGGTAGTCGTTGACGAAGCGGCGCAGCTTGTACTCGACCTGGGCCGGTGGCAGGCCGTGTTCGCGATCAAGGGGCGCATAGACCCGCTGTTTCTCGATTTCGATCTGCTCGGCATCCAGCGCTGAAAACTCGCGGCCGGCGACGAAGTCCGCCGCATTGTTGCCGGCAAACCAGCCATAGGTGAACGCACCGAGCATGTAGTTGTGCGGCACCGCGGCCATGTCACCCGCCGAATACAGGCCTTTGACCGACGTCTCGGCCTTCTCGTTGACCCACACCCCCGACGCCGAATGCCCGCTGCAAAAGCCGATCTCGGAGATGTGCATCTCGACCATCTGCGTGCGGTAATCGGTGCCGCGATTGGCGTGGAACTGACCGCGGCTCGGCCGCTCGTTGCTGTGCAGGATCTCTTCGATGTTCTGGATGGTTTCCTCGGCCAGGTGATCGAGCTTGAGGAACACAGGGCCGTTGCCGCTTTCCAGTTCCTGGTGGAACTCCCACATCATCTGCCCGCTCCAGTAGTCGCACTCGATGAAGCGCTCGCCCTTGTTGTTGGCGGTGTAGCCGCCCAGAGGACCCGTAACATAGGCGCAGGCCGGGCCGTTGTAGTCCTTGATCAGCGGGTTGATCTGGTAGCATTCCAGGTTCGCCAGTTCCGCCCCGGCGTGATAGGCCATGGCGTAACCGTCGCCGGCATTGGTCGGGTTTTCGTAGGTGCCCATCAGGTACCCCGAGGCCGGCAGGCCCAGGCGCCCGGCGGCACCGCAGGCGAGGATCACCGCCTTGGCCTTGATCACATGGAAGTCGGCGGTGCGGCAATCGAACCCCATCACGCCGTTGACCGCCCCCTCGCTGTCAGTCAGCAAGCGGGTGCAGACCAGGCGGTTGGTGATGCTCACCCGTGCCCGCTTCAACTGCCGGTAGAGCACTTTCTTGATGTCATGCCCTTCCGGCATCGGCAGCACGTAGGCGCCCATGTGGTGGACCTTCTTCACCGCGTAGTCGCCGGTCTCGTCCTTCTCGAACTTCACGCCCCAGCGGTCCAGTTGCTCGATGGTCTCGAAACTGTGGGTGGCGTAGGCATACACCGCGGCCTGATTGACGATGCCGTCGTTGGCGATGGTGATTTCCTTGGTGTACTGCTCCGGTGTCGAGTGGCCGGGAATGATCGCGTTGTTCAGGCCGTCCATGCCCATGCTGATCGCGCCGCTGCGCTTGACGTTGGCCTTGTCGATCAACAACACCCGCAGATCGCGGTTGCGCTCCTTGGCCTTGATCGCCGCCATGGGCCCCGCGGTGCCGCCGCCGATCACGACGATGTCGTATTCCTGTTCCAGTGTCGTTCGGGTCATGCCTGATCCCCTTTTTGCCGGTCGATCCGCAGGCGGTACTGGAAGGCATCGCCACGGTAGTAAAGGTGTTCGAAGTCCACTGGGCGGCCTTGGGCGTCGTGGGTCAGGCGCTCGATGCGCATGATCGGCGAGCCGGCCTCGACGTTCAGCGCCTGGGTCAGGTCGCTGTCGGCCAGCACCGCGTCGATGGCGAGGTCAGCGTGACCCAGGGCCAGGCCGCAGTCGTTTTCCAGGATCAGGAAGATGTCGCGGGTGACCAGGTCAGCCTTCTCCAGGCGTTCGCCAAGGGCTTTGGGCAGGTAGGTGATTTCCAGCGAAATCGGCTCGCGGTTGATCAGCCGTACCCGCTTGATCTGCGCCACGGTCTCGCCTTCGGCAACCTGCAAGCGTTCGGCGACCAGCTTGTCGGCGGCGATGAATTTGAAGCTGCGCAGGCGGTTGATCACCTCATAACCGCGACCGGTCATGGACTCGGCGAGGCCTTGCAGGGTGCTGACGTTCTGGAAAGTTTTCGGCTTGGCGACGAAGGTGCCCTTGCCGTGGATCTTGAAGATCAGCCCTTCCTTCTGCAGATCGCCGAGGGCCTGGCGCACCGTGATGCGGCTGACCTTGAACAGTGTGCCGAGCTCGCTTTCGGAAGGCATCTGGCTGTCCTGCGGGTATTCACCGTCGAGGATGCGCGCACGGAGGATGTCGCGCAGCTGGGTGTGCAGCGGGACACTGCTGTGTGAAAGAGGGCTGAGGGCTAGAACGTTATCGGTCATGAGGATCACTTGTCATAACGAGTTATGACGTGATCTTATGGTTCTAAGTACGGGGATGAGAAATACCGTTTGAGCATAAGGTTAGATTCACTGTAGGAGCTGGCTTGCCAGCGAAAGCGGTATGCCTGACTCACCGCCTCGCCCTATCCGCCGGCAAGCCGGCTCCTACAGATAATGTCTCAGCCGATGCGCAGCGCACGCAGGTCGAGATGGCCATCCTTCAACGGCGGGCACCAATAATAGCCGCCAGTGATCGGCCGGCTGATGCGATACAAGCCATCGGTAATCCCGTCCTCCAGCCCACTCATACGCCGCAGCTGAACCTCGAAGGCATCAAGGGAAAAACCGAAGGCCAGGAACATCAGCCCGGCGCGGTCGCCTTCGATCCACGGCATCGAGCGGCGAACCACGAACGCTTCAGGGGCAAAACTCTCCTGGGCGGTGCGTTTGACGTGGGCAGAGATCGGTGCGTCGTCGAGTTCTTCGTTATCGCCCAGGCGACGGCCCATGATGTCATCCGTCTCATGGGACGGCATCGCGCGAAAACCCTTGAGGTCATGCTGCCACTGCTGGAGCGCGGCAAAACTGCCGCCCACCGTGCCCTCGACGCCCGCCCCCACCAGCGCGGCGGTCGCGGCGGCTTCGTCACGGGGGTTTTCGGTGCCGTCTTCGTAGCCGGTCAGGTCATGGCCGTCACGGTGGCGGAAACCCTCGGTGACTTGCACCAGGCGCAGGGCCGGCGCCAAGGCCGCCTCGAAGGCGTGGCTGCGGTTGAGCAGTTCGCCACGGTCGGTACCGTGCAACCAGCACCACAGCGCCTGTTGCGTCGACGGGTTATCGACACCGACACCGGCCAGCGCCGGAAACGGCCGCAAGCCTTCGATATGCCCGTCGAGGGCCTTGACCAGGGACTCACCGAAACCGACCACCGCCGATTTGCCGTCCACCAGTTGCATCAGCTTGTCCAGCGCAGCCGGCAGTGCAGCCACCGATTCCAGGGCGAAAAACATATGACGAGCGAGAGGCGGAACAGGGGTGGCGAGGATGCCCGGCTGGTAGTGACTCATGTGAACTCCTTATGAAAGAGCGCGAAGTTTAACCTCGACACCCGCCATTGTGTGCTCCCAGGTCAAAAGATCGCGTTTCACCCAACGCCGTTTGCGGTCTACGCTTGAAGCACAACAACCACAGCTTCACCCCTCTATTCTGCCCATCAGCGCTCGATTGCAGCTAAAAAACCGCATCAACAAGGCGTATAACCCTTGAACCGGATTCTTCAACGGCTAACCATAAGCGCACGGCTGACACTACACACGGGGTAGCGACATGACCACAGCACAGATCCTTGGCAACCTGTTTCCCGATGCCGCCAGCATCCCGGAAAAATACCGTCTCGACGGCCCGACCGAACAACGTGAGTACCTGGTCGACGGCGTCCTCAAGACCTGGCCAGGTCCCCTCGCCCAGGTTCGCAGCCCGGTGTACCTCGCAGGCCCCGGCGGCGATGAACAAGTCATCCTCGGCAGCACGCCGCTGCTGGATGCCGCCACCGCCCTGACCGCCCTCGATGCCGCGGTGCGCGCCTATGATCGCGGCCAGGGTTTGTGGCCGACCATGCGCGTGGCCGAGCGCATCCAGCACGTCGAAACCTTCCTCGGCCACATGCGCGAACAGCGCGACGCGGTGGTCAAGTTGCTGATGTGGGAAATCGGCAAGAACCTCAAGGACTCGGAGAAGGAATTCGACCGCACCTGCGACTACATCGTCGACACCATCAACGCCCTCAAGGAACTCGACCGTCGCTCCAGCCGCTTCGAGCTGGAACAGGACACCCTCGGCCAGATCCGCCGCGTACCGCTGGGCGTGGCGCTGTGCATGGGGCCCTACAACTATCCGCTGAACGAAACCTTCACCACGCTGATCCCGGCGCTGATCATGGGCAACACCGTGGTGTTCAAGCCGGCCAAGCTTGGCGTGCTGTTGATTCGCCCATTGCTCGAGGCCTTCCGCGACAGCTTCCCGGCCGGGGTGATCAACGTGATCTACGGCAGCGGGCGCGAGACGGTCAGTGCGCTGATGGCCAGCGGCAACATCGACATCTTTGCCTTCATCGGCACCAACAAGGCCGCCAGCGACCTGAAGAAACTGCATCCACGGCCCCATCGCCTGCGTGCGGCGCTGGGGCTCGATGCGAAGAACCCCGGTATCGTCCTGCCGGAGGTGGACCTGGACAACGCGGTCAACGAAGCCGTCACCGGCGCCCTGTCCTTCAACGGCCAGCGTTGCACCGCGTTGAAGATTCTGTTTGTCCATGAAGACGTAGTCGATGCCTTCATCGAGAAATTCAACGCCAAACTCGCCACGCTCAAGCCCGGCATGCCCTGGGACAGCGGCGTGGCCCTGACGCCGCTGCCGGAGTCATCCAAGGTCGATTACCTGCACTCATTGGTGGCCGACGCCGAAAGCAAGGGCGCCAAAGTGGTGAACCCCCATGGCGGCGAGACCCGCGCGTCGTTCTTCTACCCTGCCGTGCTGTACCCGGTGACGCCGCAGATGCGGGTCTACCAGGAAGAGCAATTTGGCCCGGTGGTGCCGATCGTGCCCTATCGCCATCTGGACACGGTGATCGATTACGTCCTCGAATCGGACTTCGGCCAGCAACTGAGCATCTTCGGCACCAACCCGGTGGCGGTCGGCCGACTGGTCGATACCTTCGCCAACCAGGTCGGGCGCATCAACCTCAACGCCCAATGTCAGCGCGGCCCGGACACCTACCCGTTCAACGGCCGGAAAAATTCCGCCGAGGGCACCTTGTCGGTCCATGACGCCCTAAGGGTGTTTTCGATCCGCACGCTGGTGGCGACCAAGTTCCAGGAGACCAACAAGGATCTCATCAGCGAGATCATCAGCGGCCGCAGTTCCAGCTTCCTGACCACTGATTACATCTTCTGAGGAGAGCCAACCTGAGCGCATCCACGGCCCTTCGCCTGCCACCGCTGCTCCGTCGGTTACTGCGTCCGTTGCTGGACCCGTACCGGCGCTATCGCCATGCGCGGATGATCCATGCGGTACGGGTGTCGCTCGGGTTACTGGCGTCGATCCTGCTGACCACCGGCATCCACCTGCCCCACGGCGAGTGGGCCTCTGTGACGATGCTGGTGGTGATCGGCGGCTTGCAGCACCATGGCAACATCGGCAAAAAAGCCGCCGAGCGCGCCATCGGCACCCTGGTCGGGGCGGCTGTCGGCCTGGTGCTGGTGGTGCAACAGTCCTGGCTCGGCATGCCGTGGCTGACCTATTTCGCCATGGCGGTGGTGTGCGGATTTTTCTCGTACCACGCCATCGGCAAAGGCGGCTACACCGCGCTGCTGGCCGGCATTACCGTCTTCATCGTCGCCGGCCATGGTGACAATCCAGTCTCCGACGGGCTGTGGCGCGGGGTCGACATCCTGATCGGCATTGCCCTGGCGCTGGCGTTTTCCTTCGCCCTGCCGCTCTATGCGGTCTATTCCTGGCGTTACAACCTGGCTGACGCCTTGCGAGATTGCGCGACACTCTACGGGCGCATCATCAGCGGCCAATCGGTGACGGCCGACGAACACCTCAAGCTGATGGGCCGCCTCAACACCGTGATGGTGCAGCTGCGCTCACTGATGCCATCGGTGTCCAAGGAGGTGAAGATTTCCATGACCGAACTCGATGCCATCCAGCGCCAACTGCGTCTGTGTGTCAGCACCCTGGAGATACTGGGCAACACCCGGCCGGACGCCAGTGACCTGCAAACGGCATTGAAAGCGGAGCATCGGCTGATTCGCGTGCAATTGATCGGCATGGCTCGGGCGCTGAAGTCCGGCGTCACCGAGCGGCTGAACCGCCCCATGGCGTTACCGGTCGTCAGTCTCGAAGCACCGGTGTACAACGCCCTGGACGGTTACCGTTTATTGACTGAGCAACTGGCCGCCAACATCGGCGATATGCGCCAGCGCCTGGCCAGGACCGCGCCGAACTGGAACATCTGACGGCTTCATGGGGTCACTGTGCGCCGGAATTTAAAACTCCAGCCCTGCTGCATGCCGGCAGCGGCCAGCAAAATCGCGGCAACCCCAATCCATTGCAGCGGTTCCAGGCGATGGCCAAAGGCAAACCAGTCGACGAAGATCGCCGCAATCGGGTAGATGAACGACAGCGCGCCGGTCAGCGCCGTCGGCAGTTTCTGGATCGCGCCATACAACAACACATACATCACGCCGGTGTGCACGATGCCCAGCGTCACCAGGCTGCCCCACTCGCCCGGCGCTTGCGGCAGCGCCGAAAAATGCGCGAATGGCGCGAGCAGCAGCACGCCGGTGCTGACCTGGATCAGCGCAATCAGATGCGGTGGCGTCCCGGTCAGGCGCTTGATGATCAACGCCGCGATCGCGTAAAGGAACGCTGCCCCCAGCGCCAGGACAATGCCGATCAGGTACTGGCTGCCGCTTTCGCCCTGACCGCCATGGGCACTGACGATCGCCAGCATCCCGAGAAAGGAAACCGCCAGCCAGGCCAGTTTCTGCAGGGTGATTTTTTCGTTGAGAAACAGCGCCGCCAGCCCCACCAGCATGAACGGCTGGACGTTGTAGACCGCCGTCCCGATGGCTATCGAGGCCCGGGAATAGGAGGCGAACAGCAGCACCCAGTTGCCGACAATCGCCACGCCGCTGAGCACCGCCAGCAGGAAGGTGGTGCGGGTCAGGATGTCTGCCCGCAAAAAATCGAAGGCCGCGCAAATCAACAGCAAGGTGCCGGCGCCGAACAGGCAGCGCCAGAACACCACATCCAGCACCGGTTGCCCGGACACCAGCACGAACCAGCCAATGGTCCCGGAGATCAGCATGGCGGCGGTCATTTCGAACGAGCCGCGACGTATCGAGTTGTCCATCATCAGACTCCTGTGATTGATGGGCAAAGTATGCCAATCGACCGGGGCGCTGCTCCAGTGCAAAAAGCAGGCTAAACTTCGAATCTGCCTTTTATGCGAAGGCGATTTTACAAAACTGCCTAATTGAGGTTTCGCCATGACCGATGACATCGACCAGGTGCTGATCACCGCCTTGATGGAAGACTCGCGACGTTCGCTCAAGGCCCTGGCGCAGATCAGCGGCCTGTCCTCGCCCAGCGTCGCCGAGCGCCTGCGCCGTCTCGAGGAACGTGGGGTGCTCAAGGGCTACACCGTGGAAATCGACCCGAAGTGTTTCGGTTATCAGCTGCAGGCCATCGTGCGCATCCGCCCGCTGCCCGGCCAGTTGCAGGAAGTGGAACGGCAGATCATGGCCATCCCCGAGTTCACCGAGTGCGACAAGGTCACCGGTGACGACTGCTTCATCGCCCGCCTGCATGTGCGCTCGATGGAACAACTGGACACCCTGCTCGACCGCCTCAACACCCACGCCGAAACCAACACCGCCATCGTCAAGAAAACCCCGGTCAAGCGCCGCCTGCCACCCATGGCATAGCCGCCGGTACAGAAGCCGGGCATAAAAAAACCCGCCGAAGCGGGTTTTTTCAATCATGGCTGGCGATCAATCATCGCGGCTCATGATGCCAAACAGCTGCAACAAGCTGATGAACAGGTTGTAGATCGATACATACAGGCTGATGGTAGCCATGATGTAGTTACGCTCGCCGCCGTGGATGATGGCGCTGGTCTGGAACAGGATGCACACCGAGGAGAACAGCACGAAGCCCGCGCTGATCGCCAGTTGCAGGCCGCTGATCTGGAAGAAGAAGCTCGCCAGCGTCGCACCCAGCAGCACAAAGAAGCCCGCCGTGATGAAACCGCCGAGGAAGCTCATGTCCTTGCGGGTGATCAGCACATAGGCCGACAGACCGCCGAACACCAGGGCCGTCATCGCAAACGCCGAACTCACGACCTCAGCGCCGCCCTGCATGCCCAGGTAACGGTTGAGGATCGGGCCGAGCAGGAAGCCCATGAAACCGGTCAGGGCAAAGGCGGACACCAGGCCCCAGGCGGAATCACGAAGCTTGTTGGTGAGGAAGAAAAGGCCGTAGAAACCGATCAGTACCACGAAGATGTTCGGGTAGCCGACACGCATCTGCTGGGCGACAAACGCCATCACGCCGCTGAATGCGAGGGTGAGAGCGAGCAAGCCGTATGTGTTGCGCAGGACGCGGCTAACCTCTAGCTGCTCAGCCTGCACGCTGTTATTAACTGCGTAATCCTGTTCGCGCATGGCGACACTCCTGTTGGTTTGAAACGTTCAGTCGCAAAGATCATAACAGACGCCCTGTAACAAGCTATGCAGAGAGTTTGACAGTGTGTTTCATTCAGGTATTATGGCGCCCGCAACACAAACGGAGGTGTGGCCGAGTGGTTTAAGGCAACGGTCTTGAAAACCGTCGACTGTAACAGGTCCATGAGTTCGAATCCCATCGCCTCCGCCATATCTGATACGACAAAGCCCTGATTATTCAGGGCTTTGTCGTTTCTGAGCTTACGACACAAGAACTGAAGCTCTCATCACCGCCCAAGGTGCGCACTGCCTACGCTGGTACGCTCACCACAGGAATCGGCTTCGCTTTGAGTGTGTTTTGTGCAGTCTGGCGTCGCGCTGCAGAAGTTGAAAAGGTCGTCGATCTCGAGCAGATCCTACTGAACAAACATAAAAAATCCGATGCCAGAGATCCGGTATCGGATTTTCGGGGAAACCTGCTGCGATTCGAACGCATAAGAGCATTACGACACTTTGCTGAGCTGAGCTTTTTCGTCAGTCTCACGATCCGAGTAAGCTGAAGTCTTCTCAGTTTTGTGTGCGTTCTTGATGGCCTCTGCTTTCTCGACAACATCGCGTTGAGAAGCAATGGCCTTGCTGATCACATTTTTGAACACGCCCCGTTTCGTCTCTGGGGACGCATTGCAGAAAAATTCAGCCATAGGACTGGTTTTTCCGGTCTTAGCTGCAGTCATTTCTGTCGACCTCGGTTAGGAGCTTGATGAGCTCAACCTGATCATAGGTTTCAGGAAGCATAGCGTCAATCTGCTCCGCCGAAACGCCTTCCTCGTATGACTCGTCTGAGCCATCAGTATTTTTAATGAGTAGATCAACATAAACATTTACGTCGTAGCAGCGTCTTAGTTCGGCGATGTTCCTACGCACAGCCAAGTATTGGCGAACGAACTCATCCATTGGAATGTTTCGCCCCTCGGTTATCTCCCGAGCTTTTACAAAATCCCAAGCCAACTCCGGCCGCTGATAGACATACATGATTTGTGCAACGCCACCATACCTCAATACCCTATCAATATTTCGTTTTGCCACCTCGATATTCGCCATCGTCCCATCGAGAATGAACGACAAACGCTTTTCAAATGCACGATCCAAAACCTTTTCGAGAATCTTTGTTACTGCCCGCTGGAACAAATATGAGTTACATCCAGTGTACCCAGGAAGCAAGCTTCGAAATTCATCAGGATCGATACGGAGCACACGCTGCCTTGCAAAGCCCAAGTCCCCGCTTTCAAAAGCCTCCACCATAGCTTTGGAGACCTCGGTCTTGCCCGCACCTGGTGACCCGGCCATGAAAACAGTTATCGGCGATTTTTCAGGAATAAAGATGTCGGTGTTGGCAATTTTTCGGGCGATTGAGGCACGCTGAGCCTTCGCGAACGCAATAGCAGCTTCTTCAATTGCAAGTTCTTCTAGAGTCATTTTGCCGCTCTTGCCAATTTTCCTTACGCTAGCACCCTGATTGCTAGCCAAGCCACCTCTCGAGTGTAACTGCACATTCGACCCCTGCTGCCTCTACAGCGCCCCCGTGCTTTACGAAATATCCTTAAAATAAAGGTAATGGCCGTTTAGTGGCCACCCCCGCCGCAACCCCCTAGCCCCTTCTAAGGAAAAAAAGCCGCCATATAGGGCATTGCCCTACAGACAGCAGTTTGCCCACGTGGCTTAAATTCGCTCCCCAGCAAGGACGCATCCCAACCATACACTCGCACCAAAAAGGCAGCCGAGTACGATGCGTTATCTGATCTTCATCCTGATAGCTATGATCGTTGTCACCCTTGTTGCTTCGCTGTATGGGTGGTACTGCCACCTGCGAGATGACGAAGACGACCTGTATTACTGACCTGAAAAATCCCGGCAAGGCTGCGACAGCGCGAAAACGGGACGGATTATTTCCAGAAAAAATAAATCCGGAAAAATACATCTATCCCTTTTCTCTTCTCCATCTCTTGAGGCTCTTTACGGCTTTCTCGAATGTTCGACAAGTCGCTCGACGAAGAACTCCATATGCCCTCCAGGGGAATCCGGTAAAGGCCAAGCGTCAACCTTCAAAGCGATTTCCTGAAATGCCTGGGCGCACTTCGAGTGCGGAAATTGTTCGTAGACCGCTCGCTGCTTGCGCACCGCCCTACGCGCATATTCATCGTACGGCACCATTCCCACATACCGCAGGGAAACGTCGAGGAAGTGATCGGTGACCTTGGCCAGTTTGGCGAACAGGGCGCGACCCTCCTGAGGGCTACGCGCCATATTGACCATCACCCGGAAGCGGACTAAGCCGTAATCACGATTGAGCAGTTTGATCAGTGCGTAGGCATCGGTGATCGAAGCCGGTTCGTCGCAGACCACCAACAGGACTTCGTGGGCCGCCCGGACGAGACTGATCACCGACGCGCCGATGCCTGCGGCTGTGTCAATGACCAGCACATCGAGACTGTCCCCGATTTCACTGAAGGCCTGGATCAGGCCTGCGTGCTGGGCCGCAGACAAATGAGCCATGCTCTGGATGCCTGAAGCCGCGGGGGCGATTCGTACCCCGCCCGGACCCTGCACAAGCACATCGGACAGCTCACAGCGACCCTCGATCAAATCGGCAAGCGTGTACTGACGGGAAAGCCCCAACAGCGTATCGATATTGGCCAAGCCAAGATCGCCATCAAGCAATACCACTCGCCTTCCAAGTTTCGCAAGCGCCAACGAAAGATTCACCGCGACAGTCGTCTTGCCGACGCCGCCCTTTGCGCCGGTCACGGCAATAACCTGCACAGAATGCACACCATCCATGTTTATTGATTCCCTTCCATGTGGAACGCTTGCGAGTAGTCGCTAACTATTCCCTTATACCAATGGTAACTGATTAGTGCAGAGGCATGGCCCCTAGCCATATTACTCAACCTGCAAACCCGCAAAGCAACCATTAAATGGCAGAATCCCCTCTCGCTGACCAATTCGGAGACCACAATGCTTCGCGTGTTTGAACAAAGGCTCGACCCATTTCCCCCCGACGAAGCTCCACCACCGCCTGTCGGCCTGATGCGGTTCCTGTGGGCCTGCATGCGAGGCGCCCGCGGTTATGTCCTTTTGCTTGCGCTGCTCAGTGCCAGTGTGTCGATCTACGAAGCCTGGCTGTTTTCCTTTCTTGGGCAGGTCGTGGACCTGCTCTCGACATGGCAGGCCGGTGGCGATGCGAACGGGCAGGAAAGTCGAGTGCTGTGGGGGATCGCGATTGTATTGCTCACCAGCATCGGGCTGGTGGCCCTTCGCACCATGGTGCAGCACCAGATATTGGCGATCAATCTGCCGCTACGCCTGCGCTGGGACTTCCATCGGCTGATGCTGCGTCAAAGCCTCTCATTCTTTTCCGATGAATTCTCAGGCCGGGTCACGACCAAGGTGATGCAGACGGCATTGGCCGTGCGCGAAGTCCTGTTCACCCTCATCGAAATCGCACCCGGAATCGGCGTTTACTTCATTGCGATCATCGCACTGGCCGGCGGCTTCGCCCTGAAACTCATGCTGCCTTTTATTGCCTGGGTCGCGTTGTTCGGGCTGGCCATGCTGTACTTCGTGCCTCGCCTGGGGCAAGTCGGGCAGGAACAGGCTCATGCGCGATCGTCAATGACGGGGCGTATTTCCGACGCCTACACCAATATCACCACAGTGAAACTGTTCTCCCACTCCAATCGTGAAGCGCATTTTGCGCGCGCGGCGATGGAGGATTTCAAGCAAACCGGCTTTCGCCAGATGCGCCTGGTCAGCCAGTTCGAGATCGTCAACCAGGCGTTGGTGGTGGCGTTGATCATGGCAGCAGGTGGCTATGCCCTGTGGCTATGGCACCAGGGTGAGGTCGGTGCAGGTGCCGTGGCGGCAATCACGGCCATGGCGTTGCGTATCAATGGCATGTCGCATTGGATCATGTGGCAAATGACTTCGCTGTTCGAAAACATCGGCACCGTGCAGGATGGCATGGCCACCCTGACCCGGGGCCCCAAGGTGCAGGACGCGCCGAACGCCAGCGTGCTGGTGCCCTCTGGCGGCGCGGTGACCTTTGACAAGGTGAGCTTCAACTACAACGGTGAACGCCAGGTGCTCGACGGCTTGAGCCTGAACATCCGCCCAGGCGAAAAGATCGGCCTGGTGGGTCGTTCCGGTGCAGGCAAATCGACGCTGATCAACCTGCTGCTGCGTTTCTATGACGTAGACAGCGGCGAGATTCGCATCGACGGGCAAAACATCGCCCAGGTGACCCAGGACAGCCTGCGCAGCGCCATCGGCATGGTCACTCAGGACACATCCCTGTTGCACCGCTCCATTCGCGACAACATCGCCTACGGTCGCCCGGACGCGACCGACGCGCAGATCCGCAGCGCCGCGGCCAATGCCCAGGCCGACGGTTTCATCAGCCAACTGAGCGATCGGCAAGGCCATAGCGGCTATGACACCCTGGTGGGTGAGCGTGGCATCAAGCTCTCGGGCGGCCAGCGCCAACGCATCGCCATCGCCCGGGTGATGCTCAAGAACGCTCCGATCCTGTTACTGGACGAGGCCACCAGTGCCCTGGACTCCGAAGTCGAAGTCGCCATCCAGGAAAGCCTCGATGAAATGATGCAGGGCAAGACCGTCATCGCCATCGCCCATCGACTGTCGACCATTGCGGCCATGGATCGGCTGATTGTCATGGATGAGGGACGCATCATCGAACAAGGTACCCACGCTCAACTGCTGGAAAGAAACGGCACCTACGCGCGGCTCTGGCAGCATCAGAGTGGTGGTTTTCTGGGTGAGGATCAGGGGATGGCCGAGGCGATGGATCAGGCGTGAGCGTGAACGCCTCCTGAGCAATCGCTATCCCAAACGCAGGGGAAATCCCCCCAAACATGGGTTGTGAAACCCGCTTGGTGCCTGGCGTTTTTCCTGGCGAAATGATTGCAAGGCGCACCACCAAGCGCGGCGTTGCACAGGTGTTGGGCATGTCATCCGGACAAATCATTGGCATGGATAGTGCTGCTCCTGCAGGGCTTGGATGAGTGGTTGAAGTTGCTGGAACTTCCACAGCATACCCAGGAGTACGCCCTATGCCGGCAATCGACGTATTGCATAAACGCTTTCACCGTAGAACGGCTGACGCGATTGCACCCACTCGACAATTCAATCTCCTGCGCTGGTTTTCGATCGCCAGTTTCCTGCTCATCAGCGTCATAGCGTTTGGGTTGGGTTCTTTTTCGACAAACTTCCTGGTCGCGGAAAGTCTTGAACGCGATGCCCTGATGTCGGCGCAGTTCATCCAGACCATTGCAAAAGGCGAGATACGTCATCGCGGGCTGGCGGCCATGCAGATCGAGGAAGGCCGGCCATTCGTTCAACATGAGAGGACGTCAGAAGAAACCAGGCAGAGCAGGCAGGCTGTCAGCTCCGAGCTCGTGGATTATCTATCGCGTCTGCCAAACTCGCTCCTGATCTCCATTTACTCTCCCCTTGGAACAGTCATCTGGTCCACCAACCCGAAGTTGGTTGGGCAAGTATTTTTGAATGACGAGCTGGAAGAGGCATTCAACTCCAAAGAACGTATATCCACTCGATACAGTAAGGTTGATGCAGGCCGCAGCGAGCAGAAATTCCTGCACCCGCCGAAAAAGTTCTTCATCGAGAGTTACATCCCTCTCGCCGATGGCCAGGGCAACATTCTGGCGGTGGTTGAAATTTACCGGGAGCCCTTCGACCTGATTGAACGCCTCAATCGCGGGCACTGGATAATCTGGCTGACCACGATGGGCGGCCTGCTGCTTTATTTCGCGATTTACCGGATTGCTCGACGAACCTCGGTTCAATTGGCCTCGCAAGAGGAGCAAGTCGTTGCCAACAAGACCTACGTTGGCTTGGGTGAAATGTCCACCGCCGTCGCCCACAGCCTTCGCAATCCACTGGCCTGCATCCGTTCCAGCGCAGAGTTGGCGAAAGACATGGAAGGCCAGCCTGCAAAGAAGCAGATCGAAGACATTGTCGGCCAGGTGGATCGGATGTCGCGCTGGGTGCAGGAATTACTGCTGTGCCTGGGCCCGATCCGCGGCGAGGCAGAACGGGTGGATCCGATGCCGATGCTACAGGCCACACTCGACAGTTTCAGCGCGCAACTGCGTCATGCAAAAATCCAGGTCGAGTTCAAGAATGAGCCCTCGCCCTGGATAATCAGTCATCCGCTTTTGCTTTCGCAGATTTTCAATAGCGTCATTGCCAATGCCATAGAAGCGATGCCGACAGCAGGAAAACTGACTATCCAGACGAGCGTGGATGAAGCCCGACAGTGGCTGAACCTCACCATTGGCGACACCGGGGGTGGCTCTGCACGACAACAGCAAATGATGGCCTACAAGTCTTTCTACACCACCCGACACGGCAGGCTCGGTATAGGGTTCATCATGGTCAAGCAGATCATGGAAAGCTTCGGCGGCGAAGCGAGTCTGACCATCCAGGAAAAACAGGGCACATCCGTGCACTTGAGGTTCAGGGTTCTGGACAGGAGAACGCTCTGCTGAAGCGTTGCCCCAAGCCCGTCAACGCTTGCAATGCTCGGGGACCATGACGTCTTGAGCCGCGCGCGTGGTCATCGAGGACAACTCGTTGACGTTATTGGCCGTGAAAACCTTGCCGCCAGTCAGCTGCGCCAGGCAGTTACCCGCGCCGGTGCCGAGAATGTCGATCACATTGATCTTCAAGTGGGGTTTGCTGCGGGCCAGGGCGCGTGCCACGGTACAAGGGTCGCGGCCGCAGCTTTCGACGCCATCGGAGACGACCAGCATCACCGACTCACGATTGACGCCATCGAGCATCTGCCCGGCCTTGGCGATGCCATCCGCCAGAGGCGTGCTCTTGACGGGTTGAATGGCCGCAATGCGCGACAGCAGATTGCCGCGCTGCCCCGGGGAGAAGTAACCCACGCTCGTGGCCTGTGGGCAGTCCTCGACCAGCACCAGGCCGACATTGATGTCACTGGACAGTTGCCGCACGACGGCGCTGGTGGCCTGCTTGGCTGCCGTGATGCGCTTGGGCTCACGCACCACATATTCCCGGGCCCTGGTGTCTGACGTCCCGGTCATCATCCGGGCGAACCTGTCCATCTTCTCCTCCATACCGGCTCTTTCGAGATCTTCATCGGTGGCCAGCAGGCTGATGTCCATCGACCCGGATGCATCGAAGACAATCAACAATTCCGGGGCCAGTTCCTTGGGGCGTTGATCCGGACAGAGATTCTTCGCATTGGTGATCATCTGTTCTTTGCAGTGACGCTGGAGCTGCTCGGTAACCCGGGTCTTCAGGGCCGGGTTGCTCTTGAGCAGCGGCTCCTGGGTCAACATGCCCTGCAAGGTGGCGCAGTTGCTGCCGGCCGCATCAACACGCTTGGCCAGTGCCTCGACTGGATCAGGTTTAGGCGGTGGTACTGGCTTGGGTGGCGGTGGCGGCGGTGCTGCCGGCGGCGCAGGCTTGGGCTCCGGTTGAGGCTCAGGCACCGGTTGAGGCGCAGGCTCAGGTTCAGGTTTAGCCACAGGTTCCGGTTCTGGTTCAGGCGCCGGTGGCACTTGCCTGGGCTCCTCGACTTGAGGAGGCACCACGGGCGGCGGCACCTCCACCGGCTTCTCGCGGCAGAACAGCCACCACCAGAGCGCTGCCAGGAGCGCGAGCAAAAGCAGCAGCAATAATGCCCAGAGCCACCAACGACGGGGCGGCCGCCCCTCAACCGCGGCGTTCGCCTGTGCGCCCGCACCCTCTACAGCCGCGACGGACCGCCCTGGGATGATCGCTGGCGGGGGCTGTCCACCGCCCCAGAAGGTCAGCACCGGTTGCCCGTTCAGGCTGAAGAGGTTGCTGTCGGCCGGGTAGCGAGCGGCCTGGCGCAACAGGCTTGCCTGCCGCTGGCCATCTGCGCCCTGCCCTTGGAGCTGCGTTGCCAAACGCTCCACCGCTGCAAGACGTTCACCGAGCAGGTGGCGAACCTCGGCCGCCTCCCTGGCCGGCAACTGGGCGAAAGGCAAAGGCTGCCCACCCAGGTCGCTGTACCACTCGATGACGTCCCCTTCAACCGCTTTGGGTTTGGCAAACAGGGTCGCCGTACTCGGCGGCAAGTGGCGTTTCAGAATGCCGATCAGTTCCTCGTGGCCGGCCAGTACATCGGCGGCACTCTGGTTTTGTGTGGACTGACGAGCGATTCGTTTCATGTTCGAGTGATTCCTGCCTTGGCTTCAGGGTACTCAACGCAATCCCAGGCCGCTTTCCAGATCGGCCACGTTGTCGCGCAAACGCTGCAACTCATACTGCTTCTGCATCACGGCTTTTTCGTCAGAGTCGTTGACCTTGGCCATGTCCTTTTCCAGTTGGCTGATCTGCGCCTGGACGCGCTGGTTGCCCTTGGACTTCTCGTTGAGCCTGGCGAGCAAGGCTTTCAGCGAGCGGTTCAGCTCGTCGTTGGCCCGTTGCTGCTGGCCAAGCTCGCTGCTGACGCTGGCGCGCTCTTTTTCGATGGCCGCGTAAACGTTGCGGAACAACCGATTGGCCTCCTGTTCATCAAGCAGAACCTTCTCTTTCTCGGTGACTCGCTGGGCATAGACGCCTTGCACGTTACAACCGAACTTGGTGTTGAAGCTGGCGTCTGCATTGTTCGGGTCACAATCGGCAGCAGTGACCGCGCACCCGCCCAGGCCGATCAGACCGGAAGCCAGCGTGCAACGAATGAGTGCGTGCATGGCTCGATCCTCAGCCCAATCGAATGGAGGAACGCTGCTGGGACAGCTGGTCGATTTCGTTCTGCAAGGCAGTAATCTGCTGCTGCATGTTGTTGATTTCCGCGTTCAGGGCATCCATTCGTGCACCCGAGCCATGCTGGGAAACCGCCACCTTCTGCCACTCCTGGTGCTTGGCCTGGGCATTGGCCAGTTTGTCCTTGAGGAAGGCGGTGTTGGAATCGATTTCAGCCAGCTGTTGCTGGGCTCTGCTGCGCTGCTGTTGATTGGCTGTGTTGGCCTTTTTTATCTGGGCAATCTTTTGCTTGTCGTCGTTGATCACGCTGCGGGCAGACTGCGTGAGGGCGCGCAACTCCTGGTTGTCCTTGCGTACGTCGGCGGTCATGGCATCCAGACGCTGTTCGTCATTGGCGTATCGGGTGCGAAGGTAATCCAGATAGTAATTGGCGCCCATGCCGACGCCGCACATGACAGCGGCCGAGATCAGCATGCATTGGGTCTGGTTACTCGGGTTGCCCAACATGCAACCGAGGATTCCGACCCCTGCCCCCCCCGCGCAAGCCTGCCACCCCGAGGTGCTGAAAAATTCCGCGGAGCGGCTGTTGGCTATGCGCGGATCCACCGGTGCCTGGCTATCGGAATACATCGACCCCGAGCCCTGGCAGCCCGCCAGGTTCAGGAAGCAAACCAGCAGGAGGCCTGTCAGAACGCGTTGACGAGTGGGTGCCGGGTTCATGTCTTTGCTCCTTCGGTCGGGATGGATTTGCACTTCTCGAGCCAGTGACTGCGGGCGACCTTGCCACTCTGCATGTAGCCTTGCAGGTGGTTCCAGTAGGTGTCGAGGTAAGTGCGCAGGTTGTTCTTGCCGCGCGCGGCCATTTGCTGGGCCACCACACCCACCTGCGGCTCTACCGTCGCCTGACTGTAGTTGAGGGCACCGTTGACGACCGTATCGGCGTAGTAGTTTTGCAGGAAGTCGAGCACTTTACCCTGCTCGTCGAGCCGCTTGCGACGGGCAGGACAGGTCGACTTGTCCAGGGTGCTCTGCGCTGCGCAAGTCATCTTGAAGAGCTTCTCGTTCAAGTCGAGAAGCTCTGCGTCGTCCTTCATCTTGGTGCACAGAAATGTCCCCAGTTGCAGCTCCGAACGGATCGCGTGGTCGCGCTGCTCGTCACGTGCCAGGGTGTTGGCGCGCAGATCACTGCGCAGCTGTTCCAGCTGCAACTTGAGCGCATTGTCTTCGACGCCGGCGGCGATGCTGGTGATCTCCTTGACCGGATCCTTGCTGGCCGACTGCTGCCCCTCGGAACTGGCGGTTTCAGGCCGGACACCCAGGGTTTTCCAATCGCTTTCTATCTGTTTGACCCGTTCGAGTGAAGTCAGCGTGGGGGCCACCAGGGCGAGGCGGAAACCACTGCTCTTGAAGCGACTCTGCTCACTGCCGGTATTGTTGTAATACGGCTGCTCATGGCGCATCGACGTGCGCAGATCCGCCTGGGGCGTCAGGTAGCTGCCGCCGCGCAGGATGAAGCCGCCGGCCTGGCCGTGCTGGCGGTTCAGCTTGTTCAGGTGAAAAGGTTCGAAAGTCATTTCCTCGACGTTGCCGAGCATGTCGTGCAACCCGACGGGGTTGGGCTTGAGCAGGCCACCGAGCTGGAGCTTGCCATTGGCCGATTGTGATCCGGCGAACCAGGCATAAGCGTTCAACCCCTCTGGCGTGGGAAAGCGCATGTCACGGAACTCGGCCGCCGACACGGCAATGCCGCCGCGCGCGGCAAACTCCCATTCGACTTCCGTTGGCAGACGCAGGAAGCCGGCGACGTCATCTTCCTTGGGCAGGGCCTTCGCAGCGTTCTTGCGTAACCACAGCGTGTACTTGTCGGCGAAATGGGTGGCATCGAACCAGCTCACCCCCGTCTGCGGCAGGCGCAACATGAGCGCAGGTACCGGGCAATTATCGGCCATCACGGCCTGGTACTGCAGTTGGCTCAGCTCATACTTGGCCAGCAGGTAATAACGGGTCGACTTCGCGGTATTGTCGGCGAAACTGCCGGCAATCTGGGTGGGTCGGGCCTGCTCCAGGTAGCCCCACTCGTCACTGTCCTGCCCCAGCGTGATGGAGTAGTCGTCCAGCGGCCCTTTTGCCGCCGGCACGTTGATTTTGCGAAAGACCATGGACCCGTTGCACGGCATGGGCAGGATAACGTCCTGTTCCTGCGGCATGGGGTTGAAGTACTCGGCGTCCCAGGCCGCCTGCGCGCCATGGCTGCCCAAGGCCAGCAGGCAACCCAGCGCAGCGAGCCAATAACGCTCAAATGTCGCGCAGACTTTCGGACGGTTGGATCTGTATCGCACGAAGCACTCCTATGCCCGCGACAAGCACCGCGAGCAGCAAGGCACTGACAAAAGCCAGCAGCACATGAATATTTTCCAATCGGCAGGCGAACTCATCCTTTGCCATATCGACTCCCAGCGCGTGGTTGAATACCGCGCTTCCCGCCAGGTAGGCGCCATAGCCCAGAATGAAGGCCAGGCATGTCAGCAGCGCAGCCTGGATCATCACAAAAGCGCCCACCCCTGCCCGGCGAAAGCCCAGCAGTCGCAACAACGCCAGGCCCTTGCGCTTGCGGTCGATGTTGGCCAGGAAGGCGCCGGCCAGCGACGCCGTGCACCCCATGACCGCTGTCCATGCGATGACGGAGAAGATCAGGCCCAGCACCCGGGTAATGGCCTTGACCGATTCGATTTCATGAACGCTGTTTTTGCTCTCGATATTGCGCTGCTGCAACCATTGGGCGATACCGGCGACCTCGTCCAGCCCCTTGGCATAGATCCGTGCACTGGAGTAGAACTCACGGGGCAGCGCCGGCCCGTTGCCCGTCTCCAGGCCAAACAACGGCGACAGGTCGCCATCACGAAGGCTCTCGATAGCTTCGAGCAGTTCCAGGGTGACCAGTACCCCAGGCCGCGGGAAAGCCCCTTCGGCGAGGATGCCGCTGACGTTCACTTCCAGTTGCCCGGTTTCCTCTTGGTCATGGAGCTTTCGCTGCACGAGCAGGTGAATGCGCTCGCCGGTGCCGACCCCGAGTTTGCGCGCCGCGCTGGCACTCAGCACGACCTGGTCGAAGGCCTGGGGCGCTGCCAGTTCGCCCAACAGGGGATCGCCGTTGGCGCTGGGAATCACCTCGGCGCCCGAAACGAAATGCACAGGGTCAAGGAAGAGGTCGGCCACGGTATTCAGCGAGCGGGTCAGCGGCAGGTTGAAGCCGACCCCCGGTAGCCCATTCAGTTGTTGGAACCACTGCCGATCGAGCTTGTAGTTGCCGAGCACTTGAACTTGCAGGTTGCTCGGGTCGCGGAGCAACTTGTCACGCAGTTGCGTCACTACCCCGTATTTGAGCCCGAACAGCAGCAGCAACGGCGCGATCACGGCCACGAGGGAGGCGACGATGCACAGGGAAACATTGCGGTCGTGCCACAGGTCACGCGCCGCCAGCTCCAGCAGCAGCCGCCGTCGGCCGCGTGTTTCAGGCGCTCTCATGGAACACCGTGCCAGCACAGTCGGCGTCGTTAGTCGGACGGCCGACGATGTTTCGTACGCCACAGTCGCGCACCAGGTCCCAATCGTGGGTCACCAATAACGCGGCTATCTGGAAGCGCTGGACAAGCTCGAGAATCAACTCGAACAGTTTGCGCGCCTGGATCGGGTCGAGTGCTGCCGTGGGCTCATCGGCCAGCAGCAACGCCGGTTGGTGGGCGATGGCGCGCACGAACGACACGCGCTGCCGCTCGCCTATGGACAGCTGGGCCGGCCACTTGCGCAACAAATGGCTCAATCCAAGGCGTTCAATGGCGGTCTCGACCAATTCGCTTTCGCGCGGCAGCCCAAGCATGCGCCGCGGCAGGTCGATGTTCTGCCGCACACGCAGAAACGGTAACAGCCCTCCGGTCTGGAGCACAAAGCCCAGGCGTTGGGCGCGAATGTCGGCCAGGAGACCATGGCGATCCTCGCGCAACAACCGGGCGATATCCAGCGGCTGTTCGGTGGCCAGACGATAGGTGCCGAGCCGCTCAGGGCGCAGGACCAGGCCAATCATCTCCAGCAAAGTGCTCTTGCCACTGCCGCTGGCACCCGTGATCGCTGCGATCTCGCCCCTGTGCAAGGCCAGCCGCGGCAAGCTGATCATCAGGCTGTCGGCGCCCACGCCACGCTTGATACCCAGGTCCTCGATCAGCAGCATGGTCTCGCTCCATTCAGGGCAGCGCGTCCAGCGGCACCGGGTAGACGTGCTCGCTGGGGTCGCTGCCTTCTGCCAGTGACACCCAGCGATCAACATCCGCGTTATAGCGCTGGTAGAGTTTGAGTTTGGTGTTCAGGCGCCGGATGAGTTCCTGTTGCTGCGTACCGGTCATGCGCTTCCACTCATCTTCATCCAGGCTCAGCACCTCGCTCGGATAGGGCACCCCGTCCAGGTATTCCCCCATCAGGCCCAGCTGGCCGAGCGTTGGCGAATCGCCCTTGGCCAATTGGTTGGGGTCACGCCCCATGGTCGCGGCCACTGAACGCAAGCGGTCGAACATATCGGCCGGCGAGATCAGCCCCTCGTTGGCCGCATCGGCAATACGGCGGACCACGTCACTCAAATCGCTGAGCTGGGCCTTGGTCAGCAGGACGCGAACCTCCGTGGTCGGCACCTGCTGCTCAAGGAGATCGCGATCACTGATCCAGGCCTGGAATACCGGAGGCACGCTTGCCCCCGTTTTCTCGCCCAGGTAGGCCAGGCGCATGGCATGTCCCAGCAATGCGGCGTCGGCCAGCATGCTGTCATCGGCTGGCTGGCCCGCGACCGCCTTGGTGGGCGCCGGCGTTGCCTTGCCGTAATCGGCATCCGCGCCCAGGGCACTGCCGGCGGCCATGTCGCCACGGTAGGCGGCCTTGACCTGATCGGTGATAGCACTCGCCAGGTCGTCGATCCTGGCACCGAAATGGCTGACATCGCCGGCGTCGACGGGGTAGTAGAGGGGTTTATTGAGGTAGGGGTTGAGTGCCAGATCAGTGTATTGGGCCTGGGCGGAGTCGTGATTCTTGACCCCACTCGGGGTTTTCAGGTGCAGCGTGTAAATGGCCACCCCTCTATGTTTGGCTTCCAGGCGCACCTGGTCGGCGTCGAGCCCGGTGCCCGATAACTCGTCGCCCCCGGAAAGCGCCCCCGCGTCGCTGATAAGGACGATATAGCGGGCGCCGAACTCGTTCCAGGCGACCTGGTCCAGGGCCTGCATCACACCTGCATAGGCATCTTCGTCGAACCGGCTGCTGGAAACCCTGGCCGGTTTCAACGCCGCGACCCTGCCGAGAAAATCGCTGCCGCCCTTCACGGTTGAAGGGTCGACATACATTTTGCTGACATACTCAAGGCCCGGCACCGCCTTGATACTGGAGCGGTAGGCAACCAGGCCGAACTTGACTCGATCGAGCAGTTGCTCCTGTTCAACGCGTTGGTAGATCTTCGTCACCGCTTCCCGGGTGCGATCGATGTAAGGGCCCATCGATTTGGTCGAGTCGATGACAAAGACCACTGCGGCAGAAAAGCCTTTGAGCATATTGGCTTCGTTCTTCGCGTCGGGCTTCTCGGCATCTTGTGCTTTTGCCGGAGCACTGACCGAGGCGATGTTCAGCACCCGTAGCCTGTAGCCCTTCTTCGTCATGACTTCCTGCGCCTCGATCACCGGCAACAGATAGAAGTTTTTCGCCGGATCGACGTAGTAGTCAGGCTCGCGGGCGATCACCTTGGGATCGCGTCCCGAGCTTTTCATGTTGGCGCGAATGGGCTTGAGCAATGCGCTCGCGTCCGCCGCGGTAACCATCTGATCGAGGGTTTTGCGCTCGCGAAAAAACAGCAGGGGTTCTCGATCGGCCGGGTTGGTCAGGACCAGGGTCATCTGCATCTTCCATTCGACCGAACAGGCCTTGTCGATCCAGCCGATACTCTTGCCGAGGCTGTCGGGGCCGACCCGCAGCCATTGCTTGTCACGCTGATAAACGTAGAACCGGGTAAAGGTGGGGACAGCCTTCCCCGTGCTCGCGCCGGTGCTCTCGCGCAGCTGGCAACCGGGCGTGGTCAGCACGCGCTGGTAGAGCGTTTTCTTGCCTTCCTGCAGAAGGGGTTTTTCCTCGGCGGCCAACGGGGTGGCGAAAGCGCCCATCAGCAGCAACCCAAGCCAGGCCAACCCATGCAGGCACGTACTCGTTCTGGTGTGTTCCATCATTTTTTTCGCAACTCTTCCAGACGCTGTTTGACTTCGAGGTTCTTACCATCCCTGGACTCCACGATCTCGTACCAGTAGGCCGCGGTTTCCGCGTCGGCTTCCTTGATGCAACCGCCGGGGGTGAATGTTTTCGGATCGAGCTCGCGCGCATAAGCCAACGCGACGTCGGCATCGCCGGCCTGGCCCTGATAGGCATACAACCGCGTGGCCAATTCACAGCGGCCGGCTTCTTTGGCGCGGGCAATGACCTCCAGCACTTGTTCACTGCTCGGTTTGGTTTTCAGGCAGGCCTGGATGAACGCCATGTCATCGCTGCTTTGCTTGAGGACCTCACTACTGCACTGGGCCAGATGTTCTGGAGCCTGCGTCGCAGTGAAAGGCCAATAGAAGTACCCGACCAATACGGCCGCAAACACTCCGCAAGCAGCAAGCACTGCCCATGGCCACCAACGCCTGGGTGGCGTGCGCTCTTCGCGCGGTTCGTCCCGTAGCGCAATAATCTCTTCCGGCTCTTGAACCTCCTCGAGCGGAACCTTCTCGGGCGCGTGAATGACAGGCTTGTCCCGACCCTCCCCACCTTGAGGGTTTCCAGCGGCGAGCGAAGAAAGGATGGTTCCGGAGATACGCAGTACGCCCTTGTCGCTGACGACACCATCACGCAACTGCACCTCGTAGGTCATCCGGTGATCAAGCAACAAGGGATCGACCAGCCAGGGCCCTACTTCACCGGTCAGCGTATCCTTGGCAAACGCCAGCCCCTGGAGGGCATGCCAGACAGGGGTACTGCTCCACGTCCCATCGGAGTCAAGGTAACGACCATCCTGGCTGCGCCGGACAGTGACCTCCAAAGCGGTCTCGCCGCCCTTCCAGCCAGGCACGCTCAACTCGCCCCGGCCGGGTTGTCCGCTGGCTGCGGCCTTGAGCGTGATGATCATGGCTAGACCGCCCGGGCCGCTGCGAAGGTCGCGATGATCCGCCCCAGTGACTCGTTCTGCTGCGGCGTGATCTCCCTCCCTGCGCTATGACCGGCGTTGTCCGTAGCGATGGTGGCCAGTGCCACCAGCCAATCACCCACATAGCCGCGGGTATGCTCCAACGGTTGGGGCAGCAACTTCGGCAACTGGCCCGCAGCGATTCTCTCGGGCGGCTGGAACAGTTTCGCCCCCGGGTTCGCGCGGCTCTGCGGTCGTTGTTCCAGTTCCATATCGATAAAGCCCAGCCAACCGATGAAGTCCGCCAGGATCATTTTTGCCGTCAGCACCTGACGACTGACCAGCTGTTCGCGCTTGCTGCCCACCTGTTCGGTGCGCACGATGGCTTGCAGCAGACGCTGCTGCAGGTTGAGGCGAGTCGCACCCGTAATGATTTCATCCACCAGGGCTTCGATCGCAGGCTTGGCCAATCCCAGGTAGGTCATCAGGCGCACGTCCTCGGGAATGTGGCGCAGATGACCGATCCACTCACGCAAGACCGCCTGGGCGAAACGCGAGTCGCTGCCACTGGAGCGCACAACCGTGTCAGCCGGTGCCGCCGGCACTTGCGGTTCATCGAAGAGGTCGAAGCCATCGTCGCCGCCCAGGTCGGCGCCCAGTTTTACCGCGCTGCCAACACCCTCGGCGGCGGGTACGCCGGGATCCTCCTCACCCGCCCGCAGGTACAGGCCACGCAGTTTGTCATCCGCCAGTTGCATGCGCTGGAGCAGCTCGCCCAGAAGTGCCCGACGCGGCCATATAGCCTCGGAAATCTGTTTGGCGATGCCACGTTTTTTCTCCAGCTCACCCGCGCCTTCAGCCTGGTACCAGCGCCCCAGGCGCGTCTCCAGCTGGTGCAGTACGTCGTCCATTTGCTCGCGGATGCGCACCAGCTTCGTTTCGCGCAACGCTACCAGTCGCAGGTAGGCGCTGATGCGCCCAATGCCTCCATCGTTCAAGGCCAGCATGGCATCCCAGGCGACGCCGGCATCACGCACATGCTGACGCACCGTCTGATCTTCACTGAAGGTTTGCCGCATCAATTTCAAGTGATCATCCAACGCACCGTTGATGCCGACTTCCTGCCCGTCCTTCAGGTCAAGAAAGGCCACTTTCATCCGCGGCTTGCGCACCAGAAAGGTATTGTCGAACGCATTCCCGGCCGCCCACTCCTGAAGCCAGGCGTACTGGCCAAAGCGCTCCAGCATGGTCATTTTCATCATGCCGCCACTGCCCCAGCCAATGCGCAGCAGATCCTCGCCTGTGTCCAGGTCATTGGCGATGCGTATATCAAACATGGTGATGGCCCAGAGCAGACCGTTCTTGCGCCGGGCACGCTCTTGCGGTGTTGCACCCTGGGTCTTGTCGATCCATCTGCTGAGCACCGGACCGACGCTGGTGACATCCGACTGTTTGTTTGAGGGCGTGCATACGACCAGCACGTTCATTTCCTGGCTGTCCGTATAACGCTCGAACAGATAGGCCACCTTGCCACGCAAAATCAATTGGGCTACCGGGCTGGCTTTATCACGGCCCAATGCGCGTCGCACATCGTCGAGGGATTCAATGTTGAGGCGACCGCGATAGCCGGGGAAATCGAGCAGGTCGACCTCCTCGAACAACGGCTCGCTGGTGGGCTCGGCCAGCGGGAAAACCAACTCTGCAGTCAGTGTCGCCAGTTGCGCCAATGACAGTTCGACTTCTGCGTGCAACACGCCATCGCGCCATGGGCGAACTTTGATTCGCAAGTCGGTGGGTGTACCAAGGCGCTCCAGCATGTCCACATTCATGATGCTGTCGGCCTGGGACAACCCGCCTTGCGCTGTAGGGCGCACCAAGGCTTCAGCGGGCGCATAGACCCGATCCGGGTTGCCCAGACTGGCTAACGCCCGGGCGAACTCCAGGTAAGCCGCACTCAACTCGGCCAGCTCACCCCAGAAAATCGCGAACAACCTGACGCGATCCTCGACTCGCAGATAGGGTGCAAGCTCCACCGCCACGGGCCAGTAGTAGCCATTGAGTACGGCGAGGGAGCCAGGAAAACTGCTATGCAGATAGTCCCACAACGAGACGACGTCGTCCTCGCTCATACCAGGCACCACCCGCTCCTGGCGTCGCTTGCCCAACTCCTTGAGCAACTGCAATACGGCCGTTTCGTTGATGCGGTACTGCACCTTTTCCGTGTCGAAATCATTGAAGTAAGCGTTGGCCAGGACCTTGGCCAGCTCGACCTCGGCGAACAGCTTGAGCTCCAGCGGGAAGTCGTCCGGGCCCGGTTTGGCCGTGCGACTGAAGCGGGTCACCAGCCCCGTCGCTTCCTTGCCGGAGCCGGGTGGGTTGACATGGGTGAGGAAGTCCAGCCGTTGGCCGCCCAGGTCGGTCTCCAGCATGCCATTGGTACCCGCAGCCAGGGTCGAGATCAGGTAGGACTTGCCCGCTTGCGACAGGCCAAAAAAACCCACCGTCATGGGGCGCTCAGAGGCCGCGCCCAGGCTCGTTGCGCTGTTGCGTATCCGGCGCAGGCTCAGGATCAGGTCGTCGGCCTCGTTGTCCAGCCTCGGGGCACTACGGCGTACTTCGCTGATCCAGTTGATCGCGTCACCGGCGCCGGCGTGGATTGCAGCCCAATCCCGGGCCAGGTGTTGGGGTGAGATACGAGTGGTCATTTGCGGTACACACTCCCACTGTCGAGCCAATATTGGGATTCGCCCAACCCCGCATCCGACAGGGTATTGAGCTTCAAGCGCAGGTGACTGCGACTGATCGCGCCCTGGGTCGACTCGGCGCCGACGAACTCGAAACTCTCGCTGCCTTCGGCCGGGTTACGTGACCGGGTGATGCCCAGGCGCACTTTGAGCACCAGCCCCTTGGCAGCCACGTCCTCGCGCAAACGTGGGTTATCGATGCTGAGTATGTACAGCGGCGCAGCCGACCAGCGTTCACTGTCGAGCTGGCGAAAGCCCAGGCGCATGGTGCCGCGCATGTCAAAGGCGGTATCGGGGAGACTGTAGTCCGGGTCGTCCAGGTTGATCCCGGACAAATAGATGTTGCTGTCCTTGATGACGTTGTTGTTGTCGATCAACCCCAGGTACTTGAGCGTCGAGTACGGTTTGAAGGCCGCCGCCCGGAAAAAGAAATTAGGCAGCCGCATGCCGCGACTCAACAGGCAGAGCATGGCGCCCACCGCCGCGGTGGTCTTGGGATCGTCGATACAGTCCTGTTTGTTGAACGGATACCAGCCACCGGTTCGGTACTGGTTCAACGGCAGGATGCGGCCCGGCGGCAGCGGCAGCAGCTTGCGAAACAGCGCCTGGATGCCTGGCAATCGCGACGGACGTCCCGTCAGCAGGAGAACATCGCAAGGGTAGCTATAGACGATTTCGCAGAGTGCCTGGATGCTCTTGCCGATGTTCATCCGGTCGCCGATGAAAGCTTCATGAATACGCCTCAAGCTGACATTGAGCGGGATTTGCAGCAGGTCGAAGCCCCCCGCCCCGTTACCCAGCTGCCGGCGCACCGCCGCACTGAAATAATCCAGCACATCCGCGGTGGGCTGCTCGTTGCCAAGCAGCTCGCCGAACGTAGCGCTGACCAGACTGCTCGGCTCCAGCGGGTCGTACGTTTCATAGGCCTTGAGCAGACAAAGGCCGATGGGGCTGAACACTTGCAGGGTCAACTGCTGGCGCAAGACGGCTTCCTGTACGGTCAGCGGTTCACTGCCGATCAGCTTGGAAAGGAGCGGTTCGGGCTTCTCGACCCCGGCCTTGAGCAAGGCGTCGTTCACCGCAGGCAGCACGAACAGGCGGATCACATCCAGCAGGATGTCGTCGCCCGCGATCTTGAAGCCATCGCGAAAACACTGTTCGGGCTTGATGTAGACGTTGTCGCCTTTACCGTCGTCGAGGCTGTAGTCGGTGATCACCAGGTCCGTGGTACCGCCGCCAATGTCGATCGAGGCGATGGTCAAACGGCTCTTGTCGGCCTTGTCGGGCCGCGACATCGTGGCGAAGAACTCCTCGGGGCGACCGGCGAAATTGTTTTGCGTCTCATTGAACAGGTAGACCACCTGGCCGCAGGTGGCCTCATCCCACTGGACGTGCACCTCGGGTAGCCAGGGCCATGCCGTTTCACGGCTCTTCGGGTCCTTGATGTTGATCGACTCGTCCTCGGGATGCCAGCCGAGGCTTTTCCAGACCAGGCCGATGGCCTGCTCCATGCATTTCGAGAATATCTCCCGCTCGGGCTTGGGCATCGACGGCGGGATGGTGAGGATGATCGAGCGCAGGTGACGCGGCACCCTGGAGTGGCTCATGCGCGAACGCTGCGAAGGGCTGTTGATCTGCATCAGCGCCTGCCCCAGCACCTCCGACAGCATGAAGGTCATCAACGAGCTGCGTGAATAGTGTGGATGGAAGACCGGCATGCGATCTTCGACGGGCAGGTTATAGAGCGCCTGGCCGATCTCGTTGATGAGCCCGGCCACGGGCGCGGCAGTCGCATGGGGCTCGGTCTCGGTCTTGACGAAGGCGCAGTTGAAGCGCCAGCCCGGCTCGTAGAGGTCTTGATCCCACAGGTAACGCTTGGGACTGGACAAGCCTGTCGAACCCTCGGTGCCCCGTCGGCGGCTGGCCAAGCGACCCGCCTCGCGGCCGACACGCACAATGGAGGGCCAGCGAAAGGCTTCGCTGCGACCGCTCTGGACCGAGAAATGATCCTTGCCGAAAACCGCTTGAGAGAATTCTACGCGACTCTCGAACGGCTCTGGATAGACCTGTTCCGGCTGGGTCAGGTCGCGCAATTCAAGCTCGTAGCGTTTGCTCAGGCCGTCGCTCTCCTGGGGGTGATCCTCGATCAGGATGCCGCATGTCCGTGAATTGCCCACGTCCAGCACCATGTCCACGGGAATGGCCTTTTGCATGTCGCTGTCACGGTTGGACACCACCTTGATCTCGGGTACTCGCAGCAGGGTCCCCAGCAGATGCAGGAGGTTGAGGTAGTGCGCCTGGTGGTAGAACTCGCGGCACTGCTCTTCGATGTCATCCATTTGCATGCGAATCGGCGGGTTCTGCGCCTGTTCGGTAAATACCTCGCGCAACCAGCCGTCGACCCAGCGAAGGTCGAGGAACCATCCCATCTCGTCAGCCCGATGGGCCAAGGCGAACGTGGCCCCCACCTTGACGTCACTCTGAGTCGGCGCCAGGTAGGTGGTATCGCTGCGACTGACCAGGACGCTGGTATCGAAAGCAAAGCAGATACGGTGGGTGTTGCCGTCCTGATCAGGGTCCTTGAGTTCGACGATACGCACCCGTGCCCAGTTCGAAGGGCCGTCGTCAAACCGGCGCGGTGGACTGAAGCGCAAGAACGGCAGCGGCAGCCAGTTGCCCTTGAGCAATCGCAACGATTGATCGATGGCGACACTGTAATCAGGACTGACCGCGCGCCCGGGAAGCGCCGGGTGAAAG
The DNA here is from genome assembly GCF_028682635.1 of Pseudomonas putida. Classification (GTDB taxonomy): domain Bacteria; phylum Pseudomonadota; class Gammaproteobacteria; order Pseudomonadales; family Pseudomonadaceae; genus Aquipseudomonas; species Aquipseudomonas putida_AE. The sequence continues at coordinate 2,644 of NZ_JANHLK010000014.1, read as the reverse complement.
TAGCTGTCGCTGCGCTCGTCCAGCAGCAGGCGAGCCATCGGGCCATTCTCGCTCTGACGGGCGAACTCGCCAGGCATTTCATGACGCAGGTCGAGCTTGAGCGCGAAATCCAGGAACTGGATGCCGCTTCCCATGATCAGGGTGATTCTTTCTTCATAATCGGTCGTGTCTGGAAACATAGTGCTGTTCTTCCGCGCTATTGGCTGCCCTGTTTCATCGACATCGGGAACTGCTGGCTCCCGTAGTTACCTGTGCATTGCGCCACCGTTTTCGCCCCCGGCGCACACTTGACGTCGGGCATCGTGTAACTGCTGCCATCCTTGCAAGTGGCCACGCCCTGGTTATTGATCGCCAGGTTGCCACCCTTCATCGAGGCCTGGGCCTTGCCAACGCATTCGACGCCATTACTGGTGCGCACCCGTACTTCGCCGGCGCCATTCTTGAAGTCGTACTCCAACTGTAGCGGGCGCCCGGTACTGGCATCCTGGATACCGGCACCGGCCTTCCAGGTGCCATTGAGAAAATCGGTCGAACCGTTGGCTTGTGCCCCGGCTGGGATGGCCAAGGGTGCGGCATCGGCCCCGTTCTTCTGGCCCGCCTGCTGCGGTGCCGACGGTACGGATTCTGGCTGGGCCGGAGTTGGGGTTTGCTCGGGTGGCGAGGCAGTCGAATCGGCAGGGAGTACCGGTGAGCCGGGAACCTGCGGCGCCAACGGATCACTCGCCGGTAACCCGGCATCGGCAGGAAGCGTTTTGTCGACGTCGGCGGCGGTGTTTTCCGCCGCTCTCCCCGCTCCTCCTTGCACGCCATTGACGCCGACGGTACCCACAGTCCCGGTCGCCGCGCCCTGCACGACATGAGTTTCAATCGGCAGGGGTTGAACCTGTGGCGGCGGCAATCCAGGCAAGTCGACTTGAGAAAGGTTCAAGGGCAACTGTACTGACGGAAAACAGGAGCGCATCAGGAACAGCAGTGCCAACAGCAGAAGCACAGGCAGCAACAGCCAGAGCCAGCGCCACCAAGGTTTTGTTACACCCTTGCTGTCGATCGGCACTTCATGCTTGGGCGTTTCCATACCAGGATCGCGAACCAAGGTCGGAGCGGGCCGCAAGCCGGACAAAGGATCCCGCTCACGGTTGCCCTCTGGATCAGTGAAGCCCCAGAACGTCACCACGGGCCGGCCATCGACCAGATAGACATGATCGTTAGCGGGGAAATGCACGGTTTTTTCCAACAACCGTCCAAAGACCTGATTCTCCCGGCTCTGCGACGCTGCACGCATCAACTCACTGGCTGAACGCAGTTGAGCGTGCAAACGCTCCAAACGGGAATAGGCCGAGTCCCGCTCTTCACTGACCGCAGCAGACCAGGGCACCACATCACCCTCGAAAGGCGCATACCAGTCGATGCGATCGCCGCTTTCATTTTTCTGCGGAATGGCCAGGCAGTCGGCGGCCTCACGCCCGATTTTCAACCGGATGGCTTCACGCAACTGCAAGGCAGCGCTATGCACCGGCTGACCTTCGACCCCCAACACGTTGAATTCTTGCAGACTACCGGAACGAAGCAGTGCGCCGTGCATGTGCGGTATACCTTTTCAAGCGGGCTGTAAAATCGCCGACACTCTCAGGCGTTGTATACGTATACAGGTCTGCGCAAAATCGAGGCTGATCGACGTGCAAAGCCAACATGACAGGACAGAGAATCAATCCAGCCTTGTGTGACTCAACCCCCCAGGAAATCATTTCGCGCTGGTTGATAGCATTCGTCCGCCCCTGAAAAGTAACCCCGTTCTCAGACTGGCGCCGACATCCACGTTCACTATCAGACATGAGCGTAGACCAAAGTGCTCGCCCTTGCGCATGTCCCTGTCAGGACGCCAGGCGGCTGTTTCCGACCACCATCCCCCCTGAAAGCCCCCGTCTCGCGGCGCCTCCCGCCGGTATGCCCCCCCCTGCAGCCATCGTCTACGCTTGCCAGATCATGGGTGTTCAGGAGCGATCATGAGCAACTTCCCTATCGTTGCCACGGTACTCTCGATGATATTGGGGCTGTCCGTGACGCGCCTGCTTCTGGGGGCGTTGACGGTGTTCCGCATCCGTCGTGTGGCCGAGCCTGATTGGGTCGCGTTGGTCTGGGCGGCAATGCTTTTCGCCACACAACTGGATTTCTGGTGGGCCGTCAACGCGCTGCCCGAGATAAAAGGGACATTCTCGTTTCTTGAGTTTCTATTGCTCGTTTTGTTGGCGTTATCGCTTTTTGTATCTGCCGCATTATTGCTGCCAAGCCGAAGCGAGGACGAGCAACAGGGTCTTCGTGTCTACTTTGAACAGGATGGCCGCTACGCCCTCCTGTCACTGTCGACTTATCTTTTCCTCGGGCTCGTCGTGAACGTCGTTTTATTCCGGGCATCGCCGATAGCAATTTGGGGCGCCCTGGATGTCATCATGATCGTGCTTCCTGTCTGCGCGTTTTATGCAAAATCGCGCAAAGCGTATTCGATAATCACCCTGATTTATGTGCCCATTACCGCGGTTGACTTTGCGATATCACTTTCAGCCTGAACTGTGCGAGCCTGCTGACGATGGCGGTGTGTTGGCTGTGCCGGCCTCATCGCTGGCAAGCCAGCTCCTACAGGTTTATT
>NZ_JANHLK010000136.1 GCF_028682635.1 Pseudomonas putida | reverse complement strand
CCATCGCATCGCCAGCAAGCCGGCTCCTACAGATCGGTGTCACGCCACAAATTCAACTTACCTGCGCAAAACCTGTAGGAGCTGGCTTGCCAGCGAAGGCGGCATCACGGCCACCATCGCATCGCCGGTAGGCCGGCTCCTACGGATTTGCGTGACGCCACAAATTCAACTTACCTGCGCAAAACCTGTAGGAGCTGGCT
>NZ_JANHLK010000135.1 GCF_028682635.1 Pseudomonas putida | reverse complement strand
TGACAAACCGCCTTCGCTGGCAAGCCAGCTCCTACAAGGTGATCACCGCCAGACGCAATTCACGGCAACACCCAACGAACCTGTAGGAGCTGGCTTGCCAGCGAAGAGGCCAGCACAGCCGACATCTTCCTCGCCTGACAAACCGCCTTCGCTGGCAAGCCAGCTCCTACAAGGTGATCACCGCCAGACGCAATTCCCGGCA
>NZ_JANHLK010000134.1 GCF_028682635.1 Pseudomonas putida | reverse complement strand
TTTGCGCAAGGCGTTGCTTTGTGGTCGACACGGACCTGTAGGAGCCGGCTTGCCGGCGAAGGCGTCCTTGAATATTGCATCGAGCTTTCGGGCCTCTTCGCTGGCAAGCCAGCTCCTACATGGGTTTGCGCAAGGCGTTGCTTTGTGGTCGACGCGGGTGTGTAGGAGCCGGCTTGCCGGCGAAGGCGTCCTTGAATATTGCATCGA
>NZ_JANHLK010000133.1 GCF_028682635.1 Pseudomonas putida | reverse complement strand
CTGCTGGCATTCGATGTTCAGCGAGCAGGCACCGGCCAGGGTTGCTGCCAGAGGCTGCGCGCCGCCCATGCCACCCAGGCCAGCGGTCAGTACCCACTTGCCTTTGAGGTCATCGTTGTAGTGCTGGCGACCGGCTTCGACGAAGGTTTCGTAGGTGCCCTGGACGATGCCCTGGCTGCCGATGTAGATCCAGCTGCCGGCGGTCATCTGGCC
>NZ_JANHLK010000132.1 GCF_028682635.1 Pseudomonas putida | reverse complement strand
ACCGACGGGATCAACCTGGCTCTGCACGGGCAGGTGCTGTAGCTGTCCAGCGAGCCCGCCACGATCCTGCCATGACTGTTGATGTAGGAGACGCCTCCCACGATCTTGTAGGTTTCGTCGTTTTTCCCGCAGGAAACACGGTCGCCTTCACGCGCATGGGCGATGCCAAACATCATGACGCGTGTGTCGGCTTCCAACACCTTGCCGCCGCAAGTGGT
>NZ_JANHLK010000131.1 GCF_028682635.1 Pseudomonas putida | reverse complement strand
GCCGGCAAGCCGGGCTCCTACAGGTCTGCGGCGACCAGCGCAAATCATTGTAGGAGCTGGCTTGCCAGCGAAGAGGCCCGATAGCGCGATGCAATATTCAAGGCCGCTTTCGCCGGCAAGCCGGGCTCCTACAGGTCCGCGGCGACCAGCGCAAACCATTGTAGGAGCTGGCTTGCCAGCGAAGAGGCCCGATAGCGCGATGCAATATTCAAGGACGCCA
>NZ_JANHLK010000130.1 GCF_028682635.1 Pseudomonas putida | reverse complement strand
TGCATTCAGCCAGGCTCATTTATCCGCGCCGTACTGATATAGTGGTCAAGTCTATCCGGTTGTAGGAGCCGGCTTGCCGGCGAAGGCGCCCTCACAGTCAACCACTCTCTCGCGACTGTACCCGATCTATTGTGGGGCCTGCCGACGATGGCGGCCTGACAGCCGACCTGTTCCCAAGTGAACGCATCCCTCTGTAGGAGCTGCCGAAGGCTGCGATCTA
>NZ_JANHLK010000013.1 GCF_028682635.1 Pseudomonas putida | reverse complement strand
AGGCGGCGCCACAGTCAACATCGTGGTGTCAGACAGGCCCTCTTCGCTGGCAAGCCAGCTCCTACAGGTAACGGGGTCAGGCGACCGGGATTTTCGGCAGATCCAGGGTCACACCCCCGGTGAACCGCGCAAACGACCCGCTAATCGATTCATGGGGCACGCCTTTGGGCACATCGCTGACACCATCGAGCCGCGACAACTGCTCGGTATCCAGTTGCACGTTCAGCGCCCCCAGGGTTGCATCCAGCTGTTCGCGGGTACGCGAGCCCAGGATCGGAATCAGTGTCGTGGTCGAGCGCCTGGCTTGTTCGCGCAGCCAGGCGATGGCCACGTGGGTCGGGCTTACACCCAGTTCCTCCGCGACGGCCAGCAGGGTGTCGAGCAGGGCGGTTTCCCGGGCGCTTTTCTCGGCGTGGACCAGCATCCCCAGTTTGCTCGCGCGGTTATCGCCATCGCCAGTGCGGTACTTGCCGGTAAGGAAGCCGCCGCCCAATGGCGACCATAGCGTTGCGGCCAAACCCAGGGCTTCGGCCATGGGCAGTTGTTCACGTTCGGCGGTGCGTTCGGCCAGGCTGTACTCGACCTGAATCGCCGCAATCGGGGCGAAACCGCGCACCTCGGCCAGCAGATCGGCGCGGGCGATGCGCCAGGCCGGAAAGTTCGACAGCCCGGCGTAATGGATCTTGCCGGCGCGGACCAGGTCGTCGAAACCACGCAGGATCTCTTCCATCGGCGTCACGCCGTCGCTCATGTGCGCCCAGAACAGATCGATGTGATCGGTCTTCAGCCGTTTCAGGCTCTCCTCCACGGCGCGAACCATGTTCTTGCGGTTGTTGCCGGTGTGGGAAATGCCGGCGTCCGGCGTGGTGCCCAGCGTGTATTTAGTGGCGATGACCAGGCGATCGCGTTCCGCGGCGATGAATTCGCTGAGCATGGCTTCCGACTGACCAGCCTGGTAGCCGTTGGCGGTGTCGATGAAATTGCCGCCGGCCGCCAGGTAGCCATCAAAAATGCCCTTGGCTTCTTCGCGCTCGGCACCATGGCCCCAGCCGGTGCCAAAGTTGCCGGCACCCAGGGCCAGTTCGGAAACCCGCAAGCCGGTTTTACGGCCGAAAACTTTGTAATGCATGGGGAGAACTCCTGAGGACACGCCTGTTTGTTTAAATGTTGTACGTAATTTATTAAATATGATGCTAATCATATAATCCGTCAAGACACTTTTCCCCGGGTCCAATAGCGCAAGCCCGGCGCGATATTTCACAGAAGCCAGCGTCGACGGATGGCATACTGCCGCGCATGAATGTCGACTCTCCCCTCAGTGCCTGGCAGCACGCGATCGAACAGAAGGGTTTCGTCCAGGACGAGGCCCAGGAACATGCCGTCTGGGCCTTGCAAAAGTGCCATGAAGCGCTGCATGAAGGCCGCAAGCCGATCATGGGCGTCTACCTCTGGGGCCCGGTCGGGCGGGGCAAGACCTGGTTGATGGACCAGTTCTACCAACACCTGCGGGTGCCGGCCCGGCGGCAGCACTTTCATCATTTCATGGGTTGGGTGCACCAGCGTTCATTTCAGCTGACCGGTACCGCCGATCCGTTGCAGGCCTTGGCTCGCGAGCTGAGCGAAGAGGTGCGCGTGCTGTGTTTTGACGAGTTGTTCGTCAATGACATCGGTGACGCGATCATTCTCGGGCGCTTGTTCCAGGTGATGTTCGAACAGGGCGTGGTGGTGGTCTGCACCTCCAATCTGCCCCCGGACCAGTTGTACGCCGACGGCTTCAACCGCGACCGCTTCATGCCGGCCATCGCCGCGATCAAGCAGCACATGCAGGTGATCGCGGTGGACGGTGGCGAAGATCATCGCCTGCACCCGGGCCAGGGCTTGCAACGTTACTGGGTCACCGAGCCCGGTCAGCCCAGCGCGCTGGCTGAGGTTTTCCGGATGCTGACGGTTGGCCAAGGGGTTTCCAACGAGCCGATCAAGGTCGGTTATCGTACGCTGCCGGTGGTGCAGGCCAGCCAGGGTGTGCTCTGGTGCCGCTACGCCGACCTCTGTGAGCAGCCCTTTGCCGCGATGGATTTCATGGCCCTGTGCGACCGCTTCAGCGCTATTCTTTTAAGCGACGTGCCCAACCTCAGCGCGCAAAAACGTGCCGGGCGCATTGCCCGGGGCACTGAAGACGGTGCCGTGCGGGTGGAGGCCGGGGATCGTGAGTTGCCGCAATTGTCGGTGCACGACGACGGTGTGCGGCGTTTCATCGCGCTGGTGGACGAGTGCTACGACCGCAAGGTGCCGCTGTACCTCGAAGCCCAGGTGCCCATGGACTCGCTCTACACCGAGGGCTACCTGGAATTTCCGTTCCGCCGCACCCTCAGTCGCCTGCAGGAGATGCAGTTGCAACGTTTCGCCGAGGCGTGAAATCCAGGAGGCGTGAAGATGAATCAACCTCTGTCGCATCATTTTTTGACCATGGCTTATCAGAATGCCTGGGCCAATCACCGACTGGCCAAGGCCTGGTGCCAGTTGAGCGAGGATGAGCTGGCGGCGCCCCGGGTCAATTTCTTTCCCAGTCTGCGCGCCACCCTCAACCACATCCTGACCTGCGACTGGTTCTACGTGGATGCCCTGGAGCGCGAGCTGCGCGGTGATGATCCCCATCCTGATTGTCATGTGTTCTTCAAAAACGACGAGCCGGTTACCCAAGCGCACGAGCTCAAGCGCGAACAGGCCCAGGTAGACCGACGCTTGATTGCCTACTGCGAGCAAATGCGCGATGCCGACCTGGGCAAGATCGTGACCATCGCCCGGGACACCCCGCAATACGACAGCCGCCTGCGCCTGCTGTCGCATCTGTTCGAGCACCAGCTCCATCATCGCGGGCAGGTTCACGCGATGCTCAGTGGTACTTCGGTCAAGCCGCCGCAGCTGGACGAGTTTTTTTGTGCTGGGGAGTCTTCGTTAAGGGCTGAGGATTTTGCCGAGCTGGGGTGGACTGAAGCACTGATCTGGGGACATTAAGATCAAAAGATCGCAGCCTTCGGCAGCTCCTACAAAGGCTGCGATCTTTTGATCTTAAAGTCTTGTAGCCCCAACGCGACTCGCGATATGTTCCCCAGGCCTTCCAGCGCGAACAACGTACTGGGGCAAGTCATCGAGGATGGAAATGGATTCCGCAGAAATTCTTGTGCTTCAAGCCAGCTACACCAATCCGGTGCATGCCGAGGCGATTGGCCTGGTGTTGAACAGTTACGCCGAAGATCCAATGGGCGGTGGTCACTCCCTGCCGGCCACTGTGCTGGAGCATCTGCCGGCTGAGTTGGCCAAGCGCCCCCATGCGTTCAGCGTGCTGGCCTTTGTCGGCGGCGAGCCGGCCGGGCTGGTCAATTGCTTCGAAGGGTTTTCGACCTTTGCCTGCCGGCCATTGGTCAACGTGCACGACGTGGCGGTGGTACCCAAGTTTCGCGGCCTGGGACTGAGCCAGCGGATGCTTGACAAAGTCGAGGACATTGCCCGTCAGCGCGGCTGCTGCAAGATCACCCTGGAGGTGCTGGAAGGCAATGCGGTGGCGCAGGCGTCCTACGGCAAGTTCGGCTTTGCCCCGGGCGAGTTCGATCCGGCGCATGGGCGCATGATGTTCTGGATCAAGCCGCTGTAATCCTGACTGTACCTGTACCTGTAGGAGCGAGCTTGCTCCGGGCGGCGTTCCGACGATGGGCTAAAGAGCGCCGCGTTTAGTCAGTAAACACGCGTTATCGTTAACGACCATCGCGAGCAAGCTTGCTCCTACAGAAATGCGGCAGTCAGAGGTTAATCTTTTGGCCGGTAGGACTCGGTCATTTGCGCGGTTTGATCGTCCGGTACCCGTAACTCTTTCGCCTGGTCTGGCGTGATGTTGCCCAACGCCACTTGCTGGTTGTAGTGCAGGGTTTCGTAGTAGTAGCGCATGCGTTCGGCCCCGCCTTCGGCAAAGGCGCTGGCGGAGCCCAAGGTCATCAGTATTGCGAAGATCAAGGTGGATCTTTTCATGGTGTGCCTCCCACTTGCAGATGTCGGATGCCGTTCGTCCATGAGTCGATGAATCAAAGTCGAACGGTCATTATCCGCCGATTCCGTTAAATGGGAATCAGTACCTCTAGAGCTTCCAGTCGAGGCTCAAGGTCACGGTGCGCGGGTCGCCCCAATACACACCGTTGTAGAAGCCGACGTTGTCGTAGTACTTCTTGTCGAACAGATTGTTGACGTTCAACGAGGCGGACAGGTGCCGGTCGAATTCGTAGCGCGACATCAGGTTGACCACGGTGTAGGCCTCCTGCTGAATGTCCGTGCGCTCGGTGATAAAGCTGCCATCGGCGCGGCGCCCGACCGGGCGACTGGCGCTGCGGTACACGTCGCTCTGCCAGTTCACCGCAGCCCCCACTGTCAGCGCCTGCCACTCGCCGGGCAGGTGCCAGGCCGTGGAAAATCGCAGCATGTTCAACGGCTGAACCGTGTTGATCCGTTGTTTTTCACCGTCGACCGAATGGGTGTAGGTGTACCCGGCGGTCATGTTCCAACCCGCCATGACTTCGCCTGACAGCTCGGCTTCGAAGCCTTGCACCTTGTTGCCTTTGCCGTTGGATGTGTAGAACTCCTCGCCGGTCACCGGATCCGGTGGCACCGAGTCGTCCAGTTCCGCGACGTTGTCCTGCTTGCTCCAGAACAGCGCGGTCGCCAGGTCCAGGCGCTCTTCCAGCAGGCTGCCCTTGAGGCCCAGTTCATAGTTGCTGCCCACCACCGGCTCGAGGTATTTACGACTGCTGTCGCGGTTGGTTTGCGGTTTGAAAATGTCGGTGTAGCTGACATAGGCGGTGTACTGCGGCGTGAGGTCGTACAGCAGTCCGGCGTAGGGCGTCCACATGTCATTTTGTTGCTGGCTGCTGTGATCGACGCCGCTCAGTTGCAGGTTGGCGTCGTAGCTGTTGGTGGTGGTTGAGGTTTTCCAGCTGCCGTAGCGGCTGCCGAGGACGGCGTGCAGTTCATCGGTGAGGTTCAGGCGCGTGGCCAGGTAGCCGGCTTTCTGCCGGGTATAGTCTTTCGAGCCGGTCAGGCTGGTCACGGTGTCGGGGAATTTGCCGATGTTGCCCATGTATTTCCAGTCAGGGACATTTTCATAATCGGCGGCTCTTGGGCCATCCACCGTGTAAGGCGAATCCTCGCGGCGCTCGGCCTCGCCATAACCCACCATCATTTCGTGATCACGCCCCAACAGCGTGTAGGGGCCGGACAGGTTGAAGTCATAGGCCTTCATTTTTTGCGTGCCGATCATGTGGCTGACGTTGGCGATCATGCCGCTGCGGTCCGCCTCGGGGAAGCCGCCGCCGGCATAGTAGATCTTGCCGTCGGTGTCACTTTCGCGGTGGGTGTAGGCGGCCTTGAGCTGCCATCCGCCACCGAGTTGGTGATCGAGGTTGGCGAACGCGGTCTTGTCCTTGAGCGGCCACGAGCTCCAGGACGTCGCCATGTTGGTCGAGCGTCCCAGGTTGGCTTTGCTGCCGTCGGCATTCCAGTACGGCACCGTGCCCCAGGACGTGCCTTGCACGTGCTTGTTCTGATAGTCGTAACCCACTGCCAGCAGGGTGTCGTCGGTCAGGTCGACCTCGAGCACCCCGTACCCGACTTCCCGTTGCTGCTGGTATTTGTCCCGGTAGGAATCGCTGTCGCGGTAGGCCACCACCCCACGACCGCGCAGTCGCCCGTCGAAGGCCAGCGGGCCGCCGACGTCCAGGTAGCTGTAGTAGTCGTGGTAGCTGCCGCCGCTGACACCGCTCTTGGCTTCCCACTGTGCGGTTGGCCGCTTGCGCACCATGTTGATGGTGGCCGAAGGATCGCCCGCGCCGGTGGTCAAGCCCGTTGCACCGCGTACCACTTCGATGCGGTCGTAGATGATGGTGTCGGAATCGGACTTCATGTAGCTGAATGTATTCAACATGCCATCGACCTGGAAATTATTGATCGAGTAGCCGCGCGAGGAATAGCTGACCCGGTCCGAGTCGTTGTGCTGGACCACGATGCCGGTGGTCTGGCTCATGGCTTCGGACAGGCTGCCGAGTTTGAAATCATCCATTTGCTGGCGCGTGACCACGGAAACCGATTGCGGTGTTTCCTTGATCGACATAGGTAGCCGGGTGGCCGTGCTCATGGAACCTGTGGTGTACGAGTCGGTATTTTCGGTGGTGCTGCCCAGGCTCTGGGCGGTGACGTTGGTCGCACCGAGCATGAGGGTTGGCGCCGAAGGCGCTTTCTCGGTCTCGGTTTCAGCGAGCAGGTCCGGGCTCAGTGCGGCGCCGCACAGGCCAAGGGTAAAAGTCATGGAACGGGTGATAGGCGCGAACATCGCGGCCGACTCCTTGTCGTCGAGGGAAAAATCCGTTGATTCAAAGACGAAGGAGGAGGGAGGGATTTAGGGGTAAACGAGAATAATTATTATTATGAGGTATTTCCTACAACACAAAACAACTGTGGGAGCGGGCTTGTTCGCGAAAGCGCAGTGTCATTCAACATTGATGTCGACTGACACTGCGCTTTCGCGAGCAAGCCCGCTCCCACAGGTTTGAACGGCGTTGTATGGGCTACTTTTGTACGACTTCAGGCGCTTTTGGCTTGATCAGGCTGAAGTCAATCAACGGCCGCTGCTGACGCTCGTAAGGGTTGCCGATCAGCAAGGGCCGTGGCTTGAAGCTGTCGCTGACCACGCTCTTGCTGCGATCGAGTTCATCGAAGCTCAGGCCTGCCAGGTCTGCCCAGGTATGGATCAGGTGCGAACTGCTGTACGGCCGCCCCAGGTCAGCGGCAAAGTTCCAGTCGTGGTTTTCGCGCCATTTTGGCGAGGCCCACGCCATGAACGGGATGGTGTACATCGGCGCCGTCGGTTTGCTCTCGTTGCGTCCCAGGGTGCCGTGGCCGGGGGAGTCGAACACGTCTTCACCGTGGTCGGAGAGGTAGAACAGGAAGCCGTTCGGGTCCGACTTGGCGTAGTCCTTGATCAGGCTAGACACCACGAAGTCGTTGTACAGCACGGCGTTGTCATAGCTGTTGTACGTTGGCAGTTGGTCGTCACGCACGCCGGCCGGAACGCCGTTGCGGTCCTTGAACTTGTCGAAGGTCGAAGGGTAGCGGTACTGGTAGCTCATGTGCGTGCCGAGCAGATGCACCACGATCAATTTGCGCGGTGCCGCGTCGGCCAGGGCCTTGTTGAACGGCTCGATCACGTCGCCGTCGTACTGGGCGGCATTCTGGTTGCGGTTGTTGTTGAGGTACACCTGTTCGTCGGCCTGCTCGGAGAAGGTCGTGAGCATGGTGTTGCGCTTGGTCATGGTCTGCTGGTTGGTGATCCAGAACGTCTTGTAGCCGGCCTGTTTCATCATGGCGACCAACGACGGCGTGGACAGGTACAGCTCAGGGTTTTCTTCGTCGGCGAAGGTCAGCACCTGTTGCAACGCCTCGATGGTGTACGGGCGCGGCGTGATGACGTTATCGAAGACCGTCAGTTGATCCTTGAGCTTGTCCAGCTCCGGCGTGGTTTGCCGAGGGTAGCCGTACAGGCTCATGCGCTGACGGTTGGTCGACTCGCCGATCACCAGCACCAGGGTAGCGGGCTGGTTGGCCGTCGCATCCTTGAAGTTGTGCAGCGGCGCCACCTTGCTCGCGCTGTGCAACATGTTTTGCATGTTGGCCAGGGTGTCGAGGTAGCGGTGATAAGCCACTGCCATTTGCCATGGCACCGCTGGCTCGATGCGGGTTTCGAATTTCTCGAAGCCCTCGGCGAAGCTGCCGGTACGCAGGGTTTGTTTGACCAGGGGATAACCGACCACGGCAACCAGAATGGCGGTTGCTGCCACCAGTGCCTTGGTGCGCGGCAGGTACACCGGGCGCAGGCGTGTCCACAGGAAGTAGCCGACCGCGGTGTGCGCGAGGAAGGCCGGGACCATCCACCAGGCAAAATACTGGGTCATGTATTCGCCCGCTTCAGACACGTTCGATTCGAACATGATGAAGATGACGCTTTGCGAGAATTCCTGCTGATAGATGAAGAAGTAACCGAGGCTGGCCATCGAGCACGCCCACAGCACCACGCCGATGACCGCGGCCATCACTCGTGTCTGATGGGGGAACAACAGCATCGGCGCCAGCCAGATGGCACTCATCACGAACGCCTGGCGAAAGCCGGTGAAACCGGAGGTGCCGGTCAGCTGGATCAACAGTTGGGTGATGCCGGAAAAATACCAGAAGAACAGGAACAGCCAGAGAAGTCCTGCCCAATCGAAACCTTTCGCAGACGAATCGCTGCGTTTAAACCAAGTCATTCAACGCTCCAGCCAGTAATCACAGCACCACCCAGTCCCGCAGACGCCGAAAAGGGGCGGCCGCGCACAGTCCAGGCGGCGCACATTGCGCCGAAGTATCAATAGGCGGATGTGAAAATTTCGTGAGTTGCCGGAGGTAAAGGGGGATATGGCGTGTCGGAAGCAGTGCAATGCTGCTTCCGGATCAGGCCAGGGGGATCAGGCGTGAGGTGCCCGCTGGGGGAGGGGCAAGGGCTGTTGGCCCTGGACCAGCAAGCGCAATTGCGCCAGCTCCTGTTTCAACTGGTCGCGCTCGTCTTTCAACTGACGCAATTCCTCGCGACGGATAGTGACGTAAAGGGTTTGTGCTGGCAGTGCGTTGTGTACTGTGCCCATTGCTCACCTCGCAAATGGCTATCTCAACTGTAGGTCTGCCGCCAAAATCGGTGGCTGATCTACTATCGGCGCCAATTTTGATTTCTTTTGCCCCCGAAGGGAACTTTTTTATTTTTCATGGTCGTTGTGTCTTCGGCACGATTCCTGACGTTATCCATCAGGATCGGGCACAATGCCCGGAAACTTCATGCCAACGCTCTGGACTAACCTCATGAGTCGCGTTGGGCTATAACCTTTGACACACTTTTATTTGTAGTAGGGAGCATCAGCACATGCAACTCGGGATTATTGGACTGGGCCGCATGGGCGGCAATATTGCGCGGCGCCTGATGCTCAACGGACATACCACCGTTGTGTACGACCGCAATACCGCCTTCGTCGATAACTTGAGCAGCGATGGCGCCACCGGCGTCGCCGATTTGCCGGCCCTGGTCGCTGGCCTGGCCAAACCACGAGCGGTGTGGGTCATGCTGCCGGCAGGCGCACCGACCGAAGACACCATCGACACCCTGAGCACCTTGCTCGAAGCCGGCGATACCATCATCGACGGCGGCAACACCTTCTATAAGGACGACATCCGCCGGGCGAAAACCCTCGCGGAAAAAGGCCTGCACTACATCGACGTCGGCACCTCAGGCGGCGTCTGGGGCCTGGAGCGCGGCTATTGCATGATGATCGGCGGCGATGCCGAGACCGTGACGCGTCTTGATCCGCTGTTCAAGACCCTGGCGCCGGGCATGGGTGACATTCCGCGCACCAAGGACCGCAAGTCCGATGACGATCGTGCCGAGCACGGCTACATCCACGCCGGTCCCGCCGGTGCCGGGCATTTCGTCAAGATGATCCACAACGGTATCGAGTACGGCATGATGCAGGCCTTTGCCGAAGGCTTCGACATCCTGAAAACCAAGTCCAGCGACATCCTGCCGCCAGACCAGCGTTTCGACCTGAACGTCGCCGATATTGCCGAAGTCTGGCGTCGTGGCAGCGTGGTGTCCTCGTGGCTGCTGGACCTGACCGCCGATGCCCTGGCCAGCGATTCGAAGCTCGACGGTTATTCCGGTTCCGTAGCGGACAGCGGCGAAGGTCAGTGGACCATCGAAGCCGCCATGGAACAGGCGGTACCGGTGCCCGTGCTGTCGAACTCGCTGTTCTCCCGCTACCGCTCGCGCGGCCAGGGCACCTTTGGTGACAAGATTCTTTCCGCCCAGCGCTTCGGCTTCGGTGGCCACAAGGAGACTGCGAAAAAATGACCCATGGGATCCGCAGGAAATCCAAGACTGAACCCGCGCCACCCACCACGCTGTTCCTGTTCGGCGCCCACGGTGATCTGGTCAAGCGCCTGCTGATGCCGGCGCTGTACAACCTCAAGCGCGACGGTTTACTCGGGGATGGCCTGCGGATCATCGGCGTTGACCACAACGCCATCAGCGATGAAGGCTTCGCAAAAAAACTCGAAGACTTCATCCGCAGCGAGGTGGCCGCCAAAGTCGGCAAGGGCGATCAGTCCCTTGACCCGGACGTGTGGGCCAAACTCGCCAAAGGCATCAGCTACGTCCAGGGCGACTTCCTGGACGACAGCACTTATCAAGCGCTGGCGGCGAAAATCGCCGACAGCGGCACAGGCAACGCGGTGTTCTACCTGGCCACCGCGCCACGCTTTTTCAGTGAAGTGGTGCGCCGTCTCGGCGCGTCCGGCTTGCTCGAAGAAAACCCCGAGGCGTTTCGCAGGGTGGTGATCGAAAAACCCTTCGGTTCCGACCTGCAAACCGCCGAGGCCTTGAACGCCTGCCTGCTCAAGGTCATGACGGAAAAGCAGATCTATCGCATCGATCACTATCTGGGCAAGGAGACCGTGCAGAACATCCTGGTCAGCCGGTTCTCCAACAGCCTGTTCGAAGCGTTCTGGAACAACCATTACATCGACCACGTACAGATCACCGCGGCCGAAACCGTCGGCGTGGAAACCCGTGGCAGTTTCTACGAACACACCGGCGCCCTGCGGGACATGGTGCCCAATCACCTGTTCCAGTTGCTGGCAATGGTGGCCATGGAGCCACCGGCGGCCTTTGGTGCCGATGCGGTGCGCGGCGAGAAGGCCAAGGTGGTCGGCGCGATTCGTCCCTGGTCGGTGGAAGAGGCCCGGGCCAATTCGGTTCGCGGCCAATACACGGCTGGCGAAGTCGATGGCAAACCACTGCCTGGTTATCGCCAGGAAGACAAGGTGGCACCCGACAGCAACACCGAAACCTATGTCGCCCTCAAGGTCATGATCGACAACTGGCGCTGGGTCGGCGTGCCGTTCTACCTGCGCACCGGCAAGCGCATGAGCGTGCGCGACACCGAGATCGTCATCTGCTTCAAACCGGCACCTTATGCGCAGTTCCGTGATACCGAAGTCGATGAGCTGGCGCCGACCTATCTGCGAATCCAGATCCAGCCCAACGAAGGCATGTGGTTCGACCTGCTGGCCAAGCGGCCTGGCCAGGCCCTGAAGATGGACAACATCGAACTGGGGTTTGCCTACAAGGACTTCTTCGAAATGCAGCCGTCCACCGGCTATGAAACGCTGATCTACGACTGCCTGACCGGCGACCAGACGCTGTTCCAGCGCGCCGACAACATCGAGAACGGCTGGCGTGCCGTACAGCCTTTCCTCGATGCCTGGCAGCAGGATGCCAGCGTGCAGGGCTATGCCGCGGGTGAAAACGGCCCCGAGGCCGCCGAAGAACTGCTGGCCCGCGACGGACGCGTCTGGCACGGCCTTGGCTGAGTGACCCAGGGGGGGGTGGGGTTACAGCCAGAAGCTCACGGCGTACCACCCCAGAATCCCCATCACTACTGTATAAGGCAACGCCATCCACACCATCCGCCCATACGACAGGCGAATCAGCGGCGCAATCGACGAGGTCAGCAGGAACAGGAACGCCGCCTGGCCATTGGGCGTCGCCACGCTGGGCAGGTTGGTGCCGGTGTTGATCGCGATCGCCAGGGTCTCGAAATGCTCGCGGCTCATGTGCCCGGACAGGAAGGCCTGTTTCACTTCGGTGATGTAGATGGTCGCCACGAATACGTTGTCGCTGATGGCCGAGAGCAGGCCGTTGGCGATGTACAGCATGCCCGGTTGTTGCTCGGCGGGCAGGGCCAGGACCCACTGGATCAATGGCGTGAACAACTGCTGATCATGGATGACCGCCACCACGGCGAAAAACACCACCAACAACGCGGTGAACGGCATGGCGTCCTTGAACGCGGTGCCCAGGCGGTGCTCATCGGTGATGCCGGTGAACGCGGTGATCAGCACGATTACCATCAGCCCGATCAGGCCCACTTCCGCCACGTGCAAGGCCAACCCGGCAATCAGGATCAGCGCGGCCACGGCTTGCACGATCAACGCTGCACGCTGGCGCGAGGTGCGCTCGGCATTGTCCTGGGCGGCGTAACTGGCCAGCACGGTGCGTACGTTGTCCGGCAGCAAGGTGCCGTAACCAAACCAGCGCAGTTTTTCCAGCAGGACGCAGGTGACCAGGCCTGCGACCAGCACCGGCAGGGAAACCGGGGCGACCTTCAGGAAAAATTCGGCGAAGTGCCAGCCCATCTCATGACCGATCAGCAGGTTCTGCGGTTCGCCGACCAGCGTACACACGCCACCCAGAGCCGTACCCACGGCACCGTGCATCAGCAGGCTGCGCAAAAATGCGCGGAACTGCTCGAGGTCGGCGTGATGCAGGGTGGGCAGGTGCTGATCATCGCTAAATTCGCTGTCCTGGCGCGGATCGCTACCCGAGGCGACGCGGTGGTACACCGAGTAAAACCCGACGGCGGCACTGATGATTACCGCGGTCACCGTCAGGGCATCGAGAAACGCCGACAGGAACGCCGACAAAAAGCAGAACATCAGCGCCAGCAGGGCTTTGCTGCGCACACCCAGCAACAGGCGCGAGAACAGGAACAGCAGCAGGTCTTTCATGAAGTAGATGCCCGCCACCATGAACATCAGCAGCAGGATCACCGGAAAGTTGTGCAGCAACTCGTCATAGAGCGCCTGGGGCGTGGTCATCTTCAGCAGCAGCGCTTCGACCAGCAGCAGGCCGCCGGGCATCAGCGGGTAACACTTGAGGGCCATGGCCAGGGTGAAAATGAACTCCAGCACCAGCATCCAGCCCGCGACCACCGGGCCTGCGGTCCATAACACCAGGGCGTTGAGAATCAGGAAACCGACAATGCAGGCCTTGTACCAGCGCGGTGAGTTGCCGAGAAAATTGTGCGCGAACGCCTGGACCATCGAGCCGGACATCGGCTACTCCTTGTATTAAGAAGCGCGCAAGTTGCCGTAAGCCGGAAAGAAGATCAAGCGTAGGAAAAATCCATCGAATCAGACCAGGTAGCGTGCGACGATCGCCCGATAGTTGCCGTCCAGCGAATAGCCGCCGACGAGGACGTTACCGTCGTCCTGCACCGCGACGGAAGTGGCCGTATCGAGACTGCGGCCCAGACGGGTGCGCAGCCATCCACTGCCGTTGCCGAAATCGCTGTCGAGTTGCCCGCCTGGCAGGTATCGCCCCAATACAAAGTCGGCCTCGACGCCGCCAATGGTGGCGCCGGCGGTCACTACGCTGCCGTCCGGTTGCATTTGCGCGGCGGTCCACTGGCAGCCGTTGTGGCCGATCTCCAGCAAATGCGCCTGGCCGCCGTTGCAGTGATGATCCGGGCGACCATTGAGGTGCAGTTTCAGGGCCAGGCAGCGCATGGGGTCGCGGCTGCTGCCAAAACACTGGATGTCGCCATTGTCCTGCTGGACGATTTGACTGACCTGGGCACCTTGCCCGTTCGCCGTGAAGCTCATGTAGCCGTCCAGGGCGAAACTGCTGTCGAGGCTGCCATCGGGGTTGTAGCGGGCCACCAGGCCTTCCTGCGGAAAATTGATCGAGCCAGCCACCAGGATGCGACCGTCCCGTTGCACCGTCACGTTGCTGAGCCAGGTATTCATCAGCAGGTGCCTGACCATGACAAAACCACGGCCATTGAAGCTGCTGTCCAGCGAGCCATTGGCGTCCAGCCGTATCAGCATGGCGGCATGATCGGCCAGTTCGAAGTGATGATTGGCCACCAGCAGTATTCGACCGTCCTCCTGCACGTCGACACTGCAGGCCTCGGCGCCCGGTACGCCCGGAGGCAGCCAGACATCACGCATGCCCCGGGACAAATGGCCTGGCAAGCGCACCACGCAGCGCCCATTGTCGCCAAACCGTTGGACCGGTTGACCCTGCGGGTCGAACAGTGCGAGTGCCGGAAGCGTGCGGTGCTCGCTTTCGTATTGCAGGCCAGCGATCAGGATGTTTCCATCGGGCAGCACCTGCACCTTGCCCGCCATGGCCTCGAAACCCGGTTCGAATTGGCCGATGACACTGCCTTGTCTGCCAAAGGCCAGGTCCGCCGAACCGTCCTTCAGCAAACGCGCCAGGCCAAAGCGGCTGCCGCCAGGCATTGTGACCTTTGCCGCCACCAGCAAACGACCCTGTGAGTCAATCGCGATGTCATTGGCCAGGCTTGAAGTACTGCCAAAGAAATACACCTGGGTGGTGCCTTTGGCAGCGAAGTTGGGGTCGAGCTTTCCGGCAGGTTGGACGGTTGCGGGGAAAGCCAGAACGGACTGGATTGACATGCACGCATCTCCTTGCGAGTCGTCCTGATCCAGAAGTTGGGGGTGGCGACTGTTAAGAGATTATTCAATCCCTGAATGATTGATTGCACAACTGTCAGAACTAACAGGCGGAGGGTCGTTGTGTGCCACAACACTGTCTTTTCGAACCAAAGGCAAGCCAGCAAAGAGTCCGGAGCACGCCGAAGTTCAAGTAAGAAAGCGTCTTGAGTGCACTTGGCATGAAAAGAGCGCTAACTAACAACAGCGGGAAGGCGCGGATTACCCCGGAGTAATCCGCAATACAATTATTGTGGCATCGACCAGGATTGCAGCGTGTAGCCTTCTTCGCTCAATTCGGCGCGGGCCTGTTCCAGCAAGCTTTCAAGCTGTGCCGGATCACTGTACGCGCTGCTCGGGATTTGTTTGCGCCCTATTTTGTTACTGGTGCGGTCGATAACGGTCAGGGTCAGTTCGCCATTCCCGTCCTGTGGGGCCCAGGCCACGCATTTGAACGGTTTAAATGCGCGATCGGCTATCAGCAGAGCTTCGTTGACACGGAGCGGGGCGTTCATAGGTCGTCTCTCTGTAGGCCCAATCAAGTCAATTGCCGTCGGTTGGGCTTATACCGTTCGGCTGGTTACTTGTACTGATGCGCGCAACCCGGGTTCAGGTCACACACAATCAGAAGAAATTTCAACTTTCTTGTATATCCCTGTAAATCGGGCGCGTGTTGAAAGCTTGATGAAAGGAAACATTCGTCAGGTCGCTGGAAAATCCCGTTTCTTATAACGCTTTGCGCAGCAGGCCTATAGTCAATCGGTACAAGCGCCCGTCAAATTCTTGCTAACGTTACAGCCAGGTCCGCCAAATGACTGTTTTTAATAAAAAATCCTAAAATTTGGCGTCAAGGAAATCACATGAGCGAAGCGCCTGCGTTACGACGTCTATTAGTGGTAGATCCCTGCGACGACTGCCATCGCCTGTTACCTGGATTACGCTCCGTGGGTTGGGATGTTGACAGCTGCTCGCTGGACAACGCCGCCGATCGTAGCTGTGACGTGGGCTTGTTACGCCTGCAGCCCTTTCACCTCGAGCACCCGGATACGGTCAAGGAGGTGATCAGCCGCAGCGGTACCGAGTGGATCGCCGTGCTCAACCAGGACGTTCTGCGGCTACAGAATGTCGGGGACTTCGTCTGCGAGTGGTTTTTCGATTTTCATACCTTGCCGTTCGATGTCTCCAGGGTCCAGGTGACGCTGGGTCGGGCCTTTGGCATGGCGCGCCTGCGCGGGCAGGGCACGGTGCACATCGATCAGCCCGAACACGAACTGCTGGGGGACAGCAAACCCATCCGCGAACTGCGCAAGCTGTTGAGCAAGCTGGCGCCCACCGAGTCGCCGGTGTTGATTCGCGGTGAAAGCGGCACAGGCAAGGAGCTGGTGGCCCGTACGCTGCATCGGCAATCCCTGCGCCACAGCAAACCCTTTGTCGCGATCAACTGCGGGGCGATTCCCGAGCACCTGATCCAGTCCGAACTGTTTGGCCATGAGAAGGGGGCCTTTACCGGCGCCCATCAACGCAAGGTCGGGCGGATCGAAGCGGCTCACGGCGGCACGCTGTTTCTCGACGAGATCGGCGATCTGCCCCTTGAGTTGCAGGCGAGCCTGTTGCGCTTCCTCCAGGAAAAACACATCGAACGGGTTGGCGGTAGCCAGCCGATCCCCGTGGATGTACGGGTGTTGGCGGCAACCCATGTCGATCTGGAGGCGGCGATCGAGAAGAAAGGCTTTCGCGAAGACCTGTATTACCGACTGAACGTCTTGCAAGTCGTGACTGCGCCCCTGCGTGAGCGCAATGGCGACCTGTCGATGCTGGCCAACCACTTTTCCCATTTCTACAGCCATGAAACCGGCCGCCGCCCGCGCAGCTTCAGTGAAGACGCCTTGATTGCCATGGGCAAACACGACTGGCCGGGCAATGTTCGCGAGCTGGCCAACCGGGTACGTCGCGGCCTGGTGCTGGCCGAAGGCAGGCAGATCGAAGCGCGAGACCTCGGGCTGATCAGCCACCACGCCATTGCCGCGCCAATGGGCACGCTGGAAGACTACAAGCACCGGGCAGAGCGCCAGGCCCTGTGTGATGTACTCAACCGTCATAGCGATAACCTGAGTATTGCCGCCAAGGTGCTGGGCATCTCCAGGCCGACCTTTTACCGCCTGCTCCACAAACATCAAATACGTTAAAAGATCGCAGCCTGCGGCAGCTCCTACATGGGAATACGTTCACCTTGTAGGAGCTGCCGAAGGCTGCGATCTTTTGCTCTACAACAAAGCCCCGTTGCGATCGAAGTCGCAACGGGGCTTTGTTTTGGTTCAGAAGTAGTACGGGAATTTCAGGCTGAAGGAGAAGTCCGGCGAGTCGTCGGTCAGGCCAATGGCCAGGTTGGGCACGATCGTCAGGTTGTCGGAAGCTGCCAGGGTCATGCCGATGTTGAAGTTGGCCGAGTTGTAGTCGCTGTTGGAGATCGATTGCCAGTCGCCGCCGTCCGGCTTGATCTTGCTCTTGCGGGCAAACTGGTCGGTGAAGGAGAACGACATACTCATCTTCTCGTTCAGGGCAAACGCAATACCGGCGCCAACTTGCCAGGAATCGCCCAGTTTCACGTCCCCGGGCACCTTGGTGTTGACCGTAGGGCTGATGTCGCTGAAAGAGTCCTCCATGTTGTAGGTGTAGGCCAGGCTGCCGAACAGCACGGCCGGGTCGAAGGTCTTGACCAGCGAGATACCCGGGGTGATCGCCCAGACACCGTTGCCGGTCGGCAGGTCCTCGGGGACCGCGAGGTTATCGTTGCCAGGCACCTCGACCAGCTTGATGCCGTAAGGGTCATCCCCGGTCGGCGCCTTGACGCGCAGGGTAACCACCGCGTCGGGCAGGTTGGCCGACTCATCGAGGAACTTGTAGGCAACGCCAACGTTGATATCGCCGATGTTCGGGTCGCGGGTAACGGTTTCGTCTGAAACCCCGTTGGCTGCGCCACCGGCGCCACCGGATGAATACGTGGATTCGCGATAGATCACGGGGACGTTAATGTCGAACTGCCAGCGTTGCGCCACGTTATAACGGGCGGTCAGGTCCAGGGTCCAGTTATCCGACTTGATACGGTCGAGGTTGATGTTGCCAAGGAAAATCGAGTCCAGGGCCAGGAAGCCGTTGAGCGTCAACGCACGGGTATCGTAGTGGGTGTAGGTCAGGCCGGTTTCCACGCTGAACTTGCCGCCGCCGAAGAACCCGCTGGCTTCGTCGTACAGGTTGGACACGCTCTGTGCTGGTTCCGAGTCATCCTTGAGCGACTGGCCGTAGGAACTGCCGGTGGTTCCAGGCGCGCCGGCAGCCACCGTCTGGCCACTATTGGGCGATTCGGCGGGGGATTTGGTCAGGCGTTTGGGAGCAGGTGTGGCCGGTGCTTCTTCGACTTGGCGAACGCGCTGTTCGAGGACCATCAGCGCGTTCTGTTGTGCTTCGTACCGCTGTTTCAGCTCCATGAGTTCTTGTTTTAGTGCTTCGACCTGGGGATCCGGTGCTGCGTAAAGCAATGAAGCCGGGGCCAGGCTACTCAAACAGACGATAGCTCTGAACGTTAACATTCGATGCATGGGTTAGCCGTCCCTTCTGACTACATTTGATGAGACTGAGCGTAGATCAGAATCCTTGAGTGCGAAGACCTTTAAGCTGGTCGAGATTCCCGTTCAGAGAGCCGGCTGTTGCCACGTTGTCACGCAGCACGACATTGAGGGACGTGAGGTTCCTCACCTGGTTGCTGCTGCCGAGCAAAGTGGTGTTCTGCATCAAGCCACCCTGGGCCAGGCGTTGTACGGTACTGCCCTGGTTGTTGTTGGCCACGATGTTCATTTGCACACCCGTACCGCTCGAGGAAACGCTGAGCGAGCCCGCCCCATTGGAACCTACCAGCGTCGAGCCCGCGGCCAGGGCCTGGCCTTGCGGTTGCATGGCTGGCGCCTGGTTGGCCTTGGAGACGTTGATATCAACGTTGTTATAGGCACTGTTGTTGTCGCCGGCAGCCCGCACGACCTGGGTGACGCCCTCGGTGCTGTTGAGGCCGGCGCCGCCCGTGACGGTGCCGGTGCCGGCGCTTTGGGTATGCGCCGAGCCATAGCCTTTTTCGTCGATCATCGTCACGTAGAACTGTGGCTTGATGGTCGATTGCTGAATTTGCATCGAGGACGTCGCGCCGATCACCTCACCGTTGGCATTTTGCCAGGTGCTGCTCATGGCGATGCCGAAACTGATGATCCGCCCCGGCATGACATAACGTCCGCGCAGGCTTGCCAGTTCCTGGTCATTCAGTTCAATGGGTTTCAACAGTTCCGCATGGGTCGGCAGGCTGGCGGCCAGGCAAACCACGGCCAGCCAGATTGGAGTCTTCATTGGATACTCCCGGAGCATCGTGCTCCATTGTTATTAGAAGAAGTCGCTTTGGATAAATCCGAAATCCATTAACTCAGCGTCCTGCACCGGGCTGAAGGCGTTGACGCGGTTCTTGGCGGTCAGAGGCAGCGGCGGGTCGAGCAACGCATTGGTTTTGTCGTAGCCCTGGCCGATGACGGCAAAGATGATGCCGTTCCAGCCTTTGGTGAACTCGTCGACTTTGTAGCGTTTATGACCGAGTACCGGATCGCCGATGTAGACCCAGCCTTTATGGACTCTTTGCATGACCACAAAATGTTTGTAGCCACGGACATCCATGAGTACCACCACCGGGATCTTGATCTCGTTCAGGGTTTCCGTCGCTACCCGATAGCCACGGGCGCGCATGCCGAGACTTTCCACGTAGCGCTTCATGTCGAGCATGGAAAAGCCCTGGACGCGGACAAGGTCCTGATCGGAGTGTGACAGCATGCCTTCGATGATCTGTTCTTCGTCCACGTCAAGCCAATAGGCCTGGCGCAAGATGGTCGCCAGCGCCGCGGCGCCGCAACTGAAGTCGGTTTTCTGTTGCACCAGGTCGGAAAATTTGCGTTCGCGTACGCTCTGGATCGGTTTGTACACCAACCCGCCACCCGGTAGTACGGACAGCGGCAGTTGTGCAGCCTCGACCACACTGGCCACGCAAAGCAAAATTGCCAAGGCGATAATACGCATGGTGGGGACGCCTTCTGGTTGGGTTGAAAAAGGCCCCCGGAAGGGGGCCTCCACAGACAGCATTAGAACGATTGGTTGGAGATGGCCAGCGAGTTGCTTTGTTGGTTGCCCACACCAGCAGCCACGTTGACACCCAGGTTGCCGCTGCCACCGTTCACCGAACCGCTCAGGGTTGCAGTGTTGGTCACAGGGTTGGCCCAGCCAGTTGGAGTCAGCACTTGATAAGAGTAGGTGTTGCTCAAATCATAAGAGCTGCTTTCACTGTAGCTTTTCGCTTTGTCGTACGCAGATTCGGCCGACTTGCTGCCCGATTTATCGTACGAGGACGCGGTCGATTTCTCGAACGAAGCATCGAACGCTTTCTCGAACGACGATTCGCGAGACTTGTCGTACGAAGACTCGGCCGAACGGTCGTACGAGGAGTCGCGCGAACGGTCGTACGAGGAGTCGCGGGTACGGTCGAACGAGGAATCGCGTGAACGGTCGAACGAGGAGTCGCGCGAACGGTCGTACGATCTGTCTACCGCTACGTCAAGGGTTGCATCAAGCGAAGCGTTGACCGATGCATCGGAACTGCTACTGCGGGTGCGATCGCCAAAACCGAAGTTGACGGTAGTGGAGTTGGAAGACGCAGCTTCAGCGTCCAGCGTAGCGCCCAGGGAAGCAGTCAGAGAAGCGCTCGAAGAACCGCTGGCAGTGCTGCTGTTGGAACCGCTGGCAGTGCTGCTGTTGGTACCGCTGGCAGAGCTGCTGTTGGAACCGCTGGCAGAGCTGCTGTTGGAACCGCTGGCAGCGCTGCTGTTGGAACCGCTCGCAGCGCTGGCGGTAGAACCGCTTACATCAATGCTAAGCGAACCGCTGGCATCAGAGCTTTTGGATCCGGCCGCGGCCCAGCTCGAAGAACTGCTTTGACTGCCGCTGGCTTCGAACGACTTGTCAAACGAGGCACTACCAGACCGCGTATTGGTAACGGTGATCGTATCAACACGGTAGGTCCGATCGGCAGTGTTGTTCACTGTCAGGCCAGGACCGCTTTGGTTGGCGGATGCGGTGGCTCTTGCGCTACCCAGTGGAGCATTGGTATTGGCAATTGCCATGGTGTTTTTCTGTTGGTTCAGATCGCCACCAGCAATGTTGACACCCACGTTACCGCTGCTGCCGTCGGCGGATCCACTCATCACGGCAGAGTTGGTCACGCCAAAGTTGCTGACGCGGTTATTGTTGCTGATTTGCGTGACGTTCGCGGTGGCAGTGGCCGTGCCGAACACGAAGCTGTTATCGATCGCGGCGTTGTCGGAGGCTGCGTTGGCGATGGCGGCGGCGTTGTCTTGCTGGTTGCCGGAACCTGCCGCCACGTTGACGCCGACGTTACCGCTCGCGCCTGCGGCCGAACTGCTCATCTCGGCCGAGTTTTCTACCCCTTCATTCCAGATGCGGTTGCCGGTGCTGCTCTGTCTGTCCGTCGCATTGGCAGTCGCGCTGATGGGGACCATCCTTGCAGGAGGGGTTTGTTGTTGGCCACCATTGTTATGGTGGTTGCCACGCCTATCGTTTTGCCCAGCTTGTACAGCAACAGCCATGACCGCAGCAATTGCGAAAACCAGAGGCTTTAATGCCATCGAAGGTTTCATGGTGATTCTCCGTACTTATTTTAGGTTAAGTGTTGTTGTTACCTATTTGGGTCAATCCACGACCCGTACGCTCAGGGTGTTGGCCATTCGGTTTCCCACCCCGGCGCTCTGATTCAACTGAATCACCCCACGGCTACCGGTGAATGCCTGGTCACTGGTAGTGACCTGGCGATAGCCGGGTGCAGAGTCAGTTGGATCGGAGTTGTAGAGCAGCGTCACGTTCTGTTGCATGAGGACGCTGTCGTCGATACTTTGCGGCTGCTCACTGGTGCTTATGCGCAGCGCATTGGCTTGCTGGTTGCTGGCGCCCGCGCTCTGGTTGACGCCCAATGCGCCATTGCCATGGCTGAAGGAGTCGCCTTGAATACTGGCGTGGGCATCGATCCTGGGATCGACAATGGTGCGCAACCGTTGGCGAATATCCGTGGTCGCGCTGGCGTCACGGCCAATGGCGAAGGCCCTGGCGTTCGCCTGTTGCTGCAAGTCGCCGGCTGCCTGGTTGACCCCGACGTTGCCCTGGTACTGCGCGCCCGAATTGTCGATGGTGGCGTTATCAATGACGGGGGATTGGGCGAAGGTCGATGCACTGCAAAACATGGCGATCATCAGCAGCGTACGATTCATCTTAACGGTCTCCCGTTATGATTCTGAGGGCACCCAGGCCCTGCTGGACGTTGGAGTTGACCATATTGGCAATGCCGCTGCCGCCATTGCCCGAACGCCCGGCGGGTTGGTTGGAAAGCTGGTTCTGGGTGCTGATGTTGCCGCCCAGGTTGTTGGTGTTTTGCGTGACCAGGCGGGAGATGCCTGCACCACTGGCGACGCCGGCAAAGTCCCCGTCGCTCAACTCGTTGGTTTGAGCGAGGACCTGTTTGGACGGGTTGGCGTTGACAGTCGTGGGGTTGGGATCGGGAACGAGCGGCGGGATCGTTGCGTTGCGTACCTGGACATCGCGTTTGATGATGATGATGCCGTTGTCCGCCTGGACAGGCAGGCAAGCCATTGAACTCAGAGCGCATCCGACCAGCAGGAGACTATGGATGTTGTTATGAAATTTCCCCACGGCGGCAATTCCTTCTGTAAGTGGAACGCTGGCCCTTATCAGCGTTGCGAAGGAAGAGAGCAGAAGCTGTGCCGGTTTTTGCTTTTCTATTGAAAACAGTGGCTTGGCTTTAACTGTTGAGGTGGTGAAAAACACTTTGTAACGCCCCTGAGACAGAAGCACGCAAAAGTGCCGTCCTTGCTGGCGGCATTGCTCGCTGAGGGCGTTTAAGGCAGGTTGTATCAGTGGCTTAACATTTTCTGGTGAAAATGCTCGAATCGCTCTAGCTCGCGGGTTTTCGCTGGGGAGGGTGTTTCAGGAATGGACATTTCCGGCAGGGCGTGGCCGTCTTGTCAGGCCTTGAGCAAGCGCGTTACAGCGTCGAATGCCGCGTCCTTGCGCTGTTGCCAGTCACCTTGCACCAGCTGGTAAGGCTGGCGATGCAGGTCAAGCCACTGGCGGCTGGCCTGGAAAAACGCCTGGCGTTCTGCCAGCTGCGGTTGGCAACGCTGTCCGTCGTCGTGCCAGGCCACGGTTTCCGGGCTCAGCAGCAGATGCAGGTCGTAGTGCCGTACCTGCAATGCCTGCTCGATCCACACCGGGCAAGCGCCAAACAAGGTGCGGCTCCAAAGGATGTTGCTCAACAGATGCGTATCGAGAATCAACAGGGACGGCTGTTGGGCCCGTGCTTGATCTTCCCAAGACAGCTGGCCAAGTGCTATTGGTGTGATGTCTTCGTAGCAGGTTACTCGGGCTTCCTTTTCGATGAAATGCCGAACGTACTCGCCGACCAGTATGCCGCCGAAATTGGCGTGAATCTCGTTTGATAGCCAACTTTTGCCGCTCGATTCAGGTCCTGCCAAAACCAACACCTTCATGGGCACAATACCGGATCGCGGCGCCATGTGCGCCAGCCTTGAATGGCCAGCAGGGTGAACAGGCCATACAGGGCAGCCGTCAGGTACATCCCCTTATAAAGGAACAGGCCGACGAACACACAGTCCAGGACGATCCACAGCGGCCAGCACTGCAGGCGTTTTTGCGCCATCCACCATTGAGCCACCAGGCTGAAGGCCGTGAGGGCAGCATCGAGCCAGGGTTGCGCGGCATCGGTCCAGTGCGCCATGGCGGCGCCCAGCAACACACTGCCCAGCGCGCCCAGGGCCAGCCCCGACGCCACCGCAGGTGCGTCCAGTCGGCTGACTTCGCGCCCGTGATGGGCCTGGCCCGCGCGGGTCCACTGCCACCAACCGTAAACTTGCAGCCCGGCATAGATCACTTGCAGCAGCATGTCGGAATACAGCTTGACCTCGTAAAAGATCCAGCTGTAGATCAGCACCATGACCAGGCCGATCGGCCAGCACCAGGGATTCTGTTTGACCGTCAACCAGACGGCAATGACGCCGAGGGTGGCGGCAAACAGTTCAAGCCCGGACATGCAGGTTCCTTGGAGAAATCGAAGAGGGGCGCGATTGTAACCGGATTATGGCCGAGAGGCTTGTAGCAGCGGGTGCCTTCGATGCCGACTGCACGGCAGCGTAAAGCGCACTTGTCTGCTAGGATTTCGTCCCGCACGCAAAAACCTGAAATCAAACTGATTTTTCACGAAACTCGCGACGTTTTTTGCGTAGGCTTGTGCGCGCGGGACTCAACGACGCTGATGACAGTAAACGGCTTTGAATAAATTAACGGGGCATGCGTCGACGCATGGCCTTTTGGGGGATTGATGGATCTTTGGACGGCCTTTCAGGCTTTGATTCTTGGCGTTGTAGAAGGGCTGACGGAGTTCTTGCCCATTTCCAGTACCGGGCACCAGATTATTGTCGCCGACTTGCTCGACTTCGGTGGCGAGCGGGCCATGGCGTTCAACATTATTATCCAGCTCGGCGCCATCCTGGCGGTGGTGTGGGAGTTTCGCCGCAAGATCTTCGACGTGGTCGTAGGCCTGCCGACGCAGCCAAGTGCCCGGCGCTTTACCGCCAACCTGCTGATTGCGTTCCTGCCGGCGGTGGTACTGGGGGTCATTTTCGCCGACCTGATTCACCACTACCTGTTCAACCCGATCACGGTGGCCACGGCCTTGGTGGTGGGCGGGGTCATCATGTTGTGGGCCGAAAAGCGTCAGCACGAAGTGCATGCCGAAAGCGTCGATGACATGACCTGGAAAGACGCCCTGAAAGTCGGCCTGGCCCAGTGCCTGGCGATGATTCCGGGTACCTCGCGCTCCGGCTCGACGATCATCGGCGGCCTGTTGTTCGGCCTGTCGCGCAAGACCGCTACCGAGTTTTCCTTCTTCCTGGCCATGCCGACCATGGTCGGCGCGGCGGTGTACTCGGGCTACAAGTACCGCGACCTGTTCGTGCCGTCTGACTTCCCGGTGTTTGCGGTCGGCTTCGTCACTGCGTTCATTTTCGCGATGATTGCGGTCAGGGGCTTGCTCAAGTTCATCGCCAGCCACAGCTATGCGGCGTTTGCCTGGTACCGCATTGCATTCGGCTTGCTGATCCTGGCGACCTGGCAGTTCGGTTGGGTCGACTGGACCGCCGCCAAGCCATGAACGATACCCGCGCGCGCAACGACGCAGGACGCCAATCCGGGGCAGGCATCCGCCATCTGCGCCTGAAACTGCTGGTGTTGGCGATGCTGTGCGCGCTGCCGCTGTTCGGTTCGATGTCGTTATGGCTGCAGGGGGTTTCGCTGATTCCCATGGCGGCCTACGGCATCGTCAGCGTGCTGGCGTTCCTGCTGTACTGGAGCGACAAGCGCAAGGCGCGCGCCGATCAAAGGCGTATCCCGGAAAACGTCCTGCATGCGCTGGAGTTCGCTGGCGGCTGGCCGGGCGCCTTGCTCGCGCAGCAAGTGTTTCGACACAAGACGCGCAAGCTGTCCTTTCAAGGGGTGTTCTGGATCATCGTGCTGCTGCACCAGGTGTTCTGGATCGACCGGCTGTTCCTCGGCGCGCAGCTGTTCTCACTGTTCTGATCAGAGCAACAGCCCGACCTGGGTGCGCTTGGGCAACTTACTGACGACAAGCTGATGGGAGCGCCGTAGCAAGCCTTGCAGTTCCTCGGCGCCGAGCGGGTAGGGCGTGGCCATGATGATCCATTGGGCCCGCGCCAGATAGGGCGCCGGGTGAATGCCCGGGCGGTCGCAATGACCGAGAAACAGGTCCTTGTCGACCTTGAACGCCAGGGAGTCGCCGCGCAGGTTCTGCAAGGCGAACATCTTGGTACCGGCAATCGAAAACACCCGCACGCCACCCCATTTGTAGTCTTCCCGCGCACCCGGCAATGCCAGGCAGAAAGCCGCCACGTCGGCCTCGTTCATGCGTCCTGCCTTCATATCAAACGGTCCCCACAGGCATTGAAGGTTTCGATCAGATGGTCGAGCCAGGCACGCACGGCCGGCATCACCCCGCGTCGGTGAGGGTAGACCGCCTGCAACCAGCCCCCGGGCAACGACCACTCGGGCAGTAACTGTACCAGTGAGCCATTGGCCAGTTCCTGCTCGCAATACATCATAGGCAACGTGGTGAACCCCTGGCCGGCGAGGGTGCAGGTCTTGCGCACGATGAAGTCGTCGATGCCCAATCGCGCTTCAAGGGCCAGCTCGTGTTTCTTGCCCTGGCGATCGACCAGGCCAATGTGCACCAGGCGATCGGGCTCGAGGGCGCCGAGCACCGGCAGGTTCTTCAGGTCATCGGGGTGATTGATCTCCAGTCCCTGGAGGAAGGCGGGGCTGGCGACCATCAGCATCTGCGCCTGACGCAGGCGGCGGGTGACCAGCAGCGGATCTTCATCACCCGGCTCGCGTACGCGCAACGCGACGTCCACGCCTTCGGTCACCAGGTCGACGCGCCGATTGACCAGCATCACCTCCAGCTGTACCTGGGGATATTTCTCCAGGAAGTTGCTGATCACCCTCGGAAGCATTTCATGGGCCAGGCCGACCGGGGAAGAAACCCGCAAGCGTCCGCGCGGTTCACTGGACATGCTGGCCACGGCTTCGTCAGCCATTTCCGCTTCCAGCAGCATTGCCTGGCAGTGGCGCAGATAACGTTCGCCGACGGCGGTGAGTTTCAGCTGGCGGGTGGTGCGTTGCAGAAGCCGCGCACCCAGGCGCTCCTCAAGTTCAGCAATGCGCCGTGACAGTCGCGACTTGGGAATCCCCAGCAAACGGCCGGCGGCCGCGAAGCCACCGGCCTCCACGACTTTGGCGAAGTAATAGAGGTCGTTCAGGTCTTGCATGGCACTTTCTCGATCGTTCTATCAGTGGGACAAACTATCGCATTGTTGCAGTCTAATCAGCTATTGGTTTCGTCTGTAGGATTGTTTCCATCAGATCGCCCTGGCGGCGATCCTCACTTGGAGATCCCACATGAAACTGCTGCATATCGATTCGAGCATTCTTGGTGACAACTCGGCTTCCCGTCTGCTGAGCGGCGAAGTCGTCAAAGCCTGGCAAGCCGCCGAGCCGTCCGCCGTAGTGACCTACCGCGACCTGGCTGCCGACGCCATCAGCCACTTTTCCGGGGCCACCCTGGTTGCAGCAGGTACCGCCGCTGAACTGCGCAACGCCGCCCAACAGCACGAAGCCGAGCTGAGCGCCTCGACCCTGGCCGAGTTCCTCGCCGCCGATGCTGTAGTGATTGCCGCGCCGATGTACAACTTCACCATCCCGACCCAATTGAAAGCCTGGATCGACCGCATCGCCGTCGCCGGCCAGACATTCCGCTACACCGAAGCCGGCCCTGAAGGCTTGTGCGGTGGCAAGAAAGTCGTGATCGTTTCGACTTCCGGTGGCCTGCACGCCGGCCAGGCAACCGGTGTTGCCCACGAAGACTACCTGAAGGTCCTGTTCGGTTTCATCGGCATTACCGACATCGAATTCGTCCGTGCCCACGGCCTGGCTTACGGTGACGAAGTGCGTGGCAAAGCCATGAACGACGCCCAGGCGCAAATCAGCGAGCAGCTGTTCGCCGCCGCGTAAGGCTTGCGTAAACACCCATTGCCGCTGCAGGCAATTCCCAAAAAACTCTGTATTCTGATCACGCAAGTGGCAGATGCGGAGTTTTTTGTTTCTGGCTGTTGCAAGTTGTGGCCTGAGTTATGCAGTCGAGGCTTAACGTCTCTGATCCGGTAACAAGGTGGGGCATCCCATGGTGCGTCTTTGTGCAGCTTTACTGATCTGTCTGCTCGCCAGCCTGAATTCAGTGCACGCCGCGCCTGCGCCGCATCCTCACTGGAGCGTCGGTTATCACGAACTGAGCTTTCTCGACCCGCTCGACTTGCAACCGATGCGTGCCATTGCCTTTTATCCTTCGAGCGCCAAGGAACATTCCAGCCTGCTTGAGGGGTACAACGTCGAAGCCGGCGAAGACACCAAAGTCGCTATCGGCCGGTTTCCGATGCTGCTGCTGTCCCATGGCAACACCGGCACGCCGCTGGCCCTGCACGACCTGGCCACGTCCCTGGCCCGCAAGGGTTTTGTGGTGGTGGCGGTGATTCATCCGGGCGACAACTCCAAAGACCACAGCCGCCTCGGCACCTTGAGCAACCTGTACGGACGGCCGATCCAGATTTCCGAAGCCATTACCGCGACGCTGGGCGATCCCATGCTCGCACCCTTCGTCAATGCCGAGCAGGTCGGGGTAATCGGTTACTCGGCAGGCGGCGAAACGGCGTTGATACTGTCCGGCGCGACCCCGGACCTGGATCGTCTGCGCCGTTACTGCCAGGAGCGCCCGGACGACCGTGATGCCTGCAATACCCAGGGTGAACTGATCGTCGACCGCGACGATTTGCAACCGGTGGCCGACCCACGGGTCCATGCACTGTTGCTGATGGCGCCGCTGAGCCTGAAGTTCGGCCGTCATACCCTGGCCGATGTGCATGTTCCGGTACTGCTTTATAGCGGCGATGGCGACAAGCTGGTGGCGCCCGACAAGAACGCCGCGGCACTGGCGCGCAAGCTGCCCGTCGCCCCGGACTTCAAGCTGCTCGCCGGGGCCGGGCATTTCGTGTTCATGGCGCCGTGCAATGACGAACAGATTGTGATCATGCCGGCCCTGTGTACCGATGCAGAGGGCGTCGATCGCGCGGACATTCACCGTAGCCTGATCTCGGAAGCCGGGCGTTTCTTCTCGCGCACCCTAGGCAAACCGACGCGGGCGGGGATGCAGACCGCTGATCAGTAATCAGGTCGTTGCACGGTGCTTGAGCAAAAGGGTCAAGCCCAGCGCACACACCGACAACAACGCCGCACTGAAGAAGATCCACGCGTACCCCAGGTTCAACGCCACTGCGCCCATCAACGGCCCGGCAATCGCCAGCGCCAGGTCGAAAAACACCGCATAAGCGCTCAGGCCGGCGCCTCGGCTGGAGTTGGGCACCTGCTTGATCGCCTCGACGCCCAGGGCCGGATACACCAGCGACAAACCGAAACCGGTCAGGCCGGCACCGATCAAGGCATAGCCGGTCGAAGGCGCCAGCCACAACAGCACCAGGCCGACGGTCTCGATGGACATGCAGGCAACGGCCGAGGTGAAACCGCCAAAACGGCTGATGCTGGAAATGAAACACAGCCGCGCCAGGATGAAGCACACCCCGAACACCGTCAGGCAGTACGCCGCGCCGCTCCAGCCCCGGTTGACGTAATACAGGGTGATGAAGGTGGTGAGGGTGCCGTAGCCGATCGAGGCCAGGCTCAGGCTTGCACCGAATGGCGCAATCCGTCCGAACACCGCCCAGAACGGCAGCCGCTCACCGCGTACCACTGGCACCGACGGTTTGTTGCGAATCAGCAGCAAAGCCAACAGGGCCAGCACCGACAGGGTGATACCCAGGCTGGCAAACCCCAGCTGCCCGACCATCACCACCCCCAGCGGCGCCCCGATGGCAATCGCACCATAGGAGGCGATGCCGTTCCACGAGATCGAGCGCGCGGTATGTTCGGCGCCTACCTGGCCCATGCACCAACTGATCGTGCCGACCCCGATCAGCCCTTGGGCGATGCCCAGCAACAAGCGTCCGGCGATCAGGATCAACAGGCTGATCAAGGGAAAGCTTTGCAGCAAGGTCGACAACAAGGTCAGCCCGCCACTCAAGACGATCCCCGTCAGGCCGTAGATGATGGCGCGCTTGGTCCCGACACTGTCGGACATGCGCCCGGCCATGGGCCGGCTGAGCAGGGTGGCCAGGTATTGCGAGCCAATGGTCAACCCGGCGATAACGGCACTGAACCCGAGCTGCTCATGGACATACCCCGGCAACACCGCAATCGGCAGGCCGATGCAGATGAAGGCGATGAATGTATAGAAAACGATGGAAACGATCTGCAGGGTGATCGCCATGGAGCTTTGTGGTGGCTGTTCTTGCGCAGACATGAGGGCTCGTTCGCGGGCGGCGGAGGGAGAACTGCATGATGGCGCGGCTGTGGGATAAAAGGAAGCAGGCTAACTAATTATCGCTGTTCTTGAAGGCCTCTTCGCGAGCAAGCCCGCTCCCACATTTGGAATGCATTCCCCCTGTGGGAGCGGGCTTGCTCGCGATGGTCTCGACACCACAGAAAATCATGAGTCTGAATACAAAAAGCCCCGTCACAAAGGACAGGGCTTTAACTTGCAGCTTGCAGCTAGAAACTAATAGCTGCTTTTAGAACACCACACCCTGGCTACGCAGGTAATCGTCATAGGTACCGCTGAAGTCGGTCACGCCGTTCGGGCTCAACTCGATGATGCGGGTGGCCAGGGACGACACGAACTCACGGTCGTGGCTGACGAAGATCAGCGTGCCCGGGTAGTTTTCCAGCGCCAGGTTCAGCGCTTCGATGGATTCCATGTCCAGGTGGTTGGTCGGTTCGTCCATGATCAGCACGTTTGGCTTTTGCAGGATCAGTTTGCCGAACAGCATGCGACCTTGCTCACCACCGGAGATGACCTTGACCGACTTGAGGATCTCGTCGTTGGAGAACAGCATGCGACCCAAAGTACCGCGAATCATCTGCTCGCCCTGGGTCCACTGACCCATCCAGTCGAACAGAGTCACGTCGTCTTCGAAGTCGTGCGCGTGATCCTGAGCGTAGTAGCCCAGCTCAGCGGCGTCGGTCCACTTGACGCTACCGGCATCCGGGGTCAGTTCGTTGACCAGGGTGCGCAGCAGGGTGGTCTTGCCGATACCGTTCGGGCCGATGATCGCCACGCGTTCGCCGGCTTCAACCTGGAAGCTGAAGTCCTTGAACAGTGGCTTGCCGTCGAAGCCTTTGGCCATGCGCTCGACGATGACCGCCTGGCGGTGCAGCTTCTTGTTTTGCTCGAAACGGATGAACGGGCTCACGCGGCTCGAAGGCTTGACCTCGGCCAGCTGGATCTTGTCGATCGCCTTGGCGCGGGAAGTGGCCTGCTTGGCTTTCGAGGCGTTGGCCGAGAAGCGGCTGACGAACGATTGCAGTTCCGAAATCTGCGCTTTCTTCTTGGCATTGTCCGACAGCAGCTGCTCGCGAGACTGGGTCGCCACGGTCATGTACTCGTCGTAGTTGCCCGGGAACAGGCGCAGCTCGCCGTAATCCAGGTCAGCCATGTGGGTGCATACGCTGTTCAGGAAGTGACGGTCGTGAGAGATGATGATCATCAAGCTGGAACGCTGGGTCAGAACGTTTTCCAGCCAGCGGATGGTGTTGATATCCAGGTGGTTGGTCGGTTCGTCGAGCAACAGCACTTCCGGATCGGAGAACAGCGCCTGAGCCAGCAATACGCGCAGTTTCCAGCCTGGGGAAACTTCGCTCATCGGGCCGAAATGCTGCTCGATGCCGATACCCAGGCCCAGCAACAGTTCGCCAGCACGGGACTCCGCGGTGTAACCGTCCATTTCGGCGAATTCGGTTTCCAGCTCGGCCACGGCCATGCCGTCTTCTTCGGTCATTTCCGGCAGCGAGTAGATGCGATCGCGCTCGGCCTTGACCTTCCACAGCTCTTCGTGACCCATGATCACGGTGTCGATTACGGTGAATTCTTCGTAGGCGAACTGGTCCTGGCGCAATTTACCCAGGCGCACGTTCGGTTCCAGCATGACCTGGCCGCCGGACGGATCAAGGTCGCTACCGAGGATTTTCATGAAGGTCGACTTGCCGCAACCGTTGGCGCCGATCAGGCCGTAGCGGTTGCCCGCGCCGAATTTGACCGACACGTTTTCGAATAGCGGCTTGGCGCCGAACTGCATCGTGATGTTAGCTGTAGAAATCAAAGGTTTTTCCTGCGAAGCATTCAGAGTAGCTAGGGTTGCGGCAGTACCGAATCAGTACCCGTTTCCGTCATTCGGATCACGGGAAATGCATCCCGGTCAGAAGCGGAAGATCCATCTGGCAATAAGTGGACAGCAGCATATGGAGCGCTTGGCCCGAGTCGAAGTGCGCTGAGGCCGGGATCGTTCCCGTCATCAACCAAGGGGGGCGCGTAAAGTTTGGCGGCGATTGTACTGGTCTGGCTCTTTAAACGATAGGGCAATAAGGCCGCACCGACGCATTGCCGGTATCAACGGACAGATTTTCACATTTGAAAGCTAACAATTGGTTACAGACGATGGCTAAAATGCCATCTTTCACTTGATGCCGAACGTCGGCATCGGCTCAAGGACGGGTCATCGGGCCCGCTGTTTGGTTTTCAGACGCTGCACAAGCCCCACAGGCCATTGGCCGCCAGGGGGCGCAGTTTGTTCACCTCTGACGTGTGACGATTTCCGTGAAGCTCATCATTGCCGCTGTGTACCTTGTTTCCATCGCCTATGTCCACCTGCGCGGTCGCGTGCGCCACAAACTGGGCCGTCAACTGAGCGACCACTCGACGTTCCTGGCGCCGATCAATTGCTTCCTTTATCTGTTCTCGAAGATCCCCAACAAGCCGTTTCTCAACCCGGCGGATTTTCCCGACCTGACGCCGCTGCAGACCCACTGGGAAGAAATTCGCGCCGAAGGCCAGAATTTGCTGAAGGCGGGGGAAATCAAGCGCTCCAACGATTACGACGACGTTGGTTTCAACTCCTTCTTCAAGACCGGATGGAAGCGCTTCTACCTCAAGTGGTACGGCGACAGCCACCCGTCGGCGATGAAACTCTGCCCGCGCACCACCGAACTGGTGCAGGGCATCGGCTCGATCAAGGCGGCGATGTTCGCCGAGTTGCCGCCGGGGTCGAAACTGGTTCGCCATCGCGATCCGTATGCCGGTTCCTATCGTTACCACCTGGGCCTGGAAACGCCCAATGATGCCGGTTGCTACATCAATGTCGATGGCGAGAACTATCACTGGCGCGATGGTGAGGCGGTGATGTTCGACGAAACGTTTATTCATTACGCGGAAAACACCACCGGGCAGAACCGCATCATCCTGTTCTGCGACGTTGAGCGACCGATGAAATACCGCTGGGCGGCGGCGTTCAATGGCTGGTTCAGCCGCAATGTCATGTCGGCTGCCGGTGCGCCGAACGAGGCGGGGGACAAGACGGGTGGGATCAACCGGCTGTTTGGCAAGATCTACAAGGTTCGCCTGCACGGCAAGGCGTTGAAGAAGCGCAATCGCAAGCTGTATTACCTGCAGAAGTGGGCGTTTTTTGGTGGGTTGCTGGCGATTTTTGTTGTGATCTGAGGACGCCTTCGCTGGCAAGCCAGCTCCTACAGAGATTGGCGGTGCACACAAAACCTGTAGGAGCTGGCTTGCCAGCGAAGAGGCCGGAACATCCAACACATCACTTGCTGACTTTCTTCCTCGCCGCCGGCTTGGTCGTCGACTTGGGCTTGGCAGGCGCCTTGGCCGCCCCCTTGCCCCCCAGGCTTCGCTTGAGCAACTCGGTCAAATCAATCACATCCGCCGTCTTGCGCTCCTCTTCGCCCGTGGCCGTTTCAACATCCTCGATCTTGCCTTCATGGGCTTTCTTGTCCACCAGGGCCATGATCTTGTCTTCGAATTCGTCCCGGTAATCCTCCGGCGACCACTCGACACTCATGTCCTGCACCAGGCGCTTGGCCATGTCCAGTTCGCCCTTGGCCAGCTCGGCCTTTGTCACATCGGGGCCCAATGCCAGTTCGTCCAGGCTGCGAACCTCCGCCGGCCAGCGCAGTTTGACCAGGACCATGGCCTTTTCCAGCGGCATCAAGGCCGCCAGGTACTGGCGGGTATGCAGCACCACGCGGGCGAGCGCGACTTTGTTGGTCTTGGTCAGGGTTTCGCGCAACAGGGCGTAGACTTTGCCTCCGCGTTTGTCCGGTGCCAGATAATAGGGCGTGTCGATGTTCTGCAGCGGGATCTGCTCGGCGTCGACAAAGGCAAAGATATCGATGGTCTGGGTCGACAGGGGATGCGCCGAGCGAATTTCTTCTTCGCTGAGCACCACGTATCGGCCTTTTTCGTACTGCACGCCTTTGACGATGTGCTCTTTGGTGACTTCCTTGCCGGTGACCTTGTTGACGCGCTTATAGCCCACCGGGTCCATGCTGCGGCTGTCGAGCCAGTCGAAATCCACCCCTTGGGAGGACGTCGCCGAGACCAGCGCCACAGGAATATGCACCAGCCCGAAACTGATCGCGCCTTTCCAGATTGCCCGTGCCATGGTCGTCTTCCCGAAAGTGATGATCAGGTGACCTTGGGCTCTGCGCAAAAGTTTCAGCGGCCTGCGGCCCGGTCCTGGCCGCGCATCAACTTCGTGTTACATCTTGCCGGCAAGGTTTGTGTTAACAAATCCGAACCCCAGGCGTAGCGTGCTATCGAAGACTTTATTCACGCACAGGTCGAGAGGCATCCCATGAATCGATACGTACCTGGCCTTATCGTGCTGGCATTGAGCGGCGTACTCGGTCATGCGGCACAGGCCGACGTCGCTTCGCCCGGCGCTCCGTTGCAGGTGGCGCAAAACCTTCCGGGCAGCACCAACAATAATCCCTACAACAGCCCGATCCGCCGGGCCAATCCAAACAGCATGCAGGGCACGCAACCCAATGCCCCTGCCATCCATGGGCCGAATACCGTGCCGGTGCCACGTCCGCCCACCCTCGACAACGGTGGCATCGGCAATCGCTACCCCCAAGGCTCGGCCCCCACCAGTGCCCCGAAGTTCATCCCCAATCCACCTCCCCGCAGCCCTTGAAAGAGAGGCAGCTGCCTGTATCCATGACAAAAGGAATCGTGCATGTTGCGTAAAACCCTCCTGGCCACTTTCTGCGCCAGCACCTTGTTCGCCGTCAGCCTGCCTGTTCTCGCAACGACTGCCCGGGACATGCAAAGCGAGCAGGGCACCCTTGAGCTCACGCCGATCGCGACCGGACTTGAGCATCCCTGGTCATTGGCCTTTCTGCCTGATCGCCAGGGCATGCTGGTCACCGAACGTCCGGGCAACCTGCGCGTGGTAACGGCCGAGGGCAAATTGTCGGCGCCACTCAATGGCGTGCCCAAGGTCTGGGCCAAGGGGCAGGGCGGCTTGCTGGATGTGGCGCTGTCACCCGACTTCAAGCAAGACCGGATGATCTACCTGTCCTATGCCGAAGGTGGCGGTCAGGGTGACAAGGCCGGTACCGCGGTCGGTCGCGGACGGTTGTCCGAAGACCTGACGACACTGAAGGATTTCCGGGTGATCTTCCGCCAGGAGCCCAAGCTCTCGGTCGGCAACCATTTTGGTTCGCGGCTGGTGTTCGACCGGGATGGCTATCTGTTCATTACCCTGGGGGAAAACAACGACCGGCCCACCGCTCAGGACCTCGACAAGTTGCAGGGCAAGGTCGTCAGGATCTATCCGGACGGCAAGGTGCCCGAGGACAACCCCTTTGTCGGACAAGCCGGCGTGCGCCCGGAAATATGGGCCTACGGTGTGCGTAACCCGCAAGGGGCGGCGCTCAACCCCTGGACCGGCACGCTCTGGGAAAACGAACACGGTCCGCAGGGCGGTGATGAGGTCAACATCATCGAGCGCGGCAAGAACTACGGCTGGCCGCTGGCCACCCACGGCATCAATTACTCGGGTCAGCCAATCCCGGAAGCCAACGGCAAGATCGCCGAAGGCACCGTCGGGCCGCACCATGTCTGGGAAAAATCCCCTGGCCTGAGCGGCCTGGCCTTCTACGACGGCGACCGTTTCAAGGCCTGGCGGCACAACGCGTTCATTGGCGCGCTGGTCACCCGGGAGCTGATTCGCCTGCAGTTCGACGGCGACAAGGTGGTTCACGAAGAGCGCTTGCTGGGCGAACTCGACAAGCGCATCCGTGATGTCCGACAGGGCCCGGATGGATATTTGTATGTACTGACCGATGAAGAGGATGGTGGGCTGTACAGGGTGGGATTGAAGTAAAGGCCTGGCTCCCACATTCGACCGAGATCAAGTGTGGGAGCGAGCTTGCTCGCGAT
This sequence comes from Pseudomonas putida, assembly GCF_028682635.1. Taxonomy (GTDB): domain Bacteria; phylum Pseudomonadota; class Gammaproteobacteria; order Pseudomonadales; family Pseudomonadaceae; genus Aquipseudomonas; species Aquipseudomonas putida_AE. The sequence continues at coordinate 172,468 of NZ_JANHLK010000013.1, read as the reverse complement.
GGCTATCTTGAAATCGAACCATTGACTTGCCATCCACGCCCGGATATTTTCCGGACATGACTTCCACCGTATTGCGCTGCCAGCCAAGCATTATTACCGCCATTCCTCATTTGGCGGGCTAGCTCACGACTGCAGCACCCAACCCGCCCTTGAGGCGGGTTTTCATTTTCTGTCTCGGGGCTCTGATCAATGTCAGGAGACGATCATGACCAGTGTGCCCGCCCAACAAACCCTGCTTGAGCATTACGTCAAGAAAATCCTTGCCGCGCCGGTCTATGAACTGGCGGTGCGCACTCCCTTGCAACCAGCTCCGGCGTTGTCCGCAGCCTTGGGCAATCAGATCCTGCTTAAACGCGAAGATTTGCAACCGACCTTTTCCTTCAAGATCCGGGGTGCCTACAACAAGCTCGTACAATTGAGTGCTGAGCAACAGGCGCGGGGCGTGGTGACGGCTTCGGCAGGCAATCACGCCCAGGGGGTGGCGTTGGCGGCGCGTGAGCTGGGGATCGAAGCGACAATTGTGATGCCCGCGACGACACCGGAATTGAAGGTGCTCGGAGTGAGCAGTCGTGGCGCACAGGCGTTGTTGCACGGCGAGAGTTTTCCGTTTGCCCTGGCCTATGCGCTGGATCTGGCGGAAAAAACCGGCAAGACCTTTGTTTCGCCCTTCGACGACCCTGATGTGATTGCCGGGCAGGGCACCGTGGCCATGGAGATCCTGCGCCAGCACCAAGGTCCGCTGGACGCGATCTTCGTACCGGTGGGCGGTGGCGGCCTGATCGCCGGCATCGCGGCGTACATCAAATACCTGCGGCCAGAAGTGCGCATCATCGGCGTCGAGTCGGAACATTCCGCTTGCTTGAAAGCGGCGCTGGAGGCCGATCAACGTGTCGTCCTGCCCCACGTCGGCACCTTCGCCGATGGGGTGGCGGTCGCCCAGATCGGTGCCCATGGTTTCGAGGTATGCCGGTTTTGCGTCGATGAGGTGCTGACCGTCAGCAATGATGAGCTTTGCGCTGCAATAAAGAATATCTATGACGATACCCGCTCGATCGCCGAACCTTCCGGTGCATTGGCGGTGGCGGGCATCAAGAAGTACGTGGCGAGAAGCAAGACCCGCGGCCAGACGTTCATCGCCATCGAGTCGGGTGCCAATATCAATTTCGACAGTTTGCGCCATGTCGCCGAGCGTGCCGCGTTGTGCGACACGCTCGCTTGATGCATGTAAGGCCTACTCCGCGACGGCTTTATCGACCTTGCTGGAGGCTGACCAGACCCGGTAGCGCACCTCGATGTCCTTGGGGACGTAGAGCACGATCGGCAGCTTGCTGTTATAGCGCAGCATGAAACCGTCGCCGACCACCGGCACGAACGCCTGCGTGCTCTTGCCATCGGGGCAGGCCATCAGGGTGCTCATCGGGCCGATGACTTTGTCCAGGCGATAGAACGGATAGCCCCAGCCTTCGAGGTTCTTCTCTTCGAGAATGCCGCCCAGGCGCTGGCGATTGCAGTCGTCTGCCAGGGTCTTGCCGGCAAGGATCTCGACCTGGAAATCGTCTTCACGGGTTTGTGGCGTGAGGTGGATGACCTGGCGGGTGAAACCGCTGTCCGGTTTCGGGAAGGGTGCGACGTCTTCGAGTTTTGCCCCGTGGACGATGCCGGACAGCGTGACGGCAATCAGCCCGACGGTGGTACTGATGGTCGATGAACCCATGATGCCTCCTTGCGAATGTGTGGGGTGAGCGGATACTGGATCGGCTGGCGGCCATTCTCGACGGCGCCGGCGGTCAATGCAAATCCTTCGCCCAGCGTGCAAATTGCAGGACCGGCACAAGCCGTTTTTGCAGATTGCACGACCATTTTTACGAGACCTTACAATAAGCCCTTGATTTACCGATGAGCTGCACAGCGAAATTCAGGGCATGTTTTATGCTGTAGCTGTTCTCAAGCTGACCGGGATTCCATATGAGTCAGCGTCGATAGTTAATTGGCAGTCTCACAACGGAGAGGGTCGCCATGTTTCTTTCTGCCTTGGAACTTCGCAATATCATTGAAAGCAGTTTTCTACCAAAACGCTGTCAATGCACGCTGTCGCCTGACTTGTCCATGACTGTAAAAGTGTTTACCGATCGTGAAACCGATCAACTCGATCTTTTGAAAACCGGTATCGACGCCCAGCAACTCAATGGCTGTCGGGAAATCAACGAACTGATCGCCGTTCTGCGTTCCGATCTCCAAAACCACTACACGGAACCCGGGCATAGCCAGGGCATGCGCAAAGCGCTTTAAGCGGTTGTTTCAAATTCTGCCGATTCGCGCCGGGTCTGGAAAAACGCCAGGCCCAGCGCCAGTTCAACCCCGACTGCCAGCAGGATACCCGGACCGGCATGGCCATTGAGCCATTCGCCGAAACCCAGTATCGCCAGCCCCCAGCAGCCCACCACAAAGCCAATGGCCAATGCCTGGCGAGACGCGGAGGGCGCCTGGTTGCGCACCAGATAGAACATCACCCCCAATGCTGCGAACAGTACTGCTATGCGTCGTGCAATGAGGCCTGCGGTCGGCGAGTATTCAATATCCCAGGTGGCCAGCAGCCAGTCGGGCATGACGCCCCAGGCCAGTGCCAGCAGCAAACACAAAGCGGCGGTTGATGTCGATAACGTACGAAACGACAACTGCATGGCGAATCCTTGCGGCAGTGAGGAAGCGCCTGAGCATAGCGCCTGAAATTCCCCACGAGTACCGCAAGGCGTTAAATCAGAATTTTCCTTCAGTTCTGATAACTGCAAGCGTCAGACAGTTTTCGGTAGGCGACTTCTGCAGGCTGGCCCGATTGTGAGTCGATGTACTTCATCGTCGCCGTAATCACTTCGCAGTCCAGGGTCGTGGGTTCGCTCAGCGCAATCACTTTGCCCACGTGCAATGGCATGCCGTAGTGATAGGAGGGCACGTTTTGTGTGGCGGGGTCATTGGCCTGGGCAATGCCGGTCGATGCGGCACAGACAAGGGCGATTGAAACGAGCAGGGCGCGCGAGTTCATGGGGTGATCTCCAGTGCAGGTGCAAGTGAGCTCGACGTATCGTCGAGCCTGCCGCACTGGGCGTCAGAGGACTCTGAGGGCGTGCGGTCCAGTAGAGTGTTGGACTGCGCGATTAAGCATTGGTTAAAGCCAGTTGAATGCCGCCTGTCGTCAAACCACTACCGTTCGGCGAAAAACAATACGGTCACTTTTCAGACTAAAGTCGTCTGCAGCAAGAAAAAGCGTTCTGCCATCATTGTCGTTCACCCCGCGTTTCACTTCAGCCCGGTCTGTTACCTGACCGGATGAAGGCTATTTCTGGCTGATTGCGCCCTGGCGCAAACGCTGCATTGTTGGAGCTTTTTAATGCGTCCCCCCTTTACGTTCATCTTCGCGCGCCAGTCATTCGGCTTCGGCGCCCTGGTGCTGTGCGCCGGTTTTACCGGGCCGGCCCAGGCGAGCGGCTTTATCGACGACACCACGGCGAACATCGAATCACGCACGGTGTATTTCAACCGCGACTTCCGTGACGGCCACACCTCCAACGAGCAGGGCGCGTCCAAACGCGAAGAGTCGGCCCAGGGTTTCATTCTCAATCTGCAATCGGGGTTCACCGAAGGCACACTGGGTTTTGGTGTCGATGCATTGGGCATGGCGGGGTTCAAGCTCGACTCCAGTCCCGACAGCAGTAACAGCGGCCTGCTGCCGTCCAGCGGCAGTAACCCGCGGGGTTCGGCGGACGAATACACCAAGCTCGGCCTGACCGCCAAGGTGCGCGTGTCGCAGAGCATACTGAAGTACGGCGCGCTGCTGCCGGATGTGCCGCTGCTCAAGTACAACGATGGCCGCCTGCTGCCGACGATGTTCAATGGCGCGATGCTCACGTCCAGGGAAGTGAAGGACCTGAATGTCATGGCCGCGCGCCTGGACAAGTACACCGCCCGGGACTCCACTGATTCCCAGGACATTCGCGTGCACTGCAAGAACAAGCGTTATGCCTGCAACATCACCGCCGATCATTTCGACATGTACGGCTTCGACTACAAGATCAACGATCGGCTGACGGGGCAGTACCACTATGCCGAACTGGAAGACATCTACCGACAGCATTTCCTCGGCTTGCTGGCCAACCAGCCGCTGGCTGGCGGCGTGCTCAAGGCCGATCTGCGTTTGCTCAAGAGTGCCGACAGCGGAGAGGCCCGCGCCGGTTCCATCGACAACCGCGCCCTGAGCACCTTGCTCGCCTACGCCATCAGCGGCCATACGTTCAGCGCTGGCTGGCAGCGCATGAACGGCGATAACTCGATGCCGTACCTCGATGGCAGCAATCCGTACCTGGTCAACTACGTGCAGGTCAACGACTTCGCCGCGGCGCAGGAACGCTCGTGGCAGTTGCGCTACGACTATGACTTCAAGGCCATCGGCCTCAACGGCCTGACGTTCCTGACCCGCTATGTCAACGGAGATCACATCAAGGTGCCGGGTAGCGATCAGGAAGGCAAGGAGTGGGAGCGCGACAGCGAGCTCAAGTATGTGGTGCAGGGCGGGACGTTCAAGGATGTCAGCCTGCGGTTGCGCAATGCGACCTATCGCAGCAATTACGCGCAGTACGCCCGGGATGTGGACGAGACGCGGGTGATCGTCAGCTACAACTTCTCGGTGTTGTGACCTTGAGTTTGGCGGTGTGAGGTATACCGCTTTCGCGAGCAAGCCCGCTCCCACATTGGATATCGGTGGACACGAATTTGTGTTCAACAACGATCCATTGTGGGAGCGGGCTTGCTCGCGAAGGGGCCGTCACATTCAATGCAAATCCAGCTGATGCCGATATGGCAAATCCGGCCCGGTCTTGCTGCATGTCAATGCCGCCGCCTGCACCGCAAACCTCAGCATCGCCTCGATCTGCTGGCGACTCAATTGCCGCACCCCCTCGACCGAGTCCAGCCGCTGCTCGGTCAGCCAGCTGATCAATGCGGCCTGGAAGGTATCGCCGGCACCCACGGTGTCGGCAATCTTCACGGCACAGGCCGGCACCGACCACGAACCGTGGACCCGACTGAACACCGTCGCACCTTCGCCACCACGGGTGAGGAACACCAGTTGGCAGCGGTGTTGCAACCAGCCCTCGATCACCCGCGCCGGGTCCTGTTCGGGGTACAGCAGGCTCAGGTCCTCATCGCTGACCTTGATCAGGTCGGCATGTTCGACCAGAGTGGCCACCCGCGAACGCCACAGCTCGATGTTCGGTTCAGGGTTGAGCCGCACGTTCGGATCAAGGCTGATCAGGCGCTTGCCGCTTTCCCGGCGTACCAGCTCCAGCAGCGTGTCGCCAATCGGTTGCACCACCAGGGAAAACGAACCGATGTGCAAACCCCGCACTTCAGGTCCCAACGCCGGCAAGTGCCCGGGCTGAAGTTGTCGATCGGCGCAGCCGTCGCCGCGGAAACTGTAGTGCGGCGAGCCATTGGCCCCCACGGCGACCATCGCCAGGGTGGTCGGTGCGGCGAAATCCACCAGATAGTCGGTGCATACGCCTTCCTCCTCCAGCACCTGGAGCAAACGCCGGCCGAGGTAGTCGGTGGACAACCCGGCAAACAGCGCAGCGTCCATGCCCAGGCGGCACAAACCCACCGCAACGTTGAACGGCGAGCCGCCGGCAATTGCCTTGAAATTCACTTTTGAAGCCAGGCCGCTGACCTCGTTTTCACTGAAGAAATCGAACAGCGCTTCGCCACACACCAGGTACATAGTTGATCGCTCTTTAAAGGGTTGCGACATGCCGTTGATAGCGTTCGTAGGCCAACTGGGAGGCGGCCACGTTTTCTGCAATGGGCCAGGTTTCACTGGCCGGATCGAGCCTCACGCAGCGTTCGCACAGATCCGCAAGACTGTCCTCATGCCCGTTTGCCGAGGACGTGCACCACGCCGCCTGGATCGCCGCGCCCAGGGAGCCGGCTTCGCTTTGCTCGGGGCAGACGACGGGCATGTTCAGGGTGTCGGCGACGATCTGCCGCCACACCGCGCTTTTCGAGCCGCCACCGATCAGGCAGATGCGCAGGCTTTGTAAGCCATTGTGGTGCAGCAGGTCCAGCCCATGACGCAAACCGAAGGTCGTGCCCTCGACCACGGCGCGACACAGATTGGCCCTTGTCAGGTTGCCCATGGTCAGGCCCAGCACGCTACCGGTGGCGTGGGGCAGCGCGGGGACACGTTCGCCGTTGAGGAACGGCAGCATGCTGACCCCTTCGGCGCCAATGGGGGCCTGGGCAACGAGGGCGTTGAAAGTTTCGATATCCAGTTCGAGCAGCTCGCGAACAGCCGTGGTGGCGTTTGTCAGGTTCATGGTGCAGATCAACGGCAACCAACCGCCGCTGGAGGAACAGAACGTAGCGACGGTCGTGTCCGGGCTGATCTTCGGTTGCTCGGCGTAGGCATACACCGTGCCGGACGATCCGAGGCTCATGGTGATGGCGCCAGGCTTGATGTTGCCGGTGCCGATGGCGCCCATCATGTTGTCGCCACCGCCGCTCGATACCAGCGCATGCGGGTTGATGCCCAGGTGTTCGGCGATCCCCGGCAGCACCGTGCCCACCGCGTGGTGGGCATCGATCAGTTCCGGCAGCGCGGCTTGCAGACGCCCGGTGGGATCGATGTCGCGCAGCAGCTGCAAATCCCACTGGCGGGTGCGCACATTGAAATAGCCGGTGCCCGAGGCATCGCCGTACTCGCTGCAACGGCGACCGGTGAGCCAGAAATTCAGGTAGTCGTGGGGCATCAGAATGTGTGCGATTCGGGCAAATACCTCGGGGTGCTGCTCTTTGGTCCAGAGCAATTTTGACACCGTGTAGCCCGGCGCAATGACCACGCCGAGGCGTTCCAGCGAGCCTTTTTCGCCGCCCAGATGCTTGAGCAGTCGATCGTTCTCTGCTGTGGTTTCGGTGTCGCACCAGAGCTTGGCCGGGCGCAGGGCCTGGCCTTGATCGTCGAGCAGTACCAGGCCATGTTGCTGGCCGGAAACGCCGATGCCGAGGATGTCCTGGCCGTCGACCTGCGCCGCCAGCAACGCACGACGGGTGGCTAGGGTGAAAGCGTCCAGCCACTGCGCCGTGTCCTGTTCGCGACGACCGTTGGCGCCGCTGATCAGTTCATGCGCGGCGGCACCCTGGCCCAGCACCTGGCCGCTGAGCGCATCGAGGATGATGGCTTTGGTGCCTTGGGTGCCGCAGTCGATGCCGAGGAATAATTGTTGGTTTGCCATGGCAGGTCCTTGGTGTGTCAGGTTGATCTCGGTGAAGTCATTCGCGAGCAAGCCCGCTCCCACAGGAGATCTTCAGCGGACACAAATAATGTGGGAGCGGGCTTGCTCGCGAAGACGGCAATGGCTACACCACCGACATCACGCCAGAATCCGCTCCAACGTCCGCGTCACCCCAACCTCGCGCAAACTGTTGCAACACCACTCAAACGCCGCCACAAACTCCGGCGAGCGCGGAATCGCCTTACCAAAAATCTCCTCAACCGCCAACAATCGTTGGGTAATCAATACATCATCCACCACCAGCGCCTGACAGAACGCCGCCCGCGGGTCCGCAATGGCGTAGGTATCGCCATTCTCATCCACCCCCTTCAGATACAAGGCCCACGCCGCCACCACCAGCGCCGCTCGCCGGGTGTCCCTGCCATCGGCCAGCAAGCGGTTGATGGTCGGTACGGTGAATTTGGCAAACTTCGACGAGCCGTCCGAACACACGCGCTCCAGTTGATCGGCAATCGCCTGGTTGGAGAAGCGCGCCACCAGGGTGTTCTTGTACTCGGTCAGGTCGATGCCCGGCACCGGCGACAGTTGCGGCGTGACGTCCAGGTCCATGTAGGCACGCATGTAGCGCACGAACAGCGGGTCATTCATGGTCTCGTGGACGAAGCGGTAACCCTTGAGAAAACCCAGATAGGTCAGGGCCAGGTGACTGCCGTTGAGCAGCTTGATCTTCATCTCTTCATAGGGCGTGACGTCGTCGGTGAACTGCACGCCGACCTTTTCCCAGGCCGGGCGACCGTTGACGAACTTGTCCTCCAGCACCCACTGCACGAACGGTTCGCAGACCACCGGCCAGGCGTCGTCCACACCGTGCTGGTCGGCCAGTTGCAGGCGGTGTTGGGTGCTGGTCATCGGCGTGATGCGATCGACCATGGCGTTGGGGAAGCTCACGTGGCCCTCGATCCAGTCGCGCAGATCGCAATCGCGCAGGGCAGCGAAGGCCAGCAGGGCCTTGCGGGTGACCGCGCCGTTGTGCGGCAGGTTATCGCAGGACATCAAGGTGAAGGCCGGTGTGCCTGCCGCGCGGCGTTTGGCCAGCGCGGCGCACAGGAAGCCGAACACGGTTGTCGGCGCATTCGGGTGCGCCAGGTCGTGCTGGACCTGCGGCAGGTGGGCCATGAACTCGCCGTTGCTGTCATCGATACAGTAGCCGCCTTCGGTGATGGTCAGCGAAACGATGCGGATCTCGGGGCTGGCGAGTTTGTCGATCAGCGCCTGGGCATCGTCTTCGGCCAGCAGCATGTCGCGGATCGCACCGATGACGCGCACTTGGGTGTCGTCGCTGTCGCCGAGTTCGAACAGGGTGAACAGGTAGTCCTGTTCCCGCAGGTCATCCCGGGCGCGACGATCTTCGCTGCGCAAGCCGATGCCGCAGATGGCCCAGTCCAGGTCAACGCCGGTGTTCATCAACGCATCGGTGTAATACGCCTGGTGGGCGCGGTGGAAACCGCCGACACCGATGTGCGCAATGCCCTGGCGGGTGTCACTCAGGGCGTAGGCGGGCAGGACCACCTCGGGGGCGAGGCGCTGCAGGTTGTTTTTATCGAGTTTCATCACAGGCTCTCTGAGTCAGGCGGCGACGCGCAACGGGCGGGTCAGCGCCACGCCGTCGGCATCGAACAAATGGCAGTGGCTGGCGTCCAGGTGCAGGCTCAGGGTCTCGCCGTAGCGGCTGGCCAGGTCGCCGCGAACGCGCAGGGTCAGCGCTTCGCCGGACGCGGTGCGCACGTGGCAGAAGGTGTCGCTGCCCAGGCGTTCGCTGACGTCGGCGGTGACTTGCAGCGTGCAGTCACCGGGCGTGGCCAGTTGCAGGTGTTCCGGGCGAATGCCCAGGGTGACTGCGCCGCCGACCCTCAGGCTCGCGCCGCTGAGCGGCAGGCTGATGCGGGTGCCGGCGTCCAGTTGCACTTCGCAGCCCTGGCCGTCGATCCGGCTGACCTGGCCCTTGAGGAAGCCCATTTTCGGTGTGCCGAGAAAGCCTGCGACAAACAGGTTGGCCGGCTGGTGATAGAGGTCCAGCGGCGAGCCGACCTGTTCGATTTTGCCGCCATTGAGCACCACGACCTTGTCGGCCATGGTCATCGCTTCGACCTGGTCGTGGGTCACGTAGATCATCGTCGCTTGCAGGTCCTTGTGCAGGCGCAGCAGTTCAAGGCGCATCTGCACCCGCAGCGCGGCGTCGAGGTTGGACAGGGGTTCGTCGAACAGGAAAATCTTCGGGTTGCGCACGATCGCCCGGCCGATCGCCACGCGCTGACGTTGTCCGCCGGACAGTTGCTTGGGCTTGCGTTCGAGCATCGGCCCGAGTTCGAGGATGCGCGCCGCCTCACCGACTTTTTTCTCGACCTCGGCTTTTGGCACTCCGGCCAGGTCGAGGGCAAACGACATGTTCTTGCGCACGCTCATGTGCGGGTACAGGGCGTAGGTCTGGAACACCATCGCCAGGTCGCGTTTGGCCGGGCTGACTTCAGTGATGTCGCGGCCGTCGAGTTCGATGGTGCCGCCGCTGACTTCCTCCAGCCCCGCGATCAGGCGCAGCAGGGTGGATTTGCCGCAACCTGACGGGCCGACGAATACCACGAATTCCTTGTCGTTCACTTCAAGGTCGATGCCCTTGATGATGGAAAAGCCTTCGAAACCTTTTTGCAGATTCTTGATTTTCAGGTTGGCCATGATCATGGGCCTCCGATTGTTGTTATTCGTTACACCGGACGGTTTTCTGTAGGAGCGAGCTTGCTCGCGAAAAACATCCAGACAATGAGTTCTTTCAGGCAGCGCGCGTCATCGTTCACGCCCATCGCGAGCAAGCTCGCTCCTACAGGGGATCGCGTGGGGCCGGCAAATCGCGTTATTTCACGGCGCCAAACGACAGCCCGCGGACCAATTGTTTCTGGCTGATCCAGCCGAAGATCAGGATCGGTGCACAGGCCAGGGTCGACACTGCCGACAACTTGGCCCAGAACAAGCCTTCGGGACTTGAGTACGAGGCGATCAACGCGGTCAGGGGCGCGGCTTTCGAGGAGGTCAGGTTCAGCGACCAGAAGGCCTCGTTCCAGCACAGGATCAGCGACAGCAGCACGGTCGAGGCCAGGCCACCCTTGGCGATCGGCAGCAGGACCCGGAGCATTTCCTGCGCCAGCGTTGCGCCATCCAGTCGAGCGGCTTCGAGGATGTCCCTGGGGATGTCCTTGAAGTAGGTGTAAACCATCCAGACCACGATCGGCAGGTTGATCAGGGTGTAGATCACGATCAGCGCGATGCGCGTATCGAGCAGGCCGAAACTCTTGGCCAGCAGGTAGATCGGCATCAGCACACCCACCGGCGGCAGCATCTTGGTGGAGAGCATCCACAGCAGCGTGCCCTTGGTGCGCTGGGTTTCGTAGAACGCCATGGAGTACGCCGCCGGCACCGCGATCAAGAGGCACAGCGCCGTGGCGCTGAAGGAAATCACCACCGAGTTCCAGGCGAAACTGAAGTAGTCGCTGCGCTCGTTGATGTGCAGGTAGTTCTCCAGGGTCGGGGTGAAGATGAACTGCGGCGGCGTGGCAAAGGCATCGATTTCAGTCTTGAAACTGGTCAGCACCATCCAGAAGATCGGGAAGAAGACCAGGATCGCGATGGCCCAGGCCAGGGTGCCCAGCAGCAGGCTTTGCAGGCGACGGGATTGTTGAAGGGTCATGGCGCGGGCCTCAGGCTTTGTCAGTCAGGTTTTTGCCGATCATCCGGATCAGGACGATGGCCGCGATGTTGGCAATCACCACGGCGATCAAGCCGCCCGCGGACGCCATGCCGACGTCGAACTGCACCAGCGCCTGGTTGTAGATCAGGTAGGCGAGGTTGGTCGAGGCGTAGCCGGGGCCGCCGTTGGTGGTGGTGAAGATTTCGGCGAACACCGACAGCAGGAAGATGGTTTCGATCATCACCACCACCGCGATCGGTCGCGCCAGGTGCGGCAGGGTCAGGTGCCAGAAGATCGCGATCGGCCCGGCGCCATCGAGGCGCGCGGCTTCCTTTTGTTCCTGGTCGAGGGACTGCATCGCCGTCATCAGGATCAGGATCGCGAAGGGCAGCCATTGCCACGCGACAATGATGATGATCGACAGCAGTGGGTAGTGCGCCAGCCAGTCCACCGGTTGCGCGCCGAACAGCTTCCAGACGTAGGCGAGAATCCCCGACACCGGATGGAAAATCAGGTTCTTCCAGATCAGCGCGCCGACCGTGGGCATGATGAAAAACGGCGAGATCAGCATGACCCGCACGATGCCGCGACCGAGAAACTCACTGGCCTCCAGCAGGGCACTGATCAACACGCCGAGCACCACGCTGATCAGCAGCACGCTGCCCACCAGCAGCAAGGTATTGGTAGCCCCGGGCATGAAGCCCGAGTCGGTCAGGAAGTAGCTGAAGTTTTCCAGCCCGACGAACTCGTTTTCACCTGGATTGAGCAGGTTGTAGCGAATCAGCGAAAAGTACAGGGTCATGCCCAGCGGCACGATCATCCACAACAGCAGCAACGCTACCGAAGGGCTGACGAGGAACCAGCCGGGGTTTGCCAGCCGGCTTTTGCGCAGTGGCTGAGGTATTTCCATGTGAGCTTTGGCAGTAGACGTATTCATGGTGATCACAACCGATTAATGGCAGGCATATGAAGATCAACTGTGGGAGCGGGCTTGCTCGCGAAAGCAACATTCCAGACGCTGAAGATGCATCGGATGTACTGGCCTCTTCGCGAGCAAGCCCGCTCCCACATTGAATACGGGGTTACTTCGGATAACCCGCGCGCTTCATCTCGCGTTCAGTGGTTTGCTGGGCCGCTGCCAGCGCCTGGTCAACGGTGGTCTGGCCGATCAGCGCCGCCGAGAACGCTTTGCCCACCTGGGTCCCGATGCCCTGGAACTCCGGGATGGTCACCAACTGAATGCCGATGTAGGGCACCGGTTTCAGGGTCGGCTTGCCCGGGTCCGCCGCCTTGAGCGATTCCAGCGTGACCTTGGCAAAGGGCGCGGCGCTCAGGTAGGCCTCGCTGTAAGTAGACGCCCGGGTGCCTGGCGGCACGTTGGCGATGCCGTCTTTTTCCGCGACCAGTGCCCCGTATTCCTTTGAAGTGGCCCACGCACTGAAGGTCTTTGCCGCTTCCTTGGCCTTGGAACTGGTGGGGATCGCCAGTGCCCAGGAATACAGCCAGGCCGAGCCTTTGTCGGTGACCTCATGGGGCGCGTAGGTGAAACCGACGTGGTCGCTGACCTTGCTCTGGGTCTTGTCGGTGACGAACGAGCCGGCAACGCTGGCATCGACCCAGATCGCGCACTTGCCGCTGTTGAACAGCGCCAGGTTTTCGTTGAAACCGTTGCTCGACGCACCCGGCGGGCCGGACTTCTGCATGGTGCCGACGTAGAAGTTCAGCGCATTTTTCCATTCAGGGCCGTTGAATTCCGGCTTCCACTGCTCGTCGAACCAGCGCGCACCATAGGCATTGGCCACGGTGGTGATCAGGGCCATGTTCTCGCCCCAGCCGGCCTTGCCGCGCAGGCAGATGCCGTACTGTTCTTTGTCCTTGTGGGTGAGTTTGGCGGCGAACTCGGCTATCTGAGTCCAGGTCGGGCGCTCGGGCATGGTCAGGCCGGCGTCCTTGAACAGGTCGGTGCGGTAATAGGTGATCGAGCTTTCAGCGTAGAACGGCAAGGCATACAGCGAACCTTTCACCGACAATCCTTCGCGCACGGATGGGAACACATCGTCCAGATCGTAAGTGGCGGGCAAGTCCTTCATGGGTTCCAGCCAGCCCTTGGCGCCCCACAGCGCCGCTTCGTACATGCCGATGGTCAGCACGTCGAACTGCCCACCCTCGGTCGCGATGTCGGTGGTCAGGCGCTGACGCAGGACGTTCTCCTCGAGCACCACCCAGTTCAGCTTGATGTCCGGATGCTCTGCCTCGAAAGTTTTCGACAGCTTTTGCATGCGAATCATGTCGCTGTTGTTGACGGTGGCGATGGTCAGGGTCTGGGCGCCAAGGCTGACGCTACTGAGGGTCATGCAGGTGAGGGCGAGCAGGGCTTTTACAGAAGGTTGCATCGTGCACTCCTTTTCTGCACCCGGAGGGCCACAGAAGGACAGTTATTGTTTTTGTGTCTTCCGAAGGTTGGAAGAATGTGCAGCGATTACAGCCTTGAATGGCGGGCGAGACAAATCATCCATCGCACTTGGACTGATACTATTTTGCACCTGCAAAAGCAAAAATCGCAGCCTGCGGCAGCTCCTACAGGGGAATGCATTCCAATGTAGGAGCTGCCGAAGGCTGCGATCTTTTGATCTTTGCGCTATCCCTGATTCTGCTCGGTCAACCGCTGCACCACCAACCGCCGATAATGCGAAGGGGTCATGCCCTTTAGCTGCTGAAAACGCCGGTTGAAGTTGGAAATATTGTTGAAGCCCGATTCGAAGCACACATCGGTCACGGGTTTGTCGCCATCGGCCAGCAGCTCACAGGACTTGCTGATGCGCAGTCGATTGACGAACTCGATGAAGCAGCGCCCGGTGGCCTGCTTGAACACGCGACTGAAGTAGGTCGGCTTCATGCCAAGATGCCCGGCAACTTCCTCAAGCGGCAACTCGCGGGCGTAGTGGGCGAAGATGTAATCCACCGCGCGGTTGGTGCGGTCGATGCTGTGCTCGTCGGCCAGCTGCGGCGTCGTGGCGCCGGACAGCAACTGGTAATCGTCAGAAGCGGCCAGCAGTTCCAGCAGAATGAAAAAGTGCCCGAGGCGGGTCACGCCCTGGGTATCGGCGATGCGCTGCATCAACTCCATCGCCTTGCCGATCGTGTGCTTGCAGCGAAACTCGATGCCGTACTGCGCGCGCTCCAGCAGGGGCGCCAAGGTCTTGAGCTCGGCAAATACCTGATAGCCACTGTCGAACAGCTCGTCGGTGAAGTTGACCAGCATGTCGCGCTTGGGCACCACTTCATCTTCGGCCACCTGGCTGATCCAGTTGTGGGGCAGGTTGGGGCCGGTGAGGAACAGGGTTTGCGGGTGGAAGTTACCGATGTAGTCGCCGATGAACACCTTGCCTGAACTGGCGACGATCAGGTGCAGCTCGTACTCCTTGTGAAAATGCCAGCGTACCAGGGGACACGGGAATCCGTGCTGGCGATAGATGATGGACAACCCGTTATGGTCGTCCATCAGTTCATAGGAAGGGTCGGTAACGCGGGTGGCTCGGCTCATGTCGGGGCGCTTATATTGTTATCGCACCTCGATCATGCCTCTTTCACAGGCGAATAGGCCAGGGCGTTATGTGGATAGAGGTCGCGACAACAGGGCGCTGCCATAAACGGCCTTCATGCTCGTGGCACTCCAGCAATAACGCACGATGTTGGACTCTTCGAAGAAGTCGAGGTTGATGATGCTGCAGCGTGTGACCCAGTCGCGTGTTGGGTTGAACCAGTCGTTGATCTCGTCCTTGATCTTCTGCGGCCCGCCCAAAAAGCCATAGCTGGTGGCTGACAACGACCAGAGGAAGGATGTGAAAGGTACGGATGCCAGCGTGCTGGAGATGTGGCGCTTCAGGTCCAGGGTATCGGCAAAGGACATGCCGCTCCACTTGTGGGTGATGGAAGGCCAGAAATAATCATCGTGCAGCTCGCGGACGACAGGTGCTGCCAATATCACCCTGCGTCGAGTGCTGGTGCGCATGAGCTCGGCCACCGTTTTAGTGGCGTCGCCAGGGGGGATGATGCGTTGTCCGAGACGCCTTATCAGCAGGTCACTCAGCTTTTTATGGGCAAAATACTTCTGGCCGTCGCCCAACTGATGAAAGTCAAACACGATGAACTCGTCAGGGTTCTGATCAAGGAAAGCTGTTGTTGCGTCGATCAATTCATCGAGGGTGCGATGGGACTGGTGACCATTGTGATGGAAGTAGAAGACTGGTTGGTCGAGACCTTCGGTATAGCCAAGTCGAATATCAAACACCCGCGCGCCTTTTGACAATTGCCAGGCAAACGAATCGTTTTGGCAAGTGGTCCAGTTGCCGACGACGACTTCGTAGTTGGGGGCTTGTTTGTCCATGCCGGCGTTATGGGCGCCTGGCCAGACAATGTCAGTCAGTTTCAGGCGTTCGATTTCGAGGCAGTTACTCATCCATCTGTTGGTGTCCAGAGCCCCTCTTTCAGATTGTGTCATTGTCATTCCTTGTGGTTTATTCCACCCCTGCCTTGGGGTGGAGAATAATAAATGGCAGCCATTTATAACCATGTTCAACGGCTGCAACCAACCAAGGCTTGATGCAAGAAATGTCTTTTGCTGTCAGCTATCTGCCTTGTGGCGATTCTTGGCTTCAATCCATTGCGCCATGTATTGGGTACTCTTGTGCTGATGATGACGCAGCATACTGCCGGTAAAGTTGTCTCTTCTGATGGCCACCAGGTGTCGGCGGCAATCCTCGAGCCGTGCGATCAGTGCCGGGCCATGAATACGTGGCTGATAACGACTCGCCAGCAAGTCCAGGCCCAGGGCCTGGGCGCTGAGCCACTGCGCCTTGTCCTGGTAAAGCTCAACGGCACTGTCGGCAAACGACCGGGCAGTGCGGGTGATCGCCCCCGGCCAGGGTTCGTCTGCGTGCATGGCTTCGGCGCCGACGGGTGTGGTGACATTTGGCGTGCCACAGAGCATTGCATCGACAATCTTGCCTTTGATGCCCGCGCCAAAACGCAACGGCGCCATGCACACCCGCGCCGCCGACATCACTTGCAAGGCGTCTTCAGCCCAGTTCATCACATGAAACCCCTGTGCCGCGTTATGCAGCGCGGTGGCCTTGGGCGGTGTGTAGGCGCCGTAGATGTGCAGCTGTGCAGCGGGTAAATGCTGGCGAATCATTGGCCAAATGGTGGTTTTCAACCAGAGCACCGCATCCCAATTGGGGGCATGGCGAAAATTGCCGATGTGAATAAAGTGCGCCCGGTCTTCGAACGGCGCAGGCGCATGGGTGGGCAGGTCCACCATCAGCGGGCACCAATGCAGCAAGCTGCGCGGCAGCTTGAAGTGCTCGACCAGCAACTCGATCTCCACTTCGGAGATCATCAGGTTCAAGTCGCAACGATAGATCGCGGCGATTTCCCGCTTGGCCACGTCGGTCACGGCCATGAATTCGAACTCCTGGCGCAGCGCCGGCGCGAACAGATCGTTGAAGTCATTGTCATCGTCGCTGCCCTTCAACCGATCCTTGAGCCGTTGATGACGGGCATGGCGCAGGCTTTGCAAATCCTGGGTCCCCAGCACGCGCAAGGCATTCGGGCAGTGCGTTTCGACCCGCCAGCCGAATTGTTCTTCCATCATGAATTGTTCGAACAGCACGATATCCGGGGCCAGTTCGCTGATGAATCGGTCGAAACTGCTGTCGTTCAGCTCGATCGGTACTTCACGAATGCCCAGCACCGTCAGGTCTTCCTGATGCTCGCCAGCCCCGGCGGGGCTGCTGAAGGTGACGTCCCAGCCCTGTTGCAGGAAAGCCCCGAGCAGTTGCATCACATACCCACCGGCCGCAGAAGAGCGAGGCTCGGGCCAGACGTAACCAATGACCAGGATTTTGGTTGCGCGGGGCTGATTCATGATTGCGAATTCCTTGATGCGGCCAGGGGCGGGGGAAAAAACGCGCGCATTAAACCACAGCCGGCGAACAGGAGACGGATAGCTGAGCTGACGAAGGGCAGCGCCCTTGATGTGCACCGCCCGTCGACGTCGCTGTTGGGTCAAGTCAAACGTATTGACTCACTCCGCTTATCTCCCGGAAATTGGTGATCTTCCCGCCTCTGGCCCGATTGGAATTAAGTGAGAGTTGGTACCAGTTGTTCGCTGTGTTGCAGATCAGTACATCCGTTGCTTGAGAAAGCTCGCCAATATCCCCCAGGCGGGCAGCTTTCACATCTGCAATATTCAAGGACTTTGCCGCGTTAAATGCATCGAGCGTTCCGCTTACGGATCGAATTTGTCGGGTGGCTTTGCCGGAGGTCTTGATGCCTTGACCCGTGATGAGCAACACGCCATTTTTGCTAATCTTCCCGCCCTTTTTCAAGAGGCTCGGGATGCCATCCAGTGGGTTAATCAGACTCAACGCAAAATTGCCACTGAGCCTGACCAGTTTTACCGATTTTGAAAGAAGGCTACCCGACTTCAAAGCGACGCTGGCAAATTTAGAGGCGACGCCTGCTACAGAGCCAACAACCGCCAGCGCGTCCAGTGCGCATCCAAAAATTCCGGATGCTTCACGGTCAGGGTCAGCCGAAGTCAGATCTTCGATACAGCCCTTGAACGGAATAATCAAATTGAGAACCAGGTCTATATTGTCTTTTGTATTCTTTCGCGCAGCTTCAAGGGGAGCTATGCCATAACCGGCATCGAAAAGTTCATTGTATGTGGCCGGTGGGAAGTGTGAAAGTATTCGCGCTACAGTGCTGCTTGTTCTTTGCGAGAAGAAAGTTTCAAGTTGGCTCCTGGTGTGCGGGGCGTGTTGTGGGGTTTCGTTGGATTCCCATAATTTCTCGACCACCAATTTACCGGTGGCGTTTTTAACGGGTGCCGTGCCCTTGATATAGGCGTTTATATCCAAAGGCCAATCAAGGGCTTGCGTCTGCCATTGCAATCGGTCTTTATCAGTATTGATGCTAGGCTCGAAATATTCAATGGAAGTAGTCAGGAAAATATCGCCAAGATCCTGTCGGCTGTAGCATTCGGCTCGCAGGGTAAATAGTTCATAATAATATTTTTGAAAGTCGTGTTCAGCGCAGATGATCACGCCATAGCGCCCTCTGTATTTGTCTCTCAATCGTTGTGTCTCATGTGTTGCGTGATCGGAGAATTTTTCGCGGACTGTATAAAAGGTCAGGGCACCATATTCCAGGCGAATTCGATCTGTCTCGGGGATTTTTGATAAGGCGAGCTTTAATGCTGTGGATGTTCCTTGTTGTATTTTTTTGAAGTAGTCGTCGAATGTCTTGGCGTATAGAGTCTGGATGTTTTGAAGCATGTAAAAATAAGGTTGGGCTAATTTCAGTCCGTCATGGTAGTCAAGAGTAAAGATGTCTGCGGACATATGGGTTCCCGTCCAGCCCTTATGCATCAAGTCTCCTGACATAAACAACTCATGAATCGATATTGCCTTGCTCCTTGGAAGGTCCTTGTGGCCGTAACGTTTGTCGGTCAGGTATTCACCATCCGGCAAGGCTCTTTTAAGTTCGGCCAAGGCGACTTCTTCGCGCGTAGGAAGGGGGGTATTTATGGCATTGCTGCATTGCTCCAAGGCCTCGGTGTATTGGTTGTAATGAGTCTCGGCGGTGCAGAAGTTTTCAACGGTGTATTCACCGTCAGGACTGTAGGGAAAAAGGCCGTTCACTGCGCCCCAATTAAGCATGTGTGTTATCACGCCGAGCCCGAACAGTTGCTCGAGTTGCTGATCGAAGGGCCCCAGGTCGGCGTAAGACTGTATTTGGTCATAGGTCATGCCCCGCGATGAACCTGGGGCAATGATCTCAACTTTTGCGACAGCAAAGGTATGCATGACCCACGCCGGTGAGCTGATTGTCATGCTGTCCGGAATTTCGTTTACCAGGAATTCAGGTGCCTCGTCAGCGACTAGAATATACGCGGCGAGGGGCGATGCTTTAGCAAGAACAATATTATTGGCAACAAGATGCTCTTCCAGGTTCAGCAAGATTTGAGTGGGGTGTAGATCCGCATTGGCCGGTTGGTAAAGCTCGTAGCCCTGCACACGACCTTTGCTTTCAATTTCACCTACATTCGGATCGATGTTCAGTATGATAGCTGCGATGAGGAGTTGTCGGAGATCCTCATGGCTGGAGGGTTCATCCGAGTCGGTGCCGTACCACTCTAACGCTACAAGGCAGTCTTGCGCGAGATTCATGCCGATCATGCCTTCCATGAACTCGTTGATGTATCGATCCGGGTCGACTTTCAAATCGACTTGTGAATTTTTGTTTTGCTCGACCAGGTTGTTGAGTAATTGGCCTGTTTCACTTAGTTCATACGTTGCCGTTGTGTTTATGATTTTTTCGCGCTGGACAAGAGATAATGCAGTTGGGGAAATTTCCGGGTCTTTTAGAATCTCATAATAGTTTCCTGTGCCTGATAATGCAGGGCGTTCTTTGTTGAAAAAGTCCGTGAGGTTTGCAAGTTGCTGCGCCGTGGACGGCAGAGGATGTCCATAAAATCTGATCCACTGCTCTACGTTGATTTCGTCGGAACTGTAAATGAAGCCGCCCGCGTTTTTCGCGTATTCACTGAGCTCCTCCAGGTGTCGATTGAGGATTTCATTCTCCTTGAGAAGGTCATCGATCTGCATGGGGGTGTCGTCAATCATTACGTGTAGCTCTTTGTTCGAGTTGCACACGTAGATGGCGGATTCGGGCAGGCTCGATAATTCATTCAGGCGATTGAATTCGTCGCTGTTCAATAAATCGTTCAGTTTCGCTTGCCCCGCACGTTGAGCTATTTCTAAAGAGCTTCCAGGGGTGGCAGGGATAAGCAAGTTGCAGAGTTTGAACTCGGCGTTTGCATCGGGAAGGTCATTCACATAACCCTCCAGCGACTCAGTGATGAAATTTTTTTCCAGTTTGTTTACCGTCATTAAGGCATCGATATCGGATTTTAAATTATCAATAGTCGATGTTTTGCGGAAGTCGTATTCAAGGGTGTTCATCAATAAATCCTTTTTTTGATGATTTCACAACAGGGCGCGAGTCTGTGAAGATAGCTGGGTAATTGTTTTGCAGGAGGTTCTGGGGTTTCGATGCTCAAAGGGTCAGCTGGATATTCATCTGCGAGGGGCTTTAAGTCGATCAGCAAGTACGCCTTTGACCTTGTCGAGCAACTGGTCGATGGGCACCAGGTCGGCATAAGACTGTACTTGGTCATAGGTCATGTCCCGCGATGATCCCGGGGAAATGATTTCGATTTTTGCGACAGTAATACTATGCGCGACCCATCCAGGCGAGCTGATGGTCATACTGCCCGGAATATTTTTCACAAGGAATTCAGGTGCCTCGTCAGCCATTAGAATATAGGCGGCAAGGGGCGCTGCTTTAGCGAGAATAAGATTAGTGGCGACAAGATGCTCTTCCAGGTTCAGCAAGATTTGAGTGGGGTGCAGGTCCGCATTTTTGGGTTGGTAAATTTCATAACCCTGCACGCGACCTTTGCTTTGCACCTCACCTATGTTCGGATCAATGTTCAAAACGATCGCTGCCATGAGGAGTTGTTGCAGATCCTCTTTGCGGGGTGGCTCATCCACGTCGCTGCCGTACCAGCCTAACGCTTCAATGCTGTCCTGCGCGACATTCATACCGATCATGCCTTTCATGAACGCGTCAATACATTCAGCCAAGTCCAGTTTCTCGTTGACCAGCGTGTTCTGGTAATGTACGAAAAGGCTATTCAAGAGTTGGCCTGTGCCACCCAGCCCAAACGCTGTCGTTATGTTCCTGATTGTTTCGCGCTGAACGAGAGACAATGCAGTCGGGGAGATTTGCGGGTCCTTGAGTATCTCGTAATATTTTCCCGTTCCAGATAATGCAGGGCGTCCTTTCTGGAAAACAACCATCAGGTGGGCAAGTTGCTGGGCCGTGGAGGGCAGAGGATACCCATAAAATCTGATCCACTGCTCTACGTTGATCTTGCCAGCGCTGTAAATGGAGCCACCCGCGTTGGTCGCGTATTCACTGAGTTCATCCAGGTGTCGGTTGAGAGTTTCATTCTCCTTGAGAAGGTCATCGATTTGCATGGGCGTGTCGTCAATCACGACGTGAAGCTCTTTGTTCGAGTTGCACACGTAGCTGGCGGATTCGGGAAGGCTGGATAACTCCTCCAGGCTCATGAACTCGTTGCTTTCCAGCAGGTCGTTCAGTTTGGCTTGGCCCGCACGTTGAGCTAACTCCAGAGCGCTTCCCGGGGTGGTAGAAATAAGCAGGTTGCTTAGTTTGAATTCGACGTTTGCATCGGGGAGGTCATTGACATATCCCTCCAGCGACTCAATGATGAGGTTTTTTTCTAACCTGTTTGCCTCCAGCAAGGCAACGATGTCGGATTTTAAATTTTCAATAGTCGATGTCTTGCGAAAATCATATTTAAGAGTATTCATCAATAAATCCTTTTGTTGATGATCTCGCAGGCGAGCGCGAGTCTGTGGAGATAACCGGGTAGGACGGTTTGCAGGGTGTTTGTGATTGTTCAGTTGCAGAGTAGGGCCGGCGATATTGAATTTGCCAGAGGGTATGTTGTGCTTTTTGTTTCTTGCGGGGAGTTGGTTTTCAAGGCGGCCAGGTTTCTGGCCGGCTATGGCAATGATTATAAATAAATGGGGTATTCATTTGGGCAGGTTTGTAAGCGGCTCAACCAGTATACCTTTAACCTTGTCGCGCAACTGATCGATGGAAAAGGGTTTGCCAATCAGGTGCATGCCATCCGGAACATCGATATTTTCTGCGTAACCACTGGCGAACAGGATGGGCAGGGCGGGGCGCAGGGTACGCGTTTCAATGGCCAGCTCGCGGCCGTCCATGCCCGGAAGACCGACATCGGTCATCATCAGGTCAATGTGCTGGCCCATGTCCTTGATCAGCTCCAGCGCCTGTTCGCTGCCATCTGCTTCAAGCACCTTGAACTCCAGCTCCTCCAGCACGTCGACAATCAACATGCGCACGATGGCATCGTCTTCGACGACCAGGATGGTGGGGGCGTTGGTGATCATGATGGCGCTCTCGAAAGGGTGGTTAGGTTTTCGGCCGATCAAAATCGCCGGCTCTCTTGCATGAGTAAGTGACGGATCCCGACAAGTTCCCCATGCGCTATAAAAAGAATGGCGGCATACGCCTGGGCAAAGGATAACCGCTGTGCAGGCGCGGCAGCAGTGGAATGTGGGATTTTGCGCCCATCGCTGTGAGAAAATTCGATCATTACGTCAGTTTTGGGGCAAACTCCTTGGTTTTCATCGGTTCAACAAGGCTTAACTATGACCTCTGAGTCTTCGGTTGATGAGCAGCGATTCCGTAAGCTCCTGAGTCGCAACATCAGCCTGCCGCTGGGCGTCGGCGCCATCAGTGCGGTTTTCTTCGTGTCGCTGATCACCTATCTGCTGTCGACCATCCAGTGGGTCGAACACACGGACCGGGTGATCAATAACGCCAATGAGGCGGTCAAGCTGACGGTCGATCTGGAAACCGGCATGCGCGGTTTCCTGCTCACCAGCGATGACAAGTTCCTTGAACCCTATGAAACGGCCAAGCCGCGCATCGAGGTCGTGCTCAAGACCCTGCTCGAGCTGACCGCCGACAACCCGGTCCAGACTGACCGCTTGCACAGGCTGGAGTCCTTGCAGCAGGAGTGGGCCGGTTACGCGCAATCGATGATCGAACTGCAGCGCGCCAACGGTGACTACCGCGGGGCGGTCAGGACCGGGAAAGGCAAGCGCCTGACCGATGAGATCCGCAAGCAGTACGAAGACGTGATCGACATGGAGCAGCAGTTGCGCGCCACGCGCAACGAGGAAGTGCGTCGTACCACGATCTGGAGCATCACCCTTTATCTGTTGTTCATTGCCGCTATCAGCGCATTGCTGGCGTACATCGGTCGTCGCGATCTGGTCAATCTGTCGCAAAGCTTCGCGGCGACCCTGGCGGCGCAACAGGCCAGTGCCCACCGGCTGGAGCAACAGGCCTGGCTGCGCAACGGCCAGACCCAACTGGCCGAACAAGTGCTGGGGCAACTGTCGCTGAACCTGCTGGGGCGCAACATCCTGCAGTTCTGCGCGCAGTACCTGGGCACTGCCGTGGCGGCCATTTATGTACGCGAAGAACACGGCGGTCTGCGCCGCGTGGCGTCCTATGGGTTTTCCCGTGAGCAGCAGGAGCGTGAGCAGCAGATCTACAGCGACGAAGGCATTGTCGGCCAGGTGGCGCAACAGGGCCGCCTGATTCGCCTGGACGATGTGCCCAGCGACTATTTCAAGGTCAGTTCCGGTCTCGGCGAAGGCTTGCCGCGCAGCGTGCTGGTGGTGCCGACCAGCGACGACGACCGGATCAACGGCGTGATCGAATTGGGCTTCCTGCGCCCGCTGACCGAGCGGGACATCGATCTGCTGGAGCTCATCGCCGGCAATATCGGCACCTCAATCGAGGCCGCGCGTTATCGCCAGCGCTTGCAGGAGGTGTTGGCCGAAACCCAGCAGCTCAACGAAGAACTGCAGGTGCAGCAGGAAGAACTCAAGACCGCCAACGAAGAGCTTGAAGAGCAGTCAAGGATTCTCAAGGAATCCCAGGCCCATCTGGAAACCCAGCAGGTCGAGCTGGAACAGACCAACGAACAGCTCGCCGAACAGGCGCAGGTGCTGGCCGACCAACGCGACGCCATGGACCTGAAGAATACCGAGCTCAATCAGGCCCAGACCCAGCTCGAAGAGCGTGCCGAAGAATTGCAGCGTTCGAGCAAGTACAAGTCCGAATTCCTTGCCAACATGTCCCACGAGCTGCGCACGCCGTTGAACAGCTCGCTGATCCTGGCCAAGTTGCTGGCGGAAAACCCGCAGGAAAACCTCAGTGCCGAACAGGTCAAGTTCGCCGAGTCGATCTACTCCGCCGGCAACGACTTGCTTAACCTGATCAACGACATTCTCGATATTTCCAAGGTCGAAGCCGGCAAACTGGAGATACGCCCGGAAAACACCAGCGTTGCGCGCCTGGTGGACGGCTTGCGCGGCATGTTCCAGCCCCTGGCGGCGGACAAGCAACTGGAGTTTGCGGTCGAGTTGCAGGACGGCGCGCCATTGATGATGTATACCGACCGCCAGCGCGTGGAGCAGGTGATCAAGAATCTGCTCTCAAACGCCGTGAAGTTCACTGAGCGAGGCCGAGTCAGCCTGACCGTGAGCGCGGCGCCGAACAACGGCATAGCCTTTATTGTCAGCGATTCGGGGATCGGCATTGCCGACGATCAACAGGAAATCATTTTCGAAGCCTTTCGCCAGGCCGACGGCACCACCAATCGTCGTTATGGCGGGACAGGCCTGGGCCTGTCGATTTCCCGCGACCTGGCCGCGCTGCTCGGCGGCTCGATCAACGTCACCAGCACGCCGGGGCAGGGCAGCGCGTTCAGCCTGATCCTGCCGCTGCAATATGTCGAACCGGGCGAGGAGCCCGTCGAGCCGATGCGTGCCTCGCCGACCCACACGAGCACCCGGGTTGCGCCCGTCGCGATAGCGCAGGCACCGGTCCAGGAGATCGCGCGTTTCAACGATGACCGTCTCAAGGCACCTTTCGACGTGCGCTGTATCCTGGTGGTGGAGGACGAGCCGAATTTTGCCAACATCCTCTATGACCTCGCCCATGAACTGGGTTACCAGTGCCTGGTGGCCCACGGCGCTGACGAAGGCTACGACCTGGCCCGGCAATTCGTTCCGGATGCCATCCTGCTGGACATGCGCCTGCCGGACCATTCCGGGCTGACCGTGTTGCAACGCCTCAAGGAGCACGCCGAGACCCGGCATATTCCGGTGCATGTGATTTCCGTCGAAGACCGGGTCGAAGCCGCGATGCACATGGGGGCCATCGGTTATGCGGTCAAGCCGACCACCCGCGAAGAACTCAAGGAGGTGTTTGGGCGCCTGGAAGCCAAGCTGACCCAGAAGGTCAAGCGCGTGCTGCTGGTCGAGGACGACGATCTGCAACGCGACAGCATCTCCCGGCTGATCGGCGATGAAGACATAGAGATCACCGCCGTTGGCCTGGCGCAGGATGCCCTGGCACTGCTGCGCACCACCGTGTTCGATTGCATGATCATCGACCTCAAGCTGCCGGACATGCTCGGCAACGATCTGCTCAAGCGCATGTCCACCGAGGACATCTGCTCGTTCCCGCCGGTGATTGTCTATACCGGGCGCAACCTGACCCGGGACGAAGAGGCCGAACTGCGCAAGTATTCGCGCTCGATCATCATCAAGGGCGCGCGTTCCCCCGAGCGCCTGCTGGACGAAGTGACACTTTTTCTGCACAAAGTCGAATCACGGTTGTCCCATGACCGGCAGAAGATGCTCAAGACCGCCCGCAGTCGCGACAAGGTGTTCGAGGGGCGCAAGGTGCTGCTGGTGGACGACGATGTTCGCAACATCTTTGCCCTCACCAGTGCGCTGGAGCAAAAGGGCGCCGTCGTGGTGATCGGCCGAAACGGCCGTGAAGCGATCGAGCGATTGAATGAATTCGAAGACATCGATCTGGTGTTGATGGACGTGATGATGCCGGAAATGGATGGTTTCGAAGCCACCACCTTGATCCGCAAAGAGCCGCGCTGGCGCAAGCTGCCGATCATCGCGGTGACGGCCAAGGCCATGAAGGACGATCAGGAGCGCTGCCTGCAGGCCGGCGCCAACGATTACCTGGCCAAGCCCATCGACCTCGATCGCCTGTTTTCGCTGATTCGTGTGTGGTTACCGAAGATGGAACGCATTTAGTGGAGCGTGATTATTCAGGGGAGCGCAGCAGCGAAATCGAACTGCGCTTGTTGATCGAGGCGATCTACCTCAAGTACAGCTACGATTTTCGCGATTACTCCGGCGCATCGATCAAGCGTCGGGTGGCGCATGCATTGAGCCAGTTCGAGTGCAACACCATCTCGGCGTTGCAGGAAAAAGTCCTGCACGACCCGACGGCGTTCATGCAGCTGCTGCAACTGCTGACGATCCCGGTCAGTGAAATGTTTCGCGACCCGTCGCACTTCCTCGCCATCCGCCGCGAGGTGGTGCCGTTGCTCAAGACTTACCCGTCGATCAAGATCTGGATCGCCGGGTGCAGCACCGGTGAAGAAGTCTATTCGATGGCCATCCTGCTGCGCGAAGAAGGCCTGCTCGAACGCACCATCATCTACGCCACCGACATCAATCCGCGCTCGCTGGAAAAAGCCAAGCAGGGGATTTTCTCCATGGAAAATGTCCGCGCCTACACTTCCAACTACCAGCAGGCCGGGGGCCAGTGCTCCTTCGCCGACTACTACACGGCGGCCTATGGGTACGCGATTTTCGACAAATCGTTGTGCGAAAACGTCACCTTCGCCGATCACAGCCTGGCGACGGACAGTGTGTTTTCAGAAACTCAATTAATTTCATGTCGCAATGTATTGATTTACTTCAATAAAAAACTACAGGATCGCGCTTTCGGGTTGTTTCATGAGTCGCTTTGCCACCGTGGTTTCCTGGTGCTGGGCAGCAAGGAAACCCCGGATTTTTCGGCCTTCGGCAACCAGTTCGAGCCGTTGGTCAAACAAGAACGGATCTATCGCAAAACATGAACAGCGCAACGGGCTTACCTTCCATTGAAGCGATTGTGATCGGTGCGTCGGCCGGCGGGGTAGAGGCGCTGCTGAACATCCTCGGACCCCTGCGTGAGGGGTTCGCATTGCCGATCATCGTGGTCCTGCACCTGCCGGACGAGCGCCGCAGCCATTTGGCGGAAGTTTTCGCCCGGCGTGTGTCGCTGCCGGTCCTGGAAGCCCGGGACAAGACCCCGGTCGAAGCCGGGACCCTGTATTTCGCCACGCCCGGGTATCACTTGTCGGTTGAACGGGACCGCAGTTTTTCCTTGAGCCTGGAGGACCGAGTGCATTATTCGCGGCCAGCCATCGATTATCTGTTCGAATCGTCCGCCGATGCCTACGGTCCGACCCTGGCCGCGGTGTTGCTGACCGGCGCCAACCAGGATGGCGCGCGAGGCTTGTCCCAGGTCAAGCAGCGTGGCGGGCTGACCATCGTCCAGGACCCGGAGGACGCCCAGGTCGCGACCATGCCCCAGGCGGCGCTGGATATCCTGCAACCCGACCACATACTCACCCTACGCGGCATCGGCCGTTTGCTTGTCGAGCTGGAAAGAATCGCATGCTAAGTAATATTCAGGCCAAACTGCTGATCGTCGACGATCTGCCGGAAAATCTGCTGGCGCTCGAAGCGCTGATCGCCCGTGAAGACCGTCTGGTCTACAAGGCGCTGTCTGCCGATGAGGCCTTGTCGCTGCTGTTGCAACACGAATTCGCGATGGCCATCCTCGACGTGCAGATGCCCGGCATGAATGGCTTCGAGCTGGCCGAGTTGATGCGCGGTACGGAAAAGACCCGAAACATCCCGATCGTGTTCGTCAGCGCCGCCGGTCGCGAACTGAACTACGCGTTCAAGGGCTACGAAAGCGGCGCCGTCGACTTCCTGCACAAACCCCTGGATATCCAGGCGGTCAAGAGCAAGGTCAACGTCTTCGTCGACCTTTACCGCCAGAGCAAGGCCATGAAACAACAGGTCGAAGCGCTTGAGCGCAGCCGCCGCGAGCAGGAAGCGCTGCTCCAGCAGTTGCAGAGTACCCAGCTGGAGCTGGAGCAGGCGGTGCGCATGCGCGATGATTTCATGTCCATCGTTGCCCATGAGGTGCGCACGCCGCTCAATGGCCTGATTCTCGAAACCCAGTTGCGCAAGATGCACCTGGCCCGGGACAACGCCGCGGCGTTTACCCTCGACAAGATGCACGCCATGGTCGATCGCGACGAACGGCAAATCAAGAGCCTGATCCGCCTGATCGAAGACATGCTGGATGTGTCACGCATCCGCACCGGCAAGTTGTCGATCCGCCCCACACACTTCGACCTGGCGGCGCTGGCTCGGGGTTTGGTACAGAATTTCGCCCCGCAGATCGAGGCCGCCGAGGCGTCGGTCAGTCTTGACGCCGAGCAACCGGTGATGGGCGATTGGGATGAATTTCGCATTGAACAGGTGATTTCCAACCTGCTGACCAACGCCTTGCGTTATGGCGCCAAGAGCCCGATCAGCCTTAAGGTGTACAGTGAGAACGGTGAGGCACGGGTCGAAGTCCGTGATAGCGGAATCGGCATCAGTGAAGAGAACCAACAGCGAATTTTCCAGCAATTCGAGCGCGTCTCGGCCAACCATGTTGCCGCCGGGCTGGGCCTGGGGTTGTTTATTTCCGAACAGATAGTTGCCGCCCATGGCGGCACCATTACCGTCGAAAGCCGGATTGGCGAAGGCGCCCTGTTTCGCGTTTGTCTGCCGCTGTAGGAAAACAGCCAGATAAACGCAACCTCTGATCGACCCCACGGTCGTATCAGCAGCTATTGACCGAACAAAGGCTTCCCATGAGTGAAGATGCACAAGATGTAGTCCTCGTCGTCGAGGACGATCCCTCTATCCTGATGGTGCTCTCGGCCTACCTGTCGGGGGAGGGCTACCGGGTCCTGCAGGCCGAGAACGGCGAGCAGGCCTTTGAGATCCTCGCCAGCAAGCCGCACCTGGACATGATGATCACCGACTTCCGCCTGCCGGGCGGAATCTCCGGCGTGCAGATCGCCGAACCCGCGGTGAAGCTGCGGCCCGAGCTCAAGGTGATTTTCATCAGCGGCTACGCCCAGGAAATCCGCGAGACGGACAGCCCGATCACGCGCAAGGCACCGATTCTGGAGAAGCCCTTCGATCTCGACCGATTGCAGGAAATGATGCAGGAAATGCTGTCGTAGGAGCTGCCGAAGGCTGCGATCTTTTGACCTTGCTTTTTTATAGATCAAGATCAAAAGATCGCAGCCTGCGGCAGCTCCTACACAGGGAGTGGTGTGTTCTGAACGGGATCAGGCGCGAATCATCTCCTGCACCTTGGCCGTCAACAGGTCGAAGGTGAATGGCTTGGTGATCATCTGCATGCCCGGATCGAGGAACCCGCCGCGCACCGCCGCGTGCTCGGCATACCCGGTGATGAACAGGACCCTCAGGTCCGGCCGCAGCTGCCGGCCGATTTCCGCCAGTTGCCGGCCGTTCATGCCGGGCAGGCCGACGTCGCTGATCAACAGGTCGATGCGCTGGGTCGAGTCGAGGATCGGCATTGCCGTGTCGGCATCACAGGCCTCGACGAAGGCATAGCCCAAGTCGCCCAGCACGTTGCTGACCAATTGCCGCACCGCCGGATCGTCCTCGACGATCAGCACGGTCTCGCCGTTTTGCGCGTAGGGAGGATGTTCCGTGTCGATCGGCTGGTCCTCGGGCAGGTCTCCGCCAAAACGCGGCAGATACAGGTTAACCGTGGTGCCTGTGCCGACTTCGCTATGAATGGCGACATGCCCGCCCGATTGTTTGCTGAAGCCATAGATCATCGACAACCCGAGGCCGGTGCCCTGGCCGATGGGCTTGGTGGTAAAGAACGGGTCGAAGGCTCGATTGATCGTACTTTGCGGCATGCCGCAGCCATTGTCGGTGACGCTCAGTACCACGTAGTCGCCGGGCTTGAGGTTGCCGTGGGGCTGGGTGAATTCGGCGTCCAGGTGGCGGTTGGAGGTCTGCACCAGCAGTTTTCCGCCATTGGGCATGGCGTCGCGGGCATTGATGACCAGGTTGAGCAGGGCGCTTTCCAGTTGATTGGGGTCGGCTTCGGCGACCCACAGCTGCTCGTCCAACTGCATGTCCAGGTGAATGCTTTCGTTGATGCTGCGCTGCAACAGTTCGCCCATGGACACCACCAGGGTGTTCATCTGCACGGGCTTGGAATCGAGCGACTGGCGCCGGGAAAACGCCAACAGCCGGTGGGTCAGGCTCGCGGCGCGGTTGGCCGAAGTCACGCCGAGGTCGATCAGGCTGTCGAGATCCTCGGTGCGCCCCCGGGCCAGGCGTCGGCGCAACAGTTCCAGGCTGCCGATGATGCCGGTCAGCATGTTGTTGAAGTCATGGGCGATGCCACCGGTGAGTTGGCCGACCGCTTCCATTTTTTGCGACTGACGCAACACTTCCTCGTTGTGGCGCAGTTGTGCGGTGCGCTCTTCGACCTGCTGCTCCAGGGTCTCGAGGGTGTTTTGCAGGCGCAGCTCGCTTTGGCTCAGGTCCACCAGCCGATCCCTGGCTTCATATTGTCGTCGGCGTCCGCGCAGGGCGGCGGCGACCATGCTGATCAAGGTTTCCGGGTGGAAGGGCCGTTCCAGGTACGTGACATTGCCCAGGAGGGGGCCAAAGCGTGACGCCGGATTTTGTTCCGGGCCACCGTGGTGGGTCAGCAGCACGATCGGCAAATCGGACCAGGCCGGTTGTTGCTCGATCAGCCCGAGCAGCGGCTCAAGGTCGCTGTGCAGCAAGGCTTCGCTGGACATGAGCAACAAGCCGGCGCCTTGCTCCAGTTCCTGGCAAAGCCCCGGCAGGTCGTTGCTGACGACTCCGGCGAAGCCTGCCTCGTTGAGCAGCATCATGGCGATCTGACTGTCGCGCCCGAGCGGTGCAAGAATGATCGCTCGCTCGGACGTCGCTTCATGGACGATCACGGGCTTTCATCCCCGAGCAGGGGATTGCTCGCGCCCAGGTAGGTTGGCACACCGCGCAACACGCCCTGGAAGGTTTCCAGCGGCTCGCCGATGGTCATGCCGTTGCCATTGATCTTGTATTCGCGGATGGTCGATTCATGGCTGCCGGTGCGTTTCTTGATGATCGAAATGGCTCGCCGTACCTTGCCCAGGGCTTCGAAATAGCGCAACAGGATGACCGTGTCGGCGAGGTAAGTGATGTCCACCGGGGCCTGCATGTCACCGACCAGGCCATGCTGGGCGACCGTCATGAAAGTCGCCGCGCCTTTGCGATTGAGGTACAGCAGCAGCTCGTGCATGTGCAGCACCAGGGCGTTTTCTTCGGGCATCGCCGCTTGATAGCCGTTGATGCTGTCGATCACCACGGTCTTGATGTCGCCCTCGTCGACGCAGCGCCGCACCCGGTGGGAAAACTCGCCAGGAGAGAGTTCGGCAGCATCCACTTGCTCGATCAGCAAATTGCCGGTGTCTTGTAAGACTTTCAAGTCGATGCCGATGTTCTTCATGCGTGCGAACAGCAGGCCCAGTTCTTCATCGAAGATGAACAGGGCCGCTTTCTCGCCTCGGGAGACGGCAGCGGCGGCAAAAATCATCGAGATCAACGACTTGCCAGTGCCGGCCGGGCCGAGGATCAGCGTGCTTGAGCCGGTCTCGATACCGCCGCCAAGCAGCGCATCCATTTCGCGGATGCCGCTGGTCAATTGTTGGCGCAGGTAATCGCCCCGGTGCTCGGCGGCCACCAGGCGGGGGAACACGTGGACGCCATCGCCCATGATGGTGAAGTCGTGATAACCGCCGCGGTATTTCTGGCCACGGTACTTCACCACGCGAACCCGGCGGCGCTCGGCGCCATAGTTGGGCGTCAGCTCCTCCAGGCGAACCACCCCGTGGGCGACGCTGTGCACGGTCTTGTCCAGGGATTCGGTGGTCAGGTCGTCGAGCAGCAGCACCGTGGCCTCGTAGCGCACGAAGTAGTGCTTGATGGCGAGGATCTGCCGGCGGTAACGCAGCGAGCTTTGCGCCAGCAGGCGAATCTCGGAGAGGCTGTCGAGCACCACGCGGGTTGGCCTGACGCGTTCGACCACTTCAAAAATCTGTTTGGTGGCCTCACCCAGCTCCAGGTCCGATGAATACAGCAGCGATTGCTGGTGCTCGGCCGTCAGCAGGCTTTCGGGGGGCGTCAGTTCGAAGATATGGACATTGTCGTCCAGCTCCCAGCCATGGGAGCGCGCACCCTGGCGCAATTCGCGTTCGGTTTCCGACAGGGTGATGTACAACGAGCGTTCGCCGGCTTTGGCGCCGGCCAACAAAAAGTGCAGGGCGACCGTGGTCTTGCCGGTACCGGGTTCTCCCTCAAGCAAAAACACGTGGCCGCGGGACAGTCCGCCATTGAGGATGTCATCGAGACCATCAATCCCTGTGGCGGCTTTTACGCTGATCAACTCGTTGGATGTAGACAAAAAATGCCCTCTCATGACTAGGGGAAGCGAGGCAGCACGTAAAGCATAGTCGGCTACCTGTTCACTTGACCTTTGGCGGCAATGAGCGTTCAACTTTTTGTAAGGAGAAGGCGTTGGGTGTTCGCAACCATTGTAGGAGCCGGCTTGCCGGCGAAGGCGATCTCAAGGACGCCTTCGCCGGCAAGCCGGGCTCCTACAGAAGCGCGCAGAAACATGGCATGGCGTTGTGTATTGGATCTTCTAGAGCCCTTGCTGCAACGCCGGATCATCCGGATTCATCTGTTCCAGCTGCGCCAACAATATCTGCACGTTCTGCAACTGCCCGCTTTCCTTCCAGTAATTGATCAGCAGCACCCGTGCCCGACGATCGTTCGGATGCCGCTGAACGATTTCCTGCAGCTGTTTCTGCGCCGCTTCCA
Organism: Pseudomonas putida; assembly: GCF_028682635.1. Classification (GTDB taxonomy): domain Bacteria; phylum Pseudomonadota; class Gammaproteobacteria; order Pseudomonadales; family Pseudomonadaceae; genus Aquipseudomonas; species Aquipseudomonas putida_AE. Next base: position 139,880 of record NZ_JANHLK010000013.1, on the reverse strand, counting down.
GCTCCTGTTCGTCATGCAGCATCGTGGCCAGGTCGTAGCGGTAATCCCTGTTGTTCGGCTCCAGCTCCACCGCCTTGGACAAACCCAGCAGGGCGAACTCGTTTTGGCCGTGATGCAGCAACCACATCCCCAGCGCATGTTGCAGATAGGCCGAATCGGGTTGGGCCTTGAGTTGTTTGGCCAACAGTTGGCGGGCGGCGTCGACCTGGCCCAGTTTGTCCAGGACCTCGATCTGCATCACCAGTGCCGGCAGGTTGTCTGGCGCAAGGCGCAAGGTATGCTCAAGGGCCTGCTGGGCCTCCTTGAATTCGGCATTGTGCAGGTACAACCGGGCCAGCTGATATTGGTTGTCGGCGCTTTCCGGGGCGCTTTTCAGTACCTGTTGCCAGGCATCGATGGCCTGCTCCAGCGGGCCAAAATACAGGCCAAGATCATCGGGCGACAAGCCCAGCAGCGCATTGACGGCGGCGAAGCGCACGCTCTGCTCGCCGTCATCGAGCAACGGCCCCAGCAACAGGCTGCGTTGACCGCTGGGCACCAGCCCGCTGATGCTCCTGATCGCCGCGACACGGACCTGCGGCGCCTCATTCTGCAAGTCTGCATCCGCCAGTTTCAGCGCCACGGAACTGGGGTAGTTGGGCAGTTCGGCATGCAGCCAGACGCGCCGCTTGGGCGAAATGTCCGGGCGGGCCAATTGCTGGTAGAGCACCCGCGCGGCCCCCGGTTGGCCATTGCGGGCCGCCGTCAGCGCTTCGCTGTAGCCGCGCTTGATCGCTTCGGGCACCACCGGGGCGCTGCTGCGCAGGAACATCCAGGCAAGGCCGACGGCAAACAGGACACAGAGGCTGATGAGCAGATAGCGGCGGGACTGGGGCATGCAAAATCCGGAAGCTGGCAGGCTTGGGCAAAGCTGTCAGCTTCGGTCAGGCACGGCCTGGAGTCAAACCCTGACTGCGATACTCAAACCTGTCGAGACTGCGCCGCAGTGACTACGCTTGCTGGATTGGACTGGACAGGCGTGCCCATGCAAGCGCTGTTGTTATACTTCAAGGCAATGCTCAACCCCGGGCGCGGCGTGCTGCTGTTCGCCCTGCGCACCATCGCGGCCGGGCTGTTGACCCTGTACCTGGCGTTCGTATTCGATCTCGAGCAGCCCAAGTGGTCGATCATGGCCGTGGTCATCATCAGCCAACCCTTGGCCGGCATGGTGCTGGCGCGCAGTTTCGGCCAGGTCATCGGCACCACCCTGGGGGCGGCGGTGGCCGTGGTGATCATGGCGATCTTCCCCCAGGCGCCGCTGCCTTTCCTCATCACCTTGTCCCTGTGGCTGGCGCTGTGCACCGCCGGTGGCACCTTGTTGCGCTACACCAGCTCCCAGGCTTTTGTCCTCAGCGGCTACACGGCGGTGGTCGTGGGCCTGCTGGCGGTCCCCGACCAGGACGGCACCTTCATGCTCGCCGTTACCCGCGTGACCGAGACGCTGCTGGCGGTGGCCTGCGTCTGCGTCGTCAGCCTGCTGACCGCGCGCCCGGAGGCGGTGGCCAAGGAGTATTTCGACAGGATCGATCAGGTCATCAAGCTGCTGGCAACCCATGCCAGTGCCGTCATCCGCACCGAGGAAAGCGAGGCAGACTTTCACCGTCGGCAAATGCAGCTGCTGGGGCAGATCAGTGCGCTGGAGGGGGTACGCCGGCATCTGTATTACGACGCGCCGCGACTGCGCAGCGCCGACGACCTGGTGCAATTGCTCGGCAACCAACTGTTGCTGCTGACCGCCCGACTCACCGCCTTGCGCCACCAGCGCGAGTTGCTGCTGGAGCGCTGGGAAGGCGAGATCCCGAGCGAAATACAGCATTTGCTCGGCGAAGAACTGGTGTTCCTCGATGAACTGGCCCGCCAGGGACGTGCGCTGCCGGCTGAGCAGCGGCGCCAGTTTGCAGGGTTGCAGCAGCGTTTCGATGCGCTGGCCTACCGGTCCGAGCAACTGACCGAGCCTTTGAAGGCGACCTTGCGCTCACTGTCCTGGTCATTGCGTTGGGAACAAGCGCGGATGCTCGAGCAGCTGGAAACGATTCTGGAACTGAGCGACGTGATCCAGAGCGGACGCAAGGCCAGCAGTGTGTTTCGCGGCCAGGCCAATCCGCTGCACCTGGATTTCACCCTGGCGACGATGAATGCCATCCGCGCATGGTGCGCCCTGATGGTCGCCGGCCTGATCTGGATCGAAACCGGTTGGGACGGGGCGCGGGGCGGGATGGTGGTGACGGGGATCCTGTGCTCGCTGATGGCGACGTTTCCCCGGCCGTTGCTGGCTGTGCAGAGCTATGCCCGGGGGCTGGGCCTGGCGCTGGTGGTGTCGTCGGTGCTGCAGTTCGCGCTGGTGCCGATGATCAGCAGTTTCGAACTGCTGGCCCTGCTGCTGGTGCCGTTGCTCTATGCCGTCGCGGTGGGGTTGTCCAGCCCGCCGACCACGGGCACGGGGATTGGCCTGGGGTTGACGACTTTCCTGTTGCTGGGCCCGGCAAACACCGGTCTGGGGCAAAACACCGCGATCCAGTGGTTCGAGTTTGCCGGTGCCTACACCTGCGCCGCCGCGCTGGCATTGAGTGTGTATGCCTTGATCTTTCCGTTCCGGCCGGTCCTGCGCCTGCGCCGGTTGCATCAGGAGAATTGCGAGCAGGTCTACGCGTTGTTGAAATCCCCGCCCACCGATAAAAACCAGTTCGCCTTCGAAAGCCGCATCGTCGACCGCCTGACCACGATGCTCGGCCTGCTGCCGGCCATCCAGGACAAGCCAACGAGGGACCTGTTCGAAGTCAGTCTCGGTTGCATGGCGTTAGGCATCGCCTTGAACCAGCTCCGGCAGCAGGGGCAGGGCAACGCGCTGCTGAGTCCCGAGACGCAGAATCGACTGTCCGCCACCGTGCGCGAAACCGGTCGGCTGGTCGCCGGGCGGCCCGGCATCGACGTCGATCGCGTGCTCGACAGCCTGCACGGCCTGGGCGATGAACTGGACGCGCTGCACTGCAGTGTCCATGAACAGCTGTGGTCAGTGTTTCGCATGCGCGTGGCGCTGTTGATCGTGGTGTCGTTCCTGGAACGCCACCGTGCTCACTTCGAGCCCGAACCCTCGCCAGGAGTACCTGAACTTGCCCATTGATGTGGAAATAGGCGGCGTCTACCTGCCGCCGATCGCCCAGGCGCTATTGCTGGGGCTGCCGATTTTCCTGGTGCTGGACTGGCTGCTGCGGCGCCTCGGTGTGTTGCAGTTCGTCTGGCATGAAGCCTTGTTCGAAGGCGCGTTGTACGCCTGCGTGTGCGCGACGCTGATCCTGGTGATGGGAGCCTGATGCCGTGAAGAAGATCCTTGCCCATCTCACCACGCTGGCGGTGGTACTACTGGCCTTCGTGCTCGGCTGGTTTGCCTGGGAGCATTACACCCGCGCCCCCTGGACCCGCGACGCACGGGTGCGGGCTGATGTGGTGACCCTGTCCGCCGATGTCGCCGGACGCATCGTCAAACTTGCCGTGCACGATAACCAGCATGTGGAGAAGGGCCAGTTGCTGCTGGAAATCGATCCCTCGCGTTATGCCCTGGCGGTGGAACACGGCAAGCGCGCGGTGGAAGTGTCGAAGGCCTCGTTGGGGCAGTCGCAGGCGACCATTGTCGCCAGCCAGGCGTTGCTCAGGCAGCGGCAAAGCGAGGAGCGTCGCCGGCGGACGCTCAAGGAGCGTTCGGCGATCTCCGGCGAAGAGTGGGAAAAAGCCAGTACCGATGTGGCGGTGGCCGAGGCTGATCTGCTGCGCAACCAGGCCAACCTGGGGTTTGCCCAGGCCAATGTGCAACTGGCGAGCGCCGCATTGGCCGAAGCCGAACACGACCTGGAACGCACCCGGGTCGAATCGCCCATCAGCGGCTACGTTACCAACCTGCTGACCCGCCAGGGCGACTACGCCACCGCAGGCGGTCCCTTGGTGGCACTGGTAGACAGCGATTCGTTTTATGTCAGCGGCTACTTCGAAGAAACCAAACTACCGCGCATCGAGGAGGGTGATCGGGTCGACATCGAGTTGATGAGCGGCGAACGTTTCGGTGGCACCGTGCAAAGCATCGCCTTCGCCATCGCCGACCGGGAAAACCTGCCGGGTGGACGCTTGCTGGCGAACATCAACCCCAGCTACACCTGGGTCAAGCTGGCGCAACGGGTCCCGGTAAGGATCAGGATCGATGATGACTATGCCGGTAAAGCGAAATTACGGGCGGGAACAACAGCGACCGTCACCGTCCAGGAACACCACTAACCCTGTAGGAGCTGGCTTGCCAGCGAATGCGGTGGTTCAGTCACCTCAATGGTGAATGTGCCTCCGTCTTCGCTGGCAAGCCAGCTCCTACAGGGGGTGTTGTGGATTCAATACCGCGCAGGCAAAAAAAAGCCCCGCGACCGAATGAGACGCGGGGCCAAAAAATTGGTTGGTTGCGGCCAACCAAAGGAGCTCTGTAGAAAATCGTGTTACTTGCTGGCGACCGTCTCCGGCTGCCACCCACCGCCAAGGGCCTTGTAGATCGCGACAATGCCGCGGTACAGGTCGACTTCAGCCTGGGCCTGGGTGTCTTCCGCGGCCAGGCGCTCACGCTGGGCATCGAGCAGCACGAGGAAGTCGGCGGTGCCTTCGCGGTAGCGGATCTCGGCGAGGTCGGCAGCCGAGCGGCTCGATTCGCTTTGACGGATCAGCGAAATCAGCCGCTGCTGACGTTTACCGTAATCGCTGAAGGCGTTTTCCGATTCTTCCAGGGCCAGCAAGACTTGCTGCTCGTAAGAGGCGAGAGCGCCTTCGGCATCGGCATCGGCGCCGCGCAAACGGGCGCGCACGCTGCCCAGATCAAAGGCCGCCCAAGTGATGCTCGGGCCCAGTGCCCAGGCATTGGCCGCCGAGGAACCGATCTGCGAGCCACGCCCGGCGGTAAAACCAAGGAAGCCACTGAGGCTGACGCGCGGGAACAGATCCGCCTTGGCCACACCGATCCGTGCCGTGGCCGATGCGAGTTGGCGTTCGGCACTGCGAATGTCCGGACGGCGTTGCAGCAGCTCGCCCGGATCTCCGATCGGCAGGGCCTTGGCAATGGCCGGCAAGTCCTTCGGACGCAAGTCGACCGTGAGCTTGTCCGGACGCTCACCCAGCAGGGTCGCGATGCGGTTTTTCTGCCGCACCTGCTCGGCCTGCAATTGCGGCACGCTGGCTTCGACCGAGGCCAGGCGTGCGTCGGCGCGTTCCACGTCGAGCTGATCGCCGACGCCGGCATCGCGCAGGCTGATGGTGATCTTGCGCGACTCCTGCTGGTTCTGCAGGTTGGCCAGGGCGATTTTCTCACGCAGCTGCGCACCCCGCAGTTGGCCGTAGGCATCGACCAATTCGGCAATCATGGTCACTTGCAGTTGGTACAGGTCGGCTTCGAACGCCTGTTGCTCGGCGTTGGCCGATTCCAGGTTGCGCTGGATGCGGCCAAACAGGTCGATCTCCCAGGCCATGTCCAGGCCCAGGTCGTAGCGCTCCTGATTGACCCGGTCGGTGGTCTCGCCCGGAATCTGCCCTTTGCCAATGTCACTGCTGACGCGGCTGGTGATGGTCGGCATGGCGTCATTGCTGACGTCATCACGAATCGCCCGGGCCGCTTTCCAGCGGGCAAACGCGACGCGCAAGTCGCGGTTGCCTTTCAGGGACTCCGTCACCAACTGGTTGAGCGTCGGGTCTTCGAACTGCTGCCACCAGATACCTTCGAATCGCGAGCGGTCGAAGTTCTTCTGGCCGGCAGCGCCGTCGGTGGCCGTGGTGATGTGGGCCGGTTCAGTGGCTGGGGTCTGGTAGTCCGGGCCCACGGCACAGGCGCTCAGCGCCAATGCCAGCAGGCTCGGCAGGAAAGCTTTCAAACTCATCAGTGCGACTCCAGCTTCAAGTTGGCCTTGGCTGCTTTGCGCGCTTGGCCGCGTTCGACAAAGTTGCGAATCAGTACGTAGAACACCGGCGTCAGCAACAGACCGAAGAAGGTCACCCCGAGCATCCCGGAGAACACCGCCACACCCATGGCGTGACGCATCTCGGCACCGGCACCGCTGGAGAACACCAGAGGCACTACACCCATAATGAAGGCGAACGAGGTCATCAGGATCGGCCGCAGACGCAGGCGGCAGGCTTCCAGGACCGCGGCCAGCGGGTTCATGCCTTCGAGCTGTTTGTCCTTGGCGAACTCGACGATCAGGATCGCGTTCTTACACGCAAGCCCCACCAGTACGATCAAGCCGATCTGGGTGAAGATGTTGTTGTCGCCGCCCGAAGCAATCACCCCGGTAATCGCCGACAGCAGGGTCATCGGCACGATCAGGATCACCGCCAGTGGCAGGCTCCAGCTTTCGTACTGCGCCGCGAGCACCAGGAACGCCAACAGTACGCAGAGCGGGAACACGAACAGCGCGGTGTTGCCGGACAGGATCTGCTGGTAGGTCAGGTCGGTCCATTCGTAGGTCATGCCGTTAGGCAGTTCTTCCTTGAGCAGTTTCTCGATGGCTTTTTCCGCCTGGCCGGAGCTGTAGCCGGGGGCTGCGGCACCGTTGATTTCCGCGGTGACGAAACCGTTGTAATGGGAGACGCGATCCGGGCCCGAGGTGTCGCTGACCTTGATGAAGGTCGCCAACGGGATCATCTCGCCCTTGTTGTTGCGCACTTTCAACTGGCCGATCTGGTCGGACTCGAGACGGAACTGCTGCTCAGCCTGGACGTTGACCTGATAGGTGCGGCCGAAGCGGTTGAAGTCGTTGGCATACAGCGAACCCAGGTAGATCTGCAGGGTGTCGAAGATGTCGCTGACGGCCACGCCGTGGGTCTTGGCTTTTTCCCGGTCGATGGCGGCATCGACCTGCGGCACGTTCACCGTGTAGCTGGTGAACAGGCCCGCCAGTTCCGGAACACTGTGGCTCTTGGCGATGATGTTCATGGTTTCCTTGTACAGCTCTTCGTAGCCCAGGTTGCCCCGGTCTTCGATCTGCAGGCGGAAACCACCGATGGTGCCCAGGCCTTGTACCGGCGGCGGCGGGAAGATCGCCATGTAGGCTTCCTGGATGTCCGCGTACTGGCCGTTCAAGGCACCGGCAATCGCACCGGCGGACATGCTCGGGTCTTTACGCTCATCGAACGGTTTCAAGGTCACGAACACGATGCCGGCGTTCGGGCTGTTGGTGAAACCGTTGATCGACAGGCCAGGGAAGGCCACTGCGCTTTCCACACCTGGCTGTTTCAGGGCCAGGTCGGACATGCGCTTGATCACGTCTTCGGTGCGGTCCAGGCTCGAGGCATCCGGCAGTTGCGCGAAGGCCACCAGGTATTGCTTGTCCTGGCCGGGTACGAAACCGGTCGGGGTGCTGGAGAAACCGAAGAAGGTCAGCACCATCAGGCCGGCGTACAGCAGCAGGGCGATGCCGCTCGAGCGGATAACCCGGGCAACGGTACCGACATAACCATGGCTGGCCTTTTCAAAGAAGCGGTTGAACGGACGGAACAACCAGCCGCCAAACAGCTTGTCCAGCACCCTGGAGAAACGGTCCTTGGGTGCGTCATGACCTTTGAGCAACACGGCAGCCAGGGCCGGCGACAGGGTCAGGGAGTTGAAGGCCGAGATCACCGTCGAAATGGCAATGGTCAGGGCGAACTGCTTGTAGAACTGCCCGGTCAACCCGGAGATGAACGCGGCCGGTACAAACACCGCACAGAGCACCAGCGCCGTGGCAATGATCGGGCCGGTCACCTCACGCATGGCGCGCTTGGTGGCTTCAACCGGTGTGAGTCCAAGTTCGATGTTGCGCTCGACGTTCTCCACCACCACGATCGCATCGTCCACCACGATACCGATCGCCAGTACCAGGCCGAACAGCGACAGGGCGTTCAACGAGAAGCCGAACAGATGCATCACGGCAAAGGTACCGATCAGCGAGACCGGCACCGCCACCAACGGAATGATCGAGGCGCGCCAGGTCTGCAGGAACAGGATCACGACCAGGACCACCAGGATCAGCGCTTCGAACAGGGTGTGAACCACCGCCTCGATGGAGCCGCGCACGAAGATGGTCGGGTCATAGACGATGCTGAAGTCCATGCCTTCGGGGAAGCCCTTCTTCAGTTCGGCCATTTTCGCCCGGACTTCATTGGAGATCTCGATGGCGTTGGAGCCAGGGCGCTGGAAGATCGGGATCGCCACCGCCGGCTGGTTGTTCAGCAGGGAACGCAAGGCGTACTGGCTGGAACCCAGTTCGACGCGGGCGATGTCCTTGAGGCGAGTGATTTCACCGTTTTCGCCAGAGCGAATGATGATGTTCTCGAACTCTTCTTCACTGACCAGACGGCCCTGGGTGTTGACCGACAACTGGAAACTTTGCGCATTCGGGGCAGGGGGCGCGCCCAGTGCACCCGCGGCCACTTGACGGTTCTGCTCACGAATGGCGGTTACAACGTCGGTTGCTGTCAGGTTGCGCGAAGCGGTCTTGTTCGGATCGAGCCAGACACGCAGCGAGTAGTCGCCCATGCCGAACAGCTGCACATCACCGACACCGCCCAGGCGCGCCAACTCATCCTTGATGTTGAGGATCGCGTAGTTGGACAGGTACAGCATGTCGTAGCGTTTGTCCGGCGAGGTCAAGTGCACCACCATCGTCAGGTCGGGCGACGCCTTGTCCACGGTGATACCGATGCGCGTCACTTCCTCGGGAAGTTTCGGCTCGGTGCGGGTCACGCGGTTCTGCACCTGTACCTGAGCGTTGTCCAGGTCCGTGCCCAACGCGAAGGTGATGGTCAGGGTGATCTTGCCGTCGGCGGTCGACTGCGAGGACATGTACAGCATGTTCTCGACGCCGGTGATCGCCTGCTCCAGGGGAGCGGCTACGGTTTCACCAATGACTTTCGGGTTGGCACCCGGGAAGTTGGCGCGCACGACAACGGTCGGCGGTACCACTTCCGGGTATTCGCTGATCGGCAATTGGAACAGCGAGATCGCACCGGCGATCAGGATCAGCAATGACAGCACCGCTGCGAAGATCGGCCGTGAAATGAAGAATTGGGAAAAATTCATCGGAGTCGTTATCCCTTAACCGCGTGGAGTCGCGGCAGCCACTTTCACAACCGTACCCGGCGCGACCTTGGCAGGCGCGACTTGGGGCAGGTTGCTGGCTTCCAGCGCTTGTCGTTGTTGGGCCAGGGCCGCGAGGGTTTGCTCGGTGGCCATCGGGATCACTTCAGGGGTGACCGGTGAGCCCGGGCGTACCCGCTGCAGGCCCTTGACGATGATGGTGTCGTCCTTGTTCAGGCCGTTGCGCACGATGCGCAGGCCTTCGATTTTTGGACCTAGCTCCACGGCGCGATACGCCGTCTTGTTGTCGGCATCCATCACCAGCACGAATTTCTTGCCCAGGTCCGTACCCACCGCCTCATCGTTGATCAGCATGGCGTTGTAGGTGCCGCTGCCCACCAGTTTCAGGCGCGCGTAAAGGCCCGGGGTGTAGCTGCCGTCGCTGTTGTCGAACACGGCGCGACCGCGGATGGTGCCGGTTTTCGGGTTGACCTGGTTGTCGACGAAGTTCATCACACCCTGGTGCGGGTTGCCGTCTTCGTTGGACAGGCCCATGTACACCGGGGTGGTGGCGCCGCGTTTGCCCTGGCGGGCGAGCTGGGTGTACTTGAGGAACACACGCTCGTCGGCATCGAAGTAGGCGTAGACCTTGTCGGTGGAGACCACACTGGTCAGCGGGGTGGTATCGGCAGTCACCAGGTTGCCGGCGGTGATTTCCGCACGGCTGACTCGACCGCTGATGGGCGCGGTGACACGGGTGAAGCTCAGGTTCAGTTTGGCCAGGTCGAGCTGTGCTTGCAGGGCACCAACGGCGGCGCGGGCTTCCTGGGCAGCGCTGGTGCGCGAGTCGGCCAGTTCGGCAGAAATCGCATTGCTGGTGCGCAGGCGTTCGCCACGCTGGGCTTCGTTTTCGCTGCGGGTGGCGTTGGCGCGGGACTGGGCGACCAGCGCTTCGAGGCGACGGACCTCAGCCTGGAACGGACGCGGGTCGATCTGGAACAGCAGGTCGCCTTTCTTGACCAGGGCGCCTTCAGTGAAGGCCACTTCATCGATCTGGCCCGAGACCCGTGGACGAATCTCCACGGTTTCCGGTGCTTCGAGGCGTCCGGTGAATTCGTCCCACTCGTTGACCGGTTGCTCCAGCACCTTGGCCACGCTGACCTTGGCTGCGGGCAGGCTGGCGGCAGTCTCTGGCGCCTTGCCGCAGGCGCTCATCACAACGACGGCCAACAGGGCCAACGGCAAGCGCAAATGTTTGAATGACTGTTCCATGGATGCATCCGCCAATGTATTAAGATTGGCGAATGATGCTCGGCAGGGTGGTATCGCACGAATCGAATGGGGCGAAGGTAACTATCATTCGGAATGATAGGAGAGGCCTGGGCAGCTCTCTAGCCTGCGCCTTGCGTCAGGAGGCAATCAACCCGGTTGATGGAAATTGTGTGTTTCCGGATTCGCAATGGTCCCTGTGGGCTGGCTTGCCGGCGATGGCGGCCTCAAGGTCGACCAATCTCCTGCGGCTGTACCCGATTAACTGTAGGAGCGAGCATGCTCGCGAAAAACCTGAGAGCACCGCGTGGTGTCAGGATCCCCGCGTCATCGTTGACCTCCATCGCGAGCAAGCTTGCTCCTACAAGGGCCCGACGCATCGGGAGTCTTCAGTGCCCTGTGGGTTTTCCAGCGACAGATTGCCCATTGGGTTACAGGTGGTTGGCGCGCGGTTTAACGATGATCAGGTGCTGCGGGTATGCCGGGCCTTTGAGCAGGCGTTTCCAACCACGCATCCGCCGGCGCCAATAATCAGGAACTGACCTAAGCTGGCTGACACCCGCGGACCTTCTTTGACGGAACGACAAGACCATGACTGCACCCGTATCTCTCGCCCGGCTGATTGATATCGAAGCCCTGGAACAACAACAGCCACTGGCACAGCGCGACCTGCCTTCCAGCACCTATGAACTGTTGCAACGTTCGGCACGCCGCTACGCCGAGCTGCCCGCCCTGAGCTTTTTGCCGACCGGCAGTATCGAGGACCAGCCCTGGACTATCAGTTACGCCGAGCTGTTCGCCAAGGTCACGCAAACCGCCAATGCCCTGCATCGCCTGGGTGTGCGTCCAGGCAAGGCGGTGTCCTTTCTGCTACCCAACCTGCCACACACCCACTTTGTCATCTGGGGTGGCGAAGCGGCCGGGATCGTCAATGCCATCAATCCGCTGCTGGAGCCGCAACACATCGCCGAACTGATCCGCGCTTCCAATACCACGGTGCTGGTCACCCTGGCGCCGTTCCCCGGTGCTGACCTGTGGCAGAAGGTCGCCACGTTGCGCGAGAGCCTGCCAGAGCTGGCGACTATCGTGACCGTCGATCTGGCGAACCTGCTGCCAGAGCCGCAACGCAGTGCCGTGAAGGCCCAGCGCCCGGCCATGCCGGAAGGTGTGCTGGACTTCGACGATCTGCTGGCTGCCTGTCCCGATGACCATCTGGAAAGCGCACGGGTGATCCGCCCGGACGACATCGCCTCCTACTTCCACACGGGCGGCACCACGGGCACGCCAAAGCTGGCACCCCACAGCCATGCAAACGAGGTGGCGATGGCCGAGATCATTGGCCTGCACGGTCGCTATGTGCCCGATGACGTGCTGCTATGCGGGCTGCCGTTGTTTCATGTCAACGGGGTGATGGTCTCCGGGCTCGCCGTCTTTGCCTATGGCGCCCAAGTCTTGCTAGCCGGTCCGCAGGGCTATCGCAATCCGACCCTCATCAAGGATTTCTGGAAGCTGGTGGAGCGATACCGAGTCAGCAGTTTCAGCGGCGTCCCTACCATCTATGCGGCACTGGCCCAGATCCCCAACGACGGCATCGATGTCTCGAGCTTGCGCTTTGCCCTGTGCGGGGCGGCCCCCATGCCCGTGGAACTGATCCGTCAGTTCGAATCCCGCACGGGACTGAAAATCATCGAAGGCTACGGCTTGACCGAAGGCACCTGCGCCACAGCGTGCAACCCCAGCGACGGAGAGCGCCGACCCGGCTCCATTGGCCTGCGCCTGCCGTATTGCCAGGTCAAGATCGTCGTGCTCGATGATGACGGCCATTACCTGCGTGACGCCGCGACGGATGAGGCCGGCACCTTGTGCCTGCGCGGCCCCACGGTATTCAAGGGCTACCTGCAAGCGGACAAGAACCAGGGTCTGTGGCTCGACGGCGACTGGTTCAACACCGGCGACCTGGGGCGCATCGACCGCGATGGCTACATCTGGTTGACCGGTCGCAGCAAGGACTTGATCATCCGCGGCGGCCACAACATCGACCCGCAGGTGATCGAGGAAGCCCTGCATCACCACCCTTCGGTCGCGCTGGCCGCTGCGGTGGGCAAGCCTGACATCAAGGCCGGCGAGCTGCCGGTGGTCTACGTCCAGCTCAAGGCCGGTGAGCAGGTGGGCGAAGCCGAGTTGATGGAGCACGCCATACAACACATTCACGAGCGTGCCGCGCTCCCCAAGAATATCTGGCTGATCGACCAGATCCCGTTGACGGCCGTGGGCAAGACCTTCAAGCCCGCCTTGCGCCTGGATGCGATCCGCCGGGTGTTCGAGGAGGAGGTCTGGCAGGTGGCAGCCGATGGCCAGGTGGAAGTGCTTAGTGATGATCGCCATGGGCAGCGGGTGGATATTCGAGTGGCTGGTCTGGATGCTGGGCAGCGCGAACAGCTGGAGCAACGGCTTGGAGGCTACTCCGTGCACTATGTGCTGCATTCGGCGTGAGCCATTCGGCAGGGTGAACCCCAAAGTAATATTAATTCCTGAATTGTGTGGTTTATCCGGTTCATTAGAAGATAAGCCACAATTAAAGGGAATTATGTTTCTTGAATTCGATGGATGATAATTCTATAATTTTGGGTATTAAGTGGCGTAAATCGACGGAAGACCCGTTATGTTGGATTTGAGCTTCAGTAAGCCGAATGAGATCGTCAAGCGGCTCTGCGAGCGCCTGCGCACGGAGCGGCTGGCTCAGCAGATGACACAAGCCGATGTGGCCGGTCGCGCCGGTATCGGCACCAATACCGTGTCGAACCTCGAAGCCGGGCGCAATGTCGGGTTGGAGAACGTGATTCGTGTGGCCATGGTCCTTGGACGAACCAAGGAGCTCGAAGCACTGTTCTTGCCAAAGCTGGACAGCATTGAAGACATTCGCCGCTACGAGAACACCGTCAATCGTCATCGGATCAAAAGGAAGACCGACCATGCTTGAGCAGGTTGACGTCTACTACGATGGTTGGGGTGAGCGTTGGTTGTGGGGCACGCTCGTGTCTACGACTGCCATCACCGGTCGCCCGCAAATTGTGTTTGAGTACAGCAATGAAGCGAAGACTAGAGGCCTGGAGCTTTCGTCCTACACGCTTCCATTGGCGGGACCCCAGTTGCGTCGAGGCTTTGCGTCCCACCAGCTGGCACTGCCAGGGCCAGTTTATGACTCACTGCCTGACGGCTGGGGCATGCTGCTGATGGACCGGTTGATCCGGCGCCGCGGCCTAAATACGGCACGCATAGGACCTCTGGAGCGGCTGGCTTTTATTGGCAACAACGCCATGGGGGCAATGTCGTTCGAGCCCGTAGCGCCCGAGGGGCAGCAGCCGCAAGCGCATATCCCCCTTGAGTTGCTGGCGGCTGAAGTTCAGGAAGTTCTCAAGGGTGAAGGCGGGGAATTCCTGCAGACATTGCTTCTGGTGGGGGGCTCGCCACAAGGCGCAAGGCCAAAGGCGTTGGTCTATCGCAATCCTCAAACGGGGGCTTTTACCACCGCCGCCAAGCCGGACCTCGAAGCCTGGCTGATCAAGTTCCCGGCAAAGGAAGAGCATCCTGAAGTCTGCGCTATCGAAATGGTCTATACCGAGTGCCTGCGCAGGTGCGGCATCCAGACCCCGGACACGCAGCACTTCAATCTGCCCAATGGGCTGGCAGCCTTCGCGAGTAAACGCTTTGATCGCCTGGACGGCCAGCGCGTGCCCATGCAAAGCCTTGCAGCCTTTACCGGGGCTGACTACAGGTCGCCGGGAGCCCTGGACTATGTCAACTTCTTGCGGGCGACACAGATGTGCACCAACGACGTACGAGAGAAAGCTATCGCCTTCGAGCGTGCCGTCTTCAATGTCGCGTTCAACAACCGGGACGACCACCCCAAAAATTTTGCCTATGTCATGTCGCGGTCCGGTGCTTGGCAGCTGGCGCCAGCCTACGACGTGACGTTCTGCGAGGGACCGGGCGGTTATCACCAGATGGACGTGATGGGCGAGGCGATGGCGATTGATCGAGGTGCGATGATCAGGCTTGCAGATGAGGCAGAGGTCTCAGTGGAGATTGCTGGCGGCATCATTGACAGCATTCGCCGCGTCGCGAGCCAGTTCGTTGCCATCGCCCAGGACATGTACCCGCGCGATATTACCCAGGACACCCTTGATACCATTCAAGGCCGAATCGACGAGAACGTCGAGTTGCTGAGCTAACGCCGTTTTAATTCGGCCAGCGTCATGGGTGACGCTCAGGCGCCTACGCCAGGCTATCCGGATCCCCAAAAAACATCTGAATCCGCGACCGCAACCAACGCTCCCCCGGATCATTATCCTGGGACCCACGCCACGCCATGTGCAATTCAAAGCTGCGCACCGGCAACGGCGGGTCCTCAGCCCGCACCCCGCCAGCCGCCGTCAGCGCATCGGCCGTATAGTCCGGCACGGTGGCGACGATATCGGTACCGCTCAACAGGGTACTCAAGCCGTTGAACTGCGGCACCGCCAGCACCACGTGACGTTTGCGCCCGAGCTTTTCCAGCTCTTCGTCAATAAAGCCACTGAGGTCGCCGGCGAACGACACCAGCGCATGGGGGCGGGCGCAGAAGTCATCCAGGCTCAATGGGCCAGGCACGGTGTCGGCGCGCAACAGTTTTGGCATGCTGCGGCGCAACACCTTGCGCTTGGCGTTGGCGGGCAGGTCGGTGGTGTAGCTGACGCCGATGGAAATTTCGCCGGAGGCCAGCAAGCCGGGCATCAGGATGTAGTTGACCCGTCGCACCACCAGCACGATGCCCGGCGATTCGGCGCGCAGGCGCTTGAGCAGCATGGGCAGCAGGGCGAATTCGACGTCGTCCGACAGGCCGATGCGAAACACCGCGGTGCTGGTGGCCGGGTCGAACTCGGCGGCACGGCTGACGGCGGTGGAAATCGAATCCAGCGCCGGAGAGAGCAGGGCGAAGATCTCGACCGCCCGCGCGGACGGTTCCATGCTGCGACCGGTGCGCACGAACAACGGGTCGTCGAACAGCCCGCGCAGGCGCGAGAGCGCCGCACTGATGGCCGGCTGGCCGAGGAACAGCTTCTCCGCGGCGCGGGTCACGCTGCGTTCGTGCATCAGGGTTTCGAATACGATCAACAGGTTCAGGTCGACACGACGCAGGTCATTACGATTCATCTTGAGTCCTGGCAGAGTCAGCAAACTTGACGTGAGCGGCCATATGGGAACAATGGCCAGCAGGAATATTACGGGCAAAGGCTGGTACTCTGCACCGGGTAATTCAGTTTTCCCAAAAAGGCTGCTTCGGTTTCTTGCGACATTTGACGATGTCGCCGCAGCTGCGGAATCAATGACAGGCATGTCGACTATTAATAGCCACTGATAGTGTTGGGTTGAAAGCCCAGCTAGAGTTCAAGGCATTAGAGGTTCAATTGGCGAGGTTTGCGATGTCCCGCACGATCCGTTTTCACAAGTTTGGTTCAGCCGAGGTGCTCAAATGCGAAGAGCATGCGGCGGCCCTGCCTGCACCGGGCGAAGTGCAGGTGCGCGTCGAAGCCATTGGCATCAGCTGGTACGACACGCTCTGGCGGCAGAACCTGGCGTCGTCACACGCTCGCTTGCCAGCCGGTATTGGCCAGGAAATGGCCGGTATCGTCACCGCTGTCGGTGAGGGTGTCGATGACCTTGCGGTCGGTGACAAGGTTGCCAGTTTCCCGGCCCAGAGCCCGAACGATTATCCGGTCTACGGCGAGCTGATCGTGCTGCCGCGCTCGTCGCTGTCGCGTTACCCGGACGTGCTCAGCCCGATCGAAGCCAGCGTGCATTACACGCCGCTGTTGATTGCCTATTTTGGCTACGTTGATCTGGCGCGGGTCAAACCCGGGCAATTTGCCCTGGTCACCGACGCCAGTCACTGCGCCGGCCCTTCGTTCGTACAATTGGGCAAGGCCCTGGGTGTTCGAGTGATCGCCGCGACCAAGACCGCGGACGAGCGTGAATACCTGCTGTCGCTGGGTGCCGAGAAAGTCATCGTCACCGAGGAAGAAGACCTGCTGATGCGGATCAACAAGATCACCGACAACCGCGGCGTGGACGTGGTGTTTGATGGTTTGGGTGGCCCTCAGATGTCCCTGCTCGGCGACGTACTGGCGCCTCGCGGCAGCCTGGTGCTGTACGGCCTGCAAGGCGGCAACCAGACGCCATTCCCGGCGTGTGCGGCGTTCCAGAAGAACATTCAGTTCTTCGTGCACTGCATCGGTAACTTCACCGGCAAGCCGGAATTGGGCATCATCCAGGACCAGGTCGCACTGCAACGTGCCTTGCGCGACATCAACCAGATGACTGCCGATCGCGTATTGCTGCCGCTCAAGACCCGGGTCTTCCCGTTTGCCGAGTTTGTCGAGGCGCACCGCTACATGGACGAATGCCCATGCCGCGAAAGGGTTGCCCTGCAAGTCGAACCTGCCTGATCCCCCTCAAAGAGTCCGTGCCTGCACGGACTCTTGCGTTTGAGTGCCTTTCCCCCCCCCGACATGAGACGTCCCACCAGCCTGAAGGTGGGTCGGTTCAGCAACTGAACCGGTTTTTGCTCTCGATCTGTAGCTTCTAATCAACATCCAAGTACTGATAATTGCATGATTACTTTCATCTCAAGGAATGAGTCATGGCCAGGTATCTAGCCGAAACTTTTCAATGCGCGTCGTTGACCCATGTTCGACAACTAGTGAATCGTTGTGCGGTCGCCACATTATTTCGAGAAGCTTCTTTCCTCATTATTTGTATTAAATGTCTGTGGGACGCTGTCAGACATTTCCTAGGATGCCGAAGGCAATCGTCACAAGCTGCGGCCAAGAGCCTGCGCGCAAGCCCTTGCGTGGCTGTCTCGCTTCTGGCGATCAATTATTTCAAATGTTGACCAAAAACTTTAGCGTTAGCATTTGGTAATAAAGTCCAGTAATTAATCCCCATTCAGGCATCCCTTTGCGCTGTGCGTGCAGTTGTTTGCGCTGTGTCGAACTTACGAATATCAGGTAAATAGAAAATGACCCATATCCATGATCAGGCGATGAACTATGTCTATCAACAAGTGCTGCAACGACTGCTGAGTTTTTTTTCCCGTGCCGAGCGCACGGCATTGCAGTTATTGATACAGCGCCTGGCTGTCGCCGCCGGAGGAATGGATCGGATCGGTGGCTTCAAGGTATTGGCCATCCAGTGTGGCTCGCGTGACAGTTGCTACACCTTGGCACTGCTGCGTGCCGCGCAGCTGACGATCGCCAGTCGGGCGCCCGCGACATTCCAGTTGCGGGTCGCGACCCTGCGGCTCAATGGCATGAGCCAATTGGCGCTGGATAACATCCATCGCAGCTACAGCGCTTTGTTCCTCTACGACGATCCCCGAGTCGAAGTGTTGATGGTGGATAACCGTGAGGTACTGCCGTTCGATCACCAGGCACCGGTGTCCAGCGCCGGGTGTGAAGCCAATCGGACGAACCTGCTGATGATCGGCCATCGTCGTGCCGTGGACGGACCTCTTGACCTGTTGGACGACGGGTATCTGGCCACGGGCGAGTTCCATGGACAGATCGCCCGCTGGAATCATGGTGTCGATGCCTTGGTCAGTGGCGACTCGCCGCGCCAGCAGAAGCGCTTTATCGAAGGGCTCAAGCGCGCGGCCGCCAAGGCAGGTCTCGAGACGTCGAACCGTCACGAGGCGGATTACGGCGGGTTGTTCATGCTGCTCGATGAATTGGGCAGTGACTGTTACCAGGCGTTTTATGCCGACTACGGCCAGGAGACCTGGCGTCCGGCTGAACAGTTTGAAGCCTGTCGTCGTACTACCTACATCGATATTCACGACGTACTGGTCAGCCACCTTGAAGATCGTTGGCCGTTGCTGACCGAGTTTCTCGGCTTCCAGGCCGATGAACTGGCGGTTCATCTTGGCGAAAACCAGTTCGTCAGCGTGGCTGTCTCGGCGCACCTGCGCGGATTGCAAGCCGGCTTCGTCCAGGGCGGCACCTATGAGGCAGGTGTTGCCCACTACCTGCAGCGCGCCCTGGTGATGATGCGTCGTAACCAACTGGAGGAATACTTGTACGAACGGGCAGAGGAGGCGTACGGCAACCCGGCGACCCTGGCCGGCCAGCGCGCACGCATCGCCGAGGAGGCGCAGCAGAACTTTGGCCTGAACGAGGCGCAATGGGTGTGCCTGCTGTTTGCCCCTTTTGTCGAGCAGGGCGCGGCCCTCGAGCGCTTCCTGCGTCTATGTCACCCGGGCATGCTCGTGGCCTTGCCCGAGTTGCACCGGGCCATGCAGGGGCATCCGGTCGCGGAGCAGATCCTGCAGTGGATGGTCGATGTCAGCGGCTTGCCTGTGAGCCTGATCGGCAGGTTGTATCGCATGGGGCCGGTGGCAGAGCAGGGCAGGCCGATGAACCCGCCCGCGAGCGAGGCCTCGGTGCCAGTGCAGGCAAGCGACGAGGCGTCGATGACCGCTCAATGGTCGGCAGGACGTTGATCGTGCGCATGTTGCCGGCCCTTTCGGATGTGCGTGGCGGCCACCGCCACGGATGGGGCCCCTTGTCATGAAAGGACAGCGTGAAACCGATTTCGCCTACCAGGCGGTCTACCGTTACCTGACCTGCCTGATCAGCGAACCCGTGAGTGACAGTCGCGTACGCCTGCCATCCTTGCGTGAGCTGTCCGAGCGCCTGGGCGTGTCGATCTCGACCATCCAGTACGCTTATTCGCTTCTGGAAAAGGAGGGGCGGGTCTATTCGGTGGCCAAGTCCGGTTATTACGCGCTACCGGTCGCGCCCAGCAGTACGCTGTACGATGGCAATGACTTGCTCGAGAGCGTCTATGTCAACGCCCGTCTTCCCGCCATGCTGGTCCTCAGCGCGGATGAACCGGCCTTGCTGCAACCGCTCGACAGCCCGCTGTTGCTGCTGGAAAGGGAGCTGCTGCGCCAATACCCGCGCCAGCCGCAGCCGTCTGCGCAGCCCTGCGGCGAACTGGAGCTGCGTACCGCGTTGGCGGCGCGCTATACCACCTCGCCGGTGCGCTGCTGGCATGCCGATGATGTCTACATCGGCGCCGATCTACGCGGTGTGCTGGAAATACTGATCGTCGTATTGGCTCTCAAGGACGCGACGGTGGTGGTCGAGTCGCCGTGTGACTGGGCGATCCTGCGCCTGTTCCAGGCAGCCGGCGTGAAGGTGATCGAATGGCCGCTGCTGGGCGACGGTGGCCTGGACTGCAAGCGCCTCAGAGACCTGCTGGAAGAGCAGCCGGTGCGATTGGTGATGGTGTCGTCCGGGCTGAACATGCCCCGGGGCAGCAAGGCACCCGATGATAACCGGCAAGCGATCGCGCAATTGCTGGGCCGACATGACACTTGGGTGCTGGAAAACGATAGTTATGGCGAACTCGGGTTTGAGCCCGATCTACTGCGATTTCGCGAGCTGTTGGCCCCGGAGCGCCTGATGGTGTTTTCCGCATTCGAAAAGATCATCGGCCCGGAAGCGCCTTACGGTTATCTGCTGTCTCGCCATATGAGCGGCGAGCTGCAGCGGCAATTTCTATTACGAGCCTTTCGCCTGTCGCCGATTCGCCAGAAAGCCATCGCTCGCCTGTACAGCAACGGACGCATCGATCAACACCTGCAGGTATTGCGTCGGCGCCTCAAGGACGGCAAGGACCAGATGACCCGGCTGCTCCAGGAGCGACTGGGCGACGCCTTGCAGTACGTCGAGCCCCAGGGCGGCGCGACGATCTGGTTGCGTTCGCTGCGCCGGGTCGATATGAGCCGGGTGTTCCAGCGTTTGCTCAGGCAACAGGTGGTGGTTGCGCCCGGCGAGCTGTTCAGTCTGCAAGGCTTGCATGGGCAACACTTGCGTTTGAGCCATGGCGTTGGCAGCGATCAGGACCTGGCCGCCGCGCTGGGCTTGCTGGGGGACGCCTTGCGCCTGGAAGCCATTGATTGAGCCCAGGTAAAATCATGCCGATGGATCGATTCCATCGCGCTTAGGTCAAACTGCCAGTAAACTCCGTTCCAATTCCTGAACTCTATCTCAGAGGTTGCGCATGACACTCAGTCCTTTTGCGGGCAAGCCGGCACCGGCAGAATTGTTGGTAGACATCCCGCGACTGGTCACGGCCTATTACACCGGCCAGCCCGATGCCGCCATCTCGACCCAGCGAGTGGCCTTCGGCACCTCCGGGCACCGGGGCAGCTCGTTCGATTTGAGTTTCAACGAATGGCACGTCCTGGCGATCAGCCAGGCCATCTGCCTGTATCGCGAGGCCCAGGGCATCGATGGCCCCTTGTTCGTCGGCATCGACACCCACGCCTTGTCCACGCCGGCCGGCGCCAGCGCCCTGGAAGTACTGGCTGCCAATGGCGTGACGGTGATGATCGCCGAAGGTGACGAATACACGCCGACCCCAGCCGTTTCCCATGCGATCCTGTGCTACAACCGCGGGCGTACCTCGGGCCTGGCGGATGGCATCGTCATCACCCCGTCCCACAACCCGCCGCAAAGCGGGGGCTACAAATACAACCCGACCAATGGCGGCCCGGCCGATACCCACATCACCAAGTGGATCGAAGCCAAGGCCAATGAGCTGTTGGCGAACAAACTCGCCGGGGTCAAGCGCATCAGCTACGAGCAGGCGCTGAAGGCCAGTACCACCCATCGTCACGACTACCTCAACACCTATGTCGCCGACCTGATCAATGTGATCGATTTCGACGCCATCCGTGATGCCAAGCTGCGCCTGGGCGTCGATCCGCTGGGAGGCGCAGGCGTGCGCTACTGGTCGGCGATTGCCGAGCACTACCGTCTGGACCTGGACGTGGTGAACAAGCAGGTCGACCCTACCTTCCGCTTCATGACTGTCGACTGGGATGGCCAGATCCGAATGGACCCATCGTCCAGCCACGCAATGCAGGGGCTGATCGGCCTGAAAGAACGATTCGACGTGGCCTTCGCCTGCGACCCGGATCACGACCGTCATGGCATCGTGACCCCCTCTGGCGGTCTGCTGGCGCCGAACAACTACCTGGCCGTGTCGATCGATTACCTGTTCCAGAACCGCCCGCACTGGCGAGCAGATGCCGCGGTGGGCAAGACCGTGGTCAGCAGCGGCTTGATCGACCGGGTGGCCAAGCGCCTGGGACGCCGCCTGTACGAAGTGCCGGTGGGCTTCAAGTGGTTTGCCGATGGCCTGTTCGACGGCTCCCTGGGCTTTGGTGGCGAAGAAAGTGCGGGGGCTTCGTTCCTGCGCAAGGACGGTAGCGTCTGGTGCACCGACAAGGACGGGCTGATCCCGGCCTTGCTGGCGGCTGAAATGACCGCCCGTACCGGTCGCGACCCAAGCCAGGCTTATCGTGCCCTGACCGATGAACTGGGCGAGCCGTTCTCGGTGCGGGTAGACGCCAAGGCCAACCCGGAACAAAAGGCACTGCTGAGCAAGCTGTCGCCGGATCAGGTCACCTCGACCGAGCTGGCGGGCGAACCGATCCAGGCCATCCTCAGCCACGCCCCGGGGAATGACCAGGCCATTGGCGGCCTGAAGGTCATGACCGAAAACGGCTGGTTCGCGGCGCGTCCGTCGGGCACCGAAGACATCTACAAGATCTATGCGGAAAGCTTCGTGAGCGACGACCACCTCAAGCAGTTGGTGGCTGAGGCCCAGACCCTGGTGGATGGCGCTATTTCTTCGAAATAAATGATGGCCCCTTCGCTGGCAAGCCAGCTCCTGCAGGATTGATGCAACCTTGTAGGAGCTGGCTTGCCAGCGAAGACGGTAGTCCAGGCACCAACGGTGCTTGGGACTTACCTAATCAAGCCAGATCCACCAACACAATCTCACTGTCCTCAATCGCCGTCACCCGCAACAGCTGCTCTTGAGCAATCGCAACACCGTCTCGAGCTTGTGCTCGCAAGCCATTGACTTCAATGACCCCCGTGGCCGGAACAAGGTAAGCGCGACGGCCGTTGTCCAAGTGATATTCCGCCGTTTCACCCGCCTTCAGGTTCGCCGCCACCAACCGCGCATTGGCGCGGATTCGCAGGCTTTGATCGTCCCCGGCCTTGCCGCTGGCCAAGGTCACAAACCCTTCGCGCTGGCCCTTCGGAAACGGCTTGGCGCCCCAGGAGGGTGCCAGGCCGGATTCGTTCGGGATGATCCAGATCTGGAAAATCCGCGTCGGTGTCGCTTCCAGGTTGTATTCGCTATGGGCGATCCCGGTGCCAGCACTCATGACCTGAACGTCACCGGCTTCAGTGCGACCCTTGTTGCCCAGGTTGTCCTGGTGGGTAATCGCCCCTTCACGGACATAGGTGATGATTTCCATGTCCCGGTGCGGGTGCTGCGGGAAACCGGTGCCCGGGGCGATCACGTCATCGTTCCATACCCGCAGGTTGCCCCAGTTCATGCGCTTGGGGTCATGGTATTCGGCGAACGAAAAGTGGTGATGGGCATCCAACCAGCCATGGTGAGCGCCGCCGAGCGAGTTGAAAGGTCTGAGTTCAAGCATGATCGTCTCCTGTAAGGTTCGTCATGGGGCGCAAGGGCCTGGCCACGAATCGAGACCGGTGGTTGATGACGGGCATCATCCATCAGGCAATAATCGATAAAAAGCGTAAAAAGTGCCTCATAATCATCGAATAGTTTGATAGGAAGTTACCTCAAATGGATCTTATACAACCTTCAATATCGCGCATAAGTCGATGAGTCCTAAGCATTTCACTAGAACTGAACGGCAAATACAGACACCATAGCCCTCAACAGCCTCACACCCTGGAGTCCGTCCGCGTGCCGCAACACACCCCCGATCTTCCGCCTGAACTTCGCCCCCTGGCTGAAATGCCACTGCTCAAACGCCTGGCCGCGCGCTTTTTTGGTCATGGCCTGACACGCCTGCGCGCGCAGCACCGCGCGTCCTGGTTGCATGGCCAGGCAGACGGTTTTCGCAGTGGGCATATCGCCGGGGTGGATTACGGATATAAGGAAGGCAAGCTCGAAGGACTCGAAGAGGGCCGGCAGGTCCTGCTGATTCGCGACTCGCGCAGCACCGAGCACCGGCCACCGAACATCGATGAGCATCTGTTCGACGATTGGCGCCTGCCATTGAGCGCCGAATTGAAGAAGCGCGTGAAGGCCGACGTCGCCCGGCTGCTGCCGGCATATGCCCAGCCCAGCGCCGCGCAGTGGAAGATGATCTTCAGTGACACGCCTTCGACCTCCGTGATTGCCGGAGCGGGCGCGGGCAAGTCGACGACGTTGGTCCTGCGCATTTTGCTGCTCCACCACTACCTGGGATTCGAGCTGGGCTCGATGACCGTGGTGACCTTTACCCGCGAGTCGCGCAAGGATTTCATCAATAAACTGATCGAGCTGTTCGCGCTCTGGGGGCGGGTAATCAGCTTCAGGGACGCGCGTGACCTGGTGCGCACCTTCCACTCGCGGATCCTGCCGATGGTTCGCAGCCTGCCGGGCTTCGAACGGCTGCAAGCCTTCGAAAACCTCAGTCACCGCGCCCAAGGCGCGGATGACGAAGTGGACAGCAACCCGTTCGACCTGCGTATCAATGACGCCCAGCGTCAGCAACTCAACGCCTGTTATCACGCCTTGCACAGCCGCGATCAGCGTTTTCGCGAGCTGATCCAGCCGTTGTCGCGCCACGCCTTGCAACTCAAGGAGCTGGAGCGCGACCACCCCGATGTGCAGAAACGCGTGGCCGTCACCGAGTTGGCGGCCAAACGCGATGAGGAACTCTGCGACCTGGTGGAAGACCTGTGGTTCCGCGCCGGCGCCTGGCCGATCAAGGGTATCGAACCCAACCGCCAGGCTTTTGATATCAATGGCAGCGCCTTTCATTGCCACGGTTACATTCCGTCGCTTGATGCTTGGGTGGTGCTGGGTTTCGACCCTGGGGAAAATCCACAACTGACCCGGCCCAACGCCAAGCTGACACTGCGTGCGGAATCGGCGGTGAAGCGAACCCTGTTTCAAGCTTTCTGTCGTAAGCCATTGATATGGCTGGATAGTTACGAATCGTCGAGGCGTGTCCTGGCCTCCCTTGGCGGCGACGCCAGCGCCGGGCCTGGCTTCGATTACAAGGTCAAGGGAGAGCTTGCGTCTGCGCCGTTGCTGGACTGTTTTGTCGCCGCCGCCGGGTTCATCGAAAACCTCGGCCTGGATGTGCCGACGGCGGTGGGCCAGAT
Source organism: Pseudomonas putida (assembly GCF_028682635.1). Taxonomy (GTDB): domain Bacteria; phylum Pseudomonadota; class Gammaproteobacteria; order Pseudomonadales; family Pseudomonadaceae; genus Aquipseudomonas; species Aquipseudomonas putida_AE. Next base: position 115,250 of record NZ_JANHLK010000013.1, on the reverse strand, counting down.
GAGCTTTGCCAAGGATGACCCGGACCGGTTTTTCTTCGAGGCCCTGAGCCTGTACTGGCGAGCCCTGGAAGATCACTTGCTCGACCAGAAACCGCCGGTCATGACCTACAACCGCATGTTCGCGTTGTTCAGCGAACATTCCCCGGAGAACCTCAAACTGCTCAGCGACGAGCTGTTGCGGCCGCTGTCGCACTTGATGATCGACGAGTTTCAGGATGTCTCGCCGCAAATCGTCTCGTGGATCCGCGCCAGCCTGGTCGAGATCCGCAGCCGCGGCCCGGCCATGCACACAGGACGCGGCGCCCAGCACTCGTCATTGCTGTGCGTGGGGGATGACTGGCAGTCGATCTACGGTTGGCGCGGCAGTTCGCCCACCTATTTCATGGAATTCAACAAGACGTTCTCGTCGCCCAGCACCACCAAGGTCATGCTCAGCGACAACTATCGCAGCCACCAGCACATCATCGACGCCGCCGAACACATCGTGCGGGCCGCGCCGGCGATTGCCGGCAAGAAGGCCAAGGCCAGGGGCGAGCCGAAGGCCTTGCTGCCGGTCAATGTGCTGGACCGGGACGACCAGGGCATGGCCCAGCGCCTGATGGAGCACTACCGCAAGGGTGATTCAATCTTGATGCTTTATCGAAAAAGCAGTGATAAGTCATTGATTGAGCAGCATATTCAATCCGTAGTTAATGTGGATTCTAGCTTGCCGTATGAAGCCCGGCGCCTTAAGCAACTGACCTATCACAGCGCCAAGGGGCTTCAGGCGGACGCGGTGTTCCTGTTTGGCGATTGCCAGCACCTGACCCGTTCACCGTACAAGAACCAGGTATACCGCATGGCGGGCCTGGGCAAGGCTGGCGATAGCGAGCCTTACGACAATGCGCAGAAAGACGAGATCCTGCGCCTGGCCTACGTGGGCATTACCCGGGCCGTGAGCCATTGTTATTGGTATGTCGACGCGCAGGACACCCAGGCGGTGAACATGCCCAAGGCGTCGGATCGGATCAGCCAGGGCAAGGCGTTCTTTGCCGATCATCGACAGGCCAAGACCCCGGCGTAATCCATTCAATCTCCCGCGGCCGTACCCGATCTCCTGTAGGAGCTGGCTTGTCGGGTCGCCGCATCGCAGCGATGGTCGACAACGATGACGCGTCCCATCTGAATGAATGCGTTGTACAGATGAGCCCGCTCCCACAGTTGATCGGGTACATCCGCGAGTGATGGTTCGGCTGTGAGGCCGCCTTCGCTGGCAAGCCAGCTCCTACAGTTGATCCTCGGGAGACGGTCTGCACCCCAATCCATAATTCTGTAAAAAACAAAAAAGCCCACCATATCGTGGGCTTTTGGATGGGGAAGGCCTGCCTTCAGGCATAACTCCTGAGGGCCACCGGAGGAATGAACGCTTCAAGCTCATCCTCCACGGCTTCGATTATTCGCTCGACGTCTGCGGCATTCATGACCGTCGAACAGGGGATACCGGCGATGGCGATCATGGTCTCGCCACTGGCCCGATCAAACAAACGGGCAATCATGCTGCCCGGGGCGTCCATGCTTGCCTCGAAACCCATGGGATGGAAATGCCAGCGCATCAGCTGGCAGGCATTTGGAAAAGTGACCTTGCTGAACCCTCTATTCATGTGTTGCCCGCCTTCTTTATCGAGCGCTTCCGTTAGCTCACGTTAGGTGGGAAGAGCCTTCATTGGCTCAACCAGTGACAGTCTTTAAAAGTAGCAGCTGGATGTGAAAAAAATGTGTTTTTTTCAGGCCGTTTGGCAATTGCTGCGATTCTTTTGATGCAGGTCACGTGCGCCAACGTTTGCGCAATGGCCAGCCACTGTTAGCCATTGAAGGCGCGGGCAAACTTGGGCAAGCTCGGCACTTTTTAACGAGACTTACCATGCATGCCGAGGATGATGGCCCGCTGCAAACCCAGGCCACGGGCGAGACGGTCATGCGTTATCACTTGCGCTGGAAACACCGCGATCTGGACGGGGTCATGGCGCTGTATCACCCCGAAGTCCAATACAGCGATTTTTTCCAGAACCGGGTGATGGGGCTGGCTGAGTTGCGGGACTATGTGCACAGCAGCATGCCCCGTGACCCGGACGAAGCCCTGGAACACACGGACCGCATCCGCCTGGACGGCAACACTGCGTTCATCCAGTACCGCATCACCCTGCGCGGCGGTGAGGGGTTGGTGTCGTTTCGCGCCAGTGAAGCGATCACTGTGAAGGACGGGCTGATCTGGCGGGTCAACGAATACGCTTCGCTGGTTCACGAACAGCCAACCGGCAAAAACACCGCCAGCCAGCGCCCGGCGGTCAGTCGGCTGGGCCTGTCGCCGCGGCAGTTGAGCTTCATGGCCGACGACCTGCAACAGTACTTCCAACGCCAGCAGCCTTATCTCGACCCTGAGCTCGACCTGCAGCGGGTGGCGCAGGAGTGCGGGTACAGTCGCAACCAGATTTCCTATCTGCTCAACCAGGTGCTGGGGCAGAGCTTCTATCGCTACGTCAACCAGGCACGGCTGCAGCACCTGCTCAGCGCCCTGGACAATGCCACGCCACCGGTGCGTATCGACGAGCTGGCGTTCGCCGCCGGGTTCAATTCCCTGTCGGCGTTCTACAGCTGTTTCCGCCAGCACACAGGCCTGTCGCCCAAGGCCTACGTCAAACAGATTTCCTTGCGTGCACGCGCGCAAGACAGTGCCTGAGCCCGCGCATTAGGATCAACGCCATCGAAGTCTGAGTGGCGGAGTCTTGCATGTCGGCGTGGCGCACTATCAGTTTGTGGATGGACCAGCTCGACGAGCCCCTGGTGGCGCGTGCGGCGCTGGAACAGGATCTGGACGTCGACGTCGCCATTATCGGCGCGGGGTATACCGGGCTCTGGACCGCGTACTACCTCAAGCGCCAGGCGCCCGACCTGAACATCGTCATCATCGAGGCGCAAACCGCCGGCTTTGGCGCCTCGGGGCGCAATGGCGGGTGGTTGATGGGCAATCTGCTGGGCGAAGACCGGCTGCTTGCCGCCTCGTCACCCGAGCAACGTCGCGCCTCTTACGATTTGCTTCATGGCATTCCCGATGAAGTGAAAAACGTCATCGATCGTGAAGGCATCGACTGCGATTATCGCAAGGGTGGCGCGCTTTATTGCGCAGCCCGCTATCCCGAGCAGGAGGCCAGCCTGCGCCAGTACCTGGACAAGCTGTACAGCCAGGGGCTCAACGAGAACGATTACCGCTGGTTGAGCCCGGAACACTTGGCGCAACAGATCCGCGTGGCCAAACCTTACGGTGGTATCTACGCGCCACACGTCGCGACCCTGCACCCGGCGAAACTGGTCCGCGGGCTGGCGCGAGCGGTCGAGCGCCTGGGCGTCAGGATCTACGAGAACAGCCCGGTGAATCATTGGCAGTCCGGCAGCCTGCGTACGCCCCGGGCCTCGGTGCGCAGCCGCTGGGTGGTGCCGGCGGTCGAAGGCTATTCGGTGACCTTGCCGCCGTTGGGGCGTTATCAGTTACCGGTGCAAAGCCTGATCGTGGCCACCGAGCCATTGTCGGCCGCCACCTGGGACGAAATCGGCCTGAGTCGTGGCCAGGCTTTCAGCGAAAGCAGCCGTCAGGTCACCTACGGCCAACGCACGGCAGACAACCGGTTGATCTTCGGCGCCCGTGGCGGCTACCAGTTTGCCGGCAGGCTGCGCCATGACTTCGACCTGACGCACAGCGAAATCGAATTGCGCCGGTATCTGTTCGGCGAACTCTTCCCACAGCTGCGCAATGTGCAGATCACCCATGGCTGGGGCGGCAACCTGGGTATGTCGCGGCATTTCAAGCCACACATGCTGTGCGACCAGGCCAGCGGCATCGCCGTGTCCGGCGGTTATGGCGGGGAGGGCGTCGGCGCCAGCAACCTGGGCGGCAGGACCCTGGCCGACCTGATCCTGCAACGCGACACCGAGCGGGTCCGGCAGCCTTGGGTGTTAACCCGGGGTGGACTGAACGCACTCAAGGCCTGGGAGCCCGAACCCTGCCGCTGGCTCGGCTACAACGCGATCATCCGCAGCTTCGTCCATGAAGACCAGACCCTGGCCAACCCAACCAGCGCGCCCTGGCGGCGAAAGCTCGCCAGCGGGGTTGCAGGGTTCATGGAAGGTTTCATGCACTAAACAGCGTTTTCTTCACTGACAGGTACTCCCATGCGCATCACTCAATTCAAGAACACCGCCACCCTGCAACTGCAAGAGTCGAACCCGGTCGCCGTGCCTTTGGGCACGCCGGTGGCGGTGGCTTCGACCACCAGCGTCGAACGCGACGACGGCGTCGAGACCGGCGTCTGGGAATGCACCCCGGGACGCTGGCGGCGGCAGATCGTCGCCCAGGAATTCTGTCACTTCATCCAGGGGCGCTGCACCTTCACCCCGGACGAAGGTGAAACCCTGCACATCGAAGCGGGCGACGCCCTGATGTTGCCGGCCAATAGCCTCGGCGTCTGGGATATCCAGGAAACCGTGCGCAAGACGTACGTCCTGATTTTCTGAACGCAGGTCCCTTGATTGCCTGCCGAACTCCAACAACAAAAACAGCCCCACAGGAATCGACCCATGTCCCCAAAGTCACTAGTCCTGGCGCCGCTGATGCTGTGCGCTGCCATCAGCCAGGCGGCCGAGACCGTCAAGATCTACAACTGGTCGGACTACATCGCGCCGGACACCACGAAGAACTTCCAGAAAGAGACCGGCGTTGCCTTCACCTACGACGTCTACGACAGCAATGAAACCCTCGATGGCAAGTTGATGACCGGAAGGTCAGGGTACGACGTGGTGTTCCCGTCCAACCACTTCATGGCGCGGCAAATTGAAGGCGGCGCCCTGAAAAAGCTCGACAAGGCGCAGTTGCCCAACTGGAACAACCTCAACCCGGTGTTACTCAAGGCGTTGCAGGGCAACGATCCGGGGAACGAACACGGTTTCCCTTACCTGTGGGGCAGTACCGGCATTGGCTACAACATAGCCAAGGTCAAGGCGGTCCTTGGCGAAAACGCGCCAGTGGATTCCTGGGACCTGATCTTCAAACCCGAGAACATGCAGAAGCTGCAGAAGTGCGGCGTGGCGATCCTCGACAATGGCCCGGAACTACTCCCTGCGGCACTTAACTACCTGGGTCTGCCACACCACAGCAAAAACCCGGAAGACTACAAGAAAGCCGAAGCGCTGCTGCTCAAAGTGCGGCCTTATGTCAGCTATTTCCACTCATCCAAGTACACCAGTGACCTTGCCAACGGTGATGTCTGCGTGGCAGTCGGTTTCTCCGGCGACATCCTGCAAGCGGAAAACCGCGCCAGGGAAGCCAACAACGGCATAGAGATCGGCTACGCGATTCCCAAGGAAGGCGCCGCCATCTGGTTCGATATGGTTGCCATGCCCGTGGACGCCCCGGATGAAAAGGCCGGTTACGCCTTCATGAACTACCTGCTGCGGCCAGACGTCATGGCCAGCATCAGTAACCATGTGCACTACGCCAACGGCAACGAACAGGCCGACAGCCTGATCGACCCGGACATCAAGAATGACACCAAGGTTTATCCGAGCCCGGACATGATGGGGAAACTGTTTGCGCTTGAGGCGATGCCGTTGAACATAGACCGGATTCGCACGCGAGTCTGGAACAAGATTCGCACCGGCAGTTGAAAACCTCACCCTGGCCATCGGGACAGAACGTCCCGGTTGCCTTTCAAAGCAGCGCGACGCAGATCAAGCTGCCGGATCGACCGTACAAGTCATTGCTCCGGAGCCCGGCATTTGTAAAAGGGTCTCGCTGCCGTTTTGCCAGAAGCTGTAGTCGCCTCGAAAGTCCTTGCCCTTGTACTGGGTGCCGGAATAGTTCGACACCTGGTCAAGGATGACTGAGGCGTTGGCCCATTTCAGGTAGACGACACCCGGCTCTGCATTGAAGAAGGTTGCAGTGAGCACCCCGTTAAACCCGGTGCAACGATAGGCGACGGGGCCTTCGGTGAGCCTGCTGGGATCCTTGGTCCGGGCAATCGCCGAACCTTGACGTAACAGGTGCGCGCGCTCGACGTAGCTGCGGATCGTGCATGCCTTGGCTTGCGTCCCGGCACACTGATTGCGGGCGTGGGCCCAGAACTGCTGATCAAGCTCGACTTTGTTCGGAGGCGGTACCGAATGTGCATCCGTGAGCGCCAGCAGATAAAGGCGTTGCAGCTCCCTGTCCATTTGCGCCAGTTGGGCATCGCGACAAATCAGTTTTTCGACCGACTCCCGGGTCTGGGCGCAGTCGAAGCTGGTTTTGAAGATAGGAGGGGGTGTTTTAGTAGCTGCATGCGTGCTCGCTGTCGCGCACAGGGTGGCGACAAAGAGAGAGGCCAATAGGGGCGTGACCATTTTCATGCAGGTTTCACCCGGATCAATGCGTGAGCGTGTGGTGCAACCGAATCCATCGAGCCCGTTCACCCTCGTTCCTGCGCATGGGCTGTATCGCAGTTTAAGCCAGTGTGCGGAACCTGCCACACCCAGAGTGCGTGAAGGCTAGAAATTGAGTGAAAGACAGGGGTGGTGTTGATTTTTGTTTTACACATGCAGCACATCTACATATTTTTTGTCATTGTGAGGCGTTTGGAGCGTTTTAATGCCAATTTAGCATTTAAAACCGTCATTTCTGTCAGGTGTGCAACCAGAGAATTTCATTTGTAATCCCTTGACCTGGACAGCTCGTCCAGTCTTTGGAATCAATTGGAGCAGCTCTGATGGTCAACGATCATTCAAAACCCTCAACCCGCAACGTCGCCCTTAAATCAAAACGCCAATCTATCAACATGATGAAAGGCACAATTAGGGGCGTTAACAATGATCAGGTTTTCCATTTCGACACTAAATTCGTCTACCGAGAGTCAACCCCGGATTGGAAGCTTCTAGTATTTGGCCATCAGCCTATGGATGGAGAGGGCGTCTTCAGAATAGAGTTCCAGCTTAACGATAAAGACGCGCCTACAGGTCGCTACAGCTACCCAGATGGCGGTGTGTTTAAATTTCATCTCGTTTACCCACGTGATCCTGCTTTTCAGTTCGCAGGAGAACGCGGAAACGTTGAGTTTATAAATCATGGACCAAAGATTGAGGGGGCCTTATCATTCCTGACCGAAAACAAATACGGACAACAGTATGATGTCCGTGCGGAATTTGAGCACACCGGCGAACGCGCCTATCATCGAGTGATGAATAATTGTTCTAAGAATATTTGACTATTGCCAAACCGATGCAGGGGCGTCAACTCAGGGTTGTCTTGAGCGCGCGCCCCAACGCCTGACGCAAGCCATCAAGGCGTTGTCACATTCCAAGGTCTGGCGCACAGGCAGTGCGGTCTGCTTCTCAGTCTTCCTGGCGAATCGTCGCCACATCATCAGCCTTGACCTTCACCGTCGCCCCGGAAATATCCTCGAACTCGTAGAAGCCATCCTTGTTCTTGGTTTTCGGCATGTCCTTGGTCAGGTACTGGGTGCCGTTCTGCAGGGTAACCACCGTGGGTGTCGAGCAGCCAGCCAGGGCAAAAAAGGCTGCTACCGCCAGGGGAAAACCCAGAGTCTTGATGTTCATAGTCACCTCTCATTGTTCATTGAAACCGGACGGCTGCCGCAAGCGAGTGCAGCTCCATGGCGATTGGTGCGATGGAACGGCGGAAAGTTCGCTGCCCGGGATAAAAAACCCTTACAGCGCCGCCGCTTATCCTTTTCCGTTTGCATGGGGCAGGGCGTTACTGGTATCTGTATGCATAACCAGTGCTCGCTCTACATGGCCCTTTTTCCCGTGACTGCAAATCCTCTCGACGATCCGTTCTACTATCTCAACAACTTCATGCAAGTGCTTGATTGGCTTGAGCATCGCTATGCCGACGTGTTGAGCGACGAAGAGCATCGCTTCATTCGCGACTTCAATGGCTTGCCCCGCGAGTCCCGTGCGCTGCTGGTCAGGATGGTCATGCGCAAGGGCGTTCATTTCAGGGCCAGCAAGCTGTATTACGCCGAGATCAGTGACATCCCCAGCGCCGCCCTGCCATTGCTGGCGCTGGGTTGGCTCGACGACCGCCAGCCGTTACCGGTAGAGGCGTTGTTTGAAGTGTTGCTCAAGGCGGAAATACTGCAATGCCTGGGCAACGCGATTGTTAAACCCAAGGGTAAAAAGACCGACTGGCTGCCGGATTTGTGCGCGCAGTTTCCTCAAGCGCAGCCCTTCGACGACTGGTGTCCGGCGCTGAACGACCGCTTGTTCAGCCTGACCATCATGGGCCTGTGCGATCGCCTGCGCTTGATGTTTTTCGGCAATGTCTACCAGGACTGGTCCGAATTCGTCCTCGCGGACCTGGGTATCTTCACCTATGAAAAAGTCGAGTTTAGCCATGATTCCCGGGGCTTGCGCAGCCGCGAGGACGTCGACGCCTGCCTGTATCTCTACCAGTGCCAGCAACTGTTCGAGGCCGGCGAGGCAGTGGCCGACATCGCCCTGCAGATCAACGGCCTGGCGCTGAGCAATCCCTGGCTGCAGAGGCGCCGCGACAAGCAGTTGTTCCAGATGGGCCAGGAGTGCGAGCGCGTCGGTGATTTCCCTGCCGCGTTGAGCCTGTACCGTGACTGCGCGTATCCCGGCGCGCGGGTGCGCATGATCCGGGTGCTGGAGCGTTGCGGCGAGTACCAGCTGGCCCTGGACCTTGCTTGTATGGCCGAACAGTCACCGCAAAACGCCGCGGAGCAGCAACACCTGTTGCGTGTCCTGCCCAGGCTGCGGCGCAAGCTGGGCGGGCCGGCGGTCAAGCGTGTGGCTCCCCGGGAGATGTTGCGCCTGGACCTGCAACTGAGCAGGATCGACCCTTTGTTGTCGGTCGAGGACCATGTACAGGCGCACCTGGGCGAAGAGTCGGCACCGGTTCATTACGTCGAAAACAGCCTGATCAACTCGCTGTTCGGCCTGCTGTGCTGGCCGGCGATTTTTGCCCCGCTGCCGGGGGCGTTTTTCCATCCGTTCCAGCGCGGTCCGGTGGACCTGTTGAGCGAAGACTTCCATGGCCGCCGGGCCGAGTTGTTCCAGGCCTGCCTCGGCGAACTCGACGACGGGCGCTATCGTGCAACCATTCGCGCGCGTTATGCCGAAAAATGGGGGGTACAGTCGCCCTTCGTGTTCTGGGGCGCACTCAACGAGGCGTTGCTGGAGCAGGCGTTGGACTGCTTGCCGGCCGAGCACCTCAAGCACTGGTTCAACCGCTTGTTGCTCGACATCAAGGCTAATCGCGCGGGCATGCCGGACCTGATCCAGTTCTGGCCGCAGGAAAAAACCTACCGCATGATCGAAGTCAAGGGACCGGGGGATCGCCTGCAGGATAACCAGCTGCGCTGGCTGGCGTTCTGTCATGAGCACCGGATGCCGATTGCCGTGTGTTATGTGCAATGGGCGGAGCAGGGCGCTTGAGCTACAGCATCGCGGTACGGGCGTTGTGTGAGTTCACCGCCAAGGTCGGAGACCTCGACTTGCGTTTCACCCCGTCGCCGACCGCGCTTGAAGGTATCGTCGGGCACCGCACGGTGGCGTCACGGCGCAGTGATGGCTACCAGAGTGAAGTCGCTCTCGAAGGTTCGTTTCAGGGCCTGACGGTCAGGGGCAGGGCGGATGGCTACGACCCCGGGCAAAACTGCCTGGAAGAGGTCAAGACCTACCGCGGCGACTTGAGCAAGCAACCGGCCAACCACCGTCAACTGCACTGGGCACAGGCTAAAATCTATGGCTGGCTGATGTGCCGCAAACTCGACCTGGCGCAGATCAACCTGGCGCTGGTGTATTTCGATATCGTCAGCGAAAAGGAAACCTGTCTGGTCGAGGCCTTCGACGCCGCCGAACTCGGGCAGTTCTTCGAACACCATTGTGGCCTGTTCCTGCACTGGGCCGAACAGGAAACGGTCCATCGCCAGGGGCGTAACCAGGCGGCGCAACAGCTGGCGTTTCCCCATGCCGACTTTCGCCCGGGGCAGCGTCACCTGGCCGAATCGGTGTTCAAGGCCGTCAGCACCGGCCGCTGCCTGATGGCCCAGGCCCCCACGGGGATTGGCAAGACCATCGGCACCCTGTTTCCGCTGCTCAAGGCCCTGGCGCCGCAGCAACTGGACAAGGTGTTCTTTCTCACGGCGAAAACCCCTGGACGCAAGCTGGCCCTGGACGCCGCGCAGGTGATCCTGGCGCGCGCCGATGCGCCGCCCCTGCGGGTGCTGGAGATGATCGCCCGGGACAAGGCCTGTGAACACCCGGACAAGGCCTGCCACGGTGAATCCTGCCCGTTGGCCCAGGGCTTCTATGATCGCTTGCCGGCGGCGCGCCAGGCCGCCAGCGAGCTGAGCCTGCTGGACCAGAGCGCATTGCGCCAGGTCGCCCTAGAGCATGAGGTCTGCCCGTATTACCTGAGCCAGGAAATGGCCCGCTGGGCCGACGTGGTGGTTGCCGATTACAACTATTACTTCGATTTCAGTGCGCTGTTGTTCGGCCTGGCCCAGGCCAATACCTGGAAAGTCGCAGTGTTGGTCGACGAAGCCCACAACCTGGTGGAGCGCGGTCGGCAGATGTACAGCGCCAGCCTCGATCAATCGACCCTCGATAGCGTACGAAAAACCGCCCCCGAGGCTTTGAAAAAGCCGCTGCAGCGGGTCAACCGCGAATGGAATGCCCTGCATAACCAGCAACTCGGTGCCTATCAGGCCTACGACAAGCCGCCGGAAAAACTGCTCCAGGCCTTGTCGTCGTGCAGCGCCAGCATCGGTGATTACCTGAACGATCATCCCCAGGGGCTGGACAGTGCATTACAGAGCTTCTACTTCGAGGTGCTGCAGTTCTGTCGGGTGGGCGAGCTGTTCGACCAGCAGTACCTGTTCGACATCAGCAAGCGCGACCTCGAACGCAAGCGCAACCTTTCGCAACTGTGCCTGCGCAATGTGGTGCCCGCCGGCTTCATCGGGCCGCGCCTGAGCGCTGCACGCAGCACCGTGCTGTTCTCGGCGACCCTCAGCCCTCGCCACTATTACGCCGATTTGCTGGGTACCCCGGCGAATACCGTGTGCATCGACGTCGAGTCACCCTTTCATGCCGATCAGTTGCACGTGCAGATCGTCAACCAGATCTCCACGCGCTTTGTTCATCGCCAGGCCTCCCTGGGGCCGATCGTCGAGTTGATCGCCCAGCAGTTCCGGCAGCGCCCCGGCAACTACCTGGCGTTCTTCAGCAGCTTCGATTACCTGCAGCAAGTGGCGCAGTTGCTGGCCGAGCGCTATCCCGCAATCAACCTGTGGTCACAGTCCCGGGGCATGGCGGAGGCGCAGCGCCAGGAATTCCTCGACCGCTTCACCGCCGAAAGCCAGGGTGTGGGCTTCGCGGTGCTGGGTGGGGCATTTGGCGAAGGCATCGATTTGCCAGGCGCACGCTTGATCGGCGCGTTCATCGCCACCCTGGGGCTGGCGCAGCTCAACCCGGTCAACGAGCAATTCAAGCGACGCATGGCAGCCCTGTTCGGCGCAGGCTACGACTACACCTACCTGTACCCCGGCGTGCAAAAAGTGGTGCAAGCCGCCGGCAGGGTGATTCGTACCCAGCAGGACCAGGGCGTGGTGATGTTGATCGATGACCGGTTTGGCGAGAGCAAGGTCAAGCACTTGTTGCCGCGCTGGTGGTCAATTGCACCGGCGACTGTTCAAATGGACGGTTTATCGCATACTTCAGAAAAACAGCAGTGGATGTGAGGGATCAATGAGCGAAGTTCGAACCCAGGCCGAGATCAACGAAGACAGGCGCCTGCGCCTGCTGATCGATGCAGTGGTGGACTATGCGATCTACATGATTGATCTGGATGGCATCATTACCAGCTGGAACGCAGGGGCCCGGCGTTTCAAGGGTTATGAGGAAGCGGAGATTCTCGGCCAGCATTTCTCGCGCTTCTATACCGATGAAGATCGTCGTGCCGGCTTGCCCCAGCGGGCGCTGGACACGGCCATCCGCGAGGGGCGTTTCGAAGGCGAAGGCTGGCGCGTGCGCAAGGACGGCACGCATTTCTGGTCCCACGTGGTGATCGATCCGATCTACGACCCGACGGGCACGCTCCTGGGGTTTGCCAAGATCACCCGTGACCTGACTGACCGCAAGATGGCCGAAGAGACCCTCAAGCAGAGCGAGCAACAGTTTCGGTTGCTGGTGCAGAGCGTCACCGACTATGCCATCTACATGCTTGCCCCGGATGGCCGTGTGACCAACTGGAACCTGGGGGCCCAACGCATCAAGGGTTATTTGCCCGAAGAAGTCATCGGCCAGCATTTTTCCATGTTCTACACCCCCGAAGACCAGGCTGCCGGCTTGCCAGCTTGGGCACTGGAGATTGCGAGGCGCGAGGGACGCTTCGAGAACAAGGGTTGGCGGGTGCGCAAGGATGGCACGAGGTTCCTGGCCCATGTCGTGGTCGACCCGATCCGGGGAGACACCGGTACCTTGCTCGGGTTTGCCAAGATCACCCGCGACATCACCGAAGCGACCGAGGCGCAGCAGGCGCTCGAGCAAACCCGCGAAGCACTGTTCCAGGCGCAGAAGATGCAAGCCATCGGCCAGCTCAGCGGCGGGATTGCCCACGACTTCAATAATCTGCTGACCGTCATTCTTGGCAACCTGGAAATTGTGCGCAAACGCCTGGCCGACGACCCGAAAATAGTCCGTTTGCTCGACAACGCCACCCAGGGTGCTTTGCGCGGCGTGTCCCTGACCCAGCGCATGCTGGCCTTTGCCAGGAAACAGGAGCTCAAGACGGAACCTGTGGATCTCGCCGATCTGGTGCAAGGGATTTCCGGGCTGCTGCGCAGCTCTCTCGGGCCTTCGGTGGCATTGGAAGCCCGTTTTCCAGCGCAGCTCGAGCCGGTCATGGCCGACGTCAATCAGCTCGAACTGGCGGTGCTGAACCTGGCCACCAACGCCCGCGATGCCATGCCCAATGGCGGCAGAATCGTCATCAGTGCCCGGGTCGAAACCATCCCTGTTCAAAATAGGTCTTTCCCGAAGGCGGGACGTTATGTGTGCCTGAGTGTCACTGACACCGGCGAGGGGATGGATGAAGCGACACTGGCCTCGGCGATGGATCCGTTTTTCACCACCAAAGGGCTTGGCAAGGGCACAGGACTGGGCTTGTCGATGGTCCATGGCTTCATCGAGCAATTGGGTGGGCGATTCATTTTGAAGAGCCAGAAAGACCAGGGCACTACCGCGGAGTTGTGGTTGCCAGTGGCCTCGGCAAACGCCGTGATGGCGCCCGTTATCGAAGAGCCGGCAGAGCCGGAAGTTCCTCGGTTGTGCATACTGGTGGTGGATGACGACAGCCTGGTGCTGACCAGCACCTGCCTGTTGCTTGAAGACCTCGGCCACCGCGTGATCACCGCGACGTCCGGTGTACAGGGCCTGGAGCAATTCGAGAACAATCCGGCCATCGATCTTGTCATCACCGACATGGCCATGCCGCACATGAGCGGCGCGCAGCTGGCGGATGCGATCCGAACGCTTAAACCCGATATGCCGATTATCCTGGCCACCGGTTATGCCGATCGGCTGGAAGGCTTTGCTTCCGGGCTGCCGCGATTATCCAAGCCGTTTACCCAGATGAACCTGGTGGAGATCATCGCGACGGCCCTGTAGGAGCCCGGCTTGCCGGCGAAGGCGTCGCTGAACATGGCGTTGGCCTTAAGGACGCCTTCGCCGGCAAGCCGGGCTCCTACAGGTATGGGCTGCCGCCGTTACAACACACCATCATCAAGCAGCCATATGCGAAGCCGCCATTTCCTTTTTCAGGCGGGCCTTCAAAGCCTCCATTTTTTCCCCAAGCTCATCCAGAGTCGCTTTCCCCAGCAACTTTTTAGCCTGGGGAAACATCTCGGTCTCTTCCTCTTCAATGTGGTGTTCGAGCAATTCCTTGACCACTTTGACGCGACCGGCGAATTCGGGTGTAGACGGGTCGGTGACTTTCAGGTCCGGCAGCACCAGGGAATCCACGGTGCGGTGTTCTTCCTTGGCTTCGTAATACATGATGTCCTGCTCCTTGCCGCCGGCTTCCTTGTAGGCCGGGTACAGGATGTCTTCTTCCAGGCGGGTATGGATGGAGATTTCCATTTCAAGCTTTTGAAGGAGATCGGTGCGCTTTTTCAGGCCGCGCTCGGTGGACTCGCTCAGTTGGCTGAGGATGCCTTTTACGCGTTCATGGTCGGCTTTCAACAGGTCTATGGCGTTCATGGTCAGGTCTCTCAAGTTGAGGGCAGCGCGAACGGTTTGTACCGCAGGTCACTCATCGTTGTAGAGCATTTGTCGTGCCGCTTTAGCTGCCTCAATAAAGTGTTTTGAAATCAATGGGTTATTCGCGCTAATGGCCAATTGGGGCCATGCAGGCTGCATGAGGCCGGGCTTTGACTCATGCACTTCGCCACGGCAAAAGGATCCATCAGGCCGGTGGCGGCTTGTGCCGTTCATAGTGAGCGAGGATCGGTTGGGTACTGATCCCGTGAATCAGGATGCTCAGCGCCACCACCGAGAGCGTGAGGTCGGTGCACAGGGTCGCCATCGACGGCGCGAGGTCGTGGTTCAAGGCGTAGAACAGGTAATAGAAGCTGCCGATGCCGCGAATGCCGAACCAGCCGATCAACAGCCGTTGCTTGCCGTCCAGCAGATTGCCCCAAGGCGCCAACCCTACAATCAGCGGCCGGATCACGCAGAACAGCGCCAGCGCAATCGCCAGCGCGCGCCAGTCCCAATGACCCACCAGCACCACCCCGAGCAGCGTCACCAGAAACACCTCCATGGCCCGCTCGACCAGGCTGCCAAATGACAACATGTCGCCCATCATGATCCCGGCCGCCACCTGCGCGTCCTCCAGATTCGTCACATCGCCATGCACGGCGGCATCGGGCTCGACGTTCTGATGACCGACCACCGGCTGCACCAGGTGTTCGGCCGGCACCTGTGAATGCCCCATCGACTTGACTTCGGCCCGACGCAAGCCCAGGGCCGCCGCGAACACCGACAGGAATCCGTAGCCGTGCACCGCCTCGGCGGCGACATAGGCCAGGGCGATCAGGGCAAAGGTCAGGTAGTCATTGGGCGACAGGGTGCTGTCGGCATTCCTGATGCGCATGGACAACGTCAGGCGCCCAATGACACGGCCCATGATGTAGCCGACCAGCAAGCCGGCAGGCACCGCCCACAGCAGCCGCTTAAGCGCCCAGTCATCGAGCCAGGCGGTCGAATCACCGCCGCCTTGCTGGATAAACAGCAACCCCAGGATCACAAAAGGAAACGCTATGCCATCGTTGAGCCCGGCCTCCCCGGACAGACCGAAGCGCACGGCGTCGTCGTCCTTGGCATCGTTGACCTGCACCAGCGAGGCCAGTACCGGGTCGGTGGGCGCCAGGATCGCGCCGACCAGCAGGGACGGCCCCCACGGCAGGTCGAAGGCGTAATGCAGCAACAGGCAGACACCAATGATGGTCAGGACCATCACCGGTCCCGCGAGCCCGAAGGCCACGCGCCATTTGCGGTCCCTGAGGGGCAGGCGCAGCTTGAGTCCACAGACGAACAACGAAAAGAGCACCGCGACTTCCGTCAGGTGCTCCATCCAATAGGCGGCATCCTTGATGTCCAGCCTCAGCCAGCCCAGACCCGCCGGCCCGATGGCCACCCCGAGTGCCAGGCACACGGCCGAGGTGGTCACCGGCATCCAGCGCAGGAATGACGAGGTCAGTGCCAGCGTCAGCAGCACGGCGCCCAGCACCGCGACCCAGACAATGAAGCTCATGGCCCGGGGGTCATTGAGTGACGGTAGCGCGCAAGTACTCCGGCGTCAGTACGTTGAACCACAGCAGGATCATGCTCACCAGAATGGTGACCAGGACCAGCAAGCCGACGCCCCAGACGCAAACGGCATTGAGCACGCCTTGCTCCTTGCGCTCGTGCATGAAGGTCGGCAATCCGACAAACAGCAGGAATGTCGAGTAAGCCGAAGCCGCCGCCAGCACCAGGATCGCCAGCCAGCGACTCGGGTACAGGCCGGCAATGCCCGCCAGGAAAAACGGCGTGACCGTGTAGGCGGCAAAACCGATGCACTGGTTGAGCGTCGGGCGTGAGTCGAAGGTGCGCGACATCCAGCGGATGAACACCCCCATGACGGCGACTCCAGCGAGCGTGCACAGATACAGCAAGGCGCACAGGTGCAGCGCGCTACGGTGGCTGAGGCGGACTGTTTCGTTTTCCGCCAGGCTCCAGCCGACGTAGGTGGTGCCAATGAACAGGCAGACGGCGGGGATCAAGGCCAGCAGGATCAAGTGTGCAAGGTAGTGGCGAGGATGCGCTTCTTCTTCCTTGCGAATATCCGTCCACGCGAAGTTCGGCTGAGTGAACAGTTTGACGATAGGTGCGGACATGACGACCTCCAGGTATCGAAAGGCCCGCCGGGGAGGGCCCATGAAGAGTGGAGCGCTGGAGGCCTCGCCAGGTTCCATTTTTAAGGTGCGCTGTGCATCACAGGATCGGTTTGCCCCCGGTTACCCCGAAACGCTGGCCGGTGATGTAGCTGCCTTCGTCCGAGGCCAGCAGCACATAGATCGGCGCCACTTCCACCGGCTGGCCCGGACGGCCGAGCGGGGTATTGGCGCCGAAATTCTGTACCGTATCCTCGGGCATGGTCGAGACGATCAGCGGCGTCCAGATCGGTCCCGGCGCCACGCTGTTGACCCGGATACCCTTTGGCCCGAGCATCTGCGCCAGGCCAGCGGTGAAGTTGGCGATCGCGCCCTTGGTCGTGGCATAGGCCAGCAGGGTGGGGTTGGGCATGTCGGAGTTGACCGAACTGGTGTTGATGATCGAGCTACCGGGCTGCATGTGCTTGAGCGCCGCCTGGCAGATCCGGAAAATGGCGGTGATGTTGACGTCGAAGGTCATCACCCATTCTTCGTCGGAGATGTCCTCGAGGTTTTCGTGGGTCATCTGGAACGCCGCGTTGTTGACCAGGATGTCGATGCGGCCGAACCGCTCGACCGTTTTCTCCACCAGGGCTTGGCAATGCACCTTGTGCGCCAGGTCACCCGGCAGCAGCAGGCATTGGCGGCCGGCTTGTTCAACCCAGCGTGCGGTTTCCTCTGCATCTTCCTGCTCGTCGAGATAGGCAACGGCCACGTCGGCACCTTCACGGGCGAAGGCAATGGCCACCGCGCGGCCGATGCCGCTATCGCCCCCGGTGATCAGGGCGATCTTGCCGGTCAAGCGACCGGAACCCTTGTAGCTCTGCTCACCGCAATCCGGATAGGGATCCATTTTGCTTTGGGAGCCCGGGACGGGTTGCTGTTGTTTGGGGAAGGGTGGTTTTGGGTAGTCGTTCATCATCGATCTCCGGGTTCAAGGATGGGGGAGTCATAGGGTTGACCCTGGCCTTTTGTGCGGAGTTCGGTTGGATAATGTCCTGATGACGGGTGAAAACCTTGTAGGAGCTGGCTTGCCAGCGAAGGCGCCCGAAAAGACCAACGCAATGTTCAAGGACGCCTTCGCCGGCAAGCGGGGCTCCTACAGGGTTCTGCGCCGACCGGGCGGCTGCGCTAATATGCCCACCACTCAAACAAGAACAAGGCTCGCCTCGCGCAATGTCGGAAAAAGACACCATTTCCATTCAACTGGTGCGTGAAGCGCTGTTGCAAAGTTGCGCCCCGGGCGCGGCCACCGATGAGGTGTTGGGCAAGGTCGGCATCGATCCGGCGTTGCTCGGCAGTAGTGACGCGCGGGTTCCCGCCAGCGCTTATGCGCGCCTGTGGCGCTTGCTGGCCCGGCGGGGGGATGACGAGTTCTTTGGCATGGACCCGCGCAAGCTCAAATCCGGCAGCCTGGAGTTCCTCTGTCGCTGTGCCATGGTCCAGCCGAGCCTGGCGGCCGGGCTCGGCAGCGGCCTGGGTTTCCTGTCGTTGATGCTCGAACGCATGCCCGCCGAGCTTGTGCATCAGCAAAGCCTGGCGGAAATCGTCTTGCTCGAAGACGACCACGAGCCGCGCCGGGCCTTCACGTACTTCACCTACTGGATGATCGTGCACGGCGTGGCCTGTTGGCTGGCCGGACGGCGAATTCCGATCCTGGCGATCGAGCTGCGCTGTGCCCAGCCGGATTTCTGCGATGATTATCAGGTGATGTTCTCCGAGAACCTGCGCTTCGACCGACCGCGCACGCGGATGATCTTTTCCGCGGACTGCCTGGGTTTGCCGATCAAGCGCAGCGTCGAAGAGCTGCGGCGCTTCCTGGCCCATGCGCCGGCCAACATCCTGGTCAAGTACCGCGATCCGCAAAGCCTGGCCAGCCGGATCAAGCACGACTTGCGGCAACTGCCCGCCGAGCACTGGCCGGAGACCGAAACCCTGGCGCAACGCCTGTGCATGTCGGCCTCGACCCTGCGCCGGCGCCTGGCCGAGGAGGGGCAGACGTACCAGGGGCTCAAGGACAGCGTGCGCAAGGAGCTGGCCATCGCCTGGCTGGCCGAACCGGCCATCAGCTTCGCCGAAATCGCCACCCGCCTGGGGTTTGCCGATGCAAGCTCGTTCTACAAGGCGTTTCGCAAATGGTCGGGGTCCAATCCCGGGCATTACCGCAGTTTGATTCTCAACGAAGCCAGTTGATCTGGATTTCTGGTCGTATGGGCGGGCCTCTTCGCCTGTAGCAGCGAGCTTGCTCGCGATGGTCGTGAACGATGACGCTGGGAGCCTGATGCCCCGCGGTGTTCTCGAGCCCATCGCGAGCAAGCTCGCTCCTGCAGCCTTGGCCAAACCAGTCAGACAACTTGATAACTTTGACCATTGCCCGACACCCCGCGCAGAGCGAGTATTTCCCTGTTGGTTACGGTTCCCCCCACCTAACAAAAAATACAGAGGGATTCTGGCAATGCGCGATTACTTGTCTGCCGTTTCACAGTTCCATTATCAGCACACCGTCGATGCCGCACTCGCCGGCAATCTGACCGCCCTCAACGCCTGCATCGAATGTTGCGACCGGCATGCGCTGCCGGGGCGTATCGCGCTGTTCTGGGAAGGCCGTGACGGCACCGGCGCGACCTACACCTTCAACGAACTGCAGGACAAGGCCGCGCGTTTTGCCAACTTCCTGCTGGCCCAGGGCGTGAAGAAAGGCGACAAGGTCGCCGGACTCCTGCCTCGTAATATCGAATTGCTGATCACCGTGTTCGCCACGTGGCGCATCGGCGCGGTCTATCAACCCTTGTTTACCGCCTTCGGTCCCAAGGCCATCGAACATCGCCTGGGCAGTTCCGGGGCGAAAGTGGTGGTCACCGACGCGGTCAATCGCTCGAAACTGGCGGAAGTCGCCGACTGCCCGACCATCGTCACAGTCACCGGCCCCAAAGGGCAGGGCATAGTCCGTGGGGACTACAGCTTCTGGGCCGAACTGGCCAACCACTCCCATGTCTGCGAACCGGTGCTGTTGACCGGCGAAGACCCGTTCCTGCTGATGTTCACCTCGGGTACCACCGGCCCTTCGAAAGCCCTGTCGGTGCCGCTCAAGGCCATCGTCGCCTTCCAGAGCTACACCCGTGACGCGGTGGACCTGCGCCCTGAGGACGCCTTCTGGAACTTGGCCGACCCGGGCTGGGCCTACGGCATCTATTTCGGCGTCACCGGCCCCCTGTCCATGGGCCACCCGATCACCTTCTACGATGGCCCGTTTACCCTGGAAAGCACCTGCCGGGTGATCAACAAATACGGGATCACCAACCTCACCGGCTCACCAACCGCGTATCGCCTGCTGATCGCCGGTGGCGACGAATTCGCCCGGTCGATCAAGGGCAAGCTGCGCATCGTCAGCAGCGCCGGCGAGCCGCTGAACCCGGAAGTGATCCGCTGGTTCGCCGATAACCTGGACGTGGTCATCCATGACCACTACGGCCAGACCGAGCTGGGCATGGTGCTGTGCAACCACCATGGCCTGGCGCACTCGATCCACATGGGCGCCGCCGGTTTTGCTTCGCCGGGCCACCGCATCGTGGTGCTGGACGACGATCACCAGGAACTGGGCGTTGGCCAACCGGGCATCCTGGCCATCGACCGCACCCAGTCGCCGATGTGCTGGTTCGCCGGCTACGAAGGCGCACCGACCAAGGCCTTTGTCGGCAATTACTATTTGAGCGGCGACACGGTGGAGTGGAACCCGGACGGCAGCATCAGCTTCGTTGGCCGCAGTGACGATGTGATCACCACCTCCGGCTACCGCGTCGGCCCGTTCGATGTGGAAAGCGCACTGATCGAGCACCCGGCGGTGGTCGAAGCCGCGGTGATCGGCAAACCCGATCCGGAGCGAACCGAACTGGTCAAGGCCTTCGTCGTGCTCAGCGCGCAATACCGTGCCGCGCCAGAGTTGGCCGAAGAGCTGCGCCAACACGTGCGCAAGCGCCTGGCGGCTCACTCCTATCCCCGGGAAATAGAATTTGTCAGCGAGTTGCCGAAAACCCCAAGCGGCAAATTGCAGCGCTTTATCTTGCGCAACCAGGAAATCGCCAAGGCTCAAGAGGCCGCCGCGAAGAACGTTTCAGCTTGAATTGAAGGACACAATGATGCAGATCGAAAACAAGGTTTTTCTCGTCACCGGCGGTGCTTCCGGCCTCGGTGCGGCCACCGCTGAAATGCTGGTCGCAGCCGGCGCCAAGGTGATGCTGGTGGACATGAACGCCGAAGCCGTCGCGGCCCAGGCCCAGCGCCTGGGCGCGCAAAGCGTGGTCGCCGACATCAGCAACGAAGCGGCGGCAGAAGCGGCGGTGCAGGCGACGGTCAAGGCCTTTGGCGGCCTCAACGGGCTGGTCAACTGTGCCGGCATCGTGCGTGGCGAGAAGATCCTCGGCAAGAACGGTCCGCACGCGTTGGCAAGCTTCAGCCAGGTAATCAACGTCAACCTGATCGGCAGCTTCAACATGCTGCGCCTGGCGTCGGCGGCGATTGCCGAAACCGAAGCGGACGCCGATGGCGAGCGCGGCGTGATTATCAACACTGCCTCGGCGGCGGCCTATGACGGCCAGATCGGCCAGGCGGCCTACGCCGCGTCGAAAGGCGCCATCGTCAGCCTGACCTTGCCGGCCGCCCGTGAACTGGCGCGCTTCGGCATCCGCGTGATGACCATCGCCCCGGGCATTTTCGAAACGCCGATGATGGCCGGCATGACCCAGGAAGTGCGCGACTCCCTGGCCGCTGGCGTACCGTTTCCGCCACGCCTGGGCAAACCTGCCGAGTATGCCCGGCTGGTAAGGCATATCATTGAAAACAGCATGCTCAATGGCGAGGTGATCCGTCTCGACGGTGCCTTGCGCATGGCCGCCAAGTAAGGAGGATTTGTCATGACCTTTTCCAACGATCCGATTGTTATCGTCAGCGCCGTGCGCACCCCGATGGGTGGTTTCCAGGGCGAACTGAGAAGCCTCACCGCACCGCAACTCGGTGCCGCTGCGATCAAGGCCGCGGTGGAACGAGCCGGTGTAGCCAGCAATGGCGTCGACGAAGTGTTGTTCGGCTGCGTACTGCCGGCCGGCCAGGGCCAGGCCCCTGCACGTCAGGCGGCGCTCGGCGCCGGGCTGGATAAATCGACCCGTTGCACCACCCTCAACAAGATGTGCGGCTCGGGCATGGAAGCGGCCATCCTGGCCCACGACATGCTGGTGGCTGGCAGCGCCGAGGTGGTGGTCGCCGGTGGCATGGAAAGCATGTCCAACGCACCATACCTGCTGGACCGCGCCCGCAGCGGCTACCGCATGGGGCACGGCCGGGTACTGGATTCGATGTTCCTCGACGGCCTCGAAGACGCCTACGACAAGGGGCGCCTGATGGGCACCTTCGCCGAAGACTGCGCCGAAACCAACGGCTTCAGTCGTGAGGCCCAGGATGCGTTCGCGGTGGCTTCGACCACCCGCGCCCAGCAGGCGATCAAGGACGGCAGCTTCAAGGACGAGATCGTGCCCTTGACCGTCACCGTCGGCAAAGAGCAGGTGACGATCAGCCATGACGAGCAGCCGCCAAAAGCCCGACTGGACAAGATCGCTTCGCTGAAACCGGCGTTCCGTGATGGCGGTACCGTGACGGCGGCCAACTCCAGTTCGATCTCCGACGGTGCGGCGGCACTGGTGCTGATGCGCCGTTCCGAGGCCGACAAGCGTGGCCTCAAGCCGCTGGCGGTGATCCATGGCCACGCGGCCTTCGCCGATACCCCGAGCCTGTTCCCGGTGGCACCGGTGGGCGCGATCGAAAAACTGATGAAGAAAACCGGTTGGTCGCTGAACGACGTCGATCTGGTGGAAGTCAACGAAGCCTTCGCCGTGGTCAGCCTGGTGACCATGACCAAGCTGGAAATCCCCCACGAAAAACTCAACGTGCACGGCGGCGCGTGCGCCCTCGGCCACCCGATCGGTGCGTCCGGCGCGCGGATCCTCGTGACCCTGCTCTCGGCCCTGCGCCAGAAAGGCTTGAAGCGTGGCGTTGCAGCGATCTGCATCGGTGGCGGCGAAGCCACGGCCATGGCCGTGGAATGCCTTTACTAGGCCAACCCCACCCCTGTGGGAGCCAGCCTGCTGGCGATGACGGTGTGTCATGAAAGTAGAAATTGACTGACACGACGCCATCGCCAGCAGGCTGGCTCCCACAGGGTTTTGTGTCGTACCCCGGATTCTAAGGATTCACCATGATCCCCAATGACGAACAACAGCAGATACGCGACGCGGCCCGGGACTTTGCCCAGGAACGCTTGAAACCCTTCGCCGCCGAATGGGACCGTGAACACCGCTTCCCCAAGGAAGCCATCGCCGAAATGGGCGAACTGGGCTTCTTCGGCATGCTGGTGCCGGAGCAGTGGGGCGGTTGCGAGACCGGTTACCTGGCCTACGCCATGGCCCTGGAAGAAATCGCCGCGGGCGACGGTGCCTGCTCGACCATCATGAGCGTGCACAACTCGGTCGGTTGCGTGCCTATCCTCAATTACGGCAATGCCAACCAGAAAGAGCGCTTCCTCAAGCCCCTGGCCAGTGGCGCCATGCTCGGTGCTTTCGCGCTGACCGAACCCCAGGCCGGTTCCGATGCCAGCGGCTTGAAAACCCGTGCCCGTTTGGACGGCGATCACTACGTGCTCAACGGCTGCAAACAATTCATCACCTCGGGGCAGAACGCCGGGATCGTGATCGTGTTCGCCGTGACCGACCCGACTGCCGGCAAACGCGGCATCACCGCATTCATCGTGCCCACCGATTCGCCGGGCTACAAAGTCGCCCGGGTCGAGGACAAGCTCGGCCAGCACGCCTCGGACACCTGCCAGATTCTCTTCGAAGACGTGAAAGTGCCGGTGGCCAACCGTTTGGGCGAAGAGGGTGAAGGCTACAAGATCGCCCTGGCCAACCTCGAAGGTGGGCGCGTCGGCATTGCCTCGCAATCGGTGGGCATGGCCCGCGCCGCATTCGAAGCGGCCCGCGACTATGCCCGTGAGCGCGAGAGCTTCGGCAAGCCGATCATCGAGCACCAGGCCGTGGCGTTCCGCCTGGCGGACATGGCGACCCAGATCGCCGTGGCGCGGCAGATGGTGCATTACGCGGCGGCCTTGAGAGACAGCGGCAAGCCGGCGTTGGTGGAAGCCTCGATGGCCAAGCTGTTCGCCTCGGAAATGGCCGAGAAGGTATGCTCCTCGGCGCTGCAAACCCTTGGCGGTTACGGTTACCTGAACGACTTCCCGCTGGAGCGGATCTACCGCGACGTGCGGGTCTGCCAGATCTACGAAGGCACCAGCGATATTCAACGCATGGTCATTTCACGCAATCTTTGAAAGGGAACCCGCTTGTGAACTACGAAACGATTCTGCTGGAAACCCATGGCCGCGTTGGCCTGATCACCCTCAACCGCCCACAGGCGCTGAACGCGTTGAACGCGCAGATCGTCAGGGAACTGAACCAGGCCCTCGACGGCTTCGAGGCGGACTCGAACATCGGCTGCATCGTCCTGACCGGTTCGAAAAAGGCCTTTGCCGCCGGTGCCGACATCAAGGAAATGGCCGAGCTGACCTATCCGCAGATTTATATCGACGACCTGTTCAGCGACAGCGACCGCGTGGCCAACCGCCGCAAGCCGATCATCGCCGCCGTCAACGGTTTCGCCCTGGGTGGCGGCTGTGAACTGGCGCTGATGTGCGATTTCATCCTGGCTGGCGACAACGCCAGGTTCGGCCAACCGGAAATCAACCTCGGCGTATTGCCGGGCATGGGCGGCACCCAGCGCCTGACCCGTGCCGTAGGCAAGGCCAAGGCCATGGAAATGTGCCTGAGCGGGCGCTTGATCGATGCCGTGGAAGCGGAGCGTTGCGGCATCGTGGCGCGCATCGTGCCGAGCGATGAGTTGCTGGATGAAGCGCTGAAAGTCGCGGCGCTGATCGCTAAAAAGTCCCTGCCGATCGCGATGATGGTCAAGGAAAGCGTCAACCGGGCTTTTGAAGTGAGTCTGTCGGAAGGCGTGCGCTTTGAGCGTCGGGTGTTCCATGCGGCGTTCGCGACGCAGGATCAGAAGGAAGGGATGGCGGCGTTTATTGCCAAGCGTGAAGCCGAGTTCCAAGGTAAGTAATGTAGCGTTCTTGCGGGCCTCTTCGCTGGCAAGCCAGCTCCTACAGGTTTCGGTGTGTACACAATATGTGTGACCGACCGAGAACCCTGTAGGAGCTGGCTTGCCAGCGAAGCTTTTAAGGCTTCAGACCAGATAGTTCTTCAGTTCACGGGCAATCACCATCCGCTGAATCTCGCTCGACCCTTCATAGATCTGCGTGATCCGCGCATCCCGGTAATACTTCTCGACCGGGTAATCCTCCAGATACCCATATCCGCCATGAATCTGAATCGCTGAGGAGCAGACTTTCTCGGCCATTTCCGAAGCAAACAGCTTGGCCTGCGAGGCCTCCGACAGACAAGGCTTGCCCGCCGTGCGCAGGCGAGCGGCGTGAAGGATCATCAACCGCGCGGCGTTCAACTGCATGTGCATGTCGGCCAGCAGGTTGGCGATGCTCTGGTGTTCATTGATGGTTTTGCCAAACTGCACACGATCGCGGGAATAGGCCAGCGCCGCTTCAAACGCCGCGCGAGCAATGCCCAGCGCCTGGGCGGCGATGCCGATGCGGCCGCCTTCGAGGTTGGACAGCGCGATGGCCAGGCCCTTGCCGCGCTCGCCGAGCAGATTGGCCTCGGGGATGGTGCAGTTGTTCAGGGTGACCGCACAGGTATCGGAGGCGCGGATGCCCATCTTGTGTTCGGTGCGGTCGACGATGAAGCCAGGGGTGTCGGTTGGCACCAGGAACGCCGAGATTCCGCGCTTGCCCAGGTCCGGGTCGGTCACCGCAAACACGATCGCCAGCTTGGCCCGCTTGCCGTTGCTGACGAACTGCTTGGCGCCATTGATCACCCACTGGCCGTCGCGCAATTCGGCGCGGGTGCGCAGGTTGTGCGCTTCGGAGCCGGCTTGGGGTTCGGTCAGGCAGAAGCACCCGATGACCTGGCCGCTGGCGAGGTCCGCCAGCCAGGTCTGTTTCTGTTCTTCGCTGCCGTAGTTGAGCACCGGCCCGCAGCCCACAGAGTTGTGGATGCTCATGAACGCGCCGGTGGCGCCGTCGCCGGCGGAGATCTCTTCCACCGCCAGGGCATAAGCGACGTAGTCGACATAAGTGCCGCCCCATTCCTCGGGCACCACCATGCCCAGCAGGCCCAACTCACCCATCTTCGCCACCAGGGCGTCGTCGATCCAGCCGGCCTTTTCCCAAGCCTGGGCGTGGGGCGCGATTTCGCCACGGGCAAAGTCCCGGGCCATGTCGCGGATCATGACCTGTTCTTCGGTCAATTCGAGATCGTGCATGGTTCAGCTCCCGCTCTCATCGAAACCGTTGAAGAAGCTCGCCACGTGTTCGGCGTCCAGCGCCTGCAGGGTAGGCGGGTTCCAGCGCGGGTTCTTGTCTTTGTCGATCAGCAAGGCTCGCACGCCTTCGATCAGGTCGCCGCGCTCGAACCACTGGCGGTCCAGGTGCAGCTCAAGGGCAAAACACTGTTCAAGGCTCAGGTGCCGACCGCGCCGGAGCATTTCCAGGGTTACGCCCATGGCCAGGGGCGAGCGGGTCTGCAGCAGGTCGGCGGTGCTCAACGCCCACTCATGGCTGTCGGCGACCGTGACCTCGCGCAGTTGCTCCACAATACTCGGCACATCGGGCAAGGCGAAGAAGTGGTCGATAGCCGGGCGCAAGGCGGCCAGCGGTGCATCGGGCAACTGTTGCACGGCGAGTTTCGCCAGCAGGCCCTGAAGATCCTTCAGGGGCGTGTCACGCCATTGCAGTTGATCGAGTTTTTCATCCAGCGTGGCGAGTTTGCCGCTGTCCAGGTACCAGTCGGCCAGCCCGCAGTACAGCGCATCGGCCGCGCGGATCTGCACGCCGCTGACGCCCAGGTAGATCCCCAGTTCACCGGGGATGCGTGGCAGGAAGTAGCTGCCGCCCACATCCGGGAAATAACCGATGCCGACTTCAGGCATCGCCAGGCGACTTTTCTCGGTGACCACCCGCAGGTCGGCGCCTTGCACCAGGCCCATGCCGCCACCCAGGACAAAACCGTCCATCAAGGCCAGCACCGGTTTGCGGTAATGATGAATCGCGAGGTCGAGGGCGTATTCCTCGACGAAGAAATCTTCGTGCAGCGTATCGCCGCCCTTGAAGCTGTCGTACAGCGAGCGAATGTCGCCACCGGCACAAAAGGCTTTTTCGCCGGCACCGCGCAGCACCACCGCATGCACCTGTTCATCCTGTGCCCAGGCGTCCAGCTGACGCTGCAGGTTGCGCACCATCTCGAGGGTGATGGCGTTAAGGCCGGCGGGGCGGTTGAGGGTCAGGTGACCGATGTGGTTGCGAACCTCGGCCAGCACTTCGTTTTGCGTGGCATCCATTGACGAAGTCGCTGGAGAAGAAACCTGAGCAGTCATCACTAACTCCCTGCTTTTATTGTTCTTTATTAAGAAGCTCGCGCGCGAGCGATGCTGGATCGTACCAGTGCAAATTTGCCTTGTACAACCGGGATATGTGCAGGTGCTGTCTGCATTTTTGCAGCGGCTTTTGTAGGAGCGAGCTTGCTCGCGATGGTCGTGAACGATAACGCGTAAACCATTGGTGCAGCGGTGCCTTGATGTTTTTCGCGAGCAAGCTCGCTCCAACAGATAAGCCGATTCAGGCGCTACGGCTCAACACCTCACCAATACTGCGACGCCTGGCCTGCAACTCAGTGGCATGGATCAGCTGTTCAAGATCTTCGGGGGTGACGTCGATGAAGGCTTCCATCTGCGCCAGGGCCAACTTCAGATCCTGGGCGGTGATTGCCTGGCTGTCGATTGGAGGGTGGTCAGCCGGGACCACGGCGACCGGCTCGCTGGCCCGCTTGGGATATCGAATGCGCGTCAGGTTGTTATAGGCCAGGGCGCTGAGCAGCATGGTCGATGCGGCCAGCATCACCGGCCCCAGGGCTTTCCAGTCCATGGCAATGGTCGCCGGGTCCGCCAGGACCATTAGCAACGCCAGCGCCCCGGCCGGTGGATGCAGGCAGCGCAGCCAGCACATCAGGATCAGCGCCATGCCCGCCGCCAGGCAGGCGCTGCCCAGGGTCCGTCCGAGCACGTGGGCCACCAGCAGCGCGACCACTGCGGCGCTCAAGTAACCGCCGAGTATCGACCAGGGTTGCGCGAGCGCACCGGAAGATACCGCAAACAGCAACACCGCCGAGGCACCCAGCGGGCCCACCAGGTGCTGCGCCACTTGCATGCCGAATACCTGGGCGCACAGCCAGACGCTGAACATCGTCCCCAGCGCCATGCCGATGGCAGCACGACTCCATTCTGAAGGGCGGGTGTTGACGGCGGCGGGCAACCAGCGAGCTAGCATGATGAACAGCGTTCCTTTGAAAACCTGAGGAAAAAAAAAGGCTTGTCTGGGAAATCCAGAAAGCCCTTGAAGTCGTTCCAACTATTGGGGGAGGAACGACGACAGTGTGCCGATCATTGCCGATGATGACAAATTCATATTAATGAAGCTTCAGTTCATTATTTCTGATGTATCGCCACACGCCGTCCACTCATGAAACACAGGAACCCGCCCAGGGCCGTCAGCGCGCTCAAGGCATAGAACATGGTCGGGGCCGGGGTGTGCATCAACAGGAAACCGCAGATCACCGGGCTCAGCGCGCCACCGAGGGCGGCCAGGTTCTGCGCGCCGTAGTAGCTGCCGCGCAGTTCTTCCGGGGCCAGGGTGTCGACGAAGAGGAATTCGGCCGGGTAGATGATCATTTCGCCGAGGGTGAAGATGAACATCGCCACGCACCAACTGACCATGCTGTCGGCCACGCTGAAGCCGATCAATCCGAGGATGAACAGACCGGTGCCGCCGGCAATCCAGAAGCGCAGTTTTTCACGGTTGAGGAACCGACCGATCTGGTACTGCAACAGGATCACGCTGATGGCGTTGCAGGCCAGCAGTGCCGCCATGATCTCCAAAGTGCGCCTGGAATCCTGGGTCACCAGCAGGTATTGCGACAGGTACAGGGTGAAACGCCCGTGCACCACGGTGCTGAGCAGGCAGCCGCAGGTGAACATGATCAGGGTGCGGTCGTTCTTCAGGGTGACCAGGGTCTTGAGGAAGCTCTGCGGTTGGCCGATGGTCGGTGCCTGCGCCGAATCCCTGGGGATGCCCAGCATCAGGAAGATGCTGGTGAAGGCGATACCGCCTGCGATCAGGAAGGGTGCGATCGGATAGACCCCGGCCATCACCACGCCGAACATTGGGCCGGTGGCGTAGCCGATGTTGGTCAGGGTATAACGCAGCGAAAACGCCTTGGCGCGCTGGCCCACGGGCAGGTTTTCGCTGAGGATCGCCTTGGAGCCGATGAGGAACAACGCCGAGGCCGTTTCGGAAATGACCAGCGTCAGGGTGGCCAGGTAAAGGTTTTCGGCAAAGGCCAGCAACACGAAGCCGATGGCGCTGGAGAGCATCGTGAGGATCAGCAGCCGGCGTTTTTCCAGGCGGTCGATGACGTAGCCGCCGTACAGGGCGAGCAGGGTGGCGATGAACACCGCGATGCCCAGCAGCAGGCCGACGTCCTGTTGGTTGAGGCCCAGTTTGTCGCTTAGAAACAGGGTGAGCAGCGGACTGATGATGGCGCGGCTGACAACGATGGTCAGCGAAACGATCATCAGCCGGCGAACAACGAGCGAGTAGGTGGCCACGGTGGGGTAAATGTCCTTATTCAGATGGCAGCTTCCGTGCTTGCCATCCTCAGGCAGATGCGGGCTCACTTCAAGGCGAATTCACACTATCCCTGTAGGAGCTGCCGCAGGCTGCGATCCTTTGATTTTTTGAAAGCAAGATCAAGAGATCGCAGCCTGCGGCAGCTCCTACAGGGGGATTAGGCGACCACCTGCGCCGCAGGCCATTGCTGATACGGAATCGGCAACTTGCGCGACTCGCCGCGGCCCATCGGGAAGTACATGAACCCATTGCGCGCCAGGCGCTCGGCATCGTACAGGTTGCGGCCATCGAAGATCACCGGCGCATTGAGGCGCTGGCGGATCAGATCGAAATCCGGCGCCTTGAATTGTTGCCACTCGGTGCAGATGATCAGCGCGTCCGCACCGTTGAGCACCGATTCCGGCGTGCCCATGAGCATCAACCGGGTTTCATCGGGATACAACTGCTGGGTTTGCTGCATGGCTTCAGGGTCGAATGCCCGCACATTGGCACCGGCGGCCCATAACGACTCGAGCAACAGGCGGCTCGGTGCATTGCGCATGTCGTCGGTGTTGGGCTTGAATGCCAGGCCCCAGACGGCGAAGGTCTTGCCCCGCAGCTCGCCTTTGTAGAAGGCCTTGAGGCGCTCGAACAGCTTGTGTTTCTGCCGCTGGTTGATGGCTTCCACCGCTTGCAGCAGGTCGCTGGAACAATGGGCCTGTTCGGCGCTGTGAATCAGGGCGCGCATGTCCTTGGGGAAGCAGGAGCCGCCATAACCGCAGCCGGGGTAGATGAAGTGGTAGCCGATGCGCGAGTCGGCGCCGATGCCCAGGCGCACCGATTCGATGTCGGCACCCAGGTGTTCGGCCAGCTCGGCGATCTGGTTGATGAAGCTGATCTTGGTCGCCAGCATGCAGTTGGCGGCGTATTTGGTCAGCTCGGCGCTGCGCAAATCCATAAACATGATGCGTTCATGGTTGCGGTTGAACGGCGCGTACAGGTCACGCATCACCTCACGCACTTCTTCGCGTTCACAGCCCACGACGATACGGTCCGGGCGCCGGCAATCGGCCACGGCCGAGCCTTCCTTGAGAAACTCGGGATTGGAGACGATATCGAACTGCAACAGGCGTCCGACCTTGATCAGGCACTTGTCGATATGCGCGCGCAGGGCATCGCCGGTGCCCACCGGCACCGTGGACTTCTCCACCAGGATCAGCGGTTGTTCACGGTGCCGTGCCACCGCTTCGCCCACCGCCATCACCTGGCTCAGGTCAGCCGAGCCATCGTCCCGGGACGGTGTGCCGACCGCGATGAACAGCACCTGGCCATGTTGCACCGCGAGTTTCTCATCGCTGGTGAACTGTAACCGTCGGGCATCCAGGCCTTCGCGTACCAGGCTGCCCAGCCCCGGTTCGAAAATGCTCACGTGGCCCTGTTGCAGGCATTCGACCTTTTTCTCGTCGACGTCCATGCAGACCACGTCGTGGCCGACTTCTGCCAACACCGCCGCTTGCACCAGGCCTACATAACCGCTACCGAACACACTGATTCTCATGGTTTGCTCCTGCCCCGATCGAGTCCGGTCAAGGTTTAGCAATGCCATGTTTCAATTCGGCTATCGGCGTCACGCCGGCCGTTGGTCGGCAGGGCATTTGACTTTCCCGGCCACGACCGGCAGCGTAGCGGCCATTCCTGTCGCCATGGCGTTTTCTGTTTCCTCTTTATCCAAGGCCGTTTCGTTTGACTGACTTACCCGCAACTGATCCAAGTGCCCTCAGACCCAATCCGCTAACCCTGTATCTCGCACGACTGGCGCCCTCCAGCCAACTGACCATGCGTTATGTCCTGCAGGACGCCGCCGATCGCCTGGGCTTTGAAGAAATGAATGTCGAGGAGATCGCCTGGCACAACCTGCAACCCGAAGATGTCATCGCCCTGGTCGCCGCCTTGCGCACCGACGGTTATGCGCCCAACACGTCATCGTTGTACGTCAATGCGGTGCGCGGGGTGATGAACGAAGCGTGGCGCATGAGCCTGATCAGCCAGGAGCACTTGTTGAAAATGCGCTCGGTCAAGGGCATCGCCGGTACGCGCCTGTCCCAGGGGCGCAACCTGCGGCGCTCATTGATCCAGGAACTGATGGAGGTTTGCGCCGCTGATCCTCGGCCACAGGGCAAGCGGGACGCCGCCGTTATCGCGATCCTGTACGGTTCGGGCATGCGTAAATCGGAGTCGGTGAATCTCGACCTCAATCAGCTCGACTTCAATGAGCGCAGCCTGCGCGTCACCGCCAAGGGCAACAAGCAGTTGATCAAGTACGCCCCGGCCTGGGCGTTCGCCAAGCTCGATGCCTGGCTGGAACTGCGCCGCTCGATGCTCAAGGAAGGCGAAGAGGACGACCCGTTCCTGTTCAATCGCATCCGCCGTGGCAGTCACATCACCCGCGAGCGCATCACCAAGCACGCGATCTATTACATCGCCCGGCAGCGGGGCGCGCAGGTGGGGGTGAAAATCATGCCGCATGATTTTCGCCGCTCGTTCATCACCCGGGTGATCGAAGAACACGACCTGTCCATCGCGCAAAAACTGGCCCATCACAGCAACATCCAGACCACCGCCAACTACGATGTGCGCGACGACAACGAGCGCCGTCGTGCGGTGGATCGCTTCGATCTTTGACGGCCATGCTCCAGGTTCGAGGGATCAGGGCTCGCTCAGCACATGCGCGTGGCCGATGGTCGAGACCTGCACGGCGCTGCCGGCAGGCGGTGCATACAGGCCGGAGCTGCGTACCAGCAATGATCGGCCGATGGGCTGATCGGCGGTGCGCGAATGCAACTCCACGGTCAAGGTGCAGGTGTTGCCGCTGAAATCCCGGTCGACCACCTTGGCACGACAGCCCGTGACACCGGTGGCGTCGGGCAGCACACTGGTCAGTTGCAACTGTTCGGGCCGTAGCATGATCTGCGCCGAGTGGTTGTTGCGGTGATTGTTGACCGGTATCCGGCCCAGGTCGCAATGGGCCCAGCCAGCCTCGATCCGCGCTGGCATGACCACGGCGTCGCCGAGAAACAGCGCGGTCTGTTCGTCGTCGGGGTAGCGATAGAGGTCCAGCGGATGGCCTGACTGCACCAGCCGGCCGTGGCGCATCACCGCCAGTTGATCGGCAAACGACAAGGCTTCGCTCTGGTCATGGGTGACCAGGATGGTGGTGACCCCCGCGTCGGCCAGCAGGCGCGCGACCATCTTGCGCATGACCGCGCGCAAGCCGGTATCGAGTGCCGAAAACGGCTCGTCCAGCAACATCAGCTGCGGCTGCTGCGCCAGCGCCCGTGCCAGCGCCACACGCTGCTGCTGGCCGCCGGACAATTCATGGGGCCAGCGCATCGCCATGTTCGCATCCAGTGCCACGCTGTCCATCAATTGCGCGACACGCTCGCGCTTTTCGCGGCCCTTGATCGACAGGCCGAAGCCGATGTTGTCGGCCACCGTCATGTGCGGGAACAAGGCGCCGTCCTGCGGGACGTAGCCAATCAAACGTTGGTGCGCCGGCACTTCATGGGTGCTGTCGACCAGGGTCTGGCCATTGAGCGACAGGCGCCCGGAGTCAGGAAACTCGAAGCCGGCAATCATCCGCAGCAAGGTGGTCTTGCCTGAGCCCGAGGGGCCGACAATGACCGTACGGCTGCCGCTGGGCACCGACAGGCTGACGTTATCCAGAGCTCGCTGGGAACCGTAGGCTTTGTTCAGTGAATGCAGTTCAAGAGTGTTCATCGGCCAGCCGTTTTTTTCGATTGGTGATACAGGAGCCCGGTCAACGGCAGCGACAACAGGATCATCAGCAGGGCATAGGGCGCCGCCGCGACATAGTCGATTTCGCTGGTCATGGCCCAGAACCCGGTCGCCAGGGTCCGTGTGCCATTGGGCGCGAGCAACAGGGTGGCGGTCAGTTCATTGGTGATCGCCAGGAACACCAGCGCCGCACCGGCAGCCGCACCCGGAGCGGCCAGGCGCAGGGTGATCAGCCATAACGCGCGGGCAGGGGAGCGGCCCAGGCTGCGGGCCATGTTTTCCAGCTCCACCGGTGCCTGAGCGATGCCGGCGCGCAGGCTCACCAGCGCCCGGGGCAGGAACATCAGCAGGTACGCCAGCAGCACGGTGACGGTGGTCTGGTAGATCGGCCGGGCAAAATGAATGGTGACGGTCACCAGTGCCAGCGCAACGACGATGCCCGGCAATGAACTGGTGATGTAGTTGCAGCTTTCCAGCAGCCGCTGCAGGCGTCCGGGATGGCGGATCGACAGCCAGGCAATCGGAATGGCGGCGCAGGTGGTCAGGGCAGCCCCCGCCACGCCCAGCATCAGGGTCTGTTGCAGCGCCGGCAGCAGCTCGCCCAGGTTCCAGGCCTGCACGCCGCCGGCGATCAGCCAGCCGCCCAGGGTGATCAAGGGCACACCCAGCGCCAGGGCGCAGGTGGTGCTCTGCAACGCCAGTGCGAGCACCCTGGCCGGGGTTTTCAGGCCCACGATCCGTTGCTCACGGGCACTCCCGGAGCCCACGCGGGCGTAGCGCGCATGGCCCCGTGCGGCGGATTCCACGGTCAGCATCACCAGGCAGCACAGGGCGAGCACGCTGGCCAGCATGTGGGCGGCAGGCCCGTTGAAGGTGGATTTGAACTGATCGAAGATCGCGGTGGTGAAGGTGTCGAAGCGGATCATCGCGTACAGGCCATATTCGGCCAGCAGGTGCAGGCCGACCAGCAACGCGCCACCGCAAATGGCCAGGCGCAACTGCGGCAGCACCACGCGAAAAAACACCGCCCACGGCTTGAGCCCCAGCGATTCGGCGACATCTTCGATAGCCGGGTCGAGGCGCCGTAAGGTCGCGGCAATCGGCAGGTACAGGAACGGGAAGTAGGCAATCACCGACACCAGCACCCCGGCGAACAAGCCGTGAATCGGCGGCACCAGGCTGACCCAGGCATAACTGTGGACGAAGGCCGGCACCGCCAGGGGCGCCGTGGCCAGCAACGACCACCAGCGACGCCCCGGCAGATCCGTGCGCTCGGTCAGCCAGGCCAGTGTCACACCCAGCGCGATACAGAGGGGAATCGTCAGCACCACCAGCAACACGGTGTTGATCAACAACTCGCCCACCCGTGGCCGGAACACCAGGGTCACCACCGTGGACCAGCCGGTCTGCAGGGACACGCCGATGACGTAGGCAATCGGCAGCAGCGCCAGCAACGACACCAGCACCGACAAACCGACCACCCACGCGCCACCGCGGCTCGCGAACACGCCGCGCGATCGTCTACGCAAATTGGCGGGTAGCGCTTGGGCGGTACCCGCGGGCAGGATTTCAGGCATCAATTAAAGCAGTCCTGCCTGAGTCATCAGCTCCACGGCTTTTTTACTGTCGAGTTTCGAGGCGTCGACGGATGGGGCGTCGAGCTGCTGCAAAGGCACCAGTTTAGGGTTGGATTCGGCGTTCTTGCCCACGGCGTATTCAAACGATTTGCCGTCCTTGAGAATGGCCTGGCCGTCCTTGCCGGTGATCCACTTGAGGAACGCCTGGGCTTGTTCCTTGTGCTTGCTGGAGGCCAGGACGCCGCCTCCGGAAATGCTGACAAACGCCCCCGGATCCTTGTGCTTGAAGTAGTGCAGGGCGGTGTTCTTGCTGTTTTCGCCGGTCTTGGCCTGATCGACGAAGCTGTAATAGTGGTAGATCACGCCGCTGTCGATCTGCCCGGCATTCACCGCCTTGAGCACCGAACTGTTGCCCCGGTAGGCCGTGAAGTTGGTCTTCATCGCCTTGAGCCAGTCCAGGGTCGCGGCTTCGCCTTTCTGTTCGAGGATGGCGGCGACGATGGCCTGGAAGTCGGCACCACCGGGCGAGGCGCCCCAGCGGCCTTTCCACTCTGGCTCGGCGAGGTCCATGATCGACTTGGGCAACTTGTCCTGGGGCAGTTTGCTCGGGTTGTAGACGAACACCGTGGAACGCGCCGCGATCCCCACCCATTTGCCGTGGGCCGGGCGGTAGGCCGGGTCGACCTGCTCCAGGGTGGCCTTGTCCACGGGGGCAAACAAGCCTGCGCCGTCGACCAGGACCATCGCCGGGGAGTTTTCGGTGAGGAACACATCCGCCGGCGAGTCGGCCCCTTCCTGCACGATCTGGTTGCCCATTTCGGTGTCGTCGCCGTTGCGCATCGTCACCGGAATGCCGGTTTCCTGGGTAAACCCTTCGACCCAGGATTTGGTCAGGCTTTCGTGCTGGGCGTTGTAGACCACGATGCCGACGGTATCGGCGGCGTATACGTGACCTGCGCTCACCAGGGCGGTGACCAGCAAGGCTTTTTTGAGGAACGAAGGGATCGTGGACTTCATGCGGCGTCAGCTCCTGTTATTGTTGGTCTTGCAGGCTGATACGAGCGAATCGACAAAAGAAGGTCGTCAATTATTCTAGATCAATACGAATCATTTGCAGCCTGTGGGAGCGAGTTTGCTCGCGATGGTGTATCAGACACATTGATGTCGCCTGACACACCATCGCGAGCAAGCTCGCTCCCACAGGGGGATGGTGTTATGGGCTGGTACTTGCGGATGGACAACCTTTTTGCGTGGAGGCCGCTGCCTGGTTGATTAGCGCCGCCAGGCGCCTGACGTTGTTCTGCTGCGCCGCCACCAGCTCATCGATGGACGGTCCCGACGGTGTCTGCAGGGTGCTGCGGCAGGTGTCCATGAGGCTTTCACTGCCATTGTTGGTACGCAGGCGCCATTTCACGTCGAGCAACCCATACTGGCCGGGAATCGAATCAAAGCGCTGCACCTCCAGCCGCACCGATACCCTGCGTTGCGGATTGTTGTTGATCATCTGGTCGGTCAGGGCACTGCGCAACTCGTCCACCAGGCTGGCCCCCCACCACTCGGTTTCGAGGATCGCCATGCCGGTATTGCCCTCGCGCACGACGATCTGCGGGCGATCGACCTGGGGCGGTACGGTGAGCATTTCAATCTGGATACCGGCGGTACTGCGTGAATTGACCGCCGGCTGGGTCGGGGTCAGGGTGTGAAACTGGATCGGATCGCTGCGGCAGGCAGCGAGTAACGACAACGCCGCGACCAACGTGATTTTCAGCGGAAAAGCCATGAATGTTGCTCCTGTGGTCATTTGCTCGGCGGCCCTTGCATATCCATCGGCGCGGCATTATCCGGGCGTCCACGAATCAGCGATTCCGGATGCCGGCCAAGGTAATCCGCCAGGTCACGCAGCGAGCGCGAGGTGCGTCCGAGTTCGTCCAGGGTCTGTCCGAGTTTTTCCCGCTGCGGCGAGTCTTCGGCCAGAGTCGAGTTGGCCGATTGCAGGGTCTTGCTCACATCGGTCAAGGTGGTTGACACGCCAGGCAGGGTCTTGGCATTGAATTGCACCAGGCCTTTGCGCAGTTCGACGAGGTTACTGTCCAGATTGGCGGCAATGCGGTCGATAGGCAGTTGGTTGATCTTGTTGACCATGCCCTCGAGTTTTTCCTGCAATTGTTCGAGGCTGCCTGGAACGGTCGGAATGCTGACTGGACGGGCGCTTTGATCAAATACGACTTTTTCCGCCTTAGGGTAGAAGTCCAGGGAAATGTACAGCTGGCCGGTCAGCAGGTTGCCGGTGCGAGCCTGGGCGCGCAGGCCGTTGTCGATAAAGGTACCGATCACGCGTACGGCGGCGGCTTCATCCTTGGGATCGTGATTGAGGGTCTGGAGCATCTTCGTGTGCGCTCGGCCCAGGCGCTGCGGATAAATCATGATGCCGACGTTGACCGGGAAGGTGCGTTTTTTCGCGTCGAAATCCAGATTGACCGACACCACCTTGCCGATTTCGATGCCGAGGAATTCCACCGGGGCATCGACCTTGAGGCCGCGCAAGGCCTGGTCGAAACGCAAGGTCATGAACTGTCCCTTGCCACTGGGCGGGGCGAGGGCCGTTTGCTGGTCCTGGAACAGTTCGTAGGCATATTCCTCCGGGGCCGGTTTGTCGTCGGGGCTGTATTCCGGCGCACGGAACGCAACGCCGCCCACCAGCAAGGACGACAGGGACTCGGTCTTGACCGCAAAACCATTGGCGCCGACACTCACGTCAACACCGCTGGCGTTCCAGAATCGGGTGTTCTCGGTGACGTACTTGTCGTTGGGTGCGTGGATGAACAGTTCGATGTTCACCCCCTTGCCATCGGGGTCCAGCGCGTAGGCCACGACCTGGCCGACCGGAATCTTGCGGTAGTAGACCGGCGAGCCGATATCCAGAGAACCGAGGTCCTGGGTATGCAAGGTGAAGCGTTTGCCCGGTTCGCCATAGGTGATGGCTGGCGGGTTTTCCAGGCCTTCAAAGTTCTTCGCGCGGGCATTGTCCTGGCCGATATCGGCGCCGATGTAATCCCCTGACAACAGGGTATCGATTCCCGAAACCCCGCCAGCGCCGATCCGCGGCCGGACCACCCAGAACTGCGAGTCCTTGCGGGTAAAGCTTTCAGCCTGTTTCACCAGCTTGATCGTCGCATCGACGCTCTTCTGGTCGTTGCTCAACGCCACGTCCGACACATGGCCGATCACTACGTTGCGGTATTTCACCTCGGTCTTGTTGGCGGTCAGGCCGCTGCCGGTCTTGAACTTGACGGTAATGGTCGGCCCCTCCTGCAAGATGCTGTGGACCACCAGCGATATCCCTACCAGCACCGCGACAATCGGCACGATCCACACCATCGAAAAGCTGAAACGGCGGGTCTTGATCGGAGCCTGCCCCGGGACCAGCGGCCCGTCAGTGGCTTGTGACTTCATCCGTGACCTCCTCATTTTGTGGTTGTTGCCGCTCTTTATCCCAGATCAGTCGCGGATCGAAACTCATCGCCGCGAGCATGGTGAACACCACCACCAGACCAAAGAACAGGATGCCCGGGCGCGGTTCGATATCGGCCAGGGCCTGGAATTTCACCAGCGAGGCCACCAGGGCGACCACGATGACGTCCAGCATCGACCAATAACCGATAAGTTCGACGAACCGATACATTTGCGAGCGCTGCCTGAGCGCCCATTGACTGTCGCGTTGAACGGTCACCAGCAGCAGCGTCAGGGCGACGAACTTGACGCCCGGTACCGCAATACTGGCGATGAAAATGATCAGGGCAATGTCCCAGGCGCCGTGCTGCCAGAACTCGATCACGCCGCTCATGATCGTGCTGTCGGCACCGTCGCCGACCATCTTGGTGTTCATCACCGGCAACAGGTTGGCCGGCACATAAAACACCAGGGCGGTGATCATGTAAGCCCAGGTTCGGGTCAGTGAGTTGGTTTTACGCCGATGCAGAGGGGCACCGCAGCGCTCGCATTCGTGGGGATCACCGGTCATGTCGCAGGCCAGGCCGCAGCTGTGGCACAGGCACAGGTTGAGGTCGCGGGCAAAGGGAGGCATGGTCATACGAGGTCCCACAGTTCACGAATATCGCGACCGGCAATGCGGATCATCATCAGGCTGAGGACGGCCAGGGCGAACAGACCGATGCCGGGCAGCACATCCAGCAACCCGGCGAGCTTGATCACCGCAACCATCGCGCCCAGCAGGCAGACCTCCAGCATGCTCCAGGGCCGCAGGGTTTCCAGCCAGCGCATGCAGAAGCTGAAACCCGGCGCGCGCTGGTGCCTGAGGGCGAAGCCCAGCACCCAGATCAGCAGCAACAACTGAAAGATCGGTGCGATGATCATGGCGATCGCCGCCACCAGGGCAATGAAGGTGATGGGCCCCAGGCTCAGCGCCACCACCGAATCCCAAAGCGTTGCACTGTTTTTCAGGCCTTTGAGGCTGATGCTCATGACCGGATAGAAGTTGGCGAAAATCCACAGCATCAACGCGGCGAAAGTCAACGCCAGGCGTTGCTCCACGGTCAGGCCGTTATAACGCTGAAGCACGCCGCCGCAGCGGGTGCACAGGGTTTTCTGGTGTTTGGCGAGCGTCACTTTTTCGTACACGCTGTCGCAGTGCTCGCAGATGATCAGCTGATCAGTAGTTGCCATAGGCCAGGCTCAACAGGAGGCAGGAAGTTCAGAGCACCCCCTCAATATAGAAGTGACTCGCAATTGAGCAAATCGAAAGGCTAAACAGAGAGATGGGGAAGGACGTATCGTTGATACCCTGTAGGAGCTGCCGCAGGCTGCGATCTTTTGATTTTGCTTTCAAAAAAACAAGATCAAAAGATCGCAGCCTGCGGCAGCTCCTACAGGGGCGGTTAGCCGAGGAGTTCGCGCATGCGGTACCAGAGCATGCCCAGGGCCAGCAGCGGCGAACGCAGGGCGCGGCCACCAGGAAAGGTCATGTGCGGCACGGCACTGAATACGTCGAAGCCTTTGCTGTGACCGGCATGGATCGCTTCGCCCAACAATTTCGCGCACCAGTGGGTCACGTTGACGCCATGGCCGGAGTAACCCTGGGCGTAGAACACGTTCGGGTATTGGCTCAGGCGCCCGACCTGGGGGAAGCGATTGGCGGTGATGCCGATCTTGCCGCCCCATTGGTAGTCGATGCGCACATTCGCCAGTTGCGGGAAGACCTTGAGCATCTGCGGGCGCATGTAGGCGCTGATATCCGCCGGATCACGCCCGGAATAATGGCAGGCTCCGCCAAACAGCAGGCGCCGGTCGGCCGAGAGCCGGTAATAGTCCAGGCCGACTTTCTGGTCGCACAGCGCCAGGTTGTGCGGGATCAACTGTGCGGCAAGCTGCGCCGACAAGGGTTCGGTGGCGATGATGTAGCTGCCCGCCGGGAGCACTTTTCCGCTGAGTTTCGGTTCAAGTTCTTCCAGATGCGCATTGCAGCCCAGGACCAGACTGCTGGCGCGTACCGTGCCACTTGCACAACGAATTTGAACAGTACTGCCATGGATCAACTCCAGTACCGGGCTTTGCTCGAAAATCCGCACACCAAGGGATAACGCGAGTTTCGCTTCGCCAAGCACCAGGTTCAGCGGGTGCAGGTGCCCCGAACCCATGTCGACCAGGCCACCGGCATACACGCTGGAATTCACCACCTGCTCACGGATCTGCGCAGATTCGACCAGACGGGTTTCATGGGCGTAACCGGATTCCTTGAGCGCAGCGTGTTCAGCCTGCAACCCGGCGAACTGCGACGGGGTGTTGGCCAGCTCGCAGAAACCCCAGCGCAAGTCGCAATCGATGCTGTGTTCACGGATTCGGTTGCCCACCAGTTGCACCGATTCAGTCCCGGCATGCTCCAGGTAGCGCACACCTTCAACCCCGACATGCTTGGCGAAACCGCTGACGTCATGGCCGATGCCGCGAATCAGCTGCCCGCCGTTGCGCCCGCTGGCGCCCCAGCCGATCCGCCGGCCTTCCAGCAGGATCACCGAGAGCCCGCGTTGGGCCAGTTCGATGGCCGTGTTGACGCCGGTAAAGCCGCCGCCAATCACGCAGACATCGGCCACCAGGTCTTCGGTCAGCGTGGGGTAGGGCACCATGCCATTGGCCGACGCGGCGTAATAGGAATGGGCGTGTTCGTGGGTGTACTGGTTCATTGGTTGGACTTCACTTTGCTCCAGGAACGCGTCATCAAGCGCATGATCGACTGCGGCGGCGTGGTCGAGATGTATAGCTTGTCGAGCACTTCCTGCGGCGGGTAAACCTCAGGGTTGTTGACCAGTTCCGGATCCATGTATTGCTTGGCGGTCGGGTTCGGGTTGGCATAACCGACCGAGGCGCTGACCTTGGCGATCACTTGCGGGTCGAGCAGGTAATTGATGAAGGCGTGGGCTTCTTTCGGGTTGCCGGCGTCCGCCGGGATGGCCAGCAGGTCGAACCACAGGTTCGCGCCTTCCTTGGGAATGGCATAGGCGATGTTCACGTTGTTCTTGGCTTCCTTGGCGCGGTTGGCGGCCTGGAACACGTCACCGGAGTAACCGAACGCCACGCAGATGTCGCCGTTGGCCAGGTCCGAGACATACTTGGAGGAGTGGAAATAGGTGATGTACGGACGGATGCTCAGCAGCTTGGCTTCGGCCTTTTTGAAGTCATCGGGATTCTCGCTGCGCGGGTCCATGCCCATGTAGTTGAGCACCGCGGGGAACACTTCATCCGCCGAGTCCATCATCGACACGCCGCAGGCGCTCAGCTTCTTGATGTTTTCCGGCTCGAACAGCACGGCCCAGGAATCGATGTGGTCAATGCCCAGCACCTGCTTGACCTTGTCGACGTTGTAGCCGATGCCGTTGGTGCCCCACAGGTATGGCACCGAGTGCGCGTTACCCGGGTCGTTTTTTTCCAGCAGGGCCAGCAGTTTCGGGTCCAGGTTCTTGAAGTTCGGCAGTTGCTCGCGGTCGAGCTTGAGGAACGCGCCGGCCTTCACCTGGCGGGCGAGGAAGTGGTTGGACGGCACGACCACGTCATACCCGGTACGCCCGGCAAGCAGTTTGCCTTCCAGGGTTTCGTTGGAATCGAAAACGTCGTAGATCACCTTGATCCCGGTTTTGGCCTGGAAGTCGGCGAGGGTGGTCTCGCCGATGTAGTCGGTCCAGTTGTAGACACTGACCTGTGGCTGAGCCTGGGCAACGGCGCTGAACAAGACCGCGAGCGCGGCCGGGACCATGGATTTCAATAGACGCATAACGATACCTTCTTGGAATTATTGGATTTTGCAGGCGTTGGCGTTCCCCTTGTGGGAGCGGGCTTGCTCGCGAAGGCGTCAGGTCAGTCACCCTTTATGTTGAATGACACACCGCTTTCGCGAGCAAGCCCGCTCCCACAGGGGGACGTGGACTCATGCAGGGAGATGGTTGTCAGACGCTCAGCAACAGGAACTCGCGCTCCCACGAACTGATCACGCGCTTGAAGTTCTCGTGCTCGGCACGCTTGACTGCGACATAGCCACGCACGAACTTGTCGCCCAGGTAGCGGCTCACGGTGTCGCATTCTTCCATCTGCGTCAGCGCGTCTTCGATGGTGATCGGCAACCGCAGGTTGCGCCGCTCATAAGCCCGACCCTGTACCGCGGCGCTTGGTTCAATGCGCTCGACCATGCCCAGGTACCCACACAGCAGGCTGGCGGCGATGGCCAGGTAAGGGTTGGCATCGGCCCCCGGCAAGCGGTTTTCCACGCGCATGGCATCGGGGCTCGAGGTCGGCACGCGCAGGCCGACGGTACGGTTTTCTTCGCCCCATTCGACGTTCACCGGTGCCGAAGTGTCCGGCAGGAAGCGGCGGAACGAGTTGACGTTCGGTGCGAACATCGGCAGCACTTTGGGGATGTACTTCTGCAAGCCACCGATGTGGTGCAGGAACAACTCGCTCATGTTGCCGTCGGCATCGGCAAAGATCGGCTGGCCGGTGGCGATGTCCACCACGCTCTGGTGAATGTGCATGGCGCTGCCCGGCTCATCGCCGACCGGCTTGGCCATGAAGGTCGCCGCGACGTTGTGCTTGAGCGCCGCCTCGCGCATGGTGCGCTTGAACACGGTGATCTGGTCGGCCAGGTCCAGCGCATCGCCATGGCGAAAGTTGATTTCCATCTGCGCCGGGCCGTCTTCGTGGATCAGCGTGTCGAGGTCCAGGCCCTGGAGTTCGCACCAGTCGTAGACATCTTCGAACAGCGGGTCGAATTCGTTGGCGGCGTCGATGGAGAACGACTGGCGACCGCTTTCGGCGCGACCGGATCGGCCCATCGGGGCCTTGAGTGGCAAGTCCGGGTCTTCGCAGCGCTGGGTCAGGTAAAACTCCATTTCCGGCGCGACGATCGGCCGCCAGCCTTTGTCGGTGTACAGCTGCAGGACTTTCTTGAGCACGTTGCGCGGCGACAATTCGATCGGGTTGCCGAACTTGTCAAAGGTGTCGTGAATCACGATGGCGGTCGGCTCGATCGCCCATGGCACCACGTACACCGCATCGGACACCGGCTTGCAGACCATGTCGATATCGGCAGGATCGAGCAGGTCGTAGTAGATGTCGTCGTCGACAAAGTCCCCGGTTACCGTTTGCAACAGCACACTTTCCGGCAGGCGCATGCCTCGCTCATGCAGGAACTTGTTGGTGGGTGCGATTTTGCCGCGTGCAATGCCGGTCAGGTCGCTGACGACGCACTCGACTTCGGTAATCTTGTGATCTTTCAGCCAAGTGAACAGCTGATCGAAAGGGGCATTCATAAAGACCTCGTTATTGGTTTTGTTAACGCGGGAGAAAGTCGATTCATCTGTAGGACGCTTCCCCTGTAGCGCGTTGACGTCTATCTTGGGCGAGGCTTACGGTTCCATCTATCCACTTTTAGCAACACAAAACGCACCAAAAGAGTGCGTAAGGTCA
The DNA here is from genome assembly GCF_028682635.1 of Pseudomonas putida. GTDB lineage: Bacteria > Pseudomonadota > Gammaproteobacteria > Pseudomonadales > Pseudomonadaceae > Aquipseudomonas > Aquipseudomonas putida_AE. The sequence goes on along the minus strand of NZ_JANHLK010000013.1, from coordinate 71,553 downwards.
CCCATGACAGCTTGCAATTCGTTACAGGTCCAAGCATTCAGTACCGTCGATGTCGCCGAGCAAATCCGCGCCACACCGGGCTGGGTCCAGCATTACCAACAGATGTCGCCGGGACATTTCGCAGGATTGGTGCGCTATCTGGATCTACAGGGCGTCGAGATCTACGAGGAACAGATGAACACCCGGGTCGAGCAGAATTTCAGTGCGCCGCAAGGTTCGCTGGCGTTCTGTTTCGATCGCAGCGACAACGCGCTGTACGTGTTGAACGGTGAAAGCCGCAACATCTGGATCACTCCGGAGAACTACCAGGAAATCGCCGTGGTGTTCGGCCCGGACTTCGTCAAGCGCCATGGGCTGGACGTCGCGCGGCTGGAGGGGTTGTTCCTGGCGCCGCTAAACTCGCAGCAGAATGCCTTGTTCAGTCGCTGGCTCAGCGCAACCCTGACCCAGCTGTCGCAGACCTACGACCCGCCCAGCCGCGAAGCCTTGACCCAACAGTTGTTGGAGGACTGTCTGTTCATCCTCGACAACGCCTGCGTGCGCCTCGACCAGGGCGCCCTGCAGCGTCGGGCCGGGGAGCGGGCGATCATGCAGCGGGTAGGGGAATGGGCGGCGGACAGCCCGGAGGAGCAGCTCAACCTGCTGGAGTTGTCCCGGGTCGCCGGGGTTTCGCTGCGCCAGCTGCAACACGCGTTCAAGACCTACACCGGCATGGCGCCGACCCAGTGGCTGCGCCTGCGCCGCCTCAACAGTGCCCGCCGCGAACTGCTCAGCCGCACGCCGACGCAAACCACCGTGGCCGAAGTGGCCATGCACTGGTCGTTCTGGCATCTGGGACGGTTTTCCAGCAGCTATCGCGCGCTGTTCAAGGAACTGCCGAGCGACACCCTCAAGCGTGCATGTGTCGCTCAGGCAAGCGGGCGCGGCCGGCGTTAGAAGGTCGGCGGGGTGATCACCCAGATCACCACGGCATCCACCTCGCCAGGGTTACCGTAGCGGTGCGGCTCCTGGCTGGAGAAACTGAAACTGTCGCCTTCATTGAGCTGGAAGTAGCGCTCGCCGACCCACAACTCGAAGCTGCCCGACAGCAGGTAACCGGCTTCTTCGCCGTCGTGGCTGTAGCTTTGCTGGCTGTAGGTGCCGGGCGGGAAACGCGAGTGGAGCATTTCCAGCTGGCGGTTGACTTGCGGGGTCAACAGCTGATCGACGATGCCGTCTTCGTAATGCACGTTCAGGCGGCTGTGCTTGCGCACGACAATACCGTCGTCTTCAGGATCGGTGATCGCCTCGCTGGCGAAGAACCACTGGATAGTCACGCCGAGACTGCGGGCGATGTTGAACAGCGCCGGGATCGACGGATAGGCGAGGTTGCGTTCCAGCTGGCTGATGTAGCCGGCGGTCAGTTCGCTCTGTTGCGCCAGTTCCGCCAGGGTCATGCCCCGACGTTTGCGCAGGCCGCGGATGCGCGTGCCGAGGAAATGCGGTTCGGCGCTACCTGATGCGGCCTGGGTCTTGCTGCTGTTGCTCATGGCGAATTCCAAACCGGGTAGAACGTGAACCCTTGTAGGAGCTGGCTTGCCAGCGATGGTCGTGAACGATAACGCGTGCTTACCGGATAATCGCGGTGTTATCGAGTCCATCGCTGGCAAGCCAGCTCCTACAAGGGTGTTTCAAAGCCCCGGAGTATAAACAGGCTTAAAGCTCCCACGCGACTTTCAACCCTTCGTAAATCGCTTCTTCGGCGGTACGCGGCGCCAGGCAGTCGCCGATTCGGCGAAATTCCACCAGGCCTTGCAACTCTGCACCCAGGGTATCCACCGGTTGATGGCCCTGGCACAGCACCAGCGTGTCGATATTTTCCAGCAACATCGGCTCGCCGCTGGCGGTGTGTTGCAGGTAGACCGTGTTGTCGTCGCAGCCGTACAACCGGGCGTAGGGGATGATGGGAATGGCGAGCTTGTGCAGCTCGCCAGCCAGTTGATCGCGCACGTACAGTGGCAGGTTCTCCCCGCAATGGGTGCCATTGACCGCCAGTTGCACCTGATGCCCGGCCCGGGTCAGGCGCTCGGCAATGCCGGGGCCGATCCAGTCGCAGCGCCAGTCGACCACCACCACGGAACGGCCGATCTGCACCTCGTCGCGCAGCACTTGCCAGGCGTCCACCACCTGCAATTCACCGCCGCGTTCGAAGAGCGGCCAATAGGGCTCGGCACCGGTGGCGACGATCACCATGTCCGGTTTTTCCTGCTCCACCAGGGCGCGGTCGACCCGGGTATTGCGCACCACACGCACCCCGGCCAGTTCCATTTCCCGCTGCAGGTTGGTGCTGGCGCCGCCGAACTCGCTGCGCCGTGGCAGCAATTGCGCCAGCAACACCTGGCCACCCAGTTGCGAACTGGCCTCGTACAATGTCACGTCATGCCCGCGCTGGGCCGCGACGGCGGCGGCCTTCATGCCAGCCGGGCCACCGCCGGCGATCATGATGCGTTTGCGTTTTGCAGTTGGTTGGCGCTGACCAAAAGTCAGTTCACGGCCGGTTTCCGGGTGCTGGATGCAGGAGATCGGCAAGCCCTTGTGGAAGTGCCCGATGCACGCCTGATTGCAGGCAATGCAGGCGCGCACATCTTCGACGTGGCCGGTGTCGGTCTTGTTGGGCATCTGCGGGTCACAGATCAGCGCCCGGGTCATGCCGCACACATCGGCCTGACCCCGGGCCAGAATCAACTCGGCCTCCTGGGGCTGGTTGATGCGCCCGGTGACGAACAAGGGAATGTTCAAGCCAGCCTTGAAGGTGCCGGCCTCCTTGGCCAGGTACGCCGCTTCGATCGCCATCGGCGGCACGATGTGCACCGCACCACCGAGCGATGCCGAGGTGCCGGCGACGATGTGCACGTAATCCAGCTGCCCTTGCAGCGATTGTACGGCGGTCAATGATTCGTCTTCGGTCAGCCCTTCAGGATCGCGCTCATCGGCGGAGATGCGCAGCCCGATGATGAATTGCTCATCAGTCGCCGCGCGCACGGCGGCAATGACTTCGCGCAGGAAACGCAAACGCTGTTCCAGCTCACCGTTGTAGCCATCGGTACGGCGGTTGACCCGCGGGTTGATGAATTGCGCCGGCAGGTAACCGTGACTGGCGACCACTTCCACGCCATCGATGCCGGCCTGGTGCAGGCGTCGGGCAGCAGCGGCATAACCGGCGACGATCTCGTCGATCATCGCCTGGTCCAGCGCCCGTGGCATCACCCGGAAACGCTCGTTGGGCACCGCCGACGCCGAGTAGGCCACCGCCAGCAGGCCATCGCTGGACTCCATGATTTCCCGCCCCGGATGGAACACTTGCGACAGCACCACCGTGCCATGGGCATGGCAGGTTTGCGCGAGTTTGCGGTAGCCCTCGATGCATTCATCGTCGGTGGCCATCAGCACATGGGAGGTGTAGCGCGCACTGTCATGCACCCCGGCCACTTGCAGCACGATCAGCCCGGCACCGCCTTCGGCACGCGCCTTGTGATAGGCAATCAGTTGCTCGTTGACCAGGTTGTCGGTGGGCATCGAGGTGTCGTGACCGCTGGACATGATGCGGTTTTTCAGGCGCTTGCCACGGATCTGCAAGGGTTCGAACAGGTGCGCGAAGGCAGGGGACGGGCTCGGCATGGTGCGGTTACTCCGGCGGCTGACCTGTAGGAGCAAGCTTGCTCGCGATGGACGTTAACGATGACGCGTGTTGTCTGGATAAACGCGTCGCCCTCAGGTCCATCGCGAGCAAGCTCGCTCCTACAGAGGCATCAGGTTTTCGTTGTTGTTGTTTGGTCTATAGAAATTTACCTTCAGTAAAAAATCAACTTGTTTTTTTACTGGGCCTTGAGTAGTTTCGTTTCGAGCCCGCTCCTGGGGCGACCCTCACCAACAATAAAAAAGGGCCATGCCGACCTGCAGTCGCCTGGCACCTGCACGAGGAACCACTGATGAAATCGAATACGCTCAAGCACGGTTTTTATCCCTTGGCGTTGACCTTGGCCATGGGCCTGGGCAGCGCACAGGCAGCATCGGAGATGGTGGTGGTCGGTTACGGCGGCGCCGGACAAAAAGCCCAGGACGTGGCGTTCTTCCAGCCTTTTGCCGCCGTGGATCAAAGCAAGGTGATCCAGAGTGAATACAACGGCGAGATGGCTAAAATCAAAGTCATGGTCGACACCGGCAACGTCGACTGGGACGTGGTGCAGATCGAAGGCCCGGACCTGATGCGCGGTTGCGAGGAAGGCATGTACGAGCGGCTGGACTGGACCCGTCTAGGCCACGCCGACCAGTTGATCCCCGAGGCGGCGCAGGAATGCGGTTCCGCCGCGCTGGTGTGGAGCGTGGCCATTGCCTACGACACCGACAAACTGGCCCAGGCCCCGACCTCGTGGGCAGACTTCTGGGACGTGAAGAAAACCCCCGGCAAGCGTGGGCTGCGCAAACGTGCGGTGTACAATCTTGAATTCGCCTTGCTGGCGGACGGGGTCAAGGTCGATGACGTCTACAAGGTGCTTGGCACCCCGCAGGGCGTGGACCGGGCATTCGCCAAACTCACTGAGCTCAAGCCATACATCCAGTGGTGGGAGGCGGGCGCGCAACCGCCGCAATGGCTGACCGCCGGCGATGTGGTGATGACCTCGACCTACAGCGGGCGCATTGCCGACGCCGCGCAGAAAGGCAGCCACCTGGGTCTGGTCTGGCCCGGCAGCCTGTACGGCATGGACTACTGGGCGATCATCAAGGGCTCCCGGCACGTCGACCAGGCCAAGCGCTTCATCGCCTTCGCCAACCAGCCGGATGCCCAGGTGAAATACGTCGAGCAGATCCCCTACGGCCCGACCAACATCCAGGCCGCCGCGAGGCTCGATGACAAACTGGCGCAGTGGGTGCCCACGGCGCCGCAGAACCTCAAGGGCGCGTTGTCGATGAACGTCGAATTCTGGGTCGACCATGGCGAAGAACTGGAAGAGCGCTTCAACGCCTGGGCCAGCAAATAAGTCGTGAGGATGGCTGGACGTGTCGAAGCGTCCAGTCTTACTGTCTGCCCAGCCGAACTGCCTGGAGAACCCGCCCGATGAACAACATCGCCACACCCCTGACCGCTCCTGAGCGCAGCGCTACCGAACAGCGCCTGCGCGAAGAACTGGCGGCCTGTTATCGCCTGATTGCGCATTTTCGCATGACCGACCTGATCTTCACCCACATCTCGGTGCGTATTCCGGGACCTGAGCATCACTTCCTGATCAATCCCTACGGGCTGATGTTCGACGAAATCACCGCGTCCAACCTGGTCAAGATCGACCTCGATGGCCGCGCCGTCGAGCCGTCGCCGTACCCGGTGAACCCGGCCGGGTTCGTGATCCACAGCGCCATTCACGGCGCCCGGGAAGATGCGCAGTGCGTGCTGCACACCCACACCAAGTCCGGTTGTGCGGTGGCGGCGCTCAAGTGCGGGTTGTTGCCGGTGAACCAGATTTCCATGGAGTTCTACGGCCGCGTTGCCTACCACGACTACGAAGGCGTGGCGCTGGACATGAGTGAGCAGCAACGGTTGGTGGCGGACATGGGCGACAAGCCGGTATTGATGCTGCGTAACCATGGCCTGCTGACCGTGGGCGAAACCGTCAGCCAGGCATTTTTGCGCATGTATTACCTGGAAAAGGCTTGCGAAATCCAGCTGGCGGCGCAGGCGGCTGGCGAGGTGGTGTTGCCGCCGGCAGAGGTTTGTGCGCATACCGAGCGGCAGTTCAATGATCCGGGGCGGCCGCTTGAGGAGGGGGAGTTGAGCGATCCGGATGCGATGCAATTGGCTTGGGCGGCGTTGTTGAGGTTGCTGGAGCGGGTGGCGCCGGGTTATCGGGATTGATCTGAATGCTCGGTTGTACGGGCTGGCCTCATCGCTGGCAAGCCAGCTCCTACAGGGGTAATGGGTGTACGCAGAATCCGTGACCAACGCGTAACCTGTAGGAGCTGGCTTGCCAGCGATGGCGGCGGACCTGCCAACTTCACAACCCTGGCCTGGCGCCAAGGCACGCGTGTTTCAACCCTTGATTGTCTTGCGGCAACGAAAATGTAGCGGTCAGTGGTTTCCCGCCTGTTTTCGCCGGGGCCAACGAAAGTTTCAGCGGCTGTCCGCGCGAAGCATCACTCAGCCAATACTCCAGCTCTGGCGCTGGAATGTCCGTACTGATCGAAAACACGTTACCCACCTGGAAAGCCCCGCCAGCGGTCCAGCTGCCGGAAACCCGATGCTCGACGCTGGGCCGTGTTCCCGTCGTAATCTCCAGGGGCCCACTGGCGCTGGCATCGGGACCTTCCAAGGGATCGCTGTCAAAACCCAGGGATGCCGGTGCGATCTGCAGGGTCAAACGGGCTGTTTGGGAACAACTGATCTGCAACGTGGCATTGACGCGATAATCCCCATAGGCACTGTCCCCGAAGGTCCGTGCGGTGAGCAGGGCATTCCCGGCGTAGGGTTGTTCCAGCAACCACACCGGGTGCACCGGTTGGATCACCTCGATCCCGGCAGCGGCGAAGGGTGACAGGCACAGGGCAGCCAATGCGGTATTGCGAAGTGAGCAAATCATGAAGGTGTATTAAATGGCGAGGCGGACGGTGAGGGTAATACGCAATCTAATGTAGGAGCCAGGCTTGCCTGCGAAGAACGATTACACGATGTGGCAGCCAAACCGCCTCTTGCTGTACAGTCGTTCAACGATGGACAAACCAGGAGCGTCGCCCATGAACCAGGAAGCCCGTTTTTCTCGCATGGAACCGGAGTTGCGCAAAGCCAACCTGATCGAGGCGACGCTGGTGTGCCTCAAGCGCCATGGCTTCCAGGGCGCGTCGATCCGCAAGATTTCCGCCGAGGCGGGTGTGTCGGTGGGGCTGATCAGCCATCACTATTCGGGCAAGGACGAACTGGTGGCTGAGGCCTACATGGCGATCACCGGGCGCGTCATGACCCTGCTGCGCGATGCCATGGAGCAAGCGGCCCCCAATGCCCGCGAGCGCCTGTCGGCGTTTTTCCGCGGTTCGTTCTCCGCCGAATTGCTCGACCCGCAGCTGATCGACGCCTGGCTCGCCTTCTGGGGCGCGGTGAAAACCGCCGAGGCGATCAATCAGGCCCACGATCATTCCTATGGCGAGTACCGCGCGATCCTGGGCAAGGTGCTCAGGGAATTGGCGCAGGAGGAGGGCTGGGAGAATTTCGATGCCGACCTGGCCGCGATCAGCCTCAGCGCACTGCTCGATGGCCTGTGGCTGGAGTCCGGGCTCAACCCCGGGACCTTTACCCCCGAGCAGGGCATGCAGATTTGCGAGGCCTGGGTCGATGGTTTGCAGGCCGGCGGCCGCCAGCGTTTTTGCGTGCAGACGAGCAGCTGTTGATCACCCGTTCAGCAGTGGCTACTCTCTGCCGCTGATGCAGTCCCCCTAATAAGAAACAAGCAGGACACCCAGCAATGACTCCTCGGGTACTGATCGTCGATGACGATCCGCTGATTCGCGAACTGTTGCACGCCTACCTGTCCCAGGAAGGCTACGACGTGCATTGCGCCGCCACGGCGGAACTGGCCGAAACCTTCCTGGCCAACCAGGCGGTCGACCTGGTCATGCTCGATATCCGCCTGCCGGGCAAGGACGGCCTGACCCTGACCCGCGAACTGCGGGTGCGCTCGGAAGTCGGGATCATCCTGATCACCGGGCGCAACGACGAAATTGACCGCATCGTCGGCCTCGAATGCGGCGCTGACGACTACGTGATCAAGCCCCTCAACCCGCGGGAACTGGTGTCCCGGGCAAAAAACCTGATTCGCCGGGTCCGCCATGCGCAAACGCCACAGCCGGTCGCCGCCGTCGCCAAACCGGTCAAGCAGTTCGCCGGCTGGGCGCTGGACACCGACCGTCGGCGCCTGATCGACCCGGCCGGCTGCGAGACCTTGCTGACCCACGGCGAATACCAGTTGCTCAGCGTGTTCTTGCGCAACAGCGGCCACACCCTCAGCCGCGACCAGTTGATGGACCAGATCCGCAACCGCGAATGGGTGCCCAACGACCGCTCGATCGACGTGCTGGTCGGGCGCCTGCGCCGCAAGTTGCACGACGATCCCGCCGAACCGCAGCTGATCATCACCATTCATGGCGCCGGGTACCTGTTCACTGCCAGCCTGGCGGCGTGACGGCAGTGAGGCGCTGGCTCTGGGTAGTGCTGGTGTTGTCGGCGGGCACGGTGCAGGCCGCGGAAAAAATCCGCTACTGCGATTACCCGGTGTATCCGCCGATTTCCTGGAGCGACGGCAAGCAGGTCCGCGGTCTGGCGCCGAGCGTGGTCAAGCAGTTGTTCAGCCAGCTCGGCTACGAGGTCGAGGTTGTGGTGTTGGGCAACTGGAAGCGCTGCCTGCTGGACGCCGCCGAAGGCCGGGTTGATGTGGTGCTGGCCTACAGCACCACGCAACGGGAACAGAGCATGCTGTTTTCCAGCGTACCGGTGCTGCGCGAAGAGGTGGCGCTGTTCATCAATCGCCAGCATCCGGTGAAGTTCGAACACTTGCAGGACCTGTCCCATTACCGTGGCGGCCTGCTGTTCGGTGAAAGCTACGGCTTGGCGTTCGATCGCATGGTCGCGCAGCACAACAACATCGAATGGGTCGCCAGCAGCCGGCAGAACTTCGGCAAGCTGATTCGCGGGCGCATCGATTTCATCACCCAGGAGCGCCGCACCGGCGAGCTGTACGTGGAAAACCTGCCCGGCGCCGAGGACATCGTCGCCTTGCCCAAGGCCCTGAGCGTGGACTACCTGCGGGTCGCCGTTTCCCGCCGCTCGCCACTGGCCGCACAGATGCCGCAGATCGATGCGCAGTTGCAGCGCATGGTCGATGCCGGTGATGTCGAGCGCCTGCTCAATGAAAGCGAAGTCACCTACCGCGACATGATCAACCTGCCGGCGGACGCGCAATGATTCGCGCGCGTCCCGGCGGACTGTTGCGGCGCCTGCTGCTGTTCATTCTGCTGTTCAGCCTGTGTTTTACCGTGCTGGCCAGCAGCGTGCAGCTGTACATCGAGTATCGCCGGGAAATGCGCGAGATCGACTCGCGCATGGAGCTGATCCGCGCCGGCTACCTGGCCAGCCTGGAGCGCAGCCTCTGGGATCTGGACGAGGAGCAGTTGAAGGTGCAGTTGCGCGGTCTGGTGGATTTCTCCGACGTCGCCAGGGTGCATTTGACCGGTGCCGATTTCGACCTGGTGCAAGGCAACCCCGCGCCTGCAGGGCCGTTGCGTATCGAGCGTTTTGCCCTGGATTACCAACCGCCTTCCGGCCCGTTGCGTCATCTCGGCGAACTGCAGGTCAGCACCGATTTGGGGGCGGTGTATCAACGCCTGTACGCCACCGGCCTGACCAACCTGTTGTGGATGGCGGTGTTTTTCTGCGGACTGGCGGTGGCACTGTCGGGCCTGTTCTATCGGCTGGTGACCCGCCACCTGAAAGTCATGGCCGAATTTGCCCGGCGCATTGCCGCCGGGCAATGGCACGAGCCGTTGCGCCTGGACAAGCGGCGCAGCGCGCAGAACGACGAGATCGACACCGTGGCCCATGCCCTCGACGACATGCGCAGGGCGATCCTCAGTGACATCGACCGCCGGGAAACCGACCGCCTGGCCCTGCAGGACAACCGCGATGAATTGCTACGAATGGTCGAGCGCCGCACCGCCAGCCTGATGCGCGCCAAGGACGAAGCCGAAGCGGCCAACCTCGCCAAATCGCGGTTCCTGGCGACCATGAGCCACGAGTTGCGCACGCCGCTCAACGGCATCCTGGGCATGGCCGAATTACTCCGTGGTGCCCGTCTCGACCCGCAGGACGGTAAGCGCCTGGATGCGCTGCACAAGGCTGGCGAGGGGCTGCTGACCATCCTCAACGAAGTGCTGTATTTCGCCAAGCTGGAGGAGGGGACCAGCCTGCCTGAACCGGTGAATTTCTCCATTCGCCAATTGCTCGACGAAGTCCTCACGTTGCTCGAACCCAAGGCGCTGGACAACGACACGGTCCTCAATTGCCGGGTCGATCAGCAGGTCGCCGAGCATCACCACGGCGCCGAGCAATACTTGCGGCAAGTGTTGAGCAACCTGTTGGCCAACGCGATCAAGTTCACTGAAGGCGGCGACGTCAGTGTCGAAGTGGCGTTGCTTGCGCCCGGACAACGTTTGCGGGTGAGTGTCACGGACAATGGCATTGGCATTGCCCCGGCGATGCAGGCGAAGATTTTCGAACGCTTCACCCAGGCCAGCGAAGAAGTCGCCCAGCGTTATGGCGGTACTGGATTGGGCCTGGCCATCTGTAAACATCTGGTTGAAAAGATCGGCGGTTGCATCGGCGTCAGCAGCGAAGTCGGGCGCGGCAGTTGTTTCTGGTTCGAAGTGACGCTGCAGCCGGCGATCGCTGCTGTGAGCCCAGCGCCGACCCAGATGGCGGGCCCGGCGCTGGACATCCTGGTGGTCGAGGACGTGGCGCTCAACCGCGAAGTCGCCGAGGGCCTGCTGCGACGGGACGGGCATGGGGTCTGGCTGGCCATCGATGCTGAACAGGCTTTGGTGCAATGCGCGGCGCGGACGTTCGACCTGATTTTGCTGGATGTGCACCTGCCGGGGATGAGTGGCGTCCAGTTGTGCCAACAGATCCGTAGCGACGACGGACCGAACCGGCAAACACGTATCTTTGCCCTGACCGCCAGCGTGCAACCGGCGCTGGTGCGCGGTTACCTGGATGCCGGCATGGATGGCATCCTGGCCAAACCCTTGAAGCTGGAAAACCTGCGACAGGTGCTGGCGGGGCAGGCCACTCCCGCCCCGTCGCCGGTAGACGATGAAGCGATGGACTGGCCCTTGCTGCAAACCCATCGCACCTTGCTCGGCGATCAGAAAGTACAGGGCCTGCTGGCCGTGCTGCGCGATTCGATCCTGCAACACCGTGAGGCACTGGGCGAAGCCATCGAAGCCGACGATTGCACCGAAGTTGCACAGCTTGCCCACCGTTTGGCCGGCAGCAGCGATTCCCTGGGGTTTCGGGCATTGGCCTCGGTATTACGCACATTGGAAGAGGCGGCGCTGGGCAATGATGAACCGACGATTCGAGCGATGGTGCCCGCCGTCGAAGTACAACTGCAACGTTCACTGCATACCCTCAAAGGCCTGTTGCAGAGCTGACGTACATTTTTGTTACGACTTTCTACAACTTCGATTTTTACGTACAACGCGACCTTACATGGCTTTCCAATAATCGACGCAACCGCCGCAGCGCGGTCTTCGAAGCTTATTGGAGATAATAATAATGAATTGCCGTAAAGCTCCTTCCTCCCTGCGCCGTGACGAGCTGTCATGCGCTGTCCGTGCCACCGACTCGAGGTGCCGGGCATGAGCGAATCCACTGATCGTAAAGGCATCCAACTGACCCGTGCCCTGAAAAGCCGGCACATTTTCATGCTGTCCCTGGGCGGCGTGATCGGCACCGGGCTGTTCATGGGTTCCGGGGTGACCATCAACCAGGGCGGGCCGGTGGGGGCGATCCTGGCGTACCTGGTTGCCGGTTTCCTGATGTACCTGGTGATGGTCTGCCTGGGCGAACTGTCGGTGCAGATGCCGGTGTCCGGTTCGTTCCAGACCCACGCCACCAAATTCATCGGCCCGGCCACCGGCTTCATGATCGGCTGGGTGTACTGGATGAGCTGGGCCACCACCGTGGGCCTGGAATTCACCGCCGCCGGGATGCTGATGACCCGCTGGTTCCCGGCGGTGCCGATCTGGTACTGGTCGGCGCTGTTCGTGGTGGTGCTGTTCGGTATCAATGCCCTGGCGACCCGTGCCTTCGGTGAAGCGGAATACTGGTTCTCCGGGATCAAGGTCGCGGCGATTCTCGGATTCATCGTGGTCGGCGTGCTGGTGATCTTCGGTGTGATGCCGCTGAGCAGTGGCGCACCGGCGCCGATGGCAACCAATCTGATCGGCGATTCGCTGTTCCCCAACGGCCTGTCTGCGGTGTTCGCGGTGATGATGACCGTGGTCTACGCCTTCCAGGGCTGCGAGATCATGGGTGTGGCGGCGGGTGAAACCGATCAGCCGGAAAAAAGCATTCCCCGTGCAGTGCGCAACGTGGTGTTCCGTGTACTGATCTTTTACGTGCTGGCTATTATCGTCTTGTCGGCGATCGTGCCGTGGCAGCAGGCGGGGCTGATGGAAAGCCCATTCGTGCAGGTGTTCGACATGGTCGGCATTCCCTACGCCGCCGACCTGATGAACTTCGTGATCCTCACGGCGATCCTGTCGGTGGGCAACTCCGGCCTGTATGCCTCGACGCGCATCCTGTGGGCCATGTCGAAAACCGGCATGGCACCGAAAAGTCTTTCGCCACTAAGCAAGCGCGGCGTGCCGTTGCGCGCCTTGAGCATCACCCTGTGCTTTGCGCTGGTGTCGCTGATGACCAGTTTCGTCGCCGCCGACACCTTGTTCATGGTGCTGATGGCGGTGAGCGGGATGTCGGGCACCGTGACCTGGATTGTCATCGCACTGGCGCAGTACAAGTTCCGCAAGGCCTACCTGCGTGACGGCGGCCAACTCAGCGACCTGAAGTACCGCGCACCGTGGTTCCCGGTATTGCCGCTGATGTGCATCACGCTGTGCTGCTCGCTGTTCGTGTTCCTGGCACTGGATGAAACCCAGCGCCCGTCGCTGTATTGGGGCTTTGGATTCATTGCGCTGTGTTATGGCGCGTACTTCCTGATCCATCGCAAGCGCGGGGCGGTGCTGGCGCCGAGCCTGCCGACTGTTTAATTCCTTCTATCACACACATTCCCTGTGGGAGCGGGCTTGCTCGCGAAAGCGCTGTGTCAGTCACCAATAATGTTGACTGACAGGGCCTCTTCGCGAGCAAGCCCGCTCCCACATTGGTTTTGTGGTGGGCAATAGATCTGCGTCCTGTCGCCAGTTGTTCGAAGTTGTAACAGCAGCAGAGGCGCATCCCTCGAAATCTGAAAAAAAACTAATGAAACCAATGTGTTATTGAATATTCGAGCGTGTTACAGCCCATTTCTCCACCGATTGCCGCCTTACTGAACACTCGTTTAGTATGGCCTCAAGTCGCATCACCTCAGACCAATCACAATAATTCGAGGACTCGCATGACTACTCATGATTCGCTGCTCAGTCAGGTCGAAGCCGGCGTCGCCTGGATCACCCTCAATCGCACCGCCCAGCGCAATGCGCTGGACATTCCGACCTTGAAAAACCTGCACGCCTTGCTCGACACCTTCAACGCCAATCCGGCGGTGCGCGTGGTGGTCTTGACCGGCAGCGGTCGCAGCTTCTGCGCCGGCGCCGACCTGGCGGAATGGGCCGAAGCCGAAGCCCGTGGCGCCCTTGAAACCTACGGCTGGACCGAAACCGCCCACGCCCTGATGACCCGCCTGCACCGCCTGGAAAAACCGACCATCGCCGCGATCAACGGCACCGCCGTCGGCGCCGGGATGGACCTGACCCTGTGCTGCGACCTGCGCATCGCCGGGCAATCGGCTCGGTTCAAGGCCGGCTACACCAGCATGGCGTACTCGCCGGACGCCGGCGCCAGTTGGCACCTGCCACGGCTGATCGGCACCGAGCAAGCCAAGCGCTTGCTGTTCCTCGACGAATTGTGGGGCGCCGACCGCGCCCTGGCCGCCGGGCTGGTCGGCGAAGTCTGCGCCGACGAGCAGCTGCTGAGCGTCACTGGCGAACTCGCCGCACGCCTGGCCGTCGGGCCGACCTTTGCTTTCGCCCAGACCAAAAAGCTCATGCGCGAAGGCGCCGAGCGCAACTTGCCCGAGCAACTGCAAGCGGAACTGGCCGCCGGCCTGCTTTGTGGGCGCAGTGAAGACGGCAACGAAGCCCTGCGCGCCGCCACGGAAAAACGCCCGGCACGTTTTATCGGTCGCTAAATCTCGGCAAACCTCTCATTGCACACGAACAACAGGTAGCAGCATGAATTTCCAACTGACCCAAGAACAAGAAATGTTGGTGGACTCGGTACGCAGCTTCGTCGAGAAGGAACTGCTGCCCTATGAAACCGAGGTCGACCGCGCCGACGAAGTCTCCCCGCAGCTGGCCGCGCAGATCCGCGGCAAGGCGATCGCCGCCGGTTTCTATGCTTTCAACATGCCGGAGGAGGTGGGCGGTGGTGGCCTGGACTACCTGTCCCAGGCACTGATCGAGCGTGAGCTGTCCAAGGTCTCCTGGGCACTGCACGTTTTCGTTGCGCGGCCGTCGAAAATCCTCATGGCCTGCACCGGCGAGCAGATCAACGACTACCTGTTGCCGTGCATCCAGGGCGAGAAAATCGACTGCTTCGCCCTGACCGAACCGGGCGCGGGCTCCGACGCCAACGCGATCAAGACCCGCGCCGTGCGTGAGGGCGACGACTTCGTGCTCAACGGCAGCAAGCACTTCATCAGCCACGCCGGCCACGCCGATTTCGCCATCGTCTTCGCCGTCACTGACACTTACGAACACAACGGCCGCAAGCGCAACGCCGTGACCTCGTTCCTGGTCGACCGCAACACCCCGGGCATGACCATCCGCCGGGGTCCCAAGTGCGTGAGCAACCGCGGTTACCACACCTTCGAAATGTTCTTCGACGACTGCCGCGTTCCGGCCAATAAAGTGCTGGGCGAAGTCGGCAAGGGTTGGGACGTGGCCAACGCCTGGCTCACCGCCGGCCGGGTCATGGTCGCCGCCAACTGCGTGGGCCAGGCGCAACGGGCACTGGACGTGTCGCTGCAATGGGCGGCGGATCGCAAACAGTTCGGCCAGGCCATCGGCAACTTCCAGGGCGTGTCGTTCAAGCTGGCCGACATGGCCACGCAGATTCGCGCTGCCGAGCTGCTGACCCTGCACACCGCCTGGAAAATGGACCAGGGCACCATGACCGACGGCGAGGCCGGCATGGCCAAGCTGTTCGCCAGTGAAGTGCTCGGTCGCGCGGCCGACGAGGCGGTGCAGATTTTTGGCGGCATGGGCCTGATGGACGAAAGTCCGGTGGAACGCATCTGGCGTAACGCGCGGATCGAGCGGGTCTGGGAAGGCACCTCGGAAATCCAGCGGCACATCATTTCCCGCGAACTGCTGCGGCCGCTGCTGCGCTGATCGGCCCGGAGAATTCCCATGTCCCAGACCATTCGTGACAACCTCAAGCGCATGCTCGCGCCCCGCCATGTGGCCTTTGTCGGCGGCCGCAGCATGGCCCGCGCCCTCAAGCGCTGCGCCGAGGGCGGCTACCCAGGACAGATGTGGCTGGTCAACCCGCAGCACGACAGCCTCGAAGGCGTGCCGTGCGTGCGCAGCGTTGCCGACCTGCCGTGCGGGCCCGACGCGGTGTTCATTGCGACCAACCGTGACCTGACCCTGACCTGCGTCGCGGAGCTTGCCGCCATCGGCACCGGCGGCGCGATCTGCTACGCCTCGGGTTTCGCCGAGACCGGCGCCGAAGGCCAGGCCCTGCAACAGCAATTGCTCGAAGCCGCGGGCGACATGGCCTTGCTCGGCCCCAACTGCTACGGCCTGCTCGACTACCTGCACAGCAGCGCGCTGTGGCCGGTGGCCCATGGCGGCAAAGCGGTGGAGAAGGGCGTGGCGGTGCTGACCCAGAGCGGCAACTTCGCCTACAACCTGTCCATGAGCGACCGCTCGCTGCCGGTTGCCTATATGGCCTCGGTGGGCAACCAGGCGCAACTGGGCGTGGCCGAACTGATGGACGTGCTGCTCGACGAGCCGCGTGTCACCGCCATCGGCCTGCACCTGGAAGGCCTGAAGAACGTCCCGGGATTCGCCCGCGCCGCGCACAAGGCGCTGGAGAAGGGCATCCCGATCATCGCACTGAAAACCGGCGTGTCGCAGATCGGCGCTGAACTGGCCCTGAGTCACACCAGTTCGCTGTCCGGTTCAGATGCGTTGTACGACGCGCTGTTCGATCGCCTCGGGGTGATTCGCGTCAGCGGCCCGGTGAGCTTCGTCGAAACCCTGAAAGCGGCGGCCTGCGGCAACTTGCCGGCGGGCAACAGCCTGATCGCGCTGGCCTGTTCCGGTGGCGATGCTGGTTTGATCGCCGACTACGCGGAACGCAATGAACTGGCTTTGCCCAAGCTCGATGCCGGGCAAGTCGGCGAACTGGCCGAGGTGCTGCCCAGCTACGCCAACCTGGTCAACCCGCTGGATTTCACCACGGCGATCTGGGGCGACGGCGAGGCGCTGAACCGCATGCTCGACAGCGCCCTGCGCACCGAAGCCGATGCGGCGATGCTGGTGCTCGACTATCCGGCGGAGTTTACCGGCGAGCGCAAGGAGTGCGACCTGCTGCTGGACCTGTACTGCAAGGCGCTGGTGCGGCATGGCAAGACCGGATTCGTCACCTCGGCATTCCCGGAACTGTTGCCGGCCCACGCCCGCGAGCAGTTGCATGCCCAAGGTGTGGCGGCATTGCAAGGCGTGGAAGACGGCTTGGCTGCCTGGGGCCGCATCGCCGGTTATCAGCGCAACCGCCAGGCGTTGCTGGCGCTGGGCGAATCGGCCCTCGTGCCACTCTGCCCGCAAGCGCTGGAAGGCGAAGGACAGCTGCTCAATGAGTGGGACTCGAAACAGGCGTTGCGTGCGTTCGGTCTACCGACACCCAATGGTGTATTGAGCAACCCGGACAACGCGCTGAACGATGCCCAGGCACTGGGTTATCCGCTGGTATTGAAAGCCGTGAGTGCACAGTTGCCGCACAAGACTGAAGCCGGCGCCGTGGCCCTGAACCTCGAGGACAGCGCCGCCCTGAGCGCTGCCCTGGACAACATGCGGGCGAACATTGCCGCGTACGCGCCGGGCGTGCCCTTCGATCAAGTGCTGCTGGAGCCGATGGCCAAGCCACCGCTGGCCGAACTGATCGTCGGCATCAAGCGCGAAAACGATTTTGGCCTGGCGCTGGTGATTGGCGCGGGCGGGATTCTGGTGGAGTTGCTCAAGGACAGTCGCAGCCTGTTGCTGCCGACCACCGACGGCGCGATTCGCCAGGCCTTGCTGAGCCTGCGCAGCGCCCCGTTGCTGCAAGGTTTTCGCGGGCGCGAAGTGGCGGACCTGGACGCACTGGTGGCGGCGATCCGCGCCGTGGCCGACTACGCCTGCGAAAACGCCGCGCAGTTGCTGGAACTCGATGTGAACCCATTGTTGGTCGGCGCCCATGGCACGACCGCGGTCGATGCGTTGATTCGCATCGCTCATGCGTGAGGACCTGAACATGCAAGACAAAACCTTGACCGGTGGCCAGGCGCTGGTGCGTCTGCTGGCCAACTACGGTGTCGATACCGTGTTCGGCATTCCCGGCGTGCACACCCTTGAGCTGTATCGCGGCCTGCCCGGTAGCGGCATTCGCCACGTGCTGACCCGCCATGAACAGGGCGCCAGTTTCATGGCCGACGGCTATGCCCGGGTCAGTGGCAAACCCGGGGTGTGCTTCGTCATCACCGGCCCCGGCGTGACCAACGCCGCCACCGGTATCGGCCAGGCCTATGCCGACTCGATTCCAATGCTGGTGATTTCCAGCGTCAACCACACCGCCAGCCTCGGCAAGGGCTGGGGCATCCTGCACGAGTGCCAGGACCAGCGCGCCATGACCGCGCCGATCACCGCGTTCTCCGCCGTCGCCTTGACCGCCGAAGACCTGCCGCAATTGATCGCCCGTGCCTATGCAGTGTTCGACAGCGAGCGTCCACGGCCGGTGCATATTTCGGTGCCGCTGGACGTGTTGTCGGCACCCGTGGCGCGAGACTGGAGCAATGACGTGGTGCGTCGTCCGGGGCGTGGTCCGGCGTCCGCCACTGCACTGGATCAAGCCGTGGCCAAGCTCAACGGCGCAAAACGTCCGATGATCATCGCCGGTGGTGGTGCCTTGAATGCGGCGAAAGAACTGAATGAACTCAGCACTCGACTGGCCGCGCCGCTGTTCACCAGCGTTGCCGGCAAGGGCCTGTTGCCACCCGACGCGTCGCTCAATGCCGGTTCGTCCCTGTGCGTAGAGCCGGGCTGGAACTTGATCGCCGAAGCCGACGTGGTGCTGGCGGTCGGCACCGAAATGGCCGATACCGATTACTGGCGCGAGCGCCTGCCGCTCAACGCTGAACTCCTGCGTGTGGATATCGATCCGCGCAAATTCAACGATTTCTACCCCTGTACGGTGGCGTTGCAGGGTGATGCACAACAAACCCTCAGCGGTTTGCTGGAGCGTCTGCCAAACGATGTACGGGATGCCAGCGCAGCGGTTGCCTCGGTCGCCGCATTGCATGAAGCGGTCAAGGCCAGCCATGGCTCGTTGCAGTTGATCCATCAAGCCATCCTTGATCGCATCGCTGCCGAACTGCCGCAAGACGCCTTCATCAGTACCGACATGACCCAGCTGGCCTACACCGGCAACTACGCCTTCGCCAGCCAGGCCACCCGCAGCTGGTTGCACCCGACCGGTTACGGCACCTTGGGCTACGGCTTGCCGGCCGGTATCGGCGCCAAGTTCGGTGCACCGCAACGGCCAGGCCTGGTGCTGGTGGGCGATGGCGGTTTCCTCTACACCGCGCAGGAACTGGCCACCGCGGTCGAGGAGCTGGATAGCCCGCTGGTGGTGCTGCTGTGGAACAACGACGCCCTGGGGCAGATCCGCGACGACATGCTTGGCCTGGACATCGAGCCGATCGGCGTACTGCCGCGCAATCCGGATTTCGCCGCCCTTGGCCGCGCCTTCGGTTGCACCGTGACCCAGCCGCAGAACCTCGCGGAACTGCAAACCGACCTGCGCCTGGGCTTCAAGCGCAACGGGGTCACCCTGATCGAACTCAAGCACGCCTGCGTTCGCTGACGTTCAACTTTTTAGAGGGAGTAGGGCCATGCGCTTTTCCGATCTGACGCAACGAATCGCCGGTGACGGCGCCGCCGCCTGGGATATTCACTACCGCGCGCTGGCATTGCGCGAGCAGGGCGAAGACATCCTGCTGCTGTCCGTGGGCGACCCGGATTTCGACACGCCACAACCCATCGTCCAGGGGGCGATCGATAGCCTGCTGGCCGGCAACACCCATTACGCTGATGTACGCGGCAAGCGCGCTTTGCGCGAAGCCATCGCCCGGCGTCATCAGAAGCGCAGCGGCCAGGTCGTTTCGGCCGATGAGGTCACGGTGCTGGCCGGGGCGCAATGCGCGTTGTTCTGCGTCGCCCAGTGCGTGCTCAATCCCGGCGATGAAGTGATAGTCGCCGAGCCGATGTACGTCACTTACGAAGCGGTGTTCGGCGCATGCGGCGCCAAGGTCGTGCCGGTGCCGGTGCGTCCCGAGAACGGTTTCCGGGTACTGCCGGAAGACGTCGCCGCCCGCATCACCCCGCGTACCCGTGCACTGGCGCTGAACAGTCCGCACAACCCGTCGGGCGCGAGCCTGCCGCGCAGCACCTGGCAAGCCTTGGCGGAACTGTGCATCGCCCACGACCTGTGGCTGATTTCCGATGAGGTCTACAGCGAGCTGCTGTTCGAGGGCGAACACGTCAGCCCGGCGAGCCTGCCGGGCATGGCCGAGCGCACCGCGACCCTCAACAGCCTGTCGAAATCCCACGCCATGACCGGTTGGCGCGTCGGTTGGGTGGTGGCGTCGCCGTCCCTGACCGCGCACCTGGAAAACCTCGCGCTGTGCATGCTCTACGGCTCGCCCGACTTCGTCCAGGACGCCGCCGTGGTGGCGCTGGAAAGCAACTTGCCGGAACTGGACGCCATGCGCGAAGCCTATCGCCAGCGCCGCGACCTGGTGTGTGAATCCCTGGCCGATTGCCCGGGCGTGCGCGCCCTGAAGCCCGATGGCGGGATGTTCGTGATGGTCGATATCCGCGAAACCGGGCTCAGCGCCCAGGCATTTGCCGACCGTCTGCTCGATCGCCACGGTGTTTCGGTACTGGCCGGTGAAGCCTTCGGGCCGAGTGCGGCCGGGCACATTCGCCTCGGCCTGGTGGTCGGCGCCGGTCCGCTGCGCGATGCCTGTCAGCGCATCGCCCGTTGTGCCCATGAACTGATGGAGGCTCAGCTGCATGCTTAACCACAAGGCACTGTTTATCGATGGCCGCTGGATTACCCCGTCGGGCCAGGGCATCGCCGAGGTGATCAACCCGGCCACCGAAGAAGTCGCCGGCAGCGTGCCCCTGGGCGACGAACGCGATGTCGACAACGCCGTGGCCGCCGCACGCAAGGCCTTTGGTCCATGGTCGCGCACGCCGTCGAGCGTGCGTGCCGGCTACATCCGCGCGCTGGCAGAACAACTGCGCGCCCGCGCCGATGAAATGGCCGCGGTGATCACCACTGAGCTGGGCATGCCGGTGCAATGGTGCCGCTCGGTGCAGGTGGACGGGCCGATCGTTGGCCTGGAGCAGTACGTCGAACTCGCCGGCCTGATGGACGAAGTGCGCGAAGTCGGCAACTCGCTGGTGATTCGCGAGGCGGTGGGCGTCTGCGCGTTCATCAATCCGTGGAATTACCCGCTGCACCAGTTGATCGGCAAACTCGCGCCGGCCCTGGCCGCCGGGTGCACGGTGGTGGTCAAGCCGAGTCAGGAAACGCCGCTGCATGCCTTCCTGCTGGCGCAGATGATCGAGGACATCGGCCTGCCGGCCGGGGTGTTCAACCTGGTCAGCGGGCCCGGTTCGAAAGTTGGCGAAGCGTTGGCCAAACACCCGGATGTGGACATGGTGTCGTTCACCGGTTCCACCGGCGCCGGGGTGCGGGTCGCGCAAGCGGCTGCGCCTTCGGTCAAGCGGGTGTGCCTGGAACTGGGCGGCAAGTCGCCGCTGCTGATTGCCGAGGACGCCGACCTGGCTGCCGCCGTGCGTTATGGCGTGCAGGACGTGATGATCAACTCCGGCCAGACCTGCACGGCGCTGACGCGCATGCTGCTCCCGGCCAGTCGGTATGCCGAGGCCGTCGAACTGGCGTTGGCAGAAACCTTGAGCCTGCGCATGGGCGATCCCCTCGACCCGCAAAGTTTTCTCGGCCCGATGTGTTCGGCCGGCCAGCGCCGTACCGTGCTCGATTACATCAAGGTCGGCCAGGAGGAAGGCGCGCGGCTTCTGTGCGGCGGCGACTCGTCCGCGGCGTTCGAACGGGGTTATTACGTCAGCCCGACGCTGTTCGCCGATGTCGACAACCGCATGCGCATCGCCCAGGAAGAGATCTTCGGCCCGGTACTGTGCCTGATCCCCTATGCCGATGAGGTGCAGGCGATCCAGCTCGCCAACGACTCGCCGTTCGGCCTGTCCAGCGGCGTCTGGGCCGGCAGTGCCGAACGAGCCCTGCAATTGGGCCGGCAACTGCGGGCGGGCCAGTGCTTTGTCAATGGCGCGGCATTCAATTACCAGGCGCCTTTCGGCGGCTACAAACAATCCGGTAACGGACGTGAATGGGGGGAAGAGGGCCTCAACGAATTCGTCGAAGTGAAGGCGATCCAGGTGTGACTGTTGGCGATTCAAAGGTTATGCGCACCGGGCCTTGGCCCGGTGTCTTGCGTGGTGTTGAACCGGTATTCCATTAGTTTTTGATCAGGGGCAATGCAATGAGCGATAACAAAAACAAGATTACTCAAGCGAACCAAGAATTCAGTTTCCCGCGCAGAGACTTCCTGAAGTACAGCGCGGCAGCTGCGGCGGTGGCCGGAGCGTTCTCCATGGGCCTGCCGTTTGGCGCCATGGCCGCCGAGTCGACACCGAAACCCGGCGGCGTGCTGCGCCTGGGCCTGGCGGGTGCCAGCACCACCGACTCGAAAGACCCCGGCTCCTGGGTCGACACCTTCACCTTCGTCGGCTTCTCGGCGATCTATAACACCCTGACTGAAATCGCCGTAGACGGCTCGGCCATCCCCGAACTGGCTGAAAGCTGGACCTCAACCCCCGACGCACGCGTCTGGACCTTCAAGTTGCGCCAGGGTGTGACCTTCCACAACGGCAAGACCCTGACCGCCGACGATGTGGTCGCCTCGATCCAGCATCACCTCGGAGAAAAATCCAGCTCGGCGGCCAAGACCGTGTTGGGCGATGTGGCCAAGGTCAGCGCCAACGGCAGTGACAGCGTGGTGTTCGAGCTGCATTCGGGCAATGCCGACTTCACCTACGTGGTCGCCGATTACCATCTGGTGATCATGCCGAGCAAGGACGGCGTGCCGGACTGGCAAGCCGGCGTCGGCACCGGCGGTTATCGTCTCAAGGACTTCGAGCCGGGTGTGCGCATGACCCTGGAACGCAGCCCGGATTACTGGAAAGCCGGGCGGGCGCACTTCGCTGGCGCCGAGCTGGTCGCGATCGGCGATGGCGCCGCGCGAATCAACGCGTTGGTCACGGGCCAGGTAGACGTGATCAACAAGGTCGACCTCAAGACCGTGGCGCTGCTCAAGCGCAACCCGAACCTGGTGATCGAAGAAACCAAAGGCGCCCAGCACTACACCTTCCCGATGCTCACCGATAGCCAGGTGTTCCAGAACAACGATGTGCGCCTGGCGATGAAGCACGCGATCAACCGCGAAACCCTGCTGGCGTCGGTGCTGTACGGCTATGGCCTGGTGGGCAACGATCACCCGATCCAGCCCGGCAGCCGCTTCATCAACACGGCGCTGGAGCAACGTACCTACGATCCGGACAAGGCGCGCTTTCACCTGAAGCAGGCCGGCCTGGATTCGCTCAAGGTCCGCCTGCAGGCCTCCGACGCGGCGTACACCGGGGCAGTCGATGCCTCAGTGCTGTTCAAGGAGCAGGCCCGTGCGGCGGGGATCGACATCGACGTGGTGCGCGAGCCGGCCGACGGTTTCTTCTCCAACGTCTGGATGAAGCAACCCTTCACCACCTCGTTCTGGTACAGCAGCCTGACCGCCGACCGCATGTTCAGCATCGGCTACGCCAAGGGCGCGGCATGGAACGAAACCCATTGGGACAACCCGCGTTTCAACCAACTGCTCAACGCCGCCCGGGGCGAAATGAACGAGCCGCTGCGCCGCGAGATGTACAACGAAATGCAGGCGCTGTGCCGCGATGACGGCGGGGCGATCGTGCCGTTGTTCGCAAGCTCGGTGGCGGCGCGTTCGAACAAGGTGGCACACGGCGGACAGACCGCGCCTTACGGTGAGCTCGACGGTTTGCGCGTCATCGAGCGCTGGTGGCAGGCGTAATTCCAAGATCCCTGTAGGAGCTGGCTTGCCAGCGAAGGCGTCGGTACAGGCAACATTGATGTTGGATGACCTACCGCTTTCGCTGGCAAGCCAGCTCCTACAGGGGGAATTCGCAGAATTCGAAGACGTGCCCATTTCAAGGAACCGCACGATGAGAAGTATTTTCAAGCTATTAGGGCAGCGCCTGGCATTAGGCCTGTTATCGCTGTTCGCCGTTTCAGTCATCATCTTCCTCGCCGTCGGCCTGCTCCCGGGCGATATCGCCCAGGCCATGCTCGGCCAGTCCGCCACCCCGGAAACCGTGGCGGCCTACCGTGCGCAACTGGGCCTGGACCTGCCGCCCCTGACCCGTTTCGGTCACTGGATCTGGCAATTGCTGCACGGTGACCTGGGCGTGTCGCTGGCCAACCAGCGGCCGATCGCCGATCTGGTCGGCAATCGCCTGGGCAACACCTTCAGCCTGGCCTTGCTGGCGGCCATGGTCTCGGTGCCGCTGGCCTTATTGCTGGGGATGCTCGCGGCCTTGTATCGCAACA
The DNA here is from genome assembly GCF_028682635.1 of Pseudomonas putida. Lineage (GTDB taxonomy): Bacteria > Pseudomonadota > Gammaproteobacteria > Pseudomonadales > Pseudomonadaceae > Aquipseudomonas > Aquipseudomonas putida_AE. The sequence continues at coordinate 47,768 of NZ_JANHLK010000013.1, read as the reverse complement.
GCTGGTTCGACCGCCTGCTCAACACCTCGGCCCTGAGCGCGGTGTCGTTCCCCGAGTTCTTCGTCGCCTACATCCTGATCCTGGTGTTCGCGGTGAAGCTCAACTGGTTCCCGAGCATTTCCAATCTCTCGCCGAACGCCTCGCTGGGCGAGGTACTGGAGCGCTCGGTGCTGCCGGTGGCGACCCTGAGCCTGGTGGTGATCGCGCAGATGATGCGCATGACCCGCGCCTCGCTGATCAACCTGCTGGCCAGCCCCTACATCGAAATGGCCCGGCTCAAGGGCATCAGCCAGTCGCGGATCATTTTCCGCCATGCCTTGCCCAATGCGCTGGCACCGATCGTCAACGTGGTGGCGCTGAACCTGGCGTACCTGGTGGTCGGCGTGGTGGTGGTCGAGGTGGTGTTTGTCTATCCGGGCCTCGGCCAGTTGCTGGTGGACTCGGTGGCCAAGCGCGACATCCCGGTGGTGCAGGCCTGCAGCCTGATCTTTGCCGCGACTTACATCCTGCTCAATACCAGCGCCGACGTGCTGTCGATTGCCAGCAACCCACGTCTGATGCATCCAAAGGGGTAGACCATGAGCCTGCTTAAAACTTTGCTCCGGGCGCCGCTGAGTGCGCAGTTCGGCTTGCTGGTGATCGTTGTGTACATCCTGGTGGCGTTGTTTGCCCCGGTCCTCGCACCGTTTGGCGAAACCCAGGTGGTGGGCGAGGGCTTCGCACCGTGGGGTGGGCAGTTCCTGCTGGGCACCGATAACCTGGGACGCGACATGTTCAGCCGCCTGGTCTATGGCGCGCGCAACACCTTGGGCATTGCCTTCCTGACCACGGTGCTGGCGTTCCTGTTGGGCGGCACCTGCGGCCTGATTGCGGCGATCAAGGGCGGTGCGATCGACCAGGGGCTGTCGCGGGTGGTGGACATCCTGATGGCCATTCCACAACTGATTTTTGCCTTGCTGATTCTCAGTGTGGTCGGCACCAACGCGACGTCGCTGGTGCTGGTGATCGCGCTGCTGGATGCGACCCGGGTGTTTCGCCTGTCCCGCGCCGTTGCGATGAACGTGGTGGTGCAGGACTTCGTCGAGGCTGCGCGCCTGCGCGGTGAAGGCCTGTACTGGCTGGTGACCCGCGAGGTACTGCCCAACGCGGCGGCGCCGCTGATTGCCGAATTCGGCCTGCGGTTCTGCTTCGTGTTCCTGTTCATCAGTGCGCTGTCGTTCCTCGGCCTGGGCATCCAGCCGCCCACCGCCGACTGGGGCAGCATGGTGCGCGACAACGCCGTGTTGATCACTTTCGGCGACATCAGTCCATTACTGCCCGCCCTGGCCGTGGCGCTGATCACGGTCAGCGTCAACTTCGTCGTCGACTGGATGCTGCACAAATCCAGCGGCCTCAAGGAATGCTGAACATGACGACCTCCAAACCCTTGCTGGAAATCCGCAACCTGCACATCGAAGGCCACTACGAGGACGCCTGGCATCCGTTGATCAAGGGCATCGACTTGACCCTGCAACGCGGTGAGGTGCTGGGGCTGATCGGCGAATCGGGGGCGGGCAAATCGACCCTCGGCCTGTCCGCCATGGGCTATACCCGCGACGGCTGCAAGATTACCGGCGGTACCGTGCATTTCGACGGCATCGACCTGCTCAAGGCCAGGCCCGAAGCCCTGCGCAAGTTGCGCGGTTTGCGCATCGCCTACGTCGCGCAAAGTGCCGCGGCTTCGTTCAATCCGGCTCACCGCCTGATCGATCAACATGTCGAGACGGCGGTGAAAAACGGCGGCATCAGCCGCGAACAGGCCATGCGCGAGGCTGTGGAGTTGTATCGCGTGCTGCGCTTGCCCAACCCCGAACAGATCGGCCAGCGTTACCCGCATCAGGTCTCCGGCGGCCAGTTGCAGCGGGTCATGACTGCCATGGCGATGGCCTGCCACCCGGACCTGATCATCTTCGACGAACCGACCACCGCCCTCGACGTCACCACCCAGATCGAGGTGCTGGCAGCGATTCGCGATGCGGTGAAGACCTACGGCAGTGCGGCGATCTACATCAGCCACGACCTCGCGGTGGTGGCGCAGATGGCCGACCGCATCATGGTGCTGCGCCATGGCAAGCTGGTGGAAGAGGCCGAGACCCGCAAGATGCTCGGTGACCCGCAGGAGGACTACACCAAGTCGTTATGGGCGGTGCGCAGTTTCCGCACCGAACCCAAGGCGTTGCCACAGCAGGAGCAACCGCTTCTGGAGTTGCGCCAGAGTTGCGCCAGTTACGGTCATCAACCGGTGCTGCACGACGTTTCCTTGAAGCTGTATCGTGGCCAGACCCTGGCGGTCATCGGCGAATCCGGCAGCGGCAAAAGCTCCACCGCGCGACTGATTACCGGCTTGCTGCCGCCTACTTACGGCGAGGTGCTGTATGACGGCCAACTGCTGCCAGCGGACTTCCGCCAACGCAGCAAGGAGCAACTGCGGCGCATCCAGATGATTTATCAGATCCCCGACACGGCGCTGAACCCACGCCAGCGCATCGTCGACATCATCGGCCGGCCGCTGACCTTTTATCTCGGGCTCAAGGGCAAAGCCATGCGTGCGCGGGTCGCCGAGCTGCTGGAAATGATTGAGCTGGACCCGGCGACCTTCATGGAGCGTCAGCCCCGTGAATTGTCCGGCGGGCAGAAACAGCGGATCTGCATTGCCCGGGCCCTGGCGGCCGATCCGCAGCTGATCATCTGCGACGAAGTCACCTCGGCCCTCGATCAGCTGGTGGCCGAAGGCGTGCTCAAGCTGCTCAACCGCATTCAGCAACAGCTCGGCGTGGCCTACCTGTTCATCACCCATGACGTTGCCACCGTGCGGGCGATCGCCGACGAAGTGCTGGTGATGCAACGGGGCAGGGTGGTGGATCATGGCTCGCGCAGTGCTATTTTCACCCCACCGCATCAGGACTACACCGGATTGCTGTTTTCCTCCGAACCGCAAATGGACCCCGACTGGCTCGACCGCTTGCTGGCCAGCCGTGCTACCCCGAATTCAAACCCTACGCTGGAAAAAGTCTAAGGAATTACCATGAAAGTACTGATTGTCCACGCTCACCCAGAGCCCCAATCGTTCACCGCCGCCTTGCGCGACCAGGCGATTGCCACCCTCCAAGCCCAGGGCCACGAAGTGCAGGTCAGCGACCTGTACAAAATGAACTGGAACCCGGTGGCCAGCGCCGATGACTTCTCCTCGCGGGAAAATCCCGAGTACCTGGTCTACGCCCTGGAACAACGCCTGGGGGTGAAAAGCCAGTCCCTGGCCGCGGACATCCAGGCGGAACTGGACAAGCTGCTGTGGGCCGACCTGTTGATCCTCAACTTCCCGATCTTCTGGTTCTCCACCCCGGCGATACTCAAGGGCTGGATTGACCGGGTACTGGTATCCGGGATTTGCTATGGCGGCAAGCGTTTCTATGATCAGGGCGGGCTCGCCGGCAAAAAAGCGTTGGTCACAGTGACCTTGGGTGGCCGTGAACACATGTTCGGTGAAGAGGCGATCCATGGTCCGTTGGAGGACATGCTGCGGCCGATCCTGCGCGGGACGTTGGCCTATGTCGGCTTCGACGTGCTGGAACCATTCGTGGCCTGGCATGTGCCGTACATCAGCGACGAGGCGCGCCAGCAATTCCTTGCCGATTACGACCAGCGCCTGCAACAACTGAGCGACGACCAGCCCCTGGTGTTTCCGAAACTGTCGCAGTTCGACGAACAGCTGTATCCGCTGCCGTCGAAAGCCTGATCAGCGCCACAATACCTGTAGGAGCAAGCTTGCTCGCGATGAGGCCATCAGCTTCACCACCTGAGCTGACTGACCCGCCGCCATCGCCAGCAGGCTTCCACAGTTTGATCTCCGTCGTACGCAAATCCTGCAGCCACCACAGATCCCCTGTGGGAGCCAGCCTGCTGGCGATGAGGCCATCAGCTTCACCACCTGAGTTGACTGACCCGACGCCATCGCCAGCAGGCTGGCTCCCACAGTTTGATCTCCGTCGTACGCAAATCCTGCAGCCACCACAGATCCCCTGTGGGAGCCAGCCTGCTGGCGATGAGGCCATCAGCTTCACCACCTGAGTTGACTGACCCGACGCCATCGCCAGCAGGCTGGCTCCTACAGTTCGGTTGCGTTGGGTTCAAATCCCCGCAGCATTGTTCTGAATACGCAAACACTGAAGTCGCCGAGAATGGAATTGTTGGTGCAGTGGCGGGCTTGTAGCCTCCATTACGCCGAACACCACGATCCGCCAACGACCGGGTGGAGCACCAGCGTGGGCTCACCAAGACGCATACCTTGCTTTAGGCCTCCCCTTCGGTGTGGTCCGTTGGAGGACATGTTTCGGCCGATTTTGCGCGGGACGTTGGTGTATGTCGGATTCGACGCACTGCAGCCGTTTGTGGCGTGGCATGTGCCGTACATCAGCGATGAGGCGCGCCAGCAATTTCTGGTCGATTACGACCAGCGGTTGCAACAGCTGAGTGATGATCCGCCGCTGGTGTTTCCGAAGCTTTCGCAGTTTGACGGGTTGTTGACCATTGTGTAAGACAACCGCTACAGATGCCAATGCCTGATCTAATCGATCTGTCGATCGCTCCCACGCCTGGGAACGATCGACAGGTTTTTACTCGACCTTAATAAGTTTACCAATAAGCGAAAAATTCTCTTGCTCTTGGGTTATCGTTCGCGGACATTCTAAAGTATTTATTCATAAGCCCTGCCCTAGCCGAACGTACGTCAGCGAGGCGATCTAAATCGACCTGTCTACGAATTTTGAAATTAGCTACCATTGTTAGCTGTTCAGGGTTTAAACCTTCCGTGTTAATGCCGCTCCTAGCGAATTTTCTTCGCCCCGTAATAACGTCCTGATAAAGGCCATCTGCGGTTATACTACGGATCTTTGGTGGGCGAAACCCAATAGGGAACTCGGTGTCCTTGAGTTCTGGAGTTTTCAGGACAACACTCATCGCTCGCTGTTTTAAACTTGTATGCTTTGATAATGGTGCATAAAAATTCATCTCGGCATCTGCATCAAGGGATTTAGACAGTCTTGTTTTGATTTCGACTTCTTCTAGCAGATTTTTTTCTATGATTTTTTTCGCGCGTAGAGCTTTTGAAGCTTTTGTTCGAGAGAACATTTTAAAGGAGTGGTCCTGGATTTCAACTTTCTTTTTGAAGAACGCTCTTAAAAAAGCAGTAGCCGATCTCCCATTTCGATCGATTTTGTTTGCAGGATCTCCTGAACAATACCCATAAGAGTTCAATCCACCTTCTCCGAACGGGCTCCAACCATCCGGACTATTGAACCGCATTAACTTCGTATTAAATACGCGATAACCGTTACCCAAAAAATAGTTCTCGGTCACCGCATCCGGCCGTTCTCCGTTGAATCCCAGCAAACTGGTCAGTGCGTTTTCTACAAGGCGATGTCCGTAAGGAGAATAGGCAATGTGTTGCGGTTGCTGGTTCCTCGTGAGCGTGTGCAGCACCGAGCGTTGCAGGTCTGTGGCCAACAGGGTGGTATCGAGCCCAGTGTTGTGGCGCAGTTGCTGGGCCAGCAGCCATTCATCGTGCTGGACTATAGAGTGCCCGATTGCACCCTGAACCTCGGTAACCAGTCGATTTTTGCAGTAAAAGCGATGACGTTCCGGGTTGCCTAACTGAGTGTGGCTGGTCAGTTGGTCCAGTGGATCGTAGCTATAGCGGATGAGCCAGGGTTGCTGTGGGTTGGACATTGGGCGCTCCGAACTTTCAAAAGTCTGGGAGGCTTGAGTATCAGAGGATTTTTCGGATGCGGGAACTAACAGAACTGATAGGTGAAAACCTGTGTAGACCAGAAAACACGGTGGGAACCAGCCTGCTGGCGATGGGGGCATCAGCTTCAACATCCAGGTTGACTGACCTGCGCCATCGCCAGCAGGCTGGCTCCCACAGTTTGATTTGCGTTGGGTTCAAATCCCCGCAGCATTGTTCTGAACACGCAAACACTGAAGTTGCCTAGAATGGAATTGCTGGTGTAGAGGAGGGCTGAACTACACTCTCTCAGGGTGAATCATGCCCATCAGGAGATCATCATGAAAAGGTTGTCACCCATCGGCCTGTGCGTCGCACTGTCGTTGTTCAGTGCCCAGGGATGGACCCAGACGGTAGTACCGCTGAAGGGCCAGACTTCGCAACAGACCCAACTGGATATCAATGAATGCAACAGCATCGCCGCCAGTAGTGCATCGACCACCTCGACACCCTCGGGCGGACGGGTCAAGGGCGCCGCCGTGGGCGCTGCGGCCGGTGCGGCCGGGGCCCAGGTGCGCGGGCGTCAGCATGACGAGTTTTATGATCGAGTCGATGACGATAACAAGCAGGACTACCGACAGGACCGCGCCAAGCAAACGGCGGCGGCAGGTGTTGTGGTCGGCGGTTCGCGCCAGCGCCAGGAGCGCCGGGAGCAGGAGAAAACCAACGCCGCGACCACTTCGACGGCCTATACCAGTTGCTTGCAGGGCAAGGGGTATCAGGTCAATCCATGATCATGTCGAGCCTGTAGGGGCGAGGCTGGTGTTCTGCCGCTGATCCAGCCAATACCCCATCAGGCAGGCATACAGCGTCACGGCGATGAAGAGCCCCATGCGCACCGCAAACGCGGTGTAGACGTCCTTGCCCGCCAGGCTGTCCTGCACCGATTGCCCGAGCAGGATAATCAGGGTGACCAAGGTGTTGAGCCAGAAGCCCGGGCTAAACCGCCCCGGGCTCAGGCCATAGAGCTTGCGCGCCAGGATCAGGGCGAACAGCAGCATCCACAGGAAGAACATCCACAGGTGCACAAAGACCGTCAGTGCGCTCCAGAACGCAATGGCCAACAGGCCGCCCAGCAAGGTCGAGCCAATCAGCTCGCGGGCGGCATCGCGGGCGTTGGTGGTGGAGCTCTGCTGGCCCAGGCTCACGGCCTTGAGCACGATCGGCATGTAGCTGGCGGGGTCGATCAGGGCCAGCAGAAACGTCGGCATTACGATCAGGGTTGCGCGTAACGCCACCCGGTCGACGTTTTCAGTGGATAGAGCCGGGGCGGGTGGGGGCGTCGGGGTATTGGCCGGTTCGGGGAACAGCCAGTGACTCACCCTACCGATCAGGACCGCCAGGAGCAAGCCGCTGGTCAGCGCCTTGATCACCGTCGCCGCCAGGCCGAAGTCGGCGACTCCGGCTGCGGGGATCATGGTCAGGCCGATCACCAGGAATGTCACCACCAGGTTGTTGCCGCCCCGTTGGCCGTATCTAAAGACCGCCAGCAGGCCTAGGCCGATCAGCAGCACGCCGCTGAAGGCGTAATAACGCAGCAGGGGGATCAGCAGCAGGCCGATGCCGGTGGTCAGCATCGCAGTCAGTGCAAGCACCAGGGTGGCCTTGAACGGCAACGGGCGATTGATGCTGACCAGCAACAATGCCCCCAGCACCGGCGCCAGGAACGGGATCGGCATCCCCAGGCCAAAACTCACTGCCAGGCACAACGCAGTGCCACTGGCCAGGCGCAGCGCGCGCTGCACCCTCGGCGAACGCTTAGTAGGCATACGAGAGCCAGCTCATCAGCCACAGGAACAACCGACCCAGCGGATTAAGCACGTTGCCTTCGGAAGGGAAGGCCATGACTTCGGCCTGGCCACCGGAGCGGATCGCGCGGTTGTCCTTGAGCATCGACAAGGATTCGGCCGAGAACTCGATGATCACCGGAAAACGCTGGGCGGGGCGCAGCCAATCACGGCTGTTCTGCACCGTCGGCAGGCTGCCGGGAGCGGCCGGGGTGCCCACGCTGACCCCGTAGCCGACGCTGCGCACGCGGCCCTGGAACACTTCGCCGGGCAGCGCATCGAGGGCAATGGACACCGGGGTCTCGGGCCTGACCAGGGCGAGGTTGTTCTCGGTCATGTCGGCGCTGATCCAGACATCGTGGATTGCAATCAGGGTCATGACCGGGTTGCCGGCCGCGGCGAACTGGCCGACGTCGGTGCGCAGGTCGGTGATCAACCCGGCCGAACGGGCGCGGATCTGCGTGTTGGACAGATCCAGTTCGGCTTTCGACAGGGCAGTGGCTGCACTGCGCAGCAAGGCGTTGTCTTCCTCTTTACCACCTTCCTGCTCCTTCGCACGCTGGACTTCAGCGCGGGCAGCGGCGACCTGGCTGGTGGCCGCTTCGCGGGCGGCGCGGGAAACCTCCAGCAGGCGTACGGAAACGGTCCCGGGGTCTTCACGGTACAAGCCTTCAAGCCGCTGGTTATCCTGCTTCGCCTTGAGTTCGTTGGCTTGTGCCGCGCGCAGACTGGCTTGGGCCGAGGCGATACCGGCGGTGCTGGCACCGATCTGCCGGCGGGTGGATTCCAAGTCGGCACGCGCACGGTCAACGGCGATCTGGTAGGGCTGCGGGTCCACCTCGAAAATCACCTCGCCAGCCTTCACGTCCTGGTTATTGCGCACATTGACGCGGATCACCCGGCCGGCGACTTCCGCCGCCACCGGAATCACGAACGCGCCCACCCGTGCCTGCTGGGTGTACGGTGTGAAACGGTCAGCCAACAGGTACCAGGCCAGGCTGAAAACGATCAGCAGTAACACCCACTTGATGCCTTTTTTCGCGGGATCGGCGGCAGGCTGCGCTGGCTGAGGGGAGGGCGCGGCTTCAGTCATGGTTTTTTCACCTGAGTGGGCAAGGGGGAGGCTGGCTGCTCAGGCACAGGGTCTTTGAGCAGGTCGCCCCAGTCAGTCCGTTGTTCCATTTGCTGGCGCGTGGCGGCATCGACCCTGGGCTGGGCGCTGTACCAACCGCCGCCCAACGCCTTGTACAGGGCAATCACATTGCTCACCGCATCGCCACGGCTGACCAGGTAATTGTCCTGGAGTTCGAGCAGCGCGCGCTGGGCGTCCAGCACCCGCTGGAAGTCCGAATAACCTTCGCGGTACAGCGTGTTGGCCAGGGCCAGCGAACGTTGTGCGGCGCTTTCGGCCTCGCGCAGGATGCGTTCGCGCTGCAGGGAGCGGGTCAGGCCGTTGGCGGCGTCATCCGCTTCGCGTGCAGCCTGGCGCACCTTGTCGCGATAGGCTTCGATCAATTGCTGCAAGCGCGCATCCTGCACGCGTATGTTGTTGGCGATGCGGCCATAGTCGAACACGTTCCAGCGCAGGCTCGGCCCGCCAATCAGGTCGAGGCTGCGGGAGGTTGCGCTCAAGGAGTCGGTGGACCAGACGATGCTGCCCAGCAACGTCAGGGCCGGGTAGTAATCGGTTTCGGCCACCCCGACCAGCGCCGACTGCGCCGCGACATTCAGCTCGGCTGCGCGCACATCGGGCCGGCGCAGCAGCAGGTTGGCCGGCACATCCTGCAGCACGGCGCGATCCACCAGCGGGATCAACCGGGTGTTGTCGACCACCAGTGGCAGCGCACCGGGTGCCTGGCCGATCAACACGGCCAACGCATTGCGGGTGCGATGGAGCTGATCTTCCAGAAGGGGGATGGTGCTCAACGTGCCCAGGTATTGGGTCTTGGCTTGTTGCAGGTCGAGTTCGGCGGTCTGGCCGCTGTTGAACAGCTTCTCGGTGATCTCGTAGTTGCGATGTTGCTGCTTGGCGTTTGCATTGGCGACGCGCAGGCGCGCCTCGGTGGTGCGCAGGAAAAAATAGCTGTCGGCGACTTGCGCCCGCAGCAGGACCAGCACGTCGTCGTAGTTGGCTTCAGACGCGAAATAGCTGGCATCGGCAGCCTCGATGGCACGGGCGAAGCGACCCCAGAAGTCCAGCTCCCAACCGACATCGAACCCGGCGCTGTGTTGCCATAAATGGCTGTCCACCGGGTTATCCCCGCCGGACTGATGGCGGTCGATGTACACGCTGTCAGCGGCGATCTGTTGCAGCTGCGGGTAGCGCCCGCTCTCGGCGATGCCCAATTGTGCGCGGGCTTCCATCACCCGCAGGCCGGCGATCTTCAGGCTGGAGTTGTGCGCGTCCGACTCGGCAATCAGGCGGTCGAGCACCGGGTCGGCGAAGATCTGCCACCACTGGCGGATGTCCGGGTACTGCGCGCGTTGACTGGCGTGTTCAAGGGCCGGGGTGTTCCAGTGGTCGACCCAGGGTTCGCCGGGCGGCTGGAAGTCCGGACCCAGCCGAACGCACCCGCCAAGGACCGCTACCCCAAGCAGCAGCAGTCGACCATGCCGCATCCGTGTGGATGTACCTGATTGCATTGGGTGTTTTCCAACCAAAGGACATCACAGCAGCATAGCCGTCTGTATGCCTTCTGCATGGGCCTGAAGAGTCGGTACGCAAAAACGTCGCGACTGTCGCAAAAACGACCTGTTTACGCTGAACGCGAACCCTCGACAGTTTTCTGTTGAACGAGTGTTCAGCTTGGACTATGTTCGTTCCACCTTCTCTCCCGGCTGGTTGCGGGCTTGCGTTTCTTCATATTGAACGAGGCACTGGCATGCGGTTTTCACCCTTTGTTGAGCGGACGCCCGGTGTTGGCACCGCGGATTTTCCCGCCGCCGATTTCATCACCGAGGCCGCTCTTGATGTGCCAGCTGAAGGTGACACACACAACAGCGAATCTACCGACCGACTTGCCTTGCGCGAAGCGCTTGCCGACCACTACGGCAAGCAGCTCAATCGAGAGCCGAAGACCGCGAGCGTGATCACGCTGGACGGGGCGCAGAACGCCTTGTTTGTCACGTCGATGTGCCTGCTGGCCGCAGGTGACGAGGTGATTGTCCTCGATCCGATGGTCCTGACCTGTGAGGCGTCGCTCAAGGCCTGCGGCGTCAAGCTGGTGCAGGTGGCGATCTCGGCGGATGCCACAGCGCTGGCCAAGGCGATTACCCCGCGGACCCGGGCAATTTACCTGTCCGGCCCGAAGCGCAACCCTGAAGCCTTGCAAGCCATCGCCGGACTCGCCATCGCCCATGACCTGTGGTTGGTGATCGACGAGGTCCATGACGAACTGACGCTGCAGCACCCGCATCTGAGTCTCGCGGCAGCGCCGGGCATGGCCGAGCGTTGCGTGGTGATCGGCAGCCTGGCGAAATCCCACCCGATGGCCGATTGGGCCATGGCCTGGATCGTCGCTGATCCCGCCCTGGTCGCGCATGCCGAGTCCCTGGTATTGGCCAAGGCCTCCCAGCGTATCCGCGATTTTGTCCAGGCGTTGCAAGCGCCAGCACCCAAGCCTGTGATCAGCCGCGTGTCGAGCGAACCGGTCAGGGAGCCGGTCACTGCGCGAACCATGATCGAAGTCGACCGCCTGCACAAACGTTTTGGCAACATCGAGGTGCTCAAGGGCGTGTCCCTGACGGCCCGCGAAGGCGAGGTAATCTCGCTGATCGGCGCCAGCGGCTCGGGCAAAAGCACCTTGCTGCGCTGCATCAACATGCTCGAAGTGCCGGACCAGGGGCGCATCCTGGTGGACGGCGAAAGCATTCACCTGAACCACACCCGCCCCGGCGCACCGCTGGTGGCTGACGCCAAACAGCTGGTGCGCATCCGCTCGAGCCTGGGCATGGTGTTCCAGAATTTCAACCTCTGGCCCCATCGCACGGTGCTGGAAAACCTCATCGAAGCGCCGACCCAGGTCCTTCGTGAGAGCAAGGCGGAGGCCACCGAACGTGCCGAAGCCTTGCTCGATCGGGTGGGCCTTGCGGCCAAGCGCAACGAATACCCGGCGTTTCTCTCCGGGGGACAGCAACAACGGGTGGCCATCGCCCGGGCCCTGGCCATGCGGCCCAAGGTCATGCTGTTCGATGAACCCACCTCGGCACTCGACCCGGAACTGGTCGGGGAAGTGCTGCGGGTGATCCGCTCTCTCGCCGAAGAAGGTCGGACCATGATCCTGGTAACCCATGAAATGGCCTTCGCCCGCGATGTCTCGTCCAAAGTCGCCTTTCTGCATCAAGGGCTGATCGAGGAAACCGGTTCGCCGGACGAAGTGTTCGTACACCCACGCAGCGAGCGTTGCCGGCAATTCGTCAACGCTCATCAAACTCGCTAACACCAATAAAAAGACGGGAAAACACCATGGGAAATCGACGTTTTGCACACTGGTTGACCGGCGCCGGCTGTTTGCTGCTGGCCGCCATGAGTTCGGCACAAGCCCAGCCGATCCGCTTCGCGGTCGCCGCCGAACCCTATCCGCCGTACACCGAGAAACAGGCCAACGGCGAGTGGAAGGGCTTTGAAGTGGACCTGATCCACAAGCTGTGCAGCGAAATGAAAGCCGAGTGCGAGATCAAGGAAGTGGCGTGGGACGGGATCATTCCGTCGCTGCTGGCGAAGAAGATCGACGTGATTTTTTCCTCGATGTCGGTGACCCAGGAGCGGGAAAAACAGATCGCCTTCAGCAAGGCGTACTACGACTCGGTCATCGCCGTGGTCGGTCCCAAGGACGCTTCGGTGAAGAAGTACCCGGACGACCTCAAGGGCAAGACCATCGGTGTGCAGAACTCCACGGTCAGCGCCAGCTACCTGAAGACCTACTACGAAAAAATCGCCGACGTGAAGTACTACGACACCCAGGACTCGGCCAACGCCGACCTGATTGCCGGGCGCCTCGACCTGATGATGGCCGACGGCACCGCCATGGCCGCCTTCGTCAAGACCCCCGACGCCAAGGACCTGGCCTACCTCGGCGCCGTGCCGTACGACCCGATCTTCGGCAAGGGCGTGGGCGCCGGCCTGCGCAAGGATGACACCGAACTCAAGGCCAAACTCGACAAGGCCATCCAGGAGCTGCTGGCGAGCAAGGACTATGACGATTTGTCCCAGAGCTACTTCGGCACGAGCGTGAAGCCGGCGTTCTGATTTGCCGGATCTGTACACAGACCCTGTGGGAGCCAGCCTGCTGGCGATGAGGGCATTACAGTCGACATCGATGTTGACTGAACCACCGCTATCGCGAGCAGGCTCGCTCCCACAAGGGATCGCGTGCGCCACTGGAGACTCAAATGCCAGCAATGTTCGATTTGATCAGTTTCAGCGAGCAGGGATGGGGCACGGCGCTGCTCAAGGGCCTGTGGATGACCCTGCAGATCTCCGCCGGGGCCTTCGTGGTCGGGCTGGCCATCGGCCTGGTGGTGGCCTGCCTCAAGTTGGGCGGACCAAGACCCGTTGCAGCGCTGGCTCGCGGCTACACGACCTTGTTCCGCGCGGTGCCGGAGCTGTTGCTGATCCTGTTGCTGTACTACGTCGGCTCCATGCTGCTCAACTCGCTGATGGCAACCCTGGGTTACGACGCGGTGAATGTCAGCGGGCCGCTGGCGGCGATCGTGGTGCTGGGCCTGGTACAGGGCGCCTACGCGTCGGAGATTTTCCGGGCGGCGATCCAGGCCATTCCCTTCGGCCAGATCGAAGCGGCGAAAGCCTTCGGCCTGCACGGTTTCGGTCTGTTCCGGCGCGTCACGCTGCCGATCATGGCGCCCTACGCGATGGCGGGGATGGCCAACCTGTGGATCAATCTGATCAAGGACAGCGCCCTGATCAGCGTGGTCGGCACCAACGAGCTGTTGTACACCGCCCGGCAAGGGGCGGGTTCGACGCGTCATTACCTGTTGTTCTACCTCACGGCCGCGGCGCTGTACTACGCGGTGACGCTGGCGTCCAACTACCTGTCGGGACGGCTCGAGCGACGCATTCGTCGCTGGATGCCTCTTGCTGACTAAATCGGCAGAGAGAATGAAATGATTCCAGCGTGGATAGTTGAATACGCGTCGCTGCTGGTCCGAGGGCTGCAGACGACCCTTTTGATCCTGGTGATTTCCAGTGTGTTCGGTTTTGTCCTGGCGGTGCTGGTGGCGCTGGCGCGGATCTCGAAGAACACGGTCATCGCCAAGCTCAGCCTGTTCTACACCAGCGTGACCCGCGGCACCCCCTTGCTGATCCAGATCTACATTTTCTACTACGGCCTGGGCAGCCTGTTTGCGCAGTTCCCGCTGATTCGCGGCAGTTTCCTCTGGCCGTACCTGCGTGACGGCTACTGGTACATCGTGTTCGCCCTGGTGGTGTCGGTGGGGGCCTATGTCGGCGAAGTGATCCGCGGTGGCCTGCTGGCGGTGCCCAAAGGCGAAATGGAAGCGGCTTCGGCGTTTGGCATGACCCCGCGCCAGACCCTGTTGCGGGTGCGCTTGCCCCGGGCACTGCGCCTGCTGTTGCCGACGCTGGCCGGGGAAACCGTGATGCTGCTCAAATCCACGGCCCTGGCCTCGACCATTGCCGTAATCGATCTGTTGGGCGCGGCCAACGTGGTGCGCGCGCAAACCCTGCAAGTGTATGAGCCGTTGCTGCTGGTGGCCGGTGTCTACGTGTGCCTGACGTTCCTGATCGAGGCGCTGTTCGCCTTCTTCGAGCGCCGTGGCACCCCGGTTCGCAGGTCCGCCTGATGAAAAGCACGCCAATGGTTGACCGCTCCTTGCAAGGCATTGGCCTGTGCACCCTGGGCTACGCGTTCCTGTCCTTGCAGGACGCCGGCATCAAGTGGCTGGTGGCCGATTATTCGGTGTTCACCATCCTGTTCTGGCGCGCCCTGGTGGTGGTGCTCGCCTGTTTGCTGATCGGGCGCCTGCAACTGGTGCGGCGTGCCTGGCGCTCGTCCAGCCGGCGACTGCTGGTGGTGCGCGGCCTGCTGTCGATCGCGGCCTGGCTGCTGTACTACACGGCGGCCCGCGACCTGACCCTGGCGGAGATGACCACCCTGTATTTCTCGGCGCCAATCATGGTCACGGTGCTGGCGACGGCGATTCTCAAGGAACGGGTCAACGGCTGGCAGTGGTTCACCCTGATCATCGGGTTTATCGGGGTGGTGATCGCCTGTCGCCCGAGCAACATGGCCGATCCGCTGCCCATTGTCCTGACGCTGCTGGCGGCGATGTGCTGGGCGTTCACCTATATCCAGTTGCGCCAGGTCGATGAGCAGACCTCGGTGCTGGAGCAGATGCTGATCACCAATGTGGTGTTTGTGATCTGCATGGCGCTGGCGTTGCCCTGGACCCACACCCCGGCACCGGTTCCAGCCTGGCTGGGCATGCTCGGCGCCGGCCTGATGGGCGGCATCGGCCAGTTCCTGCTGTTCGCCAGTTTCCAGCGCGCCACCGCGACCGTGCTGGCGCCGTTCGAGTACACCGGGCTGATCTGGGCCTTCCTGCTGTCGAGCCTGATCTGGGGCACGCTGATGGATGTGTCGTTGATGATCGGCGCCGGGTTGATCGCAGTCAGCGGCACCCTGGCGATGATTTTCGGTCGGCACCCGTCGCAGGACGTCGTCGGCGCCGAATGTTCCGTGTCGCAACCCCTTTATCCCGAAGCGGACGAGATCAAACCCGATGGCGGCCGGACGGGTGTCGCGGATCAATGACAGGAGGACAAACGGATGGCGCAGGATATTTCGTTCAGCGTTCGCAACAACAATGGCGATCCGGTGCAGGTCGGAGTCTGGCGCTTCGAGGGTTCCAAAGGTGGACCGAAGGTGCACTTGCAGGCCGGGGTGCATGCCGATGAAATCGCCGGCATGCTGGTGCTGCATCTGTTGATGCAACGCCTTGAAGCGGCTGAGTCGCAAGGCCGGCTCAAAGGCAGCGTGACGGTGGTGCCACAGGCCAACCCGCTGGGCATCGGCCAGTTTCGCCAGGGGCGGATTCTTGGGCGCTATCACGATGCGACCGGGCATAACTTCAACCGGGGTTTCGATCAGTCGGCCGCGATGCAGCGACCTTCGACCGCTGTCCAGGTGTGGCAACAGAAACTGGTGCAACTGGCGGCGCCGGCGGATGTGGTGCTGGACCTGCACACCGATGACGAGGCGCTGCCCTACCTTTATGTGCACCGCAGTTTCTGGCCCCGTGGCCGTGAACTGGCGGCGGCGCTGCGCATGGACGTGGCGATCATCTGGGATGACGGCGACGATGGCTCCTTCGAGGAAACCATCATTGCACCCTGGCTGCGCGAGGGCACGACCGCGCACCGCATGGCCGCGACCCTGGAGCTGCGCGGGCAGGGCGACGTCAGCGACCGTTTCGCCGCACAGGATGCCCAGGGGCTTTACGCCTGGCTCTGCGCTTATGGGGTGATCGACGAAGGGGCGGCGCCCGCCGACTGGCCGGTCGAGGCGGTGGAGATGGGCCACATGGAGACCGTTCTTGCGCCGCAGCCTGGGGTGCTGATCTTCGAGAAGGAGCTGGGCGATCGGGTCGAGCAAGGTCAGCGCTTCGCACGCATCCTGCGCCGCCCCGGCGATCCGTCCTCCGAAGTGGTGCTGTATGCCGAGCAGACCGGGCGCCTGGTCACACGCTATCGCGATCGCCTGATCGCCCAGGGCATGGGGGTGGCGAAGTTCACCGGCAGCCGCCCGTCGCGCAACTGGAGCGGTGGGTTACTCGACCCCAACTGAGTGGCGCCTATCTGACAACCGCTCATCGCTGGACTACGCTGCGATACGTACCCCTGTCCAGAACCCTGTGACGTAAGGAAATCGATGCATGCGGAGCAGGCTGCTCACCCCATTGATCGTCATGTTCGCGATGTGTTGGTCGGTACTGCTGTGGGCCGAGGACGCGGCGAAACCGCTGGATCCTGCACCTACGCCAGCGGAACTGAAAATCGCCAATCGCAGCATCATGGTGTTTCGCGGCGCGCTGCTGGGTGAAACGCCGCAGACCCGGGTCAAGCGGGCCAGGACAGCGATCAACGAAGCACTGGATGACGCGGACGACCTGCGGGTCACCCTCGATGCCATCCAGGACAGCTACCTGGTGCTGCTGGGTGCCAAGCGCGCCTTTATCGTGTCCCCAAAGGATGTCGATGCCAGCGAGTTCGAATCGGTCAGGCAGGCGGCAGAAAGTGCCGCCGACAAGCTGCGCCAGGTGGTGGCCGAAACCGGGGAAGCCCGCAGCCTGCATCTGATTTTCCGGTCACTGGCGGGCGCAGCGATTGCCACCGGTATTTATTTCGCCTTGCTCTGGGGCATGGCCTACCTGCGCCGCCGCTTGCTGAAGAAACTGCCGGACCTGATGCACCGGCACACCCAGGCCCTGAAAGTCGGGCGGGTGCAGGTGCTCGATGCCAACTACCTGTATCCGCTGGTCAGCCGCTTGCTGGGGTTACTGCGCTGGCTGGTCGTGCTGTTGCTGACTTACGAATGGCTGGGTTTTGTCCTGTCGCGGTTTCCCTACACCAGGCCTTGGGGTGAAAGCCTCAACAACTACCTGCTGGAAGTCGCGGGTTACTTGTTCGAGGGTATCGTCGGCGCCATACCGGGACTGGGCGTGGCCCTGGCAATCTTCTTCATTGCCCGGGGCACCACGGCCTTTGCCCGACGGATCCTGCGGCGCATGGCCACGCCCGGCACCTTCAGCTGGTTGAACCAGGAAACCTTGCAACCGACCCAACGGCTGACGTCGCTGGCCATCTGGCTGTTCGCCCTGGCGATGGCCTATCCCTACCTGCCGGGCGCTGGCACCGATGCGTTCAAGGGGCTGTCGGTGCTGATCGGCCTGATGATTTCCCTGGGCGCTACCAGTGTGGTCGGGCAGGCGGCGGCCGGTTTGATCCTGACCTACACCCGCACCTTGCGCCCCGGCGAGTTCGTGCGCATTGGCGAATACGAAGGCACGGTGACTGAACTGGGCATGTTCACCACGCGCATTCGTACCGGCCTGGGGGAGGTGCTGACGCTGCCCAATTCAATGATCACCGCCACCGTCACCAAGAACTATTCGCGCACCGTGCAAGGCCCGGGTTACGTGGTCGACACTGTGGTGACCATCGGCTACGACACGCCGTGGCGCCAGGTCGAAGCGATGCTGCTGGAAGCGGCCCGGCGCACCCCCGGCGTCCTCACTGATCCACCGGCGCAGGTGTTCCAGACGGCCCTGTCGGATTTCTATCCCGAATACCGCCTCGTGGCCCAGGCCATCCCCAGCCAGCCACGCCCGCGCGCGGTGTTGTTGAGCATGTTGCACGCCAATATCCAGGATGTGTTCAATGAGTACGAGGTGCAGATCATGTCGCCGCACTATCTGGGCGACCCGGACTTTGAGAAGCGGGTGCCCAGGGACCAGTGGTATGCCGCCCCGGCGCAGAAAGAAGGGCAGCGCTGAGGTGGGCCGCGAGTGACCAGACGCCACCGTGCTTTCGCCGGTTTCATTCTCCTGGCCGTAGGCCTGATGGGCATGTCTGCGCTGTTGTTGCTCAAGTCCGAGACGCAACGGCGGGAAACGCGTTTTTCCGAATACGTGCAGAACATTTCCGGCATCGTGCGCAATCAGCTCGACACCAACGAAGCGGTACTGGCCGGGTTTTCCGCTTTTCTCCAGGCGGTCGACCAAAGCGACACCGAAGCGGCGGCGCGTTATGCCGCCGCGGTGATGTCGGCGTACCCGCATCTGTACATGCTCGAAGCGGCACGCGCGGTGCCGGTGGCCGAGCAGGCAGCCTTCGAAGCGCTGCTGCGCCGCACCTGGCGACCGGACTTCACCCTCAAGGATTTTCCCACCCTGACCCGGCAACCCGCCCGGCACCAGGCCTTTCTGCGCGAGACCTGGCCGGTGCTGTTCATGTACCCGGTGCTGTCGGAGGCCAATGCGATCTACGGTGTCAGGCTGGAAACCGTCGGCTATCTGTCCCATGCGCTGGCCCGCACCTACAACAATCCCAAGCCGGTGGTCTCGCCGGTGTTCTCGATGTACGAGGGCGGCGATGCGTTCATTCTGATGCAATCGGTCAACCGGCCTGAACGGGTGCGCGAAAGCTCCCGACCGAATTTCTTTGGCAGCACCATGGTCGCCTTGCTGTTGATCAGGACCGGCTCGCTGCTGGATGCCGTGATTCATGCCAACGTCGACTCGCGGGTGCACATTCGCGCGGTGCTGCAGACCGCCGCCGGCACGGAAAGCCATGTCTTCGCCACGGGGACCTCGGATGCCGGATTGATCGATGGTTTTTTCCTGCCCCTGCTTGAAGAACGGGTGGAGATTCACAGTGCCTCGCAGCCGATGACGTTGCTGTTCGAGCGTCAGTTGCGCCTGGCCGACGTCCTGACCGGGCAAGCCTTGGCACTCCTGGCGATACTGGGTGCGGCGTTCGTGTTGATCCCGCTGCTGCTGATCCGGCATTTCAAGGCGCTCGAGCGGGCAGACGCCGAGCACCAGCGCTCGGCTTACCTGGCCACCCATGATGTGCTCACCGATCTGCCCAACCGCTACCTGTTTGCCGAACGCTTCGAGCAGGCGCTGTCCCGCTGGAAGGGCGACCGGGTGTCGTTTGCGGTGCTGTTGATCGACCTGGATCATTTCAAGGACATCAATGACCGCTACGGCCATGAGGTCGGCGATCAGGTCTTGCGGGCGTTGGCCAGTCGCATGCTGGGGGCCACGCGTACGGGGGACACGGTTGCCCGCTATGGCGGCGATGAGTTCGTGGTGCTGGTCACCGACCTGGCCGACCCGGATATGGCCGAGGTCAAGGCTTCGAAGATGTTCGAGGCGATTGGTCAGTCAATCGTTACCAGTGCGGGGGAGATTTCACTCTCGTGCAGTATCGGCATTGCCCTGTGTCCGTTGCATGGGCAGACGCTCGACACCTTGCTCAAGGCGGCTGACCAGGCGATGTATGGGGTCAAGCAACTGGGACGAAAGGGCATTGCCGTGACCAGGGCCCTGTAAGTGCTGGCTTGCCAGCGAAGGCGGCCTCCCACGGGGGCACCCCGGTCAAGCTGTAGGAGCTGGCTTGCCAGCAATGGTCGTCAACGATGACGCGAACTGTCTGAATGACTGCGTTGTCCAGACGTTTTTCGCGAGCAAGCTCGCTCCTACAGGAGCGAACGCCGCCAGATCAATGCCTGCACTCCGACAACACCACCTGGCAGGTACGGGGTGTGCCACCCGACCGGCCGGCATAACGTATGCAGTTATTCAAGGATTTCTGCCGCGCGATGCTCAAGGTGTTGCCCCAGGCGAGACCACCCTCGCCGGCAGTGGGCAGTGCCTTGGCATAGCAGCTTGAGCCCATGTTCGAGGCCGAGTAGCGGGCCGTGGAGGACTTGCCTGAACATCCCGCCGTCAGCACCAGGTTGATGGCGATAAGGGAGGGCAGGACCCATGACATGCATTGGCTCGCGGTGATTGCGGTCATCCCGTTTCCCCTGGATCAGGCGGCTGGAAACCTGTGGTGTGCCTGATCAGTCTAGACGGCCGGGGCCCCGGCGGGCGTGCGGCCGATCAACAGTCATGGCGCCCTTGTCGCATGGATTTGAAATGCACGGCATTACCCGACAGAATCGCCTCCGTTTCGGCCAAAGGTGCCGGACGTTCGCGGTGAAAAAGGGGCTGCAGTTGAACGAACAGACATTGTCCATGCGCCTGGAGCGCGTGGCGGCGCATGTGCCCGTCGGGGCGCGCCTGGCAGATATCGGCTCGGATCACGGCTACCTGCCGGTGGCGTTGATGCGCCGTGGTGTCATCGCAGCGGCGGTGGCCGGCGAGGTGGCGTTGACGCCGTTCCACGCGGCCGAACGCACCGTGCGCGAGAGTGGCCAGGCGCAACGGATCACCGTACGCCAGGCCAATGGCCTGGCGGCGATCGAGCCGGGAGACGGGATCACGGCGATCACCCTGTGCGGCATGGGTGGCGAGACGATCCGCGACATCCTCGACAGCGGCAAGGCACACCTTAGCGGCCAGGAACGCCTGATCCTGCAACCCAATGGCGGCGAACAGCCCCTGCGGCAATGGCTGATGGACAATGGCTATCGCATCCTCTGCGAGGAAGTGCTGCGGGAAAATCGCTTCGACTACGAAATCATCGTCGCCGAGCGTACCGGACCGGTGGTGTATAGCGCCGAGGAGCTGTACTTCGGCCCGCTGCAGATACAGGCCCGCAGCCCGGCGTTCCTGGTCAAGTGGCAGCGAATGCTGCGCGTGAAGCAAAAGACCCTGAGCCATTTCGGCCGGGCGCGGCAGGCGGTGCCTGAGGACAAGGTGCAGGAGATTGCACGGCAGGCCCGGTGGATCACCGAGCTGCTGGCTTGAGCCTAGTACCGCGTGCTTTCACGCAACTGCGCCGGACTCACGCCAAGGCGCTGCTTGAAAGCGGTCGTCATGTGCGCCTGGGAGTTGAAACCGCAGGCGTGGGCGATCTCCGCCAGCCGCGCGGTCGAGTCGCGCATCAGGGTCCGCGCCTTGGCGAGGCGGCGGTCGATCAGGTAACTGTGGGGGCTTCTACCCGTCGCGGTCTTGAAGGCCCGCATGAAATAGCCTTCGGACAATCCGAGCAACTGCGCCATCGCCTGTACACCCAGCGGACCGCCGAGGCCGGCGTCGATGAATTCATCGAGCAAGCGCATGCGGCTGGCGGTTATCGAGCCCTGCAGCGGTGCCGATAGCGCTTCGTTACCCTGGGCCCGTTCAGCCAATGCGAGGGCCCACGCTTCCCAATCGTCCGCCACTCTGGGCTGCAAAAGCGCGCCACGCATGCGTAGGGCGAGGGCGGTCGCTTGCGGATCGATGCGATTGTTGAAGGCACGATGCCCCGGCAGCGCCAAACCGTCGGTGCGCAGCACCCGCAGGTACTCACCGCCCGTGGGGGATTCGGACAACACATCACACCCCGCAGGGACAAACGCCAGGCCGTTGGGCATCGCGACGAAGGGCAACACCCGATCGCTGCCGATGGCGTGCAGGCCTTGCTGGCTGTCGAAAGCGAAGCCAATTGCCGACTGGGTCGCGACATAGCGGGTCGCGTAGGCGCTGCCGGGCAGTAGTTCGATCGCCCAGGGCCCGGCCTCGATGCGGCGCACCGGTTCAGACGGGAAGGGTGGTTGCTGGCGGTTGTGACGGTTCATGAACACCATAGTAGAGAAAAGAGGCCGCAAAAGTCAGGTCGGTTTTCTGAAAGCCGGCCAGTGGCGCCCGTGTCTACACTGGGCAACACCTCAGGGAGACGCCTCATGTACAGACTGACTCGCGACGATATCGAACAAGCTGCCGGCCTGGTCTACCAGGTAATGCCTGCCACCGCGCAGTACGCCTGGCCCTTGCTGGCCGAGCGGTTGGGTTGCACGGTGTGGGTCAAGCACGAAAACCACACGCCTACCGGTGCCTTCAAGGTGCGAGGCGGCATTACTTTCATGCACTGGCTAAAGCGCACCCATCCCGAGGCGCAGGGCATTGTCACCGCTACCCGCGGCAACCATGGCCAGAGCCTGGCGCTGGCGGCGACCGCACTGGGTTTGCGCTCGCTGATTGTCGTGCCGCAGGGAAACTCACTGGAGAAGAACAATGCCATGCGCGGCTTTGGCGGTGAAGTGGTCGAGTATGGTCGCGATTTCGATGAGGCCCGGGAAGAGGCCGCCCGCTTGGCGAGCGCCCATGGCCTCTACCTGGTGCCGCCGTTCCACACCGAACTGGTCAAAGGCGTGGCCACCTATGCGCTCGAGCTGTTCAAGGCCGCGCCGGATCTGGATACCGTCTACGTGCCGATTGGCTGTGGCTCGGGCATCTGCGCGGTCATCGCCGCCCGCGATGCGCTGGGCCTGAAAACCGAGGTGGTGGGCGTGGTTTCAAGTGAAGCGGCGGCCGCGAAGTTGTCGTTTGAAGCGGGTGCAATATGCGAAACCGCGTCAGCCGACACCTTTGCCGACGGCCTGGCCGTGCGCAAGCCCATTGCTGAAGCCTTTGCCGTCTACGCGCGAGGTGCGGCGCGGATCGTGTCGGTCACAGACGCGCAGATTGCCGAGGCCATGTGCGTGTATTACACCGATACCCACAATCTCGCCGAAGGGGCAGGCGCGGCGGCCCTGGCAGCGCTTATACAGGAGCGTGAAACGATGGGGGGCAAAAGGGTGGGTGTGATTCTGTCCGGGGGGAACATCGACAGATCAGTGTATGCGCGAGTGATTGGGTGACGGCAATTGGCGTTGTACACAAATGCCGTGCCTGGCACATCCCCTGTCTGGGGCGTCCTACTGCCATCGCCGGCAGGCAGGCTCCCACAATTGGTCGGCGTCGTTCACAAATTCCGTGCTTGGCGAAGATCTCGGGTCTGACGAAGATCCCCTGTAGGAGCTGGCTTGCCAGCGAAAGCGGTCTGACATCCAACATCGATGTCGACTGACCCGCCGCCTTCGCTGGCAAGCCAGCTCCTACAGTTGATCGGGTCGTACTCAAATTCCGTGCCTGGCAAAAATTCCCTGTGGGAGCTGGCCTGCCGGCGATGGCGACCTCACAGCCAAGCAATTGCTCGCGGCTGTACCGGATGCACTGTAGGAGCTGGCTTGCCAGCGAAAGCGGTCTGACATTCAACATCGATGTCGACTGCCCCGGCGCCTTCGCTGGCAAGCCAGCTCCTACAGTTGATCGGGTCGTACTCAAATTCCGTGCCTGGCAAAAATTCCCTGTGGGAGCTGGCCTGCCGGCGATGGCGACCTCACAGCCAAGCAATTGCTCGCGGCTGTACCGGATGCACTGTAGGAGCTGGCTTGCCAGCGATAGCGGTCTGACATCCAACATCGATGTCGACTGACCCGGCGCCTTCGCTGGCAAGCCAGCTCCTACAGTTGATCGGCGTTGTACACAAATGCCGTGCCTGGCACATCCCCTGTCTGGGGCGTCCTACTGCCATCGCCGGCAGGCCGGCTCCCACAATTGGTCGGCGTCGTTCACAAATTCCGTGCTTGGCGAAGATCTCGGGTCTGACGAAGATCCCCTGTAGGAGCTGGCTTGCCAGCGAAAGCGGTCTGACATTCAACATCGATGTCGACTGCCCCGGCGCCTTCGCTGGCAAGCCAGCTCCTACAGTTGATCGGCGTTGTACGCAAATGCCGTGCCTGGCACATCCCCTGTCTGAGGCGTCCTACTTGCGTTTTTTCGTCGAAGGTTTCTTCAGCTCGAACATCAGCATCGAGCGGCCCGTTACCTGATACTCATCGCCAAACGAAAACGATTCCCCAGGGTCGAGCTGCGCCTGGTTGGTGTCCAGCTGCAAAATCCACTGTTGGCCCTGTGGCACTTCCGGCAGGGTGAAATTCACCACGTCGTGATGGGCGTTGACGATGATCAGCAGCGATTTATCCACGCCTTCGCGGCGAATGCCGCTGGTCTGGGTACGTCCATCGAGCAGGATTCCCATGCAGCGGTTACTGCCGTCATGCCACTGTTCCACACCCATTTCCTCGCCACCCGGCTGCAGCCAGCTGACGTCCTTGACGCCCAGGCTTTCGTCGTATTCGCCGGTGAAGAAACGATTTCGCCGCAGCAATGGGTGGCGGTTGCGCAGCTCGATGAGGTAGCGGACAAACTCTTGCAGCTCGCTGCTTTGTTCACTCACATTCCAGTCTATCCAGCCGATCTCGCTGTCCTGGCAGTAGGCATTGTTGCTGCCGCCCTGGGTCCGGGCGAACTCGTCTCCCGCCAGGAGCATGGGCGTACCCTGTGCAAGGAACAACGTGGCGAGCAGGTTGCGCATCTGCCGATAGCGCAGTTCGATGATCTCAGGGTCCTCGGTAGGCCCCTCGACCCCGCAGTTCCACGACCTGTTATCGGAGTGCCCATCGCGGTTGTCTTCTCCGTTGGCCTCGTTGTGCTTTTCGTTGTAGGAGACCAGGTCATTGAGGGTAAAGCCGTCATGGGCGGTGATGAAATTGACCGATGAAGCCGGCTTGCGACCACGCCGATTGAACTGCTCGCCCGAGCCGAGAAAGATCTTGGCGAAGTCGCCCAGCATGTCATCGTCGCCTTTCCAGAAGGCACGGGAGACATCCCGGAACTTGTCGTTCCACTCCATCCACCCCGGCGGGAAGTTGCCGACCTGATAACCGCCAGGGCCACAGTCCCAAGGTTCGGCGACCAGCTTGACCTTGGCCAGGACCGGGTCCTGGCGACAGGCATCGAGAAAGCCACCGCCCTCACTGAATCCTTCAGGCTCGCGACCGAGGATGGTCGCCAGATCGAATCTGAACCCGTCCACGCCCATCTCTGAGCTCCAGTATCTCAAGGAGTCAGTCACCATCTGCAATACGCAAGGGTGGCTCATGTTGAGTGTGTTGCCCGTACCGGTGTCGTTGATGTAGTAGCGCGCATCGTCGGGCATCAGTCGATAGTAGCTGGCGTTGTCGATGCCTTTGAGCGACAGGGTCGGCCCCATCTCGTTGCCTTCGGCCGTGTGGTTGTAGACCACATCGAGGATCACCTCCAGCCCGGCCTTGTGAAAGCGCGAGACCATGATCTTGAACTCGCCGATCGACTGACCCGCCATGTAGCGCGCATGGGGGGCAAAGAAGCCCAGGGTGTTGTAGCCCCAGTAATTGCGCAGGCCTTTTTCCAGCAGGTGGTTGTCATCGAGGAAGTAATGCACGGGCATCAGTTCCACGGAGGTCACGCCGAGTGAGCGGATGTATTCCACCACGTCGTTCTGGTGGAAAGCGGCGAAGGTGCCACGATCAGGCTCTGGCACCGAAGGATGACGTTTGCTGAAGCCGCGCACGTGGGTTTCGTAGAAAACCGTATTTTCCCAAGGCACGTTGGGTTTTGCGCTATTGCCCCAGGTGAAGGCCGGGTCGATGACCCTGCAGCGGGGCATGAAAGGTGCGCTGTCGCGTTCATCGAATGACAGGTCGCCGTCTGCATGGCCGACGGTGTAGCCAAACAGCGCATCGTCCCATTGCAGTTCACCCGAGATCTGCTTGGCGTAGGGGTCGATCAGCAATTTGTTGGGGTTGAATCGATGACCATTGGCCGGATCGTAGGGGCCATGCACCCGATAGCCATACAGCGTTCCAGGCCGGGCGTCGGGCAGGTAGCCGTGCCAGATCTCGTTGGTGAATTCCGGCAGGGCGATGCGCTCGATTTCTGCCTGGCCGTCGGCGTCGAACAGGCACAGTTCGACCTTCGTGGCATTCGCGGAAAAAATCGCGAAGTTGACGCCCGAGCCGTCCCACGTTGCGCCCAACGGATAGGGCAGCCCCTCGCTGACACGGCTGGCGGGACGTTCTTGGCTTGATGCACTGTCGCTCTGTGGTTGATCCGTCATGATCAAGCGCTCCGGAGTAGGTTCTGGGATGGATGACCAACGCGGTCTACCGATAGAAGCCTGCGGCGCGCAACAGTTCAGGAAATTTGCTGCCCGATCGAGATGTACCTCTCACTCATCATTCTGTTGGAACTCCCCATGACGTCGCTCCGTCATCAGCAGTAGGGGGGCTGCGGCTGATTCGTGGCGAACCCTGCTAACGCTTTTTCTTCAATCAGAAGGCGAGGGACGACATGAATACTGCAGACAGCACGACCGGGAGCCAGGCAGACAAACCCGACTCCCCAGACTTTCAACACCTCAAGGAAAACGTAACGGAGGCGCTTGGCGGAGCAAGGCAGCAGGCGGATGAACAGTTTGGCCAATACCGTGACACGGCAGCAGACCAGATAGAGGCACTGGCCGAAGGGGCAAAATCCTTCGTTTCAGAACTGCAGGACAAGGACAGGCTGGGCATGTCCGACTACCTCGCGGACATGGCGGAGTCCATGAGCGGGCTGGCGGGCAATCTGCGCGGGAAAAGTGCGGAACAGCTGCTGCATGACGGCGCCGAACTGGCGCGCAACAACCCGGCATTGTTCATTGCCGGCAGCATTGCGCTGGGCTTTGGCCTGTCGCGTTTTCTCAAGGCCGGGGCCGCGCCGGCGGCGACGCTCAGCGATGCTGGCGACCCGGCAGCAGGGCATTCAATGCCGCCGTCAGGTGGATTCGGCGCGCAACGCCCCTACGAAACCTCCGTTCCATCACGTACTGATGAAAATCCTGGCCTGGCCACCGGCATCACGCCAGCCTCGCCGAATGCACAGGATCATCCATCAGACTTCGCAACGAATTCGACACCCGCTTCCACACCCTATAAAGGAGCGCTGTGATGAACAGAGAAGATCAAGATTTGCCGGGCGTCAGACCGGTGCCCACCCCGGAGCCTGACGCTTCGGTCGTCGGCCTGCTGCGTCAGCTGACTCGCGAAGTGCCGGCGCTGTTCACCAAGGAACTGGCGTTGGCCAAGGCCGAGCTGCAGGAGAGCCTCACGACGCTGAAGGCCGGCATTGCCGGTGTCGCCGGTGGTGCGATCGTGCTGCTGGCGGGGTTCATCATCCTGCTGATGTCCGCTGTCTACGCCTTGAGCATGTTCATGGCGCCGTGGTTGGCTGCGCTCATCGTTGGTGTCGTGGTGATGATCGTGGGGTTCGCCATGCTGCAGTCCGGAAAAAAACAGTTCGAGCCGTCCCACTTCAAGCCAGATCGCACGCTGGACGCCTTGAACAAAGACCAGGAAGCGCTGCGGAGGAAAGTCTCATGACCACTGAATTCGACATCGAGTCGCAAAAAAGCCCCGAGACCATCGAGCGGGAAATCGATGCCCAGCGTGCCAGCATCGGCAACATCGTCGACGCGCTGGAAAGCAAATTCACCCCGGGACAGTTTTTCGACCAGGCGTTGTCGTTCATGCAGA
Source organism: Pseudomonas putida (assembly GCF_028682635.1). Classification (GTDB taxonomy): domain Bacteria; phylum Pseudomonadota; class Gammaproteobacteria; order Pseudomonadales; family Pseudomonadaceae; genus Aquipseudomonas; species Aquipseudomonas putida_AE. The sequence continues at coordinate 20,247 of NZ_JANHLK010000013.1, read as the reverse complement.
GCAACGGCACGACGTTCCTGAGCAACCTGGGCACCAGCGTTCGCAACAATCCCGTCCCGGCGGTAGTGACGTCGGTGGGTCTGTTATGGCTGATGATGAGCCAGAACCGTCCGCCGACTCCTCGTCCGGCTTATCCCGTAGCCCCCACACGGAACAAGGTCGGGGAGTGGACCGAAGGCCTGGGCGAGGGCATCGACAGTGCGCGCGAGCACTTGCACGAGACGGCGGACACCTTGAAGGAGGGCTACCAGAGTGTGAAAGACAAAGCGGCGCACCTGGGCGACAACCTGGGCGCTGCCAGCGAAAACATCAGCCATGCCATGCATGACGCCAGCGACCGCCTGGTGCGCAGTACGCAGGTGATGAGCAATCAAGTCAGCCAGTTGCTCAAGGAACAGCCGCTGATGGTTGCCGCCGCGGGCATCGCCTTGGGAGCCATGCTGGGGGCGGCGTTACCCTCGACGGCCACCGAGCAGCGCTACATGGGCAAGACCAGCGCCGGGCTGGCCGACAAGGTCAAGCAGCAGGCGCGGGAGGGCTACGAAGCGGTCCGCGATACAGTGACTAAAACCACGGAAAACGCGGAAGTGGAGAAGCCGCAAGGGAATGGCCACTCAGTAGCCAGTCAACCGGCCGATCTGTCCCGTGGACTGGGGACGTCGTAAGGCGTCGCGTGCAAAGCGGGAGGTCGAATGCCGGCCTCCCTTTTTGCAGCAGGCACCTCTGGTCGGCCCTCGTGAACCTGGCTCGAACCCTGTTGATCCATTCAGAAAATGACTCCGGGATTGCACTGCCATGAACGCCTTCAAGAACCAGCTGACGCCGTCCCAGGAACGAAGATTGTGTGCACTGGACGCCTGGCATCGAGCACTCGATGACATCGCGCTGCGCATGGAATCTCCCGATGCCTATCACGAAGAACTGCTGCGCCAATCGGATGAGATGGATCGCCAGCGCATTGTCAGTTGGCAAGAGTGGCGCGATTTGCGAATAAAGGCGGACGAGGCGTTTCTGCGCGCCGTAGCGGGAGAGGACTATCACTGAGGGCCCATCCATGGACAGACAGCTGAGGTTCGGCATTGAAGAGGAATACTTCATCACCGATCTGGACACCCGGCGCATGACCGATAAGCCACCCAAGGCTTCGATTGACGCGTGCGAGGCGGCGATGGGGGCTTGTTTCGCCTATGAGATGTTCCAGGGCCAGATCGAAGTGGCTTCGCCGATCTTCACCTGCATGGATGAAGCAGGGGACTACCTTGTGGCTGCTCGCAAAAGCCTGCGGCGTTCGCTCGAGTCTTATGACCTGGGACTGCTCTGTGCAGGGAGTCATCCTCTGGCTGACTGGCGCGTGCAACAGCCCACTGAGCAACATCACTTTCTTCAACTGTTTGCAGACTATCAACGGGTCGCTAGGCGTAGTCTGCTTTGCGGTCTGCATGTACACGTTGAAATTCCGAGTCACCTTGATCGTATACAGGTTATGAACGAAGTCTTGCCATGGACGCCGCTTTTGCTCGCACTGAGCAGCTCCTCGCCCTTTTGGGACGGTGCCGACAGCGGCTTCATGAGCTACCGGCAAACAGCCTGTGACGAGTGGCCGAGGATGGGCATTCCGGAGTTCTTCGAGGATACGCCTGCCTATGACGCCTACGTCGCCTTGCTGATACGTACCGGCACCATCACCCAGGCCAGCGAATGCTGGTGGGGATTACGGCCCGCTTGCCGCTATCCGACCCTGGAATTGCGCATGACGGATGCCTGCCCACGGCTGGAAGATGCCTTGTGCATTGCCTCATTGTTTCGCTTGCTGGTTGCCTATGCGATTGATCAACCTCGACCAGGGTTGGCCTATTCGCAAACGTCCCGCTTGATCCTCAAGGAAAATCGTTGGCGCGCGAAACGCCATGGAACACAGGCGTCATTCATTGTTGAGGGGTACGATCGAACCTTCTCGGCCGAGCAGTGGCTCTTTCTGGCGCAGCAGATCCTTGGCGATACGGCGCGCAAGCTGCGTGTGGAAAACGTCTTCGCCCAGGCCCGGCTAATTCTGCGCAACGGCACCAGTGCAGACCGCCAGCGAGATCTTTACCAACGAGCCCTGCGCAGCACTGGGGATGTTCATGCCGCCCTGGCCGAAGTAGTGGATCAGCTGCTGTTGGAAACGTCGCAAGAGCCATGCAAAAGTGATGACCTGCAACCCGCGGTGTGTGAAACCTGAGCAACAGTTGGAAAGAGGACGAAAATCTCGTCCTCTTTTTCGGGGAGCATTATCAGGTCGCCAGGACTGCGGCGGTGTCGTCGCTCTCGGGCAACGCAATCCGGTTATCGTCCGGTGTCAGGATGACCTTCCTGCAATCGTCTTCCTTCTTGTCGAACATCCTGTAGCCCTCGGCGGCCTGCTCCAGCGACAGTCGATGGCTGATAATGACCTCAGGGCTAAGGCGCCCCATCTCTATGTGTTCGAGAAGCTCCGGCAGATAACGCTGCACATGGGTCTGGCCCATCCTGAAGGTCAGGCCTTTATCGAAGGCGTCGCCAAACAGGAAGCCATGGATGAACCCGGAGTACACACCCGGCACGCTCACCACCCCGCCACGTCGTACCGCTGCAATGCACTGACGCAATGCCTTGCCGCTGCTGCCTTCGAGCTTTAGCGTGGCGAGCACGGTCTCGGTGGTGCTGCCCTTGGCTTCGAAACCCACCGCATCGACCACGCCATCCACGCCGCGCATGCCTTTGGTCTGGCGCACGATGGTGTCGGCGGGGTCGGCATCTTCATCGAAGTTGATCGGTATCACGCCATAGGTCTTCTGCGCGTAAGCCAGGCGGTAAGGGTGGTGATCGACCATGAAAATCTGTTCGGCACCGAGCATTCTGGCGCAGGCTGCACTCAACAGGCCGACCGGACCTGCGCCATAGATGGCGATGCTCGAGCCGTTGCCGATGCCGGTGTTGGTCACGGCCTGGAAGGCGGTAGGCAAGATGTCCGAAAGGAACAGCACCTTCTCGTCGGACAGGGTGCCCGGGACTTTGAACGGCCCGGTGTTGGCTTTGGGCACACGCACGTATTCCGCCTGGCCGCCAGGGATGCCGCCATACATGTGGCTGAACCCAAACAGCGCGGCACCCGATGGAATGGCTTTCTTGTTGAGGATCGCGCCACGCCCCGTGTTGGTCTTTTCACAGGCGGCGAACAGATCCATCTGGCAGAAAAAGCAGCTGCCGCAAGCGATAACGAAGGGGATCACCACTCGGTCGCCGGGTTGCACGGCAGTGACGGCCGAGCCCGTTTCTTCAACGATGCCCATGAACTCATGACCGAAGATATCGCCATGCTCGACGGTCGGGATCTTCCCGCGATACAGATGCAGGTCCGAACCACAGATTGCCGTGGCGGTGACGCGAAGGATGATGTCGTCGCTGTCCTCGATAACCGGATCGGGGACGGTGTCGACTTTGACGCTATGCGCGCCGTGATAGGTGAGTGCTCTCATGACGTCCTGCCCCTCTCATGGGTTTGATGGTAAGCGGGAGAGGAGCGCAGACGGAGGTTAGTTCAGAAAAATTCAACTGAGCCATTTGAAGTCAGCCGGGAATCTTGCGACGAAACAAGTGCCTGCTTCCAGCGTCGAGGTAACGCTCAAGCTACCTTTGTGCGCGGTGGCGATCTGGGCAGCGATGTAAAGTCCCAAGCCCAGGCCTTCGCCGCGCTGGCCAGCTTCTGACCGGGTAAAGGGTTCAAACAGCAATGGCATCAACGCCGGTGGAATCGGGGCACCCTGATTGCTCACCGATATGACCATCTCATTCCCCTCGGCATGGGCCTGCACGCGGATAGGTTCCGCTGTCGAGCCATGGGTCACTGCATTGCCCAGGAGATTTGAAAGCAACTGGCTGATGCGCAGCGCGTCGCAATAGACGCCGGTCGGAACATCCAGGTCGTGGGTCAATTTCGCTTCGGGGTGAGAGGCCTGTATTTCGTCCAGCGTCAGTTTGAGCGTGCGACCCAGGTCATCGACCAGTTGGCGCTTGACCGGAATCCCACCACCCATCCTTCCCCGGGCAAAATCCAGCACGTTCTCGATCAGTGCACCCATTCGAGTCGAGCTATTGCGGATCGCTGCAATCAGGTTCAGTGAGCGTTTTTCCGTTGCCCTGGTTTCCAGCAGATCAGCGCTCATCCGGATCGCGCTCAGGGGCGTGCGAAGGTCATGGCCGAGGACGGCGACGAACTGCTCGTGCAGCCTTGCGTGTTCATGGGCATTGACCAGTGCGGTTTGCGTCGCCTGCAGATGGCTTTGGGCGTCGAGACTCATCGCGATCAGCTGGGCGAAGAGGGTGAGTGACTTGGCGATCGCGGGCTCATCGAGATTCGCCGGCACGGAGTCGATGGCACACAGGGTGCCGAAAAATTCGCCATTGGCCCTGATGATGGGAATGGAGATATAGCTCTCCAACGCATAGGTCCTGGGGGTGTGGTGCAACGAGAAAACCGGGTGCGCACTGGCGTGGCCGAAGATGACGGGCTGCCGGTGCTGGCGGATCTCGTGGCAGATGGTTGACTCGACGACCAACTCGCCACCGGGCTTGAGGCCGAAATCGATTGAATCATCGACGGCGCAGGCGACCCAGTTTCTTTCGGTGACTCTCGCTACCGCGGCGAAGCGCATCCCGGTGAGATGCTTGACCATGCTCAGGATGACTGGAACGGCATCGATGGTGCGGATGGCTTCAACGTCTGGCGAAAACTCTGCGCGGGTCATGGCTCGGCTGTTCGAAATAATGTCGCTCAGAGACTATCCCTAATCTCACGCCCTGACCACTTGGGGAGCGCCAGCAGCTGTCTATTTGCTGGCCTGCCCCAATTTCTGGTTATCCCGGGCGTCAGCCCAACAAAAGGCCTGCAGCCCGGGCTCGCAAAGCCATCACCAGATTGGCTGGCATCTTTTTTATTTCGTCAGGCCAGAGCGCCAGGTGCCCGCGAAGTTCTCTCGATTCATCATCGTATCTTGAGATATCAGCCAGCACAAAGCTGTACCGACTGAGGTAGGCCGCAGACAAATCATCGGCCAGGGCCCTGGCAGGCTCTCCGGCTAACGCCAGGCACCATTGCGCAATTTCAATGATTCGTTCACCTGGCGTTCGAGGTTCCAGGCCATGAAGGAAGTTCAGGATGTATTGGTTATAGAGTAGGGCGCCTTGCTCGGGCTCATCCGTAGGATTACCGGGGCAATGTCGGCGTTCCCAAGGCAGGATGTACACCATTTTGTCCATTGCAGTCTGAAGAACATAATCCGACGGTTTAACCAATCGATGCATAATCTTCTCCCGAAAGAAAAAAAACGGTTTAGCTATGGTAGCTCATCCATGGAAGCCAATAGCCTTCATGAAAAAAAAACCGGCACTGCCGGGAACTATCGCAAAATATCGCAATACCGCGCTTGAACGGGGCTTTACTGAAATAAGTCGAAACCCATCCCGTCGAGGTTGAGGACGAGCCCCTTGTCCATGTCTTTGTTCGTCCCCGCGCTGTTGCTCACCCTGCTGCTCGCCGGCTGCGCCACCCCAACGCGCTTGCCCCACGAGTTCAGTAGGGCCATACCCGCCAGCGAATCGGCATTCGGGCGTTCGATCCAGGCCGCGGCCGCCCAGCATGAGGGACGGTCGGGTTTTCGCCTGCTGCCAAACAGCAGTGAAGCGTTCCGGGCGCGTGCCGAGTTGATCCGAAATGCGCAGAAAAGCCTCGATGTGCAGTACTACATCGTGCACAACGGCCTGAGCACCCGGGCGCTGGTGTGGGAACTGCTGCTGGCGGCCGATCGCGGCGTGCGGATTCGCGTATTGCTCGATGACACCGCCAGCGATGGCCAGGAAGAAGTCATCGCTACATTGGCCGTGCACCCGAACATCCATATCCGTGTCTTCAACCCTTTGCATCTGGGTCGCAGCACCCTGGTGACCCGCACCATGGGCCGCCTGCTCAATCTGTCGCAGCAGCACCGGCGCATGCACAACAAGCTGTGGCTGGCCGACAACAGCGCGGCGATCGTCGGCGGCCGCAACCTGGGGGATGAATATTTCGACGCCAAGCCCGATCTCAACTTCACCGACATGGACCTGTTGTGCCTCGGCCCGGTCGCCGATCAACTGGGCCACAGCTTCGACCAATACTGGAACAGCGCCCTGAGCCGGTCGATCAGTGACTTCCTGATCGTCAAGCCGACAGCTCAAGACTTGCAGGAGAGTCGGCAACGCCTGGAACAATCACTTCAGAGCACGCGTATCGAAAACCAGGCCCTGTACGACCACCTCATGACCTACCGCACTCAACCGCAACTGGCGATTTGGCGTCAGGAGCTGATCTGGGCCAATGTCACGGCGATGTGGGACGCCCCGAGCAAAGTCCTGGCCGACGACGAACCGGCTCGCGCGCTATTGATGACCACGCAATTGCGGCCTGAGCTCGATAGAGTCAATAAAGAGCTGATCCTGATCTCGGCATACTTCGTCCCACAACAATCCGGCATGCGTTACCTCCTCGGGCGTGCCGATGCCGGGGTCGATGTGCGCCTGTTGACCAACTCACTGGAAGCCACCGATGTGCCTGCGGTGCATGGCGGCTATGCGCCTTATCGCAAGCGCCTGCTCGAACATGGGGTGAAGCTCTATGAGCTGCGGCGCCAACCGGACGACCCCAGCGGTGGTTCTTCTTCCTTTGGCCTCAGCGGTGGCTCGGACTCCAGCCTGCACACCAAGGCCATGATCCTCGACCAGCAGAAGGTGTTCATCGGCTCCTTCAATTTCGATCCGCGCTCAGTGCTGTGGAACACTGAAGTCGGGGTGCTGGTCGACAGCCCTGAACTGGCCGGCTACGTGCGCAAGCTGGCGCTTGAGGGCATGGCGCCAGCGGTGAGTTACCAGGCCCGCCTGGAAAACGGCGAAGTGGTCTGGATCGCTGAGGACGACGGCCGCCTGCATGTCTTGCGCCAGGAGCCCGGCAGCAAATGGCGCAGCTTCAAGGCCTGGCTCAGCGACAAGATCGGCCTGGAGAAAATGCTCTAGACCGTATAGGCCCCCGAGCTTGTGGGGTTGCCTGTATCGACTATCGTTAAAACTCCCACTCCAGAGGATCTTTTTGGAAAGTGTGTTCCCGGTCAATGACCGGGAAAAACCAGTGATTGAGTACTCTTGAACAGGAGAAAGCTCATGATTCGCAGGTTTTACATGGCTGCACTGGCGTCACTGGCCCTCGCGGCTGGCGTATACGGCGTGTCGTTGCCGGCCTACGCGACCGACCAGGCTGACCAACGGCAGGAATCGCGTGACACCAAGCAGGAAGGGCGCGAAGCCTCAAGGGAAACCAAGGAAGAATGCAAAGAGGGTGATGAAAAGAGCCGTGCCGATTGTCGCCAGGACAAGCGCGACACCAAACAGGACACCCGCGACACGGCCCGGGACGTTAAATATTAATAATAAGTTGGACAGATGGCTTGCTGGCGATGCGATGGTGGCCGTGATGCCGCCATCGCTGGCAAGCCAGCTCCTACAGGATTTGCGGGTCCATGTTGAATTTGTGGAGTGACACACCTCTGTAGGAGCCGGCTTGCTGGCGATGCGATGGTGGCCGTGATGCCGCCATCGCTGGCAAGCCAGCTCCTACAGGATTTGCGGGGGTATGTTGAATTTGTGGAGTGACACACCTCTGTAGGAGCCGGCTTGCTGGCGATGCGATGGTGGCCGTGATGCCGCCATCGCTGGCAAGCCAGCTCCTACAGGATTTGCGGGGTATGTTGGATTTGTGGAGTGACACACCTCTGTAGGAGCCGGCTTGCTGGCGATGCGGTAGTGGCCGTGATGCCGCCATCGCTGGCAAGCCAGCTCCTACAGGATTTGCGGGTCCATGTTGAATTTGTGGTCACACACCTCTGTAGGAGCCGGCTTGCTGGCGATGCGATGGTGGCCGTGTTGCCGCCATCGCTGGCAAGCCAGCTCCTACAGCCGCGACTCGGCCACTAACAACAATGACTGCGGCACGGGACTTTGCGGGTGCTGTGGCTCCTGAAGGCCGGCCAGCCGAAAACCGGCCATGTCCAGCGCATTGATCCAACTGGACAAGGTTCGCAAGTACCACGGCATGGGTTGCCAATGCCCGTCGAATCCACTGAACGTCTCTTCCCGCCAGCCATCCTGATAGTCGCCCGCGGCCACGGTCCATGGATGCAGCGTCTGGATCACCAGCGCGCCGTCGGGGGCGAGCAGGGCGTCCATGGCCGCGAGCAAGGGGATGATGTCCTGGTGCAGCAAGGCAAAATTGGCGCAGATCAGGTTGTAGTCGCGGCCAACATCCACTCTCGCCTCCACCAGTTGTTCATAGCTGGCCAGATGCACCGGTGACGACCCCGCCGCCCGCGCCGCCTCGACCAGCGTCTCATCGCCATCCACACCGACCGCCTCGATGCCACGTTCCGCCAGTGCCCGCAACAGCCAACCCTCGCCACAGCCGAGGTCGAGCACGCGCTCTGGCTGGCGGCCCAGTATTGCCAGCAGGATTGCCTGGTCCGTGACCTTCAGACGGCTTTCGATGGCGCCGCTGCGGATGGCTTCGATCCAGGCGTGGGCGTTGTGGTTCCAGCTCTGGAGGAGGGTGGATTCGTCGGCGGGCATTTCGATGTCCGGAGTAATTGGCTGGATACAAGCATAGTGTCTCCACGCCTGATTGGGACAATGCGCCCTGTGCGTTGTCGAATGGAGTGACAAGCGAAGGTGGGTAATCTGGAAGTTGGCACACCCTCGTTTCGCAATCCCGTTCAGATTGAGAGGTGGACTGATGAACAGCATTATTTACATCGTTGGGCTGGTGGTGGTCGTCGTGGTCGTCCTGTCGTTCCTTGGATTTGCATAGTCCTGTGCACCAGCGACGGGCCGAGCCAGCCCGCCGCTGAACTGACGGTTATCGGTTAAAACGCTCCGCCAGGCTGTGCAGATACTCGGCCATCTCTTCAAGGTCCTGACTGATGGCCGCACCTTGCTTGGCCTGCCCGGCACTGTGATCACACAGCTGCGCAATGCGCGTGATCTGTTGATTGATGTCTTCAGTCACGTGACTTTGCTCTTCCGACGCCGATGCCATCTGCTGGCTCATGTCGGTAATCCGGCTGACGGCCTGGCTGATGCCGACCAGGGCAGCCTGCACCGCCTCGACACGCTGCATGCTTTCGCGGGAAATCTGCTCACCGCGTGTGGCCGTCGAAACTGCGCGATCAGCTCCTTCGTGCAGCGAAGCAATGATGCCGTGGATCTGTTCGGTGGAGGTGCGGGTGCGCTGGGCGAGGGATCGCACCTCGTCGGCCACTACGGCAAACCCGCGACCTTGCTCTCCGGCCCGCGCCGCCTCGATCGCCGCATTCAGCGCCAGCAGGTTGGTCTGTTCGGCAATGGACGTAATCACGTCGACGACGCTGCCGATCGATTGCGTCTCGCTCGCCAACGCGTTGACCGCCTGGCCGATTTCATTGACGGCCGCGTTCATGGCCTCCATGGCGCGCAGACTTTGCCCGGCCAATTCGCTGCCGTCCCTCGTCAACTGGTCAGCCTCCGAGGCGGCATGGGCGGTATTGATGACGTTCTGCGTCACTTCCTGGTTGGTAGCAGCCATTTGCGAGATCGCGGCGGCGGACTGATCCGTTTCGCTGCGCTGGCGATCGAGCGATTGCGCCTGCAATCCCGACAGCTCGGACGATTGTGCCGCCTTGGCCTTGACACTGACCCCGGCATCGACGAGCCGGCTCAAAGCTGTCTGCAAACGGGCTTCCTCACTGAGCATGGCCATGTCCAGTTGACCCTGGGGACCATGGTTGTCGCTGTAGGTAAGGGCGACCAACCGATCGGAAAATGCTTTCGGATGATCGGCCAGTGTACGTCTTATGGCGCTGCGTTGTCGGGACTCGATCAGGTACCAGGCAATCCCCAGGCTCACCACCAGCACCCCCTGGGCCGCCGCTTTTGGCAGCCACTGATCAGCCAGCAGCGAAACCGCGCCTGCCACCAGCAATGGCCAACCGTGCTGCAGTGGCCGGAAAATCCGCGCACTCAGCGCGACGATCGGCTTGCCCGCACGCATCCTTGCATAGAGCGCTGATGCCCGATGCACCTGGTCGCGGGTGGGCACCGAGCGAACTGACTCGTAACCACTCATGCGGCCGTTTTCATAGATAGGCGTGACATAGGCACTGACCCAATAGAAATCACCATCTTTCGCCCGGTTTTTCACAATCCCCATCCAGGGTTTGCCTTGCTTGATGGTGTGCCACATATGAATGAACACCCCAGGCGGCATATCGGGGTGTCGCACCAGGTTATGGGTCTGGCCGACCAGTTCGTCGTAGGTGAAACCGCTGATGTCGACAAACGCGTCATTGCAGTAAGTGATTCGACTATCAAGGTCGGTGGTGGAGATCAGGCGTTGTTCGGCGGGAAACAGTCTTTCATGGTCGGTTACGGGCAAATTCACGCGCATTAAGGGCGATCCCTGGTCGGATTATTATTATGGTGTGGAGCATGTAAATCAGAGGAATACGCGACGTGTTCTACGCGGATTTCGTGGTCGGCGACCTGCATTCGGCGACAGTTTCTTTTCATTTGGTGACAAGTGCAGGAAAATCCCAGCCGTGCCTGGAAGTTGGTGATCAAGGATCAATATGACTTCGCATACAATGCCCAAGTTTTGGTGAGCTGACCTGTAAATAAGCAGGTGGCTGCAACCTTAGGTTGAGCGAGTGGAATGCATCGCACGGTTACACCCAGTTCGCTGATGACTTTCTCAACTTTTTCGTCATCGACGAAGGGGGCGAGTACGAATGTATTGAGTTTGTCCTTGCGTTTGAAGGCTTGTTTGAAGTCGTCAAGCGTCGTGGCTGTTTTGGTGTTGTTCGACAGCTTTTTTCTGGCACTTTCCAGCATGCCTGACTGAATAGTTTGCAGGATTTTTGGCAAGTCTTTAACAAAGCTGCTCATCTCTACGTTCAACGTTTTCTTGCTGTTGTCTCTGCAGGAATAAGAAACCGTGCTCTGCTCCAGTTCCTTTATTCCGACTTCGACCCGGACAGGCACGCCGCGCTTGATGTGATACCACTTTTTTTCGCCGCCATTCATGTCCCGTTTATCAACGCTGACACGCAGGTTTTGTCCCTTCAGTCTTTTCCGGGAGATCTGCTTTTGCAACTTATCGCAATAAGCATGGATGGCTTCGGCATCCTGTCCACTGCGTACGATCGGAACAATGATGACCTGCATCGGTGCCACTAGCGGTGGGATCACCAAGCCATCGTCATCGCCATGGGCCATGATCATGGCACCAATCAAACGCGTGGAAACGCCCCACGATGTGGTCCAGGCGAGTTCTTTTACCCCTTCCTTGTTAACAAAGCGGATGTCTGATGCCTGGGCAAAATTTTGTCCGAGGAAATGTGAAGTGCCTGCTTGCAAGGCCTTACCGTCCTGCATCATTGCCTCGATGGTATAAGTGCTCACGGCGCCTGGGAAACGTTCCCATGAGCACTTTTCACCCTTGATTATTGGTATCGCCAGGTGCTCGACAGTAAACCGCTCATAGATATCCAGCATCTTCAGCGTCTCGCCCAAGGCCTCTTCACTGGAGGCGTGAACGGTGTGGCCTTCTTGCCACAGGAACTCCGAGGTACGCAGGAAGATCCTTGGACGCATCTCCCAGCGCAAGACGTTGGCCCACTGGTTGATTAGTAACGGCAGATCCCGATAACTTTGCACCCATCGTGAAAAGGAAGCCCCGATCACCGTTTCGCTGGTAGGCCTGATGATCAAAGGCTCTTCCAGTTCGCCAGCGGGAGTGAGCGTTCCATCTGCATTCTGTTCCAGGCGGTGATGGGTTACGACTGCGCACTCTTTGGCAAATCCATCGACATGTTCTGCTTCTTTTTGAAGTAAGGATAATGGGATCAAAAGTGGGAAATAAGCGTTTACATGGCCTGTGTCTTTGAATTTTTGATCAAGCTCTCGTTGCATCTGCTCCCATATGCCATAGCCCCAGGGACGGATGACCATGCAACCTCTAACGGGCGAGTTTTCAGCCAGCTCAGAATGGCTGATGACTTGTTGATACCATTCAGAGAAGTTTTCACTTCTTGTAGGTGCTATGGCGTTTTTCATAGTTCCCCCGTCTTGAAAGGACTGCGTGTGATTTTGAAATGGTGTCATGGAACTGTATGTATATTTTTTGCGGATTGAAACTTCAAGAGCTCACATTTTTTGTTGCATTTTTCGGAAAATTCTTTCAGACATGTCTGGTTTTTTCTAAGGATGTTTCCTTTTTTTGGCGCGACGCTTGAGCATCCTTAGGCTTTGCTTGGGGGGCTCGGAACTAGTTGGAATCGGTCATGCCAGCACATATCGGTTTCGATCGAGGGCATATGCAAAGACAGAGGGAGGATGTAAGTGGTCGGCCAAGTTCTGCGTAGCCAGCAATCCGCCTGGCAATAGGTTCGTGGCGTTTTTTGCCGAGATTCAACAAACGCCCCCGACATCCTGTAGGAGCTTCACACCGCAGGCTGCGATCTTTTGATCTTGCTTCTAAAAACAACATCAAAAGATCGCAGCCTCGTTTCACTCGGCAGCTCCAGGGGGGCGGCGGCAGCCGGGCGTTCGTGTCAGCTCAGGACACGTCGCGGGAATAGAGTTCGTCAAGCACCTGCATCAGCGCGCGCTTGCGCGGATTTTCCAGGCCGGTCCAGGCCACTCCAATGCCCGCGCCGCTCATGGCCAGCGCCAGTGGCCGGGGCACGACGCCGGCTGTCAGCGCCGAGGCGGCGCCGCTTGGCAGGATGCCCACGCCGAGGCCAGCGGCGACCAACGCCAACTAGGTGAACTCGCCCATCTCCCGGGCGATCTTCAGGGTGATCTTGCGTCGATGAAAACCCGCCAGCATCTGGTCATACAAACCGGCCGCGAATTTGCGCGCCAGTACCATCACCTGGCATTCCGCCAGATCCAGAGGCTGTATACGTCGCTTGGCGCACAGCGGATGGTCTTGCGGCAACGCCACCACCAGCGATTCCTCGAAGAGCAGGCGCGTGTGCACGCCAGGCACATTCAAGGGCAGGCGCACCAGGCCAAAATCCAGCGCCTCAGGCAGGAACAGCGCGCCTTCGTCGGTCAACTCGACCCCGTGCCGGTCACGCTCGAACAACTGCGCGCCGACATCTTCCTCCTAGGGACGTATCTGCGCACTCAAGGCCGGCTGGACGATGTGCAGGCGCGCGGCTTGACCAGCGTCGTCTAACTCTCGCGATGGGCACCCACATTCCTCAATCCCTGCCAACCCTCTGCGGCTCGATCATGGGCTCGCTGTTTTTTCGCTCTCGGCAAAGATCCATAACGCCGCGTATGCGGCCCTGGGCCTGGACTACTCCTTTGTCTGTTTTGGCGTCGAAGATCCGGGTGCCGCCGTGGCGGCCATTCGCGCCTTGGGCGTGCGTGGCATGAACGTCTCCATGCCTTACAAAACGCTGGTCACCCTGTACACAACGTTCAACACCCCGGAAACCCTCAACCGCGACCTCGACGAACCCCGCGATGCCTGGGAAATAGCCAACGCCGCAACGGCGATCCCTGTGCAGTCCAGAACCCGCACGCGCACGGCGTGAGATGAACCGGCCAGGGAGCCAGTACCTTCTTGCCTGCGAGATGAATTGATTAGTGTGCTTACGACTTGGCCTGGTATTTGCTGTCCAATTGCCATCTCAATGTCGCAGTGGATTAAGTGGATGTCGCTATCAAGTCATTTCATGCCGTTGTCCGCAAGCGAGAAGCGCTGGCTACCCTGGTTCGGCAAGACTGGAAAACTCTCGATGGGCTGGTCGTGCTGGCTCAATCGATCGGCATACCCGGTGATCGAACAAACCTTCGAGGCTATCGCTGAAACCCGGGTGCAGTTGCTGCAGAACTGGACGCGGGAACAGTGGGAGCACCTGGCGGAACTGGCGGATAACCTCGGTCGTGATTTCGCCAACCTCGACAGCACTGCGCTAACGGACAAGCTCGACCAGGCCGCAGAGTTTTCCGAGTTATTTGTCGTTGATGCCAGCGGCCAGGTCATCGTGTCGACCTGGAGTCGCCGCGGCAAAACCCGGCTCGAGCACACCCGCGCATTGGCCGAAGGCTTGAAAGCGCCGTTCCTCCATGGTCCTTACAGCGATCCGTTGACCTTGCCAATCGGCCCCTCGTCTTCGCGCTTCCATGATGAGGTCACGCTGATGTTCTATCAGCCCCTGCGCGTCAATGGAAAAGTCCTGGGCTGCCTCTGCGGGCGCGTGCCCAACGATGTGTTGGGCGATCTCATCCAGCGCGAGGCCGGGCACATTTTTGCCGAGTCGGGCGACAACTATCTGTTCATGGCGCAATCGCGTTTTGATCCGGCCATCGAGCCCGGAACCGCCTTGTCACGTTCGCGTTTCGAGGACGGCACCTTCAGCCACGGCGAGAACCTCAAAAGCGGTGTACACACCCCCTGGAAGACCGTGAAGATCCAGCGCCACACCGAACTGGAGCTGCGCTTCACCGACCCGGCGACCCAGCAACTGCACCCGGGCGTACGCGAGACCATTCGTGCCGGCTCCAACCTGTTCGTGACTTACCCCGGTTACTCGGACTACCGGCACATTCCGGTAGTCGGCAAGGGCGTGACCTTCCAGCTGCCAGGCTCACCTGATCGCTGGGGCATGATGTGCGAGGCCGACCTGGAGGAGGTCTACCGCCGGCGCTCGCTCAGCCACGGCCTGATGAAACCCTACGTCGCGACCATGACCGGACTCTTTGCCAGCAATTTCCTGGCCCAGCATTACAGCGGCCTGGGCCAGGGCGTGATCGATAGTGTCGAGGTCTTGAGCATGTTGTGTGCGACGCTGCTGTTCAGCCGGCTCGGGCCCAAGCGTCTCGCGGCAAGGCTCAACGAGATGACGAGCGTGATCAGGACCATCGCCGAAGGCGAGGGCAACCTGCGTCAGCGTCTGGACATCAAGCGCATGGCCAACGATGAGACCGGTGATATGGGACGCTGGATCAACAGTTTCATCGATAACCTGGACTCGGTGGTCGGGCAAGTGGTGAAGGCCAGCAGCAACGTCGGCACCACCAACCTGATGATGCTGGGCCGCAGCCAGGAAGCCGGTGTCACTTCCACCGAGGTGGCCGAAGCGGTGCATCGGATGATGATCATCGTCGAAGACCAATTGGGCGAGATCCAGCAGGCCTCGGCCAGCGCTGAACAAATGAAACAGGCGATGGACGAAGTGGTCACCCGCGCCCGCGAGCAATTTCTCGCCGTGCAGGAAGGGACGCAGTCCATTCGCGATGTCGTCGAGCGTTCTTCTTCTAGCGTGCAGTTGCTCGATAGCAGAATGACCGAGATCGGCAAGATCACCGGCCTGATCAGCGACATCACCAACCAGACCAATCTGCTGGCGCTCAATGCCGCCATCGAGGCCGCACGAGCGGGTGAACACGGGCGAGGTTTCGCGGTGGTTGCCGACGAGGTCCGCAGCCTGGCCTCACGCACGTCACGGGCGGCCGACGATATTCGGCACATGGTCGAAGGCTTGCAGAAAGAAACGCAAAAAGCCGTCAGCTTCATGGAGGAGGGCGTCAAGGACGTCGATAACAGCCTGCGCCTGGCCGAAGATGCCTCCTCGGAAAACGTGCAGCTGCATCAGGCTGTAGAAAGCATGTTCGCGATCATTCAGCAGCTCAACAGGCGCAGCCTCGACTGCGGCAAGACGATCAGCAAGGTCGATCACTGCTCCACGCAAATGCGCCAGACCGTGGTGGTGCTGCAGAACAGTGCGGAAACGGTGCGGCTCAATGCCAACAAGCTGCAGAAACTGGTGGGGCAATTCGAGGTGAGCAGTAATACCGAGCGAGTGGCCGCCGCATGAGCCATTTGATATAGCTTGAAACGAGGTTTTTATTCCGCAAAACAAGTACTAACGAATTTTATATTGCGTTTTAATCTAATCAGGTATTTTGAATTGATTGGAGTATTTGTCATTGAAAACCCGAGCTTTTTTACCCCTGGGCCTGGCTTTGCTGGCTACCTGCTCAACTGCGTGGGCAGGTGCCACCCTCGATCGCGTCACGCAAAAAGGCGAATTGACCGGCGTGCTGATGGAGAGCTATCCGCCGTTCTCGTTTCTCAACGAGCAGAACCAGCTGGACGGCTTTGACGTGGACGTGGCCAAGGCCGTTGCACAACGCCTTGGGGTGAAGCTCAAGCTGGAAACACCGTCCTGGGATGTCATCGCCGCAGGTCGCTGGAGCGGACGCTATGACATCTGCGTGTGCTCGATGACCCCGAGCAAGGCCCGCGCCGAAGTGTTCGATTTCCCCGTGGAGTATTACCAGTCGCCTGCGGTGATCGTGGTCAATGCCAAGGACAACGCCATCACGGCGGGCAAGGATTTGTCCGGCAAGAAAGTCGGTGTGATCAGCGCTTCAACTTATGAAGCCTACTTGAACAAGGACCTGGTGATCGAGGGCGCCGGGGACAAGCCATTGAGCTTTCCGTTCGACAACGTCCAAGTGGCGCCCTACGACAATGAAACCGTGGCCTTCCAGGACCTGGCACTGGGCAGCGGCGTGCGTCTGGATGCAATGGTCACCAACCTGATCACGGCCCGCGAGCGAATTGCCCAAGACCCGCGTTTCAAGATCGCCGGCGAGACGCTCTATGCCGAGCCGAATGTGGTGGCGATTGAAAAGGGCGATGCGCAATGGAATGCCAAGGTGACCGAGGTGATCGGCCAACTGAAGGCTGACGGCACCTTGAGCAAAATATCGCAGAAGTGGATCGGTGCCGACATCAGCCAATGACAGCCCTGAACCCACACCCGGCCAAAACGACGCTGGCCGCCGACATCGGAAAGCGTCGTGTGCACCCGCTGTTTGCCTTTCGCACGCGCCTGTACCTGACGTGGGCGACGCTGTTCGGATTGTGCGTGATGTTTTTCATGAGCTTCGACCTGAAGTTCTCGATCATCCTGGAGAAATTGCCGAACCTGGTCGGACTGCATCTGGGGCCGAACGGTTTCCTGCAAGGTGCCGCGCTGACGTTGTTCCTGTGTTTCGGCTCGATCTGGCTTTCATTGCTGCTGGGCTTCGTGACGGCGCTGGCGCGATTGTCACGCAGCGCGGTGGCCTATGGCATCGCCAGTTTCTATGCGTCCTTCTTTCGCGGCACGCCGTTGCTGATCCAGATCCTGCTGATCTACCTGGGCCTGCCGCAGTTGGGCGTGGTGCCTGGCGCCATCAGTGCCGGGATCATTGCGCTGTCGCTCAATTACGGGGCCTACCTCAGCGAGATCTTCCGTGCCGGCATCCAGGCGGTCGCCCCCGGGCAACGGCAAGCGGCGATGGCGTTGGGGCTCGGGCCGATCGCGGCTTTCGTGCACATCATTTTGCCGCAAGCGATGCGCACGATCATTCCACCGACCACCAGCCAGTTCATTTCAATGCTCAAGGACTCATCGCTGATTTCGGTGATGGGCGTGTGGGAGGTGATGTTCCTGGCGCAGTCCTATGGGCGGTCTTCCTATCGCTACATCGAAATGCTCACCACCGCAGCCGTCATCTATTGGTTGTTGTCCATCGGGCTCGAGCTGATCCAGCACCGCCTTGAGCGCCACTACGGCAAAGGGTTCAAGCACCCGCGCTGATTCGCTCTCAGTCATTCACTTTTTTCAGGAACCACCATGTCCGATCCAAAACCTCTTCTGTTTGCTCTCTATGAGCAAGCCAGCGTGGGCTGTGGCGGTGCGCCAAGCCTGTGGACGCACCCTGCTGACGAACGCCTGGCGATCAATTCCCTGGGCTACTGGTCGAACCTGGCGCGCATCGCCGACCAGGCGCACCTCGACATGCTGTTTTTCGCCGATGTCCTGGGTTTCTATGACGTGTTTGGCGGCAACGCCGATGCGGCGATGAAATGGGCGGTGGAAGCGCCAGCCAACGACCCGCTGATGATCATTCCGGCACTGGCGGCCGTCACGCAAAACCTGGCCTTTGGCGTGACCGTGACCACCAGCTACGAGCATCCCTTTACCCATGCCCGCCGCTTCAGCACCCTGGATCACCTCACCAATGGCCGGGTCGGCTGGAACATCGTCACGTCCTACCTGTCCAGCGCAGCGCGCAACTTCGGCCTGGAGCAGATGATCAAGCACGATGATCGTTATGAGCGCGCCGAAGAGTTCCTGGATGTGGCCTACAAACTCTGGGAAGGCAGTTGGGCTGCCGACGCCGTGGTCGCGGACAAGGCGAGCCGGCTCTACGCCCGGGGTGATCGCGTGCGACCGATCAATCATGCGGGTGAGCATTACCGCGTGGCCGGACCGCACCTGACTTCTCCATCGCCGCAACGCACGCCTGTGTTGATTCAGGCGGGCTGGTCGGGGCGCGGTCGTGAGTTCGCCGCCAAACACGCCGAACTGATCTTCATCGCCAAGTCCAACCCCCGGGAAATTCGTCTCGGGCTGGAAGAGATCTGGGCCAAGGCCGAGGCCCGTGGTCGTCAGAGCGAAGATGTAAAGTCGCTGACGGTGCTGCGCATCGTCACGGCGAAAACCGAAATCGAAGCCCAGCGCAAATATGACGAACTGCAAAGCAACTACCACTTGCAGGCACAGCTGGTGAGTTATGCCGGTGACACCGGTATCGATATCGGCCGCTACGCCGACAGTGAGGCGCTGTCCACCCACACCGAGGGCATGACCTCCTACGTGATGCATCCCGATGGCAGTGGCAAACCCTTGACCGCCGGCGACGTCAAACAGCGCTTTGCCAAGGTGACCCGAGGCAGCGACCTGATCCTGGTAGGCACACCACAACAGGTGGCCGAGCACATCGAGGAACATGCACGAATCTCCGGCACCAGCGGCTACATGCTCAACCCGCTGATCAGCCCCGGCAGCCTCGAGGATTTCGTTGAACTGGTGATCCCCGAGCTGCAAAAGCGCGGGCTGTACCGCAGCCAACCGCATAGCGGCACCTTCCGTTCGCGGCTGCGGGCAGACGGTTCAAGTCGTTTGCCAGCCTCGGCCTATGGGGCTTCGTTCCGTTTTGACTGAGCCTTGCAGGCATCTGGATAGTAATCCCAACCCTGCGAGTCCGTTCAATGCGCTGCGACAGGCTGACTGTCCAGCGCATCGGGCTGGGTGCGAATGATCATCAGTCCCGCCGCTGCAATCGCCAATGGCACGATCAGCGCCGAGTAATAACCCGCAGGGCCGCCGTGCTCGAGAAACCAGCCGCCGCTTGCTGATCCGATAATCGCGCCTACCCGCCCCAGGGCAATCGCCCAGCCTGTCGCCGTGGCGCGCAAGGCGGTCGGGTACGCCTGGGCAACCATGTAGTTCAGGACGATTTGCTGACCGCCGATACCCAAGCCGGCCAAACCGGCGAGGATGAACACCAGCGCCCAGTTCGTGCCGCTGTTCGCCAGGCCCAGGCACAGGGCAATCCCGAATAGGAACAGGGCCAACAGCAACAGTCGAATGTTGATCTTCGGCAAGATGATCGAGAGTGGAATCGCACAAACGACAAACACGGCGTTGACCGCAACAGTGCCCATGGGTGCCTGCTCTGCGGGGAGCCCGGTGGCTTTGAGAACGGTGGGTAGCCAGGAGAGAAACATGAACCATGCGACCCAATTGAACAGGTAGATCGTCCATATTCCAAAGGTATTGCGCGCCTGGCCGCCAGAGAACAGGGAGGTTACGCTGGTTTTGACATCCACCTCCGGAACACTGAAGGTACTGCCGGGCAAGAACTGCTTTTTGCTGATGGTGGCAACAATTTTCCCGATCTTTGCAAGGCTGCTGTTCGTGCGGCGTCTCGTGAGGAAATACAACGACTCTGGCAGTGCGAACATCAAGACAACCACCAGCAGCAGCGGCACGATACCGCCGACGGCAAAAATGCCTTGCCAACCGATCGAGGGCAGCATCCGGGCGGCCAGTAGCCCGCCAAGAATGGCGCCTGCGGGCAGCCCCAGCAAAACGGTGGTCATGATAGTGCCCCGCTGTCTGGCACTGCCGTATTCGGCCGCGAGCGATAGCACTACGGGGGTCGCACCGCCCATGCCAAGCCCGGCGATGAAGCGCAGGACCAGGATCTGCTCGGTAGTCTGCGCAAATGCGGTGGCCAGGGAGGCGAAACCAAACA
>NZ_JANHLK010000129.1 GCF_028682635.1 Pseudomonas putida | reverse complement strand
CCGTTATGCTGCCTTCGCTGGCAAGCCAGCTCCTACAGGATCTGCGGGGTATGTTGGGTTTGTGGCATGACGCGCCTCTTTGGGCCCGGCTTGCTGGCGATGCGATGGTGGTCATGATGCTGCCTTCGCTGGCAAGCCAGCTCCTACAGGTTTTCGGGTGCCTGCGGATTGTGGGGCAGTACACAAATCTGTAGGAGCCGGCTTGCTGGCGATGCGAGGGTGG
>NZ_JANHLK010000128.1 GCF_028682635.1 Pseudomonas putida | reverse complement strand
GTTCGGGATGGGATCAGGTGGTTCCAACGCTCTATGGTCGTCAAGAAATTCTGTGTGCCAGTCCGTCATTACGACGTGCCAGCGAATTCTTGATGCTTCTACTAAAAGACAAAACCCCTACCTGCATGCGCAGATAGGGGTTTTGGAATTTAATCTTGACGATGACCTACTCTCACAGGGGGAAACCCCACACTACCATCGGCGATGCATCGTTTCACTTCTGA
>NZ_JANHLK010000127.1 GCF_028682635.1 Pseudomonas putida | reverse complement strand
CCGGAGGTGATCAGGTTGGTGTAGAAACCCAGCTTGCGTGCCTCGGCGATCAGCTCGGCAAGGTCCTGGCGCACCAGGGGTTCGCCGCCGGAAAAACCCAGCTGCGCCGCGCCCATCTCCCGCGCTTCACGGAACACCTTGAGCCATTGTTCGGTGCTGAGTTCTTTGCCTTGTTCGGCGAAATCCAGCGGATTGGAGCAGTACGGGCATTGCAGCGGGCAGCGATAG
>NZ_JANHLK010000126.1 GCF_028682635.1 Pseudomonas putida | reverse complement strand
CTGCGCGACGTTACGAGGCAAACGTCCCTCGACCGGAAACGCTGGCGGGTACCACATAGAAGCGTGTTTCACTTCGGACATGACTGGGGCTCCGGCAATTGCAGTGGGGTCTTGATCGGGTATTCGGGGCTGCCGTAGGCGTAGCAGGAGGTGCTGACTTGCAGGTCTTCGCAGGGCAGGAAGTGCACGGTGAGGCCGCAGACTTTTTGGCCGGTGTAGTCAGGGACTGG
>NZ_JANHLK010000125.1 GCF_028682635.1 Pseudomonas putida | reverse complement strand
ACTTGTCGGGTCGCCGCATCGCAGCGATGGCGGCATAACGGCCACCACCGCATCGCCAGCAAGCCGGCTCCTACAGATGTGTGTCACGCCACAAACCCAACATACCCCACAAATCTGTAGGAGCTGGCTTGCCAGCGAAGGCGGCCTCAAGGTCGACCAATCTCTCACGGCTGTATTCGATCCCCTGTAGGAGCGGCTTGTCGGGTCGCCGCATCGCCAGCAAGCCGGCTCCTACAGATCTGTGTCACGCCAA
>NZ_JANHLK010000124.1 GCF_028682635.1 Pseudomonas putida | reverse complement strand
GGTTGCGGTTGGGTCAAGGCGATGCGCAGCGGTTTCTCAATGGCCCAAAGCTGCCTGTTGAGTTCGCGGCTGCGGGTGGCATAGCCATCCATCGACTCCACACCCGCCCAGGTTCCCATGGCCTTGACCGCTTGGAGCAGTGCGATGTTGTCCAGCCGTGGCAGCCCCAGTGTGCGGCGCACGGCATCGAGGATCATCAACAGGCCCCAGTTGATCCGTTCCTCGCCGTACCAGGCTCCCCCCAGTCCCAGAAGGCT
>NZ_JANHLK010000123.1 GCF_028682635.1 Pseudomonas putida | reverse complement strand
TGGCCAAGCTCAATGCCGATGCCCGTCAGGATTATGTGTATGACGACGGCGATCGCTTGCTGTCGATCCAGCGCCTGCCCACCGCGCAGGGCAAGCAGATGGGTGTCAGTGATGAAACCCTCGAATTTTCCTACGACCTGCTTGGTCGCCTGATCCAGGAGACCACGGCGCAAGGCGCCTTGTCCTACGAATACGACCCACTGAGCAACCTCACCACCCTGACGTTGCCCACTGGCCAACACCTCAATCACCTGTAC
>NZ_JANHLK010000122.1 GCF_028682635.1 Pseudomonas putida | reverse complement strand
CCATCGCTGGCAAGCCAGCTCCTACAGGGTTTGCGGGGTATGTTGAATTTGTGGCGTGACCTGATCTGTAGGAGCCGGCTTGCTGGCGATGCGATGGTGAAGCTGATGCCGTCATCGCTGGCAAGCCAGCTCCTACAGGGTTTGCGGGGTATGTTGAATGTGTGGCGTGACACCGATCTGTAGAAGCCGGCTTGCTGGCGATGCGATGGTGAAGCTGATGCCGCCATCGCTGGCAAGCCAGCTCCTACAGGGTTTGCGGGGTATGTTGAGTTTG
>NZ_JANHLK010000121.1 GCF_028682635.1 Pseudomonas putida | reverse complement strand
ACCCAGCAGATACGTGCCGGCAGACCCTGGAAGCTGATGCGCTCGCGGGCCATGTCCAGCCAGTTGTGCAGGTGGGCGTCGTCCGGGATCAGTTCCTTGACCTTGGCGTCGGTCTTGTAGATGTCTTCAGCGTTACCCGACAGCGCCGCCCAGCGGAACGGACCGATGCCACGGCAGAACAGTGGGCGGATGTAGGCCGGTACGAAGCCCGGGAAGTCGAATGCGTTTTCCACGCCTTCTTCTTGCGCCATCTGGCGGATGTTGTTGCCGTAGTCGAAGGTCGG
>NZ_JANHLK010000120.1 GCF_028682635.1 Pseudomonas putida | reverse complement strand
CCAGCTCCTACAGGTTTATTGGGTGTTCCCGGGATTTGTGTCTGATGGTGATCACCTTGTAGGAGCTGGCTTGCCAGCGAAGGCGGTTTGTCAGGCGAGGAAGATGTTGGATGTGCTGACGTCATCGCTGGCAAGCCAGCTCCTACAGGTTTATTGGGTGTTCCCGGGATTTGTGTCTGGAGGTGATCACCTTGTAGGAGCTGGCTTGCCAGCGAAGGCGGTTTTTCAGGCGAGGAAGATGTTGGATGTGCTGACGTCATCGCTGGCAAGCCAGCTTCTACAGGTTTATTG